>NZ_JACCCN010000001.1:0-1620302 GCF_013410075.1 Xanthomonas sp. JAI131 | reverse complement strand
AGTCACTTTTCTTTGCTCGCGCAAAGAAAAGTAACCAAAAGAAAGCGCGCCCTGCCTCGCGCCCTCCGCGCTGCGCGCTCCGGGTCCGCGTCCATGACGGGGATTCGCGGAAGGGGCATCCTGCCCCTGCCGCGAACGGCGCACATCCATGTGCGCCGCCCCTGCGGGGTTTTTCCCCGCCATGGCCGCCGCTGCGGAAGGGAACCCGGTAAGTCAAAAGCGAAAGCAAAGGCAACAGCAACGGCAACGGCAACGGCAACGGCGAAGGGCAAGGCAAAGCGACAGCAAAGGCGAAGGCGGCGGCAAGAACACAGCAACAGCACAGCACCACCAGGCACAGTACCAACGCTACGGAGTCGACATGGATCGGATAGAAACGCGGGCCCTGCAGGACCTGGATGCGGCGCATCACCTGCACCCGTTCAACGACAACGCCGCGCTTGCCCAGAAGGGCACGCGCATCCTCACCCGCGGCGACGGCGCCTATGTCTGGGATGCCGACGGCAACCAGCTGCTCGACGCCTTCGCCGGGCTGTGGTGCGTCAACGTCGGCTACGGGCGCAAGGAACTCGGTCAGGCCGCCGCGCGGCAGATGGAACAGCTGGCGTACTACAACAGCTTCTTCCAGTGCACCACCGAGCCGACCATCCGCCTCGCCGCCAAGCTCGCCGAACTCACCCCCGGCGACCTCGACCATGCCTTCTTTACCAACTCCGGCTCTGAGGCCAACGACACCATCCTGCGCCTGGTGCGGCACTTCTGGGCCGTGCAGGACCAGCCGCAGAAGAGCATCTTCATCGGCCGCCACGACGGCTACCACGGCACCACCATGGCCGGCGCCAGCCTCGGCGGGATGAAGGGCATGCACCGCCAGGGCGGACTGCCCATTCCCGACATCCACCATATCGACCCGCCATACCCGTTCGGCGACGGCGGCGACCTGGATCCGGAGGAATACGGCCTGCTGGCCGCGCGCCGGCTGGAGGACAAGATCCTGGAACTGGGGCCGGAACGCGTGGCCGCGTTCATCGGCGAGCCGATCATGGGCGCGATCGGCGTGTACATCCCGCCGCGCAGCTACTGGCCGGAGATCGAGCGCATCTGCCGCCGCTACGACGTGCTGCTGGTCGCCGACGAAGTGATCTGCGGCTTCGGCCGCACCGGCGAATGGTTCGGCGCGCAGCACTTCGGCTTCCAGCCGGACGTGATGACCATCGCCAAGGGCATCACCTCCGGCTACATCCCGCTCGGCGCGGCGATGTTCGGCAAGCGCGTGGCCACGGTGCTGAAGGAGCAGGGCGGCGAGCTGGCGCACGGTTGCACCTATTCGGGGCATCCGGTGTGCGCGGCGGTGGCGCTGGAGAACCTGCGCCTGCTGCAGGACGAGGGCATCGTCGAACGCGCGCGCAGCGAGATCGCGCCGTACCTGGCGCAGCGCTGGGCCGAGCTGGGCGAGCACCGGCTGGTCGGCGAGGCGCGCATCGTCGGCATGATTGGCGCGCTGGAACTGGTCCCGGACAAGCCGCGCCGGCACTATTTCCCCGACCGCGGCAAGGTCGGCGCGCTGTGCCGCGACCATGCGCTGCGCCGCGGCCTGATCCTGCGCGCGACCAACGATGCGATGCTGCTGTCGCCGCCGCTGATCCTCAGCCGCGCCCAGGTCGACGAATTGTTCGACAAGGCCTGGCTGGCGCTGGAGGACACCGCCCAGGCGCTGGGCAAATAGGCCGGCGCTGGTTAGTCTGGGCCGGTTGGCCTGGACCCGTCCGCGCGACGCCGCGGCGTGTATCTTCCGATCTTCCCCATGGACCTGCGGAGACCTGCAATGAAGCTGCGACTGCTCACCCTTTCCCTCTCTGCGGCGCTGCTCGCCTCCTGTGGCGGTTCCGGCGGCGGCGAAGGCGGCAAGCCCGCGGCGGGCGAGGACCAGGTCCTCAACGTCTACAACTATTCGGACTACATCGCCGAGAACACCGTGCCCGCGTTCGAGAAGGCCAGCGGGGTCAAGGTCACCTACGACGTGTTCGACAGCGACGAGATGGTCGAGACCAAGTTGCTGGCCGGCGGCAGCGGCTACGACGTGGTGGTGCCGACGCTGAACTTCTTCGGCCGGCAGATCCAGGCCGGCGTGTTCCTGCCGCTGGACAAGAGCAAGATCCCGAACCTGGCGAATCTGGATCCGGAGATCATGCAGCGCATCGCGCAGCAGGATCCGGGCAACAAGTACGGCGTGCCGTACATGGTCGGCACCACCGGCATCGGTTACAACGTGGACAAGGTCAAGGCCGCGTTCGGCAGCACCGACATCGCCAACAGCTGGGACCTGGTGTTCAAGCCGGAGAACATCGCCAAGCTCAAGGATTGCGGCGTCACCATCCTCGACACGCCGTCGGACCTGATCCCGATCGCGCTGCACTACCAGGGCGAGGATCCGCACACCACCGACAGCGCCAAGATCGAGAAGGCCGCCGCGCTGATCAAGAGCATCCGCCCGTACGTGCAGAACTTCCACTCCTCGCAGTACGTGACCTCGCTGGCCAACGGCAGCACCTGCCTGGCGGTGGGCTGGTCCGGCGACATCATCCAGGCGCGCGACCGCGCCGAGGAAGCCAAGAACGGCGTGAAAGTGGCCTATTCGATTCCCAAGGAAGGCGCGCCGCAGTGGTTCGACATGCTGGCGATCCCGAAGGATGCCAAGCATCCGGAGAACGCCTACAAGTTCATCAACTACCTGCTGACGCCGGAGGTGGCCGCGGCCAACTCCAACTTCATCCACTACGCCAATCCGGTGCCCAAGGCGACGCCGCTGGTGGATGCGGCGATCCGCAACGACCCGACCATCTATCCGCCGCCGGAGGTGGCGGCGAAGATGTTCACCTATTCGATCAACCCGCCCGAGGTGGACAAGCTGTATACCCGCCTGTGGACGGAGATCAAGACCGGCCGCTGAGCCGGTCGCGTCCGTGGTCCATGGCGCCGCGCTTCGGCGCGGCGCCTGCACGCAGTACGGCCGCGCCGCGCGCGCGGCCGCCAAAGGGGAGGACCACCGGGACGCGCGCCAGCGCGGCGTCCCGCCAACCGCTGCCCGCAACGGGCGGCATGGAGACGACGATGAAGCGGCGAGCGATAGCGGGGATGGTGGCGGTGCTGTGCCTGGCGGGCTGTGGCGGATCGGGCCGGCAGGACGGCGCGGCGGAGGCGGCGGGCGGCGGCGATGCGAAGCAACTGAACGTCTACAACTGGTCGGACTACATCGCCGAAGGCACCGTGCCCGGCTTCGAGCGGCATAGCGGTATCCACGTCACCTACGACGTGTTCGACAGCAACGAGGTGCTGGAAGCCAAGCTGCTGGCCGGCGGCAGCGGCTACGACGTGGTGGTGCCGTCGCTGAGTTTCCTCGGCCGGCAGATCCAGGCCGGCGTGTTCCTGCCGCTGGACAAGAGCAAGATCCCCAACCTGGCCAATCTGGACCCGGCGATGATGCAGCGCATCGCGCAGCAGGATCCGGGCAACACCTACGCGGTGCCGTACCTGTGGGGCACCACCGGCATCGGCTACAACGTGGACAAGATCCAGGCCGCGTTCGGCAGCACCGACGTGGTCGACAGCTGGGACCTGGTGTTCAAGCCGGAGAACCTGGCCAAGCTCAAGGACTGCGGGGTGACCTTCCTCGACACCGCCTCGGAGATCGTGCCGACGGTGCTGCACTACCTGGGCGAGGACCCGAACAGCACCGACCCGAAGGTGATCGCAAAGGCCGCGGCCAAGCTCAAGGAAATCCGCCCCTACATCCAGAATTTCCATTCCTCGCAGTACATCGACGCGCTGGCCAAGGGCAGCACCTGCCTGGTGGTGGGCTGGTCGGGCGACATCCTGCAGGCGCGCGACCGTGCCGAGGAGGCCAAGAATGGCGTGCACATCGCCTATTCGATTCCGAAGGAAGGCGCGCTGCAGTTCTTCGACATGCTGGCCATCCCCAAGGACGCCAAGCATCCGGAGCAGGCCTACCAGTTCATCAATTACCTGCTGACCCCGGAAGTGGCCGCGGCCAACACCAACTTCGTCAGCTATCCGAACGCGGTGCCCAAGTCGATCCCGCTGATCGATGCGGCGATCAGCGGCGACCGCACCATCTACCCGCCGGCGGAGGTGCAGGCCAAGCTGTTCGCGCTGGCGGTGATGCCGCCGGAAGTGGACCGCCAGTACACGCGGTTGTGGACCGAGCTGAAGACCGGGCGCTGAGCGACGTCGCAGCAAAATGATTTCCCTCTCCCCACGGGAGAGGAGTAGGGGTGAGGGTACGGCGCGAAGCGCCTCGCCGAATTGGGCGTACGAGGCTGCGCCCGTACCCTCATCCGGCCCTGCGGGCCACCTTCTCCCGGTGGGAGAAGGAACAGCCGGTGCTTTGCCTTAGCCCTCTCCCGCGGGAGAGGGGAGGGGTGAGGGTGCGGCGCAAGCGGAAGGCCTGAACAGCACCCTGCACGCGATGCGCCTGGCCACCCCCCATTGGCCATCGTTGCAGCCGGCGAGGATCGTGCCGAGGAGTTGCTTGCAGGGCGCCTGAACGCCACCGCCAGTCGCACTCACGCGATCTCGACTCGCCGGTACAGACACTTGTACAGTCCGCCGTACGCCACCGTCTGGTGAGCGCGCCGCGCGCAGTGCGTTGCTGTCCCTGCACCGTCAAGCGCACCGGCGACGATGGTCCCAACCCCCAGGAACCTGCGACTTTGAGCACCCACGACCCAGATCCCGCGCAGACGCAACGACAGGCGGCTTCGGACGAGGCGCGGGCCGCGCCGGCCCAGCACGACGGCCAGAACGACGCCAAGCAGCCCGACAAGCCGGCGCCGCTGAAGAATCCCAAGGTGAAATGGACGCTGCTGCTGATCGGCCTTGTGGTGGCGATCGGCCTGGTGGCGTGGCTGGTCTATTACCTGACCACCGGCCGCTACCTGCAGGAAACCAACAATGCCTATCTGCAGGCCGATGCGGTGGCGGTGGCGCCGCGGGTCAACGGCTACGTGACCGGCGTGTTCGTCGGCGACAACCAGACGGTCAAGGCCGGGCAGCCGCTGCTGCAGATCGACGAGCGCAGCTACCGCGCCACGCAGCAGCAGGCGCAGGCCGTGGTCGCGGTCCGCCAGGCCGACATCGCCGCCGCCGAGGCCGGGCTGCAGGCGCAGCGCGCCACGCTGTTGCAGGCGCGCACCCAGGTCACCGCGGCCGCGGCCAGCCTGCGCTTCGCCCAGGGCGAAGCCAAGCGCTTCGCGCCGCTGGCCGCGTCCGGCGCCGATACCCACGAGCACTACGAGAGCATCGTCCACGATCGCGACCGCGCCCAGGCCCAGTACGACGCGGCCAAGGCCCAAGTGGTCGCTGCCGAGAGCCAGGTGCAGGGCGCCAGCGCGCAGCTCGACCAGGCCCGCGCCGGGCTGCAGCAGGCGCAGGCCGACGCCGACCAGGCGCAGGTGGCGATGGACGATACGCGGCTGACCGCGCGCATCGACGGCCGCATCGGCGACAAGACCGTGCAGGTCGGCCAGTTCGTTGCCGCCGGCACGCGGCTGATGAGCGTGGTGCCGGTCGATGCGCTGTACCTGAGCGCCAATTTCAAGGAAACCCAGGTCGGGCTGATGCGGCCCGGGCAGCCGGCGCGGATCGAGGTCGATGCGCTGTCCGGGGTCGCGCTGGACGGCGTGGTCGAGAGCATCGCGCCGGGCACCGGCTCGCAGTTCGCGCTGCTGCCGCCGGAGAACGCCACCGGCAACTTCACCAAGGTGGTGCAGCGGGTGCCGGTGCGGATCCGGCTCAAGGCCGGCGCCGAAGCGCGCAAGGTGCTGGTGCCGGGCATGTCGGCGACGGTCACGGTGGATACGCGCGCGGCCAAGGACGCCAAGGACCGGGTCGAGCAGGAAGGCAAGCAGGGCGAGGGCACGCCGTGAACGAGGCCGCCGCTGCGCCGGCGGCGGGTGCCGGCGCACAGCAGAAGGCCGACGCCGGCGCGTGGCTGGCGGTCGCGGCCGGCACCATCGGCTCGTTCATGGCGACGCTGGACATCTCCATCGTCAACGCGGCGTTGCCGACCATCCAGGGCGAGGTCGGCGCCAGCGGCACCGAAGGCACCTGGATCTCCACCGCCTACCTGGTCGCCGAGATCGTGATGATCCCGCTGACCGGCTGGTTCGTGCGCACCCTGGGGCTGCGCAACTTCCTGCTGATCTGCGCGCTGCTGTTCACCTTCTTCTCGGTGGTCTGCGGGCTGTCCAACAGCCTGACCATGATGATCCTCGGCCGCGTCGGCCAGGGCTTCGCCGGCGGTGCGTTGATCCCCACCGCGCTGACCATCGTCGCCACGCGGCTGCCGCCGGCGCAGCAGACCATGGGCACCGCGCTGTTCGGCATGACCGTGATCCTGGGCCCGGTGATCGGGCCGCTGCTCGGCGGCTGGCTGACCGAGAACGTCAGCTGGCACTACGCGTTCTTCATCAACGTGCCGATCTGCGCCGGGCTGGTGGCGCTGTTGCTGCTCGGCCTGCCGCACGAGCGCATGAATCTGCGCGGGCTGCTCGACGCCGACTGGCTCGGCATCTTCGGGCTGACCGCCGGGCTCGGCGCGCTGACCGTGGTGCTGGAGGAAGGCCAGCGCGAGCGCTGGTTCGAATCCTCGGAGATCGTGCTGCTGAGCCTGCTCTCGCTGGTCGGCTTCGTCGCCCTGGTCGCCTCGCAGTTCGTCAGCCGGCAGCCGGTGATCCGCCTGTCGATCCTGCTGCAGCGCAGTTTCAGCGCGGTGTTCGTGATGGTGATGGCGGTGGGCATGATCCTGTTCGGGGTCATGTACATGATCCCGCAGTTCCTGGCCACGATCTCCGGCTACAACACCGAGCAGTCCGGCTACGTGGTGCTGCTGTCCGGCGTGCCGACGGTGCTGCTGATGCCGCTGATGCCGAAGATGCTGATGCGCGTGGACGTGCGCATCTTGGTGATCGGCGGGCTGAGCTGCTTCGCCATCGCCTGCTTCGTCAACATGCGCCTCAGCGCCGATTCGGTGGGCATGCATTTCGTGATCGGCCAGCTGCTGCAGGGCTGCGGCCTGGCGCTGGCGATGATGTCGCTGAACCAGGCCGCCATCTCGTCGGTCCCGCCGGAACTGGCCGGCGATGCGTCCGGGCTGTTCAACGCCGCGCGCAACATGGGCGGCTCGATCGGGCTGGCGCTGATCTCCACCTTCCAGGAGCGGCGCATGGTGTTCCACACGCAGATGATCGGCAGCGGCACCAGTGCCAATTCGCCGCTGGCGCAGGATTACCTGCACGGCCTGGCCGCGCAGCTGCAGTCCGCTTCCGGCGCCGGTGCGGCGATGCAGTCGGTGGCACAGCTGGCGCGCATGGTGCAGCAGCAGGCGCTGGTGATGACCTACAACGACCTGTTCTGGATCTTCGGGGTGATCGTGGTGTGCACGATTCCGCTGGGGCTGCTGCTCAAACCGCTGCCCAAGGGCGGCGCTCCGCTTGCGATGCATTGAGGATTCCATGGCTCAGCGTTTTTCCCGTGTGCTCGTCCCCGCCGCGCTGCCGCTGCTGCTGTCGGCATGCGTGCTCGGCCCGAACTACGTGAAGCCGCCGCCGGTGGCCGAGGCGGCGCAGGCACAGCCGCAGCTGCATCGCGCCGACGCGGTCGCCGCGGCGGCCGGGGTGGTGCCGGCGCCGCCGCCGCAGCGCTGGTGGGAGGCGTTGCAGGATCCGCAATTGGACAGCCTGGTCGAACAGGCGCTGCAGAACAGCCCGAACCTGCGCGCCGCGCAGGCCAAGCTGCGCGCCTCGCGCGCGCTGGTGCAGCAGCGCCATGCCGAACAGCTGCCCAGCGTCGGCGCCAATGCCGCCTATCTCAACGCCAGGGCGCCGGACGCGCTGGTCGACGGCCTGGGCAGCGTCGCCGCCGGCAGCGGCCAGCCGTTGTCCATCGATCCGCATGCGCAGCTGTACAGCGTCGGCTTCGATGCGAGCTGGGAACTGGATTTCTTCGGCCGCCGCCGCCGCGCCAGCGAAGGCGCGCTGGCCGATGCGCAAGCTGACGAGGCCGAGTTGGCCGACACCCAGGTGCAACTGGCCGCCGAAGTCGGACAGGCCTACCTGGGCTATCGCGCGACCCGCGAGCGCATCGCCATCGCCCAGCGCAACCTGGAGGCGGCGCGGCAGACCCTGCAATTGACCCGGCAGCGCCGCGAGCGCGGCGCCGATGCCGACCTGCAGGTGGAGCGCGCGCAGGCGCAGCTGCAGCAGCAGGAAGCGGTGTTGCCGGACCTGCAGGCGCAGGCGAAGGAAACGCTGGACCAGCTGGCGCTGATGATCGGCCGCGAGCCGGGCGCGCTCGACGCCGCGCTGGCCGCGGACCGGCCGCTGCCGACGCTGCCGGCGGTGGTGCCGGTGGACGATGCGGGTGCGTTGATCCGCCGCCGCCCCGACGTGCGCCGCGCCGAACGCCAGCTGGCGTCTTCGTCGGCGCAGATCGGACAGGCGCTGAGCGCGTACTTCCCGCAGGTGACCCTGCTCGGCAACATCGGCATGGCCGCGACCTCGCCGGGCGATCTCGGCAGCGATGCGATCAACAGCGTGGTCGCGCCGTTCCTGCGCTGGTTGATCTTCGATTTCGGCGCGACCAGGGCCAAGGTCGAACAGGCCCGCGCCGGCAACGCCGCGCGCCTGGCCGCCTACGAAGGCACCGTGCTGGCGGCGCTGCAGGACGCCAACAGCGCGCTCGCCCGGTTCGGCGCCGCGCGCCAGCAGGCGCTGGCCGCGTCCAAGGCCGAAGCCTCGGCGGACCGTTCCGCGGCGCTGCTGCAGCAGCGCTATGCGGCGGGCGCGTCATCGCTGATCGATGCGCTGGACGTGCAGCGCCAGCAGGCCTCGGCGCAGGACAGCGCAGTGCAGGCGCGGACCCAGGTGCTGTTGCGCTACGTGGCGCTGCAGAAGAGCCTGGGCCTGGGCTGGGCGCCGCCGCCGGCGCAGACGCCGTCAGCGGCGCAATAGACGCCTGCGCCGCGGTATCGCCGATGCGGTGGCCGCGGCTACACTGGGGTCGGCCGCGCAATCCCGGCAGCATCGGCGAACGCGCGCCGCGGTGTCTTCCACGGGGAGCAACAGATGGCGTTGAGCGAAGCGAGATCCGATCTTCCGCCGATGGCGATCGCGGCGGCGGCGGCGGCGCCGGCCAAGGGCAGCGGTTACCTGTCCATCGCCGGCTTGCGCAAGGAGTTCGACGGTTTCGTCGCGCTCGACGACGTCGACCTGGACATCCGCAAGGGCGAGATCTTCGCGCTGCTCGGCGGCTCCGGCAGCGGCAAGTCCACGTTGCTGCGCTGCCTGGGCGGATTCGAGCAACCCAGCCGCGGCCGCATCGTGCTCGACGGGCAGCCGCTGGACGGCCTGCCGCCGTACGAGCGCCCGCTCAACATGATGTTCCAGTCCTACGCGCTGTTCCCGCACATGACGGTGGAGCAGAACATCGCGTTTGGGCTGAAGCAGGACGGCCTGTCGCGCGCGGCCATCGCCAAGCGCGTCGGCGAGATGCTGGAACTGGTGCAACTGGGCAAGCTCGGCAAGCGCAAGCCGCACCAGCTGTCCGGCGGCCAGCAGCAGCGCGTGGCGCTGGCGCGTTCGCTGGCCAAGGGGCCGAAACTGCTGCTGCTGGACGAACCGATGGGCGCGCTGGACAAGAAGCTGCGCTCGCAGATGCAGCTGGAGCTGGTCGGCATCATCGAAACCTCCGGGGTGACCTGCGTGATGGTCACCCACGACCAGGAGGAGGCGATGACCATGGCCACCCGCATCGCGCTGATGGATGCCGGCTGGATCCAGCAGGTCGGCACCCCGGACGAGATCTACGAGCAGCCGGCCAATCGCTTCGCCGCCGAGTTCATCGGCTCGGTGAACCTGATCGACGCGGTCATCGACGAGGACCTGCCGGACTACGTGACCCTGCGCACCGGCGCGTTTCCCGACAGCATCTACGTCGGCCATGGCATCACCGGCATCACCGGGCAGCCGGTCTCGTTCGCGGTGCGCCCGGAGAAGCTGGGCATCGGCAAGGACGCGCCGGCGCAGGCGCACAACAAGGCGCAGGGCACGATCGAGGACATCGCCTACTTCGGCAGCCATTCGGTCTACCACGTGCGCCTGCCCAGCGGCTTCAAGCTGATGGCCAACTTCGCCAACCGGCAGCGCTGGGCCAGCGACAACCTCACCTGGGGCGATGCGGTTTGGGTGTGGTGGGGCGACAACGACGGCGTGGTGCTGACCGCATGAGCGCGCCCGCCGCCGCCGCCGCCGCCGCCGCACCTGCCGCGCAACCCGCGGCGTCGCCGCGCACGCTGCTGCAGCGCCTGCGCAAGCGGCGCCTGCCCGGCGCGCGCTGGCTGGTGATCGCCGCACCGTACCTGTGGTTGCTGTTGTTCTTCGCGATCCCGTTCCTGATCGTGCTGCGCATCTCCTTCGCCGAACAGGCGATCAGCAGCCCGCCGTACAGCGATCTGCTGGACTACAAGGACGGCGTGCTGACGCTGAAGTTCACCCTGCAGAACTATCTGGCGCTGGTGCGCGACAACCAGTACATCGAAGCCTACTGGGGCTCGATCAAGATCGCCGGGATCTCCACCCTGTTGACCTTGTTGATCGGCTATCCGATGGCCTACGTGATCGCGCGCATGTCGCCGTCGGCACGCAACATCGCGATGATGCTGGTGGTGCTGCCGTCGTGGACCTCGTTCCTGATCCGCGTCTACGCCTGGATCGGCATCCTCGACAGCAACGGCGTGCTCAACCGCGCGCTGCTGGCGCTGGGGCTGATCGAGCAGCCGCTGCGCATCCTGTACACGCCGATCGCCGCCTACATCGGCATCGTCTACTGCTATCTGCCGTTCATGGTGCTGCCGCTGTACGCCACGCTGGTCAAGCAGGACCACCGCCTGCTCGAGGCCGCCTACGATCTGGGGGCGCGGCCGTGGAAGGCGTTCGCGACCATCACCTTGCCGATGTCGCGCCCGGGCATCGTCGCTGGCTGCATGCTGGTGATGATCCCGGCGGTGGGCGAGTTCGTGATCCCGGAGATGCTCGGCGGGCCGGATACGCTGATGATCGGCCGGGTGCTGTGGGGCGAGTTCTTCAACAACCGCGACTGGCCGGCGGCCTCGGCGGTGGCGATCGCGATGCTGGCGCTGTTGATGGTGCCGATCCTGATCTTCAACCGCTACCAGCAACGCCAGCTCGAAGGCGGCCAGGCATGAGCGCGCTGCGCGGCGGGCGCGTGCTGCGCTGGACGGTGCTGACCGGCGGCTTCGCCTTCCTGTACCTGCCGATCCTGCTGTTGATGGTGTACTCGTTCAATGCCTCCAAGCTGGCCACGGTGTGGGCCGGGTTCTCCACCAAGTGGTACGGCGAGTTGCTGCGCGACCGGCAGATCCTGCAGGCGGCGTGGATCAGCCTGAAGGTGGCGTTCTGGACCGCCACCGGGTCGATGGTGATCGGCACGCTGGCGGCGATGGTGATGACCCGCTTCCGCCGTTTTCCCAGCAAGAGCCTGTTCGGCGCGCTGGTGACCGCGCCGCTGGTGATGCCGGAGGTGATCATCGGCCTGTCGATCATGATGATGCTGGTGTCGATGGGCGGGCTGATCGGCATCCCGCCCAAGGGCGTGACCGCGATCTGGGCCGCGCATGTCACCTTCACCCTGTCCTTCGTCACCGTGGTGGTGTCCTCGCGCCTGCAGGAACTGGACCGCTCGCTGGAAGAGGCGGCGATGGACCTGGGCGCGAACCGGCTCAAGGTGTTCTTCCTGATCACGCTGCCGATCATCGCCCCGGCGCTGGTGTCCGGCTGGCTGCTGGCGTTCACCCTGTCGCTGGACGACGTGGTGATCGCCAACTTCGTCGCCGGGCCCAACTCGACCACGCTGCCGATGACCGTGTTCTCCTCGGTGCGGATGGGGCTGAAGCCGAAGATCAACGCACTGGCCACGCTGATGGTGCTGGCGGTGTCGATCGCCGCCTTCGTCGGCTGGTGGCTGATGGCGCGCAGCGAGAAACGCCGCCAGCGCGACATCCAGCTGGCGCTGCAGCAGGGCGGTTAGCGGAGTGCTGCTTTTCTGCAGGAGCGGCTTCAGCCGCGACCGGGCGTTACCGGTGACGTCCGGTCGCGGCTGAAGCCGCTCCTACCAGAGCCGCCGTCGCCGCAGAACGCTGCGGTCCATCGCGGTCGCCGCATCGCCACGCCGCCGCAACCTTCGCGGCGCTAGGCTGGGCGGACTTTTCCCAGGAGTCCGTCGCGATGCCTTACGACACCGTCAATCCCGCCACCGGCCAGGTCGAATACAGCCTGGAGCTGATGGATGCCGCCGCCGTCGAGCGGCGCCTGGCCGCGTCCGCGCAGGCCTTTCCCGCATGGGCGCAGACGCCGCTGGAGCAGCGCGGCGCGCTGTTGCGGCAGGTCGGCGTGCAGTTGCGCGCGCGCCGCGAGGAGATCCAGCGGCTGATGACCGCGGAGATGGGCAAGCTGCGCAAGGAGGCGCTGGCCGAGGTCGACAAGTGCGCCGATGCCTGCGACTACTACGCCGAGCACGCCGCCGACTACCTGCGCGAGCAGCCGATCGCCACCGATGCGCAGCGCAGCTACGTGCGCTACGAGCCGCTGGGCTGCGTGCTGGCGGTGATGCCGTGGAACTTCCCGATCTGGCAGGTGTTCCGCTTCCTGGCGCCGGCGCTGATGGCCGGCAACGTGGCGTTGCTCAAGCATGCCAGCAACGTACCGCGCTGCGCCGATGCGATCCATGCGGCGCTCGCCGCGGCGGGCGTGCCCGATGGCGTGTTCGACGTGCTGCACATCGACAACGACCAGGCCGCCGAGGTGCTGCGCGACGCGCGCATCGCCGCGGTGACGCTGACCGGCAGCGAGCGCGCCGGCCGTTCCATCGCCGCCAACGCCGGCGATCAGCTGAAGAAGTGCGTGATGGAACTCGGCGGCAGCGACGCCTTCGTGGTGCTGGACGACGCGGATCTGGACATCACCGTGGCTGCGGCGGTGAAGTCGCGTTTCGACAACGCCGGGCAGACCTGCATCGCGGCCAAGCGCTTCGTGGTGGTGGAGGCGATCGCCGACGACTTCGTGCGCCGTTTCGTCGCCGCGGCGGCCGAGCGCCGCCTCGGCGATCCGCAGGACGAGGCGACCACGCTGGCGCCGATGGCCCGGCAGGACCTGCGCGACGAACTGCACAAGCAGGTGCAGGCCAGCATCGCCAAGGGCGCCACGGCGCTGCTAGGCGGCGCCCCTGACACCGGCACCCACGCCGGCTATCCGGCCTCGATCCTGGATCACGTGGTGCCGGGCATGCCCGCCTACGACGAGGAACTGTTCGGCCCGGTCGCCGCGATCCTGCGCGTGGCCGACGAAGCCGAGGCGGTGCGCGTGGCCAACGACACCAGCTTCGGCCTGGGCGGCAGCGTGTGGAGCGCCGACCGCACCCGTGGCGAGCGCGTCGCCCGCCAATTGCAATGCGGCGCGGCCTTCGTCAACGCCATCGTCAAGAGCGACGTACGCCTGCCGTTCGGCGGCATCAAGCGCTCCGGCTTCGGCCGCGAACTGGCCGAGCATGGGATTCATGAGTTCATGAATATCAAGTCGGTGTATGTGGGTTGAAGCCGGGATTGGGGAGTCGGGATTGGGGATTCGCAACAGCGGATCCCGATGCCTGACGCCAAGCGGCGCAGCTGTTGCTTCAACGCGTGGCTTGCCTCGAACTGGCTACGGCGTGGAGTTCCGCCGTTGCGAATCCCCACTCTCCAATCCCCAATCCCGGCTTACAGCCACCGCGCCCGCTTGAACGCCAGATACAGCCCCAGGCAGACGACGCCGACGCCGCCGATCATCAGTGGGTAGGCCCAGGGCCATTCCAGTTCCGGCATCTGCTTGAAATTCATGCCGTACCAGCTGGTGATCAGGGTCGGGGCGGCCAATAGCGCGGCCCAGGCGCCGAGGCGCTTGACCGTCTCGCCCTGGGCCAGGGTCACCAGCGACAGGTTCACGCTCAGCGCGGTGCCGAGCATCTCGCGCAGGGTGTCGATCGCCTCGTTGGTACGCACCGCGTGGTCGAGCACGTCGCGCACGTACAGCCGCACTTCGTCGGGAATCAGCGGGCCGGGGTTGCGCTTGAGGTGGGCGAGCACGTCCTGCAGCGGCGCCACGCCCAGGCGCATCTGGTTGAGCTCGCGCTTGAGCTCGTACAGGCGGATCGCGGTGTCGCGCCGGTAGGCCTCGGCGAAAATGTCCTTCTCCAGGCGCTCCAGGCTCTGCCGGAATTCGTCCAGGATCGGCTGGTAGTTGTCGACGATGTAGTCCAGCACCGCGTACAGCGCGTAAGACGGGCCGAGCTGCATCAGCGCCGCCTCGCGCTCCAGGCGTTCGCGCACCGGCGCGTACGGCAGCGAGGCGCCGTGGCGCACGGTCAGCAGGAAGCGCGCGCCGAGGAAGGCGTGGGTCTCGCCGTAGACGATGCGCTCGTCGATCACCTGCGCGGTGTGCACGGCCAGGAACAGCGAGTTGCCGTAGGCCTCGACCTTGGGCCGCTGGTGCGCCTTGCGGGTGTCCTCGATCGCCAGGTCGTGCAACTGGAATTCGTCCTGCAGCTGCTGCAGCACGTGGTCGGCGGGTTCGTACATGCCGACCCAGACGAAGCCGTCGTCGCCGGCCAGCACGTCGCTGATCTGCTCCAGGGCGATGTCGTGGCGGCGGCCGTGACCGTCGTAGTGCACGCAGTTGATGACGCAGGCGGGATTGGCGGGGACGGTGGCCATGGGCAGCAATGGTGTGCGGGCGGGATCAGCGCTGCAAGCGGCGCCGCGTGAACGTCCAGGCCAGCGCGGCGTGCACCGGCAGCAGCAGGGCGATCCACTGCAGGTTGAATTGCGGCTGCAGCATCGACAGCCAATGGATCAGCAATGCCGCGCCGGCCAGGGCGACCACCAGCCACAACACCAGGCCGAACCAGCGTCCGGGCGGGCGACCGCGCAGCTGCGCGATGGCGCCGCCGACCAGCAGCAGGCACAGCGGGTCGAGCAGCAGCAGGTTGCGATTGGCCCAGGCCGCACGGTGGTCGCTGAAGCCCCACAGGTACAGCAACACGCCGCCGCCGAGCGCGCACAGCAGCCAGAACGGCAGCGCCAGCGCCGCCAGCCAGCGCGGCCGCCGCGCCAGCGCGACCACGCCGACGGCGACCAGCAGCCCGGCCAGCAGCCACGGCCACCAGTGCCGCGCCTGTTCCTGCGGTTCCGGCGCCAGCCGCTGCGGCAGCACCTGCTGGCGCGACTGCACCAGCGGGCGCCCGGCGCTGTTGCGTACCTCGCCCAGGCTCTCGGCCAGGCGCATCGGCACGAACGCCTCTTCCCAGCGCGACAGCGGCTTGTCGGCGAACGGGCCCAGGCCCAGGTCGAAGCCCAGCCACATCCATGGCGCCGGCGAGGCCAGCCGCACCGATTCGCTGCGATAGGTGTTGCCGCGCGAACGCCCCGACAGCTGCGCATGCAGCGTGCCGCCCAGCGCACGGTCCAGCGCATCGCGGACCATCGTGGCGCAGTTGGCGGTGTAGTAGTCGTAGCGGTAGCGCGCGTTTTCCGGCCGCGCGCGCCAGGCCAGGGCCTGCTGCAGCGCGCGTGCCTGCGCCGGTTCCATGTCCAGCCACTGGATGTCCACGCCGCGGCCGGCATCGCGGTACTGCGCCAGGTCGTCCTGCAGCGGCAGGGCGACCAGGTAATACATCATGTCGCCGGCGGCGAAGCGGCTGACGAAGTCGGGCTCGCTGGGATCGAAGAAGCCGAAGTTGTACGAGGTGGCCTGGCCGCTGCGCGGATCCACCACCACGATCGCATCGTGGCCGAAGCGTTCGAAGAACACCTCGCCCGGCTGCATCGTGGCCACGCCGATGCGCGGCGCCGGTGCGGACGCGTCGGTGCTGGGCGGACCGGCGACGGGCGCCGCGGCGGAGGCGGGCGCCAGCGCCGGCGGCGCGGCCAGGTCCGCGTCGCCGGCCTGCGCGAACGCGAACGCCGCGCAGCAGGCCAGCAGCGTGCCCAGCAGCCATTGCGGCCAGCCGCGTGCCGGCCAGCGCGACAGCGGGCGGGCGATCAAGCGTCTTCCTGCGGGTCGGGCGGCAGGATGGTGACGTGGAAGGCCTGCACCCGGCGCGCGTCGGCGCGCGCCACGCGGAACGCGAAGCGTCCCAGGGTCAGCTCCTCGCCGGTTTCCGGCAGGTGGCCGATGGCCTCGGTGACCAGGCCGCCGACGGTGTCGTAGTCGTCGTCGGAGAAGTCGGCGCCGAAGCGTTCGTTGAAATCCTCGATCGGGGTCAGCGCGTCGACCACGTACTGGCCGTCGGCCTGCGCGGCGATCAGCGAGGCTTCGTCCTCGGCGTCGTCGTGCTCGTCGTCGATCTCGCCGACGATCTGCTCCAGCACGTCCTCGATGGTGACCAGGCCGGCGACGCCGCCGTACTCGTCGACCACGATCGCCATGTGGTTGCGCGAGAGCCGGAACTCCTTGAGCAGCACGTTGAGCTTCTTCGATTCGGGGATCAGCACCGCCGGGCGCAGCAGCTCGCGCACCGTGCCCGGACCGTGGTCGGCGACCACGCCGCGCAGCAGGTCCTTGGCCAGCAGGATGCCGAGGATGTCGTCCTTGTTCTCGCCATGCACCGGGAAGCGCGAATGGCCGGATTCGACCACCTGCTTCATCAGGTCGAGAAAGCGCGCTTCCGCCGACAGCGACACCATCTGCGAGCGCGAGACCATCACATCGCCGACGGTGAGTTCGGACACCGACAGCGCGCCTTCCATCATGCGCAAGGTGTCGGCGGCGATCAGCCCGTCGTGCTGGGCGTCGCGCAGCACCTCGACCAGGTCGTCGCGGGTGTGCGGGTCGCCGGAGAAAACCGAGCTCAGGCGTTCCAGCCAGCCGCGGCGTTTTTCGTGGGTTTCCTGAGGGGAGCTACTAGAGTCGTCTTCTGACATGTTCTATGGATACGGCACCCGGTCTGCCGGGCGATGTGCGCAAGTCTAGCAGGGCCAATGGGACAGAGCCGCGACGCCGGCGGCGGCCGCGGCGGCGCGCGCAGGGACGGGTTCAGCCGCCGCTGGCGGGCGTGTGCAGCGGGTCCGGCGCCGGCGGCGCGTCCGGGTCCTCCGGCAGGTCCAGGCTGTAGCTGCAACCGGCCAGGGTCTGGCCGGGGTGCGACTTCACCGTGGACAGGCTGAGGATGATCGATTCGATCATCGGCTCGCCGGTCTTGGGATCGGTCACGTCGCGGCTGACCAGCTCGCGGCCGAACATCGCCTTGTCCGGCGTGTCCACCGCCGCTTCCAGCTGCAGTTGCTTGGCCAGCGGGCGTGGATCGGGCAGGTCCAGGATCGCCATCACGCTGGCGCCGGCGACGGCGATGCGCGTGGTGCTGTGGCCGAACACCTGGATCGGCCGCACCAGTTCGTATTCGCGCATGAACAGGTTGGACTGCGGCAGCGGCCGCCAGCCCTGCGCGACGGCTTTCAGCGGATCGGCCAGCAGCGGCCCCAGCGCGGCGAAATCGGCCACGCGCTGGCGGCATTCGAGCAGCGCCGGCAGGTCGATGGCGGGTGCAGGGGCGGGTGCGGGAGCGGCCGCAGCGGGCAGCGCGGCCGCGAGCGCGAACAGAAGCAACGATGGACGGATCAACGCGCTGGACCTCGGGCCGGAAAGCAGGGAGTTGCGGCGCAGCGGCCGCGCGGCAACGTTAGCGCCCGCGCCAGCGCTTGACCAGCCAGTGCCGCGCGCTGGACAGGGTCAGCAGCGCGCTGGCCAGGTACAGCACGGACAGCGCAGCGAGCGTGCCGCCGCTGTCGAACTGGGTGTTCAAGTGGCGGCAGCATAGCCACGCGCCGATCGACAGCGGACACAGCAGCGCGACCCGTCCGGTGTGGGCGGCGACGCGCACCGGGCCGCCGACCCGCGCTTGCCGCCGGCGCAGGTAGAACCAGCGCCAGGCGCTGGGCGTGGTCGCCAGCACCAGCAGCGCGAGCGCGCCCAACCAGGGCAGCAACGATTCGGGCAGGCTGCCGCTGCCGGCGAACAGCGGTGCCGGACGGATCAGGCCCAGATAGACGGAGGCGGTCAGGCCGATGCCCCACAGGGCCGCGGCGAGGCCATGCCATCGCCCTGGGCCTGGGCGGGTTTCCACCTGTGTGGCTGGTGCTGGTTCGAACATCCTTGTCCCCCTTGCTCGTCAGCTGTCGAAAAACGCGCCGCGCGCGACAGGCGTCAGCGTTCCCCGGCGTAGGGGTCGCCCACGCCCAGGTCGGCCAGGATCTCGCGCTCCAGCTGCTCCATCGCGTCGGCCTCCTTGTCGTCCTCGTGGTCCCAGCCGAGCAGGTGCAGCACGCCGTGCACGGTCAGGTGCGCGTAGTGGGCGTTGAGCGGCTTGCCCTGTTCGGCGGCCTCGCGCGCCACCACCGGCGCGCAGATCACTAGGTCGCCGAGCAGCGGCAGCTTGACGCCCTTGGGCAGGCCTTCGGGCAGCTCGGCCGGGAAGCTGAGCACGTTGGTGGCGTAGTCCTTGCCGCGGTAGTGGTGGTTGAGCGAGCGGCCTTCCTTGTCGTCGATCAGGCGGATCGCCAGGTCGGCCTCGCGGATGCGGCCCTTCAGCGCCGCCGCCACCCACTTGCGGAAGCTCGCCGCCGCCGGCAATCCGGCGCGGGGCAGGGCGTAGCTGACGCCGACGTCGAGGTGGACCGGACCTTTGGTCATGGCGATACCGGCATTTCAGAGCGGACAGGAGCCGACAGTATCGCGCGTGCGGCGCGTCACCGCGACTTCCAGTCGTCGGCGGTGTAGGCGATTTCGATCACCTCGGCGGTGCCAGCTTGCCCATCGATGCCCGCGTCCTTGACCGAGCCATGGCAGTTGAAGCCCATGTGCGTCGTGGCCTGGCGGACCAGTGCCACGGCGCTCTGCTCGGGCGTATCGTTCACGTCGATGTGGATGGTCGCGTCCGCGCAGCCGCCGACGTTGGCCACGTGGATGGCCGGCACGAGCGCGCGCGCGGCCTGGTCGGCGAGCGCGTCGAAGCTGTCCCGCGCGATGCGTTCCTGTGCTGCGGACACGCGGACCTTGAAATAGTAAAGCTGCTTGTAGAACAGGTAGCCGTTGGAGAACAACGGCATGTCCGTCGAGGTCCGATGCATGTCCAGCCGCAGCTTCTGGCCGTGGACCCGTTCAGACTGGGCAATGGCCGCGAGCACCGCCGCATCGGCGTCGTTGTCCGCCTGGGGCGACGGTGCGGCGTCGCCGTTCAGCGCGAACGGCTCATCGCCCAGTTCGCGCAATTGCGTATAGGCGCCTTGCGACACTGCCGCGGCCAGATCGGCGCGGAACGCCACCATGCCGTCAGCGATGGCCTTGGCAGGATCCAGCCGTCCAGCCGGATACACGAAGACATCGATCACCAGTGCCGGCTGGTCCGCCAATGCGTAGTGGAAGCCGGCGCCAGCCAACTTGGCGGCGGGGTCGTACTTGCTGCGGATGAGGGCGAAATCGCCTACCGTTTTCGGCGCGACCAGATAGCTGGTCTCGACGTAGGCGCGCGCCGGCGGTGCTTTCGGTTTGGCGGGCGCCGCGCTTGCGAACACGACCAGCAGGCAGGCGAACAGCAGCGAACGGCAACGGAACATGGCACTCCCCCAGTGCATACGTGGCGGCAGTGTAAGCCGGTTGCGCCCAGGCTTGAGCGGATGCAGGACGCGGTCCAGTTGGCGACCGATGCCGCGGTTCCAGGACGCTGTCGGCGGTTGCCGCTATCGCAGGATCAGGTGACGCATTCGATCAGCATCAGCAATGGCGGTCCGCCGACGGCGACGCGGTAGAGAACGCTGCCCATCGGGCCGTGCTGGCAGTGCGGGTCGCTGCGCTCGACCTGGATCGCCGGCGCCAGGCCCGGCGGCGCGTTCGTCCACACGGCAGCCTGCCCGCGTTCGAGCAGTTGGCCTACCAGATACAAGGCATCGGAAGGCACCCGCGCCTTTTCGACCACGGCGCAGCCGAAGCGGTCGCGTGCGTCGCTGGTGGCGGCCAACAGCGCCTGCGCACGCCCTCCGGCGATCCAGGCCAGCCGTTGTCGCTCCTCGTCTTTCGGCATGGCGGCAGAGGCGTGCCGCGCATCGGCGGCGCGTTCGAGTTCCGCGCCAGGCAGGCTGATGGTCGCCTGCTCGACCCTGATCGACAGGCATGGGGGCGCCATGGCCTGGGCGAGGGCGATACGCTGTGGCGTCGCCGGAATCGCCGCCCGGGTCTGGGCCAGGCCGCAAGGGCTGCAGGCCGTGCCGAGCAGGGCGGTCAGTGCAACGCCGGGCCAGCGCCGGGTCACGCGGCCGGGCCGGTCGCCTTGTCGATGAGGTCGCGCTTTTCGTAGGCGGTGACGATGCGCGCCACCAGCGGGTGGCGCACCACGTCGCGCGCCTCGAAGAAGGTGAAGCTGACGCCTTCGACCTCGTGCAGCACCTCGATCGCGTCGCGCAGGCCGGACTTGACGTGCTTGGGCAGGTCGATCTGGGTCAGGTCGCCGGTGACCACCGCGGTGGAGCCGAAGCCCAAGCGGGTCAGGAACATCTTCATCTGTTCGATGGTGGTGTTCTGCGCCTCGTCCAGGATCACGTAGGCGTCGTTGAGCGTGCGCCCGCGCATGTAGGCCAGCGGCGCGATCTCGATGACGTTCTTTTCCAGCAGCTTGATCACCTTCTCCACGCCGAGCATCTCGTACAGCGCGTCGTACAGCGGGCGCAGATAGGGATCCACCTTCTGGCTCAGGTCGCCGGGCAGGAAGCCGAGCTTCTCGCCGGCTTCCACCGCCGGGCGCACCAGGATCAGCCGCTGCACGCGCGATTCGTTCAGCGCTTCGACCGCGCTGGCCACCGCCAGGAAGGTCTTGCCGGTGCCGGCCGGGCCGACGCCGAAATTGATGTCGTGGCTGGCGATCTGGTGCAGGTACTTGGCCTGGTTGGCGCCGCGGCCGCGCACGGTGCCGCGCTTGACCTTGATCGCCACTTCCTGCGGTTCGTAGGCGCGCTGCGCGACGCGATCGACATTGGCCTGGTTCAGGCGCAGGTGGATGGCCTGGTCGTCGAACACGACGCTGTCGGCCTCGGCATACAGGGCTTGCAGCAGCACCTCGGCGGCGGCGACCGCGCTGGACGGGCCGGTGATCCGGAACACGTTGCCGCGGTTGGAGATCTCCACGCCCAGGCGCAGTTCGATCTGGCGCAGGTGCGCGTCGAACGGCCCGGCCAGGTTGGCCAGGCGTTCGGTGTCGGCGGGTTCCAGGGTGAAATCGCGTTGTGCGGGGATGGTCATTCGATGCGGACGCGGCGGGCGCGGGGCTGCCGGCGTCGTTCAGGACAGGGAAGGAAAGCGTAGCGCGCGCGCGGGTGAAGGACCAGTCGCGTCCGCACGGACAGTGCGGCGCGCTGGCGCCGCGCGCGGCGCTCAGTCGGCGTCGACGAGCAGGCGCCCGCGCAAGGAATTGCTCAGCGCCTCGGTGATCGCCACCTCGACGAACTGGCCGACCAGGCGCGGGTGCCCGGGAAAGTTCACCGAGCGCATGTTCTCGGTCTTGCCGGTGAGTTCGGCCGGGTTCTTCTTCGACGGGCCTTCGACCAGCACCGTCTGCACGCTGCCGACCATGTCGCGCGAGAGTTGCAGCGAGTGCGCGTTGATGTGCGCCTGCAGCCGCGCCAGCCGCGCGTGCTTGACCGCGTCGGGGGTGTCGTCTTCCAGGTCCGCCGCGGGCGTGCCCGGGCGGCGCGAGTAGATGAAGGAGAAGCTCTGGTCGAAACCCACGTCCTCGATCAGCTTCATGGTCTTGTCGAAGTCGGCGTCGGTCTCGCCGGGGAAGCCGACGATGAAGTCCGAACTGATCGAGATGTCCGGGCGCACCGCGCGCAGCTTGCGGATCTTCTGCTTGAATTCCAGCGCGGTATAGCCGCGCTTCATCGCGCTGAGGATGCGGTCGCTGCCGGCCTGCACCGGCAGATGCAGGTAGTTGGCCAGCTGCGGCACGTCGCGATACGCGTCCACCAGCGAATCGCTGAACTCCAGCGGATGCGAGGTGGTGAAGCGGATGCGGCCGATGCCGTCGATCTGCGCGATGCTGCGGATCAGCAGGCCCAGGTCGGCGTACTGCGGCTCCTCGCCGGCCTCGGCGTCGGCGTAGGGCCCACGGTAGGCGTTGACGTTCTGGCCGAGCAGGTTGATCTCGCGCACGCCCTGCGCGGCCAGCTGCGCCACTTCCACCAGCACGTCCTCGAACGGCCGGCTGATCTCCTCGCCGCGGGTGTAGGGCACCACGCAGAACGAGCAGTACTTGGAGCAGCCTTCCATGATCGACACGAACGCCGACGGGCCTTCGGCACGCGGTTCCGGCAGGCGGTCGAACTTCTCGACCTCGGGGAAGCTGATGTCCACCTGCGACTTGCCCGACTCGCGCCGCGCGCGGATCAGCTCCGGCAGCCGGTGCAGGGTCTGCGGGCCGAACACCAGGTCCACGTACGGCGCGCGCTTGACGATCGCCTCGCCCTCCTGCGACGCCACGCAGCCGCCGACGCCGATGATCACCGGCTTGCCGCCGGCCTTCAGCGCCTTCCAGCGGCCGAGCTGGCTGAACACCTTCTCCTGGGCCTTCTCACGGATCGAGCAGGTGTTGACCAGCACCACGTCGGCTTCTTCGGGGTTGTCGGTCAGTTCCAGGCCCTCGGCGGCGGCGAGCACGTCGGCCATTTTGGCCGAGTCGTACTCGTTCATCTGGCAACCGTGGGTCTTGATGTACAGCTTGCCGCGTACCACCGCAGGCGCCGCGGGCCGGGCGGCAGGCAGCGGCAACAGGGCAGGGGCGCTCGCGGCGGGAGCCGCGATCGGCGAAACGGGGGCTGGCGTCCCGGGCATGGCGCTTACTCCAGACGGGTTGCGGGCGCGGCCGGCGATGGCTGCGATCAGCCGATCATTGTATCGGGAACCGAGACTGCCGCGGCGGGCGGCGGCGAACCGGCGCCGCGCAAGGCCTTTCGCGGCGGGACGGCCCGCCGCCGTCCCCGCGCCGCGTCGGCACCGCGAGCGGTGCGCTGCCGCGGAAGGCGCCTCAGCGCACGTAAGGCGACTCGGCGTTCTCTTCCTGCTTGCGCTTCGCCTCTTCGTAGCGCTTCTGCGCTTCTTCGCCGCTCATCTGGTACTTGGGCGCGATGTGCGGCAGCAGCAGCTTGGCCCAGGCGGTGGTGATGCGGCTGCTCTCGGTGGGGCAGCGCTGGGCGCGATCTTCGGGCAGCATGCCGCTGGTCACCAGGCGCAGGTACTTGCCCGGGTCGCGTCCGTACAGCATGCACATCAGGTTGTAGAAGCGCTGCTGGCCGAGCGAGTGCTCGTCGGCGAAGTCGGCCGCGCCATACTGCTCCTTGGTGTTGAGCACGAAGAACAGGCCGGCCAGCCGCAGGTTCTCGGCCAGGTCGCCGGGCGACTCGTTGGGGGCCATGAACATCAGCATCAGCGAAGAAGCGAGCTGGTCGGCCGAATCCTCCTCGCGGCCGGTGCTGGGCAGGCTCAGCATGTCGATCAGCGCATGGCCGAATTCGTGCAGCATGATGAAGCGGGTGTTCGCCAGCAGGAAGCGCGCGCTGAAGCTGTCGTCCTGGTTCTGCTCGCCCAGGCTGGCGCCGATCTTGATCAGCATCTCCACCATTTCGTAGCACAGCACCAGCTCGTGCTTGGTCGGCGAATAGAAGGCGTTGGTCTGCTTGCACTCGGCGGTGATCAGGTGCAGCGGGCCGGGCAGCATCAGCAGCCCGTCCATCGCGTTGACCTCGGGCAGGCGATGCAGGATGTCGATCTTGACCGAGAAGTCGTACGCTTCCTGCAGCGCCGGATCGCGCGGCGGCACGTATTCGTAGGTGAACTTGACGCCCTCGGCCTTCGGTTCCTCGGTCGTCGCGTCCTTGGCCGCCTCCGGCTGCGGACCCTGCTGCGCATCGACCGCATTGCCGGCGGCGGCATCGGCGACCGCATCGGCGGAGGCGCCCTTGGCCGCGGGCTTGGCCGGCGGGGGCAGCGTCGCGGGCACGACGGCGGCGGTCTGTTGCCCCTTCCATGCGGTGTAGGCCCAACCGCCGCCTACGGCGCACAGCGCCACGATCAAGATCGCGATGAGAGTCTTTTGCATGCGTTTCCTTCCTTGGTGACGATGGCGGCCGGCGCTTCCCGGCTGAGCTGCGGCGAGATGGTACGGTGCCGATTGCCCGCTGGGAAGATGCCGCTGCGTCAGGCGCTTCCGGCATCGATCGCCTGCGCGCGCTGCACCGCTGGCCGCGCCGCCATGCGTTCGACATAGGCGCGGGTCGGCGCCGGCGGATCGACCAGGCCGAAGCCGATCATCCAGCCCAGCGCGCTGCCCCACAGCACGTCGGCCGCGGTGCAGCGGTCGCCGAGCAGGTAGTCGCCGCGCGCCAGCTGGTCGTCGACCACGCCCATCACCGTGTCGCAGTCGGCATACGGCGAGATCGCCCGCGGCGGCGCCTCGCGCTTGAGCGCGCGGTCGATCACCGCCGGCTCGAACGCCGAGCCGTAGAACGCCAGCCAGCGCAGGTAGGGGCCGCGGCGCGGATCGCCCATCGCCGGCGCCAGCCCGGCTTCGGGGTACAGATCGGCCAGGTATTGGTAGATCGCCACCTGTTCGGTAACCACCGCGCCGGCGTGGTCGATCGCCGGCACCTTGCCCATCGGGTTGATCGCCAGGTACGCCGGTTCCAGCTGCGCGCCGCTGGCGAAGTCGATGCGGTCCAGCGTGTAGTCGGCACCCAGTTCCTCGAGCAGGATCAGCACGCCTTTGGAGCGGGATTTGGGGTTGTGGTACAGGGTCACATGGCGGTCGGCGATGGGCATGGCGGCTCTCCTCGGTGATCGAGCGGCCATGCTAGGCGCTATTGCGGACGGATTCTGTCCGCAATACCGTGCGCCATGGCTTCCCCTGCCTCCCGCACCTTGCGTCTGATCGGCCTGCTGCAGACCCGCCGGGTCTGGGCCGGCGCGGAGCTGGCCGAGCGCCTGGGCGTGGACCGGCGCAGCCTGCGCCGCGACATCGAGCGCCTGCGCGCCCTGGGCTATGCGGTGCAGGCCTCGTCCGGCGTCGGCGGCGGCTACCGGCTGGCGGCCGGTGCGCAGATGCTGCCGCTGCTGTTCGAGGACGACGAGGCGGTGACGGTCGCGGTGGCACTGCGCGCGGCCGCCACCAGCATGGGCGGCCTGGAGGACACCGCGCTGCGGGTGCTGGCCAAGCTCGACCCGCTGCTGCCGGCGCGGGTGCGGCAGCGCGCCGGGGCCTTGCAGGCGGTCACCCTGTCGCTGGGTGAGGAGCCGGCGGCGGACACCCAGGTACTGACCGGCATCGCCAGCGCCTGCCGCGATCGGCGCCTGCTCGGCTTCGGCTACTGCGACCATGCCGGGCGCCGCAGCCAGCGCCTGATCGAGCCGCTGCGCCTGGTCAACTACGGGCGCCGCTGGTACCTGCTGGGCTGGGACCGCGAGCGTGCCGACTGGCGGACGTTCCGCGCCGAACGCATCGTGCCGCCGCTGCAGCCGGGCGAGACGATCGCGCTGCGCCTGCCGCCGCGCGATCCGGCCGCGATGGTGCGCGACGCGATCCGGCACAGCCCGCTGCCGCTGCAGTTCGGGCTGAGCGTGCGGCTGCGCGGCAGCATGGGCGACCTGGGGCCGCGCATTCCGTCCTGGTGCGGAACCCTGGAGGCCGAGCAGGACGGCTATTGCCGGCTGTCGATGCTGGCCGACGGATTGCCGTGGCTGGCGGCGCAGTTGCTGACCCTGGGCGTGCCCTTCGTGTCGCTGCAGGCCGACGCGGCGGTGACTGCCGGGCTGCGTGCCATGCTGGGCGAGCTGCTGGCGCAGTTGCCGGGCGCGGCCGAGTGAGCGGGCGGATCGAGCCGGCCGGGCGCGCCGCGCGGCTCGGATGGAAACGGGCGGCCGGTCCCGCTGCCGTCGCCGCGCACTTGGCAAGCGTCGGCGAAGTTGGGACACTCGCCGCCATGAAGGGGATGGTGGGGCTTCTGGGGCTGGCAATCGCAACGCTGTCGGCAATGCCGGCCAGCGCGGGCACCCTATACAAATGCATCGGTGGCGACGGCGTACCCAGCTACGTCAGCAAGCGCGTGGCCGGCGCCAGTTGCAGCGTGGTCGGCAGCTATGTGCCCGACCGCCGCGCCGCACGTGCTGCGCCCGCGGTTGCCGCAGCCTCCACCGAGCGTGCGTCCAATCGCGGTGTCGTCACCCTGGCCGCGCCGCAGTCCGGCGCCCCGGCCACCATCATCAGCACGCCGGTCGCGGCGCCGACGCCGGTCGCCGCCAGCGTGGTGCCGAAGAGTGTGGCCCCCGTGCCTGCCATGACCGGTACCGCGCCGCGGCGGGTGGTCAGCGGCCAGGTCTATTCCTATATGAAGGACGGCGTGCGCCACTACACCAGCGCACGGCCGACCCAGGTCGCCAGCCTCGGCGCGGTGCGCACCATCCGCTACAGCTTCATCGAGACCTGCTACGCCTGCGCCAACCCCGGCCTGAACTTCGGTGCGGTGCGGCTGAACACCACCGCCTACCAGAGCGAGATCGCCGCCGCCGCGCGCGAGTACGGGGTCGACGAGGCGGTGGTGCGCGCGATCATCCATGCCGAGTCGGCCTACAACCCGATGGCGCTGAGCCGTGCCGGCGCGCAGGGCCTGATGCAGCTGATGCCGCCGACCGCGCGCCGCTTCGGGGTCAGCGATTCGTTCGATGCATCGCAGAACATCCGCGGCGGCGTGCAGTACCTGGCCTGGCTGCTGAAGCGCTTCAACGGCAACCTGACCCTGGCCGCCGCCGGCTACAACGCCGGCGAAGGCGCGGTAGACAAACACGGCGGGGTGCCGCCGTACAGCGAGACCCAGCGCTACGTGCAGCGCGTCGGCGTGCTCGCCGACCGCTACCGCGGCGTGCTGGCGACGGCGCATTGAGGCATTCTCGTTTCCGTCGCGACGATGCATTGTCTGCGCGTTAAGGGTTCCGCTACACTGCAGTGGATTTTATGCGGTTCGACCCCCACCGAACCGCTGGCAGCCTAATGCTACCCAATCAAAAAATCGGAGTGCCGGATGGCCAACGATGGGGTCAACGATTCTGTTAATGCAGGACGCCGCCGCTTTCTCACCGCCACCACGGCGGTGGTGGGCGCGGTGGGTGCGGGTTTCGTCGCGGTTCCTTTCATCAAGTCCTGGAACCCCAGCGCCAAGGCCAAACTGGCCGGTGCGCCGGTCACCGCCGACATCAGCGCGTTGCAGGAAGGCCAGCGCCTGATCCTGGAGTGGCGCGGTCAGCCGATCTGGATCGTCAAGCGTTCCAAGGCGATCCTGGATGCGTTGCCGACGCTGGATGGGCGGCTCAAGGACCCCAAGTCCGAGGTCACCGACCAGCAGCCGGCCTACATTAAGGGCGAGGGCCGTTCGATCAAGCCCGACATCTCGGTGCTGGTCGGGCTGTGCACGCACCTGGGCTGCTCGCCGGAGATGGTCGCCGAGATCCGCCCCGAACCCTACGATCCGGAATGGAAGGGCGGCTATTTCTGCCCCTGCCACAAGTCGCGCTTCGACATGGCCGGCCGCGTGTTCCAGGGCGTGCCTGCGCCGATCAACCTGCTGGTGCCCCCGCATCACTACCAGGACGACAACACGCTGATCATCGGCGTCGATCCCAGTTCGTCCGCGAAGGGGGCAGCGTAAGCCATGGCCGACAATCTCCTTACCCGCACCGCGGGCAACGTGTTCGACTGGGTCAACGAGCGCGCGCCGGGGCTGATGCCGTTCTACCGCAAGCACGTCAGCGAGTACTACGCGCCGAAGAACTTCAACCTCTGGTACTACTTCGGTTCGCTGGCGATGGTGGTGCTGGTCAACCAGATCGTCACCGGCATCTTCCTGACGATGCACTACAAGACCAGCGCGGCCGAGGCGTTCAACTCGGTCGAGTACATCATGCGCGACGTGGAGTGGGGCTGGCTGATCCGCTACATGCACTCCACCGGCGCCTCGCTGTTCTTCATCGTGGTGTACCTGCACATGTTCCGCGGGCTGCTCTACGGCAGCTACAAGAAGCCGCGCGAGCTGGTGTGGATCCTCGGCATGCTGATCTACCTGGTGCTGATGGCCGAGGCCTTCATGGGCTACGTGCTGCCGTGGGGGCAGATGTCGTTCTGGGGCGCCAAGGTGATCATCTCGCTGTTCGGCGCGATCCCGGTGATCGGCAACGGCCTGACCGAGTGGATCATGGGCGACTACCTGCCGTCCGACGCCACGCTCAACCGCTTCTTCGCGCTGCACGTGATCGCGCTGCCGCTGGTACTGCTGTTGTTGGTGGTGCTGCACCTGGGCGCGCTGCACGAGGTCGGTTCCAACAACCCCGACGGCGTGGAGATCAAGAAGGGGCCGAAGGGCAACCGCTGGGATCCGAACAAGCCGGCCGACGGCATTCCGTTCCACCCGTACTACACGGTCAAGGACCTGGTCGGGGTCGGCTTCCTGCTGCTGATCGGCGCCTTCATCATCTTCTTCGTGCCCGCGTTCGGCGGCCTGTTCCTGGAGCACGACAACTTCACCGAGGCCAACCGCCTGGTGACGCCCGAGCACATCAAGCCGGTGTGGTACTACACGCCGTACTACGCGATGTTGCGGGTGGTGCCGAACAAGCTGGGCGGCGTGCTGGTGATGTTCTCGGCGATCGCGATCCTGTTCCTGGTGCCGTGGCTGGACCGCGCCAAGGTCAAGTCGATCCGCTACCGCGGCTGGATCTCCAGGGTGATGCTGGGCGTGCTGGCGGTGTGCTTCGTCTGGCTCGGGGTGATCGGTTCCGGTCCCGGTACCGATGCCAGCGAGACCATCATCGGGCGCGTGCTGACCGTGCTGTACTTCGGATTCTTCCTGACTATGCCGGTCTGGACCACGTTGGACCGGACCAAGCCGGTGCCGGAGCGGGTGACCACCCATGACTAAGCCCGTGATTGCCGTCCTGGCCTGCTCCGCGAGCGTCTCGTTGTTGTCCGCCATGAGCTACCTGCTGCCGTTGGGGCAGATCGTGTTCTGGGGCCGGCAGGCGCTCGGCTCCCTGTTCGGTGCGATGGTGGAGGGATCCCTATGAGCAAGCGCCTGATGTCCGTTCTGGCCTGCTTCGCCTCCGCGCTGCTGTTGTCCGCCTCGGCGCTGGCCGCCGAGGGCGGCGCCACCCAGCAGGCCGGCAACGATCTCGGCGACCGTGCCTCGCTGCAGCGCGGCGCCAAGCTGTTCATGAACTACTGTTCCGGCTGCCATTCGCTGAAATACCTGCGCTACTCGCGCATGGCCGAGGACCTGGGCCTGAGCGAGGACGAGGTGATGGCCAACCTCAACTTCACCGGCGCCAAGGTCGGCGAGCACATCGAGGCGGCAATGCCGCACGATGCGGCGACCAAGTGGTTCGGCAAGGCGCCGCCGGACCTGAGCCTGATCGCGCGCGTGCGCGGCACCGACTGGGTCTATACCTATCTCAAGTCGTTCTATCTGGACCAGTCGCGCCCGTTGGGCTGGAACAACAAGCTGTTCGCCAACGCCTCGATGCCCAATCCGCTGTGGGAGCTGCAGGGCCTGCAGCAGCCGATCTACGGCAAGGCCGAGCAGCCCGGCGTGGACAAGCCGGTGGAGCGGCTGCAGTTGGCCTCGCCGGGCAGGGAAACGCCGGCGCAGTTCGACCAGACGGTCCGCGACATCAGCAACTTCCTCGAATACGCCGGCGAACCGGCCGCGCTGAAGCGGCAGAGCCTGGGCGTGTGGGTGGTGCTGTTCCTGGCGCTGCTGACCTTCCTGGCCTATCTGCTGAAGAAGGAATACTGGAAGGACGTGCATTGAGCGTCGGCCGCAGTGCCGGCGCGTTGTCTGCATCGTTGCTGACCCGATCCCCTGTTCATCCTATTGGCTTTTGCGAGCGAGGGTTGCACACTCAGGGGCCGTGATGACCGTCAGCAGGGTGTTGGCGGCATCGATGCGGCCGGCGGATTCCGGTCGTCGGAGAGCCTTGAATGGCGGCGAGTGTGCGTATGCGAAATACCTTGACGTTGTTTTCTTCCACGGATGATGTGCTGTGCCACCGCGTCCGTCTGGTGCTCGCCGCAAAGGGCGTGACCTACGATTTCGTGGCGGTGGATCCGCAGAATCCTCCCGAAGACCTGATCGATCTCAATCCCTACCACTCGGTGCCGACCCTGGTGGAGCGCGAGCTGGTGCTGTACGCGGCCTCCGTGGTCAGCGAATACCTGGACGAGCGCTATCCGCATCCGCCGCTGATGCCGGTCGATCCGTTGTCGCGCGCGCGCCTGCGCCTGGCCATGCTGCGCATCGAGCACGACTGGGTGCCGCAGGTGCAGGCGATCCAGCTCGGCAACAAGGCCCAGGCCGAGGCCGGGCGCAAGCGGCTCAAGGAGCTGCTGACCGCGTCGGTGCCGCTGTTCAAGGCCAGCAAGTTCTTCCTCAATCCGGAAATGAGCCTGGCCGATTGCGCGATGGCGCCGATCATCTGGCGTCTGCAGGCGCTGGACATTCCGCTGCCCAAGGACGGCAAGGCGATCGAGGACTACGGCAACCGCATCTTCCGCAATCCCGGTTTCATCCGCAGCCTGACGGATCAGGAAAAGAAGCTGCGCGACCTGCCGGCCTGATGTTCCGGCCGCGCGTGGCGCATCCGGTTTTTCCCGCGTTGCGCCGGCGCCATTGCGTGCCGACGCGTAGAATTGGCGCATGACCGACGATATTTCCCGCATGACCAGCCATCGCCCGTACCTGTTGCGGGCGCTGGTGGAGTGGATCAACGACAACGGCATGACCCCGCACATCCTGGTGGATGCGGGCCTGCCCAACGTGCAGGTGCCGCCGAGCGCGGTCAAGGACGGCCGGGTGGTGCTCAACATCGCCGAACGCGCGGTGGTGCGGTTGCAGATCGACAACGACGGGGTCAGCTTCACTGCGCGCTTCGGCGGTGTCAGCTATCCGGTGCAGGTGCCGATGGCCGCGGTGCTGGCGGTGTACGCGCGCGAAACCGGGCAGGGCATGGCGCTGCCGGACGATATCCACGGCGCCACCGAGCCGCCGGGCGACGACACCCCGCCGCCGCGCCCAAGCGGTTCCGACGACGGCGCCGGCGGCAAGCGCCCGCATCTGCGCGTGGTGAAGTAACGGCGACGTCGGACCCGCGCCGGCGCGCATGTGGCCGGAGCGATCGTCCGATCCGCTGGCGCATTGATGCCCGGCGGATCGCGCGCATCGCCAGGCGCTGCGCACCATTCGCTAAGGTTCACGCGCGCCAAGGCCAGTTTGGATCGAAACGCTGTAGGAGCGCCTTCAGGCGCGACCGACATGCGTGCAGAACATCTTGTCTGTCCTGCGAGAGCCCTTGCGGAACGACTTCGCGAACGACGAGGCAGCGCCTCACTCGCGCGGCGCACGGCCTTCGTGCAGCGCCGTCACCGTGGCCACCGAGGGCCCGGTGAAGGCGATCAGCTGATTGCCGAGCAGCACCAGGCGACCGCTGTGGCGATCGATGCCATCGTAGGAATAATCGAAGCGGAAGGTCCGCTCGAAGCCGAGCCAGCCGCTGGGCAGGCGCCGCAGGCGCAGGCCGGTGCCGTGCACGCTCTGGTCCAGCCACTGCACATCGGCGGCCTTGCAGGCATTGCGGCCGAGGCTCTCGGCGCGTTCGGCGGCGGCGCGCGACGCGTTCCAGAACGCGAACACCGCGGCGCCGGCAATCATCAACAGGATCAGGCTAGGCATGCGTCACTGTAGCGAGACGCGGGGTGGAGCGGCAATGCTTGGTTGGGGACTCGGGACTCGGGACTCGGGACTCGGGACTCGGGAATCGGGAATCGGGAATCGGGAATCGGGAATCGGGAATCGGGAATCGGGAATCGAAGCCGGGGCCGGGGCTGGGCTGGGGTCGTGGCCGGGGCCGTGGCTGGGATTCGAAGGTGCGCCGATCGCGAGCGCGACGTTTTCGTGTGCGACTCAAGGCCTCTTGTGGGAGCGACTTCAGTCGCGACAGGCCTCACCGACAAAGCCTGCTGCGACCGATGGATCGAGGCGAGCCGGTACGGATCCTGAAGGCCGCAAGCGTTCGATAAAACGCTAGCGTTCCAGCAGCGGTTCGGTCGCCGACGGTTGTGCCCCCGGTGTCGCCGCTGCGGGGGACGGTGCGGTCGGTACGGCCGGTGCGGCTGGCACCGTGCCGGATGCCGGCGGTGGCACCATCGGCGCGGTGGCCGGCGGCGCGGCCGGATCCACGGCGGGAACGACGCCCGGCGTCACCGGCGGCTGCAACTGCGCCTGCGGTTGCAGCTGCAGCAGCGCCGCCCAGTCCTGGCGATTGAAGTCGCACAGCTCTTCGCGGCCGGGCGTGCACTCCAGGCCGGCGCCGTCGTCGCCGGCCTGGTCCTGCGCCAATGGCGCCTCCAGCTGCAGGCGGCCGGCGCGGTCCAGCGGCAGCTTGCGCATGGTCACCGCGTTGAGCACGTTGCCGCCGATCAGGTACAGCGTGTGGTCGCCGCCGACGTTGGCCGCGACCACGATGTCGCAATGCGACTCCCACGGCAGCGCGCCGCCGCGCGCCAGCGCCTCGCGCAGCCCGGCCGCGCCCAGCGGTTGCTTGCGCCCGCGCAGGAAGCACAGCAGGTCGCCCGGTGCGGGCTTGTCCTGCTGCGGGTCGGCGTAACGGTAGGGCAGGCCGTCGGCACCGGCCTGGTAGGCGGCGCGGATGTAGTCGATGTGCCGCACCGAGGTGCGGAAGCCGCCGACGCCGGCGCGCACCATCACCCAGGACACGAACGCCGCCGACCACGGGTTGTCGACGATGAACGCGCGGCAGTCCGCTTGCCGGTAGCGCGAGCCGTCCAGCTGCTGGCAGCTGGCGGCGCCGTCGCTGCCGCCCATCGCGCCCAGCGTGCCGCTGTCGCGCCAATAGGCGGCCACGCGCTGCCAGGCTTCGATGCCGTGATCGGCGAGATAGCTGCGCTCGGCCTCGGTCACGCGCAGGCCGGCGAGCCGGCCGTCGCGATCGATGAACGGCCGCCACCACAGGCGATGCTCGTTGCAGGCGGTGCGCACGATGGCGACGGCGGCGGGCGTCAGGCCGAAGCGCGGCGGCAGGTCGCACACCTCCGCGGCGGCCGCGCGGCCGGCGGGAAACAGGGCGGCGGCACACAACAACGCGAACCAGGGGCGGGCCATCGGCGAACTCGGTGAATAGGGGGATGCGTGCAGCGTCGCAGAGCGGCGCGGCCGTGGCCGTGAAGTCAGTGCGGCGGCGGGCCCAGCTTCAGCGACAGATCCACCGCCTGCACGTGCTTGGTCAGCGCGCCGATGGAGATGCAGTCCACGCCGTCGGCGGCGATCGCGCGCACGCCGTCCAGGTCGACGCCGCCGGACACCTCCAGCGGGATCGCGCGGTGGAACGGCGCGGCCGCGGCGATCGCCACCGCTTCGCGGCGCTGCGCCGCATCGAAGTCGTCGATCAGGATGCGGTCGCAGCCCACCGTCAGGGCTTCGCGCAGTTGCGCCAGCGTCTCCACCTCGACCACCAGCGGCAGGTCCGGCCATTGCGCGCGCGCGGCCTGCACCGCCGCGCTCAGCGAGCCGGCGGCGTGGATGTGGTTTTCCTTCAGCATCACCGTGTCGTACAGGCCGAAGCGGTGGTTGCTGCCGCCGCCGCAACGCACCGCGTACTTCTGCGCCAGGCGCAGGCCGGGCAGGGTCTTGCGCGTGTCGAGGATGCGCGCGCCGGTGCCGGCGACCGCGGCCACGTAGGCGGCGGTGGCGGTCGCGGTCGCGGACAGGGTCTGCAGGAAGTTCAGCGAGGCGCGCTCGGCGCTGACCAGCGCGCGGCTGCGCCCGTGCAGCAGCGCCAGCACGGTGCCGGCGGCGACGCGTTCGCCTTCGGCGATGCGCCAGTCGATCCGCACCTGCGGGTCGAGCGCGCGGTGGCAGGCGTCGAACCAGGGCCGGCCGGCGATCACCGCGTCCTGCTTGCACAGCAGGTAGGCGCTGTCGGTGCGGTCGGGCAGCAGCGCGGCGGTGACGTCGCCGCTGCCGATGTCCTCGGCCAGCGCGCGTGCCACGTCGGCGTCGATCGATGCCTGCGCCGGCGGCTGCAGCGGCGCCGCGGCGCCGCTCATTTGCCGGGGAAGTCGGCGAGCTGGGCGGTGCCGATCGCTTCTTCGGCCAACAGCACCGGGATGCCGTCGTCGACGCGGAACAGCTGCTTGCGGTCGCGGGTGATCAGCGCCTCGCGCAGCGCTTGCGCCTGCGGGCTGCCGTCGGCGCGCTGCACGCCGCCGGCGGCGATGGCGCGGTTCAGCGCCTCCAGGCCGCGCGCATCCAGCAGGGCCAGCGGTTGGCGGGTGTCGGGCGAGCACAGCAGGTCGAGCAGTTTGCGATCCATCCGGTCTTCGTCTTGCGTGGAAGACGGCTAGAATACGTCTTTAAGGCAGGGGACGGCCATGACCTCCAAGCAAACCGCGCCGCTCGTCGGCATCGTGATGGGTTCCCGCTCCGACTGGGAGACCATGCAGCATGCGGCGCAGAAACTCGATGCGCTGGGCGTGCCCTATGAAGTGAAGGTGGTGTCCGCGCACCGCACCCCGGACGTGCTGTTCGCCTATGCCGAAGCGGCCTCCACCCGCGGCCTGCGCGCGATCGTGGCCGGCGCCGGCGGCGCCGCGCACCTGCCGGGCATGCTCGCGGCCAAGACCGCGGTGCCGGTGCTCGGCGTGCCGGTGCAGTCCAAGGCGCTGAACGGCCTGGATTCGCTGCTGTCGATCGTGCAGATGCCGGCCGGCATCCCGGTGGCCACGTTCGCGATCGGCAACGCCGGTGCGGCCAATGCCGCGCTGTTCGCCGCGGCGATGCTCGCCGCCGAACACGCCGACATCGCCGCCGCGCTGGACGATTTCCGCCAGCGCCAGACCGACGAGGTGATGGCCAAGGACGACCCGCGCCAATGAGCACCACTGTCGGAATCCTGGGCGGCGGCCAGCTGGCGCGGATGATGGCCGTGGCCGGTGCGCCGCTGGGCCTGCGCTTCGTGATGCTGGATACGGTGGCCGACGCCTGCGCCGGGCAGGTCGCGCCGCTGCAGGTCGGCGACTACCGCGACGAGGCGGCGCTGGCCGCGTTCGCGGCCAGGGTCGATGTAGCCACCTTCGATTTCGAGAACGTGCCGGCGGCCAGCGCCGAATGGCTGGCCGGGCAGGTGCCGGTGTTCCCGAACCCGCGCGCGCTGGCGGTGGCGCAGGATCGGCTGGCCGAAAAGACCCTGTTCCGCGAACTGGGCATCCCGGTGCCCGATTTCGCTGCGATCGGCAGCCGCGCCGAACTGGACGCGGCGCTGGCGCAGGTCGGCACCCCGTGCATTCTCAAGACCCGGCGCCTGGGCTACGACGGCAAGGGCCAGTTCCGGATCAAGTCCGCGGCCGATGCCGATGCGGCGTGGGCCGCGCTGGGCGCGCAGGCGGCCAGCGTGGGCCTGATCGTGGAAGCCTTCGTGCCGTTCCAGCGCGAGATCAGCGTGGTCGCGGTACGCGGCCGCGACGGCGAGTTCCGCACCTGGCCGCTGACCGAGAACTGGCATGTGCAGGGGGTGCTGTCGGCCAGCCTGGCCCCGGCGCAGGCCGATGCCGCGCTGGAGCGGGCCGCCATCGCCCACGCGCAGGCGTTGGCCGAGCGCCTGCAGTACGTGGGCGTGTTCGCGCTGGAACTGTTCTGCCGCGACGGCGAACTGCTCGCCAACGAGATGGCGCCGCGGGTGCACAACTCCGGCCACTGGACCATCGAAGGCGCGGAGACCTCGCAGTTCGAGAACCACCTGCGCGCGGTGCTGGGCCTGCCGCTGGGGTCCACGCGCATGCTCGGCCATGCCTGCATGCTCAACTGGATCGGGCAGATGCCCGACGCCGTGCCGGTGCTGGCGCAGCCCGGTGGGCATTGGCACGACTACGGCAAGGACGCGCGCGAGGGCCGCAAGGTCGGCCACGCCACGCTGCGCGAGGACACGCCGGCCGCCTTGGCGCAGGCGCTGCAGACGGTCGGCGCGCAGTTGCAGCGCGGCGACCAGGTCGCGCCGGTGATCGAGACCCTGCGCGCGCAGGGTTGAGCGGGCCGAGGGTGCCGCGCCCAGGCCCCGCGCCTGGGCGTGGCCCGAAAGGGCGCCAGCGCCACGCGCGACTACGCGTCAGCCGTCATTCGTCGAATCCCGGAGCGCTTCACCACGGCCGCAGGCCGTTCATCCCGAATCCCGAAGCGCTTTACAACAGCCGCAGGCTGGTCATCCCCAATCCCGGCCTCACCGCATATTCGCCGCCACGAACTCCCAGTTCACCAGCTTCCAGAACGCTTCCAGGTAGCGCGCACGGTCGCCGCGGTAATCGATGTAGTAGGCGTGCTCCCACAGGTCGCAGGCCAGCAACGGGAGGTCCTCGCCGGTCAGCGGCGAGCCGGCGTTGACCGTGGCGAGCAATGCCAGCGTGGCGTCCGGGCGCTGCACCAGCCAGACCCAGCCCGAGCCGAACACGGCCAGCGCCATGCGTTCGAACTCGGCCTTGAAGCGGGCGACGTCGCCGAAGCTCCTGGCGATGCGCTCGGCCAGCTCGCCGCCCGGCTCGCCGCCGCCGCGCGGACGTAGCCCGCGCCAGTAGAATTCGTGGTTCCAGACCTCGGCCGCGTGCTGGAACAGGCGGCCCTGGCTGCGGCGCACCAGGTCCTGCAACGGCAGGTCGGCGAATTCGCTGCCGGCGATCTGCGCGTTGAGGCGTTCGACCAGCGCGCGCTGGTGCCGGCCATGGTGCTGGTCCACGGTCTCGGCGGACAGGTGCGGCGCCAGCGCCGCGCGGTCGTACGGCAGGGGAGCGAGTTCGATGGCCATGGATCCTCGGGAGCGGTTTCGGGGGCGCGCGTTTCGGTACTGCCGTGCGCAGGGCTTACACTATGCGGCTACGCGAAAGTCTAGCCGACCGCCGAGGTCCGTTTTTTCGCCCCAGCAGGAGAAATCCCCCATGCAGGTGATGGAGCGCATCCAGGCCGACGTCGAACACCACCCCATCGTGTTGTTCATGAAGGGCACACCGCAGTACCCGATGTGCGGCTTTTCCAGTCGCGCGCTGCAGGCCCTGTTGGCCGCCGGCGCCGACCGGCTGCACACCGTCAACGTGCTCGACGAACCGGAGATCCGCGCCAATCTGCCGCGCTATTCGAACTGGCCGACGTTCCCGCAGCTGTTCATCCATGGCGAACTGATCGGCGGCTGCGACATCACCATGGAACTGTTCGAATCCGGCGAGTTGCAGCGCATCGTGGCCGAGGCCTACCAGCCGTGACAGCGGAGCCGACGCCGCACGCGGGCGCGCTGGCGCAGCGCGTGGTGCTGGTGTGCGGCGCCGCCGGCGGGCTGGGCAGCGCCGCGGCAATGGCCTGCGCCCAGGCCGGCGCCACGGTGGTGTTGCTCGGGCACAAGCCGGCCCGTTTGAACCGGGTCTACGACGCGATCGCCGCCGTCGGCGCGCAGCCGCTGCTGTATCCGCTGGACCTGCTCGGCGCCACGCCGGAAGACTATGCGACGCTGGCCGAACGGCTGCAGGCCGAACTCGGGCGGCTGGACGGGGTGCTGCACTGCGCCGCCGATTTCGTCGGACTGACCCCGTTCGAGCACGCCGACCCGGCGCAATTCGCGCGCGCCATCCACGTCAACCTGACCGCCCCGGGCTGGCTGACCCAGGCCTGCCTGCCGCTGCTGAAGCAGGCGCCGGACGCGGCGATCGTGTTCGCGCTCGACGACCCGGCGCGCGTCGGCCAGGCCTACTGGGGCGGCTACGGCGTGGCCCAGCATGGCCGCCGCGGCCTGCTGGCGACCCTGCACGGCGAACTGGCCGCCTCGACGGTGCGCGTGGCCGGATTGCAACCCGGACCGATGCGCACCGCGCTGCGCGCACGCGCCTACACCCACCAGGAAGACCTCGACGCGGTCGATCCGGCGCACTACGCCGCCGCCTGCGTGGAACTGCTGTCGTCCGCCGGCGCCGCGCACCGCGGCGCGATCTGGAATCCCCTGGCATGACCATCCTGTCGGCAGCATTGCTGCTGTTCCTGATCCTCGACCCGCTGGGCAACATCCCGGTGTTCCTCAGCGTGCTCAAGCCGCTGCCGGCCAAGCGCCAGCGCGTGGTGCTGGCGCGCGAGCTGCTGATCGCGCTGGGCGTGCTGATGGCATTCCTGTGGGGCGGCAAGTACGCGCTGGAAGTGATGCACCTGCGCCAGGAATCGGTGGCGATCGCCGGCGGCATCGTGCTGTTCCTGATCGGCATCCGCATGATCTTCCCGCGCCCGGAAGGGCTGATGGGCGAGATTCCCGACGGCGAGCCGTTCATCGTGCCGCTGGCGATTCCGCTGGTGGCCGGTCCCTCGGGCATGGCCGCGGTGATGCTGATGGGCAGCAACGAGCCCACCCGCCTTGGCGAATGGAGCCTGGCGCTGATCCTGGCCTGGATCGGCACCTCGGCGCTGCTGTTCTCCGGCACGCTGCTGTACAAGCTGCTCGGCATGCGCGTGCTGATCGCGGTCGAGCGGCTGATGGGCATGTTGCTGGTGGCGATCTCGGTGCAGATGTTCCTGGACGGCCTCAGCGCCTATCTGAAGCTGCCCGTCGCCGGCTGAGCGTACGCGCGCGCCATGTTGCGCGCGTACGCCGCCGCGCCCTTGCCGTGCCTGTCGCTACGCGCCAACGCTGCGACATCCCTGGCGTTTGCGGCAATTCGATGACATTTGCGGCGCTTTTTTGTGCCGCCGCGTGTCGGTGCGTGGCGTCTTCTTAAGTTTTTGTAAACCCTCGAGGCATACGCGGGCGAAATAGCCCGCCTACCGTAGCGCCTTCCGAAGCGGTGGGCGCGCGTGCGCCGTGTCCATGCCAGTCGCTCCACCGCTCTCTGCCGCTCCCACGTTAGCCACAGAGGCGTTTGCCCGATGAAGTCCCGTTCCGCACACCGTATTTCCACTCTTTCCCTGGCGCTGGCGACCGCGCTTTCGGCGCACGCGGCCCTGGCCCAGGACGCCGGCACCGACAGTGCCGAGCAGCGCGTCACGGCCTCCAGCACCTCCAATACCACCGCTGCCTACGAGACCAAGCGCGTGCAGCAGCTGGACAAGGTCAACGTCAATGCCGACAAGAGCGGCTACGTGCTCGGCGGCGGCAACATGACCGTGCAGACCGCCAGCAAGGCGATTTCCACGGTGACCCGCGAGGCCATCGCGCAGGCGTCCGGCGGCAGTAACTTCACCCAGATGATCGATGCGATCCCGGGCGTGGACGCCGCCACCAGCGACGTGACCGGACTCAACAACGGCAACTACAGCCTGCGCGGCTTCGACTCCTCGGCGATCGGCGTCACCGTCAACGGCGCGCCGGTGACCGACAGCGGCAGCTACTCGGTCTACGCCACCGAATACGGCGATGCCGAGAACTACAACGACATCACCGTGACCCAGGGCACGCCCAACGTGGACCAGCCGGAGATGGGCGCCACCGGCGGCCAGATCGCCTGGTCGACGATCGACCCGAGCCACACCTTCGGCGTGGACTTCACCCAGAGCTTCGGCAGCAACGACTATCGGCGCACCTTCGTGCGCGTGAACACCGGCGATACCGGCGCGGTGCGCTCGTGGGTGTCGTTCTCGACCAACAGCGCCGACAAGTGGAAGGGCAACGGCGACATGTCGGTCAACAAGATCGACGGCAAGAGCGTATGGGACATCAGCCCTGGCAACTCGATCAGCGCCTCGTTCCAGTACAACCGCCAGTCCAACTATTCCTACAACACCGCCAGCAAGACCCAACTGGCGAGCGATTACGAGTACGACTACAACGACACCTGGGGCGGCGGCACGACCTCGGCCGACCAGTCCTACTGGAAGTTGCGGCGCAACCCCTACAAGAGCCTGCTGGTCAGCCTGGACGGCGAGTTCACCTTCAGCGACAGCCTGCGTCTTTCGGTGGTGCCGTATCTGTGGTGGGGCAAGGGCGGCGGTTCCAGCGCCGCGTCGGTATACCCGTCCACCAGCAGCGGCAACGTCTATGGCTACTCCAGCGGCGTGAGCGGCAGCCGCGACGTCGACTACACCTATTCCTACTCCAGTACGGTGCGTCCGGGCGTGGTCGCCAAGTTCTTCCAGGACATCGGCATGGACCACAATCTGGTCTACGGCCTGTGGTACGACCGTTCGCGCAAGAGCCAGAACAACAGCATCGTCAAGACCGACCAGAGCACCGGCGAGGCGTGCGACGTGTGGGCCGACAGCGACGATTGCTTCCTGACCTACGCCGATGGCCAGGTGCAGCAGAGCTACCGCACCTACACCGTCACCGACGTGCAGAAGTACTTCATCCAGGACAACTGGACCCCGGCCGACGACTGGGCGGTCAACTACGGCGTGTCCTGGATCCATGCCACGCGCAAGGGCCACAACTACCAGTGGCCGGATACCGCCAAGGAGATCGGCGTGGACTTCGACAACAGCTACAGCAAGCTGCTGCCGGCGTTCGGCATCAAGTACGCGCCCGACAGCCGTAACCAGTTCTATTACGGCGTGGCCAAGACCTTCCGCGTGCCGGCGACCAATTCGATTTCGTTGAACCTGTCGGCGGCCCAGGAGATCCCGCAACCGGAATCGGCCTGGACCAACGACCTCGGCTGGCGCTACTACGGCGACCGCTTCTCGCTGTCGACCATGCTGTACCAGAGCAATTACAGCAACAAGCAGATGTCTAGCTACGACCAGACCACGGCGCTGACCACCTACATCTCGATCGGCAAGGTGCGCATGCGCGGCTTCAACAGCGAAGCCAGCTACAACATCACCGACAATCTCAAACTGTACGGTTCCTACACCTACACCCAGGCCAAGATCCTGAGCGACACCCTGGCGGTGGGGACCTCCAAGGGCACCTACGACTATGCGGTCGGCGGCAAGCAGTTGGCCAATACGCCGAAGAACCTGGCCAACCTGCGCCTGAGCTACAGCATCGGCGACTTCTGGGTCGCGCTGAAGGGCCGTTACTCCGGCTCGCGTTACGGCGACTACATGAATACCGAACGGGTAGGGGGCTACACCACCTTCGGTGCCGATGCCGGTTACGCGTTCGCCGACTGGGGCTGGCTGAAGAAGCCGTCGATCAAGCTCAATCTGTACAACCTGACCGACAAACAGGCCGTCACCTGGGCCAGCACCACGCAGGTACTGGCGGCCTCCGGCGCCAGCGAGTACCCGGACGTGGTGTCCACCGGCACCCCGTACTACTCCGTGCTGGAACCGCGCGCGTTCGCGGTGACCTTCGGCGCCTCGTTCTGAGGCAAGCCCAGGCCCCGCCTGGGGGCTGGACAACGGAAGCGATGCAGACGGCCGGGGCCTAGCCCCGGCCGTCTGCGTTTGGGCTTTCGTCATTGCCGCGCCGGGTTGGTGCAACTGTGTGCGCTACGGCCATCTTCGTCGAAGGCGAGCGCCGTCCAGGCCCTGCCTTCGGTGGGGTTGGGGTTTGGCGTTCGATTCCGATTCCGATTCCGATTCCGATTCCGGGTCTGGGTCTGGGTCTGGGTCTGGGTCTGGGCCAGGGCCAGGGCCAGGGCCAGGGCTGGGGCTGGGGCTGGGGCTGGGGCTGGGGCTGGGGCTGGGGCCAGGGCCAGGGCCAGGGCCAGGGCCAGGGCTGGGGCCAGGGCCAGGGCCAGGGCCAGGGCTGGGGCCAGGGCCAGGGCTGGGGCCAGGGCCAGGGCTGGGGCCAGGGCTGGGGCTGGGGCTGGGGCTGGGGCTGGGGCCAGGGCCAGGGCCAGGGCTGGGGAGGCCTGTTGCGCCTGGGGGAACTACAAATTCGGCATACGGACGCGGTGCTCGCAGATGTCAGGGCGGCGGCGGGGCAGCGCGGGCTGGGCTAGGGCCGCGCAGCGCCCGGAGCTCCTTTGCCGCGTGGACGCCGGCCCCGCCATTCGCGGTTGCCCAAGCGGTGCCTGAGCGAAACATGGCCGGACGTTTCCTGTCCGCCGCGACCTGCGCCCGCGGCTGACCGGATGCCAGTCGTGCCCACGCCTGGCCGGGAGCGTCCTCGCCGGTGCCACGCGATGACCAATGGCTGCCAGGAAACTGCGATCCATGTCGTGTCATGTCCGTTTGTGCCAGCTTGTCACGTTTTGGCAACAAAACGGCCCTATGGTGTTAAACTCACGTTAACCCTTGCGGGGGATCCAGCAAGGGGGCATGAACCCACATTCCGCTGCCGTGCGCGCACCAGGACGGCTAGCTATGCGCATTTCGCCAAACTCCATCGAGGCTATTGCAATGACTCAACCCCGCCGTCTCCGGATGTCCAAGCTCACCCTTGGCCTCGTTGCTGCGCTCGCCGCCGCCCCCGTGTTCGCCCAGAGCACCTCCGCCGGCGTCGGCGGTCTGGTCACCCACGACGGCCAGCCGGTGATGGGCGCCGACGTGACCATCACCCACGTCGAATCGGGAACGGTCAGCCGCGCCACCACGGACGCCAGCGGTCGCTACAACGCGCGCGGCCTGCGCGTCGGTGGCCCGTACACCATCACCATCACCAAGCCCGGCGAAGGCACCAAGACCGAAGACGGCGTCTTCCTGGGCGTCAACCAGACCGCCAGCGTCAATGCGGCGCTGACCGGCGACTTGACCACACTGGAGACGGTCAATGCCGTTGCCGTGGCCGGCGGTTCGGAAGTGTTCCGCGCCACCAACACCGGCTCGGGTACCCAGATCAGCCAGGAAACGATCACGGCGCTGCCGTCGATCAACGGCAACATCCAGGATTACATGCGCCTCGATCCGCGCGTGGCCTTCGTTGACCGCGCCTCGGGCTCCATCTCCGCCGGCGGCCTGAACCCGCGCTACAACTCGATCAACATCGACGGCGTGGCCGCGAGCGACACCTTCGGCCTGGAAGGCAACAACATGGCGACCCGTCGCCAGCCGGTGTCGATGGAAGCCATCGAAGCCCTCGACATCAACCTGTCGAACTACGACGTCAGCATCGCCAGCGCCGCCGGCGCCACCGTCAATGCCGTGACCAAGTCCGGTACCAACGAATTCCACGGTTCGGTGTATGGCAGCTATCGCGACGGCGACTGGTTCGGCGACAACCCGGACGGTACCCCGTTCAACGGCTTCACCAAGGAAAAGACCTACGGCATGACCCTGGGTGGTCCGGTCATCAAGGACAAGCTGTTCTTCTTCGCCAACTACGAGAAGTTCGAGCAGGGCGCTCCGGGCGCCGACCTGGCCAGCACCGCGTACGGCAAGGCCAATGCGGTCATCAATGACGCCTACATCGCCCGCGCCCAGCAGATCGCCCAGAACTACGGCATCGACGCCGGCTCGTTGAACAGCAACGGCAACACCGACCTCGAAGAGTACGCGCTGAAGCTGGACTGGAACATCAACGACCAGCACCGCGCCAGCCTCCGTTACAGCAAGCTCGACCAGAGCAAGCTGCGCATCAACGGCATGGCCAGCAGCTCGGTTTCGCTGAGCTCGTACTGGTACCAGCACGACAAGTCGATCGAGAGCTACGTCGGCCAGCTGTTCTCCGACTGGAGCGACAACTTCTCGACCGAGTTCAAGGTGTCCTACCGCGACTACTCGGCCATTCGCAACACTCCGACCACCGCGCCAAGCATCCAGATCCAGCAGGGCACCGACTCGTTGTATCTCGGTACCGAGCTGAGCTCGCAGAACAACATCCTGACGACCAAGACCTGGAACTACTACGGTGCCGGTACCTGGACGCTGGGCGACCACGACCTGAAGTTCGGCGTGGACTACAGCACCAACGAGATCTATAACTACTTCGCCCAGAACGGCTGGGGCAGCTATGTCTTCCAGGGCCTGGACAACTTCGCCGCCGGCACCTGGTCCAGCTATCGCCTGGCTGCCGAGACCTCGCCCGGCTCGATTCCGGCCGACTACAAGTACAACAGCCTCGGCCTGTTCGTGCAGGATACCTGGTACGTCAACAGCAACCTGACCCTGACCCTGGGCCTGCGCGGCGACCGTCCGGACACCAGCCCGTCGCCGACCTACAACGCCGCCGCGTCGAGCACCTTCGGCTACAACAACAGCAAGCTCTTCAACGGCGACTTCCTGATCCAGCCGCGCGTCGGCTTCAACTACACCTTCGACAGCGAGCGCCCGATGCAGCTGCGCGGTGGCGTGGGCCTGTTCCAGGGCGACTCCCCGCAGGTGTGGATCGGCAACAGCTACTCCAACACCGGTCTGAACTACACCTCGTACAACCAGACCACCTACAGCCCGGCCGTGCCGTTCTCGCCGGATGGCCTGAACCAGCCGACCCCGACCGCGCCGGGCTCGGCGCTGCAGAGCGTCAACTTCGTCGGCAACGACTTCAAGCAGCCGTCGCTGTGGAAGGCGAACCTGGCCATCGACAGCGAACTGCCGTGGTACGGCATCGTCGCGTCGGCCGAGTTGCTGGTGACCAAGGTCAAGGACGGCCTGTACTACCAGTCGCTGAACCTGGGACCTGGCTATACCGGTCCGGACGGCCGCACCTTGTACTGGAACCCGGCCAAGGTCAGCTGGACTTCTGCTGAAACCGGCAGCAATTCGGCCGCCAGCCGCTACGGCCGCTACAGCAGGTACGATTCCATCTATCTGATCGACAACACCGACAAGGGCAAGACCTCGCAGTTCACCGTCTCGCTGACCAAGCCGTTCAGCGAAAGCAGCGACTGGTCCTGGACCCTGGGCTATACCTACACGCATGCGACCGAAGTCGGCCCGTTGACCAGTTCCACCGCCAGTTCGGGCTGGGCATACCAGTACGCCTTCGACGTGAACTCGAACACCGAAACCACCTCGCGCTACGAGATCAAGGATCGCATCAGCGGTTCGCTGGACTGGAAGCACAAGTTCTTCGGTGACTACGAAACCCGCATCGGCCTGGTCTACGAAGGCCGCAGCGGCCGTCCGTTCAGCTACGTCTTCGCCAACGACTTCAATGGCGATGGCCGTACCTACAACGACCTGTTCTACGTTCCCAACGGCGACGTGCTGTTCGGCAGCGTGAGCAGCGCCGGCCGGTTCACCCCGGACGCCGCGATGGCCGCCAACTTCAATGCATGGCTCGCCGCGCATCCGGAACTGGCGAAGTACGCGGGCAGCTACGCTCCGGCCAACGGCTTCCGCTCCGGCTTCGTGAACACCTTCGACGTGCGCATCAGCCAGGAGCTCCCGGGCTTCTACAAGGGGCACAAGTCGCAGATCTGGCTGGACATCCAGAATGTGGGCAACCTGATCAACAAGGATTGGGGCCACATCGTGGACTACGGCTTCTACGCCGACGCCTCGGTGGCACGCCTGGCCGGCATCTACAACGGCCAGTATGTGTACAACTACACCGGCACCAGCCAGCCGACCGCTGCCAACTCGGACGCCGACGGCTTCAACGTGGGCGTGTCGCAGTGGTCGCTGCAAGTGGGCTTCCGCTACCAGTTCTGATTCGTCGGAACACAGCTGCAACAAGAGACGGCCGGGGCAACCCGGCCGTTTTCTTTTGCGGAGGCTGACGCTAAAGTCGCCGTTGACGACAACGACAAGAATTCCGATATGACGACGAGCAATACGGCGGCGCGGGCGCTGCCGGTAGTGGACGCGCGGATCTACCCGCGCGGCGGCCTGGACATCCTTTCGCGCGCCGAAGTGGCACGCCTGCGCGATGCCTCCAGCGGCGGCCTGCACGAACTGCTGCGGCGCTGCGCGCTGGCGGTACTGACCAGCGGCAGCGCCTCCGACGACCCGCGCGCCGCGCGCGATCTCTATCCCGATTTCGACATCCAGGTCGCGCAGCGCGACCGCGGCGTGCGCATCGACCTGCTCAACGCCCCGGCGATGGCGTTCGTGGACGGGGAGATCATCAACGGCGTGGCCGAACTGCTGTTCGCCGTGATCCGCGACCTGGCCTACATGGCCATCGAGCTCGGTCCGGAATCGGCCGCCGACCTCGACTCCAGCGAAGGCATCACCAGCGCCGTGTTCGGCCAGCTGCGCAACGCGCGCATCCTGCAGCCGGCCGATCCGAACCTGGTGGTGTGCTGGGGCGGCCATTCCATTTCGCGCGACGAGTACCTGTACACCAAGCAGGTCGGCTACGAGCTGGGCCTGCGCGGGCTGGACATCTGCACCGGCTGCGGCCCGGGCGCGATGAAGGGGCCGATGAAGGGCGCCACCATCGCCCATGCCAAGCAGCGCAAGCGCGACAACCGCTACATCGGCATCACCGAGCCGGGCATCATCGCCGCCGAGTCGCCGAACCCGATCGTCAACCATCTGGTGATCATGCCGGACATCGAGAAGCGCCTGGAGGCCTTCGTCCGCATCGGCCACGGCATCATCGTGTTTCCCGGCGGTGTCGGCACCGCCGAGGAGATCCTGTACCTGCTCGGCATCCTGCTGCGCGAGGAGAATCGTGGCCTGCCGTTCCCGCTGATCCTGACCGGCCCGACCATCGCCGCGCCGTACTTCGAGCAGATCGACCGGTTCCTGCGCCTGACCCTGGGCGAGGCGGCCACCTCCCGCTACCAGATCATCGTCGGCGACCCGGTCGCGGTGGCGCGCAAGATGGCCGAGGGCATCCAGCAGGTGCGTCTGTACCGCAAGGACCAGAAGGACGCGTTCTACTTCAACTGGTCGGTGGACATCCCGCTGGAGTACCAGCGTCCGTTCGTGCCAAGCCACGAGGCGATGGCCGCGCTCGACCTGCATCACGGGCGCCCGCCGCACGCGTTGGCGGCGGACCTGCGCCGCGCCTTCTCCGGCATCGTCGCCGGCAACGTCAAGGAAGACGGCATGCGCCGCATCGAGGAGTACGGCCCGTTCGAGATCCACGGCGACGCGGACATGATGCAGGCCCTGGATGAACTGCTGCGCGCCTTCGTCGAGCAGCGCCGGATGAAGATTTCCGGTGAGTACCGGCCTTGTTATCGGGTCATGGCCTAGGTCGGCATTCCCGGGCGGGGAGGGCGCCCGGAGGTGGAGGCGGGGTTTGGACCGCGGCGCCTGAAGCGGAGAGCGGCGTCCAGGGGGCGGCCGTCGCTCACCTGGGGCTTGCGGTATGATGCGCCGGGGTTCAGGATTGCGCCATCACTCTGGGGAGAGTCTAGATGTCGTTTCGTCATGCCGGGTTCACGCTAGTGGAACTCGTCGTCACCATTGCCGTGATGGCGGTGGTCATGGCGATCGCATTCCCTAGCTTCCAGAACACCTTGCGCTCCCACCGGGTATCGACGTCGACCAACGACCTCATCTCGCAGATCTCGCTGGCCCGCAGCGAAGGCGTTCGCAGCACCCACGGCGGTGGCGTCTGCGCAAGTGGGGATGGCGCTACCTGCGGTACCGATTGGAGCGCTGGCTGGTTGGCCTGGGCCGATGCCAATGCCAATGGTGCGCTCGATGCCGGCGAGGTCGTATTGCGGTTCTCCAATGGCAGCGGACATGTCGTGGTCACCGGCCCGGGCAGCCCGATCACGTTCGACGCGCGCGGCTTGCGCAGCAGCGCCGGGACCCAGGTGATCGCGTTGCAGCCCGATAGCTGCGGAGGCCAGGCCTTCCGCCGCACGCTGACGATCACGCCCACTGGCCAGGTAAAGACGGTAACGGGTGCCTGCATATGAGCCAGCGCCAGCGTCGGTTGGTCAAGGGCCGGCAAGCGGGATTCACGCTGATCGAAGTGATGATCGCTGTTTTGATCCTGGGGTTCGGACTGCTCGCTTTTGGATTGCTGCAAACCATGAACGTCCGTTTCACCAAGAGCGCACAGCAGCGCACCATCGCCAGCAACCTGGCCTACGAAGTCGTGGACATGATGCGGATGCAGCGCAGCGACTCGGGGCTGTACGCATACAGTGCGATCGACTACGCAAGTTTTACCAGCGTCGCCGAAGGCGACTGCGCGAGCGTGACCGACGCCAGCATCGCGAACAACATCGCGCGCTGGAAGTGCCAGGTGAAAAATTCGCTGCCCGAGGGGGCGGCCGTGGTCCAATTGGCAAGCGACGGCAACGTCACCGTGACCCTGAAGTGGGGTGACGCTCCTTGGGAGACCGAAGCCGCCAAGAAGGTCTCGAGTTTCACGCTGAGGAGCCGGATATGAGGCCGGTGCGCTTCGGGGCGCGGCACGCGCACGGCATGTCGCTGATCGAGTTGATGATCGCATTGCTCATCGGGTTGATCCTGCTGGTCGGGGTGATCCAGGTGTTCGCCGCCTCGCGTGCGTCCTACCAGATCTCGCAGGGCGTCGCGCGCAACCAGGAGAATGGGCGCTTCGCGATGGACTTCCTGTCGCGCGATCTGCGCATGGTCGGTCATGCCGGATGCGTCAACGACCAATCCCTGCTGGCGCAGGATGCATCGGGCGCGATTTCCGGCGGCAATATCCGTTCGCTGTTCATGAGCGGGGCCGACCGGGATGCCAACAGCGTCGCCAATCTGGAATTTCCACTGCGCTTCGACCTCGGCGTACAAGGCTTCGACGCGAATGGAACTGGCCCCGGCGATAGCCTGACACTGCCCGCCACACCCGCTGCGGGTAGCGCGGCGAGTTGGACGCCGGCATTGCCTGGTGTGATCTCTGACCTCAATCCGATCGCCGGCAGCGACATCGTGGTCGTGCGCTATCTCTCCGCGGAGCAGGCGCCGCTGACGGGTTTGACCCTCGGAGCCACGTCCACCTTGCAGTACGCCGCTTCCGATGGAGCGGTGGCGACCCAAGGCTCCGGCCTGTATGCCATCGCCGATTGCAACAGCGCCACCGTCTTCCAAGCTGCATCGGCGCCGACGACGACAGCGATGTCGGTGGCGGTCAGTGGCTTGAACAAATCGAGCTTGAGCTATGTTTCCGGCAACGATGGCGCCCTGTCGTACAAGGCCGGCGGGACGATGCTGTATCGCGCGGAAACGCGCGTTTACTACGTCGCGATGAACGCTGCGGGGACTTCTCCGTCGCTGTATCGCACCCGCTGGACGTCGGTGCCTGGCACCGATGCCATCCAGGCCAGCACCGAGGAAATGGTCGAGGGCGTGGAGTCTTTGCAGTTGCTGTATGGCGAAGACGCCCAAAGCAACTTCTCGCTGCCGCCTTCGGGTCACATCACCAAGATCAATACGGCCGCCACGATCGGCGGCGCAGCCAACTCTGCGCGCTGGCGTCGCGTGGGCGCGGTGCAGATGGCGCTGCTGGTGAGGGACGGGGATTCGGAGAAGTCGCGGACATTGGCGGCTTCCCATTATTCGTTGCTCCAGGTTTCCATGACGCCGCCAAATGACGGTCGCTACAGGTCGGTATATGAAACGACCATCGCGATGCGCAATCGACTTTTCGGGAACTGATCCATGATGGTTCGTCGTCCGTTCTCGCCGGTCTCTCTCCGCTCTCAGCGCGGCGCGGTGCTGTATGTCGCGTTGATCATCCTCATTCTGCTGACCCTGATCGGCATCGTCGGCATGCAGGTGGCGACGATGCAGGAACGCATGTCGTCCAACTACGTGGCTGCGAACCAGGCGTTCCAGAAAGCAGAACGCGGTGTCCGCGATGCGGAAGTGCAAATAGCGGCGAATGCGGCTTACGACTACGAAGACTGCGCCACGCCATTCTCCGCCGAAACCTGGGCCGACAATGCCGACGACGCCCAGGTCGCCGACGTGAGGGTGCGCAACATCAGCCGTTGCACGGGCCAGTGCAGCGCCGCCGCCGCTGCGGACGAGTCGGAAACACTCTGTAACTGGTATCGAATCACTGCGTACAGTCGGGATCAGGATAGCGCTGCGGACTCGTCGTCGTTCGCTGCTGTCGACAGCATCTACATCAAGCCTTAATGGATCTCCGATGAAAATCAAGTACTGGATATTGTTGGGGCTGTTGGGCATTGCGGCATTCATTGTCGGGCGAGCGATCACCGCGCCTGCGGAACTGAATATCTCGCAGCAGCCCTTGTTCTTGCGCAGCTCGTTGCCGCCGCTGAACATGCTGGTGATGGGGCGCGATCACAAGCTGTACTACGAAGCCTACAACGACGCGTCCGATCTCAACGAGGATGGCGTCCTGGATGTGGGCTACAAGCCGGATACCATCAACTACTACGGCTACTACAATTCCAACGTCTGTTATGAGGCGGTGCAGGGGACCGGCGGGCAGTTGTTCCGGCCCGTAAGCCAGGCGACGGGCAGCAACAAGAAGCAGTGCAGCAATCTGTGGAGTGGCGATTTCCTGAACTACGTCACCACCTCGCGCATGGATGCGTTGCGCAAGGTCCTGTTCGGCGGCTATCGCGAGACCGATAGCACCAACGAGACGATTCTGCGCGCGGCGTACATCCCGGAGGATGCGCACAGCTGGGGCAAGGAGTATCAGAGCATCGCCCGGGACGGGTACGACATCAGCAAGTACACGCCCTACGCCGCGCCAGCCAGCGGGCGTTATGTCCTGTTCGCGGTAACGACGCTTTCCGACAACGGCGTCCCCCAGATGCGCGTTCTCAACAATACCCCGTTCCGGATATGGAACTGGGTGTCGATCGAACGCCCGGTGGCCGGCGACGACTGCTTTACTGCCTCCAGTACCAGAGTCAATTGCGTCAACAGTTCGCAGTCTGGCTGGGAAGTCGTGCCGAATGTCGCCTACGCCAATGCCTTGAACATCACCACGTGGCGTGACTCTGTGGGAAGTCCCGGCGACACGGCAGCGATGAATAGTCTGTTCGCTGCCGACAGCACGTCCAATCGTTGTGGGCGGGGCACTGTTGCCACCATCAATACCACCGGGGGCAACAACAATCCTTTCTCCGGTTTCAACAGTTGTACCCAGAACAATTACCACACGCTCATTTCAGGTCAGCTCAACATCACCCAGGCCGGCGACTACCGGTTTGCGGTCAACGGCGACGATGCTGTCGATGTTGCGATCGACAACAACGTGGTCGCTTCCTGGTACGGCGGCCATGGACAGAACAACAGTGCGGACAACCTGAACAGCCACGCGGGGACGGTCTATCTCAGCGTCGGCCTGCATACGGTCACGTTCCGTCACGAAGAAGGCAGCGGCGACGACAACTGGCAGCTGTATTGGTTGCCGCCCGCCAACGCCAACGCGACTGCGATGACCAATTATGCGCTGCGGGTCGAGGCTTGCCCCGCGACTGCCGAATTGCGCGAGGACAATTGCAAGATCTATCCCAGCGGCGGCATCAAGCCGACCGGCATATTGCATGACTACGGCGAAACCGACCGCATGTATTTCGGCTTGCTCACCGGTTCTTATGTGAAGAACATTTCCGGTGGTGTGCTGCGCAAGAACATGGGAAGTTTTTCCGACGAGATAAATCCAAGCACCGGCCAGTACTGCCTGAACGGAAATTGCGGCAACGGGCGCGACGTCAAGGGCGTGGTGCACACCATCAGCACCTTCCGCATGCTGGACTTCAGGTACAGCGACTACACCTATGGCTGCGGCTGGATCACCACGCGCCCGGTGAACGAAGGCGAGTGCTGGATGTGGGGCAATCCGGTCGCCGAAATGATGTACGAGACCTTGCGTTACTTCGGTGGCGCGAAGACGCCGCGCAGCGAATTCGACTATTCCAGTGGTGTCGACAGCTCCACGCTTGGGTTGTCCAAGCCCGCATGGAAGCCGCCTTATGTGGCGGCCCAGGACGGCGGCGGCGGTTATCCGAAGTGCTCCCAGCCGACCATGACGGTGTTGAGCGACATCAACCCTTCCTACGATTACAGTGTGCCCGGTACGCACTGGGGGACGATGAGCTCGAACGGCGATCCGGCGTCTTTGCAGGACCTGAATGTATCGTCTCAGGTCGACCAGATATGGGCTGCAGAAGGAGGGGGCTCGCGAAGCGTGTTCATCGGCGAATCGAACGACGTCACCGACAATGCGCCGACGCCGAAGACGATCAACAATCTCTCTACGGTTCGTGGTCTTTCGCCGGAAGAACCCAGCAAGCAAGGTACCTTCTATTCGGCCGGCGTTGCCCGCTACGGCGCCACCAACTTCATTGGCGGCGAAAAGCACATGCGGACCTACTCCGTTGCGCTTGCGTCGCCGTTGCCGAAGTTCAAGTTCCCCGTGGGCAGCGGCAGCATCACCCTGGTCCCGTTCGCCAAGTCCGTGGCTGGCAGCAGCATCAGCGCGACCAGCAATTTCCAGCCGACCGACCAGATCGTGGACTTCTACGTCCAGAAGGTGGCCAATACCGATGCGGCTGGACGCGATCGCGATACGACTGTCAATGGCGGGCGGCCCTACGCGGAGTTCCGCATCAATTACGAGGATGTCGAGCAGGGCGCCGATCACGACATGGATGCGTTCGTGCTGTACACGCTTGCCGTCAATCAGACGAACCAGTTGGTGGTGACCCTGTCCTCCGAATACGCCGCGGGCGGCATCAGCCAGTACATGGGCTATGTCATCTCCGGGACCACTGCCGATGGCGTCTATCTGGAAGTGAAGGATCAGGGCGGAGACAACGTGGCCTACCGGCTGAACACGCCGCCCGGACGCGCGCCCGGTTACTGCAATACCCAGGCGCCGCCGAACGACTGTGTCGGCTTGCCCTTGAATGCCACGCGCACCTTCGATGTGGGCAACAACGTGGGTGCCGGCCTGCTCGATAGTCCGCTCTGGTACGCGGCGAAGTACGGCACCGATCTCAATCCGGATGCCAACAACGACGGGATCCCGGACAATTACTTCCTGGTGACCAACCCGCTTTACCTGAAGTCGCAGCTCACCAAGACATTCGACGCGATCGAAAATCAGAACGGCAGCAGCGGGACCGTGACCGTGTCGGGCGCACGGGTGTCCTCCAGTTCCTACGTGGTGGCGCCGAGTTACGGAAACTACAACAACGGCTCCGACTGGGTAGGCGATCTGCAGAAGTTCCCGGTGCTGTCGTCGGGCTTGCTGGGAACGGTGCAATGGAGCGCAGCGGCCAAGATGCCGACCGATTCCGCTGGCGTAGCGCAACGCAAGATATACACCGCGCTTTCCAGTGTGAATTCCACCAACCGCGCCAACGTCGTGCGCGAGTTCACCGCACCCAATTTGGTCGCGACGTCGAGCGGCAGTGCGGTGGCGGATGCCTCCGAGATCTTCAATCGCCTCGGTTACACGACTGGCGACATCATCAACAAGTTCGGCGGCAACGTGACGCCAAGCCAGCTCGTCAGCTACCTGCGTGGCGACCAGGCGATGGAAGGGACGGCCAAGAATACGGCGCCATTCCGCAGGCGTTCCAAGATCCTCGGCGATATCGTCAATTCCTCGCCGGTGATCGCGACCAAGCGGGCTAACTACGGTTGGGCAACGGCCACCGGGTTGGTCTCGGCGGCGCGCACGAGCTATGCGGCTTACTTGACGAGTAAGGCGCAGGCGTCGCACGAATACATCTACGCCGGATTCAACGACGGAATGCTGCATGCGTTCAACGACGCCGGCGACGAGGTCTTCGCGTATGTGCCCAATGCCGTGTTGGGGAAGACCGGATTTCTCGCCGACGCCGGACTGGACGGTGGCTCGGGCTATACGCACCGGTTCTACGTGGATGGGCAGTTGACGACGGCCGACGTCTATATGGGCGGGCAATGGAAGACGGTAGTGGTGGGCACCGCCGGCGCCGGCGGCCGCTCGGCGTTCGCGCTGGATGTCAGCAATCCTTCCTCGTTCTCGGCCAGCGACGTTCTCTGGGAGGTCAACGGGCAGAGCGATACGGAGCTCGGCTACGCGATGGGCAAGCCTGTCATCGTGCCGCTGCAGAACGGCAAGTGGGTGGCGCTGATCGGCAATGGCTACAACAGCGTCAACAGCGATCCTGTGTTGTTCGTCGTGGATATCGAGACAGGCGGTGTCCTGGCCAAGTTGCGCCCCAACGACCAGGACGACGTCAACGTCAATGGCCTGGGCAATCTGGTCACGCTCGATACAGACGGCAATGGCCTGGTCGATACCGTTTATGGCGGCGATCTCCAGGGCAACGTCTGGAAGTTCGATCTCAGCGGTGTCAATGCCTCTGACTGGAACGTCGCCTACAACGGCGTTCCGATGTTCGTCGCCCGCGACCTGCATGGCGCGCGGCAGCCGATTACCGGCGAATTCGAAGTGGCGACGGGGCCGGGCAACGGCTACATGCTCTATTTCGGCACCGGGCGCTATTTCGCGGTGGGCGACAACAGCAGCGCGATCGGCCAACAGGTGCAGAGTCTCTATGGCGTTTGGGACAATGGGACGCCAGTGACCGGCAACCGGGATGCTGCGTTGGTCGCGCAGACCATCACCGCGTCGACGTCGGCAACCCGCTCGGTCTCGAGAAACGCAGTCAACTACTTGCAGAGTCGTGGCTGGTACCTGGACCTGCTCACCACCGATACCGCTGGGGTTGCCCAGACCACGGGCGAGCGCTTCTTTGGCCGCCCGCTCATTCAGAGCGGATCGGTGTCGTTCACGGCCTACCAGCCGGAGGCGGCATCGGATTGCAATCCGGGCGGTCAGAATTGGCTCTATCGTCTCAGTCTGCTGACAGGCGCGGCGGCGTATGGCCAGGTGACCTTGCCGGACGGGACGGTGGTGAGTGGAGGGTCGGTCGGCGCCACCGCGACAGGTTCGGGCGCCCCCAGCCGCGGGGTGGCGGTCACGCAGCCGGTTGCCTCGGAGCCGGTGTATTGCGATCCTGCCGATCCGAGTTGCGCTGGCGGCGGCGGATCGCAGCAATGCCAGGAGGTTACGTTGAATCCCAACAAGCCGGAGAATTCCTTGATCTCTCAGCGTTCTTGCGGAAGGCAGTCATGGCGGCAGATCAAATGAATGCGACGACGCCAGCCGCGTCCACCACGGCACGGATGCTGCCGCCGGTGGATCGCATCCAGCGCATGCCACGCGGCGCGCGCGGATTCACCTTGATCGAGCTGATGATCGTGGTTGCGATCATCGCGATTCTTGCGGCGATCGCCTATCCGTCGTACACCGAGTACGTGCGCAAGTCCAGGCGTGCGCAGGCGAAGGCCGACCTGATGGAGCTCACCCAGCAGGCCGAGCGCTTCCGCACGACCGAGAACCGCTACACGGGCTGGGCGCCGAGTTTCGCGCAATCGCCTCGCGACGGGGTCGCGCAGTACTCGCTGTCGGTTTCCGACTTGGCTGCCGGCACGTACACGCTCAAGGCGACACCTGTCGCGGGCTCCCCGCAAGCGAACGACAGATGCGGCATTCTTGCGATCGATCAGTCCGGCAAGAAGTACTCCGGCGCCAGCGGTACTGACTCGAATCCTGATTGCTTCTGAGGCGTGGCACGCACCAGATGCGGGCGCATCCGCTTTGTGAGACGAAGCGCTTGCGCTGCTCCTGGACTTCCTACTACAATGCGACCCCCGCCCGAATAGCTCAGCCGGTTAGAGCACTTGACTGTTAATCAGGGGGTCGTTGGTTCGAGTCCAACTTCGGGCGCCAAAATCCTGCAGAAGCCGCGAGCAATCGCGGCTTTTGTCGTTTCATTCCGGTGCCGTGCATGGCGGTCGCCCTGAGGGCTTGGCCGAACGCACACGCCCGACGTTGTTCACCACCACTTCCGCAAGCAGATGGCCGCGGCTGCATATCCTGACGGTGATATTGCTGCCGGCACTGCGGCCATCGGGAAGAAAGCGAATGGCGCGCCTGCCCCGGCTGGACATCAGCGTCATCGCCCCCGTGGCGGGCAAGCGTTCCTGGCTGAGGATCCTGCTCGCGTTCGCGGGCTGGCCCTGGCGGTCCGGATCGCGATAGACGATCCAGCCTTGGCTCCAATCGCTGTCGTCGCGGCAGCCGCCATCGCCCGATGAGGGGCAGGCGCTCACCGCGCCCCTCGAAGAGATCGCGCTGTTGCGTGCCAGCGCCAATTGCGTGCTGAGGCGGTGGATCGTGGCGGCGGTGCGCTGCCGTTCCAGCAACTCCTGAAAGGCCGGCAAGCCGGTTGCCGCCAGGACACAGATCAGCGCCATCACAGCGGCAAGTTGGAGCAATGTGTAGCCTTGATCGCGGAATTTCTGCATGGATGCCACCCATTCGGCCGGATGGCCGACAGTCTCCGCACAGCGCGCAAGGGCTTGAATGAGAGGGTTCACCGTTCCCATGTAAGGAATCATCCCGGCGGTGCGTCAGCCGAGGCTCGCTCCACTCAAATTCATCTCGAGGCCCGTTCATGTCCGACCGTTTCCAACTCGTATCGCCATACTCGCCGGCCGGCGACCAGCCGCAGGCGATCGAGAAGCTGGTGGCCGGCTTCGAGGCCGGACTGGCCAAGCAGACCCTGCTCGGGGTGACCGGTTCGGGCAAGACCTACACCATCGCCAACGTGGTCGAGGCGATCCAGAAGCCGACCCTGGTGATGGCGCCGAACAAGACCCTGGCGGCGCAGCTGTACGGCGAGTTCAAGGCGTTCTTCCCGAACAACGCGGTCGAGTACTTCGTCAGCTATTACGACTACTACCAGCCGGAGGCCTACGTGCCGTCGTCGGACACCTTCATCGAGAAGGACAGTTCGATCAACGAGCACATCGAGCAGATGCGCCTTGCCGCGACCAAGACGCTGCTGTCGCGCCGCGATGCGCTGGTGGTGGCCACGGTGTCGGCGATCTACGGCCTGGGCGCGCCGGAGGACTACCTGTCGCTGCGCCTGATCCTGTCGATCGGCGAGCACATCGAGCAGCGCCAGCTGATCAAGCACCTGACCGACCTGCAGTACACCCGCAACGAATACGAGCTGCACCGCGGCACGTTTCGCGTGCGTGGCGAAGTCATCGACGTGTTTCCTGCCGAGTCGGACAGCGAGGCGCTGCGCATCGAGCTGTTCGACGGCGACGTCGAGCAGCTGACCCTGTTCGATCCGCTGACCGGCGAGACCCTGCGCAAGCTGCAGCGTTACACGGTCTATCCGAAGACCCACTACGCCACCACCCGCGAGCGCACGCTCAGCGCCGTGGACACGATCAAGATCGAGCTGAAGGAGCGGCTGGAGCAGCTGTACGCGCAGAACAAGCTGGTCGAGGCGCAGCGGCTGGCGCAGCGCACCCAGTTCGACCTGGAGATGATGGCCGAGGTCGGCTACTGCAACGGCATCGAAAACTACTCGCGGCATCTCACCGGCAAGGCCGCGGGCGAGCCGCCGCCGACCCTGTTCGACTACCTGCCGGCCGATGCGCTGCTGGTCGTCGACGAATCCCATGTCACCGTCCCGCAGATCGGCGCGATGTACAAGGGCGACCGCTCGCGCAAAGAGACGTTGGTGGAGTTCGGTTTCCGTCTGCCTTCGGCGCTGGACAACCGGCCGCTGCGCTTCGAGGAATGGGAGGCGCGTTCGCCACGCAGCATCTATGTCTCGGCCACGCCCGGTCCGTACGAACTGCGCGAGTCGGCCGGCGAGATCACCGAACTGGTGGTGCGACCGACCGGACTGATCGATCCGGAAGTGGAGATCCGTCCGGTCGGCACCCAGGTCGACGACCTGCTGTCGGAGATCGGGCTGCGCGTGGCGTTGGGCGATCGCGTGCTGGTCACCACGCTGACCAAGCGCATGGCCGAGAACCTCACTGAGTACCTGGGCGAACACGGGGTCAAGGTGCGCTACCTGCACTCGGACATCGACACGGTCGAGCGCGTGGAGATCATCCGCGACCTGCGCCTGGGCAAGTTCGACGTGCTGGTCGGCATCAACCTGCTGCGCGAGGGCCTGGACATGCCCGAGGTGTCGCTGGTGGCGATCCTGGATGCGGACAAGGAAGGCTTCCTGCGTTCCACCGGTTCGCTGATCCAGACCATCGGCCGCGCCGCCCGCAACCTGCGCGGCAAGGCGATCCTGTACGCGGACCGGATGACCCGCTCGATGCAGGCGGCGATCGACGAGACCGGACGTCGCCGCGAGAAGCAGGTGGAGTACAACCTCGAGCACGGCATCACCCCGAAGTCGGTGGCGCGGCCGATCGTCGACATCCTGGAGGGCGCGCGCGCCGACGGCGCGGTCGAGGCCAAGTCCGGCAAGGGCAAGGGGCGCCGGGTGGCGGAGGAGCCGGCCGACTACCGGATGCTGGAGCCGGCCGAGGTGGCGTCCCGGCTCAAGGCGCTGGAACAGAAGATGTACCAGCACGCCCGCGACCTGGAGTTCGAGGACGCGGCGCGGGTGCGCGACCAGATCAAGAAGCTGCGCGACGCCAGCCTGGTCAGCTAGCCGCACGGCAGCTGGCCTCGTCCTCGCGGCTATTGTTCTTGGCCGCAAGGTGGGCTAAGATTCGCGCCCCTGCAGCGGTATGTCCGCAGCAGCGATGGGCGGTTAGCTCAGCGGTAGAGCACTACCTTGACATGGTAGGGGTCACAGGTTCGAACCCTGTACCGCCCACCACGACATGCAGACGATGCACTCGTGGAACACAACAAGCCGGCACCCGCCGGCTTTTTTGTTGCCTATCGTCCAGCGCAGGGCAGGGCGATCGCGCGCTGGCGGCGGGTGGCCCTGGCGCCCGGCTTGCTTTAGCATCAGGCAGACGATCAGGCGAGGAGGCCGTACGCATGATGGAATATCATCATACGATTCAAGTCAAAGGACGTTACCAGCTGGTGGCGTTGACGCGCGAACCGGAATACAGCCCCGCCAACGTGGTCGGCTACACCGTCACCACCGCGGGTGGCGCGCGCCTGGACTCGCACGACATGTCCTGGGACGAGGCGCGGGTCTGGATGGATACCCTGGTCGAGCAGGACGGCGGCGGCGTCAGCGTCGAAAAAAAGCCGTCGAAGAGCAAGCCGAGCACCCGGCGCCGAAGCTAGAATAGCCGCCAAGGTGCATCAGGGAGGATAGGGGCTTGTCGAATCGTAAGATCGTTGCGGCTGTGGTCGTCGTCGCACTCACTGCCGTTGTCGGCTATTTCCTGTCCGGCTACCTGGTGCTGCTGCTGCTCAAGCTGGATACGCGCCTGTTCGGACTGGGCACCTATTACGAATACGTGCATGCCATCGGCTTGCCGCAGGTCGCGCCCTTCGTCGGCAAGATCAAGTGGGCCGGCTACCTGGGCTTCGGCTTGCCCGGGTTGCTGTGCCTGCTGACGCTGGTAGTGATGTTCAAGCCGCGCAAGCAGGCCTTGCACGGCGACGCCCGTTTCGCCGGTGCCGCCGACCTGGCCAAGCACGGCCTGTTCAAGCAGAGCGGCAACGGCATCGTGGTCGGCAAGTTCCGCGGCAAGCTGGTGCGCCTGAGCGGTCAGCAGTTCGTCATCCTGGCCGCGCCCACCCGTTCCGGCAAGGGCGTCGGCGTGGTGATCCCGAACCTGCTCGAATACCAGGAATCGGTGGTGGTCCTGGACATCAAGCAGGAAAACTTCGACCTCACCAGCGGTTGGCGCGCCAGCCAGGGGCAGGAGGTGTTCCTGTTCAACCCGTTCGCCGAGGACCGACGCACGCATCGCTGGAATCCGCTCAGCTACGTATCCGACGACCCCGCGTTCCGCGTCTCGGACCTGATGAGCATCGCCGCGATGCTGTATCCGGATGGATCGGACGACCAGAAATTCTGGGTCAGCCAGGCGCGCAACGCGTTCATGGCGTTCGCGCTGTACCTGTTCGAGAACTGGGACGACGAACGCAACATCGGCTTCCCGGGCGGCCTGGGCACCCCGACGCTGGGGGCGATCTACCGCCTGTCCTCGGGCGATGGCAGCGACCTGAAGAAATACCTGAAATCGCTGTCGGAACGGCGCTTCCTCAGCAGCAACGCCAAGTCGGCGTTCTCCAACATGCTGTCGCAGGCCGAGGAGACCTTCGCATCGATCCTGGGCACGTTGAAGGAGCCGCTCAATGCCTGGATCAACCCGGTGCTCGACGCGGCCACCAGCGACAACGACTTCCTGCTGACCGACCTGCGCAAAAAGAAGATGACCATCTACATCGGCATCCAGCCCAACAAGCTGGCCGAGAGCCGCCTGATCATCAACCTGTTCTTCAGCCAGATCATCAACCTCAACACCAAGGAACTGCCCAAGAGCAATCCGGCGTTGAAGTACCAATGCCTGCTGCTGATGGACGAGTTCACCGCGATCGGCAAGGTCGACATCATCGCCTCGGCGGTGTCATACATGGCCGGCTACAATGTTCGGCTTCTGCCGATCATCCAGAGCATGGCGCAGCTGGACGCAACCTATGGCAAGGACGTGTCGCGGACCATCATCACGAACCATGCACTGCAGATCCTCTACGCTCCGCGCGAGCAGCAGGACGCCAACGACTACTCGGAGATGCTCGGCTACACCACCTTCCGCAAACAGAATGTGACGCGCGGCAAGGACGTGACCCGCAGCGTGTCGGAAGAGAGGAGGGCGCTGATGCTGCCGCAGGAACTGAAGGCGATGGGGAACGATCACGAGGTGTTCCTGTACGAGGGCATCCCGCATCCGGTGAAGTGCGACAAGATCAAGTACTACAAGGACAGGCACTTCACCGCAAGGCTGAAGCCGAAGGTCAATGTGCCGACACTTTCCTTGTGACATAGGGTGACGTGGTTCGCAAAATTATTGGCAATCTGGCTGGATTGAACGCTTTTTTGCCAAAAGCTTGACGTGAGCATGGCCCTGCGGCACATTCTCGCGATGCTGGTGCGGGGCAATTGGCAATAGGAACAGGGGCGTGGGTTCCCAGGACGCACGCGAGGGTGACATGGAAAGTTTTCTGACAAATTCCGTTTTTCTCGGCGCTGAAAGCCTGTCCTCGGACGTCCTTCGTCTGCAGGAGCGCGTGCGTGCGCCGGATCTACGCGATCCCCGACTCTGTCATCAGGCTCTTGCGCCGACTGTGCATCGCGCCGTGCCGTCCCTGTGGCGAAACCTGCAGTTCTCAGACCGTCGGCCGTTTGCCGGCCGTCCATCAAAAAACGTTTCCGCAATTTAGAGGCTCGCGTGAAAAGAACGCATATGTTTCGGATGATCGCCACTCTGAGCGCCGTTGCGCTGCTGAGCGCCTGTGCCACCAGGCCGGCGCCTGATTTCCGCGGCAGGTGGAAGCCGGTCAACCGGTTCTCCGAGTCGACGATGGAGATCCCGCTGTACTCCTCATACGTGTACCAGGCGGTGCCGATGGACGGCACCCTGAAGACGATGCTCGAGCGCTGGGCCAAGGACTCGAACATGCAGTTGAGCTACAGCATCCAGTCCGACTACACGCTCTATGCGCCGGTAGCCAAGATCAACACCACGAGCATCCAGCAGGCGGTCGCCGAACTCAGCGTGGTCTATGCGCAGGAAGGCGTCACCGTCTCCGCTGCGGGCAACCGCATTCTCGTGCAGCCATCTTCTTCGCTGAGCGGGACTGCGGCGCCGGCCGGCGATGGCAACGCGAAGTGACTTTACTTTCGGAGGCCGTCCATGTGCCTCCGCAGCCACATTACGTAACCTGGTGAAGTCTGATGTTCGGTAAAAAACCAGTTGAGAGCGAAAGCGTCAACAAGGCGGTTGCAAAGGCTGTCAACTACGAGATCAGCATCGCTGATCTGGCGCGGCGCAGCGAGCGCCGCGCGTGGTGGGTCGCGTTCGGCGCGATCGTCATGTGCCTGCTGTTGGGCGGCGGCTATTACTACATGCTGCCGTTGAAGGAGAAGACTCCCTACCTGGTGATGGCCGATGCCTACACCGGCACTGCAACGGTCGCCGTTCTGCAGAACACCGGCGATGTGCGCAACATCACTGCAAGCGAGGCGCTGGCCAGAAGCAATGTGTCGCGCTTCATCACTGCTCGCGAATCCTACGATTTCGAGATGATGGGGCTCAACGACTGGAACACCGTCTTTGCGATGTCGGAGAAAGATGGCGCAGTTGCCAACGAGTATCGGGCGCTGCATGCGCCGAACAATCCATCTGCGCCTTATTTCATCTATGGCAAGGTCAGGTCCATCCGCGTCAACATCCTGAGCATCACCTTGCTGGGTGGTGCCGGCAAGCCCTATACCGGCGCCAATGTCCGCTTCCAGCGCAGCATATACGACAAGAAGTCGGGGCAGACCACGCTGCTGGACAATCGGTTCGCGATCATGGGCTTTCGCTACAACGGCAATCTGGCCATGTCCGATAACCTGCGAGTAGAGAATCCGCTGGGTTTTCAGGTGACTGATTATCGCGTCGACACGGACTATGCCTCGATTCCTGCACCGCCGCCGGCAGCGTTGCAGGCACCGGCAGTGCAGGCGGCACCCGTCGACCAGGCCATGCCGGCAGGCCAGCAACAGGCCATGCCGGGTCAGGTGCCGGGCCAGCCGATGGCGCAACCTGGTGCGCCGGGTGTCAATGGAACGGTCCCCGCTCAGCAGCAGGCTCCGGTAATGAACGCTGCCGGCGTGCCTGTGTATCCGGGCGCACAGCCCGCCCAAGCAGCGCCCGTGCCCAACGCTGCACCTCAGAACAATGGCAATGGAGCGAACGTTAGATGAGTTTCATGACTAAAAACGGCTCGGCGCGTCTGGCGTTGGCGGCCCTGGCTTTGGTTGCGCCGCTCGCGTCCGCTCAAGTTGTCCAGCAATACGAGTACGAAGCGGACAAGATCTACCAGGTGCGTACCGGACTCGGCATTACTACGCAGGTCGAGCTGAGCCCGAACGAAAAGATCCTCGATTACAGCACTGGTTTCACCAGTGGTTGGGAGTTGAGCCGTCGCGAGAACGTCTTCTATCTGAAGCCGAAGAACGTCGACGTCGACACCAATATGATGATCCGCACCGCGACCCATTCCTACATTCTGGAATTGAAGGTCGTGGCGACCGATTGGCAGCGGCTTGAGCAAGCCAAGCAGGCCGGCGTCCAGTACAAGGTGACCTTCGTCTATCCCAAGGACACCAGCTTCGCGGCTGCCAGCGAAGAGGTGAAGGACGAGTCGCAGATCGATACCAGGCTGTCCAAGGACAGGCACTACTACTTCGATTACGACTACTCGACGCGCTCGAAGCAGACCTGGATCGTGCCCAACAGTGTGTATGACGACGGCAAGTTCACCTATATCAAGATGGATCTCACCAGGTTCCCCACCGGCAATTTCCCGGCCGTGTTTGCGCGCGAAAAGGAAAATGACGAGGACTTCTTGGTCAACACGACGGTCGAGGGCAATACGCTGATCGTCCACGGGACCTATCCTTTCCTGGTTGTTCGCCACGGCAAGAACGTTGTCGGCTTGCGTAGGAATAAGCAAAAGTGAACTCAAACATACCTCCGTCTGACGAAAATAACGGCCACAACGAGGGCCAGCTTCCTCGTTCTCCGCAAGGCGGAGATGTGGGCAAGGAAAATCCCTACTTCGCCCGGCAACAGCAAACAGCGGATCCCGACCTCGATGCCAACGAACCGGTTCTGAGGTCCAGCGACCTGCAGAAGCTCAACCGGAAGGCGTTGCTGTTCCTGGGCGGCATCGCGTTGCTGCTGATCGTGGCCATTTTCTGGCTGGTTGGCGGAAGCGACTCGAAAGAGCCGCCGCCGAAGCCGCGCCAGGAGGCCGTGGTGGCGCCTGCGCTTCCGCAGACGGCGCCATTGCCGACGCAACCCGCCGAGCCTGTGCCGTTGGCGCAGGAGCAGAGCCTGCCGCCGCTGCCGCCAATGCCCACCGACAGCGATATCCGTAACGCGCCTGCTGCGCAGCAGGAACGCGGTCCGTCGCTGCTCGAGCGGCGCATGGCGGGGATGCAGGATCCGGCTCAGGTAGGCGGTGGGCAGCAAGGGTTTGGCGGGATCCTGCCTCCTGGCGCGCAGCAGCCCGGCGCCGGCCAGGGACAGGACCAGGAAACCTCGGCGAAGCCGATCGCCAATCCTGACGGCCTGCTGGTGCGCGGCACCTATATCCGCTGCGTGCTCGAGACACGCATCATCAGCGATTTTGCGGGCTTCACCTCCTGCATCATCACCGAGCCGGTGTACTCCATCAACGGCAGGCGTTTGCTGTTGCCGAAGGGCTCCAAGCTGTTGGGTAAATACGATTCGGTCGAACCGACCGGGCCGCGCATGGAGGTCATCTGGGATCGGATCACCACGCCCACGGGTATCGATGTGTCGCTGATGGGGCCTGGTATCGACAACCTCGGCAGCTCAGGCCATCCGGGCCAGTACAACGCGCATTGGGCCAGCCGTATCTCTTCCGCCCTGATGATCAGCATGCTCAGCGATGCGTTCAAATGGGCGGCAGCCGAGCACGGTCCGCAGACCACGACGGTCGGTCTCAACTCCGGCCTGGTGACCGAGCAGCCGTTCGAGAGCAACACGGCGCGCGCGGTGCAGCGCATGGCCGACCAGGCGCTGGAGCGCTCGGGACGCCGTCCTGCGACGGTGACGATCAACCAAGGCACCGTGGTCAGCGTCTATGTCGCCAAAGACGTGGATTTCACTGCCGTGCTCGCCCGCTGATAGCGAAGAGACAATCACGTGACGCTCGACGATTCACCAACCGCGCAGATATCTTCGGATTTCCTGGATTACCAGTACTCAGTGCTGGGCATCCTGGATTATCTGAATTCGCCGGAAGTGACGGAAATCTGCATCAACCGTCCCGGTGAGCTGTATCTGGAAACGCTGCGCGGTTGGCAGAAACTGGATATTCCGTCGCTGACCTTCGATCGTGCGCGCCAGTTCTGCACCGCGGTAGTCAACGAGAGCAACACGGGGCAGCGCATTACCGATACCGATCCGGTCGTGTCGCTTACGTTTCCGACCGGGCAGCGTGCGCAGTTCGTTATTCCGCCTGCGTGCGACGCGGGCAAGGTGTCGATCACGATCCGGTTGCCGTCCAAGCACACCAAGACCCTGGAGCAGTATCAGGAAGACGGCTTTTTTAAGGAGATCCTCGAGCAGGAAGCGGGTATCGGCGAGCAGGATCACGAACTGCTGGAACTGCGCAGGCAGCGCAATTATTCGGAGTTCTTCAAGAAGGCTGTGCTGTTCAAGAAGAACGTCGTCGTCGCCGGCGCCACCGGTAGCGGCAAGACCACGTTCATGAAGTCGCTGGTGAATCATATTCCCAACGAAGAGCGCCTAGTCACGATCGAAGACGCGCGCGAGTTGTTCATCAGTCAGCCCAATACCGTGCATTTGCTCTACTCGAAAGGTGGACAAAGTGCGAGTAACGTGACGGCGAAAAGCTGCATGGAGGCTTGCCTGCGTATGAAGCCCGATCGCATCATCCTGGCGGAGTTGCGCGGCGACGAATCGTTCTACTTCATCAGGAATTGCGCATCCGGCCATCCGGGGTCGATCACCAGCTGCCACGCAGGCAGCATCGGCCAGACCTGGGACCAGCTCGCGTTGATGGTCAAGGCGTCGGCAGAGGGCTCGGGGCTGGAGTTCTCGGTCATCAAGCGCTTGCTGATGATGACGATCGATATCGTGGTGCATATTAAGTCGCATGCGGGTCGTCGCTATATCACGGGTATCGATTTTGATCCGGAGCGCACCCTTCATGGAAGCAAGTGAATTTGTTCACGAAAGTGATTGCTGAATCCTTGTCGGATTGACTTTGATTTTCTCTTCAGACACTATTAATTTGCGTGATCTGCGGCTGTATGGTTCTCAGGCCAATAGTCGACGGATATAGGAGGAGTGACGGCATGTTGCCAGGCATGGAACTACTGAGCTGTCCCGAAATGGCAGTTCCGGCTGAAGTGATGCAGCACGTCGTGCGCGTCGAGTCGTCGCACAATCCGTTCGCGATCGGTGTCGTCGGGGGTCGCCTGGTGCGCCAGCCGCAGAATCTCTCTGAGGCCGTCGCCACGGCACGGATGCTCGAAGACAAGGGTTACAATTTTTCTCTCGGCCTGGGCCAGGTCAACCGCTACAACCTGCTCAAGTACGGGCTCGACTCGTACGAGAAGGCGTTCAAGACCTGCCCCAACCTGCAGGCGGCCTCACGGATTCTGGCCGAGTGCTATGGCCGCTCCGGCGGCAACTGGGGCAAGTCCTTCAGTTGCTATTACTCGGGCAATTTCGAGACCGGCTACAAGCACGGCTATGTGCAGAAGGTCTACGCATCCATCAATCAGGGCAGGGCGCTCGCCGTCGCGTCCGCCGATGCCATCGCCGTCGTGCCGAACGGCGTTCACCGCCCGGCCCAGGCCGCCAAGGCCTCCGTCGTCCGCGAAATCGATTCGGTCGTCTCGCGTCGCATCGCAGGCGCCAACCAGCTTGCCAATGGTCTGGCTGCCCAGGTCCAGCCTTCTCCAGCCGCGGCTGCAGCGCCTGCCCAAGTGCATCCAGCAGCGCAGCTTTCCAATGCAGCACCGAATGCCGCCGCAGTGCGAATGGGTCAAGCGGCCGGCACCGATGCGGAACTATATGTAATACGCCCGACAAGCGCCGGCAAAGGAGTGGCGGTGCCTGCTGGTGGCGGAGCCGATCCAGCTTCGCAAGCATCTGTGGCCAGGGGTTCGGCCCTTGGTGGTTCCGCAGAGCCGGCCGTCCCGAGCTTGAATTCGCCACCGCTGGCCCCCGGCGATGGCGCCTTTGTCTTCTAGCGTAGGGAAGCAGCACCGCCATGGGAATGGCGTTTCCATCACCACCCCTCTGTTCCAATCAGGAGATACACCATGATGTCTAAGAAGAGCGAAATGACCACGGGCGCCAAGATGGCCGGCATGGCCGCGCTGAAGGCCGCCATTTTCGTAGGTTCGTTGCTGGTCGCCGGTGCGGCGATGGCGACGGGCGCGACCGATTACGCCGGTACCGACGGCAAGGTCTGTGGCTTCCTCACCAAGACCAACAATCTGCTCAACATGGGCTCGATCGCGGTCGTGACCATTGCCGTCATCGTCGCCGGCTACCAGATCGCGTTCGCACACAAGCGCATCTCGGATGTTTCGTCGATCCTGATCGGTGGCGTATTGATCGGAGCCGCGGGACAGCTGGCCAAGATGCTGATCGGCGACACCGGTTCCACCTGCTCGGCCACGACCATGAATCTCGTCCAGCAGGCGCTGCAGCACTATGCATAAAAACGTACTTTTCCGTGGCTGCACGCGCCCCGCCATGTTCATGGGGGTGCCCTACATCCCCTTTTTCATCGGCGCAGGTGGCGGCTTGCTGGCGGGAATGTACTTCGATCTTTGGTATCTGTTGTCGATCCCGGTGATTATCTTTGGGTTGCAGCAGATGACCAAGCGTGACGAGATGATATTCAGGATGCTTGGGCTGCGTTGGTTGTTCAGGATGCGCGTGCGCAACCTGCAGCGCTACTCCGGCGCCTGGGTGTTTTCCCCTAACGAATATCGGAGAAACGTGCCTGGCGCCAAGCCGTAAGTTCGGCATTGTGTCGGTGCCTGAACCCCATGCACGAACGAGTCGTTTCGTGCGTGGGGTTGTTCGGTTTTACCGTGTTGCATAAATTTTGTAGTAGGTACGCGTTCGACTACTCCCGGTTCGTCCGAATCGGGCCTTGGCAAGACGAAATGGATTCAGAGTAATTCCCTATGTTCATCCCAGACAGTTCGATCAGCGAGTTCATTCCCATCTCTACGCATGTAGCGCCATCGGTGCTCAAGACGACGGGTGGGGACTACATGTTGACCTGGCATTTGGGCGGGCTGCCTTTCGTCGGCCGTGAAGAGTGGGAAATCGAGCACCGCCACAACACCTTCAACCGCATGCTTCAGACCTTGCGCGCTCCCGACTTCGCCAACGTGGCCTTTTGGGTGCACGACGTGCGGCGTCGCCGCCGCATCAAGTCCCGCGGCAAGTTTCAGCAGACGTTCAATCAGGAATTGTCGGATCAGTACTACAGCGCGCTCTCATCGCAGAAGATCATGCAGAACGAGCTGTATCTGACCATGCTGTATCGCCCGGTCGTCACCGGGAAGCGCTTGATGGAAAAGTCGGCCAACCTGGCGCAGCTGCAGTCGGAGCAGGATCAGTCCATTGCCAAGATCGTGGAGCTGGCCGGCAACGTCGAGGCCGTGCTCAAGGACTACTCGCCGTATCGGCTGAGCATGTACGAGGCCAGCAACGGCGTCGTCTTTTCCGAAGCGCTGGAATTCTTCGGCTATCTGATCAACCGGATCGACGAGCCGGTGCCGGTCCTGCAGGCGCCGGTGCCTGCATACCTGCCGGTGAGCAAGCATATGTTTGCGAACAAGACCGGCGACTTCGTCATCAAGACACCCGAAGGCACCAATCATTTCGGCGCCATCCTGAATATCAAGGAATACACCGACGGTACGTATCCGGGCATTCTGAACGGGCTGAAGTACCTCGATTTCGAATACGTGGTAACGCATTCCTTCAGCCCGATGGGGCGTCACGATGCGCTGAAGGTGCTGGATCGGACCAAGGGCATGATGATCTCGTCCGGCGACAAGGCGGTCAGCCAGATCCATGAGCTGGACCTGGCGATGGATCAGCTGTCGTCGGGCAATTTCGTGCTCGGCGAGTACCACTTCACCATTGCGGTCTACGCCGACACCCAGGAAAAGCTTTCGCAACAGATCGCGACCACGCGCGCCGAACTGTCCAATGCCGGCTTCGTCTCTTCGAAGGAAGACCTGGCCATCGCCTCGTCGTTCTATTCGCAGCTTCCCGGCAACTGGCGCTATCGCACCCGTCTGGCAAACGTGAGTTCGCTGAACTTCCTGGGCCTGTCGCCGTTGCACAACTTCGCGCAGGGCAAGCGCGACAACAATCCGTGGGGCGAATGCGTTACCACTCTGCAGACCACCAACGGCCAGCCGTACTACTTCAATTTCCATGCGACGCACCCTGCGGAGAATTCGCTGGGCGAAAAGGCGATCGCCAATACGATGGTCATCGGCAAGTCCGGTACCGGTAAGACGGCATTGATCAACTTCCTGCTCAGTCAGGTGCAGAAGTTCGATCCGATCCCGACGATCTTCTTCTTCGACAAGGATCGCGGCGCCGAGATCTTCGTTCGCGCCTGCGGCGGCAATTATCTCGCGCTGGAGAATGGTCGCCCCACCGGCTTCAATCCGTTCCAGTGCGAGCGCAGCGAAGCCAACGTACAGTTCCTGGCGGACCTGATCAAGGTGCTTGCCGGCAAGGCCGAGTACAGCTCGCGCGACGACGAGGACATCTTCCGTGCCGTCGAGGGCATGCTGGATACGCCGATGCAGCTGCGCAGCATGACCAATTTCCGCAAGAGCCTGCCCAACATGGGCGACGACGGCCTCTATGCGCGCATGCGCAAATGGACCGCGGGCAACTCGCTGGGTTGGGTATTCGACAATCCGGTCGATACCATCAATCTGGAAAAGGCCAGCATCATCGGCTTCGACTACACCGACGTCATCGATAACCCGGAAGTGCGCGTACCGGTCATCAACTACCTGTTGCACCGGCTCGAGGCTTTGATCGATGGGCGTCCGTTGATCTACGTGATGGACGAGTTCTGGAAGATCCTGGACGGCAAGGGCGGCCTCAAGGAATTCGCCAAGAACAAGCAGAAGACCATCCGTAAGCAGAACGGCCTGGGCATCTTCGCCACGCAGAGTCCGGAAGATGCATTGGCCAGCGACATTTCCGCGGCGCTGGTCGAGCAGACCGCCACGATGATCCTGCTGCCCAATCCGAACGCGAGCAAGGAAGACTACATGGAGGGCCTCAAGCTGACCGAGGCCGAGTACCAGGTGGTCGTCAATCTGGACGAGCGCTCGCGCTGTTTCCTGGTCAAGCAGGGCCATGGCTCGTCCGTCTGCCAGCTCAACCTGAGGGGCATGGACGACGCGCTGTCGGTCATTTCGGCATCCACCGACAACATCGAAATCATGCATCAGGTGCTTGAGCAGAAAGCGGCCGAGCACGGGGTGGCGCAGAATGACTTGCGGCCCGAGCAATGGCTAAGCGAGTTCTATGCCAAGCGGAAGGGGTCGGGCAAGTCTGCGAATAGGCCCTCGGCATCCGACAGCAAGGGCGCCGCGGCGCTCGCCTGATCGATGCATTCCCCGAAAAATCGTTTCGTTCTACATGACTGGCTGTGAGGTCTATATGGACAACAATATGAAATCCTTCGCTCGATTCCGTCTGCTGACGATTGCTTGCGTTCTGTGTGCTTCGGCGCCGTCGACCGCGTTCGCGCAGTGGTGGGTGCAAGACGACAAGCAGATCGAGGAGAACAAGACCAACACGGATACACTCGACAAGAAGCTCGACAAGATCCGCGAAGACAACCAGATCGGCGCCAAGCCCTCTGGGGATAAGCCCAGCGGCGAGGAGGTTGAGGCGTTGAAAGATGGCGACACGAAGCCGAAAAAGGTCGAGGAGGACTACGGCATCGCCAACTGTGCAGGAGCCCAGGGCACACCAGTCTCAGACGAGCAAAAGACCAACTGCGAGCTGATGCAGAAGACTAGGAACGCTCAGTACAACTACATGGTTGCCATGTACGAGATCACCACCAAGCGGCTGCAGCGTCTCCGCGATCTGGAGAAAGAGCGCAACAACATCGCAGAGAACGAGATCGGCAAGCTGGAGGACAACACCAACAAGCTGATCGCGCTTAAGACCTTGATGGATATCGACCGTCAGCAGATGGAATCTGCGATGTTTGCGTACGAGATCCGGCTCAAGTATCTGCAGAAAGAGCAGGCCGACCAGACCGATGCCGCGATGAAGGGCAAGAAGAAGAGCCCCAATGGTTGGTTCGAGGACTTGCCTGGTCCGATCGCCGACCTGGCCAAGGCATCTGTGGCGGGTATGGTGATGAAGGGAGCGCTCGAAGGTGTCAAGAGCAGCAAGCCGTCCGGGATGCAAACGCTGAGCTTCGAAAAGTGAAGCGAAACCGCTTGAAATATGTCGCTCGCTCATTGTGCATGGATGTGCCGCCCAAGCCCATCTCCGAATTGAACAAAGGTTCGGGTGCTACCTCGCCCGCATGGAAGATCCAACATGTTTAACACGACCACTGGTTTTATGGATGCCGCACTTGGTGGGGCGCTCAGCTCCTTTCTTGGCAACATGGCCAACTATGCGTTCTTTTCGCTGATCAACGATTATTTGCGCGACGAGATCGACATCTTCCAATGGGCGCTTCTGCAGCGCACCACGATGTGGATGGGTGCCATCGCATTGACCGTGCTGACCTTGTGGATCCTGTTGCAGGGGTATCGGATTGTCACAGGCCAGGCGCGCGATTCGGCGATGGCGATGGTGGTGACAGCGCTGCGCGCCACGTTGATCATCGCCTTGGCAACCAGCATGGCAACTGGCTCCTCCAAGCTGTACTGGACGCTGACCGATGGACTGAGCAAGGAGATCACCCAGGTAGTCACCGGTGATGACGACAGTCCTTACGACAAGATCGACCAGAACCTTCTGCTCATGCAGACGGCATTGGCGAGTATCGATGCGTTGCAAGCGGCCGGCAACAAGGAGCAGGAGGACGACAAGACCCGGGCGCGCTGGTTCATGGGTCTGGGCATCGCCGGACCGGGCGTGGTCGCCGGCTCGATGCTGCTGCTGAACAAGATCGCGATGGCGCTGTTCATTGGTTTTGGGCCGCTGTTCATCATGTGTCTGCTATTCAATGCCACGAAGCAGCTCTTCAGCAAATGGCTGTATTACGGAATCGGTACGGTTTTTTCGTTGTCGGTATTGAGCGTGATGGTCGCGATCACCACCAAAGTGGTGGGGGCGGTGGCTTTGGCATTCGTTACCAAATGGGCTGCAAATGGGTGGAGTCTTTCCGGCGAGGGCATCAGCAGCATGTCGCTGCAGCAAGGAGGGTTGGGCTTGGTGATGACGACACTGGTTGTGACTGCGCCCCCGATGGCGGCTGCATTCTTCCAAGGCGTGCTGGGCCAGTTCAGTCCGTACTCGGCGATGGGTGCTGGTGGTGGTGCGGCTGCTGTGCCGGCTGGGCCGGGTGGAAGCTATGTGCCTCGCCAACAAGCACTTGAGGATAGAAATGCTAACGCCAATGTCAGTGGTGGTGGTGGCGGTGGTAATTTCTACGGCGCTCAATCTGTTCCTGCGGAGTCAGAAGTCGGCCGGTTAGGTAAGGCTAAGACTACTAATGGATGATGCAGGTTAAATTTATTATTCGGTTGCGGGGCTGTTTCTTATGAGGCTTAAGCTGCTTGTAGCTGCGTTGGTCTTCGGCTATTCGACATTGGGATACGCTCAAACCGCATGTCCTGTAGGCACAGCCCCGGGCTCCGCAACTTGTGGCCCGTCTCCCAGCCAGGAGGTTGTTATTCCACCTGCAAGACCGTCTGGCGAGTGGATTAAAACATGGGGAGGCATTGCTACCTCTTCCAGTGGCGGTGGCGGAGTTAGTTCAGGGCGCATGTCAAAGGAAGAAGCAGAGAGCGTGGCTTTGCAAAACTGCAAATCATCAGGGGCAAAGAATTGCAAGGTCGAATTTGTTTATAAAAATCAGTGCGTTGCGTTGGTTTATCCGGTTGATCAGGTCAACGGAATGATTTCAACTGCATCGACGGTAGAAGGTGCGTCGCAGAGAGCAATGGAGAAATGCAGGATTGAAACAGGTGGCAAGGAATGCAAGGTTGCCGTCCTAGAATGCTCAAATCCTGTTTTTAAAAGTTATTGAATTTTAACTATTTCTTGTGATGGCTTGAAAGATATAAGTCTCTGCAAGAGATTTTTTGATAGCCTGTGAAATATTTTCTCGCATTTTGATTTTGGGCGGAAAATGGCTATTAAGTTAAATTTTTTTATGTTTTATCCTTTTTGTCACCTTCATTCCGTTTTTGGCGTTCGCGCAAACTGCGTGTCCTGTTGGTGTCGCTCTGGGTTCCGCGCAATGTGGCCCTTCGTCAATCCTCGGGAGTGAAATTTTGCAACCTCCTCCCTCCCCTAGTGGTGAGTGGATTAAAACCTGGGGTGCGATCGCCACGGCTCCAAATGGCGACACTGGGGTCAGTTCCAAGATGCTTTCAAAGGAGGATGCGGAATCAAAGGCATTGAATAACTGCATTGGCTTGGGCTCCTCTGGTTGTAGAGTTAGTTTTGTCTACAGGAACCAATGTGTAGCTGCTGTAAATCCTGTTGACGGCGGAGATGGTGGTGTTATCTCTAGTGCAGAGACGCTTGATAAGGCTCTGAAGCGCGCATTGTCAAAATGCCGTTCTGCGTCAGGAAGTGAGTGCAAAGCCTCAATTGCTGAATGTTCTGCCCCATTCTTTAGGAAGTATTAGTTTCGCGGAGAGTCTGGTTAATAGGCTTGGTGCGATTTCTGCCGACATGTCTACTGCCGAAAATGCAGGATTAGCCGCCAATGTGGCGTCTAGTGTCGCGTTCACAAGAAGATGGCGCCTTTCTGTTGCTGGTCATTCTTGTAATAGGTCATGGTGCTCTTCACCTGCTCAGCATTCGATTTGCTAAAGGCCTTTAGTCATGTCGATGCGCTGAATACGTATGCAAGCACCTCTACAATTCGCACATCGACGTTACCCTAACGCAGCTTTCCGCGTGCCCACTGCGCGCGCGATCTCTGCCCGAAGGGGGGCGTTGCATGACTCAGGCTCCATGGTGGCGCGGTGCCGTCATCTATCAGATCTATCCGCGTAGCTTTCTCGATGCGAACGGCGATGGTATCGGCGATCTGCCCGGCATCGTTCGCAAGTTGGACTACATCGCATCGCTTGGCGTGGACGCGATCTGGATCTCGCCGTTCTTCAAGTCGCCGATGGCCGATTTCGGCTACGACATCGCCGACTATCGCGAGGTCGATCCGCTGTTCGGCACGATGGACGACTTCGATCGCTTGCTGGCCAAGGCGCATGCGCTGGGCTTGAAGGTGATGATCGATCAGGTGCTCAGCCACACGTCGGTGGAGCATGCGTGGTTCAAGGAAAGCCGCCAGAGCCGCGACAATCCAAAGGCCGATTGGTACGTCTGGGCGGACGCGCGCGAGGACGGCACGCCGCCGAACAACTGGATGTCGATCTTCGGCGGCGTCGCCTGGCAGTGGGAGCCGCGTCGTGGCCAGTACTACCTGCACAACTTCCTGTCGTCGCAGCCGGACCTCAACTTCCACAATCCCGAGGTGCAGCAGGCCACGTTGGACAATGTCGAGTTCTGGCTCGCGCGCGGGGTGGATGGGTTCCGGCTGGATGCGATCAATTTCTGCTTCCACGATCCGTTGCTGCGGGACAATCCGCCAAAGCCCCCGGAAAAGCGCGTGGGGCGGGGCTTCAGTCCCGACAATCCGTATGCGTTCCAGTACCACTACTACAACAACACGCAGGCGGAGAACCTGCCGTTCCTGCAGAAGCTGCGCGGTCTGCTCGATCGCTATCCCGGGACGGTGAGCCTGGGCGAGATCTCGTCCGAGGACTCGCTCGCCACCACCGCCGAATATACGCGAGCCGGGCATCTGCACATGGGCTACAGCTTCGAGCTGTTGACCGACGATTTCAGCGCACGCTACATCCGCGAGACGGTGTCGAGTCTCGAAGTGGCGATGACCGAAGGTTGGCCGTGTTGGGCGATTTCCAACCACGATGTGCAGCGTGCAGTGACGCGCTGGGGGCAGGGCGCGCAGACGCCTGCGTTCGCGCGGCTGCTGATCGCGTTGCTGTGCTCGTTGCGCGGTTCGGTGTGCGTCTATCAGGGCGAGGAGTTGGGCCTGGGCGAGGCCGAGGTCCCGTTCGAGGCGCTGCAGGACCCGTATGGCATCGCATTTTGGCCGAGCTTCAAGGGGCGCGATGGATGCCGTACGCCGATGCCGTGGGACGACAGCGCACAAGCCGGCTTCAGCACCGGGAAGCCATGGCTACCGGTGGCGCCAGCGCATCGCGCGCAGTCGGTGGCGGCGCAACTGGCCGATCCGCATTCGGTGTTGATCGCGTTCCAGCAGTTCCAGGCCTGGCGCAAACGGCATGCAGCTTTGCGCGAAGGCGATATCGCGTTCGTCGAGACCGCCGAGCCGGTGTTGATGTTCCAGCGCCGGCATGCGCGGCAGACGCTGCTGTTGGCGTTCAATCTGTCGGCGCAAGCCACCGAAGTGGCGCTGCCCGTGGGGCAATGGCGACAGCTGGCAGTGCCTGGCATCGACCCAGGCAAGGTCGAGGGTGGCCTGCAGCTGCCCGGTTACGCGATGGTGTGTCTGGAAGGCGCGTAGCCACCGCGTAGTCCGCTGGTTCGGCTGCCTGCGTGACAGGCAGCCGAAAGCGGCATGGATGCCAACGTCGGGCTATGGGGAGTGTAGATTTCCTCCCTGGCACAGAACGTTCGCCTGTCTCCTGGATGTCACCGCGCTGGATGTACGCGAATCGCTTGATACTCGCGGTTCCATATCCAAAACCCGCATGTTGCCGCCATGGCAGCGCCTAGAGCGCGACCAGATTGCGAAGCATCGGCTCGCGTTGCCCTACAGTGCACAAAAACCGTTGCCCTGATTGAAGCGCGCGTGTCCATGATCCATGGGTGAAAGCGTTTCTTGCGGCACCTATGGCCGTTTCGTTGCGAACGACGCCGGCACTGGTACTGACACAACCCTGGGCATTGGTGCGTGTGGGATGGGCAACGCATGCGCGCCGCTCGCTACGTCATTCAGTGTTCGTGCGTGGGCATTGCCGTTTGCGCAGTTGGGCTGGCAGGCCGATGCGTTTCGCCGGGCGCTGCTGCGCAGCGTACTGGGCACAAAAAAAGCCCGCCGGCATCACGCCGACGGGCTTGCTGCAGGCACGGAGGGTTGGCCTAGAACTTGTAGTTCACCCCGAGCACGTAGGTGCGGCCCCACTCGATGTATTCCAGCGGGCGATCCTTGGTCTCGGCATAGGTGCGGTAGGGCGAGTTGCTCAGGTTGCTCGCCTGCAGCAGCAGGCTCAGGCCTTTCAGGCTGCTGAGGTCGCCGAAGGTATAACTGATCTGCGCGTCGGTGATGTTCTCGCCGACCACGTAGCGCAGGGTGCGGTTGCCGTTGAAGTTGCCGATCTCGCCGATGAAGTCCGAGCGCCGGCGCTGGCTGACGCGTGCTTCGAAGCCGTTGCGCTCGTAGTAGGCGGTGAGGTTGTAGACGCGCTTGGACAGGCCCGGCAGGCTGATCTCGCCGTCGCCCACGCTTGATGCGCTTTCCGGGTCGCGGATCTTGACGTCGCTGTCGTTGAAGGTGGCGCTGGCCTGGATGCCGAATCCTTCCAACGGGGCGAACAGCATGTCCAGTGGCAGCGAGGCGGTCAGTTCCAGGCCGCGAAGGGTGCCGCCCTTGCCGTTGAACGGCGCGCTGAAGGTGCCGGTGGTCTGCACCGGCGCCGAGCCCGGCGGCGGCACGTAGCCGGCGACCAGGGCGGAGAAGTCGTAGTCGTCGCGGGTCTGGGTGTAGATGTAGCTCTTCAGGTCCTTGTAGAAGAACGCGGCCGCGACATAGGCCTTGGCGCCGAAGTACTTCTCGTAGGAGATGTCCAGGGCGTTGGCGCGCCACGGATCGAGGGTGGGGTTGCCGCCGCTGGCGCCGGGCTTGCCGGTGGCATTGTCCACGCCGAATTCCAGCGAGGCGCGCAGCTGGTCCACGCGCGGACGCGCGACCTGCTTGGCCAGCGCGAAGCGCAGGGTCTGCTCGTGCGGGAACTGGAAGGCCAGATTCAAGCTCGGCAGCCAGTCGTTGTAGGTCTTGCCTTCGTCGATTGGCCGCACTTCGCTGCCGACGGGCTGCGAGGCATCCCAGTAATTCGCCTGCGACGACTGGTCTGCGTGCTGCAGCTGTACGCCGATGTTGCCGCGCACGCCTACCGCGCCCCATTCGGTGTCGATGTTGGCGCGCATCCAGGCAGTGGTGATTTTTTCCTGCACAGTCCAGGCCTTGGAGACCAGGTACGAGGCATCCTCGCTGGGATCGAACACCATGTAGCGCGAGACCGCGCCCGGCACGTTCCAGGCGGGGATGTAGCCGATGCCGGCGAAGCCCAAGTTCACCGGCGCGTACTGCAGGTCGGAGGCGATGGTGGTGTCGCCTTGCGCGCCCAGGGTGATGTTGCCTTCGGGCTGGTGCTTTTCCTTCTCGCGGTTGGCGTAGTTCACGCCCACGTCCAGATCGGAGAACCAGCGCAGCGCTTCGGGCATCGGGAAGCTGGCTTGCAGGCGCGCGCCCTTCAGCACGTCCTCCACGCGCGGCGCCTTGCCGTAGCCGGAGCCGTAGATGGTGTTGGTGATGTACAGCGCATCTGGGTTGGAATAGTCCAGCCCGGGCGAAAGCTGCGAGAAACCGTTGTTGCGGTAGGCCAGGCCGACCGTGTCCAGCTGCGGCATCGGCGTCAGCTGCAGGTTGTTCTCGAGATTGAGCTCCTTGCGCGTAGCCTTGGAGTAGTTCACGTCGGTGATGATCCGCACGGCGCCGGCGTTGATTTCGTTGTTCCAGCCGAACGCGTCGATCTTGTCCTCGCGCTTGTTGTACATGCCGCGTACCAACGGATAGACACCGCTGGCGGTGCCGCCGGTGAAGGTGCCGTTGCCGTTGACCTGGGTGCCGGCGATGGCCAGACCCGGGGTGTAGCCGCCGTTGTAGTTGCTGAGGTTGAGCTCGAACTGGTTGGCGGTGTCGATCTGCTCGGCTTCGGTGTGGAAGGCATCGAGCGTGCTGGTCCAGGCATTGGAAGGGCGGTACTGCAAGGTCGCCATCACGCCGTCGCGCTTGGAGTCGCCGGTGCGGCGCAGCGCCTTGATGCCGTCGGAGAAGTAGGTGCCGGCGGCCACACCCGGGCGCGCGCCGCTATCGGTGTTCTGTGTGCTCCAGGGTTCGTACAGGCCCACCTGGTCCTCCTGAATGGGCGTGTCGGTATGCGCGTAACCGATCGCCAGGCCGATGGTGCGATCGGCGAACTGGTCGATGTAGCTGGCGCTGAAGCGGTTGCCATAAGGATCGGTATCGGCGGCCTTACCCAGCGAATTGCGCTGGTAGCGGCCGCCGATCGCGATCACCCGCTCGCCGAAGCTGAGCGGGCGCGCGGTCTGCATGTCCACCGTGCCCGACAGGCCCTGGCCGACCAGGCCGGCATCGGGGGTCTTGTAGACGGTGACGCCGCTGACCAGTTCGGACGGGTATTGGTCGAATTCGACGCTGCGGTTGTCGCCGGTGCTGACCACCTCGCGACCGTTCAGCAGGGTGGTGGAGAAGTCCGGCGACAGGCCGCGCACGCTGATGACCTGGGCGCGGCCGGCCACGCGCTGCGCGGCCAGGCCGGGTAGGCGCGCCAGCGATTCAGCGATGCTGACGTCGGGCAGCTTGCCGATGTCCTCGGCCGAGATCGCCTCGACGATGGACGTGGAATCCTTCTTGATCGCGATCGCGTTCTCGATACCGCGGCGGATGCCGGTCACCTCGACCTTATCCAGATCGGTGACCTGACCGTCGGTGGCTGCGGTGGCGGACTGCGTCTCGGATTGTGCGGCGGCCAGCATCGGTGTCATGGCGATGGCTACGGCCAGCGTCAGCGCATTGCGCTTGTGGTTCAACATTTTCCCCTCCCAGGCAATGTTGTCGTGCAAATTTTCTGATCCGGAAAATCGGCCGGATGTAGGGATCGCGCTGCCGATGTTCGGTAACGCGACTGCGACGTATGGTAGACACGGCAATCCGCCGCGAACGCGGCCTGCATACGTATTCACTGGGTTTCATCGCATTGGAATCGATTCCACGGTGGCGATGGCGTACGGCGATAAAGCGTGGGCGCGTCGTGATCGCAAAGGCGGTGTGCGGGAATGTGCGGCGCAGCGCGCTGCGAAGTGCGTGGATGCGGGGCATGCAGGCAGTCGCGGCAGTCCGACGCATGCCGATGGGGAGAGCAGATGCCTGGGAGACAGATGCGGATACCAGGCGCGACGAGCGTTATGGGCCAGGGCGGCACGCGTTCGCGCGCAGCATGCGCGGGGAACGGAAAAGGCGGCGCTGCATGGATGCGTCAGTCATCCGTCCGAAGCAGACCGTTGCCGATCGCCTGAGCCATTGCAGGTTGTCTGGCGACTTGGGTCGTGGCGGGCCTTGTCGATAAAGTCCGTCGCGGCTGAGGTCGCTCCTGCAGGTAACGTCATCCAGCGATCCGGTCCGGAGCGGGAATGGGCTAGCGCCGTGCCGCTGGATCGCCGTCGGCGGCGGCCGCCGCCGCGTCCAGCGGTGTGAAGCGGATCGCCTGGCCGCCGCCCGGCGCCAGCTTCAGTTCCAGGGAATCGGCGCTGCCGACCTCGCGTTGCTCGCGTACGAAGTCGAACGGGTTGTGCCGGTAGTCGGCGGCGTCGCCGTCGCGGTAGATCTCGGCGCGGTAGCGCACGCCCGGCTCCAGGAACGACAGCGACACCGGCAGCACCCGGCCGTGTTCGTCGGTGATGCTGCCCAGGTACCAGTCGCGGCTGTGGCGGTCCTTGCGTACGATGGTCACGTAGTCGCCGACCTCGCCGTCGAGGACGCGGCTGTCGTCCCAGTCCACCGCCACGTCCTCGATGAAGCGGAACGCGTCGCGATGCTGCAGGTAGTGTTCGGGCAGGTCGGCGGCCATCTGGATCGGGCTGTAGATCGCCACGTACAGCGCCAGCTGCCGCGCCAGCGTGCTCGGGATCGGCTGGCCGTCGCGGCCTTTCAGGCTGAGGATGCCCGGGGTGTAGTCCATCGGACCGGCCAGCATGCGGGTAAAGACCAGATTGACCTCGTGTTCGGGCGGGTTCGGCGGCTGCCCCCAGGCGTTGTATTCCATGCCGCGCGCGCCTTCGCGCGACAGCCAGTTGGGATAGGTGCGGCGCAGGCCGGTGTCCTTGATCGGCTCGTGCGCGTTGACCGATAGGTGGCGCGCCGCGGCTTCGCGCACCACCTTCAGGTGATGCTGCGCCATGAACTGGCCGTCGTGCCATTCGCGCCACAGCGGCCCGCCGGCCGGATTGCGCCGGTCCACCTGGCCGTCGTCGCAGACGTAGCCGGTCTTGAAGGTGTCCACGCCCAGGCGTGCATACAGGTCCAGGGCGGCATCGAGCTGGTCTTCGTAGTGCTGCACCGCGCAGCCGGTCTCATGATGGCCGATCAGGTGCACGCCGCGCTTGGCGGCATAGGCGCTGAGCGCTTCGAGGTCGAAATCCGGGGTCGGCCGGGTGAAGTCGAAGCCGCCGCCGTTGCCGAACCATTCGCCGTTCCAGCCGGGATTCCAGCCTTCCACCAGCACGCCACGGAAGCCGTGCGCGGCGGCGAAGTCGATGTAGCGGCGGGTGTTGGCGGTGGTCGCGCCGTGCTTCGGTCCGGTCGCCCAGGTTTCCTGGTTCAAATGCATCGACCACCACACACCCACGTATTTGGCCGGATGCACCCAGCTCACGTCGCCCAGCGCATTGGGCTCGTTGAGGTTGAGGATCAGATTGGAGTCGACCAGGCCGCCGGCGTGGTCGGCGATCTGTACGGTGCGCCACGGCGTGTCGAGCGGCAGGCGGCGCTTGACCTTCCAGCCTTGCGCCGACGGCGACAGCTGCGCGTGCAGGCGCTGGCCGTCGCCGCGGCGCAGCCACATCCCGGCGTAGTCGACCAGGGCGGCCTCGTGCAGGGCTATGTGCAGTCCGTCGCGGCTGCGCATCGTGATCGGCGTATGCGCCAGCGCGACCTGGTTCAGCGGCGTCTGCCGGTACAGGTATTCGTAGTGGATCGGCTCGCCGGCCGGGATCCACCAGGCGGACGCCTCCGGCACGATGTCGAATTCGGTCAGTTCCTCATCGATGATCGCCTCGCGCAGGCCCGCTTGCTGCGGGAAGCTGTAGCGGAAGCCCAGGCCGTCGTCGTAGACCCGGAACACGACCGCGAAGCGCCGCCGCAGTCCGCTGCGCTCGCCCAGGTCCACGCGCAACTCGTTGTAATGGTTGCGCACGTAGCGGCGCTCGCCCCACGGCTGCTCCCAGGTTTCATCCACGCTGCGCGTGGCCTGCGCCAGTACCGCCAGGTCGCGGTCCAGGCGCCCGTCGCGCAACTGGAAGCCCAGCCTGGAAGCGCCGATCACGGTATCGCCCAGGCGCTGCACACGGTAGCTCGGCCTGCCGTCGTCCAGTTGCAGTGCGACCTGCAGCACCTTGCCCGGCGAGTCCACGCTGGCCACGGTCTTCGATTCCGCGCGCAGCAGCGGTGCGGTGCACAACAGCGCGGCCGCGAACAGCATCCGCGTAGGCGGCGATGGACGCATGCGTGGCATGGCATGGAACTGCGGCATATCCCCTCCCAAGGCGGCCGTTGCAGCTGCGGCGACTATAGCGAGGCGCTGCGAGCCCGTTGCGGCCAAGGCGATGAATACGTATGCAGATGCACGCGATGCGATGCGGCGCGTCTACCATGTCCGCAGCGCTTCTCGAAGAGGCCGCGACCGCGGTGCCGGCATGCCGGTGCGGCGAACCCACAATGCAGGCAAAGAGGGAGGGAGGCCGACGGGCGCGAGCCGGTCCGCCGCTTCGATGCTGAAGATGATCTGCTTGGCCGCCACCTTGGGTGCTGCGGTGTCGGCGTCTGCGTGGCAGACGTCGTTGCAATGGCGCGGCCAGACCGCGCAGGCCGCGGTCACCGCCGACGGCGGCTTCGTGCTGCGTTCGGCGCAGGGCACGCGCACGCTGGCGGCGCAGCCGCTGCGCAGCGACACCGCCAGCCCGCTGTTCGATGCGCTGTTCGCGCTGGCGCAGCAGGAGTTGCGCGACGACCAGGTCGACGCGATCCGCGATCCTGCCTTCGACCACGGCAAACCGCTGCCGTGCGACTGCTACCAGACCGGCGAACGCTGGCCCTACGTGTGGACCCGCGACGTCAGCTATGCCGCCGATCTGGCGCTGGCGCGGCTGGACCCGCAGCGCACGCGGCGCTCGCTGCGCTTCAAGCTGTCGGCGATGCGCGGCGCGGATGCGCTGCCGGGCCTGTTCGTGGCCCAGGACACCGGCTCGGGCGGCAGCTGGCCGGTGAGCAGCGACCGCGTGGTCTGGTTCCTGGCCGCGCGGCATCTGCTCGACGATGCGCAGTTCGCCGCCGACACCCGCGCCGCACTCGATGCGACCCTGGCGCAGGATCGCGCATTCGCATTCGACCCGCGCATCGGCCTGTACCGCGGCGAGACCTCGTTCCTGGACTGGCGCGAGCAGACCTATCCGGCCTGGACCCGCAACGACGTGCGCTTCATCGCCGAGTCGTTCGCGCTGTCCACCAATGTGCTGCACTACCAGGCGTTGCGCCTGGGCGAGCGGCTGGCGCGCGAGCACGGCGACACTGCGGCGACGGCGCGCTATGCCGGTTGGGCGGATGCGCTGCAGCAGGCGATTGCGCAGCGCTTCTGGCGCGAGGACCGTGGCACCTACGTCAGCTATCTCGGCAGCGCTGCGCATCCGGTGGCCTACGAAAGCTATGACCTGCTGGGGCTGTCGCTGGCGGTGCTGGCCGACGTGCTGCCGCGCGAACGCGCACGCCAGGCGCTGGCGCGCTATCCGGCGGTCGAGGCCGGCAGCCCGGTGGTCTGGCCGCAGCAGCAGGAGGTGCCGATCTACCACAACCGCGCGATCTGGCCATTCGTCAGCGCGTATGCGCTGCGCGCGGCGCGGCATACCGACGACAGCGCGCGCATCGCCTTCGAAGTGCGCTCGCTGCTGCGCGGCGCCGCGCTGGCCGGCTCGAACATGGAGAACTACGAATTCCTGAGCCAGGCCGCACATGTGGACGATGGCCCGCTCAGCGGGCCGGTGGTCAATTCGCCGCGGCAGCTGTGGTCGGTGGCCGGCTACCTGGCGATGGTGATCGAAGGCGTGTTCGGTGTGGAGGACGACGGAACGGTGGCACCGAAGTTGCCGGTTGGCCTGGTGCCGATGTTGTTCGGCGAGCGCGACGAGATCGCGCTGCAGCTGCGCGAGCGACGCATCGTGCTGCGGCGGCCTGCACAGGTGCATGGCGACCTGCTGGTGGCCGGCGACACGCGCACCCATGATGGCGTGACCACCGTGCAATTGGTCGCGCGCGACACGGCGAGCACGCCGGTGCCGCTGCTCGCGGCCGCCGATGCGTTCGCCCCGCTCGCGCCGCCAGCGCCGCGCGTCGAGCGCGATGCGCAGGGCTGGCGCGTCGCGGCGGCCGCCGACGCGGTGGTGTACGTCGATGGACAGCGCCAGCCAGGCGCCGCCGATGGCGTGCGCCTGCCGTTGCGCGAGGACGTGCAGTGCCTGAGCCTGACCCGCCGCGATGCGCATTGGGAGTCGCTGCACAGCCCCACGGTCTGCATCGGCGACGTGGTCCGCCTGCGCGGACCCGACGACTGGCGTTGGACCGCGCCGCGCGATGGCGAGTACCGGCTGAGCCTGCGCTACGTCAACGCGCACGGCCCGATCAATACCGGCGTCACCGCCGCGGTGAAACAGCTGCAACTGCAATGCGGCGATGCCGCGCCGCAACGCATGCCGGTGGTGATGCCGCACAGCGTCGGCGAACAGGAGTCCACTGCCGCCGTGTTCGCGCTCAAGGCCGGGCAGGCCTGCCGCATCCGCCTGGCGCCTGCGGCCAACATGAGCGCGTTGCAGCACTTCGCGCGCTATACCGGCGGCCAGGGTGGCGCCGACGGCGTGATCAATGCGGCCGATGTCGCCGCGCTGCTGATCGCGCCGGCCGCGGCGAAGGTGAGCCGATGAGGACCGCGCCGCGCGCCAAGCCGGCGCTGTCGTTCTGGCAGATCTGGAACATGTGCTTCGGCTTCCTTGGCATCCAGTTCGGGTTCGCGCTGCAGAACGCCAATGCCAGCCGCATCTTCCAGACCCTGGGCGCGGACATGGAGCAGGTGCCGGGGCTGTGGATCGCCGCGCCGCTGACCGGGCTGATCGTGCAGCCGATCGTCGGCTATCTGTCCGACCGCACCTGGAACCGCTTCGGCCGGCGCCGCCCGTATTTCATGGTCGGCGCGCTGTTCACCACACTGGCGCTGCTGGTGATGCCGAACTCGCCGGCGCTGTGGGTGGCCGCCGGCACGCTGTGGATCCTGGATGCGTCGATCAACATCTCGATGGAGCCGTTCCGCGCCTTCGTCGGCGACCAGTTGCCGCAACGCCAGCGCGCCAGCGGCTATGCGATGCAGAGCTTCTTCATCGGCGTCGGTGCGGTGGTGGCGAGCATGCTGCCTTGGCTGTTGGCGCAGTGGGGCGTGAGCAATACCGCCGCCCCCGGCCACGTGCCGGCGACGGTGCGTTACGCGTTCTACCTCGGCGGCGCGGTGCTGTTCCTGTCCATCGGCTGGACCGTGCTGCGCACGCGCGAGTATCCGCCCGAAACGCTGCAGGAGTTCGACGACGCGCCGCCGTCGCACGCTGCCGAACGGTCGACCACCATGCCGCGTTCGGATGGCGTCGCGACGATCTGGACGGTGCTGGGCCTTGCCGGTGCCTCGGCGATCTTCTGGAGCGGCGGCGACCGCATGCTGTACGTGCTGGCCGGCCTGGTCGCCGGCTATGGACTGTTGCAATGGCTGGCGCCGCGACTGAGGCCGCACCACATGCTGGCGGCGATCATGCGCGACGTGCAGGCGATGCCGCAGGCGATGCGACGCCTGGCCTGGGTGCAGTTCTTCTCCTGGTTCGCGCTGTTCGCGATGTGGATCTACACCACCGCGGCGGTGACGCAGACGCACTACGGCGCCACCGACACCGCCTCGGCGGCGTACAACGACGGCGCAAACTGGGTGGGCGTGCTGTTCGGTGCGTACAACGGCTTCGCCGCGCTCGCGGCGATCGCCATTCCGCTGCTGGTGCGCGCGGTCGGCCTGCGCGTCAGCCATCTGCTCAACCTGTGCCTGGGGGCGATAGGGCTGCTGTCGTTCCTGTGGATCCGCGATCCGCAGTGGCTGCTGCTGTCGATGCTGGGCGTCGGCTTCGCCTGGGCCTCGATCCTGTCGCTTCCGTACGCCTTGCTGTCCGACAGCGTGCCGGCGGCGAAGATGGGCGTGTACATGGGCATCTTCAATTTCTTCATCGTGATCCCGCAGCTGGTCGCGGTCAGCGTGCTGGGTTTCGTGCTCACGCACTGGCTCGGCGGCCGGCCGCTGTACGCGCTGGGCATCGGCGGCGCCAGCCTGCTGCTGGCGGCGCTGTGCGTGCTGCGGGTTCCCGCCGAACACGGAGCAACGCAATGACGTATCGGATATCGCTGCTGGCGCTGGCCTTGTTGGGTGCCGTTGCGCCACCGGCGCGTGCGCAGGCAGCGGCGGAGTACTACGGCACGCTGGAACCGTTCGCCAGCGAGGCGGTGTATTTCGTGGTCACCGATCGCTTCGTCAACGGCGATCCCGGCAACGATCATCGCGACCAGGGCGGCGCGCACCGCACCTTCGACATCCCGCTGCCGGCGCCACCGGGCGAGAGCGACAACATCGGCTACCTGGGCGGCGACTTCAAGGGCGTGGTCGACAACGCCGGCTATATCCGCGGGCTGGGCTTCGGCGCGGTGTGGATCACCCCGATCGTCGACAATCCGGACGAAGCGTTCACCGGCGGCAAGCCGATCAGTTGGGGCAGCAACCTGAGCGATCGCGGCAAGACCGGCTATCACGGCTATTGGGGCGTCAATTTCTACAAGCTGGACGAACACCTGCCCAGCCCGGGCCTGGATTTCGCCGGCTTCACCCAGGCGATGCATGCGCAGCGGCTGAAGGTGGTGCTGGACATCGTCGGCAACCATGGCTCGCCGGCCTACACGATGCCGAAGCGGCAACCGATGTTCGGCCAGGTGTTCGATCGCGACGGCAAGCTCGTCGCCGATCACCAGAACCTGCCGCCGGCCAGGCTGGATCCGGTGCACAACCCGCTGCATGCGTTCTACAACACCGGCGGTGGCCTGGCCGAGCTGTCGGATTTCAACGAGCGCAATCCAGCGGTGATGGAGTATCTGGTCGGCGCCTATTCGCAATGGCTGGGGCAGGGCGCGGACGCCTTCCGCATCGACACCATCGGCTGGATGCCGGACAGCTTCTGGCACGAGTTCGTGCGCCGCATCCGCGCGCAGCGGCCGGGCATGTTCATGTTCGGCGAGGCCTTCGACTACGACGCGCGCAAGATCGCCGGGCACACCTGGGCGCGCAACGCCGGGGTCAGCGTGCTGGATTTCCCGCTGAAGCAGGCGCTGTCCACGGTGTTCGGGCATGCGCGCGGCGGCTTCGAGCAATTGCAGGCGCCGCTGTACCTGGAGCGCGGCCCGTACGCCAACCCGTACGAGTTGATGACCTTCTACGACAACCACGACATGGCGCGGCTGGACGCCAGCGATGCCGGCTTCATCGATGCGCACAACTGGCTGTTCACGGCGCGCGGCATCCCGGTGATCTATTACGGCTCGGAAACCGGCTTCATGCGCGGCCGCGCCGAGCATGCCGGCAACCGCAACTATTTCGGCCAGGCACGGGTGGATGCGGCGCCGCAGAGCCCGATCTTCGCGCCGTTGCAGCGCATCGCGCTGCTGCGGCAACGCACGCCGGCGCTGCAGCGCGGGCTGCAGCTCGACCTGCGCCTGTCCGGCGACGACGCGGTGTTCTATCGCGTGTTCCAGCATGCCGGCGGCACCCAGACCGCGCTGGTGCTGCTGAACAAGGGCGACGCGCCGAAGACGCTGGAGGTGCGCCGTTACCTGCAGCCGGGTACCTGGCGCGACGGTTTCGACGGCAGCGCGGTCCAGGTCGCGGACAGCTTGCGCGCCGAGGTGCCGGCGCACGGCGTGCGCGTGTTCCTGTCCGATGCGCCGATCGTTCGCTCGGATCTGCGCGCGCGGCTGGATTGGCTGATGGCGGCGAAGGATGGCGTGGAGCCGCCACTGTAGGAGCGGCTTCAGCCGCGACCGGGCGTCACCGGTAACGCCTGATCGCGGCTGAAGCCGCTCCTACAAGACGCTGGCAGTGTTCACGCGACCGACGGCTGCGGCTCGGCCCACACGCTGTTCGGTTCGCCATGCCGGGCGCGGCGCGCGGTTGCGCGTGCCAGCGCGGCGAAGCCCACAGCCATCGCCACGGCCATGCCGTCGACCCAGAACAATGGCCATTGCCCGGCGGCGGCGCTGCTCCACATCCACCAGCCGCTGGCCAGGCCGTGCGCCAGCGGGATCGCCGCGGTCACCGCGGCGGCGGCCCACAACAGCTCGCGCGCGGCCTGCGCGGGCGCGCGCAGCGCCGCCCACAGCGCGCACAGCGCCCAGCTGCCGAAGCAGGTCCAGCGCATGCCGGCATCCACCGCGTCCGGCGCGATCCGTTCCAGCACCTGCACCGCGACGAATGCCGCCGAGATCGCCACGCACAGGCCGATGCACACGCCGACCGTGGCCCGCGCCATGTTGATCTGCGCGCGGCCTTGCTGCGCCTGGCGGCGCTTGCGCCGCGATTCGATCCACAGCAGGTTGCCCGAGTAGAACAGGAACGCGCCGCCGATGCCGAGCAGGAAGTACAGCCACGGCACCAGCGCATTGCCGTATTCGCCGAAATGCAGCGCATAGGCCGAGGTCAGCGTGGCATGGTTGGCGTCGCGGCGGCCGGGCAGCTGGGTGGCGATCACCTTGCCGCTGGCCGCGTCCAGCGCCACCGTCCCGGTCGGTCCCAGCGTGCCGGGCGACTCGCCGCTGATTTCCACCGTGGCGTTGCGGTCGCCGGCGTGCTGCAGCTTCATGTACACCGGCGCGAAATCGTGCAGTCCTTGCCGCCGCGCCTCGGCGACGGCACGCGCGCTCCAGTCGGCCAGCGTGCCCACCGGCGCCGGCGTGCCGCTGGCGCTGCGCACCGGCGCGGTGTCCATCGCCACCGGCACCGCGTCCTGCACCTTGCCGTCGAAGACCAGCGGATTCAGCGCCGCCATCAGGACCAGCGACAGACACAATATCGCGCCGGTCACCGCGAACATCAGGTGCAGCGGCAGGCTCAGCACCCCGACCACGTTGTGCGCATCCAGCCAGAACTGCTTGAGATTGCGGCCCGGGCGCAGCGCGAACAGGTCCTTGAGCAGCTTCGGCAGATGGATGATCACCCCGGACACGATCGCCACCGCATACAGCAGGCTGACGATGCCCATCAGATAGACGCCGGCCACCGGCAGGCCCAGCGTGTAGTGCAGTTCGTTGACCAGGGTGGCCAGACCCGCCTGCGGCAGTTCCGGCCCGCCCTCCAGGTCGTCGAGCGTGGCCATCTGCCACACGCCCTCGGCATCGGGCCAGTAGATCAGCGCCTTGGGAAATTCGCTGCTGGGGAACAGCATGCCGAGCATCGGCTTGGCTTGCGGGTGCCGCGCCAACGTCACGTCGAGCAGGCGCTGCGCATCGTCCATGGTCTGCACCGGCACCACCTGTTGCGATTGCCAGCGCGGCAGGTCGTGGTGGAACACGGTGATCGCGCCGGCATAGAAGGCGACGAACAAGGCGAAGCCGGCGACCAGGCCCATCCAGGTGTGCAGGGCGGTGAAGGTACGCAGCGTGGCGGCTTGCAGTTTCATGCGGATGTCCTCATTGCGCCCAGCCCAGCGCCTTCAGCGCCCACAGCAGGGCGAAGCCGGCCACTGCCAGCGCGCTCAACCAACTCCAGGCGCGGCGCCCGCTGGCGCAGCAATAGGCGCCGATCGCCACGCCCACCCACAGCGGCACGAACGCGATCAGCGCGGGGACCAGCGCCTGCTGCCACGGCCCCGGCGGCAGCCAGCAGACCAGGCCGGTCAGCGCGGCGGCCAGGAAGAAGCCGGGAATCAGCCCGGCCAGCCCGCGGCTCCACATCATCGCGGCCGGCTCCGTGTGGCATCGCCCGTCTCGCCGCGCAGGGCGCCGACGGTCGGTACCAGCATCAGCGCCAGCATCCAGCTGGCGAGCATCGCGCACAGCCCGGCGCCGACGCCCAACTGCACGATCCACGCCGCCAGCGAGGTGCCCGCCAGCGCCAGGCCCAGCCCGTTGCCGAACCGGCGCAGGCGCCGCAACGACGCCAGGCGGCAGTTCGGCGAGCCGGCATACAGCGCCAGCGCGGACAGCGCCGCGCATACGGCGGCCAGGACAATCCCGGCAATGGCCGTACTCATCGGGTGCCGCTCCATGCTGCCGATCGCGGCGGCCTGCCGCCTGCGGCGGTTGCCGGCGGGAGGGCGGAGGTCGGGTGGGAAGCGGGACGGGCAGGGGGCATCGGCATTCCAGGCGGCGGCGTGCAGCCGCGGCAATCCGCGGCACTCTCTCGCGGATGATAATCATTCTGCTTTCGTAAGGAAAACGCGGCGGATGCGCGTGGCGTGTCTGCCCGGCGCGAATGGAGCGTCTGCGGCTGCGTCCGCGCGCCGGTGAGGGATCAGCTGCGCAGCGAGGAACCGCGCAGCGCCAGCGTCACCGGCAGGGTGCGGCTGGCGACCGGCTGCCCGGCGATCTGCGCCAGCAGGGTCTCCACCAGCACCGCGCCGGCCAGCTTGGTGTCCTGTTGCACGGTCGACAGCGCCGGCGCCACGCAGGCGGCGATCGGGATGTCGTCGAAGCCGGCCAGGGCCACGTCCTCGGGCACGCGCAGGCCGTGCTCGCGCAATGCCTTCAGCGCGCCGATCGCGATCAGGTCGCTGGCGGCGAACACCGCGTCGAAGCGTTCGCCACCGCGCAGCAGCGCCTGCGCCGCTTCGTAGCCGGACTGCTCGGTGGTGATCGCGTCCACCTGCAGGCCGGGCGCGAGCTCCGATCCGGCCGCATGCAGCGCCTGGGCATGGCCGCGGTAGCGCTCCAGGAACTCGGGGTAGTGGTTCGAGGCGTCGCCAAGGAACGCGATGCGCCGGCAGCCCTGTTGCAGCAGATGCGCGGTGATGTCGTGGCCGCCCTGGAAGTTGTCGCTGCCGATCGACACCCCCGGCTGCCCGGGCAGCACCGCGCCCCAGCGCACGAAGTGGGTACCTTGCTCGACCAGATGCTGCAGCCGCTGCTGCGCCTGCAGATAGTCGCCATAGCCGAGCAGGATCAGGCCGTCGGCCTTCTGGCTGTCGCCGTAGTCGGCGCGCCAGTTGTCCGACAGCTGCTGGAACGACACCAGCAGGTCGTAGCCGTGGCGCGCGCAGGCGCGGGTGATCGAGCCCAGCATCGAGTGGAAGAACGGGTTGATCAGCGAGTCGTCGGTGGTCGGGTCCTCGAAGAACAGCAGCGCCAGCGTGCCGGCATTGCGCAGGCGCAGGCTGGAGGCGTGCTTGTCGACCTTGTAGTTCAACTCGTTGGCGATCGCCAGGATCTTGCGCCGGGTCTGCTCGTTGACCGCCGGGCTGCCGCGCAGTGCGCGCGAGACGGTGGGCTGCGATACGCCCGCCAGGTAGGCGATATCGAGCGATGTGGCCTTGCCTTTGATGACGGGCGCTCGCAGTGCAGAGGAAACAGGCCGAAGCATGCCATGGCGTACGGGATAGCACTTGCTGCGGCGCAGCGTGGGGTGGGGCGCGGGACTCGGGACCGGAGACCCGGAAGAGCACAGCCCGTGCCGCTTCGTTGCCACCGCGCTGCAGGTCTTGACCGTCGATTGCCACGCACACCATCAACGCCAGCCAAGCGCCTTTCCGAGTCCCCGGTTCCGAGTCCCGAGTCCCGCGCTTCCACCCCCTTCAAATCCACAAACCACCCAAATGCGTTACCATTTGGTCTCTCTTAAATGCGGAACTACGGGTGGCCCGCGGCAACGCCGGCCGAGCGTGCGACATGAGCACTACCATCGCCCCAGCATGAAACCCCGTCCAAGGCTGTCCGAGCAGGCGCCCTTGTGGCGCCTTCTTTGTATCCCGCGCCTTGCGCCGCCGGCTTCCGGCGCGCCGCGGGAAACGCCCGACCCGCCTCGCTTTCCTTCTTGCCGACTCCCATGATCACGATCACGCTCCCCGACGGCAGCCGCCGCGAATTCGAACATCCCGTCAGCCCCATGGACGTGGCCCAGTCCATCGGCCCGGGCCTGGCCAAGGCGACCATCGCCGGCCAGGTCGACGGCCGCCTGGTCGACGCCTGCGACCTCATCGAGCACGACGCCAGCCTGCGCCTCATCACCGCCAAGGACGCCGAGGGCGTGGAGATCATCCGCCACTCCTGCGCGCACCTGGTCGGCCATGCGGTCAAGCAGCTGTATCCCGAGGTCAAGATGGTGATCGGCCCGGTCATCGCCGAGGGCTTCTACTACGACATCTACAGCGAGCGCCCGTTCACCCCCGAGGACATGGCGGCGATCGAGAAGCGCATGCAGGAGCTGATCGCGCAGGATTACGACGTGGTCAAGAAGGTCACCCCGCGCGCCGAGGTGATCGAACTATTCCGCCAGCGCGGCGAGGACTACAAGCTGCGCCTGATCGAGGACATGGCCGACGACGTCACCGCGATGGGCCTGTACTACCACCAGGAATACGTGGACATGTGCCGCGGCCCGCACGTGCCCAACACGCGCTTCCTCAAGGCGTTCAAGCTGACCCGCATCTCCGGCGCCTACTGGCGCGGCGATGCCAAGAACGAGCAGTTGCAGCGCATCTACGGCACCGCCTGGGCCGACAAGAAGCAGCTGGACGCCTACATCCTGCGCATGGAGGAAGCGGACAAGCGCGACCATCGCAAGATCGGCAAGCAGCAAGGCCTGTTCCATCTGCAGGAAGAGGGCCCGGGCCTGGTGTTCTGGCATCCGAAGGGCTGGTCGATCTGGCAGGTGGTCGAGCAATACATGCGCCGCGTGTACCGCGACAGCGGCTACGGCGAGGTGCGCTGCCCGCAGATCCTGGACGTGTCGCTGTGGCAGAAGTCCGGCCACTGGGACAACTACCAGGACAACATGTTCTTCACCGAGTCGGAGAAGCGCACCTACGCGGTCAAGCCGATGAACTGTCCCGGCCATGTGCAGGTGTTCAACCAGGGCCTGCACAGCTACCGCGACCTGCCGATCCGCTACGGCGAGTTCGGCGCCTGTCACCGCAACGAGCCGTCCGGCGCGCTGCACGGCATCCTGCGCGTGCGCGGTTTCACCCAGGACGACGGCCACATCTTCTGCACCGAGCAGCAGATCGAGGCCGAGGTCACCGCGTTCCACCAGCAGGCGCTGAAGGTGTATGCCGACTTCGGGTTCGACGATATCCAGATCAAGATCGCGCTGCGCCCGGAAAAGCGCCTGGGCGACGACGCGACCTGGGACAAGGCCGAGGCCGCGCTGCGCGCCGCGCTCGGTGCCTGCGGCGTGGAATGGCAGGAGCTGCCGGGCGAGGGCGCGTTCTACGGCCCCAAGATCGAGTACCACCTGAAGGACGCGATCGGCCGCACCTGGCAGCTGGGTACGATGCAGGTCGACTTCATGATGCCCGGCCGCCTCGGCGCCGAGTACGTGGACGAGAACAGCCAGAAGCAGCACCCGGTCATGCTGCACCGGGCCATCGTCGGCTCGATGGAGCGGTTCATCGGTATCCTGATCGAACATCACGCCGGCGCGTTCCCGGCCTGGCTGTCGCCGGTGCAGGCAATGGTGATGAACATCACCGATGCCCAGGCCGACTATGTAGACAGCGTGCGGAAACTCCTTGCAAATCAAGGCTTCCGCATCGAGGCCGATTTGCGGAACGAAAAAATCGGCTATAAGATTCGCGAACACACGCTGCAGCGGGTGCCGTACCTGCTGGTGGCGGGCGACCGCGAGAAGGAAAACGGCGCCATTGCAGTCCGCACGCGATCGGGGGAGGATCTGGGAACCATGTCGGTTGCCGCCTTCGCCGAACGGCTGCGCGCCGAGCAACTGGCGTAAGACAACCCCGATGCGGGCGGAGCCTCCGCCCGCGTCGGTCCGATTCCCCTGGGAGATTGCAACATCAGTACCCCTGACAACAAACAGAACCGCAAGAACCAAGAGATCCGTGTCCCGCGCGTTCGCGTGATCGGCAAGGACGGCGAGATGGTCGGCGTGTTGACCCGCGACGAAGCGTTGGCGCTGGCCGAAGAGGATGGGCTCGACCTGGTCGAGATCCAGCCGCAGGCCGATCCGCCGGTCTGCAAGATCATGGACTTCGGCAAGTTCAAGTTCGAGCAGCAGAAGAAGGCGAACGAAGCCAAGAAGAAGACCAAGCAGGTCGAGATCAAGGAAATCAAGTTCCGTCCGGTCACGGACGAGGGCGATTACCAGATCAAGCTGCGCAACATGCGTCGCTTCCTCGAAGAGGGCGACAAGGTCAAGGTCAACATCCGTTTCCGTGGCCGCGAGATGAGCCACCAGGAACTCGGGCGCGAAATGGCGTCGCGGATCGAAGCCGACCTCGGCGAAGACATCGTCATCGAATCGCGTCCGCGCCTGGAAGGCCGGCAGATGGTGATGATGATCGCGCCGAAGAAGCGCTGACCAGCAGTTCAGGATCGCGCCCCCGCCCATGTGCGGGAGCGCGGCCGCTGCCGGGCGCCTGCTGGCGTCCTTCGTGTTTTCCGATCGCCGCTTGCTGCCGCCGCCTGGCGGTGGCGGCGCGTGGATGCGCGCTGTCCGGGGGCAAGTCGCCCGCCACGCGTCCGGTACCCATGCAGGGCGGGGCGGGGCCGGCATCCGTTCGAGGCAGCAGCGCACTGCGAGCGCGTCCCCGCCTGATGGCGCAAGCACCCGCGATGCCGCAGCCTTTTCGATTCCCGATTCCCGATTCCCGATTCCCGGCGCCCGGGAAATCCATGATTTGCAAGGCATTCCAAGCCCTGGCATAATGCGCGGCCCAGTACATCGGGTTTGCCGTCAACGCGGCAATAGGACCCGCCCTGATTCTTTGAGGATCAAGGGCTTACAAGCCGGTACGGGCACGGACGGAAAGCGTGGCGCAGCCACCGCCCTGACCAGTGACAAAACACAATCAAGGACATTGCAATGCCCAAGATCAAGACCAACCGGGCGGCGGCCAAGCGTTTCCGCAAGACCGCCTCCGGCAAGTACAAGTGCGGCCACGCCAACCGTAGCCATATCCTCACCAAGAAAGCGACCAAGCGGAAGCGCAACCTGCGGCAGACGAACCATGTTCGTGCCGAGGACGCTGGCCGTCTTGACCGTATGCTGCCTTACCTCTGAGGACTGAACCATGGCTCGAGTAAAACGTGGCGTCCAGGCACGCCGTCGTCACAAGAAAGTTCTGAACCTGGCCAAGGGCTACTACAACGCCCGTCGCAAGGTCTTCCGCGTCGCCAAGCAGGCGGTGATCAAGGCGCAGCAGTACGCCTACATCGGCCGCAAGCAGAAGAAGCGCGTGTTCCGTTCGCTGTGGATCACCCGCATCAATGCGGCGGCCCGCATCAATGGCCTGAGCTACAGCCGTTTCATGAACGGCCTGCTCAAGGCTGGCATCACCCTGGATCGCAAGGTGCTGGCGGACATCGCCGTGCACGACGCGCAGGGCTTTGCCGCCTTGGCTGAGAAGGCAAAGGGCGCGCTGGCGGCATAAGTGCGAGTCCCTCGCAGGAGCCCGCACATCCATGTGCGGGTGTTCGGCGAGGGAGCCATCGCAGACATGCAGGGGAAGGGCGCGAGTCCTTCCCCTTTTTGCGTTTTGTGCATCCCGATTGCGGGATCGATCCTGTCGCGGGGTGTCTCCCGGGCGCAGGATCCGGGTCGGGGTGGTCGGCTGAAGTGAGGCGCGAGTGCAATGAGTGAGATCGAATCCCTGAGCGGGCAGGCGCTGGCGGACATCGCCGCGGCGGCCAGTCCCGAAGCGCTGGAGCAACTGCGCGTCGCGCTGCTGGGCAAGAGCGGCAGCATCACCGCGCAGCTGAAACAGCTCGGCGCGCTGCCGCCCGAACAGCGCAAGCTGGCCGGCGAGGCGATCAACCAGGCGCGCGATGCGGTCTCCGCGGCGCTGGCCGAACGCCGCGCGTTGCTGGAAGGGGTAGCGCTGGATGCGCGCCTGGCCGCCGAGCGCATCGACGTGACCCTGCCGGGCCGGCGCGGCGAACGCGGCGGGCTGCATCCGGTCACGCGCACGCTGGAGCGCATCACCGAGATCTTCGCGCGGCTGGGCTACGAACTGTCCGACGGCCCGGAGATCGAGGACGACTGGCACAACTTCGAAGCGCTGAACTTTCCGCCGCACCATCCGGCGCGGGCGATGCACGATACCTTCTACTTCGGCGACGGGCGCCTGCTGCGCACCCATACCTCCGGCGTGCAGGTGCGCTACATGGGCGAGCACGCGCCGCCGCTGCGCATGATCGCCGCCGGCAAGGTCTACCGCAGCGACAGCGACCAGACCCATTCGCCGATGTTCCACCAGGTCGAAGGCCTGCTGGTCGACGAACATTCCACCTTCGCCGACCTCAAGGGCACCTTGTCCGAGTTCGTGCGCGCGTTCTTCGAACGCGATTTCGAGATGCGTTTCCGCCCCAGCTACTTTCCGTTCGTCGAACCCGGCGCGGAAGTGGACATCGCCTGGCAGCAGCCCGACGGCAGCACCCGCTGGCTGGAAGTGCTCGGCTGCGGCATGGTCCATCCGAACGTGCTGCGCAGCGTCGGCATCGATCCGGAACGCTACACCGGCTTCGCCTTCGGCATGGGCGTGGAGCGCTTTGCGATGCTGCGCTACGGCGTCAACGATCTGCGCGCGTTCTTCGAGAACGATGTGCGGTTCCTTAGGCAGTTCGCCTGAGGGCCGGGATTGGGGAGTCGGGATTGGGGATTCGCGAAAGCGGATTCCTCCCGATTGCACCAGTCCCGCATGAACCCGCTCTTGCGAATCCCCAATCCCGACTCCCCAATCCCGGCCTCTCATGAAATTCAGCGAAAACTGGCTGCGCAGCCACGTCCCCACCCAGGCCACGCGCGATGAACTGGCCGCGACCCTGACCGCCATCGGTCTGGAGGTCGAAGAGGTCACGCCGCTCGGCGAATCGCTGCAGCAGGTGGTGGTGGCGCGCATCGTCGAAGCGGCGCGGCATCCGGAAGCCGATCGGCTGCAGGTGTGCCAGGTCGATGCCGGGCAGGGCGGCTTGCTGCAGATCGTCTGCGGTGCGCCGAACGCGCGCGCCGGGCTGGTCGCGCCGCTGGCGCTGGTCGGCGCCCAGGTCGGCGGCATCGCGATCAAGGCGGCCAAGCTGCGCGGCGTGGAGTCCAATGGCATGTTGTGCTCGGCCAAGGAGCTGGGCCTGGACAGCGATGCGTCGGGCCTGTTCGAGCTGCCCGACGACGCGCCGATCGGCCAGGCGCTGAGTGACTACCTCGGGTTGCCCGACGCCAGCATCGAGATCAAGCTGACCCCGAACCGCGCCGATTGCTTCGGCGTGCGCGGCATCGCCTACGACGTGGCCGCGGCCTGCGCCAGCGAAGTGCTGCCGTTCGCGGCCGAGCCGGTCGCCGTCGCCAGCGAGCGCCGCCTCGAGGTGCGCCTGCAGGCGGGCGGCGATGCGCCGCGCTACTGCGGCCGCGTCGTCGAGGATCTCGACCCGGCGGCGAAGACGCCGCTGTGGATGGCCGAACGCCTGCGCCGCAGCGGCGTGCGCCCGGTGTCGCTGCTGGTCGATATCACCCAGTACGTGATGCTGGAACTGGGCCAGCCGATGCATGCCTTCGACCTGGAGACGCTGCACGGCCCGGTCGGCGTGCGCCGCGCGCGTGCCGGGGAAACGCTGAAATTGCTCGACGGCCGCGACGCGACGCTCGACGACAGCTTCCTGGCCGTCACCGACGGCGACCGCGTGGTCGCCCTGGCCGGCTTGATGGGCGGCCACGACACCCGCGTCACCGATGCGACCCGGCATGTGTTCTTGGAGGCCGCGCACTTCGCGCCGGCGGCGATCATGGGCCGCGGCCGCAAGCTCGGCCTGCACACCGATGCCGGCCACCGTTTCGAGCGCGGGGTGGATCCGGCGCTGCCGCGGCCGGCGCTGGAACTGGCGACGCGGCTGGTGCTGGAACTGGCCGGCGGCCGCGCCGGCCCGGTGGTGGAGGCCGAGCTGCGCGAGCACCTGCCGACGCCGGCGCCGATCACGCTGCGCCGCGCGCGCATCGTGCGCGTGCTCGGCATCGAAATCGTCGACGCCGACGTCGAGCGCATCCTGCGCGCGCTGGGCATGGAGGTCGTCGCAACCGGCAATGGCTGGCAGGTCACCGCGCCCAGCCGCCGCTTCGATATCGCCCTGGAAGAGGACCTGATCGAGGAGCTGGCGCGCATCCACGGCTACGACCGCTTGCCGACCACGCTGCCGGGCGGCGCCTCGCGCATCGCCATGGGCAGCGAGACGCAACTGGACGAATTGAGCGTGCGCCGCCAGCTGGTCGCGCGCGAGATGCTGGAAACCATCAACTACGCCTTCGTCGATGCGGCCCTGCTCGACCAGTGGGGCCTGGACGCCGGACGCGTGGCGCTGGCCAATCCGCTCAGCGCCGAACTGGCGGTGATGCGTCCGTCGCTGTTGCCGGGGCTGGTCGCGGCGCTGGGCCGCAACGTCGCCCGCCAGGCCGGGCGGGTGCGCCTGTTCGAGCTGGGCAAGGTGTTCGCGGCCGCGGCGACGGCCGGCGCCGCGCCGGCGGAGACGCAGCGCGTGGCGGCCGCGGTGTGCGGCGATGCCGATGCGCTGCAGTGGGGCCTGCCGGCACGCAAGGTCGACTTCCACGACCTGAAGGGCGACCTGGACGCGCTGGCCAGTGCCGCCGGCGCGCGCCTGGACTACCGTCCGTCGGCGCTGCCGTTCGCGCATCCGACCCGTGCGGCCGACGTATACCGCGATGGCGCGCGGATCGGCTGGATCGGCCAGTTGCATCCGCGCCTGTTGCAGGCCATGCAGATCGACGTGGAGGTGCTCGGCTTCGAGCTGGATCTGGCGCCGCTGGCCGCGCGTGCGCTGCCGCGTGCCGCCGAGCTGTCGCGGTTCCCGTCGGTACGCCGCGACCTGGCCTTCCTGGTGCCCGAGGCGGTGGCCTGGTCGGCGCTGGCGAGCAGCGTGCGCGGCGCGGTCGGGCCGCTGCTGCGCGACGTGGTGCTGTTCGATCGCTACGTCGGGCCGGGGGTCGAGGCGGGTTTCAAGAGTCTCGCTATGGGCTTGATTTTGCAGGACAACTCGCGCACTCTGACGGATCGCGATGTGGATGCCGTGGTCGCCGATGCGGTGGCGGCGCTGGCGCGCGAACACGATGCGCGGATTCGCGGCTGAGACGTAGGGGATAGCAGGGCAATGGCGTTGACCAAAGCGGAAATGGCCGAACGGTTGTTCGACGAAGTCGGGCTGAACAAGCGCGAGGCCAAGGAATTCGTCGATGCTTTCTTCGATGTGCTGCGCGATGCGCTGGAGCAGGGACGGCAGGTGAAGCTGTCCGGTTTCGGCAACTTCGATCTGCGCCGCAAGAACCAACGGCCCGGTCGCAATCCCAAGACCGGCGAAGAAATTCCGATCTCGGCGCGGACGGTGGTGACCTTCCGCCCGGGACAGAAGCTCAAGGAGCGAGTGGAGGCTTATGCTGGACCCGGGCAGTAACCGCGAACTTCCGCCGATTCCGGCCAAGCGCTACTTCACCATCGGTGAGGTCAGCGAGCTGTGCGACGTCAAACCGCACGTGCTGCGCTACTGGGAAACCGAATTCCCCAGCCTGGAACCGGTCAAGCGCCGCGGCAACCGCCGCTACTACCAGCGCCACGACGTGCTGATGGTGCGGCAGATCCGCAGCCTGCTGTACGAACAGGGCTATACGATCGGCGGCGCGCGTCTGCGCCTGGAAGGCGAGGGCGCGCGGCAGGAGTCGGCGCTGAGCAACCAGATCATCAAGCAGGTGCGGCAGGAACTGGAAGAAGTGCTGCAGTTGCTGCGGCGCTGAGCGGCAACCGCGCGACCGGCTAGGAATGGCCGCGCCAATCCCGCTATAATTGCCAGCTCGCCGCGAGGCGGGACCGCCGCAACGGCGGAGTTTTTACCGGGGTATAGCGCAGCCTGGTAGCGCACTAGTCTGGGGGACTAGTGGTCGTCGGTTCGAATCCGGCTACCCCGACCATCTTCGAAGGCCCATGTCAGCGACATGGGCCTTTTTCGTTTTGCGGGGGTTGGGCCGTCCGGGCCGCCACAAACATGCAGCCGGCGTAACCGGCGATCGGCAGGCAGTCGCCGCAGTGCTCGCCCCTGCGGCGGACGCTGGTGGCGCGCGCCACTGGTGCCGTCCCGACGCGGATCGGCTGCGGGACCGTTCGGACGAGGGTGTAGACAAACGCGCTCGGGTCGATGCGATGCCTGCTGCGGCCGCCGCGGGGCCTGCGACGACCGGGACGGAAATCCGGCAGCGAACTGCGGACGAGGACCGTCAACGCCTTGACATGTGTCACGTTAACGTCGTGTATTTTGCGACGTGGCTTCGTTGAACATGCTGAATATTCGGACATGTACTTGAATCCACGCGGTATAGCGTCAAAAAAATGCCGCAAGATGTCTTGGTGAGGGCGGGTAGCTGTGCCATAGTGCACTGCAGCACGAGGCTTCGCTGTTGGCCTGGGCGGTCGTCCCAGGCAGGAAATGACACTGCAATCGTCTTACCCGACCGGTGATGGAGCGCTGGCCGGATAGAGGAGTGCGGCGTTCCCAAAACCACTCGACAGAGGGCGTCTGCATCGCGCATGGGTAAACTCTCCGGTACGTTCAACTGGGCATTGTGTCTGGCCCTTTCTTGTCTGGTCTTCCTGTCCGGGTGCAGCAGCACCGGGCCGAAGATGCTGACGGAATTGCCGGCAGGCGATCCGCTGGCCGCCTCCATGGGGCAGCCGGAGTACCTGCTCGGCCCCGGCGACCTGCTGACGGTCAAGGTGTTCCAGGTGGACGACCTGGAGCGCCAGGTGCGGGTCGACAACGAGGGCCGCATCTCGCTGCCGCTGGTCGGCGACATCAAGGCCGCCGGACTCAGCGTCAACGCATTGCAGAAGGACATCACCCAACGCTACCGCAACGGCTATCTGCAGAACCCGCAGGTGTCGGTGCTGGTCGACGAGTTCACCGGCAACCGGGTGACCGTCACCGGCGCGGTGGGCGAGCCGGGCATCTACCCGATCGCCGGTTCGGCGCTGACCCTGCAGCAGGCGCTGTCGCTGGGCAAGGGCGTCAGCGATGTGGCCAGCCGCGGCAACGTGGTGGTGTTCCGCAACGTCGGCGGGCAGAAGATGCTGGCCCGTTTCGATCTGCGCGATATCCAGAAGGGCGTCTCGCCGGATCCTGAAATCTATGGCGGCGACATCGTCGTGGTGTACCGCTCCGATGCGCTCGTCGTGCTGCGCACGATGGTGCAGCTGACCCCGTTCGTCATGGTCTGGCGGGCATACCGATGAGTTCCTCGAGCATGCACACCCGCACCTCCTCGGCGCCGCTGAGCCCGGCCGACATCAGCCTGCTGGACTACTGGAACGCCCTGTACCGGCAGCGCTGGCTGATCGTCGGCCTGACCGTGGCGGTCGTCGCGCTGGCGCTGCTGGTAACGTTATTGATGACGCCCAAGTACCGCGCCACCAGCGTGCTGCAGATCGAGCGCGAGTCCTTGAACGTCACCAACGTGGCCAACCTGATGCCGGTGGAATCGCCGCAGGATCGCGATTTCTACCAGACCCAGTACGAGCTGCTCGGCAGCCGTTCGCTGGCGCGGGCGGTGATCCGCGAGGCGCGGCTGACCCAGGACCCGACGTTCAAGCCGCTGGTCGACGAGGCGCTGGAGAAGCTGCAGGGCAATGGCGATGGCCGTGCTCCGTCGCCGGAGGCGCGCGCCGCCGCGGCCGAGAATGCGCTGGTCGGCCCGGTGCTGGACGCGTTGACGATCGAGCCGGTGCGCGATTCGCGGCTGGTGCGGATCAACTTCGATTCGCCCGACCGGGTGCTGGCCACGCGCGTGGCCAACACCTACGCCAAGATGTTCATCGCCTCGACCCAGGAGCGGCGCCTGCAGGCGTCCTCGTTCGCCGCCAAGTATCTGTCCGAGCGGCTGGAGCAGCTGCGCGACAAGGTGGAAGAGTCGGAGAAGAACGCGGTCGACTACTCCAGCAAGGAGCAGATCGTGTCGCTGGGCGACGACAAGCCGTCGCTGCCGACGCAGAACATGAGCGAGTTGAACGTGCGCCTGGCCGCCGCGCAGGATGCGCGGATCAAGGCCGAGTCGGCCTGGCGCCAGGCCGGGATCGGCGACGGCATGGGCCTGCCGCAGGTGATCAGCAGCCCGCTGATCCAGAGCCTGCGCGCCGAGCAAGCCAAGCTGGCGGCCGACTACCAGCAGAAGCTGGCCACCTTCCAGCCGGGCTACCCGGAGATGCAGCGCCTGCAGAACCAGATCGCCGAGACCAAGCGCCAGATCGGCAACGAGATCGCCAACATCCGCAGCGGGCTGAAGAACGATTACGAAGCGGCGCGGCAGCAGGAGACGCTGTTGTCCGAACGCATCTCCAGCCTGAAGAACGACGAGCTGGATCTGCAGACCCGCAGCATCCGCTACAACATGTTGCGGCGCGAAGCCGACACCAACCGCCAGCTCTACGACGCGCTGCTGCAGCGCTACAAGGAGATCGGCGTGGCCGGCAACGTGGGCACCAACAACGTGTCGATCGTCGACCGCGCCGACGTGCCGGGCAAGCCGAGTTCGCCGAAGACCTTGCTGAACCTGGCGCTGGCGTTCGTGTTCGGCCTGTTCTCGGCGATCGCCATCGCCCTGATCCGCTATTTCCTGCGCGAAGCGCAGGCGGCGGCCGCGGCATGAAGCGCGCGGCGCGACGTCTGCTGCGATGCGCCGTGACCGCGGTCGCGACCGATGCGACGACGCAGGCACATCGTCATGTTTCCTACGCAAATTCTTCAGTGAGGTGATACGTGGTTCAGCTAAGTACAGAGGTGTTCCATTATTTTCCTGACCGGTTGTACGCAGTCGCGGTTCTGTTGAAATAAACATGGGCTGCCTTGGACCTGGGGTCGGTGAGGAAGGCACCGCAGCGGTCCACTGGCAGATGAGATCGAGGCTCGCATACGTCGCATGTTCCCCCGCATGCCACCGACCGAGTTTGGATAGGAATCCCGACCATGCTTCTGGCAGACCTGAGTAGCGCCACCTATACAACGTCGTCCCCCCGCCTGCTGTCCAAATATGCAGCCGCGGCGGATATCCTGCTACGCGTATCGGATCTGACGGTCATCGTCGCCGGTGCGCTGCTGACCCACCGGCTGCTGTTCGGCAACTGGATGCCGGAAGCGTCCTACCGCGTCGCGATCGGCACCACGTTGCTGTACGCGGTGATCTGTTTCGCGCTGTTTCCGCTGTATCGCAGCTGGCGCGGACGCGGCCTGATGCGCGAGATGATGGTGCTGAGCCTGGCCTGCGGCGGCGTGTTCGCGCTGTTCGCGGTGCATGCCTTCGTGGTGCAGTTCGGGCAGCAGGTCTCGCGGCTGTGGATCGGCCTGTGGTTCGCCACCAGCCTGGCCACCTTGCTGGTCTCGCGCACCATGGTGCGCGGCGTGCTCAACCACCTGCGCTCGGAAGGCGTGGACGTGCAGCGCGTGGTGGTGGTCGGCCTGCGCCATCCGGTGGTCAAGATCCACAACTACCTGAGCCGCAATCCGTGGGTGGGCATGCAACTGGTCGGCTATTTCAGCAGCGACTACGACCTGTCGGTGGCCGATCATCCGAAGAAGCTGCAGTGCCTGGGGGCCGGCACGCCGGAGTCGCTGATCGACTACCTCAACAACAACGAGGTCGAGCAGGTATGGATCTCGCTGCCGCTGGGCGAGCGCGACCACATCAAGCAGCTGCTGCAGCAGATGGACCGCTATCCGATCCAGGTCAGGCTGATCCCGGACCTGTTCGACTTCGGCATGCTCAACCAGTCCGGCGACCAGATCGGCAACGTGCCGGTGATCAACCTGCGCCAGGGCGGGGTGGACCGCAACACCTACTTCGTGGTCGCCAAGGCGCTGCAGGACAAGCTGGTCGCGCTGGCCGCGCTGGCGATGCTGTGGCCGGTGATGCTGGCGATCGCGGTGGGCGTGAAGCTGAGTTCGCCGGGTCCGGTGTTCTTCCGCCAGCGCCGCCATGGCCTGGGCGGCCGCGAGTTCTACATGTACAAGTTCCGCTCGATGCGCGTGCAGCAGGAACCCAGCGACGTGGTGGTGCAGGCCAAGCGCGGCGACAGCCGGGTCACCCCGTTCGGCGCGTTCCTGCGCCGCAGCAGCCTGGACGAGCTGCCGCAGCTGTTCAACGTGCTCGGCGGCAGCATGTCGGTGGTGGGGCCGCGGCCGCATGCGGCGCAGCACAACACCCACTACGAGAAGCTGATCAACCATTACATGCAGCGGCACTACGTCAAGCCGGGCATCACCGGTTGGGCCCAGGTCAACGGGTTCCGCGGCGAGACGCCGGAGCTGCGGACGATGAAGAAGCGCATCCAATACGATCTGGATTACATCCGCCGCTGGTCGCTGTGGCTGGATACGCGGATCATCGTGCTCACCGCAGTGAAGGTGCTCGGGCAGAAGACCGCCTACTGATGCGCCCGATGTACCGTTATCGCGCCGACCGTCCCCACTGCCGGCGCCGCCCCGTCGTCGCCGCCGGTGGCGGGGACGGCGGCGGCTGGGCCGCGGGCCGCGGCGCCATCGAGGTCGCTTGCCGCCGTGTCGTGCACGCGGGGCGTTCCGCCATGGGCACGTTGCGGTCGCCGTTGTCGCAACCCGTGGCGCGTCGCGTCGCGCAGCGAGGTGCCGCGTGCTGAACACCGCCATCGATGCGCCGCCGATGACGCTGCGCGAGCAGCGCCACAATCTTCTGATCGAACTGGTGCTGCTGTTCGCCATCGGCTACAACTTCCTGCTCGCGGTGGTGAACGCCAAGGTGTTCCGGGTCAGCCCGGCGATGACCTATGTCGCGGAACTGGCGATCTACGGCGCCTGCTTCCTGATCGGCCTGTGGTCGCTGGACCGCAAGCGCACGGCGATGGTGTTCACCGGCATCGGCCTGCTGGCGCTGCTGATGCTGGTGCGGCTGTTCCTGGTCTGGTCGATCGATCCCAAGTTCTTCCGCGACGCGCTGATCCCGTTCGCGTTCCTGGTGCTGGGCGCGGCCTATACCGGTTCGTTGCCAAAACTTTTTCTGCGCATGGCGCTGATCGTGTCGCTGGTGGCGGCGTTCGAGCTGGCCCTGCCCAAGGTCTACGGCGACGTGGTCAACCCGAAGAGCTACTTCGTCAATGCGCGCGGCGCCAGCGCGTCGAGCTTCTGGAACCAGGACAGCAACCTGTTCGTCAGCGCGACCCGGCCGGGCGCGCGCAACTTCCTGCCGTCCTCCAACCTGCCGCGCGCCTCCTCGGTGTTCATCGAGCCGGTGACGATGGGCAACTTCATCATCTTCTTCACCGCGATCCTGCTGACCTTCTGGCGCTGGATGCGGCCGGTGGGGATCGCCGCGTCGGTGGCGATGATCGGCTTCCTGATCGTGGCTTCGGACGGGCGCCTGGCCGCCGGCACCTGCGTGATGATGGTGGCGCTGACCCCGCTGCTGCTGCGCATGGACCAGCGCCTGGGCTTCCTGATCTTCTTCGGCGTGTTGCTGGGCGCGTGGCTGATGGTGTGGGCGTCCGGCATCCAGAGCTACGAGGACACCACCCTGGGGCGGGTGTTCTTCACCGTGTATTCGATCCGCAACATGACCGCTGAATCGTGGCTGGGCCTGGATTTCGACACGCCGTACAAGTATTTCGACAGCGGCATCGCCTATTTCATCTCCTCGCAGTCGGTGGTGCTGGTGCTGGCGTTCCTGCTGGCCTATTCGTTCGCGATGCTGATGCGCACGATCGAGGGCCAGCTGTTCAAGAACCTGCTGATCTTCGCGTTCGCGTTGAGCCTGCTGGTCTCCAACGGCTACTTCTCGATCAAGACCGCGGCGCTGTGGTGGTTCGTCTGCGGCTGCCTGTGGCAGATGGTGCCGCGGCGCGCAGCGGCGGCGGCGTTGCCGCCGGCAACCGACACCACGTCGCGTGCGGCGGTGGCGACATGAGCGCCTCCACGCAGGCACTGCAGACGGTGCTGGCCGAGCAGCCGGCCCGCAGCGGCGTGCGCGGCACGCGCGATGCGCGCATCGACGCGGCCAAGGCGCTGGCGATCCTGCTGGTGGTGTTCGGCCACGCCAAGGGCATCCCGCATGCCTATGTGATCCTGGCCTACAGCTTCCACGTGCCGATGTTCTTCGTGCTGTCCGGCTGGGTCGGCGAGGCGTTCGGCAAGCGGCCGCTGGGCATGGCGACCTGGACCAAGCTGGCGCGCAGCCTGTTGCTGCCGTATCTGGCGTTCTTCCTGGTCGCGTACGCGTACTGGATGCTGACCCGCAACATCGGTTCCAAGGCGCAGCTGTGGGGCGACCGGCCGTGGTGGGAACCGTTGCTGGGCCTGGTCAGCGGCATCGGCCCCAAGCTCTACGTGATGCCGGCGTTGTGGTTCCTGCCGGCGCTGTTCGTGACCACGCTGAGCTATCTGTACCTACGCCGGCGCCTGTCGCTGGAGGTGCTGGCGGTGTTGTCGCTGCTGCTGGCCTGGGGCTGGGCGATCTGGTTCCCGACCCAGGATTACCGGCTTCCGTTTGCGCTGGATGTACTACCGGTGTCGCTGTGTTTCTTCGCGGTCGGCGCGGCCGCGGCCAAGCGCAGCGGCCTGCTTCCGACCAGCCGCACGGGCAACGCGCTGGCGGCATTGCTGCTCGGCGCGGCGTGGTTCGCGATCGCCTGGAACAACGGCCGGGTGGACGTGAACATGATGAAGTTCGGGCATTCGCCGCTCGGCTTCCTCGCCGCCAGCCTGCTCGGCAGCGCGATGGCGCTGTGCGTGGCGCGGCTGGTGCAGGAGTGGGCGTGGCTGCAGTGGATCGGACGCAACACCTTGCTGATCCTGTGCACGCATACGTTGCTGTTCTCGGTCATGGCCGGCGTGGCCAGCCGTACCGGCCTGGTCCGCGGCGATGCCTGGGGGCCGGCCTGGGCGGTGTCGGTGAGCGTGCTGGCGGTGCTCGCCAGCGTGCCGATGCGCGCGGTGATCGTGCGCGTGGCGCCGTGGATGATCGGGCTGCGGCGCGAGCCGGCACGGCAGGAGGCGTCCTGATGGCGCTGTCGCAATGCGGTGCGCTGGCGCACGGGAGCGTTCAATGAAGGTGGTTCACGTCGTGCGCCAATTCCATCCGTCGGTGGGCGGCATGGAGGAGGTCGTGCTGAACATCGCGCGGCGGCACCTGCAGCAGGGCCGCGATCAGGTCGAGGTGGTCACCCTGGACCGGGTCTTCACCCGGCCGCAGGAGCGGCTCGCGCAGCGCGATGCGTATCAGGGCGTGCCGATCGTGCGGCTGCCGTACCGCGGGTCCTCGCGTTATCCGCTGGCGCCGAAGGTCCTGGCCGCGCTGCGCGGCGCCGATCTGGTGCACGTGCACGGCATCGATTTCTTCTACGACTTCCTGGCCTTGACCCGGGTGCTGCACGGCACGCCGATGATCGTCTCCACCCATGGCGGCTTCTTCCACACCACCTATGCCTCGCGGCTGAAGATGCTGTGGTTCAAGACGCTGACCCGGGCCTCGGCCCGGGCCTACGCGCGGGTCGTGGCGACCAGCGAGAACGATGGCCAGGTGTTCTCGGCGGTGGTCGCGCCGCAGCGCCTGCGGGTGATCGAGAACGGCGTGGATGTGAGCAAGTTCGCCGGGCAGGGCAGCGCCACGCCGGGCCGCACGCTGATCTATTTCGGGCGCTGGTCGGTCAACAAGGGCTTGCTGGAAACGCTGGACCTGCTGCGCGCGCTGGCGGCGCAGGATCCGGCCTGGCAGCTGATCGTGGCCGGGCGCGAATACGATTTCACCCAGGCCGACCTGTTGCAGGCGATCGCCGAACGCGGCCTGCAGGACCGCGTGCAGCTGCGCGTGGCGCCGTCGCAGGAGGAACTGGCGCAGCTGCTCGGCAGCGCGCAGTACTTCGTGTGCCTGTCGCGTCACGAAGGCTTCGGCCTGGCCGCGGTCGAAGCGATGAGCGCCGGCCTGTTGCCGGTGCTGAGCGACATTCCGCCGTTCGCGCGCCTGGTGCGCGAATCGGCGCAAGGCGTGCTGCTGGATCCGGCCGATCCGCAGCGCGCCGCCACTGCGGTACAAGCCTATGCCGCCGCCACCGACGCGACGTTCCCCGCGCAGCGGCAGGCGGCCATGGCCTACGCGCAGCGCTACGACTGGGAGCATGTGGTCGGCGCCTATCTGGACGAATACCGCGCGGTACTGGGCAAGACGGAGGCGGGGCGATGAGCGACGAACCGCGTTGCAGCGGCGATGCGCGCGTGCCGGGACCGCCGATCACCGTGCTGCTGTCGACCGAGCGGCCGGGCGCGACCACCAATCCGTACCTGACCCAGTTGTACGCGGCATTGCCGCAGCAGGTGCAGTTGCGTTTCTTCTCGATGCGCGCGGCGCTGCTGTCGCGCTACGACGTGCTGCACGTGCACTGGCCGGAATACATGATGCGGCACCCGACGGCCGTGGGCACGCTGGCCAAGCAGGCGTGCATGGCGCTGCTGCTGCTGCGGCTCAAGCTCGGCGGCGTGCCACTGGTGCGCACCTTGCACAACGTGGCCCCGCACGAGGACAAGGGCTGGCGCGAGCGCCTGCTGCTGCGCTGGACCGATCGCCTGACCGCGCGCTGGATCCGCATCAACGCGACCACGCCGGAGCGTGCGCCGGCCACCGACACCATCCTGCACGGCCACTACCGCGACTGGTACGCGGCGATGCCGCAGCCGCCGCGGGTGCCGGGACGCCTGCTGCATTTCGGCCTGCTGCGCCCGTACAAGGGCGTGGAAACCCTGATCGCGACGCTGCAGGCCTTGCCCGACCCGGCGCTGAGCCTGCGCATCGCCGGCAATCCGATCGATGCGCAGATCCGCGCCGTGGTCGAACAGGCCTGCGCCGCCGATCCGCGGATCAGCGCGCGGCTGCAGTACGTGGAAGACGAGGTGCTGGCGCGCGAAGTCGGCGAGGCCGAACTGGTGGTGCTGCCGTACCGGCAGATGCACAACTCCGGCACGCTGCTGCTGGCGCTGTCGCTGGCGCGGCCGGTGCTGGCGCCGTGGAACGAGGCCAATGCGGCGATCGCCGAAGAGGTCGGGCCGCAGTGGGTGCTGCTGTATCGGGGCGAACTGGATGCGGCGCAACTGGCCGACGCGCTGGCGCAGGCGCGGCGCCTGCCCGCCGACGCGGTGCCCGACCTGTCGCGGCGCGACTGGAGCGCGATCGGCGTGCAGCACTACCGCAGCTATCTGGATGCGCGCGGCGTGCGCAGCGAGGCACGGGCATGAGCACGACCGAAACCCCCGGTCCCGCAGCGCCGCCGGAACGCAGCCTCGGCTCGCGCGCCGCCGGTGGCGCCGCCGTCACCATGGCCGGGCAGTTGGCGAAGATGGTGGTGCAGTTCGGCGGCATCGTGCTGCTGGCGCGCTTGCTGACGCCCTACGACTACGGGCTGATGGCGATGGTCACCGCGATCGTCGGCATGGCCGAGATCCTGCGCGACTTCGGCCTGTCCTCGGCTGCGATCCAGGCCAAGCACGTCAGCCGCGAGCAGCGCGACAACCTGTTCTGGATCAACAGCGGCATCGGCCTGGTGCTGGCGATCGTGGTGTTCCTGTCCTCGTCGTGGATCGCGCACTTCTATCGCGAGCCGGCGCTGCTGGGCATCTCGCAGGCGCTGGCGGTGACCTTCCTGCTCAACGGCATGACCACCCAGTACCGCGCGCATCTCAGCCGCGGGCTGCGCTTCGGCCAGGTGTCGCTGAGCGATGTCGGCGCGCAGGTGATGGGCCTGGTCGCCGGCGTCGGCGTGGCCCTGGCCGGCTACGGCTACTGGGCGCTGGTGTGGCAGCAGGTGGTGCAGGCGCTGGTCAACCTGGCGATCGCCGGCGCCTGCGCGCGCTGGCTGCCGCGCGGCTATCGCCGCGACGCGCCGATGCGCGCGTTCCTGAGCTTCGGCTGGAACCTGATGGCCGCGCAGTTGCTCGGCTACGCCAGCCGCAACGTCGGCCAGGTGATCATCGGCCACCGCATCGGCGCCGAGGCGCTGGGCCTGTACAACCGCGCGTTCCAGCTGCTGATGATGCCGCTGAACCAGATCAATGCGCCGGCCACCTCGGTGGCGTTGCCGGTGCTGTCGCAGCTGCAGGACGATCCGCCGCGCTTCGGCAGCTTCCTGCTGCGCGGGCAGACGGTGATGGTGCATCTGATCGTGGCGTTGTTCTCCTGCGCCTGCGCGCTGGCGCTGCCGCTGATCGTGCTGGTGCTCGGCGAACAATGGCGGCCGGCGGTGCCGCTGTTCCAGGTGCTGACCCTCGGCGGCATCTTCCAGACCGCGTCCTACGCCACCTACTGGGTGTTCCTGGCGCATGGCCTGATGCGCGAGCAGTTGGTGTATTCGGTGGTCGGGCGGGTGATGCTGATCGCCTGCATCTTCGCCGGCTCGGCCTGGGGCGTGATGGGCGTGACCATCGGCTACACGCTGGGCCTGCTGGTGATGTGGCCGCTGTCGGTGATCTGGATCGCCAAGGTGGCGCCGCAGGTGCCGGCGCTGGAATTGTTCAACAACGGCCTGCGCGCGATCCTCGGCTACGGCGCGGCCGGCGTGGCGGCGTACTTCGCCGCGCAGCAGTGGGGCGGCAGTTCGCTGTGGCAGCAGCTGGCGGTGGGCGGCGCGGCGATGGCGCTGGGCTGCGTGCTGGTGTTCGCGCTGTGGCCGGCGTTCCGCCGCGACGTGATGGCGATCCTCAACATGCGCACGTTGCTGCGCGACGCCAGGGCCAAACGATGACCCGCGATCCGGCGATCTTTCCCGACACCCCTCTACCGCAAAGGAGCGATGGCATGAGCGATTCTTCCGCAGCGGCGACGCTCGCCGCGGCACCGGCCGCGGCCCTTGCCGGACGCCCGCCGTGCTATCTGGTGCTGTCGGCGCACGACTACCGCACGCCGCGCCGCGCCAACATCCACTTCATCGCCGACGAGCTGGCCAAGCGCGGTACCACGCGCTTCTTCTCGCTGCGCTACAGCCTGCTGTCGCGGATGAAGGGCGACCTGCGGTTGCCGCTGGACGCCACCGCCAACACCGTGGTCAAGCACAACGGCGTGGACTGCTACCTGTGGCGCGCGCCGCTGCATCCGTTCAACACGCGGCGGCGCTGGCTGCGGCCGCTGGAAGACCTGATGTTCAAGCTGTACGCGGCCAAGCCGCCGGCCACGTTGCTGCGCTGGATGCAGGAAGCGGATGTAATCGTGTTCGAAAGCGGCATCGCGGTGGCCTTCATCGAGCTGGCGGCACGCATCAACCCGACCGCGCGCAAGGTCTACCGTGCCTCCGACGGCCTGAGCACGATCAACGTCGCCGACTACATCGAGCGCGAATTCGACCGCGTGGCGCCGAGCCTGGACGTGATCGCGCTGGTGTCGCCGGCGATGGCCGAGGAGATTTCCAGCCGCCACAACGTGTTCCATGTGGGCCATGGCGTGGACCACAACCTGGACACGCTCGGCGATCCGTCGCCGTACGGCGAGGGCATCCATGCGGTGGCGGTCGGCTCGATGCTGTTCGATCCGGAATTCTTCGTCGCCGCCAGCCGCGCCTTCCCGCAGGTCACCTTCCATGTGATCGGCTCGGGCATGGGCCGCGCGCCGGGCTATGGCGACAACGTGGTGGTGTATGGCGAAATGAAGCACGCCGAGACCATCGGCTACATCAAGCACGCGCGCTTCGGCATCGCGCCGTACGCGTCGGAGCAGGTGCCGGTGTATCTGGCCGACAGCTCGATGAAGCTGCTGCAATACGATTTCTTCGGCCTGCCTGCGGTGTGTCCGAACGCGGTGGTCGGCAGTTACCAGTCGCGCTTCGGCTATACCCCGGGCGACGAGGCCTCGATCGTCGCGGCGATCGAAAAGGCGCTGCACGCCCCGCACGTGCGCCATCGCCAATGCCTGAGCTGGTCCGAGACCACCGACCGTGTCCTGGATCCGTCGGCCTATCCGGAAACCCGGCTTTTCGCAGGCGATACCGCCTGACACGGAGCCGCTCGCCCGCGAACGGCGTTCGCGTACACAAGGGAGGATGTCGCATTGTCCGCATTGCAAAAATGGATCGACTACGAAGAACGCCGCGCGCTGTTCTGGTGGAAGCCGAAGAACGGCGAGATCAACGTCGGCGATCACCTGTCCAAGATCATCGTGTCCAACGTGCTGGCGCAGCGCGACCGGACCCTGCTGGACAAGCGCGACAAGCGCAAGCGCCTGATCGCGATCGGTTCGGTGCTGCATTTCGCCAGCGACGGCGACACGGTGTGGGGCAGCGGCATCAACGGCAAGATCCCGGCCGACCGGCATCGCTTCCGCGCGCTCGACGTGCGTGCGGTGCGCGGACCCAAGACCCGCGCGTTTCTGCAGGAACGCGGGCTGCAGGTGCCGGAGATCTACGGCGATCCGGGACTGCTGATGCCGCTGTTCTTTCCGCTCGACGCGCTGGCGCCGCCGGCCGTGCGGCAGCCGTTCCTGATCGTGCCGCACTTCAACGAGCCGTCGGACAAATACGCACGCTACAAGGACCAGCTGGTGCTGCCGAACCGGCAGCCGGCCGGGTTCGTGCGGCAATTGCTGGGCGCGGAACTGGTGGTTTCCAGTTCCCTGCATGGGCTGATCCTGGCCGAAGCCTACGGCGTGCCGTCGGTGTACCTGGACTGGGGCAACGGCGAGGACCGTTTCAAGTACGACGATTACTACTACGGCACCGGGCGCACGCAGTGGCATGCCGGCCACAGCGTCGAGGAGTGCCTGGCCCTGGGCGGTAACGCCCCGTTCGAGCTGAATGCCCTGCAGCGCAGTCTATTGGACAGTTTTCCCCATGACCTCTGGTGATGCGCATTCCGAGCGGCAGGAGGTGATGGCGCTGGGCGGCTATCCGATCCTGCGCACCACCGAAGCGGCGTTCGCGCACGCGCTGTTCCAGGCGCAGGCGCGCGGCGAGCAGCGCCAGGTGTTCTTCGCCAATACCAACTTCGTGGTGCAGTGCCAGGCGCTGCGCACGCGCCTGCGCGCGCCGGGCGTGCGCATCGTCAACGACGGCATCGGCATGGACCTGGGCGCGCTGCTGGTGCATCGCCGCCGCTTCGCCGGCAATCTCAACGGTACCGACCTGATTCCGTACCTGTGCCGGCACAGCCGGCGGCCGCTGCGCTTCTTCCTGCTCGGCGGGCGGCCCGGCGTGGCCCAGGCCGCCGCGCAGACGCTGCGGCAGACACTGGGCCAGCACGTGGTCGGCACCTGCGACGGCTACGCCGAGTTCGCCGCCGCGGGCACGGCGCTGACCGAGCGCATCAACGCTAGCGGCGCCGACGTGGTGCTGGTGGCGTTCGGCAATCCGCTGCAGGAAACCTGGATCCTCGACCATGCCGCGCAGCTGGACGCGCGCTTGCTGTTCGGGGTCGGCGCGCTGCTGGATTTCCTGTCCGGCAACGCCCAGCGTGCGCCGGCCTGGGTGCGCCGCCTGCACATGGAGTGGATGTACCGCCTGCTGCGCGAGCCGCGGCGCCTGCTCAAGCGCTACAGCTGGGACCTGCTGGTGTTCTTCCGCGTCTGCCTGCGCAACGGCCGGCGCCTGGTGGGCTAGCCTAGCCAGGCAAGGCGGGCCGGCACCCGCCGGCGCCCATCAACCGCCAGGGCGGCCCGCGTCGGTGGTCTAGCCCAAGCCGGCCGACAGGCCCTAAACTGAGCCATGTCTACGAAATCGTCCACTCGTATCGCCACCTTGGTGCGCGACCTGTCGCTGCTGCCGCACCCGGAGGGCGGGCGCTATGCGCGCGTACATACCTCCGCACTGCAGGTCCAGCACGAGGGCGTCACGCGTCCGGCCTGCACCGCGATCCGCTTCCTGCTGGTGCGCGGCGAGTGCAGCGATTGGCACCGGATCGATGCCGACGAAACCTGGCAATGGGAGGAGGGCGGCGCACTGGAATTGCTGAGCTTCGATCCGCAGCATGGCCTGCAGCGCTACCGGATGGACGCCAGCGAACGCGGCGGCCTGCCGTCGGTGGTGATCCCGGCCGGCAGCTGGCAGGCGGCGCGGCCGCTGGACGACTACAGCCTGGTGCGCTGCGTGGTGGCGCCGGGGTTCCTGTGGGAGCGCTTCCAGCTGCTGCCCGTCACCGATCCGCTGGCCGCGTACCTGCCCAAGCTGTCGGGCTGATATCGTCGCGAAGCGCTGGATCTTCGGCGTCGGTCCGAATTCCTGGAGAGTGTCGCGATGCCCTGGACGAGTGCGGTGAGAGGCGTGTGTGCGGCAATGCTGCTGGCGTTCGCGGGCCTGGCCGCCGCGCATCCGGCGGTATCGCCGGCGGCGCCGGCCGCCGCGCCGGTGGTCGATCTGGAGGCGGTGCTGGTGACCGGCCAGCAGCCCGGTCCCGGACTGTGGCAGGTGCGGCGCGGCGACCACGTGCTGTGGATCCTGGGCACGGTGTCGCCGTTGCCCAAGCGCATGCAGTGGGCGTCGGGCGAGGTGGAGCGGGTGATCAGCCAGTCGCAGCAGGTCATCGCGGCGCCGACGCTGTCGCTGTCCTCGAACCTGGGCGTGTTCCGCAGCCTGCTGTTGCTGCCGTCGCTGCTGAAGGCGCGGCGCAACCCGGACGGCCAGACCCTGCAGCAGGTACTGCCGGCCGACCTGTACGCGCAATGGCTGCCGCTGAAGGCGCGCTACCTGGGCCGCGACGCCAGCGTGGAAACGTGGCGGCCGGTGTTCGCCGCGCAGGAGCTGTACGAAGCGGCGATGCGCAAGTCCGGGCTGAGCATGGCCAGCGTCACTGCGCCGGTGATCGAGCGCGCGGCTAAGCGCGCCAAAGTGCCGATCGTGCCGGTGGTGGTGGAAGTGAAGGTGCCCGACGCCAAGCGCGCGCTGCAGGAATTCCGCGCGACGGCGCTGAACGACCGCAACTGCTTCGCGCGCACGCTGCAGGTCATCCAGGGCGACCTGGAAACGATGCGGCAGCGCGCCAATGCCTGGTCCGAGGGCGATCTCGACGCGCTCGGCAAGCTGCCGGGCAACGATCAGTACCGGGTGTGCATGGACGCGGTCGGCGAGGCGGCGATCGCGCGCAAGCTGGGCCTGGGCGATGTGCGCCAGCGCGCGCTGGGCAAGTGGCTGGAAACGGCGGAGCGGGCGCTGGCGCAGAACCGCTCCAGCTTCGCGGTGCTGTCGATGCAGGGCCTGCAGGAGGCAGACGGTCCGCTGGACCGGCTGCGCGCACGCGGTTACGAGGTGATCGCGCCTTGAGCGGGTGAGGTGCGACGCGCTGCCTACCTGGCCGCGGTACGCGCTGCGTTGGCGCCGGTCGCCAGCTGCGGCCAGCGCGCCAGGATCGCCGCGCGGATGCCGGCGGCGTCGATCCCGGCTTCGGCCAGCAACTGCTCGCGGCTGGCGTGGTGCTGGAATGCGTCGGGCAGGCCCAGGTGCAGCACCGGGCGCAGCACGCCTTCGGCATTGAGCAGCTCGGCCACGCCGGAACCGGCGCCGCCGGCCACCACGTTGTCCTCGATGGTCACGAAGCCGTCGTGGCTGCGCGCCAGCTCGAGCAGCAGCGCGCGGTCCAGCGGTTTGACGAAGCGCATGTTGACCACGCTCAGGCCGAGCTCGCGGCCGACCTGTTCGGCCGCCGCCACGGTCGCGCCGAACGCCAGCAGCGCCAGCGTGGCGCCGTTCGCGCGGACCTGCGCCTTGCCGATCGGCAGCGTGTCCAGCGCCGTGCCGGGCGCCACGCCGGGACCGGTGCCACGCGGATAGCGCACCGCGGCCGGACCGGCGTGCTGCAGGCCGGTGCTGAGCATCTGCCGGCACTCGGCCTCGTCGGCCGGGGCCATCACCACCAGATGCGGCACGCAGCGCAGGAAGCTCAGGTCCAGGTTGCCGGCATGGGTGGCGCCGTCCGGGCCGACCACGCCGCCGCGGTCGATCGCGAACAACACGTCGAGCTGCTGCACCGCCACGTCGTGCACCAGCTGGTCGTAGCCGCGCTGCAGGAAGGTCGAGTAGATCGCCACCACCGGCTTGGCGCCCTGCGTGGCCATGCCCGCCGCCAGCGTCACCGCATGCTGCTCGGCGATCGCCACGTCGAAGTAGCGCTGCGGGTATTCCTTGCTGAAGCGCACCAGGCCCGAGCCCTCGCGCATCGCCGGGGTGATCGCCAGCAGCGTCGGTTCGGCGGCGGCCATGTCGCAGATCCAGTCGCCGAACACGTCGGTGTAGGTCGGCGCCTTGGCGCCCGGCTTGGACACCAGGCCCTTGCTGGGATCGAACGGGCCGACCGCGTGGTAGCCGATCTGGTCGCCCTCGGCCAGTTCGTAGCCCTTGCCCTTGGTGGTGATCACGTGCAGCAGCTGCGGACCCTTGAGCGTCTGCAGCGTCTTCAGCGCACCGATCAGCGCCGGCAGGTCGTGGCCGTCGATCGGCCCGGTGTAGTGGAAGCCCATCTCCTCGAACAGCGTGGAGGGCACGAACATGCCCTTCCAATGCTCCTCCCAGCGGCGCACGAAACGCGCGGTGGGGTTGCTCTTCTTGTCGCCGAGTATCTTCTTGCCGCCTTCGCGGATCGCATTGAGGGTCTTGCTGCCGCTCATCCGGCCGAGCATCTTGGTGACCCCGCCGACCGCTTCGGAGATCGACATGCGGTTGTCGTTGAGGATCACCAGCAGGTTCGGTTCCGGGTCCATGCCGCCGGCGTGGTTCAAGGCCTCGTAGGCCATGCCGGCGGTCATCGCGCCGTCGCCGATCACCGCCACCACCTTGCGCTCGTCGCCGGCGCGCTGCAGCGCGATGGCCATGCCCAGCGCCGCGGAGATCGAGGTGGAGGAATGGCCGACGCCGAAGGTGTCGTACTCGCTTTCCTCGCGCTTGGGAAACGGCGCCACGCCGCCGGCCTGCTTGACCGAATGGATCTCGTCGCGACGTCCGGTCAGGATCTTGTGCGGATAGGTCTGGTGGCCGACATCCCACACCAATCGATCGACCGGGGTGTCGTAGAGATAGTGCAGGGCCACGGTGAGTTCGATCACGCCCAGGCCGGCGCCGAAATGGCCGCCGCTCTTGCCGACGCACTCGATCAGGTAGGCGCGCAGTTCCTCCGCGATCGCCGGCAGCTCCGACTCCTCGAAGCGGCGCAGTTCGGCGGGGATCTGGATGCGCGCGAGGCGCGGATAGCGGGTGGGATCGATCATCGGGATTAGGGTTCAGCGGACCGTCCATTTTCCTCCCCATTCCGGGCACGGGCAAGCAACCCGTTCAGTTGCGCACGGGCGCAGGCCACGCTGGCAGGGAGGTGCGGCAATCCGTCGCAGTGCGCGGCGCGTTGCGCGCCGGCCTGGCGGTCAGACCGACAGCTTGGAACGCTTGGGCAACTGCGCCTTCAGGAACGACATCTGGTCGGCGAGGATGTTGCGGTTGGACAGGATCAGGTGCTCGATCCAGCTCGGCCGGTACGGGACGGCCAGCAGCGGCATCGACGCCTGCTGCGGGGTGCGGTTGCCCTTGCGCGAGTTGCAGTGGAAACACGCGGTGACCACGTTCTCCCAGGTGTCGCGGCCGCCCTTGGAGACCGGCAGCACGTGGTCGCGGGTCAGTTGCGGGCGGCTGAACTGCTGGCCGCAGTACAGGCACAGCTGCGCGTCGCGGGCGAACAGCGCGGTATTGGTCAAGGTGGGCGTGGGATCGAGCGCGCGCGAGCGGGCATGGCCGCGCGCGGCGATGATCGGATGCAGGTGCAGCACGCTGCGCTCGCCGCTGGCGCGCGACATGCCGCCATGGATGTGCATGCACGGCTCGCCGAGGGTCCAGGCCACCGCGCCGCGCGCATACAGGCAGGCGGCCGATTGCCAGTTGATCCAGTCCAGCACCCGGCCATGCGCGTCCAGCGACAGCAGGCGCACCGAAGGCAGGTGGGTAGGGGGCGACGAAAACGACGCGTCGCCGGCCGAAGCGGCGAAGGCTCCGGTATCGATCAGACCAAGCGTTGTTGTGTCTGTCTCCATCGGGAAAACAGCTTATACCCGATTGTTGACGATTTGTGTATCGAAGCGGGACGGATCTGCGCGACCGGCGCAGTGCGCCGCCGGTCGCGCAGCGCACCTTGCTCAGAAGTGCGCGTCGGCCATCGCCATCAGCGGTTCGGCACCGGCCTCGATCACCGCGGCGTGGGTCAGCGTGCGCGGCAGGAGCTTGGCGTAGTAGAAACGCGCGGTCTCGCGCTTGGACTGCTTGAACGCTTCGCTCTGCGCCGATGCATCCGCGGCGGCGACGCTGCGCGCCCACCAGTAGGCCAGCACCACGTAGCCGGAATAGAACACGTAGTCGTAGCTGGCCGCGCCCAGCTCGTCGGCGTTGCCGGCGGCGCGCTGCAGGATGCGCTTGGTCAGCGCTGCCCATTCGCCGGCCTTCTCGCGCAGCGGGCCGACGAACTCGGCCACGGCCGGATTCTCGGCATGCTCGGCGAGGAAGGCCTCGATCTGCGCCAGGAACAGCTTCAGCCCCGCGCCCTGGCTGGACGCGGTCTTGCGCCCGATCAGGTCCAGCGCCTGGATGCCGGTGGTGCCTTCGTACAGCGTGGTGATGCGGGCGTCGCGCGCCAGCTGTTCCATGCCGTGCTCGTGGATGTAGCCGTGGCCGCCGAAGCACTGCAGCGCGTGATAGGTGTTCTCCACGCCCCATTCGGTCTGGCAGGCCTTGGAGATCGGGGTCAGGAAACTGACCAGCACGTCGGCCTGCTCGCGCTCGGCCGGGTCCTGCGCATGGTGGGCGATATCGATCAGGGTCGCGGCGTGCAGCGCCAGCAGGCGGCTGCCTTCGGTCAGCGCCTTCACCGTCAGCAGCATGCGGCGCACGTCCGGATGCACCAGGATCGGGTCGGCCGGCTTGTCCGGCAGCTTGGCGCCGGTCAGCGAACGCGACTGCAGGCGTTCGCGCGCATAGCGCAGGGCGTTCTGGTAAGCGCGCTCGGACAGGCCGATACCCTGCAGGCCGACGCCCAGCCGCGCCGTGTTCATCATCGTAAACATGGCCTGCAGGCCCTTGTGCGGCTGACCGACCAAGTAACCTTCGGCGCCGTCGAAGTTCATCACGCAGGTGGCCGAGCCGTGGATGCCCATCTTGTGTTCCAGCGAGCCGCAACGCACCGCGTTGCGCGCGCCGACGCTGCCGTCGCGAGCGACCTTGAACTTGGGCACCACCAGCAGCGAGATGCCCTTGGCCCCGGCCGGCGCATCCGGCAGCCGCGCCAGCACCAGGTGCACGATGTTGTCGGTGAAGTCGTGCTCGCCGGCGGTGATGAAGATCTTGGTGCCGCTGACCGACCAGCTGCCGTCGGCATTGGGTTCGGCGCGGGTCTTGAGCAGGCCCAGGTCGGTGCCGCAGTGCGGCTCGGTCAGGCACATGGTGCCGGTCCAGCGGCCATCCACCAGCGGCTTCAGGAACACCTCCTGCTGCCAGGCCTCGCCGTGCTGCTTCAGCGCCTCGACCGCGCCATGCGACAGCAGCGGGAAGTTGCCCCAGGCCAGGTTGGCGGCGTTGACCATCTCGTTGAGCGGCACGCCCAGGGTATGCGGCAGGCCCTGGCCGCCGAACTCTGTGGCCGCGGTCAGGCCGGTCCAGCCGCCTTCGGCGAACTGCCGGTAGGCCTCGCGAAAGCCCGGTGCGGTGGTGACCGCGCCGGTAGCCGCGTCCAGCGTGCAGCCGTGTTCGTCGCCGACCCGGTTCAGCGGCGCCAGGACGCTGCCGGTGAAGCGCGCGGCTTCCTCCAGCACGGCATCGACCACGTCGGTGGTGGCCTCGGCATAGCCGAGGCGGGCGAACAGCGCTTCCACCTGCAGCACGTCGTGCAGCGCGAAGCGCAGGTCGGTCAGCGGGGCTTGGTAGGTGCTCATGCGGTCGCTCGAACAGAGGCCGCGGCGCGGCCGAGGTGCGCAGGATACTACGGCGTATGGATGTGGGGCGGGGATTCGGGATGGGGGATTCGGGATTCGTAACGGCCGTCGCGCGGCGGAAGATCGGAACCGGCTGTCGCTTTTACGAATCCCCAATCCCCAATCCCGAATCCCGAATCACGGCTCCCCATGCACCGTGACCGTCGCCGTCATGCCGGCCGCCAGGACCGTGTTCGGCGGCACGCTGGCCGGATCGATGCGCACCCGTACCGGCACCCGCTGCGCCAGGCGGATCCAGTTGAAGGTGGGGCTGACGTCGGCGAGCAGCGAGGCGCTGGTCGGGTTGTCGCTGTCGGCGATGCCGCGGGCGATGCCTTCGACCTTGCCGTGCAGCATCACTCCGCCGCTCATCAGGCGGATATCGGCGCGGTCGCCGACGTGCACCCGCGGCAGCTTGGTTTCCTCGAAGTAGCCGTAGATCCACATCGCGTCGTCGCGTACCAGCGCCAGCCGCGCGCTGCCGGCCTGGGCGTAGTCGCCGACGCGCACGTCCAGGTTGGTGACGTAGCCGTCGGCGGTGGCGCGCACCTGGGTGCGTTGCAGGTCCAGTTCGGCCAGATCGACCGCGGCCTGCGCCTGCGCCACCGCCGCCAGCGCCTGCGCCTGTGCGGCGCTGGCCTGGCCGCGCACGGCGGCGGTGCGGTGCACGTCGGCCTGCGCCGAGCGCGCGGTGGCCTCGGCATCGGAACGGGCCTCGGCCGAGATCACCGACGCGGCGCGGGCGCGGCGTTCGGCCTGCGCGCGGCGCATCTGGAATTCGGCCTCGCTGGCGGCCTGGCTGGCGGCTGCGGCGGAGATGCTGGCGCCGGCCGAGCGCGCCTGCGCCTGCGCCGCGGCCAGATCGGCGCGGGCCTGCGCCAGGGCCAGCTCGAAGCGCCGGCGGTCGACGCTGAACAAGACGTCGCCGCGCTCGACGTGCTGGTTGTCGGCCACCGCGACCGCATCGACCAGGCCGGACACGTCCGGGGCGATGCGCACCACCTCCGCACGCACGCGGCCGTCGCGGGTCCACGGCGACAGCATGTAGTGCCGCCACAGCGCGTGCGCGAGCAGGGCGGCGATCAGCACGATCGCGGCGGTCAGGGCGAAACGGATCAGGGCGGATGTCTTCATGGCGGGACTCACGGCAAAAGGAGCAGGCCGAGCGCGGCGAACACGCCGACGTACAGGGCCAGACGGAACAGCGGCGGATGCCAGGCGTAGCGGTACAGCCCGGCGCGGCCGGCGAGCGCATCCACCGCCCAGGCGGCGAACAGCAGCGCCACCGCCAGCACCAGCAGGCCGGGCACGTACACGCCGGCGATCGAGATTTCAGCGGGCAGCGCCATCGGCGGCTCCTGGCGAGGTCGGGGCGGGCGCATGCCCGGCAGCGAGGGCGGCGAGCACCGAGTCGGCATCGAGCAGTGCGCCACGCAGCAGGTGCAGGTGTTCGCGGGTGCGCTTCCAGCGCAGCGGCACCGCGCCGTCGAGACGGCTCGCCGCCAGCGCCGCATCGATGCGCTGCAGGGCCAGCCGATGGCGTTCGGGCGAAGGCGCCAGGTACAGCTCGGCCAGTGACTGCACCGCAGCGTCCACATCGGTGGCCAGCGCGTGCGGCAGGTCGCCGTCGGCCGCGTCGCGGCGCAGCTCGACCAGGGTGCGCCCGGTCTCGTGCACCGACAGCGCCCAGCCCAACAGGTCGCGCAGCTCGTCGCTGCCCGGCGGGGTATGCGCGACGATCTGCTGGAACAGGTCGCGGTTGACGCTTTCCAGGCGCAGGTGCAGGCCGGGCAGCGGCGCGCGTGCGGCCAGTGTGGTCTGCCGGCGCAGCTGTTCCAGCAGGCGCTGGCGATGCCAGCGCGTGCCGATCACCGGCGGCACGAACACGAACGCCACGCTCACCGCCAGCGTGCCCAGCAGCAGCGGCACCACGCTGTTGAAGGTAGTGACGGCATTGAAACTCGGCGTCGGCTGCACCGCCAGGATCGAGACGAAGGCCAGATTGGTGCCGGTGGCGAAGCCGAACAGCGCCGGCTTGGAGGCCAGGTACAGGGTCAGCAGCAGGAACGGCGCGGTGCCGGCGACGAACAGGCCGTAGCCATCCATCTGCGGCAGCACCAGCAACTGGCAGACCGCGCCCAGCGCGGCGCCGAACACGAAGCCCTTGAACAGCGAGCGCGCCGCCGCCGGCGCGTTGGCGCTGGACGACAGGATCGCGCTCAACGCCACCGCCTGGAACACCGCGGTGGCGCCGCTGATCCAGCCGGCCTGGATCCATAGCCAGCACATCGCCGCCACCAGCAGCGCGCTGCGCAGCGCGGTCAGCGCGGCGGCCGCGTAGTCGTTGCCGCGCAGGAACACGGCGGTGTCGCCGCCGGCTTGCGGCGTGCGCCACTGCTGCGGGGCGACCAGCGCGGCCTCTGCGGCGACGTAGTCGTGCAGCTCGCCGAAGAAGCGCCGCAGCAGCGACACGCCGGTGTCGAAATCTTCGTGGCGCGCGCTCGGCAGGGTGTCGCGCACTGCGGCGGCACGCGGCGCCAGCGCGTCGCGGCATTCGGCCAGCCGGCGCGCGGTCTCGACGGTGCGTTCGCGGCCGCCGCGTTCGCTCAGCGCGGCTTTCAGCGGCCGGTACAGGCCGATCAGCGCTTCGGCGACATCGCCTTCGGCCTGGCGCAGCAGGCGGTTGATGTAGTGATGCAGCGACTGGAAGCTGGTGGACACCGCCATGAAGCGCTGGTTGAGCAGGCGCAGGCGGCCGCTGCGCACGCGCGCCTCCGGGTCCTCGAACACCACCGAGCTGCGCAGGTCCTCGATCTCCACCGCGTCGCGGACGAAGCGCAGGTGCGCCTGTTCCATCGACGCGCGCGACAGCTGGCCGCCGGTGGCGTCGCGGACGAAATCCAGGAAGCCGTCGTAGGCGCGGCGCACCGTGTCGCGCAGGGTCTGGCGCAAGCGGCTGGGGAACACCACGTCGCTGATCACGCCGGTCACCAGCAGCCCCAGCAGCACCTCGGTGACGCGCGCGGTGACCAGCGCGAACACGTTCTGCGGCTGGTTCACCGCCGGCAGCGCGATCAGCGCCACGGTGTAGCCGGACAGCACGAACGCGTACGCCTTGAAGTTGCGGTACAGCAGCGCGCCGCCGGTGCACAGGCCGATCCAGATCGCCAGCACCAGCACGAACAGCACCGGTTCCTGCGGGAACAGCGCCACCATCGCCAGCGCGGCGACGCTGCCGATCAGCGTGCCCAGCACGCGGTAGAAGCCTTTCGCGAACACCATGCCGGTCTGCCGGTGCATCACCACCACCACGGTGATCATCGCGGTCATCGGCGAGGACAGGTCCAGGCGCAGCGCGATCCAGCCGGCCAGATAGATCGACAGCAGCGTGCGCAGCACGAACAGCCAGGCCTCGCCTTCGCCGCGCAGGGCGTCGGCGAACACGGCGCGCAACCGCGGCGGGGCGGCGGCTGCGTTGGCTGCGACATCGGTCCCGCGCGCGCTCATGCGTCGCCTTCCACGCTGCGCAGCAATTGCTTCAGCAAGGTTTCCAGCTGCGCCAGTTCGGCGCTCTCCAGGTGCTGCGTGTACCCGCGCAGTTGCGCGAACACGTCGGGCATGAATGCCTGGATCAGGCGCTCGCCCTCGGCGGTCAGGCGCAGCAGCAACATGCGCCGGTCCTCGGCGCTGGGGGTGCGCTGGATCAGGCCCTTGTCGACCAGGTGGCTGGTCAGGCGGGTGATGTTGGCCGACTTCTCGCTGGCCGCGTCGCTCAGCTGCGACGGGTTCAAGGTCCCGTCCGGGCTGGCGTCGATCATCATCAGCACGTTGTATTCGGAGTAGTTCAGGCCGTAGGCGCGCAGCATGTCGTTGCCCTGATCCAGGATCAGCTTGTGCAGCAGCTTGATCAGGCGCACCACCGCGGCCGCGTCGCGAGGGAACCCCGGATGCTTCTGGCCGGTGACGTCCAGGCGCTGCTCGGTGGCGGTGAAGCGGCTCATGGCTGGCTAGGCATTTGGTACATATGTATATATTACATTTGTGTATTAAATGCGCGGTAATGGCAGCTGAACGCGTGCTCGGCGGGACGGCGCTCTTGGGTCGGGATATAAGGCGACGGAAGCGGTCGCGAAGCGGCCCGGGCAATGGCGGGCCTGCCAGCGCAGCGGTTGCGGGGGGGCTGGCTGAAGCGCCGATCGACCGGCACGGCGTCGCTGCCCCTAGCTCACAGCGGGCGCAAGAAGTGAGGGCGGGACCGCGCCGCGGTGGCGCGGCGGGATGCGGCTAGCGCAGGACGCCGTCCAGTCCGGGCGCGGGGGTGAGCATATTGCGCGTATCGATCTCGAACGTACGCTGCTTCTTCTCTTCCGGGGTGGCGTCGATGCTGCCCTTGAGGGTGTAGTCGAGGCTGCGGCGGCCGGCCAGGGCATCGGCGACGGCGATGCGCGCGGCCGAACTCGGGCGCAGCGCGACGCTGACCACGTCCGCCGTTTCCGGCCCGATCGAGATGCCGGGTGCGAGCTGCAAGGTCCCCGCGGCTTCGCCGCCCACGCCCAGGTCCAGGCGTACGCCGTCGTAACGCATCGGGATGCTGCTGTAGTTCTGCAGGCGCAACTCCACCTTCCAGCTGCCGTCCATGTTGACGGTGAGCTGCTGCAGGCTGGCCGCGGGGTCGGACACGCGCCGCACCATGCCGTCGCCGCAGGCGGCCAGCAGCGCAGTGCACAACACGAGCAAGCCGAAGCGAAGCCGCTGACGCATGACCGATTCCAGGACGTGAAGACCGGCGAAGAATACTACGGCGCCCAGGGACCCGGCGTGGCGAGCGCCGGGCCACCGTCGCGCGTCGCCTGCAGCGAGCCGCCAGCCGCGCGCACCTTGGTGGCGCGGTTTCTCTGGAAGCCACGCCGTCTCCAGCCCGGCGTTGCTGTCGTTGCCCAGTGCTTCGGCGCTCCGCTGTCCGGCGCTTCGACGCGCTCGGGTGCTTCGACACGCTCGGGTGCGGCGCCGCTCCAGTGCCACCGCGGCGCGTCATCGGCTGCACCGCCTTGCGGGGCTGCAGGTCGGCGGCGTTCGCGGCTTCCGGGCGAAGGCGTCCGCGGCCAGCTTTGCGGCAGGGCTGGCCGGTCACCGGGATCGGAGGCCCTACGGCAGCGTCGTCGACCCAGCGGCGAACGCGCCGGATCTGACAGCGCCTTGGTGTCCTTGGCGGCCTGGCCTATGACCATCACCAGCGGCATCCGTGCCCGTGCATAGGCCAGGCGCCGAGGACGCCTTCAGCATGCGCGGCGGCGGAATCCGGCGCAGTCGGCGCGGGCCGTGTCGCTCGGTAGGAAAATTCCGAAATGCCGCACTTGCCCAATCCCGAACGCATCGCTATGATGCGCGTCCCCGCACCGGTCCTGCCGCGTTGCGCAGTGGCCGAGTAGCTCAGTTGGTAGAGCAGGGGATTGAAAATCCCCGTGTCGGCGGTTCGATTCCGTCCTCGGCCACCATTCCATGAAAGGCTTGCAGAAATGCAGGCCTTTTTCTTTGCGCTGTCGTGTCCCGCGGCGCGATGACGGGTGTCTCGCAGGGGAGGGCGCGCCCGGCCGGTGGAACGCGGGCCCGCGATGCCCAGCACCTGCGACGGGCCGGGCGAGCACACGCATTGTGTGCCGACTTCCGCATTGGAGCTGGCCTATTCATGCTATCGCCCGAGGAAGCGACTGCGTTTACGCTCGTAGACAAGTGCGGCAATTCTCAGGTTTGCCGTGATGTAACGCTCAACTATGCGGGGCCGATGTCGTAATCATGTGCACATGGTTAATCTGAGAGCGGGCCAATGCACAAGGAATTGACGCGGCTATGTGTACTGGCCCTTGCATTGGCGGTGGCCGGTGGCGCCGGCGCCGCGCCGGCGTTGAGCAAGCTGGATCCCGCCTATCAGGCCGGTCACGATCCGGCCGCGCCGTATATCGAGCAGGTCGGCTCCGAGTGCGTGATGGTCAACGTGTACCTGGAGCAGCGCGACGGTGTCGTCCAGCAAGTCATCCTGCGCGAGCCGGTGGAATGCAGTAACAGCAGCCAAGGCCAGGACCTTGCCGTGGCCGACCTTTCGCCCTAGCGCGTCGGCGTGGCACGTTTGCGGCTTCTGTTCCTGTTCGTCGCAGCGGGCGGCACCTGTTTCGCCAGTTGCCGGGTAGGCGAAGCGCCGTGTTGAATGCGCTGCGCCCACGCGTCGCGCGGACTGCGTAATTCGTGCACTGCTTTCTTGCGTAGCGCTGGCCTGCCGCCGCGGCGCGCGCCTTCGGTTGTGGTGTTGTCATGGCATGCTGCCGCAATGGCGGTTCGTCGCAGGCCTGCACGAAGGCTGCGCTTTACATCGCCGCGCCGCTCCTGCATAAGGCTGGTCTTCTCCTTTTTTGCAGGAACGTCCGCATGCGTTCTCCATCGCTCGCGATGCTGCTGGCCTGCCTGCTGTGCCTGGCGCTGCCGGCACGGGCCGCGCAACCGGTGACGTCGGTCGCCGAGTTCGATCTCGGCCGCTATGCCGGGCAGTGGCACGAAATCGCGCACCTGCCGGTGTCGTTCCAGAAGAAATGCGTCGCCGACATCACCGCGGCCTACGTGCTGCGCGACGACGGGCTGATCGGCGTGCGCAACGCCTGCCGTACCGGCAAGGGCGACATGCTCGCCGCCGAGGGCGTGGCGCGGCGGGTGGCTGGCCATCCCGGGCGGCTGCAGGTACGGTTCGCGCCGGATTGGCTGGCCTGGGTGCCGCTGGTCTGGGCCGACTATTGGGTGATCGCGCTGGATCCGGATTACCAGTGGGCGCTGATCGGCGAGCCGGATCGCAAGTATCTGTGGGTGCTGTCGCGTTCGCCGCGGATGCCCCGCGCGCTGTTCGAGCAGGTCAAGGCCAAGGCGCGGGCGATGGGCTACGACTTGGATCCGCTGTTGGTCGTCGCGCCGCTGGAGTGAGCGGCCTGCCGGTCGGCGCGCAAGAGCGGCGCAGCGCCGCTAGCCGGCGAAGCAGGCGCGGGCCGCATCGAGCAGCCGCGCGCTGGCGCCGTCCCGCAGCAGTTGCCGCGGCGTCTGTCCGCCGAGCTGCGCGTGGCTGCCGTTGAGCCACTGCGACAGCGCGGCACGGTCGCCGCCGCAGCCGTTGCAGACGATGCAGATCGTCTCGCCGACATCGAGCAGGTGCTCGCTGCGCAACGTTGCCAACGTGTCCGCATCGCGCCCGAGCCAGTCGAGCACGCGTTGCGCGTCCTCGGTGGAGCCGTAGCTGGCGCCGTCGATCAGCGACAGCGTGTCGGTCGAGCGCGATAGCCGGCCGGCCTTGTCGCGCTCGGCGCGGCGCATGCCTTGCAGCACCGCCTTGATACGTTGTTCGTTTGAAGCTGGCTGCGACATGGAAATGCACTGGCGATGAGTAGCGGTCGACAGGTGTACCGCAGTCATTCTGTACGTAGCGTCACCTCGCCGTCGGCAAGCCGCGCGCGCAGGCGGTCGCCGGGCGCAACCTGCGTGGTCGAGCGCACCAGCGTGCCGTCGTCGACCCGGGTCAGGATCGTGTAGCCGCGCGTCACCGTGGCCAGCGGGCTGACCGTCTCCAGCGCGCGGGCCAGCGCGCGCAGGCGCTGCGTGTCGGCCTGCAGCTGCCGCGCCATCGCCGCTTGCGGGCGCCTGCCGAGCGCGCGCAGGCGCTCGTGCAGGGCGGCCAGGCGCCGTTGCGGCTGGGCTGCGCGCAAGACCGCGGCGGCGTGGCGCAGGCGCGCGCCGCGGCGTTCCTGCTGTTGCCGCCACAACGCCAGCAGGCGGCGCGCGGCATCCTGCTGGCGGCGCTTCAGCATTTGCAGTTGCGCCTGCGGACTCTGCGCCTGCAGCCGCAGCGAGGCGCGATCGGCGCGCTGCATCGCCTGGCGCAGGCGCTGCTGCTGCCACTGCAGCAGCCTCGCGTGCTGGCCGCGCAGGCGTGCGGCGAGGTCGCGCTGGTCGGGGGCGAGCAGTTCCGCGGCGACCGATGGCGTCGGCGCGCGCAGATCGGCGGCGAAGTCGGCCAGGGTCACATCGGTCTCGTGGCCGACCGCCGACACCACCGGCGTGGCCGCGGCGGCGATCGCCCGCGCCAGGCGTTCGTCGTTGAACGCCCACAGGTCTTCCAGCGAGCCGCCGCCTCGGGTCAGCAGGATCGCGTCGTAGCGACCGCTGGCATCGGCGCGCTGCAGCAGCGAGGTCAGCTGTGCGGCGGCGCTGTCGCCCTGCACCAGGCTCGGCAGGATGTCCACTTCCAGCAGCGGCAGGCGCCGGCCGAGCACGCTCAGTACGTCGCGCACCGCCGCGCCGCTGGGCGAGGTGATCACCGCCAGGCGGCGCACGAAGGCGGGCAGGGCGCGTTTGCGCTCGCTGGCGAACAGGCCCTCGGCAGCGAGCCTGGCCTTGAGTTCCTCGAACGCGCGGCGCAACGCGCCTTCGCCGGCTTCCTCCAGGTGATCCAGCACCAGTTGGTAGTCGCCACGCGCCTCGTACAGGGTCAGCCGGCCGCGCGCGAGCACGCGCAGGCCTTCGCGCGGAACGAACTTCAGCCATTGGCTCTTCGGCTTGAACATCGCGCAGCGCACCTGCGCGCGCGCGTCCTTCAAGGTGAAGTACAGATGTCCGGACGAGGGCCGGGTGACGTTGCCCAGCTCGCCTTCCACCCAGGCCAGCGGGAACGCGCTTTCCAGCAGGTCGCGCGCCAGCGTGTTGAGCTGGCTGGGGCTGAGGATCTGGTCGTCGCGATCGGGCATGCGGGCGCTGCGTGGGCGTGCGGGGCGCCTATCCTCGCACGTCGCCGTGAGCGGCCGGTCGCGGCAACGCGACCTCGCCGGCAGACGCCCGGTCCGCATGCTGCGCCAGCGCCCACTGCACGTGTTCGCGCACCAGCGGCGAGGCGTGCTGCGCGCGCGTGCCGAGCGCGGCCAGCACCTGCGGTGTGCTCGGCGCATTGCCCAGTGCCACCGCCAGGTTGCGCAGCCAGCGCTCGTGGCCGCTGCGGCGGATCGCGCTGCCTTCGGTGCGGCGCAGGAACTCGTCCTCGTCCCAGGCGAACAGCTGCGCCAGCGTGGCCCGGTCCAGATCGTTGCGGGCGCGGAAGTCGGGTTCGTCGCTGCGCTTGGCGAACTTGTTCCAGGGGCACACCAGTTGGCAGTCGTCGCAGCCGAAGATGCGGTTGCCGATCGCCGGGCGCAGCTCCTCGGGAATCGCGCCGTCGTGCTCGATGGTCAGATAGGCGATGCAGCGGCGCGCGTCCAGCCGGTACGGGGCGACGATCGCCTGGGTCGGGCACACCTCGATGCAGCGCGTGCAGGTGCCGCAGTGCGCGCTGGCCGGCGGATCGATCGGCAACGGCAGGTCGACGTAGATCTCGCCGAGGAAGAACCAGGAGCCGCCGTTGCGGTCGATCAGGCAGGTGTGCTTGCCGATCCAGCCCAGGCCGGCGTCGCGCGCCAGGGCGCGTTCCAGCACCGGCGCCGAATCGACGAAGACGCGATGGCCGAACGGGCCGATCTCGGCCTGGATGCGCTCGGCCAGTTTCTGCAGGCGGTTGCGCATCAGCTTGTGGTAGTCGCGGCCCAGCGCGTAGCGGGCGACGTAGGCGCGCTCGCCATCGTGCAGCGTGTCCCAGGCCGAATCGTCGTCGTTGCGCCCGTAGTCCAGGCCGACCGAGATCACCCGCAGCGTGCCTGGAATCAGTTCGGCCGGACGCGCGCGCTTGTCGCCATGTTGCGCCATCCATTGCATCGTGCCGTACAGGCCTTGCGCCAGCCAGTCGCGCAGATGCGCTTCGTCCTGCTGCAGCTCGATCCCGGCGATGCCGCAGCGCTGGAAGCCGAACTCGCGCGCCAGCGCGCGGATGCGCGCGGCAACGGTGTGGGGATCGGCGGGGGCGACGCTGCTGGACATGGCGCAAGTATAGAATCCCGCGCATGTCCGACTCGTTCGATCTCTACGATACCGCCGCCGCGCGGCGCATCGATGCGCAGGCCACGGCCTTGCTCGGCGGCGACGGCTACACGCTGATGCAGCGTGCCGGCCAGGCCGCCTGGCAGACGCTGCTGCAGCATTGGCCGCAGGCGCAGCGCATCCTGGTGGCCTGCGGCACCGGCAACAATGGAGGCGATGGCTACGTGCTGGCGCGGCTGGCGCATTGCGCCGGACGCCGCGTGCGCGTGCTGCATCTGCCTGGGCGTGGCCCGCAATCGGCGTTGGCGCAACGCGCCTGCACCGACTACATCGGCGTCGGCGGCCGTATCGAGGTGTTCGATGCGGCGCTGGACCAGGCCGACGTGGTCGTCGACGCGTTGCTCGGGATCGGCCTGAATCGCGCGCCCGACGCCGAACTGGCCGCGCTGCTCGGCGCGCTCGCCGGACTCGGTGTGCCGGTGTTGGCGCTGGACGTGCCCAGCGGCGTGGACGCCGAACACGGCACCGTGCCGGGCGCGGCATTGCCGGCGACGCTGACCGTGCAATTCATCGTCGCCCATGCCGGCTTGCATACCGGGGCGGCGCTGAACCATGTCGGCGCCACCGCGTTGGCGTCGCTGGAGGTGCCGGCCGCCGCATTCGACGGCTGCGCGGCGCAGGCCCAGGCCTGGACCGGCGCGGCGCTGGCCGCGCGCCTGGCGCCGCGGCGGCGCGACAGCCACAAGGGCGATTCCGGGCATGTGCTGTGCATCGGCGGCAACCTCGGCAGCGGCGGTGCGGTCATGCTCGCCGCCGAATCGGCGTTGCGCAGCGGTGCCGGCCTGGTCAGCGTGGCGACCCGCGACGCGCATGTCGCGCCGTTGCTGGCGCGGTGTCCGGAGGCGATGACGCACGCGATCGAGGACGGCGCCGCGCTGGCCCCATTGCTGCGCAAGGCGAGCGTGGTCGCGCTGGGTCCCGGGCTGGGCCAGGACGAATGGGCGCAGGGCCTGTGGCGGCTGGCGCTGGCGGCGGAGCTGCCGTCGGTGATCGACGCCGATGCGCTGAACCTGCTGGCGCAGGCGCCGCGCGCGTTGCCGAACGCCGTGTTGACCCCGCATCCGGGCGAAGCCGGGCGCCTGCTCGGCATCGCCACCGCCGAGGTGCAGCGCGACCGCTTCGCCGCCGCCGCGGCACTGGCCGAGCGCTACCAGGCCGTGGTGGTGCTGAAAGGTGCCGGCAGCATCGTCGCCGCGCCGGGGCGGGTTCCGCGGGTCATCGCCGCCGGCAATCCGGGCATGGCGGTCGGCGGCATGGGCGATCTGTTGACCGGGGTGATCGCGGCGCTGCGTGCGCAAGGCCTGGCCGCCTTCGAAGCGGCCAGCGTCGGTGCGTTGCTGCATGCGGCCGCCGGCGATCGCGCCGCCGCCGCCGGCCAGCGCGGCCTGCTGCCGTCCGACCTGCTGCCGGCGCTGCGCCACCTGGCCAATCCGGAAGCGAACCGATGATGCGGCTCCATCTGCAAGACAGCGACGCCACCGAGCGCCTCGGCCAGGTCCTGGCCGCCACGCGTCCGGCGCAGGCGATGGTGCATCTGCGCGGCGATCTCGGTGCCGGCAAGTCGACCCTGGCGCGGGCGCTGCTGCGCGCGCTGGGCGTGCAGGGTGCGATCCGCAGTCCGACCTACACATTGGTCGAGCGCTATCCGTTGCCCGACGGCGAAGCCTGGCACCTGGACCTGTATCGCATCGGTGCCGCCGGCGAGCTGGATTTCCTGGGGTTGGACGAGGCATCGGCGACCCTGTGGCTGGTGGAATGGCCGGAACGCGGCGGCGATGTGCTGCCGCCTGCCGACCTGGTCGTGGCCCTGGCGCTGCACGACGAGGGGCGCGCCGTGCAGCTGCAGGCCGGCACGGCGGTCGGCGCGGCCTGGTTGTCGCGGATGGCCGAACGGGATGACTTGCGGGGTTTTTCTGCCGGCTGACACTAGGAAGTGCAGGCAGGTTATGGATTATTAAGGGAAAACCGCTTGTGTTTATGTGCGCGGGATGCTTGAATCGCCTCCATGCGCCTGGGGACCCGTTTTTTCGCCTGTTCCGCCATCGCCGCAGGCTGGTGCCTAGCGGCGCAATCGGCGTTTGCGGGTCAGGTCCAGGCGGTTTCGCTCGGTAATGGCGCCACCGGCACGCGTGCCGAGATCCGGCTGCAGGGCAGCGGTGGCTTCACCACGCTGACCCTGGCCAACCCCAACCGGCTGGTCGTCGATCTGCCCGAATCCTCCGCTGCGCAGGGCCTGAAGCTGCCTGCCGGAAACGGGGTGGTCACGGCCGTGCGTACCGGTCATCCGGTCCCCGGTACCTTGCGCATCGTGTTCGACCTGAGCAGCCCGGTGGTGGCATTCAAGCCGCAGATGCAGACCGTGGCCGGCAGTTCGGTGCTGGTGATCGAATGGCCGGGCGATGCGTCGTCGGCCAAGCCGGTGGCCAATGCCGGTAATGGCGCGGCAACGCCCGCGCCGACGGCATCCACGGCGCCCACCGCGGCGGCGGTTGAACCCAAGCCGACGCCCGATCCGCGCCTGGAAGCGGCGCGCGCGACGGCGGCCCTGACCTCGTCGGTGGTGCAACGCGCGGCACCGCCGCCGCCGCCGACACCAGTACAGACACCGACGACGACCGCGGCGGTTCGCCCGGGCGTCGTGCCGGCACCACCGGCCGCTGCTCCAGGGACTTCCGTTACCTCGATGGCACCGACCGCATCCGCATCCGCGTCGGTCGGCGCCGCCGTGCCGGCGCAGCAAGGCGCCGTCGCGCCGACGCCGACGCCGACGCCCGACCGGCCCGACGCGGCCAGCATCGACGATGTGGCCGCCGCTGCTGCCGCCGAGGCGCGCCCGGTGATGCCGAGCGCACCGTCGCGGGTGGCGATGAAGCCGGGCATGCGGCCGTTGATCGTGGCCATCGATCCCGGCCATGGCGGTCAGGATCCCGGCGCGATGGGGCCGACCGGCAAGCGCGAGAAGGACGTGACCCTGGCGATCGGCCGCGAACTGGCGCGGCAGATCAACGCCACGCCGGGCATGAAGGCCTACATGACCCGCGATACTGACGTGTTCATCCCACTGCCGATGCGCGCGCAGAAGGCGCGCGCGGCGAAGGCCGACATCTTCATCTCGATCCACGCCGACGCCGCCGAGAACCGCAGCGCGACCGGCTCTTCGGTGTATGTCCTCTCGACCAAGGGCGCCTCCTCGCAGCGCGCGCGCTGGCTGGCGGACAAGGAAAACGCGGCCGACCTGGTCGGTGGCGTGCGTCTGCAGAAGACCGACAGCACCCTGGCCAGCGTGTTGCTGGACCTGGCGCAGAGCGGGCACATGAAGGCCTCCGAAGACGCGGCCGGACATGTGTTGGGCGGGCTCAAGCGGATCGGCAACAACCACAAGCCGGAGCTGGAACGCGCCAACTTCGCGGTGCTGCGCACCTCGGACATGCCGGCGATGCTGGTCGAGACCGCCTTCATCTCCAATCCCGACGAAGAGCGCCGGCTGACCGATCCGGGCTACCAGCGGCGCCTGGCCGGCGCGGTGCTGGACGGCGTCAATACGTTCTTTACCCGCCAGCCGCCGCCGGGCACGCTGTTCGCCGCGCGCGCGCAGGCCGAGGCGGAAGCGGCCAGCACCGTGGCCGGCGGCAGCCGCTGAGGCGCTCGGCTATCATCGCCGGCTGATCCCGATGGCGGCGTCCGCGCCGTGAGCCGTGCCGATGTCCTGTAACCGTTTCTGCTCTCCCGTTTCCGAATCCGGCGCGATCGCGCTGTGCCCGCATGGCGCGTGCGCGCCGCAGCGCGGGCGGCAGCCGGCATGAGCATTCGCCAGCTGCCCGAGATCCTGATCAACCAGATCGCCGCAGGCGAAGTGGTGGAGCGTCCGGCCTCGGTGGTCAAGGAGCTGGTCGAGAACGCGCTGGATGCCGGCGCGCGCCGCGTCGACATCGACCTGGAAGAAGGCGGCGTGCGCCTGATCCGGATCCGCGACGATGGCGGCGGCATCCCCCCCGAGGAACTGCCGCTGGCGGTGTCGCGGCACGCGACCAGCAAGATCGCCTCGCTCGACGACCTGGAGTCGGTCGGTACGCTCGGGTTCCGCGGCGAAGCGCTGCCGTCGATCGCCTCGGTCAGCCGCTTCACCCTGGCCTCGCGCCGCCCCGGCGACGAGCATGGCGCCGCGCTGCAGGTCGATGGCGGCAAGGTCGGGCAGGTGCAGCCGCGCGCGCAGGCGCCGGGCACCACGGTCGAGGTGCGCGAGCTGTTCTACAACGTGCCGGCGCGGCGCAAGTTCCTGCGCGCCGAGCGCACCGAACTCGGCCATATCGAGGAATGGCTGCGCTCGCTGGCGCTGGCGCGCCCGGATGTGGAACTGCGCGTGTCGCACAACGGCAAGCCGTCGCGGCGCTACAAGCCTGGCGACCTGTATTCGGACGCGCGGCTGGGCGAGACCCTGGGCGAGGACTTCGCGCGGCAGGCGCTGCGCGTGGACCACAGCGGCGCCGGGCTGCGCCTGCACGGCTGGATCGCGCAGCCGCATTATTCGCGCGCCAGCGCCGACCAGCAGTACCTGTACGTCAACGGCCGCTCGGTGCGCGACCGCAGCGTCGCGCATGCGGTGAAGATGGCCTATGGCGACGTGCTGTTCCATGGCCGGCAGCCGGCCTATGTGCTGTTCCTGGAACTGGAGCCGTCGCGGGTCGACGTCAACGTGCATCCGGCCAAGCACGAGGTGCGCTTCCGCGATGCGCGGCTGATCCACGACTTCGTCTATCGCACGCTGCAGGACGCGCTGGCGCAGACCCGTGCCGGCAGCACGCCGACCGCGGGCGATGCCGCGCAGGCGGCGCCGCTGGCGTACGCCGGCGGCGCGCAGCCGATGTCCGGCAACGCGGGCGGCGGTGGCTCCGGCGGCCAGGGCTACGGCGCGCAATGGCGCCCGGCGCAGTCGCCGCTCGGCCTGCGCGTCAACGAGGCGCCGGCCGCCTACGCCGCGCTGTACGCCGCGCCTGCAGGCACCGCCGATGCCGCAGCGGGCATGCCGCTGCAGGCCCAGGATGCGGCCGGCGGCCTGCCGCCGACCTCGCCCGACAGCGGCGTGCCGCCGCTCGGCTATGCCATCGCGCAGCTGCACGGCATCTACATCCTGGCCGAGAACGCCGAAGGCCTGATCGTGGTGGACATGCATGCCGCGCACGAGCGCATCGGCTACGAGCGGCTGAAGAACGCGCACGACGGCATCGGCCTGCATGCGCAGCCGCTGCTGGTGCCGATCACCCTGGCGGTGGGCGAGCGCGATGCCGACACCGCCGAGCGCGAGGCGGAAACGCTGGCCGCGCTCGGCTTCGAGATCACCCGCAGCGGCCCGCAGTCGCTGCATGTGCGCAGCATCCCGGCGTTGCTGGCCCAGGCCGAACCCGAAGCCCTGCTGCGCGACGTGCTGACCGACCTGCGCGAGCACGGCCACAGCCGCCGCGTGGCCGGCGCGCGCGACGAACTGCTGTCGACGATGGCCTGCCACGGCGCGGTACGCGCCAACCGGCGCCTTACCGTGCCGGAAATGAACGCGCTGCTGCGCGACATGGAAGCCACCGAGCGCTCCGGGCAGTGCAATCATGGGCGTCCGACCTGGGCCCGTTTCACGCTGGGCGAGATCGATCGTTGGTTCTTACGGGGGCGCTGATGGGCAAGCGGGGAAGGGCGGCGGCGCTGCTGGCAGCGCTGCTCGCGGTGGGCGCATGCGGCAAGCAGGCACCGGTGCCGGCCGCGCCGGCGGTCGCCGACAAGGCATTCCTGGCCGATGAGCAGCGCTGGCGCGAGCAGCGCAAGCAGGAGCTGCAGGCCGCCGATGGCTGGACCAGCCTGGTCGGCCTGCACTGGCTGGAACTGAAGGAGCATTACATCGGCAGCGGCCCCGGCAGCGGTATCCGCCTGGCGGTCGGGCCGGCACGGATGGCGCTGGTGTCGCGGGTGGGCGCCCAGGTGTTCCTGACCCCCGAACCCGCCGCGGCGCTGAGCCTGGACGGCAAGCCGTTGCTGCGGCGCACCCGCCTGTACAGCGACCACGATGCCACGCCCAGCGTGATCGAGTTCGATGGCGGCAAGGGCAAGCTGAGCCTGATCGAGCGCGGCGGCCGCTATGCGTTGCGGGTCAAGCACGCCGATGCGCCGACCCGGCTCGGCTTCGCCGGGCTGCACTATTGGCCGATGGCCGAATCCTGGCGCATCCGCGGCCGCTTCGTGCCCAACGCGCCGGGCAAGACCCTGCCGATCGTCGACATCATCGGCGTCACCACCGAATCGCCGAACGCCGGCGCGCTGGAGTTCGAGCGCGACGGCAAGCGTTTCCGCCTGGAAGCGATCGGCGAACCCGGGCGCCCGCTGTTCGTGGTGTTCGCCGACCGCACCAGCGGCCGCGGCAGCTATCCGGCCGGGCGCTTCCTGGACGTGCCGGCGCCGAATGCCGACGGCAGCGTGGTGCTGGATTTCAACCGCGCCTACAACCCGCCGTGCGCGTTCACCCCGTTCGCGACCTGTCCGCTGCCGCCGCCGGAGAACCGGCTGGACCTGGCGGTGGAGGCCGGCGAGCAGGCCTATGCCGCCGCACACTGAACCGAGAGCCCCGACGATGCCGATCCCGCGCCTGCTGCGCAACCTGCTGTTGTGTCTGACCCTGTTCGCCGCCGCGCCGGTGCCGGCGCGCACGCCGCCTCCGACGGCAACACCCAGCGCGACGCCTGCGCCGCCGACGCCGCTGCTGTGGAAAGTCAGCGGGCCGCGCGGTGCGCTGTACCTGCTCGGTTCGTTCCACCTGCTCAAGCCGGACGACTATCCGCTGGCGCACGAGGTGGATGCGGCCTACGCCGCGTCGCCGCGGCTGCTGTTCGAGCTGTCGCCGCAGGACGTGGAGTCGCCGCAGCTGGGTGCGCAGATGCTGCAGGCAGCGCAGCGGCAGGACGGCAAGCGCCTGCAGGACGATCTGGATGCGGCCACCTGGCAACGCCTGCGCCGCTATGCCGCCGGCCACGGCCTGCCGCTGGAGCAGATGGGCGGATTCGAGCCCTGGTTCGTCGGCCTGAGCATCAGCATCGCCGAAATGAAGGCGCAGGGGCTGCAGGCCGATGCCGGCCTGGACCGGCATTTCATGGACATGGCGGTGCAGGCCGGCAAGGCGGTCGAGGGCCTGGAAACCGCGCAGGCGCAGATCGCGATGCTCGATGGCATGGAGCCTGTGGAGCAGAAGCAGATGCTGATCGAAGCGCTGGACGACGCCGAGCAGGGCGCGGCGCAGACCCAGCGCCTGCACGATGCCTGGCGTCGCGGCGACGAGCGCCTGCTGTGGCAGGACATGGGCATGGAGATGAAGCGCGACTACCCGCGGCTGTACCAGCGCATCAACGTCGATCGCAACCAGGCCTGGGTGCCGCGGCTGGAGCAGCGCCTGCGCGACGGCCAGGGCGACACCCTGGTGGTGGTCGGCGCCTTGCATCTGCTCGGCCCCGATGGCGTGGTCGAGGCGTTGCGCGCGCGCGGCTACAAGGTCGAGCGGATCTGTGCCGGTTGCCGGACGTCGCCAGCGCCGCGTTCGCGCTGAGCCGGCAGCGCGGTCGTGTGAGTGACATGTGTAGGAGCGGCTTCAGCCGCGACCGGGGCTTTGCCGGTCGCGGCTGAAGCCGCTCCTACAAGGGGGCAGGCGCCTGAAGGCGCCGCAGCGCGCTCAGCGCGCCCGCGACTTCGGTGCGGCACCGGCGGCCGGCGGCTCGCTCGGCTTGGTGCCGCCCGCGGCAGGGCGACCGAAGCCGGTGCCCAGGTTGCGCTGGAACTCCTGCCACAGCTCCATGTTGCGCTCGGTCAGCTGGTTCATCATGGTCCACGGGGTCTGCCCGAGCAGGTTGCCCATCTGCTGGCGGAACTGCTGCTGCTGGTCCAGGAACACCTGCATGCTGCGCTCCAGGTAGTTGCCCATGAAGCCCTGCAGCGAATCGCCGTAGAACCGGATGATCTGGCTGAGCAACTGGGTGGACAGCATCGGTTCGCCGTCCTGTTCCTGGTCGGCGATGATCTGCAGCAATACCGCGCGACTGAGGTCTTCGCCGGTCTTGGCGTCGCGGACCTCGAATTCTTCGCCGTCGATGATCAGCTGGCGGACGTCTTCGATCGTGATGTAACTGGAAATCTCGGTGTCGTAGAGGCGGCGATTGGGATACTTCTTGATGATGCGGATCTCAGCCATGAAGCGTTCGCTCTTGACGGTAGGCGCGCAGCATGGCGCAGCGCAGCAGGGCTTGCAACCGCCAAAAGCCCCTGAACTCGGGCCCGACGGCAAAAAAAATGCTGCGCAGCACGCGCGCAGCACGGGTACGAAGCGCGCAACGCGAGCTGCAGCATTTTCGGTAGCGTTACCTCGGCGGTGCCGCCTGCGCGCCTGAGCGGTTCAGTCGCCTGCCGCTACCAGCCCATGTGGTGGCCGCCGTTGATGTCCAGGTTCGAGCCGGTGATCCAGGCCGCCTCTTCGGCGACCAGGAACGCGACCGCGTAGGCGATCTCTTCCGGCCTGCCCAGGCGCCCGGTGGGGATGTCGGCGATGATCTTGGCGCGCACCTCTTCCGGCACCGACATCACCATGTCGGTGGCCACGTAGCCCGGCGACACCGTGTTGACGGTGATGCCGTAGCCGGCGTTCTCGCGCGCCAGGGAAATGGTGAAGCCGTGCATGCCGGCCTTGGCCGCGGCGTAGTTGGCCTGGCCGTACTGGCCCTTCAGGCCGTTGATCGAACTGATCTGGATGACCCGGCCCCAGCGCTGCTTGCGCATGCCTTCGATCACCGGGCGGGTGACGTTGAACACCGAGTTGAGGTTGGTGTTGATGACCTCGTGCCACTGCTCGGCGGTCATCTTGTGGAAGGTGGTGTCGCGGGTGATGCCGGCGTTGTTGATCAGCACCTCGATCGGACCGAGCTGCCGCTCCACTTCCTGCACCAGCGCCTGGGCGTGGTCGGGCGAGGCGACGTCGCCGGCGACGATGGCGACGTCGTGGCCGCGTTCGCGCATGCGCTGCTGCCAGGCCTGCGCCTTGGCCGCGTCGCGGTAGTTGCTGGCCACGCGGTGGCCCTGTGCGGCCAGCCGCTCGCAGATGGCGGTGCCGATGCCGCCGGTACCGCCGGTGACCAGCGCAACGCGTGATGTCATGGATTCGCTCCGGATGGGGGAAGAGGAGAGGGCCGCGCCGCAGCCGAAACCCCGATTCTAGTCAGCCTTGGCGTCGCTGGGGATACCGGCCGCGTCCGCCAGCCTCCGATCCTGGGCCGGCAGCCGCGCCGGCTCGAACGCGCGCAGCGCCGCGGCCAGCAATGCGGCCACCGAGCCGGCCCCGGCCAGCGCTGCCGGGGCCTGCCCCAGCAGGCTCCAGGCCAGGCGTAGCGCGGGCAGCGGATCGGCGTCGTCCAGCGGCAGCGCCGCATGCGACTTGGACAGCTTGCGGCCGTCGTCACCGAGCAGCAGCGGCAGGTGCAGGTAATTCGGCGTCGGCAGGCCCAGTGCGCGCTGCAGCAGGATCTGCCGCGGCGTCGAGTCGAGCAGATCGGCGCCGCGGACCACGTCGCTGATGCCTTGCGCGGCATCGTCGACCACCACCGCCAACTGGTAGGCCCAGCAGCCGTCGGCGCGCAGCAGCACGAAATCGCCGACCTCGGCATGGACGTCCTGTTCGACATCGCCGCGCACGCCGTCGCGAAACCCGACCGTGCTGCCCGCGGCCACGCGCAGGCGCAGCGCCGGCTGCGGCCGCGCCTGCGCGGCCACGCAACGGTGGTGCACGCCGCCTTGCGCGGCCAGTTCGCTGCGGCTGCAGCTGCAGGCGAACGCCTGGCCGCGCTGCAGCAGGCGCTGCGCGGCGGCCTGGTAGAGCGCAGCGCGCTCGCTCTGGCGCAGGATCGGCCCATCGGCTTCCAGCCCGCAGGCGCGCAGGCTGGCAAGTTGGCGTTCGGCCGCGCCGGGCACGCTGCGCGGCCGGTCCACGTCCTCGATGCGCAGCAGCCACTCGCCGCCGGCATGGCGCGCCAGCAGCCAGCTGCCGAAGGCGGCGAGCAGCGAGCCCAGGTGCAGCGGGCCGGTGGGCGAGGGCGCGAAACGGCCGCGGTAGGGAGGCGAGGACATGGGCAAGCTGAATCGTCGGTCAGGTATGCGCTTGAATTCAAGCTGTACGCGCCGCAGATTCGAGCCAGTCCTTCATTTTTCCTGGTGCGGAGTCCACGCCTACATGTTCAATCGAATCGCCTTGTTCCTCATCACCAATCTGGCGGTGCTGGTGCTGGCCGGCATTGTCATGTCCGTGTTCGGGATCAATCCCAACCAGATGGGCGGCCTGCTGGTGATGGCCGCGCTGTTCGGCTTCGGCGGCTCGCTGGTGTCGCTGCTGCTGTCCAAGTTCATGGCCAAGCGCGCCACCGGCGCGCAGGTGATCACCGAGCCGCGCAATCACACCGAGCGCTGGCTGCTGGAGACGGTGCGGCGGCAGGCGCAGGCCGCCGGCATCGGCATGCCCGAGGTCGCGGTCTACGACGGTCCGGAGATCAACGCCTTCGCCACCGGCGCCAACCGCAACAATGCGCTGGTCGCGGTGTCCACCGGCCTGCTGCGGAACATGACCGAAGACGAAGCGGAAGCCGTGCTCGCGCATGAGATCAGCCATGTCGCCAATGGCGACATGGTGACGATGGCGCTGCTGCAGGGCGTGCTGAACACCTTCGTGATCGTGCTGGCGCGGGTGGTCGGCGGGATCGTCGACGGTTATCTGTCAGGCAATCGCGACGGCGGCCGCCGCGGTCTGGCCTACTACGCCATCGTGATGGTGCTGGAGATGGTGTTCGGCCTGTTCGCGACGATGATCGCGATGTGGTTCTCGCGCTACCGCGAGTTCCGCGCCGACGCCGGCGGCGCCAGCCTGGCCGGGCGCCACAAGATGATCGCGGCGCTGCAGCGGCTGGAACTCAACCATGGGCAGAGCACGCTGCCGTCGCAGGTGCAGGCGTTCGGCATCGCCGGTGGCCTGGGCCAGGGCCTGCGCAAGCTGTTCATGAGCCACCCGCCGCTGTCCGAGCGCATCGCCACGCTGCGCGCCTCGCACAGCAATGCGACGGTGAGCTGAGGCAGGAAGCGGGCTGTCACGCTCTCGGATGGCGCTTCGGCGGACTTCGAGCCTAACAGTCGGCTCAGGCAACGCCAGGCAGGTCACCCTGCCTGGCGTTGCTTTTTGCAGGATCGTGTGGATTTGCAGGATCGTGTGGAATGGCCTGGCCGCTGCCGTTGCGAATCCCCAATCCCGAATCCCCAATCCCCAATCCCCAATCCCGGCCTTCAAGCAAAATCGAAGGTCATCCCCGGTCCCGCCAGGCCGACGAATTCGCCCTGCACGTAGTCGACGCCGGCGCTGAACAGCAGGCTCATCGACGTGGCGTCGGTGACGAACTCGGCGATGCTGCGGATCCCGGCCGACTGCGCGCGCTCGGTGATCTCGCGGATCTTTTCCTGGTGCTCGCGGGTCTGCGCCAGGTCCTGGGTGAAGCCGCGATCCAGTTTCAGGAACGAAGGCTGGAAATGCGCCAGCAGCTGGAACGAGTCCAGGCCCGAGCCGAACTGCTCCAGCCCGACCTTGCAGCCCAGTCCTGTGGCCGCCGCCAGGAACTGCTGCGCATTGCGCAGGTGGGTGAACACCTTGGCTTCCGGCGTCTGCAGCCACAGGCGCTCGCCGGGCACGCCGTGCGCGGCCAGTTCGCGGCGGATCAACTCCACCATCTGCAGGTCGGCGAAGGCGTCCGGGCTGATCTTGACCAGCAGGCTGGTGGCATGGCCGGCGCGCTGGCGCTCGCCGATCACCGCGATCGCGCGCGCCACCACCCAGCGGTCGATCTCGGCCATCAGCCCATGTTCGGTGGCGATGCCGAGGAACGTGGTCGGGCCGATGATCTCGTCGTTGCGCTCCAGGCGCAGGTAGGCCTCGTACAGTTCGTGCGGCTCGCCCTGCAGGTTCAGTACCGGCTGGTAGTGCAGCAGGAAGCCGTCGCCGGCCAGCGCGTCGCGCAGTTGCTGCACCCAGCGCTGGATGCGCTCTTCCTCGACCCGGTCGGCCGCGCCGGGGTCGAAGATCTTGCAGGCGTTGCCGCCCAGCTCGATGGTGGCCTGCACGTTCTCGCTGGCGCGGGCCAGGACCTGGCCGACGGTGGCGATCTTCTCGCCGATCTGCACGCCGCCGATGCTGACGGTGACCGTGGCCGAGCGCTCGCCGACGCTGAACACGTGCGCGGCGTAGGCGTTGAGCAGGCGCTCGGCCTGCGCCGAGGTGCGGCCGTAGTCGCCCTGCAGCAGCAGCGCGAAGTTGTGTTCGCCGAAGCGCGCCGCCTGCACGTCGCCGTCGATCGCCGCGGCCAGGTGCTGGGCCAGCGCCGCGACAAGTGCGTCGGCCGAGTCCAGGCCGATGTCGGCCAGCAGCCGCGTGTAGTGATCGGGTTCGACCAGCAGGAAGCCGTAGTGGCCGTCGCCGCGGCCGACCTGGGCCACCGCGTTCTCCAGCGCCAGCATGAAGGTGGGACGGTTGAGCAGGCCGGTGACCTGGTCGCGCTGGCGCAGGTCCTCGACCTCGCGCGCCAGTTCCGGATCGAATTCCTCGCGACGGCGGAACACCACCTGCACGCAGGCCTCGCCCTCGTAGCTGGCGGTGGCGAACTCCATCGTCGCGGGGAAGCTCTCGCCCTCCATGGTGCGCGCGTCGACCTGGTACTGCGCCGGCGGCGGTTCGCCCTTGCCCAGCGACTTCAGCAGTTGCTTGAATTCCTCCACGTGCTGCGGCGCGACCATGTCCAGCAGCGAGACGCCTTCCACGTCGTCGAACGAGGCGAAGCCGAACATCTCCAGGTAGGCGTCGTTGGCGCGGATGTGCATGCCTTCGTGGATGTAGGCGATCGGGTCGCGCGAGGAGGCGATCAGCGCATCGCAGCGGCGCTCGGTCTCGCGCATTTGCGCCTCGATCCGGCGCAGGCCGCGGCGCGCGTGCAGGTCGGCCCAGGTGTTGCGCAGCACCGACAGCAGGTGCTCGGGACGCTGGCGCAGGGCGATCGCGCGCGCGCCGCCGGCCACCGCCTCGACCCATTCGTTCTCGTCGATGCTGTCGGCGAGCAGGATCACCGGGATGTCCTTGCCGCTGGCGCCCACGCGCTGCAGCACCTGCGGCAGCGGGATGGCCTGCGAGCGCGCGCTCAGCACCAGGTCGATCGGCTGCGCGGCGAGCATGGCGCCCAGTTCCTCGGCGTGCTGCGGCCGCGACGGTCGCACCGCGATGCCGCTGTTGCGCAGGCTGCTGACGATCGCTTCGGCGTCTTCACCGCTGTCGTCGACGATCATCAGGCGCAGGGTGGTGTCTTTGCCTGTTTGCATGAAGCCTCCCGGAGACGGGGTTTAATACACGATGCCCGCAGCGGCGTCCATGTGTGGCCGGGATTGGGGATTCGGGATTGGGGATTCGCAACGGCGCGCTTCGATGTTTACGCCCAGCTTTGGGCAACCCACGAACGTTCAGGCACCGGGAACCGCTGTTACGAATCCCGAATCCCAAATCCCCAATCCCGGCCTTCAGGCCACCATGCCGGCCGCGTGGCCCGAGGCCCAGGCCCACTGGAAGTTGTAGCCGCCCAGCCAGCCGGTCACGTCCAGGACCTCGCCGACGAAGTACAGGCCGGGCACCTGGCGCGATTCCATGGTCGCCGACGACACCTGATCGGTGTCCACCCCGCCCAGGGTGACCTCGGCGGTGCGGTAGCCCTCGGTGCCGCTGGCCACCAGCGGCCAGGCGCCGAGCAGGGCGGCGGCGGCGCGCAGCTGCGGTTCGTCGAGCTGGCGGACCGGCTTGTCCGGCAGCCAGACTTCGCACAGGCGCTGCGCGAAGCGGCGCGGCAGGGCCTCGCCCAGCACCGTGCGCAGCTCGGCGGCGCCGCGCAGGCGCTTCTGCTCGCGCAGCCACGCGGCCGCGTCCTGCCCGGGCAGCAGGTCCAGGCGCAGGTCGTCGCCCGGCTGCCAGTACGAGGAGATCTGCAGGATCGCCGGGCCGCTGATGCCGCGATGGGTGATCAGCATGAAGTTGCGGAAGCTGGCGCCATTGCAGCTGGCTTCCACCGGCAGCGCCAGCCCCGACAGGTCCTGCAGGCGTTCCTGGTGCTTGCCGCTGAGGGTCAGCGGCACCAGTCCGGCGCGGGTCGGCAGCACGCCGTGGCCGAACTGGCGGGCCAGTTCGTAGCCGAAGCCGGTGGCGCCCAGGCTGGGAATGGACAGCCCGCCGCTGGCCACGACCAGCGAGGCGGCGTGCACCGGGCCGTTGTCGCTGTCGATGCGGAACCCCTCGCTGTCGCGTTCCACGCCGCGCACGCCGCACTGGGTGAGGATGGTGACGCCAGCCGCGTCGCATTCGTCCACCAGCATGCGCACGATCTGCTTGGAGGAAATGTCGCAGAACAGCTGGCCCAGTTCCTTCTCGTGATAGGCGATGCCGTGGCGTTCGACCATCTCGATGAAATCGGCCGGGCGGTAGCGCGCCAGCGCCGATTTGCAGAAGTGCGGGTTGGCGGACAGGAAATTGCCCGGGCCGGTGCCGGTGTTGGTGAAGTTGCAGCGCCCGCCGCCGGACATCAGGATCTTCTTGCCGACCTTGTTGGCATGCTCGATCACCCGCACGCGGCGCCCGCGGCGGCCGGCGGTCAGCGCGCACATCAGCCCGGCGGCGCCGGCGCCGATGACCGCGACGTCGACCCGGATCGGCTCGGCGCGCGCGCTCATGCCGCGGCTTTGCGCACCGTCGGGGTGAAGGTGACGCTGCCGTCGTCGCCGAGCAACTGCACTTCGCCGTCCTGGATCACCACGTCGAAACGCATGCTGCGCTGGATCAGCTCGGCGGCCGAGGCGACCGCGTCGCCGGGCAGGTCGATCACCTGCAGCGGCTTGAGCTTGAGCAGGCCGGAGGCGTTCTTCTCCCACCAGATGTCGGCGACGCGGCCGCCGTAGTTGGCCACCACCACTTCGCGGGCGCGGCCGCAGGCCTTGCGGATGCGCGATTCGTCGGGCTGGCCGACCTCGATCCACTGCTCGATCGCGCCGGTGTAGTCCATCCGCCACAGGTCCGGCTCGTCGTCGCTGCTCAGGCCCTTGCCGAACAGCAGGCGCTCCTCGGCGAACAGGGCGAAGGTCAGCAGCCGCGCCATCAGCCGCTGGTCGGTTTCGGACGGGTGCTGGGCCAGGGTCAGCGCATGCGCCGCGTAGTAGCCGCGGTCCATGTCGGAAATCTGCAGGTCGGCCTTGCGGAGGGTGGCGGTGAGGGCCATGGGGGCACCGGAAGCAAAGAGGACCATGATAGTGGTTTGCTCGAGGCTGTCCGAGACGGTGCTTCTGGATCGACGCGATTGGTGGCACGCTTCCAGCCCGCCGTCCTGGTTGCTCGGTCCATGTCACGCCCCCGTTCCCGACGCCTGCAGATCGAAGGCGCTCCCTTCATCTGCGGCGTGCGCCCGCTGCGCGACGCTACGGCCGCGGCCCTGGTATTGGCCGCCCACGGCGCGGGCCGGCACCTGCGGCGGTGCTTCCGCTCCGATCCTGCGCAGGGGTGCCTGGCCGGCGACGCCGGGCTGGAGGCCGGCACCGTGCGCACGGCGGCGGGACGCTGGGTCAGCCTGCACCGTCCCGGTGTGATGCGGGCGCTGATCGAGGCCGGGTTGGCGCACACCGCGCCGGCAGGGCACCTCGACGACGGCTGGCAGTTGCTGGCGGCTGCCACCCTGCCGGCCGACAGCCTGGACCACGGCAGGGAGCCGGGATGACCGTACCCAGTCGCCTGCAATTGCCGCCCGGCGCGTGGCCGACCCTGCTGGACGGACTGTGCGCGCGGTTTCCGCAGGTGCCGCGCGGGCACTGGCTGGACCGCTTCGCGCGCGGGCGGGTGCAGGACCGGCATGGCCGGCCGTTGCCGGCGTCCCTGCCGTACCGGGTCGGGCTGGAAGTGCGCTATTTCCGCGAGGTCGCCGACGAGGCGCCGATCGCCGGGGTGGAGCGGATCGTCCATGCCGACGCGCATCTGGTGGTGGCCGACAAGCCGCACGGGCTGCCGGTGACTCCGTCCGGGCGCTACGTGCGCGAGACCTTGCTGGCGCGGCTGGTGGCGCGGCTGGGCAATCCGGCGCTGGTGCCGCTGCACCGGCTGGACCGCGCCACCGCGGGGCTGGTGCTGTTCTCGGCCGATCCGGGCAGCCGCGCCGCCTACCAGGCGCTGTTCCGCGAGCGGCGCATCGCCAAGGCCTACCAGGCGCTGGCCCCGGCCTTGCCGGGACAGGCGTTTCCGCTGCTGCGCGCGAGCCGGCTCGTGCGCGGCGAGCCGTTCTTCCGCATGGCCGAGGTCGAGGGCGAGGCCAACAGCCTGACCCGGATCGCCGTGCTGGACGCGCCCGACGGACCGCTGTGGCGCTACGCGCTGGCGCCGGTGACCGGCCGCAAGCACCAGTTGCGCGTGCACATGGCCGCGCTGGGCGCGCCGATCCTGGGCGATGCGCTGTATCCGCAGTTGCGCGCGGAGGAGGAGGGCGGCACCCCCGATGTGTTGCAGCTGTTGGCATGCGGGCTGGCGTTCGACGATCCGCTCAGCGGGCAGGCGCGCAGTTTCGCCAGTGCGCAGACCTTGGTTTGGCCGTCGGCGTGATGACGCGACCGAACTCCGCGAGACGCGTCGCGCCGCACCCTCATCCCAACCCCTCTGCCGGCGGGAGAGAGGTTATGTGCCTGGCGGCTGTTCCTTCTCCCACCGGGACCATGGCCCCCTTTTCGGGGGAAGGTGCCCCGCAGGGGCGGATGAGGGTCCGGGCGCAGCCTCGTGCACCCAGACTCCGCGAGTCGCTTCGCGCCGGACCCTCACCCCAACCCCTCTCCCGACGGGAGAGGGGCTTTCAGTGTCATAGTGGACGACGATTGCGTGCGCCGGCAGGTCATCCAATGGAACGCCGGGCAAGGGGAGGGCGGCTGCGCAATTTGCGTAGAACGGCAGGGATATCGACCGCACTACTGCGGACTTTAGGCCTGGGTTCAGCATCTTTGTGGGCGATCTCGGTTTGTCTACACAAACTTGTCGCTTTTTGCGGACGACCCGCGTATGGTAGGTCCCACTGTGTTTGCTAGGGTCACCGTGAATCGTGGCCTGGTGCAGTTGATCTCGCGATCCGCTTCATCGTTCCGCTTTACCAACGCCTGCAACTCAGTCTCGGCCCCGATACCCGGTGGCTGCGATTTCTTCAATCCAATGTTTCAGGAGTTAGTAAATGAGCGAGCGTCAGGGTGGTACCGTGAAGTGGTTCAACGATGCCAAGGGCTTCGGCTTCATCACCCCGGAAAGCGGCCCGGACCTGTTCGTGCATTTCCGCGCGATCCAGGGCACCGGCTTCAAGTCGCTGCAGGAAGGCCAGAAGGTGACGTTCGTCGCCGTCCAGGGCCAGAAGGGCATGCAGGCCGACCAGGTGCAGGCCGTCTAATTTAGACGCCAGCTACCGCAAGGTTGCCAAAACGCCGGGAGCGCAAGCTCTCGGCGTTTTTATTTGTGCGTGTGCGTAGCTGCGGCCCCGCTTGGAGCCCCGCCCGCGTTGGCCCACACGTGCCTCTGCAGCCGCGTCGGGGTGCAGAGACCTTGCACGGTGCCTGTAGTCGCGATCCCCATGCGGGCCCGGCTACCATGGCCGCCCCCGCGCCTTCGGAACCGTTGCCATGATCACCGTCCACCACCTCAACCAGTCCCGTTCCCAGCGCGTGCTGTGGCTGCTGGAGGAACTGGCGCTGCCCTACCAGGTGGTCAAATATCAGCGCGACAAGCAGACCATGCTGGCACCGCCGGAGCTGCGCGCGATCCATCCGCTGGGCAAGTCGCCGGTGCTGGTCGACGACGGCCACGTGCTGGCCGAATCCGGCGCGATCCTCGATTACCTGGTGGAGCGCTACGACACCGAGCGCGCGCTGTCGCCGTCGCCGCAGCCGCTGGAGGCGCCCGAGCGCCTGCGCTACCGCTACTGGATGCATTACGCCGAGGGTTCGGCGATGCCGCCGTTGCTGATGAGCCTGGTGTTCGGGCGCATCCGTTCGGCGAAGATGCCGTTCTTCGCGCGGCCGATCGCCCGCGCCATCGTCGACAAGGCGATGCACAGCTTCGTCGGCCCGCAACTGAAGCTGCATCTGGACTGGATGGAGCGCGAACTGGCGGCCACCGGCTGGTTCGCCGGCGACCGCTTCACCGCCGCCGACGTGCAGATGAGCTTCCCGGTCCAGGCCGCGGCCGCGCGCGCCGGCCTGCAGGCCTATCCGAACCTGGCCGGCTTCGTGCAGCGCATCGAGCAGCGTCCGGCCTACCAGCGCGCGCTGCAGCAGGGCGGGCCGTTCGAACTGCTCGGCAGCGGCAAGGCCGGCTAGGGCGCGTCCTTCGTCCCCACGCGGATTGCGGCCCGTGGCGAGGGCGTTCGATACGCTGCGCTACGTTGCTTCACGGTTGCGGCGTGCGCGGCTGGCACTGGCGCACGAAGGCGATGCTTTCGGCCATGACCGGCAGCGCCGGATCGTCCTTGCGCAGCGCCAGCGCCAGGCGCAGATGGCCGACGCCCGGATAGATCTTCAGCTCGGCGGGCACGCCGGCGCGGTGCAGGGCCGCCTGCAGCGAGCGGCTGTCGCGCGGTTCGACCACGCGGTCGTCGGCGCCGTGCAGCAGCAGCGCCGGCGGTTCGTCGCCATCGACGAAGGCCACCGGCTGCGAGCGCCGCTGCTGCGCCGGGTCGCGGCCGAACATGCCGATCAGGTCGGTGTCGGTCAGCGGCAGGAAGTCGTAGGGGCCGGCCAGGCCGACCAGGCCGCAAAGTTGCCGCGGCGACAGGCCCTGCGCCTGCAGCCAGCGGCCGTCGGTGGCCAGCAGCGCGGCCATGTGCGCGCCGGCGGAGTGGCCCATCAGCACCAGCCGGCGCGGGTCGCCGCCGTGCTCGGCGGCATGCCGTTGGCTCCAGGCGACCGCGGTGGCGGCGTCGTGCATGAAGCCGTCCAGGGTCACCTTCGGGTATTTGCGGTAGTCCGGCACGATCGCGACCACGCCATGCCGTGCCAGCGCCTCGCCGGCCCAGCGGTACTGCTGGCGGTTGCCGGTCTTCCAGGTTCCGCCGTGGAAGAACACCACCACCGGCGCGTTCTGCGCCGCGACCGGGCGATAGACGTCCAGCTTCAGGCCATGCGCCGCATCGAACACGATCCCGCGCTGCTCGCTCAGCCCGTTGCGCGCGGAGCCGGCGTTGAGGCCGCCGAAGAACACGCTGCTGCAGGCGGAGACCAGCAGCGAGGACAGGGCGACCAGCAGGTGGCGCGGCCAGCGTGGCGGCAACGGCGAACGTTCGGACATGGACGGTACCTGCAGGAAAGGAGCGGGAGCATGCCGCATGCGTGTGTCGGCAGCGAGTGCATGGCGTCGGCGGCACTGCCGGCAAGTACGCGCAAGATGTCGCTGCGGATGCGCTGGCCCGGCCGAGTCCGCCATTTCCTTCTCTCGCCGGGAGCGTGGCTCCCTTTTCGGGAAGGTGCCCGGCAGGGCGGATGAGGCGAGGGTAGGGGGCTTGTGCACCCAAACACCGCGAGACGCTTCGCGCCGTAACCTCACCCCAACCCCTCTCCCGATGGGAGAGGGGCTAGCGGCTGTTCCCTTCTCCCGTCGGGACCATGGCCCCCTTTTTGGGGGAAGGTGCCCCGCAGGGGCGGATGAGGGTACGGGCGCAGCCTCATGCGCCCAACTCCGCGAGACGCTTCGCGCCGTACCCTCACCCCAACCCCTCTCCCGATGGGAGAGGGGCTAGCGGCTGTTCCCTTCTCCCGTCGGGACCATGGCCCCCTTTTCGGGGGAAGGTGCCCAGCAGGGGCGGATGAGGGTACGGGCGCAGCCTCGTGAATCCAAACGCAGCGAGGCGCTTCGCGCCGCACCCTGACCCAAACACCTCTCCCGATGGAGAGGGCTGTAAGCTGGCGCGTATGCCTGCATTGCGCTTCGATAACCGTTTTACCGCCGAGCTGCCTGGCGATCCCGAGCGCGGACCGCGCTTGCGCGAGGTGGTGGGCGCGCTGTGGTCGGAGGTCGCGCCGACCCCGGTGGCTGCGCCGCAGTTGCTGGCCCATTCGCGCGAAGTGGCGGCCATGCTCGGCTTGTCGGAGCAGGAGGTGCTGGCGCCGCAGTTCGCCGAGGTCTTCGCCGGCAACGCGCTTTACCCGGGCATGCGGCCGTATGCGACGAACTACGGCGGCCACCAGTTCGGGCATTGGGCCGGTCAGCTCGGCGATGGCCGCGCGATCGCGCTGGGCGAGGCGCTGGGGGCGGACGGGCAGCGCTGGGAGCTGCAACTCAAGGGCGCCGGGCGCACGCCGTATTCGCGCGGCGCCGATGGCCGCGCGGTGCTGCGCTCGTCGATCCGCGAATTCCTGTGCAGCGAGGCGATGCACCACCTCGGCGTGCCGACCACGCGCGCGCTCAGCCTGGTCGCCAGCGGCGAGCGCGTGGTGCGCGACATGTTCTACGACGGCCATCCGCGCGCCGAGCCGGGCGCGGTGGTGTGCCGGGTGGCGCCGTCGTTTGTGCGCTTCGGCAGTTTCGAACTGCCGGCCGCGCGCGGCGAGACAGCCTTGCTGCGGCAATTGGCCGATTTCGTGATCGATCGCGATTTCCCCGAGCTGCGCGCACGCGGCGCCACGCGCCATGCCGACTGGTTCGGCGAGGTCTGCACGCGCACCGCGACGATGGTCGCGCACTGGATGCGGGTCGGCTTCGTGCATGGGGTGATGAATACCGACAACATGTCGATCCTGGGACTGACCATCGATTACGGCCCGTACGGCTGGGTCGACGACTACGATCCGGACTGGACGCCGAACACCACCGACGCCCAGGGCCGCCGCTACCGTTTCGGCACCCAGCCGCAGATCGCGTACTGGAACCTGACGCGGCTGGCGCAGGCGCTGGCGCCGCTGTTCGCCGACGTCGCGCCGCTGCAGGCCGGGCTGGCGCGTTTTCGCGACACATACGCGCAGGCCGAACGCGACAACACCGCCGCCAAGCTCGGCCTGTCTGCCTGCGGCGAGACCGACCTGGCGCTGATGCAGGACCTGCTGCAACTGCTGCAGCAGGGCGAGGTGGACATGACTCTGTGGTTCCGCGGGCTGAGCGCGGAGCAACTGCCGACGCTGGCGGACCTGGCCGTGGCGTTCTACGACCCGGCCAAGCTGGCCGCGCAGGCGCCTGCATTCGAGGCCTGGCTGGCGCGCTATGCGCAGCGGCTGCGCGACGATCCGCTGCCGGCGCCCGCGCGCGCGGCGAAGATGTGCGCGGCCAACCCGCGCTACGTGTTGCGCAACTACCTGGCGCAGCAGGCGATCGACCGTGCCGAGCAGGGCGATGCCGAGGGCATCGCCGAATTGTTGGAGGTGATGCGCCGGCCCTACGAGGAGCAGCCGGGGCGCGAGGCGTTCGCGGCGCGGCGCCCGGACTGGGCGCGCGACCGCGCCGGTTGTTCGATGCTGTCGTGCAGTTCCTGACGAAACACGAAGCACTGCAGCAGGGGCTTCGGCTCCGACGCTTTGCCGGCAAGGTGTCGGAGCTGAAGCCGCTCCTGCAGAAGGCTCGGTATCGCCGCGATTTCGCAGTCGCGTCGTCAGGCCCGGGCGGGCGTCAGCGCGACGAAGGCGCGCGATAGCGCCAGGCGGCGAGGAAGCTGGTCACCACTTCCGCCGCCAGCGCCTGCTGGCTGTCGCGATCGGGGGCCTGCCCGTTGAGCATCGCGCCGGGATAGGCGTAGCCGATCGCCGCGCCGATGAAGGCGCTGGCGGCCAGCGTGGGCGAGGCCACGCGCACGTCGCCGCGCGCATCCAGCATCTGCAGCAGATCGCTCAGGCGCTGGCGCAGGCGCCCGGTGCGGCGCTGGTGCATCGATTGCAGCAGCTCCGGCATCTGCGCGCTGGCCTGCACCAGCAGCCGGTGCAGGCGCAGCGAGGACGGCGCGTACAGGTGCGCCTGCACGGTCAGCGCGATCTGCTGCAGCGCGCGCGGCAGGTCCTGCGAGGCCGCATCGCCGATGTTCTCCAGCTGCGCCTGCAGTTCCTCGTTCAACGCCTCGAACACCTGCATCAGCAGGTCGGCCTTGCTGGAAAAATGGTTGTACAGGCTCTGCCGGGTGAGCCCGGCATGCAGCGCGATCTGCTCCAGCGAGACCTCCAGGCCGTGCTCCAGCAGCAGCTCGCGCGCGGCATGCAGCAACCGCGGCCGCGCCAGCGCCGGGCGCCCGCGCTGGCGCCCGGGCGGCGCAATCGCCCGCGCTTCCGCCGTCGCCGCGGGGGCGCGAGGCGGCGTGGCGCGGACGATTGTGCGATCCTTCATGCTTATTTATTTGTCTTTAAGTAAATTAAATGATCCTCCCCCCAGCTTCCAGGATCAAGCGCATGCCTGCGCCTTTCGTCCAGCGTTCCCGCCGCACGCTGTCGTTGCTGCTGTCCGTCGCCCTCGTCACGCTCGCCGGCTGCAAGGGCGAGCGCACCGCGCCGCCGGCGCAGGCCAGGACCGTGGGGGTGGTGACCTTGCAGCCGCAAAGCGTGCCGCTCAGCGCCGAACTGGCCGGGCGCACCGCCGCCTCCGAAGAATCCGAAGTGCGCCCGCAGGTCGGCGGCATCCTGCGCAAGCGGCTGTTCGAGGAGGGCGCGATGGTGCGCGCCGGGCAGCCGCTGTTCCAGATCGAGCCGGTCCTGTACCAGGCCGCGGCCAACGAGGCGCAGGCCAACCTGGCTACCGCCGAGGCCACGCTGGCCACCGCCAAGCTGCGCGCCGAGCGCTACCGCGAACTGGGCAAGACCCGGCTGGCTGCACAGCAGGACGTGGACGACGCCCAGGCCACCTACAAGGAAGCGCTGGCCAGCCGCGACGCCAACCGCGCCGCGCTGGACACCGCGCGCACCCAGTTGCGCTTCGCCACCGTGGAGGCGCCGATCAGCGGCCGTATCGGCCGCGCGCGGGTGACCCCGGGCGCGCTGGTCACCGCCAGCCAGGCCGATGCGATCGCCAAGATCCAGCAACTGGACCCGATGAACGTGGACATCACCCAGTCCGGCAGCCAGTTCCTGGCGCTGCGTCGCGCGATCGCCGACGGCGGGGTGCAGCCGGCGACCGCCGAAGTGCGGCTGAAGCTGTCCGACGGCAGCGACTATCCGCTGCCGGGCACGCTGCAGTTCGCCGACATCGACGTGGAGGAAACCACCGGCAGCGTGACCCTGCGCGCGCGCTTCCCCAACCCCGACGCGCAGCTGCTGCCGGGCATGTACGTGCGCGCGATCGTCGGCCAGGGCATCCGCCAGCAGGCGCTGCTGGTGCCGCAGGCGGCGGTGGACCGTACGCCGCGCGGCGACGCGCAGGCCTGGGTGGTGGGCACCGACAACATCGTGCGCCAGCGCCAGTTCACCACGCTGCGCGCGGTCGGCGACCGCTGGCTGGTCGGCGACGGGCTCAAGCCCGGCGAGCGGGTGGTGGTGGAGGGCCGGCAGGGCCTGAGCGACGGCGCCAAGGTCACGGTCAAGCCGGCCGCCGCTGCCGGCCAGGGCTGATCCGGCATGCTCGCGCGCTTCTTCATCGCCCGCCCGATCTTCGCCTGGGTGCTGGCGATCTGCATCATGGCCGCCGGCGCCATCGCCGTGTTCACCCTGCCGGTGGAGCAGTATCCGGACATCGCCCCGCCCGGGGTCAACGTCACCGCCACCTACAACGGCGCCTCGGCGCAGACGGTGGAGGACAGCGTCACCCAGGTGATCGAGCAGCAGATCAAGGGCATCGACCACCTGCTGTACTTCTCCTCGACCAGTTCCTCGTCCGGGCAGGCGCGGATCAGCATCACCTTCGACCAGGCCGCAAATCCCGACATCGCCCAGGTGCAGGTGCAGAACGCGGTCAACCAGGCGCTCAACCGCCTGCCGCAGGAAGTGCAGCAGCAGGGCGTGACCGTCTCCAAGTCGCAGGGCGACAGCCTGATGGCGGTGGCGCTGTACGACAGCACCGACCGGCTGGACAACGTCGACATCTCCGACTACCTGATCAGCACCCTGCAGGACCCGATCAGCCGCATCAACGGCGTCGGCGAGATCAACGTGTTCGGCGCGCAGTACGCAATGCGCGTGTGGATGGACCCGCACAAGCTCAACGCCTACAACCTGATGCCCGGCGACGTGCGCAGCGCGATCGAGGCGCAGAACACCCAGGTCACCGCTGGCGAACTCGGCGCGCTGCCCACCGGCGCCGACCAGGAGCTCAACGCCACGGTAACCGCGCAGTCGCGGCTGCAGACCGCGGAGCAGTTTCGCGCCATCATCCTGGCCACCCAGGCCGACGGCTCCAGCGTGCGCCTGGGCGACGTGGCGCGGGTGGAGATCGGCGCGGAGAACTACCAGAACAGCGCCACGCTCAACGGCCATCCGGCGTCCGGCTTCTCGGTGACGCTGTCCTCCGGCGCCAACGCGGTGGCCACCTCCGACGCGGTGCGCGCCACCATCGAGCGGCTCAAGCCGACCTTCCCGCCGGGCATGGAAGTGGCCTACCCGCGCGACAGCACGCCGTTCGTGCGGATCTCGATCGAAGGCGTGGTGCACACCCTGATCGAGGCGATCGTGCTGGTGGTGGTGGTGATGTTCCTGTTCCTGCAGAACGGCCGCGCCACGCTGATCCCGGCGATCACCGTGCCGGTGGTGCTGCTGGGCACCTTCGGCATCCTCGCCGCGGCCGGCTTCACCATCAACACGCTGACCCTGTTCGCGATGGTGCTGGCGATCGGCCTGCTGGTGGACGATGCGATCGTGGTGGTGGAGAACGTCGAGCGGATCATGCACGAGCAGCATCTGCCGCCGCGCGAGGCGACCGAGCAATCGATGGGCGAGATCACCGGCGCGCTGATCGGCATCACCGTGGTGCTGGGCGCGGTGTTCCTGCCGATGGCGTTCTTCGGCGGCTCCACCGGCATCATCTACCGCCAGTTCTCGATCACCATCGCCTCGGCGATGGCGCTGTCGGCGCTGGTCGCGCTGACCCTGACCCCGGCGTTGTGCGCGACCCTGCTCAAGCCGGTGGAAAAGGAGCGCCAACTCGGACGCTTCTTCCGCTGGTTCAACCGCGGCGTGGAGCGCAGCCAGCACGCCTACCAGCGCCGGCTCGGCACGATGCTGCGGCAGCCGCGGCGCTGGATGGCGCTGTACGCGGTGATCGTGCTGGCGATGGCGGCGCTGTACGCGCGCATGCCGACCGGCTTCCTGCCGGTGGAGGATCAGGGCCAGGTGCAGATCCAGTTCACCACGCCCGAGGGCACGCCGCTGGCCAAGACCGAGGCGCTGGGCCGGCGCATCAACGATTACTTCATGGCCCACGAGAAGAACAACATCACCGCGGTGTTCATGGTGATCGGCCGCAACAACGCCGGCACCGGGCAGAACGCCGGCCAGGCCTTCGTCGCGCTGCGGCCGTGGGGCGAACGCAACCGCGACAACACCGCGCAGGCGATCATCGACCGCGCCAATGCGTATTTCCGCGGCACCGCCGACGCCAAGATCAGCGTGCTGTCGCCGCCGGCGGTGCGCGGCCTGGGCCAGTCCAGCGGCTTCGAGCTGTGGATCCGCGACAGCGACGGCGCCGGCCGCCCGGCGCTGCTGAAGGCGCAGCAGCAGGTGCTGCAGGAGGCCGGCGACGATCCGCAGCTGACCGCGGTGCGGCTCAACGGGCTGGGCGACAAGGCGCAGCTGCAGGTGGACATCGACCAGGCCCAGGCCAGCGCGCTGGGGCTGGCGCAGAGCGACATCAACACCACGCTGTCCACCGCGTGGGGCGGCAGCTACGTCAACGACTTCATCGACCGCGGCCGGGTCAAGCGCGTCTACGTGCAGGGCGATGCGCCGTACCGTTCGCTGCCGGAAGACATCGGCCAGTGGTACGTGCGCGGCAAGGACGGGCAGATGGCGCCGTTCGCCAGCTTCGCCAGCACCCATTGGACCCGCGGGCCGCAGCTGCAGCAGCGGTTCAACGGCCTGCCGGCGTCGCAGATCCAGGGCGGGGCCGCGGCCGACAGCAGTTCCGGCGAGGCGATGCAGCGGATGCAGGCGCTGGTCGCCAAGCAGAAGGGCTTCGACCTGCAGTGGAGCGGCCTGTCCTACCAGGAGCAGCTGTCGAGCAACCAGACGCTGTGGCTGTACACCGCCTCGATCGTCTTCATTTTCCTGTGCCTGGCGGCGCTGTACGAGAGCTGGTCGATTCCGGTGGCGGTGCTGCTGGTGATCCCGCTGGGCGTGCTCGGCACGGTCACCGCGACCACCCTGGCCGGCTTCGTCAACGACATCTATTTCCAGGTCGGCCTGCTGACCACGATCGGCCTGTCGGCGAAAAACGCGATCCTGATCGTCGAGTTCGCCGAGGCCGAGCAGCGCGCCGGGCGGCCGTTGCTGGAGGCGGCGCTGGAAGGCGCGCGGCTGCGCCTGCGGCCGATCGTGATGACCTCGCTGGCGTTCGTCGCCGGCGTGTTGCCGCTGGCGCTGTCCACCGGCGCCGGCGCGGCCAGCCGCCGCGAGATCGGCGTCAGCGTGATTGGCGGCATGCTCTCGGGCACGCTGCTGGCGGTGCTGCTGGTGCCGCTGTTCTTCGTGCTGGTGCGGCGCCTGCTGCACGGCCGGGCGGCGGAGACGCAGGCCGGGTAGGGCGTAGACGGGCAATGCGGCGGCGCTGCACGGCGCCGCATTGCGCCTAAAATGAGCGCTTCCCCACGCTGCGATGTCCCGATGAACGATTCCTCCTGCTGCGGCGCGCCCAGCGACGCACCGGCCCACTGGTCCGGACGCATCCGCGATATCGCCGATTTCCCGAAGCCGGGCATCGTGTTCAAGGACATCACCCCGCTGCTGGCCGACGGCCCGGATTTCGCCTCGGCGCTGGACGAGATGGCGCGTCCCTGGCGCACCACACCGCTGGACGCGGTGCTGGGCATCGAGTCGCGCGGCTTCATCCTGGGCGCAGCGCTGGCGCACGAACTGCGCACCGGTTTCGTGCCGATCCGCAAGCCGGGCAAGTTGCCGGGCAGGACGGTGACCCAGGACTACACGCTGGAATACGGCAGCGACCGCATCGAGATGCACGCCGACGCGCTGCCGGCCGGCGCGCGGGTGCTGATCGTCGACGACGTGCTCGCCACCGGCGGTACCTTGCGCGCGGCGCTGTCGCTGGCGCGGCAACTGCAGCTGGAGATCGTCGGTGCGGTGGTGCTGGTCGAGCTGCAGGCGCTGCAGGGGCGCGAGCGCTGGAGCGACGCGGTGCCGCTGTTGGCGACGCTGACGTATTAGGGCGGGGCGGTCGGTGCGGATGGACGTCGTCGTGTGCGGCGCGCGGTCCTGCGCGCACGGCGAGGGCGACGGACTACCGCGGCAGCGGCAATCGAGCCGGGCGAGCGCTCGTTGGCGGGCGATGTCGATCCGCGGCTGAATGTGTCAACCGCGCGCATTCGCCCGCGAACTGCGTGGCTTACCGTTTTCCGCATGCGATCGGCATGCGACGGGTGGTGGCACGATGAACGGACAAACGCTGTTGCTGGCCTTGGCGGCCGCGTTCGCGCTGGCCAAGCTGGTCTCGGCATTGCTCGTGGCGATCTGGCCGGGCGGCACGGCGGCGATCGCCGCTTCGCGTCTGGGCCGCTGCGTCTACGCCAGCGGCAAGACCACACCGGTCCTGCTGGCGCTGACCCTGCTGCTGTACGCGGTGCTGTTCGAACCGCCGGCGCAGCTGCGCGCCTGGTTGGCGCTGGCGCTGCTGCTGGGCGCGGCGCTGGCGCTGCCGATCATCCACCTGCGCCGCAGCCGGCGCGGCAGGGGCGGGGCGCATCCGCCGCGGCAGTGGTCGCGGATCGTGCGGCTGCGCTGAGCGGGTCGAGGCCGGCACCGACGTCGGGTGCGCTTTGGAGCCGATCGTCGACGAGCGAGCGGCCATCGGCGGCAGCGTGCTCGCAGGGACCGCCGCGATCGCGACCCCCGCGCGACGCCGCATCAGTGCGGATAGACCACCGTTTCCAGGCTGGGGTCGGCGTAGGCGTCGGCGTGGCTCAGGTGCCCATCGAACGGGCCGACCTTGCAGATCCGTCCGTCGTGCGTGAACACCAACTGGAGTCCGTGTTCCTGTTCCCAGTCGCAGTTGCATTCCAGGCTGATGCGGATACGCCCGTCGCGGTAGCGGCTGGCATAGGCCTCGCTGCCGAACTGGACGTGCTGCCACACCTGCGCCGCGTCGTCGATGCGTGGCGAGGGCAAGCCGTGCTTTTCGTGCAAGGCGTGCATGCGTTGGTAATACGCGAACACGTGCGTCGCGGCGGCGGCGAACACCGCATCGTCGATGTGCAGGAACGCTTCGATGGCGGCACCGAAGTCGGCCTGCGCCGGATCGGCGGCATAGTCTTCGAGGACGAAACTGCAGTCCGCGCGCATCCAGCGCACCGGCACCGCATCGCTCCAGGCGGTGCCGTCTTCGTCCTCGTCCAGCGACGCCAATATCTGCGCCGGCAAGCTCACAGCTTGCTGACCCGGAACCGGCGGCCCTTGATCTTGCCCGCCTGCAGTTGTCCCAGCGCGCGGCCGGCATGCTCGCGGGCGATGGCGACATAGGAACGGGTCGCGTAGATCGCGATCTTGCCGATCGCCGCGCCCGACAGGCCGGCATCGCCGGTCAGCGCGCCGAGGATGTCGCCGGCGCGCAGCTTGTCGGTCTTGCCGCCGTCGATGCGCAACGTGACCATCGCCGCCTGCGGCAGCTGCGCCGGGCGCGCGGTGGCCAGCGGTGCGCGCGACCAGCGCAGCGGCTGGCCCTGTTCGGCCTCCAGCGCCTGCGCGCGCGCCAGCTCGCGCGGCGCCACCAGGCTCAGTGCCAGGCCGCGCTTGCCGGCACGCGCGGTGCGGCCGATGCGGTGGCGGTAGGTTTCGGTATCGGTCGGCAGTTCGTAGTTGAGCACCGCCGCCAGGTCCTCCACGTCCAGCCCGCGCGCGGCCACGTCGCTGGCGACCAGCACGTTGCAGCTGCGGTTGACGAAGCGCACCAGCACCTCGTCGCGGTCGCGCTGTTCCATGTCCCCGTGCAGCGCCAGCGCCGAGAAGCCGAACTGCTGCAGCGAGCCGGCCACCTCGTCGACCTCCTTGCGGGTGTTGCAGAACACCACGCTGGACTCGGGGGTGAAGCGCAGCAGCAGCCCGGCCACCGCCTTCTGCCGGTAGGTGGGGTCGACTTCGAAAAACTGCTGCTCGATCTCCGGCGCGCTGTCGGCGCCTTCGATGGTGATTTCCGCCGGCTCCTTCAGCAGTTCGCGCGCCAGGGTGCGGATCGCGTCGGGGAAGGTGGCCGAGAACAGCAGGCTCTGGCGGTGCTTGTCGCAGCGGCTGGCGATCTCGCGGATCGGCTCCTCGAAGCCCATGTCGAGCATGCGGTCGCCTTCGTCCAGCACCAGCGTGCGCACCCCGCCCAGGTGCAGCGCGCGCTTGCGCGCAAGCTCCTGGATGCGCCCGGGCGTGCCGACCACCACCTGCGGGTCGTGCGCCTCCAGCGAGGCCAGCTGCGGGCCGAGCGGCATGCCACCGGTCAGCACCACCAGCTTCATGTTGGGAATGCCGGTGGCCAGCTTGCGCAGCTGCTTGCCGACCTGGTCGGCCAGTTCGCGGGTCGGGCACAGCACCAGCGCCTGCGCGCGGGTCAGCGCAGGGTCCAGCTTGTGCAGCAGGCCCAGGCCGAACGCCGCGGTCTTGCCGCTGCCGGTGGGCGCCTGCACGATGACGTCCTGGCCGGCCAGGATCGGCGGCAGGCTCTGCGCCTGCACCGGGGTCATCGTGGTGTAGCCGAGCGCGTCGATGCCCGGCGCCAGCGCCGGGGAGAGGGACAGGGTGTCGAAATCGTTCATGGCGCATTTTAGCCGGGACTGGGGACTCGGGACCGGGGACTCGGCAAATCCGGAGCAATGCGCGGCGCCAACCGCGGCTGTCTGCGCTCTTGGTCCCGAGTCCCGAGTCCCGAGTCCCGTACAATTCCCCCATGCCTCTTATCACCCTACAGAACGTCGACTACAGCGTCGGCGGCCCCTTGTTGCTGGAAAAGACCGAACTGTCGATCGAGCCGGGCGAGCGTATCGCCCTGATCGGCCGCAACGGCGCCGGCAAATCGACCTTGATGAAACTGATCGCCGGCGAGCTCAAGCCCGACGATGGCGAGATCCGCGTCCAGCAGGGCGTGCGCATCGCGCGGCTGGAGCAGGAGGTGCCGCATGGCGCCGCCGGCAGCGTGTTCGACGTGGTCGCCGACGGCCTGGGCGAGCTCGGCCACTGGCTGGCCGAGTTCCACCGGCTCAGCCACGCCGCCGAGTTCGACGGCGACGCGCTGGGCGCGGTGCAGTCCAAGATCGACGGCGCCAACGGCTGGGCGCTGGACCAGCGGGTCAACGAGACCCTGACCCGGCTCGACCTGGACGGCGACGCCGAGTTCGCGCGGCTGTCCGGCGGCATGAAGCGGCGCGTGCTGCTGGCGCGTGCGCTGGTGTCGGCGCCGGACCTGCTGCTGCTCGACGAGCCGACCAACCACCTGGATATCGAGGCGATCGACTGGCTGGAACTGTTCCTGAAAGGCTGGAACGGCAGCGTGGTGTTCGTCACCCACGACCGGCGCTTCCTGCGTGCCCTGGCGACGCGCATCGTCGAGATCGACCGCGGCCAGGTCACCAGCTGGCCCGGCGACTGGGCCAACTACGAGCGCCGCCGCGAGGAGCGGCTCAATGCGCAGGCGCAGGAGAATGCGCGCTTCGACAAGATGCTGGCGCAGGAAGAAGTGTGGATCCGCCAGGGCATCAAGGCGCGCCGCACCCGCGACGAAGGCCGCGTGCGGCGCCTGGAATCGATGCGCAACGAGCGCACCCAGCGCCGCGAACTCGGCGGCAACGTGCGCATGGAGGCGGCGCAGGGCGAGTCTTCGGGCAAGAAGGTGATCGAGGCCAAGGAGCTGAGTTTCGCCTTCGGCGCGCGGACCATGGTGCGCGATTTCTCCAGCACCATCCTGCGCGGCGACCGCATCGGCCTGATCGGCCCCAACGGCAGCGGCAAGACCACGCTGCTGAAGCTGCTGCTGGGCGAGCTGACCCCGGGCAGCGGCGAGGTCCGCACCGGTACCAACCTGCAGGTGGCGTATTTCGACCAGTACCGCGCCACCTTGCGCGAGGACTGGAGCGCGATCGAGAACGTCGCCGAGGGCCGCGACTTCATCGAGGTCAACGGCAAGCGCAAGCATGTGCACGGCTATCTGCAGGATTTCCTGTTCACCCCGGAGCGCGCGCGCGCGCCGATCACCCGCCTGTCCGGCGGCGAGCGCAACCGCCTGCTGCTGGCGCGGCTGTTCGCGCAGCCGTCCAACCTGCTGGTGATGGACGAACCGACCAACGACCTGGACGTGGAGACGCTGGAGCTACTGGAAGAGCTGCTCGGCGACTACACCGGCACCTTGCTGCTGGTCAGCCACGACCGCGACTTCATCGACAACGTGGTGACTTCGACCATGGTGATGGAAGGCGACGGCCGCATCGGCGAGTACGTCGGCGGCTACAGCGACTGGGTGCGCCAGCGCGCCGCGCCGCCGGCCAGTGCGATGGCGGTGGCCAAGGCCTCGGCCACCGCGGCGGCGACCGCGCCTGCAGTGGCAGCGCCGGCCGCTGCCGCGGCGCCAGCGGCCAAGCGCAAGCTCAGCTACAAGGATGCGCGCGAGCTGGAGCAGTTGCCGGCGCGGATCGAGAGCCTGGAGCAGCAGGTCACGGCATTGACCGCGGCGATGACGGAATCGGCGTTCTACCAGCGCGATGCGGCGGCGGTGACCGCGCATACGCAGGCGCTGACCCAGGCGCAGGCCGAGCTGGACGCGGCCTATGCGCGCTGGAGCGAGCTGGACGCGTAGCGGCGCCGGTCTAAGGGGCGTTCTCTGCTACAGGCGCTTGCCATCGGCTGGCCGGCGCACTGTGAGGCTGCAGGGGACTTCAGTCCCGACAGCATCCGAAGCCGGAGAGTCCACCGCCTCGCTCGTCGCGACTGAAGTCGCTCCCACAGGGAACTCGCACCGAGTTGGCTAGGTGCACTGTGTGAGGGACTTCAGTCCCGGCACGGTCCGGTTGCGGCGACGCCGCCGCTTCGTCCGTCGCGGCTGAAGCCGCTCCTACAAAGTCTCGCGGCCAGCGTGCTGGGTGCATTGTGGGAGGGACTTCAGTCCCGACGCGGTTCGGTTGCGGCGACTCCGCCGCTTCGTTTGTCGCGGCTGAAGCCGCTCCTACAAAGTCTCGCGGCCAGCGTGCTGGGTGCATTGTGGGAGGGACTTCAGTCCCAACGCGGTTCGGTTGCGGCGACTCCGCCGCTTCGTTTGTCGCGGCTGAAGCCGCTCCTACAAAGTCTCGCGGCCGGCGTGCTGGGTGCGCTGTGGGAGGGACTTCAGTCCCGACGCGGTTCGGTTGCGGCGACGCCGCCGCTTCGTTTGTCGCGACTTAAGCCGCTCCTACAAAGTCTTGCGGCCAGCGTGCTGGGTGCACCTTGGGCGGAATTTCAGCATTGAAGCGGCGCCAGCCGCGCGACTGCGCAGCCGGCGCTCCGCTCAGCGCGAGGCGGCTTCCTCTTCGTCGTCGTCTTCGTCCAGATCATCGGCCTGGCTGTCGCGCTCGTCGGATTCGGCCTCGTCGCCGGTCAGCAGGCCGACGAAGGCGACGAAGGCGATGCCGTCCTGCGCCCATTCCTTGGCCACGTCGTCGAGCAGTTCCAGCAGCACGTCGAAATCCTTCTTCGCCACCGATTGCAGTTCGGCCGCGTCTTCCAGCAGCAGCGCATAGCCGCCCTTGGCCGGCAGCCACGACAGGTCGCGCAGGCCGTCCATCAAGGCATCCCAGTTGCGGCCGAAGCCGATCGGGAAGTCCAGCTGCGCGGCCAGCCGCATCAGCAGCATCGGCTTGCTGCTGCAGCCCTGCAGGTCGATCCGGCACAGCCGCAGGCCGGCGTCGCGGCCGAGCGCGGCGATGCTGTCCAGGTCGCTGTTGGCGACGCGGTAGACGCCGGATGCGGCCGGCTCGGCCAGGTTCAGCGAAAAATTGAAAGTGTTCATGGCGACGGCCTCCCGGAGGCGATGCTGAAACTGCGGAAACTGGCGTAGTGGTCGTCGCTGTAGTACCAGACGTCCGGCGGGTCGCCGCCGGTGACGATGCGCCGCGTCCCGCGGTGCTCCAGCCCCGGCGTGTCGACGGTGTATTCGCGATAGTAGCCGCGCGGGCGTGACGGCAGCCGGTTTTCGCGGTTGCCGAACACGCTGCCGTCCTGGCGGTGCGGGAACGGACCGCCGCGCTGGATCAGGGCGATGGTGGCGCGCGCTTCGGGCGGCAGGAACGCCGGCAGCGTGGCGTCCGCGCTCGCGGCCGGCGTGGCCGGCGGCTGCGCCGGCGCAGGTGCCGGCAGCGGAGCGGGGTTGGTGAGCGCGGGCGCGAACTGCGGATGCGGCGGTTGCTGCAATGCGCGGATGCCCCACAGTCCGGCGGCGAGCAGCACGATCGCGGCGATCAGTAACACGGGCTTGCGCATCGGGGGAAGCTCCAGCGAGAACGGCGGGCGCCGCGTTCTGGCGCAGCAGCGGCACAGTATGGGCGAGCGCGGCTGTTCGTGCTCTTAACCACGTGCCAGCAATGCTGGCCTGGCATCGCGCCAGCGCCGCGGACGCGGCTGCAACGCGCGATTCACATGCGACTAACCGGGTGCTGGCGCATGGTAGCCGCCGATCCGCGGCGGCGGCCGGCACTGCCGTTGCGCGATGGGACGATGTTTCCCCAACGCCGGTCTTGGTATGGTCGCCGGTCGTCCCTACCATTCATCATGCAACGTCCGTCCTTCCGGCGGGCGAACGTCCAGGAGAACCACATGGCCTACACCCTCCCCAAGCTGCCCTACGCCTACGACGCGCTGGAACCGCACATCGATGCGCAGACGATGGAAATCCATCACACCAAGCATCACCAGACCTACATCAACAACGTCAATGCCGCGCTGGAAGGCACCGAGTACGCCGACCTGCCGGTCGAGGCGCTGGTGTCCAAGCTGAAGTCGCTGCCGGAGAACCTGCAGGGCCCGGTGCGCAACAACGGCGGCGGCCACGCCAACCATTCGCTGTTCTGGACGGTGATGGCGCCCAACGCCGGCGGCACCCCGGTCGGCGAGGTCGCCAAGGCGATCGACAGCCAGCTGGGCGGCTTCGACAAGTTCAAGGAAGCCTTCACCAAGGCCGCGCTGACCCGCTTCGGCAGCGGCTGGGCATGGCTGAGCGTGACCCCGGACAAGAAGATCGTGGTCGAAAGCACCGCCAACCAGGACAGCCCGCTGTTCGAGGGCAACACTCCGATCCTGGGCCTGGACGTGTGGGAACACGCGTACTACCTGAAGTACCAGAACCGCCGTCCGGACTACATCGGCGCGTTCTTCAACGTGGTGGACTGGAACGAAGTCGAGCGCCGCTACCACGCCGCGATCGCCTGATCGCGCCGGCAGCGCCGTGGATCGAAAGGCCGGGTTCGCCCGGCCTTTCGTTTTGTGCGCTCAGGCGGCCGGCAGGCACAGCCTGGCGGTGACGGGCGCACGCTCGGCGCCATTGCCGGGCACCGCGGCCGGCGCGCCGGTACCGGCGCTGTCGCGGTTGTGCCGCGCATACCAGCCCGGGGTCGCGCCGGTGACGCGGCGGAAGCTGTTGACGAAATGGCTCTGGTCGAAGAAGCCGAGTTCGTAGGCCACGGTGCTGACCGAATGGCGTCCGCTCAACAGCAGTTGCCGGGCGCGTTCGATCCGCCGCTGCAGCAGGTATTGCATCGGGCTGTGGCCGGTACTCAGGCGGAACATGCGCGCGAAGTGGTAGCGGCTGACGCAGGCGGCGTTGGCGATGTCGGCCAGGCCGATGCGCTCGGCCAGATGGTGGTCGATGTAGCGTTGGGCGCGGGCCAGTGCGCACGGGCGCAGGCCTTTGCCGGCGGCGCTGGCGGCGGGCGGGCGATCGGTGGCGGTGGAGCGTTGGGCGGGAGCGTGGGGGCGGGGCATGGCGTGTCTCCTGGGAAGCGCCGGAAACGCACGCGCGCGATCTCGGCTGGCGCCTGCGGCATGCGCGTGGATGCGGTTCCGGGACCTGTCCATGCTGCTGCCGGCGCCGCAGCGCGGCCACCCCATTCCGGCAGAGCGGATGCTCACCCGTTCGGGGGATTCCGCTGCGAGGCCTGTGCCGGTTCGCGCGGCAACACCAGCAGGCGCCGGCCGAAACAGCGTGCGTCGAGCGAATAGGCTCCGGGCCCGAGCAGCGCCAGTGCCAGCGCCGGCAGTGCCGCCAGCAGTGCGCTGCCCGCCACGGTCGTGCCATGCCACAACGCCAGCGCCGGCACTGCGCAGGCCAGCGCGGCGGCGAGCGGAGTGAGCGCGCCGACCGCCGCCAGCAGCGCCAGCGCCAGCGCCGCCCAGCGCCAGTGCGGCGGCAATGCCCAGGCGCCGCCGGCGGTGGACGGCCATAGGCTCAGCGCCAGGAACAGCCGCAGGGCCAGCAGCCCGAGTCCGGCGCTGCCGCCGGGGAACATGGAGTAAAGTCGTTGCATGGCCCTCAGGCTAAGGCCGGCGCAGCACGCCGGCCTAGCCGTATTCGGGGCAGCGCAACATCCCTCGATCGGGGCGTTGGCGGGTTCGGCGCAGCCGTCGAAAATCCGGTTTTTTCCTTTTTGCGAGCGAGAGAAAGCGCAGTGCGAAGTCTGCGAAGACGGCTTTGGGCGGGCGCCGTGCTGGTGCTCGGCCTGGCCTTCGCGGCGACGCTTGCCGCGGCCACACCGACGCCGTTGCGGCCGACGCCGCTGCACAACACCGCCTGGCGGGTGGAGCAGGGCGCGCCGGCGGACGTGTGGGCGCTGGCGCAGTCGGGCGACGGCTATCTGTGGATGGCCACCGGGTTCGGCCTGTACCGCTTCGATGGCGAGCGCTTCGAGCGCCGCGAGCCGGCGCATGGCGCGCAGCTGCTGTCGCAGAACGTGACCGCGCTGACCGTGTTGCCGGACGGGCGCATGTGGCTGGGCTATTTCGATGGCGGCGCCAGCCTGCTGCAAGGCGGCCGGCTGCTGAACTTCGGCGCGGCCGAGGGCTTCCCGGCCGGGCCGGTGGCGCGCTTGGAAACGGACGGCCAGGGCACGCTGTGGGCGGCGACCTGGGCCGGGCTGGCCCGCTTCGACGGCCGCCGTTGGCAGCGGATCGGTGCCGACTGGGGGTATCCGTCCGCACGCGCCGACTGGCTGCTGCGCGACCGCCGCGGCGTGCTGTGGGTGAGCAGTGGCGACAGCGTGCTGCGGCTGCGCCCGGGCGCACGCCGCTTCGAGTCCACGGGCATCGCGACCATGCTGTACGCGGTGCTGGCCGAAAGCCCGGACGGCCGCATCTGGCTGTCGGACCGGCGCGGCGGCACCCGCGTCATCGCCGATGCCGATGGCACGCTGCTGCCGCCGACGGCGCAGCTCGCCGTGCCGGCGCTGCGCGGTCTGGCGGCACGGCGCATGGGCTTCGCCCGCGACGGCAGCCTGTGGCTGTCCGATTTCCAGGCGCGTGGCGCGGTGCGGGTGGTGCTGGACGATCCGCGCGCGCCGCGGCTGGAGCGGTTGCGCCGCAGCGACGGGCTGGCCTCGGACTTCGCCGCGCCGGTGCTGGAGGACAAGGAGGGCAATGTCTGGATCGGCAGCACGCTAGGTCTCAACCGCTACCGCCAGCGCAACGTGATGGCGCTGCCCGGCCAGCCCGGTGCCGAGGCCGGCGAGGTCGAAGTGCATGCGCAGCCCGACGGCAGCGTGCTGGTCTCCGACCCGCAGGGCATGTTCCGCGCCGACCGCGCCAGTGCCGAGCGGCTGCTGCGCGGCGAACCGCTGGCGCAGGAGTACGTGCGGCTGCGCGACAGCGGCTGGGTGCTCGGCGCCGACGCCATGCTGCGGCTGCGCCACGGGCGCCGCGAGGAGGTCGCGTTGCCGATCGGGTTCGCGCCGCGGCAGGTGCGCGCGTTCCTGTCCGATCGCGCCGGCGATGCCTGGGTCGCGATCGCCGAGCACGGCGTGTTCCGCTACCGCGCCGGGCAATGGACGCGGCAGGCGCTGCTGCCGCCGGCGACCTGCACCGCGATCGCCGAGGACGCGCAGGGCCGCTACTGGTTCGGCTACGCATCCGGGGAAGTGCGGCAGTTGCAGGGCGAGCGGGTCCGCGCGTTCGCGGCCGGCGACGGCGTGCAGGTCGGCCGGGTCAATACCATCCATGCCGGCGCCGGCGCCGGCGCGCTGCTGGTGGCCGGCGAGCTGGGCATCGCGCAATGGCAGGGCGCGCGCTTCGCGACATTGCCGCCGTCGCGCGCACCGGGCTTGCGCGGCATCACCGGCATCGCCGAGAGCGAGGACGGCGAGCTGTGGCTCAACGGTGCCGTCGGCGTGTCGCGGATCGGCCGGCGCCAGCTCGATGCGGCGCTCGGCGCCGCCGCGGCGACGCTGCAACCGGCCTACTACGGTGCCGCCGACGGCTTGCCCGGCCTGGCGGTGCAGGCCAGCCGCAGCGGCACCGCGGCGCGCGACGGCGACGGCCTGGTCTGGCTGGCCACCAGCCAGGGCCTGGCCTGGATCGACACCCGGCGCCTGTGGCGCAACCCGTGGCCGCCGCAGGTGTTCGTGCGCGCGCTGTTCGCCAACGAGCGGCCGCTGCCGCTGGACGCGCCGCTGCTGTTGCCCAAGGGCACCACGCGGGTGCAGATCGCCTACACCGCGACCAGCCTGACCTCGCCGGAGCGGATGCGTTTCCGCTTCCGCCTGGACGGCGTGGACGAGACCTGGCGCGATGCCGGCGCGCGCCGCGAGGCGTTCTACACCAACCTGCGCCCCGGGCAGTACCGCTTCCAGGTCATCGCCGCCAACAACGACGGGGTCTGGAACACGCAGGGCGCCACGCTGCGCTTCGGCATCGCGCCGCGCTTCGTGCAGACCCCGGCGTTCTGGCTGCTGTGCGCGCTGGCGCTGCTGCTGGCCTTGTCGGCGCTGTACCTGCTGCGCATGCGCCAGCTGGCCACGCGGCTGCGGCTGCGGCTGGAAGAGCGCTACCAGGAGCGCGAACGCATCGCCCGCGAACTGCACGACACCTTGCTGCAGGGCTACCAGGGCCTGATCCTGCGCACCCATGCGGCACTGGGCACGCTGCCGGTCGGCGCGCCGCTGCGGCGCGAACTGGAGAGCACGCTCGATCGCGCCGAACAGGCGCTGGAGCAGGGGCGCGACCGGGTCGAGGGCTTGCGCGCCAGCGCCGGGAACACGCCCTCGTTGCCGACCGCCTTCGCCGACATGCTCGAGGAACTGGGCGCGCAATCGCAGGTGCAGCGGCGGGTGCTGGTCGAAGGCGCGCCGCTGCCGCTGCAGCCGCTGGTCGCCGACGAGTTGTACCAGCTCGGCCGCGAGGCGCTGCTCAACGCGTTCCGGCATGCGCAGGCGAGCAGCATCGAGGTCGAGATCGCCTACGGCCGCGATGCGCTGCGGCTGCGTTTCCGCGACGACGGCCGCGGCATCGAGCCGCAGGTGCTGGCTGCCGGCGGCCGCGCCGGGCATTGGGGACTGACCGGCATGCAGGAGCGCGCGCGGCGCATCGAGGCGCGCCTGGATGTGTGGTCGCGGCCCGGCATGGGCACCGAACTCAATCTGCGCCTGCCGGCGCGCCGCGCCTACCGCGAACCGGCGCGAAACCGGCTATGGTGCCGCCTGCGCCAGTGGCTGGCGGGAACCGAGTGAAGTGAGACGTGAAGTGAGCGAGCCGAAGTGAACGAGGTGTTGCCGATGCCGATCCGCATCCTCGTCGTCGACGACCATCCGTTGCTGCGCGAGGGCATGGCCGCGGTGCTGGCCGCGCAACCGGACCTGCAACTGGTCGGCGAGGCGGCCGATGGCCTGCAGGCGCTGCAGGCCTATCGCACGCTGCGCCCGGACCTGGTGCTGCTGGACCTGCAGTTGCCCGGCCTCGGCGGCATCGAGGTGATCGTCGCCCTGCGCAAGGAATTCCCGCAGGCGCGGATCGTGGTGGTCACCGCCTCGCGCGGCGACGTGCAGGCGGTGCGCGCGCTGGAAGCCGGCGCCAGCGGCTATCTGCTCAAGAGCGGGCTGCGCCGCGAACTGGTCGACACGGTGCGCGCGGTGCACCAGGGCCGGCGCCAGGTGCAGGCCGAAGTGGCCGCGGGGATCGCCGAACACCTGCTCGGCGACAGCCTGTCCGCGCGCGAAATCCAGGTGCTGCAGAGCGTGGCCGCGGGCAATTCCAACAAGGCCATCGCCGCGCTGCTGTCGATCGCCGAGGAGACGGTCAAGGCGCACATGAAGAACATCCTGTGCAAGCTCGGCGCGCGCGATCGCACCCACGCGGTGGCGATCGCGGTCAAGCGCGGCATCATCGAACTGTAGGCAGAGCGGCGCGCGCCGTCGCGCGCGCTGCGGTCAAGGCACCGGCAACGGCGGGACCGCGTCCGCCGGCAGCGGATCCAGCGGTTGCAGCGCCACCAGCAGGCCGCGCGGATCGGCGCCACGCGCTGCGCCCGGCGTGCGCGGCAGCAGCCGCGCGCTGCGCAGCGGGCGGAAGCGGTCGCGTTCGAAGAACACATGGTCGGCCTGCGCGGCCAGCGCGAACAGGTGCGGATCCAGGCCGTTGCGCGGCGCGTCGTTGCCTGCGCCGCGCAGGCGCGCGTCGCTGTCGCCGAAGCGCGCGGCCAGCGGCGCCAGTTCCGGGGCGTCGGCGGCGGCGTAGAAGCCGCCGGCCAGCAGCGAGGGCACGCCCTCGGCGGTGGCGTCGATCCACGCCATCAGGTCGTCGGCCTGTTCGCGGCGGCTGGCGCCACCGTCGCGCTCGGCATGCAGGCGGGTGAAGTACAGGTTCACCGGCTGCCCGTGCAGGTCCACGCGCACCAGGCCGGCCACGCTGTAGTCCTCGAACGGATGCAACAGGGTTTCCGCTTCCTCCAGCACCGGCAGCCGGGTCAGCAGCGCATTGCCGCGGCGTTGCGGCCGGCTCGGCGGATCGGCGCTGATGAAATGGCAGTGGTAGCCGAGCTGCGCGGCCAGCCATTGCGCCTGGTTCGGCAACGCGGAGGTCTGCAGCACTTCCTGCAGCGCGATCGCATCGGGTTGCAGCCGTTGCAGCGCATCGACGAGGCGCCCGCGGCGCGCGGGCCAGTCGTTGCGGTCCTGATCGAGATTGAGGCTGACCACGCTGAGCGTCGCCGCGGGCGCAGGCGGCGGCACCGGCAAGCCGGCGGGCAGCGCTTGCGCGCCCGCATGCGTCACCAGGGCCAGCAGCAGCCAGCCGAGGCGATGCCGTCGTCGTGGAGTCCCGGGCGTGCGCGTCATGCGCTGAATGCTAGGACCTGCGGCTTCAGCGCCACGTGTACATGGACACGCGGCGCTGCGGTTTCTAGCGCGGCAGCACGCTTTCTTGTAGACGCAGCGGCACGCTGGCCGCGGCCTGCGTCGCCGAGCGGCCCAGCACCAGTTCGTAGTCGCCGGCGGCGATGCGCCACTGGCGCTGCGCCGGGTCGTAGTCGGCCAGGGTCTTGGGTTCGGCGACGATGCTGACGCGGCGGGTTTCGCCGGGCTTGAGCGTGAGCTTGTCCCAGCCGACCAGGCGGATCGGCGTGTGGTGGCCCTGCGGCAGGCGCAGGTACAGCTGCGGCACGTCGGCGCCTTCGCGTTCGCCGCTGTTGCGCACGTCGAAGCTGGCGATCACCGTGTTGCCGTCCACCTGCACGCTCAGGTTGGCGTAGTCGAAGCGGGTGTAGGACAGGCCGTGGCCGAACGCGTACAGCGGATCCAGGCCGCGCGCGGCGAACCAGCGGTAGCCGACGTTGGCGCCCTCGATGTCGTAGTCGACATTGCTGCCGGCCGGTTGCGCCGGCTTGAAGCCCAGCCCCGGGATCGATGGCCGCGGCAGCTGCGCCACGTCGCGCAGCCAGGTCACCGGCAGGCGCCCGGACGGATTGACCTCGCCCAGCAGCAGGCGCGCCAGCGCTTCGCCGCCGCGGATGCCCGGGTACCACGCTTCCAGCACCGCCGGCACCTGTTGCAGCCACGGCATCGCCACCGGGCCGTTGGTCTCCAGCACCACCACCGTGCGCGGGTTGGCCTTGGCCATCGCCGCGATCAGCGCGTCCTGCTTGCCGGGCAGTTTGATGTCGGGAAGGTCCACCGATTCGGCCGACCACTGTGTGGCGAACACGATCACCGCCTCGGCGCCGCGCGCGAGCTTGGCCGCCGCCGCCACATCGTCGCCGCTGGCATAGTCGATCTGCGCGTCAGGCATTGCCTTGCGCAATGCCTGCAGCGGTGAGGACGGATGGAACATCACCGGGCCCGGCCAGGTGGTCGGGGCCAGCCCCGGCACCGCGTTGGCGCCGTTGACGGTGAAGCCGACCATCGACGAGCCGCCGCCGCCGATCACGCCCTTGTCGGCATGCCCGCCGATCACCGCGATGCGCCGCAGCGTGCGCGGCAACGGCAGCGTGTCGCGCTCGTTGCGCAGCAGTACCGTGCCTTCCTCGACCACTTTCTGCACCGCCTCGCCGCCGGCGACGTCGTCGATCGGCTGGCGCTGCGGCGGATGGTCGAAGCTGCCGGTGGCGATGAAGGCGCGCAGGATGCGCCGCACCATGTCGTCCAGGCGCGCCTGCGGCACCGTGCCGCCGGCCACCGCCAGGCGCAGCGGCTGGTCGAAGTACACCGCCTTGTCGAACACTTCGCCGGCCGATTGCTGGTCCAGCCCGGCCAGCGCCGCCTTGGAACCGCTGTGCACGCCGCCCCAGTCGGACATCACGTAGCCGGGGAACTTCCATTCCTGCTTGAGCACCTTGTTGAGCAGGTAGTCGTGTTCGCAGCCGTAGATGCCGTTGATGCGGTTGTAGGAACACATCACCGAGCCGGGTTCGCCGATCTTCAGCGCCAGCTCGAACGCCAGCAGGTCCGATTCGTGCATGGCCTGCTCGCCGATGTCGGCGCTGTGGGTGTTGCGCCCGGTCTCCAGGTCGTTCATCGCGAAGTGCTTCATCGTCGACACCACGCGCTGGCTCTGCACGCCGCGGATCGACTCGCCGACCATCACCCCGGCCAGCAGCGGATCTTCGCCGGCGTACTCGAAGTTGCGGCCGTTGCGCGGATCGCGCTGCAGGTTGACGCTGCCGGCCAGCAGCACGTTGAAGCCCTGCTGCCAGGCCTCGCGGCCCATGGTGGCGCCGCCGGCGAAGGCCAGGTCGCGGTTCCAGGTGGCGGCGGTGGCCGGGCCGGACGGCAGCGCGGTGGCGTGGTCGCCGGGGCGCACGTTGCCCGGATTGGTCACGCCGACGCCGGCGTCGGCCAGCTGTTGCGCGGCGATGCCCAGGCGTTCGATCGCCGGCACGAAGCCGGCCGAGCCGAGCGCGCCGGGCGGCAGCGGGCCGCCGTCCTTGCCCAGGCCGAAGTAGCTGTGCAGCATCTGGAACTTCTCGTCCTGGGTCATCGCCTGCACCAGCAACGCGGCGCGGCGGTCCGGCGCCAGCGCGCGATCGGTCCACGGGCGCTGCGCATCGGCGGTGGCGCTGGGCGCCAGGCGGAACGTGCTGACCAGGCCGAAGTGGTCCGAGGCCCAGACGCCGTTAGCGTCGGGCTTCTGGAACAGGATGCGGCTGCTCACCGGCTCGAACCGCTCGCGCTGGAAGAACACGTGGTCGATGCGTTTGGGCGGATTGAACTTCGGGTTCAAGGTGCTGTCGGCACGACGGTCCTTGGCGCCGTGCAGGCTGCCGTAGCTGTCGCCGAAGCCGCTGCGCAGCGCGGCCAGTTCCGGCGCGTCGGCGCTGGCGTTGAAGTCGCCGGCGAGCAGCGACGGCGCGCCGTCGGCGGTCTTGTCGACCCAGGCCAGCAGGTCCTGCAGCTGGCGTTCGCGCAACGCGCCGCCGGCCTCGGTCCAGTGCAGGTGGGTGATGTAGAGATTGACCGCGCGGCCGTCCACGTCCAGGCGCAGGCGCCCGGCGCTGCGGCTGTCGTCGAGCGGGTTCAGGCGGATCTGTTCGCGCGCCAGGATCGGGCGCCGGGTCAGCAGCGCGTTGCCGTAGCGCTGCGCGGCGCCGGGCGGATCGACGCTGGTGAAGTAATACGCGTAGCCGAGCTGCTCGGCCAGCCATTGCGCCTGGTTCGGCAGCGTGTCGTGCTGCAGCACTTCTTCCAGGGCGATCGCGTCCGGATGCAGTTCGCGCAGGGTCTGCACGATCTGGGTGCGCCGATTCGGCCAGTCGAGCTTGTCGTGGTACAGGTTCAGCGTGACCACGCTGAGCGTCGGGGTGTCCTTGGCGGTCGCGGGCGCAGGCGCGGCGAAGGCCGGCCAGGCCAGCGCGAGCGCCAGGCAAAGGAGTCCTGAAAACGTTTTCATAGCGGGGCGTGAGGCCTCTCTAGCAGCTGAAGGGATTGCGCATCGGGGGGAGTTGGGGAGGGGAGAGCCGCTGAAGCGCTAGGACGGCGCTTCGTCGCTGCGCATCACCGGATACAGCCGGTACTGCGCATCCCAGGAGGAATGGCGGCGGTGGAAGAACTCCAGCCGCGCATGCGGATCCTTGGCGAAGTCGGCGTCGTGCTCGAGCTTGCTCTCGAATTCGGCCTTCAGTGCCGGGTCGCTGGCCAGCATCTGCCGCGCCACGTCCTCGGCCACATAGTCTTCCATGTATTCGGTGCGCTCGAAGGCGCTGTTGAACTCGCCCCATTGCAGCAGCGAGTCCGGCGCCTGCGGTTCCAGCAACGCCATCAGCAACCGCGCCTTGGGCTGGGCGATCGGCACGAACAGGGCGCCGGCGCCGATGGCGCGCGTCGCGGGGGTCCAGCCGCCCTGCACGCTGAGCCGCTGGTGGCCTTCGGAGGAACGCGCGGCGAAGCTGGCATCGTCGGCGCGGAACGTCTGCACCGGCAGCGTGGCGGCGCGGTCCAGGGTGCGGAAGGCGATGCCGTGCTGGCGCAACTTGGCGGCGACCAGCGCCGCCTGCGCGGCCGGCACCAGATAGCCGGCGCGCGGCGCCACGACTTCCACGCTGGGCACGATGTGATCGCGCAGCGGTACCCGCCAGATCTGCGGGGTGCGCTCGTCGTAGCGGGTCATCAGCGCCCCGGACACCGGCGACAGCGTGCGGGTATAGGCGTAGCCGCGGAAATCCACCAGGCGCGACTGCTCGGTGGTGCGGTAGTCCAGCGCCAGCGTCTTGCCGCCGAGCTGCTGCGCGCGCGCGTCGGCGGCGAGCGCGTCGGCGCGCCAGCGGCCGCCGTTGCGCGCCACCTGCTGCAGCACCGAGACGATGGTGTTGCGGGTGATGCGCACGCGTTGCGGATAGGGCTTCCACGAATGCGTTTCCACCAGCATGCCGAAGCGGTTGCGCAGCTGGAAATAGCCGTGCGAGAAGCGCGGCGTGGCCACGCCGTCCTCGAAGCCGGAGGCCGGATCGTCGTTGACCACGAACGAGGGGTAGTAGGGCAGCGGCAGCGAGCCCTGCCGCTTCAGGTCGGCGAGCACGCCGTCGCGCAGGCGCAGGCCGTCGCCGCGCAGCGCGGCGTCGCCGGCATGCAGCGGTTCCACCTGCACCGACACGTCGTGCTCGAACTGCGCACCGTCGGTGACGTGCAGGTCCACGTACAGCAGCGGGTCCCATTGTTCGACCAGGCGCAGCATCGCCTGCATCTCCGGCGCGTCGGCCTTGACGTAGTCGCGGTTGAGGTTGAGGTTCTGCGCGGTGGTGCGCCAGCCCATCTGCTCCGGCCCGCGCTGGTTGGGCCGGTTCCAGGCGCCGAAGCGCTCGTGGCCATCGACGTTGAACACCGGCACGAACAGCCACACCTGCTTGTCCAGCGCGCCGCGCGCGGCCTCACCGTCGAGCAGCTGGCGCAGCGCCAGGAAGCCGGCGTCCTTGCCGTCGATCTCGCCGGCGTGGATGCCGCCCTGGATCAGCACCACCGGCAGCTTGCGCGCTTGCGCCGTTGCGGCATCCAGCGCGCCGGACGTGGAGACCGCCAGCGCCTTCATCGGCCGGCCCTCGGGCGTGGTGCCGAAGTCGAAGCACCGCACCGCCTGCGGATAGCGCCGCGCGAACGCGTCGCACAGCGCGATGGTCTCCGCGTAGCGCCCGGTACGCAGAAAACCGCTGCGCTCGGCCTCGGTGGACAGGCCTGCATCGCTGGCCAGCAATGGCATGCTGCACAGCAGCATCGGCAGCAGGAGGGGGACCAGCCAGGGTCGGATCATTGCGGCACCGTCGCGGGAGAGGCCCCCATGATGCGTGCAGCGCGCCGATTGCGGAAGCACCTGCGTGCCGCCGCGGCCGCTGCGGGCGGTTCGATTCGCCCGGAACGATCGGGTAACCTTCTGAAAATTTTGCCTGGACCAGTGCCTGTGACGAGCGAACGAGCGACGAGGAAGTGCGGATGAGTGCGGCCAACGCACATGCCGGTGCGCGGATGCCGAGGCAGATCCCCTACATCATCGGCAACGAGGCCTGCGAGCGTTTCAGCTTCTACGGCATGCGCAACATCCTGGTGCAGTTCCTGATCACCTCGCTGCTGCTGCAGGAAATGACCGCGCCCGGCCGCGAGGCCGAGGCCAAGCACATCATGCACAGCTTCATGGTCGGCGTGTATTTCTTCCCGCTGCTCGGCGGCTGGCTGGCCGACCGCTTCTTCGGCAAGTACACAACGATCCTGTGGTTCAGCCTGATCTATTGCGCGGGCCACGCCTGCCTGGCGCTGTTCGAGGGCAGCCGCGAAGGGTTCTTCGTCGGCCTGGGGCTGATCGCGCTGGGTGCTGGCGGGATCAAGCCGCTGGTGGCCTCGTTCATGGGCGACCAGTTCGACCAGTCCAACAAGCACCTGGCCAAGGTGGTGTTCGACGCCTTCTACTGGATCATCAACTTCGGCTCGCTGTTCGCCTCGCTGCTGATCCCGCTGGCGCTGAAGAACCTGGGGCCGGCGTGGGCGTTCGGCATTCCCGGCATCCTGATGTTCGTGGCCACGCTGGTGTTCTGGGCCGGGCGCCGCCGCTACGTGCGCGTGCCGCTGCCGCCGCAGGATCCGCACGGCTTCGCCCAGGTGGTGCGCAGCGCGCTGCTGTCGCGCGCGCCGGGGCAGGGGCGTCCCGGCCTGGCGCTCGCCGCCATCGCGGTGGTGCTGGCGCTGGCCAGCTTCGCGCTGCTGCCGACGCTGGGCATCGTGATCTGCCTGTGCCTGGCGCTGGTGCTGCTGCTGGCGGGCATCGGCGGCGGCACCTGGTGGCAGCTGGAGCGCGCCCGCGCGGTGCATCCGGACGCGGCGGTGGACGGCGTGCGCGCGGTGCTGCGGGTGCTGGTGGTGTTCGCGCTGGCGACGCCGTTCTTCTCGCTGTTCGACCAGAAGGCCTCGACCTGGGTGCTGCAGGGCCAGCAGATGCAGATGCCCGACTGGTTCAGCGCCTCGCAGATGCAGGCGCTGAATCCGGCGCTGGTGATGCTGCTGATCCCGTTCAACAACCTGGTGCTGTATCCGCTGCTGCGCCGTGGCGGCTACGAGCCGACCGCGTTGCGGCGGATGACCGCGGGCATCGCCTTCAGCGGCCTGGCCTGGATCGTGGTCGGCACGCTGCAGGTGGCGATGGACGGCGGCGACGCGCTGTCCATCGCCTGGCAGATCCTGCCGTACGCGCTACTGACCTTCGGCGAGGTGCTGGTCTCGGCGACCGGCCTGGAGTTCGCCTACAGCCAGGCGCCGCAATCGATGAAGGGCGTGGTGATGAGCTTCTGGAACCTGACCACCACGGTCGGCAACCTGTGGGTGCTGCTGTCCAACGCGGCGGTGCGCAACGACACCGTCACCGCGCACATCGGCAGTACCGGGCTCAGCGAAACCGCGTTCCTGATGTTCTTCTTCGCCGCCTTCGCCTGCGTCGCCGCGCTGTTGTTCGGGTTGTATGCGCGCCGTTACCGCATGGTCGATCATTACCGTACCGCCTGAGGCCCCCGCATGCCGTCCGTCACCCCCGTCAACCTGATCCTGATCGTCCTCACCGTGCTGGTGTCGTGGGCGGCGTTCAACAACCGCAAGCTGCTCGACCGGTTGATCCTGTGGCCGCCGGCGATCGACCGGCACAAGCAATACGACCGGCTGGTGACGCATGGCTTCATCCACGCCGATTTCCCGCATCTGCTGTTCAACATGGTCACGCTGTACTTCTTCGGCGGCCCGATCGAACGGTTGATGGAGCGGTTGACCGGCAGCCTGCTGACCTATCCGCTGTTCTACCTGGCGGCGCTGGTGGTGGCGATCCTGCCCAGTTACCTGAAGAACCAGAAGAACCCGAACTACTTCAGCCTGGGCGCGTCCGGCGCGGTCTCGGCGGTGCTGTTCGCCTACATCCTGCTGGCGCCGTGGACCGGGATCTACTTCTTCTTCATCCCGATTCCGATCCCGGCGATCCTGTACGCGCTGTTCTATGTGGGCTACAGCATCTGGATGGACCGCCGTGGCGGCGACAACATCAACCATAGCGCGCACCTGGCCGGTGCCGCGTTCGGGGTGATGTTCCTGCTGATCCTGGAACCGTCGGTGCTGCAGCACTTCCTCGACCAGCTGGCGCAGCCGCGCTTCGGCCGCGGCTAGCGGCCGCGCGGATTCGCGCACGCTGGCGGCGATGCCGTCGCTGCAGGTGGGCGCGAGGCGAGGGGACCGCCGAAACGGAAACCGGCTGCCAGCGCGGGGTGCGTGCTGCGGCCGGTGGCTCGAAACCTCTCCGGCGGTCTGCGGCCCGCGCCGCGGTCCGCGCGTGAGGCTCGGCTCAGGCGGCCTGCTGGCCGCGCAATTGCACGTTGGCGCTGCCGATCGCGGCGTGTTCGTAGGTTTGCTTCAGCCGGTCGTAGACCTCGCTGTTGAGCTGGTCGAATTCCCAGCCCTGGGTGTGGCCGCTGACCACCAGTTGGTACAGCCCTTCCAGCAACGACGCATCGTGGTCGCCATGGATCTGTTCGTTGTCGCTCATGCGCATCGCCCCTGTTCGATTACACCGTGATGGATTTCGCAAGTCCCATGCCAGATTTCCACGGTGGTACGCGGTTGGTAGCGGCCGCGCGCGGCAGGACTTTAGGGCGCGTCGCCGATTCCCGAGCCGGCTGCAGGGATCGGCGCGCGTCCCTGAGCCGCGTCGTGGCCGGCCGCCGGCCCGGCCCCGGCCGGAAGTGACGCAGCGCGTCGGCTGCGGGTGACGCGGCGCGGCGTGCGGCTTCACATCGTCGCGGCGCGCGCGCGACCAGACTGTGCATTCCGTCGCATGAGCCAGGCCATGAGCGCAGCGTCCTCCCCACCGATCGCACACGATCCGCAGCGACAGCGCTTCGCGCTGCAGCTGGACGGCCATGAGGCCGAGTTGGACTATCTGCTGCAGGACGGCCGCCTGGTCATCACCCATACCGGCGTGCCGACCGCGATCGGCGGCCGCGGCTTGGCGGCACGGCTGGTGAGCGCGGCGCTGGACCATGCGCGGGCGCAGGGATTGAAGGTGGTCCCGGCCTGTTCGTACGCGGCGGTGTTCGTGCAGCGCCATCCCGAATACGCCGACTTGCCCGGCTGAGTGCGCACGACGCGACGACGGCGCGATAATTCGTCATCACACAGACGCAAGACACAGGGGAATGGACGTGAGGCACAGGGTACAGACGGGGCAGAACATTCCATGGCGGTGGACGGCGCTGGCGTTGGCGGCGACGTTGGCCGTGGCAGGGTGCAAGCGCGAGGCGGCGGCGCCGGCCGCCGAACCGGCGCCGGCTCCGGCGCCCGCCGCCGCGGCGGCGCCCGCAGCGCCGGCCCCGATGGAACTGAAGGACGTGATCGAGCACAGCCCCAGCTACGTGGTCGGCATCACCTTCCCGCCGGCGCTCAACCGCTATCCGGGCCTGGCCGAGGCGGTCGGCCGCTACGCGCAGGCCGCGCGCGGCGAACTGATGGAAGCGGTCGGCGGCCTCGGCAACGACCGTCCCAGCGCGCCCTACGAGCTGTCGCTGCAGTTCGAGATGCTGCTGGAACGGCCCGAACTGGTGGCGGTGGCCGCCGACGGCAGCCGCTATACCGGCGGCGCCCATGGCGAGCCGCTGGTGGCGCGCTTCGTATGGCTGCCGCAGCAGCAGCGCATGCTGACCGCCGAGACGCTGATTCCCGATCCCAAGGGCTGGGCGCAGGTGGCCGGCTATGTCGCCACGCAGCTGCGCCAGGCGGTGCAGGCGCGGGTGGATGCCGAGCAGTTGCCGCCGGAGGACCACGACGAACAGGTCCGCAGCGCCGACAAGATGATCGCCGAAGGAACCGAGCCGCAAGCGGAGAACTTCAGTCAGTTCCAGCCCCTGGTCGACGCCGCCGGCAAGATCGTGGCGTTGCGCTTCGTGTTCCCGCCTTACCAGGTGGGACCGTATTCCGATGGCACGCAGACGGTGGATGTCCCGGCCAGCGTGCTGCGCGGGTTGGTGGCGCCGGAATACGCGGAGCTGTTCGCGGCATAGCGGGTGCGGGCGTGGCCGGGCCGCTGCAGCGCCGTGTCGTCGACCTGCTCGCCAGTGCCGACGTGCGCGTCGGCGGCGCGCGCGCCCACGACATCGCGGTGCACGACCCGCGTTTCTACGCGCGGGTGCTGGCGCAAGGGTCGCTGGGCCTGGGCGAAAGCTACATGGACGGCTGGTGGGAGGCGCCGGCGCTGGACCAGACCCTGGCGCGGCTGCTCGATGCCCGGCTCGAGCAGCGCGTGCACGGCATCGCCGACCTGGCCTACGCGGTGCGCGCACGCCTGTTCAACCTGCAGCGCGGACGCCGCAGCTACGAGGTCGGGCGCCGCCACTACGACCTGGGCAACGACCTGTACCGGGCGATGCTCGGCCGCCGCCTGGTCTACAGCTGCGGCTACTGGGCCGCCGCCGACGCTCTGGACGCGGCGCAGGAGGCCAAGCTCGACCTGGTCTGCCGCAAGCTGCGGTTGCGCGCGGGCATGCGCGTGCTGGACATCGGCTGCGGCTGGGGCGAGGCGCTGAAGTTCGCCGCCGAGCGCTACGGCGTGGCCGGGGTCGGCGTCACCGTGTCGCGGGAACAGGCCGATTACGCGCGGCAGCTGTGCCGCGGCCTGCCGATCGAGATCCGCCTGCAGGACTACCGCGCGCTGGACGAGCGTTTCGACGCGATCTTCTCGATCGGCATGTTCGAGCACGTCGGCGACAAGAACTACCGCAGCTACTTCGCACGGGTACGGCAGTGCCTGCATCCGCATGGGCTGTTCCTGTTGCACAGCATCGGCAGCAACGTGTCGCGGCACCGGACCGATCCGTGGATCGCGCGCTACATCTTTCCCAATTCGATGTTGCCCTCGGCCGCGCAGATCGCCGCGGCGCTGGAAGGCCGCTTCGTGTGCGAGGACTGGCACAACTTCGGCGCCGACTACGAGCGCACGCTGCACGCCTGGCGCGACAACGTCGAGGCGGCCTGGCCGGATCTGGATGCGCAGCGCTACGACCTGCGTTTCCGGCGCATGTGGCGCTTCTATCTGGCCGGGTCGATGGCCACCTTTCGCTGCCGCCGCGCGCAGTTGTGGCAGCTGCTGTTGTCGCCCGAAGGTGTACGGGGAGGATACCGCGCACCGCGTTGAGCGAAGGCGGGTGGTTGCTGTCGCACAACAGTCGGTAGCATTGGCGGCCCCGACCCCTGACGTGCGATTCCACCCTCCAATGGGAAGTTTTGATCAGACCGAGCGGCGCGTAGCCTTCACCTGCGAGCGCTACCCTGCCTTCCCACGCGAACCGGCCGTGCTGGTCAGGCTCGTCAAGCATCTGTACAAGCGCATCCACGCCAATGCCTGCGGGCTGCTCAAGGCGCACGGCATCAGTCCGCCGGAATACGAGATCCTGATGATGCTGTACGGCACGCCCGGGCAGTGCATCACCCCGACCGAAGTGGCCGAGGCGGCGAGCGAGAAGCCCGCCAACATCACCCGCCTCACCGACAACCTGTGCGGCAAGGGCCTGCTGCTGCGCTCGGCCAGCCCCGAGGACCGGCGCAAGATCACCCTGACCCTGCAGCCGGCCGGGATCGCGCTGATCGAACGCATGTTGCCGGCGGTGTGCACGTTCCTGGACGAGGAGACCGCCGGCCTGGACGAGGCCGAGCAGGTGCAGCTGGAGACGCTGCTCAAGAAGATGCTGGCCGGCATCGACAGCGCCGGCTGACCGCGCCGCGTCCGCGCGTGCGGACGCACGCGGCTGCGGCAAGCGCCGCAAACGACGACGCCGCCCGCGAATGCGGGCGGCGTCGGGGTGCGCATGGCGCGGGGGTTCAGTCTTTTCAGTCCTTGCCGGCCGGCGTCTGCGGCGTGGCGCTGTCGCCGCCGCCCGGGGTCAGGCCGCGCTTTTCCAGCAACGGTTCGATCTTCGGCGCGTGCCCGGCGAAGTCCTGGAACAGCTGCATCGCATCGACGCTGCCGCCGCGCGAGAGCAGGGTCTGGCGGAAGCGGTCGCCGTTGGCGCGGCTGAGCCCGCCATGCTGCTTGAACCACTGCTGGGTGTTGGCGTCGAGCACCTCGGACCAGATATAGGCGTAGTAGCCGGCCGCGTAGCCGCCCATGATGTGGCTGAAATAGGGCGTGCGGTAGCGCGGCGGCACCGGCGCGTAGGCGATGCCGTCGGCGGCCAGCGCCTTGGCCTCGAAGTCCATCACCCCCGCTGCCGGCGGCACCTGGCCGGCGGCGAGCTGGTGCCAGCGCTGGTCGAGCATCGCCGCGCCCAGGTATTCGGTGGTGGCGAAGCCCTGGTTGAACTTGGCCGCGGCCACCACCTTGTCCAGCAAGGCCTGCGGCATCGGCGCGCCGCTCTGGTAGTGCTTGGCGTAGTGCTTGAGGATGGCCGGATCGTCCGCCCACATCTCGTTGACCTGCGACGGGAACTCGACGAAATCGCGCGGCACGCTGGTGCCGGAGAAGTACGGGTACTTCACGTTGGAGAACATGCCGTGCAGCGCATGGCCGAACTCGTGGAACGCGGTGGTGACCTCGTCCCAGGTCAGCAGCGTGGGTTGGCCGGCCGGCGGCTTGGGAATGTTGAGGTGGTTGGCGACCACCGGCTTGTAGCCGGTCAGCGCCGACTGCGACACGTAGGAATTCATCCACGCGCCGCCGCGCTTGGATTCGCGCGCGTACATGTCGGCGATGAAGATCGCCAGCTGCTGGCCGTCGGCGTCGAACACGTCGTAGACCAGCAGGTCGTCGCGGTAGGTCGGCAGGTCGGTGCGCTGCTTGAAGGTCAGCCCGTATTCCTGGTTGGCGGCGTAGAACACGCCGTTTTCCAGCACGTTCTTCAGTTCGAAGTAGGGCTTGAGCTGGGACTCGTCGAAGTCGTACTTGGCCTGGCGCACCTTCTCGGTGTAGTAGGCCCAGTCCCAGGCGGCGAGGGTGAAGCTCGGCTTGCCGGCCGCCTTCTGTTCCTTGTCGATCATCGCCTGCAGGTCGGCGGCCTCGCGCTTGGCGTTGGCGACCGCGGCCGGGGCCAGCTTGCCGAGCATCGCGTTGACCGCTTCGGGGGTCTTGGCGGTCTGGTCTTCCAGCGAGTAGGCGGCGTGGTTCGGGTAGCCCAGCAGCTTGGCGCGCTCGGCGCGCAGGCTCATGATCCGCGACACCAGCGCGGTGTTGTCGTACTTGCCGCCGTGGCTGCCGCGCGACACCGAGGCTTCGTAGATCTTCTGCCGCAGCGCGCGGTCCTTGAGCTGGGTCAGCGGCGGCTGGCCGGTGGTGTTGAGCAGCGCGATCACGTACTTGCCGTCGAGCTTGCGTGCCTTGGCCGCTTCGGCCGCCGAGGCGATCTGTTCGTCGGACAGGCCGTCGAGCTGCTTGACGTCGTCCACCACCACCGCGGCGGCATTCACTTCGGCCAGCACGTTCTGGCTGAACTGGGTGCCGAGCTTGGCCAGCTCGGCGTTCATAGCCTTGAGCTTGGTCTTGTCGGCATCGCCGAGCTTGGCGCCGTCGCGCACGAAATCGCTGTAGTACTTCTCCACCAGGCGCACGCCCTGCGCGTCCAGGCCGAGCTGGTTGCGGGTGTCGTACAGCGCCTGGATGCGCGCGAACAGCTTGGGATTGAGCGAGATCGTGTCGCGGTGCGCGGCGAACTTGCCCGAGTACTCCGCCTGCAGCTGCTTGCGCGCATCGTTGGTGTCGGCGCCGACCAGGTTGAAGAACACCGTGGTCGCGCGGTCCAGCACCTGGCCGCTCTTCTCCATCGCCACGATGGTGTTGTCGAAACTCGGCTTGGCCTTCTGGTTGGCGATCGCCTCCACTTCCTTCAGCTGCTGCGCCATGCCGGCGTCGAAGGCCGGGGCGAAGTCGCTGTCCTTGATCCGGTCGAACTGCGGGTAGTGCAGCGGCAACGGGCTTTCGGCGAAGAACGGATTGGCCTGCGTGGCCGCTTGCGAAGCGGCGGGCGTGGCGGCGTTGGCGTAGGCAGGCATGGCGAGTCCGAGCGTGGCGGCGAGCGCGAGGGCGAGGCGGGTGGTCATCAAGCGGTATCCAGCGATAAGGTTGGACCATGCAGGCTACCGCAGTGCGGCGCATGCGGCCCGTGACTAAAGCCATGGGGGCTATGGCGCGGCGCAGCACATGCTGCAGGCGCGCTTGCCTTCGCCGCGGCGGCGGCGTCATATAGCGCCTGACCGATGCAGACCACTGCCATTGCGTGAACACGGCCGACGGCCGCAGGGAGAAACCGATGAAAGCGATCTTCGGCTTGTGCGTGGCCGCGTGCGCGGCATGGGCGGCGCCGGCGTGGTCGGCGCAGACGCTGCGCTACGTGGTGCTGGTGGACGGCGGCAAGCAGGCCGGGCAGCAGAGCGTCAGCGTCGGCGACGACGGCATCACCCGGGTGGACTTCGTGTTCAAGGACAACGGCCGCGGCCCGGAACTGAAGGAGCAGTACACGCTGGCCGCCGACGGCACCTTCAAGACCTACCAGGTACAGGGCACCTCCACCTTCGGCGCGCCGGTGGACGAGCGCTTCAGCCGCGACGGCGAGCGCGTGCAGTGGAAGTCCACGTCCGACCAGGGCGAGCGGCGCGTGGCCGGCGGCGCACAGTACTGGCCGCTCGGCGGCACCCCGGCGGCGACCTCGGCGGCGGTGACCGCGCTGAGCCGCCGCGCCGACGGCAGGCTGCCGCTGATCCCCAGCGGCGCGCTGACCCTGCGCAAGCTGCAGCAGGCGCAGGTCGGCCAGGGCAACAGCGCGCGCAAGGTGCAACTGGTGGCGCTGACCGGGGTCGGCTTCACCCCCACCTTCGCCTGGCTCACCACCGACACCACGCCGCGCCTGTTCGCGTTCATCGCGCCGGGCTGGATGCAGCTGATCGAAACCGGCTACGAAAAGGATGCCGACGCGCTGGAAGCGGCGCAGAAGCAGGCCGAAGCCACCGCCCTGGTCGAGTTGCAGCAGCGCCTGGCGCATCCCTTGCCCGGCACCACGCTGATCCGCAACGCGCGCGTGTTCGACAGCGAGCACGCCACGCTCGGCGCCGCGTCCGACGTGCTGCTGCGCGACGGCAAGATCGTCTCGGTGGTCGCCACCGGCAGCGCGCCGGCGCAGGCGCAGCAGGTGGTCGATGCGCAGGGGCGGGTGCTGCTGCCCGGCCTGTTCGACATGCATGGGCATGTCGGCCGCTGGGACGGCGGCCTGCACCTGGCCGCCGGCGTCACCACCGTGCGCGACATGGGCAACGACAACGCCACGCTGCAGCAGGTGATGCAGGAAGAGCGCGCCGGCCAGTTGCTGATGCCGAGCCTGGTCGCCTGCGGCTTCCTGGAGGGCGAGAGCCCGATGGCGGCGCGCAACGGCTTCGTGGTCAGCACCCAGGCACAGGCCAACGAGGCGGTCGACTGGTATGCGGCGCACGGCTACGTCGGCATCAAGATCTACAACTCGTTCCCGCAGGCGCTGGTGCGCGACACCGCCGCCTACGCGCACGCCAAGGGCCTGCGCGTGAGCGGGCACATTCCGGTGCACATGCTCGCGCACGAGGCGGTGGAGCAGGGCTACGACGAAATCCAGCACATCAACCAGGTGCTGCTGAACTTCTACGCCACCCACGACACCGATACGCGCACGCTGGAGCGTTTCTACCTGCCGGCCAAGCGCACCGCCGACCTGGATTTCGACTCGGCGCCGGTGCAGGCCTTCGTGCAGGAACTGGCCAGGCGGCAGATCGTCATCGATTCGACCGTGGCCACCTTCGACTTCATCCGCCAGCGTCCGGGCGACCTGTCGCAGGCCTATGCCGCGGTCGCCGGGCACCTGCCGCCGGACGTGCAGCGCGGGCTGCGCAGCGCCGAGTTCGACATTCCCGACGACGCCACCGCGGCGCTGTACGAGCGGTCCTACGAGAAGATGGTGGCCTTCGTCGGGCGCCTGTACCGCGCCGGCGTGCCGCTGGTGGCCGGCACCGACGCCACCCCGGGCTTCACCCTGCAGCGCGAGATCGAACTGTACGTGCAGGCCGGGCTGACCCCGGCGCAGGCGCTGCAGGTGGCGACCTGGAACGGCGCCAAGTACTCGCGCACGCTCGACAGCCGCGGCTCGATCGCGCCCGGCAAGCGCGCCGACCTGATCCTGGTCGATGGCGACCCGACCCGCGACATCGCCGACCTGCGCAAGGTCGCGTTGGTGGTGAAGCAGGGCACGGCGTATTACCCCAGCGAGGTCTACGCGGCGCTGGGCATCGAACCGTTCGCCGCGCCCGCGCGCATCGCCACCGTCGAGGATTGAGCGCATGGACACGCCGACCACCGCCTACGCCTTCACCGCCGACGACCTCGATGGCCGTCCGCAGCCGCTCGCCGACTACACCGGCAAGGTGCTGTTGATCGTCAATGTCGCTTCCAAGTGCGGCTTCACCCCGCAATACGCCGGGCTGCAGGCGCTGTGGCAGCGATACCGCGAACGCGGGCTGGTGGTGCTGGGGTTTCCCTGCGACCAGTTCGGCCACCAGGAGCCCGGCACCGCGGAGGAAATCAAACAGTTCTGTGCGTTGACCTACGACGTCGATTTCCCGATGTTCGCCAAGGTGCAGGTCAACGGTGACGCCGCGCATCCGCTGTGGCAGTGGCTCAAGCAGCAGAAGTCGGGGCTGCTCGGCATCGCCGCGATCAAGTGGAATTTCAGCAAGTTCCTGGTCGGCCGCGACGGCCGGGTGCTGGCGCGCTATGCGCCGACCGACAAGCCGGAAGCGCTGGCGGCGGAGATCGAGCGCGCGCTGGGGTGAGTGGAAGCGGTGCGCGATGCGGCGCGCTTTTTCTATAGGAGCGGCTTCAGCCGCGACAGGCTCTGCGGATAGCGGCTGTCGCGGCTGAAGCCGCTCCTACAGGGGTACGTCGTGGTTGGCGGGCGCAGCGATCGCGGCCGCGCGTCACTTCTCGACGAAGGCGCGCTCGAACACGTAGTGGCCCGGCGTGCCGATCCGCGAGGAGGCGACGAAGCCGCGCGCGTCCAGCGTCTGGCGCAGGTCGGCCAGCATCTGCGGGCTGCCGCAGATCATCGCCCGGTCGTATTCCGGATTCAGCGGCGGCAGGCCCAGGGTCTGCTGCATCTGCCCGCTTTCCAGCAGTTCGGTGAGGCGGCCGCGGTTGCGAAAGTCCTCGCGGGTCACCGCCGGGTAGTACAGCAGTTTCTCGCGAATGGTCTCGCCGAGGAACTCGTGCTGCGGCAACTCGTTCTCGAAGTAGTCGCGGTACGCCAGGTCTTTTTCGAAACGCACGCCGTGGGTCAGGATCACCTTGTCGAAGCGCTCGTAGGTTTCCGGATCCTTGATCACCGACAGCCACGGCGCCAGGCCGGTGCCGGTGCCGAGCAGGTACAGGTGCCGGCCCGGATGCAGGTCGCTGATCAGCAGGGTGCCGGTGGGCTTCTTGCCGACCAGCACCGCATCGCCCGGCTTGATGTGCTGCAGGCGCGAGGTCAGCGGGCCGTCCGGCACCTTGATGCTGAAGAACTCCAGCCGCTCTTCCCAGTTGGCGCTGGCGATGGAGTAGGCGCGCAGCAGCGGCCGCGTCTCCGTCTCCAGGCCGATCATCACGAACTGGCCGTTGTCGAAGCGGAAGCCTTCGTTGCGGGTGGTGGTGAAGCTGAAGTAGTCGTCCGTCCAGTGGCGGACGTCGAGCACCGTTTCGGGGCCAAAAGCAGAGGACATGCCGTTGATCGTGATGGGGAAGGAGCGGGCGCCATTCTACCCCATGTCGCCCCAAATGAGAGGGAATCTCATTTGGGATGGTTCATCCCGGCGTGCGTCACTTCTCGAACGACAGTTCGTAGGACAGGTACAGCGGCGCCTGCGGCGGGACCAGCAACGGGCGCTGGCGCAGGAAGCGCTCCAGGCACAGCGCCAGCGGCGTGGTGCCGTTGCGCCAGCTCGCGCCGACGTTGCCGTCGGCCTGCAGCTGGACCACGACGACGAACGGCGAGGTGTCCGGGCGCGGCGTGGCGCAGCTGGCCACGCCCTCGTCCAGCGCCGCGCGTTGCAGCGCCTGCAGGCGCTCGGCCAGCGCGCCGGGCAGCGCGGCCTCGTCGCGGTCGGCCAGGGCCTTGGCGGCGGCGTAGTCGGATGGGCCGGGAACCGGGTCGGCCGCGGCGGCGGGGAACGCCACGGCGGCGGCAAGCAGGCAGGGCAGGAGGCGTCGCAGCATGGCGGATCCGAAAGGGCAGACGAAGCTCAACGATACCCAGCGGCCTGCAATTCGAACAGCTCCGCGTAGCGTCCGCCCTGCGCCATCAGTTCGGCATGGGTGCCGCTCGCCTCGATCTGGCCGCCGGCCAGGACCAGGATGCGGTCGGCCATGCGCACGCTGGAGAAGCGGTGCGAGATCAGCACCGCGGTGCGGTTGTCGGACAGCTCCTTGAAGCGCTGGAACACCTCGAACTCGCTGCGCGCGTCCAGCGCCGCGGTCGGCTCGTCGAGGATCATTACCTGCGCATCGCGCATGTAGGCGCGCGCGATCGCGATCTTCTGCCACTGCCCGCCGGACAGGTCCACCCCGGTCTTGAAGCGGCGTCCGATCAGTTGCTCGTAGCCATGCGGCAGGCCTTCGATCAGCTCGGCGGCCATCGCCCGCTGCGCGGCGGCGCGGATCCGCGTCGCATCGGCCATCGAATCGACCCGGCCGACGCCGATGTTCTCGCCGGCGCTGAGGTGGTAGCGCACGAAATCCTGGAAGATCACCCCCAGGTTGGCGCGCAGGTCGTCCAGGTCGTAGTCGCGCAGGTCGCGGCCGTCGAGCAGGATGCGGCCCTCGTCCGGGTCGTACAGCCGCGCCAGCAGCTTGACCAGGGTGGTCTTGCCGGCGCCGTTCTCGCCGACCAGCGCCAGCACCTCGCCGGCGCGCAGCTCGAAGTCCAGGTGCCGTACCGCCCATTGCTCGGCGTCCGGGTAGCGGAAGCCGACGTTCTCGAACACGAAGCCGCGCACGATCGGCCGCGGCACCGGCACCGCGCCGGGCCGGGTGCGGATCTCGGGCACGATGCGGAAGAACGAATACAGGTCGTCCAGGTACAGCGCCTGTCCGGCGACCTGCGAAAACCCGATCAACAGCCCTTCCAGCAACTGGCGCAGGCGCAGGAAACTGCCGGCCAGGAAGGTCAGGTCGCCGATGCTGAAATCGCCGCGCACCGTGCGCCAGGCGATGTAGCCATAGGCGGCGTAGTAGCCCAGCGTGCCCAGCGCCGCCAGCAGCGTGCCCCACAGCATGCGCTTGCGCGCCAGCGCGCGGTTGGCCTGGAAGAAGCGGTCGGCCAGCGCGCGGTAGCGCGCGATCAGGAAGCTGTGCAGGTTGAAGATCTTCACTTCCTTGGCGGTCTCGACGCTGGCGCCGACCTGGCGCAGGTAGTCGAGCTGGCGCCGCTCGGCGGTCCACTGGAAGTTCAGCGAATAGCCCAGCGCGTTGAAATGCGCCTCGCCGACGAACGCCGGGATCAACGCGACGGCCAACAGCAGCATCAGCCACGGCGCATACACCACCAGGCCGATCGCGAAGCTGACCACGGTGATCGCGTCCTGCACCTGGCCGAACAGCTGGCTCATCAGGTTCATCCGGCCCATGGTCTGGCGCCGCGCGCGGTCGAGCTTGTCCTGCTGCTCCGGGTCCTCGAAATCCTCCAGGTCCAGTTGCGCGGCATGTTCCATCAGCTGCACGCTGGTGACGTTGTTGAACAGCTCCGACAGCAGCGTATCGGCATAGCTGACCAGCCGCCCGAGCAGGTCCGAGCCGATCGCCAGCGCCAGTTCCAGCGCCAGCAGCTCCAGCAACCGTTCCAGCCGCCCGCTGGCCAGCGCCTCGCCGAACGAGGTGAAGCCGGGCGACTGCCCGACCAGGTGGATCGCCTCGTCGATGATCAGCTTGCCGATGTACAGCGAGGCCACCGGGATCAGCGCGCGCAGCACGCGCAGGCCGATGCTGGTCAGGGTCAGCCCGCGGCTGGTCTGCCAGATCTGGCGCAGGAACGGCGGCAGGTTGCGCATCGCGTCGAAGCGTTCGCGCAGGCTGGGGCCGGTACGGGGAGAGGGGCGCGGTGCGCCATGGACAGAAGAAGGGGAGGCCATCCGCGCATTGTGCCGGGGCCGGATGTGGGCGGGGAGTGTTTGGGCCTGGTGCGACCGGCGGGCCGCGGTGCGCTATCGGTGCGGCGGCCGCGGCCCGCTGTCGCCAAGACGCTATTCCCGCTATCTTCCGAGCCCGGACCAGGGACCGCTCTCCATGCAGAACGCACTGCCGCTTGCCGCGCTCGACTGCTTTGGAGGACGTGCGCGATGACGGCGGGCTTCGCCATCCGCTACATCGTCTACTGTCTGGCCATCCTCGGTTGCCTGTTCTGGATCAACTCCTTTCTGCCGCCGGCTGTCGCCATCGTCGCCGCGCTGGTGTTCTTCGGGTTTGCGGTCGTCTACACCGTGTTCCGCCTGCTGGGCGGGCGCGGCCGCATCGGTGTCGGCAGACTCTGGAAGGCGTTCCTGGATTTCCTCTACGGTCTGGGCTGACCAGCGGCGCAGCGCTGCGGATATCGCGCATGCGGCCATGCGCTGGCAGGCCGTCGATCGCGGCGGAACGTCACTCGTCCAGGCGCAGGGTCAGGCACTTGGCCGCGCCGCCGGCCTTCAGGAATTCGTCCAGCGGGGTCTGCACCACGCGGTAGCCGATCCGCGCCAACGCCGCGCACAGCTCCGGCGAGGCGCGGTTGAGCAGCAGGCGCTGGTCCAGGTCCACCGCATTGCAGGCGAAGGCGAGGGCGTCGGCTTCGCCGACCGCGATGCGCCGCGCCGGCGGGATGCGGCGGGCGATGGCTTCCTGCGCGTAGTCGTCGAAGGCGGCCGGGTAGTACAGCAGGTAGCCGTCGCGCAGCGGGCAGAAGCAGGTGTCCAGGTGATAGAAGCGCGGATCGACCAGGCGCAGCGGCATCACCTCGATGTCCAGCAGGTCGGCCAGCTCGTGCGCGGCGGCGAGGTCGCTGCGATGGCCGTGGCCCATCCACAGCCGGCGTGCGCCGCGCTCCAGCAACGCATCGCCGGCGCCTTCGAAGCGCACGTCTTCGGGCAACGCACGGATGCGGAAGCCGGCGCGGCGGCACCAGTCGGCGAACAGCGCTTCCTCGCCGCGGCGCTCGGCATGGCGGAACCGGCTGGGCACGAAGCTGTCGCCGAGCACCAGGCCGGCGTTGGCGCTGAACACCATGTCCGGCAGCCCGGCGGCCGGGGCGATCCGCTCGACCTGGGCGCCGGCCGCCTCGGCCGCCGCGACCAAGGCATCCCACTGCGCCTGGGCGCGCTCGCGGCTGGCGGCGTGGACGTTGCCTTCCATCCAGGGGTTGATCACGTAATCCACGGCGAAGTGCTGCGGCGCGCACATCAGCAGGCGATGGCCTGCGTGGGCGGCGCTGCAGGCCTGCGCTTGCGGCTCGGCGAATGCCAGGTCCGTGTCGTCCGCGGCCGCGCCACCCGCCAGGAATTTCTCGCTCATGCCCGCCTCGCTGTGCGTTGGTGATGCGCAAACGCTAGCGGTGTCGTGTTGCGGTTTGCGGTCACGCTATTCGGGATTCGGGATTCGGGATTGGGGATTCGGGATTGGGGATTGGGGATTCGGGATTGCGAGGCGGGCGGCGTACCGGCATGCGCCGGGACGCCGCTTCGCGCTTCGCTTACGGCATTGCCGGTTGCAGGCCTACGCCGAGCCGGTTCCAGGCATTGATGAGGGCGATGGCCATGGTCAGCGCGCTGATGCCGTGTTCGTCGAAGTGCGCCGACAGGGCGTCGTAGGCGTCCTGCGGCGGCGCGCCGGACGGCAGGGTGGTGAGCGCCTCGGCCCAGGCCAGCGCCAGCCGTTCGCGCGGATCGAAGAAGCGGCTCTCGCGCCAGCCGGCGAGGGTGTCGAGCTTGCGCGGTTCGATGCCGGCCTTGCGCAGCGCGGTGGCGTGCATGTCGATGCAATAGGCGCAGCCGTTGAGCTGGGAGACGCGCAGGAACACCAGTTCGGCCAGTTCGTGGCCGAGCACGCCCTCGTGCACCTGCTGGCTGGCGCTCAGCAGGGCGCGGAAGGCGACGGGTTCGTGGCGGGTGTAGTCGATGCGATGGAAGTGCATGTGTCCTGCTCCATGACGGCCGCAACGGCCGTCTTCGCAGTAAGGACGCGGCAGCGCGCGGCGGCGTGACAGCGCCGCCCCGGACCAGGCGTTCGCGTCAGGCGCTCGCGGCAGCGCCTGCGCCGGCCAGCGGCGGCAGCTTGTCCGGATTCATCAGGGTCAGCACTTCGACGATGCGCTCGCCGTCGATCACCACCAGCACCGCCGAATGCAGGCGCGCGCCGATGAAGCGCAGGATCGCCGGTTCGCCGTTGACCGTGCCGATCCGCGCCTGCAGGCCCAGGCCGCGCCGCGCCACCGCCCAATACAGCATGGCGATGCGTTCGGCGCCGAGCAGCGGACGCAGCGTGGCGGTGACCTTGCCGCCGCCGTCGGAGAACATCCGCGCATTGGCGTCGAGCAGGGCCACGATCGCGCCGCGGTCGCCCTGCTGCGAGGCGTGCATGAAGCGCTCCAGCAGTTGCCGGTGGCGTTGCGGCGTCACCGCGAAGCGCGGCCGGCCGGCCTTGAGCCGTTCGCGCGCGCGGTGCACCAGCTGCCGGCAGTTGGCTTCGGCATGCCCGAGCAGCTGGCCGATCTGCGCATAGTCGTAGTCGAACGCTTCCTTCAGCAGGAACGCGGCACGTTCCTCCGGACCCAGCCGTTCCAGCAGCGCCAGGAACGCCACCGACACCTGCTCGGCGCGCGCGTGGCGCTCGGCTGGGTCGGTGTCCTCGGCGATCTCCAGCGGCTCGGGCAGCCACGGGCCGGTGTAGTGGACGCGGGCGCTGCGCGCCGCGCGCAACCGGTCCAGCCCGAGCCGGGTGGTGGTGGTCACCAGCCAGGCCTCCGGGTCGCGGATCGCGGCACGGTCGCTGGACTGCCAGCGCAGCCAGGCGTCCTGCAGCACGTCCTCGGCGTCGCTGCGGCTGCCGAGCAGGCGATAGGCCAGGCCGAACAGCCGGGGTCGTTGGGATTCGAAGGTGGGATCGGGGCTCATGGCGACCAGGACGGAACAGCGCGTGCCGGCGTGACAGCGGGCGAAGCGGTCACTTTGCCCTAAAATGGCCGGGTTTCCCCCCGCCAGCCGTAGAGCCAGCCGTGACCTCGATCAAGCAGGAAGACCTCATCCAGTCCGTCGCCGACGCGCTGCAGTACATCAGCTACTACCACCCGGTCGACTACATCAAGAACCTGGCCGCCGCCTACGAGCGCGAACAGTCGCCGGCCGCTAAGGACGCCATCGCGCAGATCCTGATCAACTCGCGCATGTGCGCCGAGGGCCACCGCCCGATCTGCCAGGACACCGGCATCGTCACCGTGTTCCTGGAAATCGGCATGAACGTGCGCTGGGACGACGCCACGATGGGCGTGGAGGACATGGTCAACGAGGGCGTGCGCCGCGCCTACAACCATCCGGACAACAAGCTGCGCGCCAGCGTGCTGGCCGATCCGGCCGGCAAGCGCGCCAACACCAGGGACAACACCCCGGCGGTGGTCAACACCAAGATCGTGCCGGGCGAGCACGTCGAGGTGATCGTCGCGGCCAAGGGCGGCGGCTCGGAGGCCAAGAGCAAGTTCGCGATGCTCAACCCGTCCGATTCGATCGTCGACTGGGTGCTCAAGACCGTGCCGACCATGGGCGCCGGCTGGTGCCCGCCGGGCATGCTCGGCATCGGCATCGGCGGCACCGCCGAGAAGGCGATGCTGCTGGCCAAGGAAGCGCTGATGGAGCCGATCGACATCGTCGACCTGCAGGCGCGCGGCGCGTCCAACCGGGCCGAGGAACTGCGCCTGGAGCTGTACGAGAAGGTCAACGCGCTGGGCATCGGCGCGCAGGGCCTGGGCGGCCTGACCACGGTGCTGGACATCAAGGTCAAGGACTACCCGACCCACGCCGCCAACCTGCCGGTGGCGCTGATCCCGAATTGCGCGGCGACCCGCCATGCGCATTTCACCCTGGACGGCAGCGGCCCGGTGATGCTGGAGCCGCCGTCGCTGGAAGACTGGCCCAAGCTCACCTACAACCCGAGCAACGCGCGCCGGGTCAACCTGGATACCATCACCCGCGAAGAAGTCGCCAGCTTCAAGCCGGGCGAGGTCGTGCTGCTCAACGGCAAGCTGCTGACCGGCCGCGACGCCGCGCACAAGCGCATGATCGACATGCTCAACCGCGGCGAGACGCTGCCGGTCGATTTCACCAACCGCTTCATCTACTACGTCGGCCCGGTCGATCCGGTGCGCGACGAAGTAGTGGGCCCGGCCGGCCCGACCACCGCCACGCGCATGGACAAGTTCACCCGGCAGATGCTGGAGCAGACCGGCCTGCTCGGCATGGTCGGCAAGTCCGAGCGCGGCGACGCGGCGATCGCCGCGATCCGCGACAACAAGGCGGTGTACCTGATGGCCGTCGGCGGGTCGGCCTACCTGGTGTCCAAGGCGATCAAGGCCTCGCGCGTGCTGGCGTTCGAAGACCTGGGCATGGAGGCGATCTACGAGTTCGAGGTCAAGGACATGCCGGTCACCGTGGCGGTGGATGCCAGCGGCGAGTCGGTGCACAAGACCGGCCCGCGCGAATGGCAATCGCGCATCGGCAAGATCCCGGTGGTGGTCGAACCGGCCTGAGCCGGCGCCGCCGCCGGCACGGCGCGGCATGCGAGACTGCCACGGCCGCAGTGATCCGGCTGCGGCGACTTACCAGGAGATTGCATGAGCGCCACCCTGTACTACTCGCCCAGCACCGCCGCCCTGGTGGTGCACTGGCTGCTGATCGAACTGGACGTGCCGCATACGCTGCACGCCCTGGATTTCGAGCGGCGCGAGCATAAAACGCCGGAGTACCTGCAGCTCAATCCGGCCGGCGTGGTGCCCACGCTGGTGCTGGACGGGCAGGTGCTGACCGAGGCGGCGGCGATCGTGCTGCACCTGGCCGACCTGCATCCGCAAGCCGGACTGGCCCCGCCGCCCGGCAGCCCGGCGCGCGCCGACTACTACCGCTGGATGTTGTTCTGCGCCAACACGCTGCAGCCGGCGTACCGCGCCTGGTTCTATCCGGACGAGCCGGCCGGTGCCGACAACGTCGAGGCGAGCAAGGCGCAGGCGCGGCAGAAGCTGGAGGCGGCCTGGGAGCAGGTCGCGCAGCATCTGCAGGCGAACGGTCCGTACCTGCTCGGCGCGCAGCTGTCGGCGGCCGATTTCATGCTGACGATGATGATGCGCTGGTCGCGCAACATGCCGCGGCCCAGCGATACCTGGCCGGCGCTGCAGGCGCACGCGCAACGGATGAAGGCACGTGCCGCGTTCCAGGAAACCTACCGCCGCGAAGGCCTGACCGACTGGACCTGAGCGCGGCGTCGGCCATGTGGCGCGGCGGCCGCTGACGGCCGCCGCGCGATGCCGCTCCGGGGCCGTTCGGGCCTCAGTACCACTCCAGCAGCGACACGCCCAGGCCCACATAGGTGGCGCGGTGGTTGTAGTCGATCATGCTCTCGCCGTAGCCGTCGAACACCTGCACATGGCCGCGCAGCAGGTTGCTGATCGGGAAGCCCCAGTCCAGCTGCACCGCGCCGTGCGAGCGGTCGCCGCTGCGCAGCGAATGCCGCGCCATCAGCGAGATCTCGTGGCCGCCGCGGTTGTAGGTCAGGGTCGCATCGCCGCGGCCCATGTAGTCCTCGATGTCCGGGTTGTTGTCCTGGCGGTCGCTCTCCGGGATCCGGTACCACGGGCGCAGCACCAGCGCCCAGTTCTCGCGGTCCAGGCCGACATTGAGGATCGCCCGGTTCCAACTGCGCGAGAACGGATCGCTGCGGCCGTTGGACTGGTGGGTGAGCTGAATCCCGGTCATCCGCCCCTTCCAGCCGAACAGGCTGTAGTTGTTGCGGAACACCAGCGCCAGTTCCGGCTCGTAGTTGGTCTCGCGGAACGGGCGCGACTGCTCGCTGTTGTAGACCTGCCAGCGCGAACTCTGGGTATAGGCGCCCCACAGGTCGCCGTTGTCGCCGAAGATGTTCTCCACGATCTTGGTCTTGAAGCTGAGCTGGAACTTGGCTTCGATGCTGTCCAGCGACTCGGCCGTGGTCACCGTGTTGTTCGGATTCGGCGAGGACGGCGTCTCGTTCTTCTTGCTGGTCCAGAACGCCGGCAGCAGGTACACCGGCTTGTAGGCGCGCAGCTGGAAGGTGCCCAGCTTGGAGTCCTTGGCCAGTTCCCAGCGGCTGTCCAACAGCGAGCCCTTGCCGGCGTTGGCGATGGTGGCGTCGTAGCGGTCGTCCTTGAACAGCGAGGCGGCGCGCTGGCGGGTGCGTTCGGCCAGGCCGGCGTCCTGCGGGATCGACGCATCCAGCTGTTGCTTCTGGTTCTCGATGGCCATCTTCGCCGCCGCATCGGCGGCCTGCGGATCGGCGACCCGGCGCGACAGCGCCTGGTCGTAGCAGGACAGGCGCGCGGCGTCGCTGGTGATCGCGACGCAGGCCTCGGGCGAGGCGGGGGTGGGCTTCACTTCCTGGGCGTGGGCCAGCGGCATCGCCGCGAAGGACAGCAGCAACAGGGGACGGGCCGGGCGATGGATCATGCAGGTTCTCTCGGAAACAGGCGGCGCGGGCGGGTGGTGCGCTGCCGAGGTGAATAGCCGGCTGCGAAAATACAGCAGCGTCCACAACGGAGTCATCACGCGTTCATCTCACGACGCCGACGCGGGGCCTCACAGCAGCCAGGCGGCGGCGAACAGGCCGACCATCGCCAGCGCCAGGGCCAGCTTGGCGGCGGTCCCCAGGACGATGCCCAGCCAGGTGCCGAGGCCGACCTTGGTCGCCTGCTGCAGCTGCCGGCCGTGCCAGTATTCGCCGGCCAGCGCGCCGACGAAGGGCCCGACGAACAGGCCGATCGGCATGAAGAACAATCCCGCAATGCTGCCCAGGACCGAGCCCCACAGCGCCTTGCGGCTGGCGCCCACGCGCTTGGCGCCGAACACGGTGGCCAGGAAATCGACCAGGAACGACAGCAGGGTCAGCACGCCGAGCACCGTCAGCATCACCCAGCCCACGCGCTGGAAACCGTCGGCCCAGGCCGCCAGCAACAGCCCGGCGAACAGCAGCGGCATCCCCGGCAGGGCCGGCAGCACCACCCCGGCCAGGCCCAGCACCACCAGCAGCCCGGCGACGATGTAGTAGATGAACGTAGGATCCACGCGGCTTGCTCCGGAGGGTGATTTGGGGGTTGACAGATGGGGTGTTTTTGCTGATTGCATTTTCATTTTCGCCGCGGTAAGTTTCAGCCGCTGCGTTTGCAAAGGTCACCGTGAATCGTGGCCCGATGCGGTAGATCCAAACGATCCGCTACAGCGTTATACCTCGCTTCCTCCTTGCAACCAGCCGCCGAACCCACGGCGTACCCACCCCTGAGACTGTTTCAAGGAGTAAGTCCATGACTGACGGCAATCGCGAAAACGGCACCGTGAAGTGGTTCAACGATGCCAAGGGCTTCGGTTTCATCAGCCGCGAGAACGGCGAGGACGTGTTCGTGCACTTCCGCGCGATCCAGACCCAAGGCTTCAAGAGCCTGAAGGAAGGGCAGAAGGTCAGCTTCACCGTGGTGCAGGGCCAGAAGGGCCTGCAGGCCGACGCGGTGCAGCCGGTCTGAACCCGGCGCGCCCGGCGCCACGCCGGGCCCGTGCCCAGCAAAAAGGCCCGCACTGCGGGCCTTTTTGCGTTTCGGCAAGCGCGGCAGCGCGAGCGCTTAGCGCGGCACCACGCGGCCGTTGACCACGCGCACATAGGTGTTCTCGCGGATTCCGGCCAGATCGCGCTGGTTGACCACGATCACCCTGCCATCGTCCATCTGCACGTGCACGTCGTAGCTGTCGCTGGTGACGTTGTTCTGGATCTGGTTGCCGGCCAGCGCGCCGGCGGCGGCACCGGCCACGGCCGATACGTTCTGGTTGCCCTTGCTGCCGCCGGTGTGGTCGGAGATCTCGTGGCCGGCGATCGCGCCGACGATGCCGCCCAGGACCGCGCCGGTGCCGGTGGGCGCGGTGCGGCCGGAGGCCACCGTATCGATGCGGGTGACGATGCCGCAGTCCGCGCAGCGGTTGTCCGAATAGCCGCGCGACGGCTGGCTATAGCCGCCGCCACCGCCGCCGTAGCCGGGGGACGTGGCGCAGCCGGCCAATGCCAGAACGGCGACGGCGCCAGTGGCCAGTAGATGGATCTTCATGTGTGCTCTCCTCGACAGACGGTGGACCGCGGCAGCCCCGCGTTTGCACGCATCCTGTCCGCCAGCGTGTGAATGCAACGCCAATCGCCACGCGCCTGGATGGCCGACGCGCTGCAGCGTCAGGGGGAATTCATCGACGAGCGCGATGGCGGGTCAGCGGAAATCGCGATGGCAGGCGTCGCAACCGTCGTCGATCCGGTGGGTGAGCTGGTCTAGCGCGGCGCAGGTGGTCGGCAGCGGGGCCTGCGCCGCATCCAGCGTGGCGCGCAGCGCCCCGGCATGCTGCTGGAAGCGGCTGTCGTCGCCGAGTCCGGGAAACGCGGTTTCCAGGTCGTTGCCGAGCAGGCGCAGCGTGTGCACGCGCGCCTGCAGGTCGGCGGCGCTGCAGCGGTTCTGCGCATGGCTGCGTTGCAGCAAGGCCAGCTGCTTGTCCATCACCTGCATCAGGCTGCGCGGGAACGGATCCTGCCGCGCCTGCAGCGCGCGCATCGACATCACGGTCGCGACCAGGCCGATCAGGATCCCGGCGAGCAGCACGAACAGGTAGCGGGAGGCAGTGGAGGCGGGCGGGCTGGCCATGGGGCAGGCTGGCGGAAGGAAAGCGCGATAGTACGCCGGCCGCCGTCCCGCGTGGCGTCGCCGCCGCGGCGTCGCCGATGAAATAAACTGCGCGCATGAACGAACAATTGCGCGAGCGCTTTGCCGGCATCGACCGGCTGTACGGGCGCGGGACCATCGAGCGCCTGGCGCAATGCCGGGTGGCGGTGGTGGGGATGGGTGGCGTCGGCTCGTGGGTGGTGGAGGCGCTGGCGCGTTCGGCGGTCGGCCATCTGACCCTGATCGACGCCGACGACATCTGCGTGTCCAACACCAACCGCCAGTTGCCGGCGCTGCACGGCCAGTACGGGCGCAACAAGGCGCGGGCCATGGCCGAGCGCTGCGTGGCGATCAACCCGGCGATCGAAGCGACCGCGGTCGAGGCCTTCCTGACCCCGTCCAACATCGCCGAACTGCTCGGCACCGGCTTCGACCTGGTCATCGATGCCTGCGACAGCTTCCGGGTCAAGGTGGAGACCATCGCCTGGTGCCGCCGGCGCAAGCTGCCGCTGCTGACCGTGGGTTCGGCCGGCGGCCGCACCGACCCGACCCTGGTGCGCATCCGCGACGTGTCGCGCACCGAGCACGACGCGATGCTGGCGCTGATCCGCAAGAAGCTGCGCAGCGAGTTCAACTTCCCCAAGAACCCGCAGCGCTACTTCGGCGTGCCGGCGGTGTATTCGCTGGAGAACGTGCGCTACCCGCAGGCCGACGGCAGCGTGTGCGGGCTGCGGCCGCAGCTGGGGCCGGATGCGGCGTTGAACCTGGACTGCGGCGCCGGGCTGGGCGCCGCCACGCATATCACCGGCGCGTTCGCCTTCGCCGCGGCGGGCAAGGCCTTGGAGATGCTGTTGAAACCGAAGCGGGAGCAGCCGGCGACGGCGACGGCTGCGGCGCTGGAAGCGGAGTAGCGAGCCGAAGCGGTTGTCCGCCCCGTGGGCCTGACAATTGGTTCACGCCTGCCGGCCTGACGGAGTCCGTCAGTGATTCTTTTCCAGATAGAACGCGAGGTACTTCCTTGGCCGTTCCTGGAAGGCTCTTGCCTTGCCGAAGCGGTGGGCTTGGTCGAAACAGCGATAGGCCTCGGAATATTCTTCCAGCTCGAAGTGCGCCATTCCCAGGTCGATCAAGGGGCCGGTATCGCTCTCCGATTCACGGGCCTGTAGCGACTTCTGCGCCCATTGTTTGGCGGCGGCGAAGTCGGCGTTGTCGAAATGCAGGTTGTAGAAGGAGCCGGTGATCCACGCCGACAGCGGCGGCCATTCCAGCTTCGGCTCGGGCAGCAAGTCCCAGGCGCGGTGGTAGGCCGATCGGGCGGCGTCCTTGTCGCCGCGCTCGTCCAGCGCATTGCCCGACTCCATGATGCCCATGATGGCCTTCGCCAGCTCGGGGTTTGCGTCTGCCAGGTCTTCCATGCGTCATGGCTCCTTGCCGATGCGTTCTTCGTGGTCCACCGATTCTACATCCGGCCCAGCGGGCAGCCATTTGCCCTCGATTCTCTTGTAGCTGTCTGCCCGATACGGGTGGCGAGCGACGATGCGCGAAATTCGCGTCTGGAAATCGCGCTCCTCATGCCAGACGCTGCCGCACTCGCCGCAGCCCCAGAACGGGGGCGGATCGGCATCGATCCAATCGACCCATCCCGCGCATCGTGGAAGCGGGCCGCGATAGGGGGGGCTCGTGGTCATGCGGCTTGGCGATAGCGACCATCGTGACGTACTGCGTGGAAGTGCCGCAGCACGGGCACTCGATCATGATGAAACGCTGGCCCTTTGCCAGCAGCGGCATGACGAACGCACGCGGTTGCGCGTCCAGGTCGAAGCGCTCCTTGCAGAGCTGGCACTGTGCGTTCGCCGTGGACTCCATGTCTGTTTCCCTGCAGGCCGCCGCATTTCCGAGCCGTCACGCGGGCTCGGCACGCGCATCCAGGCCGAACAGTTGTTGCGCATTGCGCGTGGTCTGTTCGGCGATCTCGGCGGCGGGCTGGCCGCGCAGCGCGGCGATCGTGTCCAGGACCGTGCGCAGCCGCGCCGGCTCGTTGCGCTCGCCGCGGATGGATGCGTCGGGCTGGTCCGGGGCGTCGGTTTCCAGCAGCAACTGCTGCAGCGGCAGCTCGGCCGCCAGGCGCCGCAGCCGCTGCGCGCGTGCGTAAGTGACCGGGCCGCCGAGGCCGATCAGGAAATCCAGCGACTGCAGTTGCCGCGCCTGTTCCGGGCTGCCGGCGAAGCTGTGCACCACGCCGCGCAGGCGCCCGACCTTGCGGATCGCCAGGATCACCGCGTCCACCGCGCGCCGCGCGTGCACGATCACCGGCAGGTCGAACGCGCGCGCCAGCTGCAGCTGGCCGGCGAAATACCGCTGCTGTTCGGCCTCATTCAGTCCTTCGACGAAGAAATCCAGGCCGCATTCGCCGATGGCGCAGGGGCGCTCGCGTTCGATCCACTCGCCGAGCAACGGCAGATGCTCCGGGCGGTGCTGGTCCATGAACAGCGGATGCAGGCCGTAGGCCGGATACAGGCCGTCGGCCATCGCGCAGACCTCGCGCAGCTTCGGCCAGGACGCCGCCGTCACCGCCGGCAGCACCTGCGCGACGATGCCGGCGGCCTGCGCGCGCGCGACCACCGCGGCGCGGTCACCGTCGAACTCGGCGGCGTCGAGATGGCAGTGGCTGTCGATCAGACGCATCGGCGGTCAGCGGCGCATGCGGCGCGCGCTGGACGCGATGGGCTCCGGTTCGACGGACGCAGGCGTGCGGGTCTTCCAGTTGGCCAGCAACAAGGTGCCCAGGCCGAACACGATCTCGTCGATGAAGGGCAGCGGGTCGGGCAGCAGCACGCTCAGCACGAACAGGCCGGCGGTCAGTTTGAACAGCGTGGGGTAGCGCAATTTGCCGGCCCAGCGCAGCAATGGCAGCACGATCGGGTTAGGCATGGACGATCCTCCGGCAGGGTGATGAAAACGCTAACACGCTTGATATGGCGCCTTTCCGCATGCCGCACCAGTCCGCGCTCGGGATTTTCGCTGAATAGGGAGCGGATCGGTTCAGCTTCGGCATGGTAATCACAGCACCGTAGATGCAGACAACGCGGCCAGACCGCAGGAGAGAAACGATGAAGAGCAATACGACAACCATTCTGGTCGCGGCTGGCGCATTGCTGGTCGGCGGCGTGGCCACCGCGGCCTTCATGAACAACCGCGACAAGCAGGAGTTCGCCGGCAGCGGCGACGTGCGTCCGGCTGCGGACAGTGTTGCCGGCGACGCGGTCGCAGGCAACGACGTCGGCGGCAAGCTGGAATACGCCGACGTGGTGCGGGTCGATCCGATCACGCAGAAGGAACAGCGCTACGCCGAGGTGATCGGCACCGAGCCGCTGCGCGAAACTTCCACCACCACCACTCCGCGCCAGGTCTGCAACGACGTGGTGGTGCAGGAGCGCCTGCCCGAGCGCGACGGCAACGTCGGCGGCACCGTGGTCGGTGCGGTGGTCGGCGGGCTGCTCGGCAACCAGGTCGGCCATGGCAACGGCCGCAAGGCGGCGACCGCGGCCGGCGCAGTGGCCGGCGGCTTCATCGGCAACCAGGTCGACCGCAACCACGTCGGCGGCCGCGTGGTCGATCGCACCGAGCGCCAGTGCCACACCGAGAACAGCACCGCCGAGTCCTCGCGCATCACCGGCTACAACGTGACCTACCGCAACGACGACGGCAGCACCGGCACCATGCGCACCGACAGCAAGCCGGGCAGCCGCATCGCCTTGGGCAAGGACGACGTGGTCAAGGGCTACGAGGTCACCTACCGCTACGACGGCCAGGAGAAGACCGTGCGCATGGACGACAAGCCCAGCAGCGACCGCCTGCCGGTGCTGGACGGGCGCCTGGTCACCCAGACCGCCTCGGCCGGCGACGTGATCAGCCAGCGCTGAGTCTCGCCGCGGCAGCAGGGAGAAAGGGTCGGCCAGGTGCCGGCCTTTTCTTTTTCCGGAGCGCGGGCAGGCCGATACAATGCGGCTTTCGCCTGCCGAGTCCCGCCATGCCGTTGCCTTGCGACGATCTGTTCAACGTGGCCGCGCTGCTGAGCGAGGAGGAGCGCGCGATCCAGCAGGCGGTGGCGCGCTTCGTCGATGCCAGGGTGCTGCCGATCATCGGCGATGCGTTCGACCAGGCGCGGTTCCCCGCCGAACTGGTGCCGGACCTGGCGCAACTGGGCCTGCTCGGCGCCACGCTGCCGCCCGCCGACGGCGGCGCCGGGCTCAATGCGGTCTGCTACGGCCTGATCTGCCAGGAACTGGAACGCGGCGACAGCGGGCTGCGCAGCTTCGTCAGCGTGCAGTCCTCGCTGTGCATGTATCCGATCCACGCCTATGGCAGCCAGGCGCAGCGGCAGCGCTGGTTGCCGGCGATGGCCGCCGGCACCGCGATCGGCTGCTTCGGCCTGACCGAGGCGCAGGGCGGTTCCGACCCGGCCGCGATGCAGACCCGCGCGGTGCGCGACGGCGACGGCTGGCGCCTGAGCGGCAGCAAGATGTGGATCACCAACGGCAGCCTGGCCGACGTGGCGATCGTGTGGGCGCAGACCGAGGACGGGGTGCAGGGGTTCCTGGTCGAAGCCGGCACGCCGGGCTTCGCGACGCAGGACATCGCGCACAAGATGAGCCTGCGCGCCTCGGTGACCTCGGCGCTGTTCCTGGACGACGTGCGCGTGGCGGACGCGCAGCGGCTGCCGGGCGTGCGCGGGCTGAAAGGCCCGCTGGGCTGCCTGACCCAGGCCCGCTACGGCATCAGCTGGGGCGCGATCGGCGCGGCGATCGCCTGCCTGCGCGAGGCGCTGGCCTATGCCGGCGAACGCATCCTGTTCGGACGCCCGCTGGCGGCCACGCAGAGCGCGCAGATCAAGCTGGCCGACATGGCCCGGCGCATCGCCGGCGCGCAGCTGTTGGCGCTGCAGCTGGGCCGGCTCAAGGATGCAGGCGCACTGCAGCCGGCGCAGGTGTCGCTGGCGAAGTGGAACAACGTGCGCATGGCGCTGGACATCGCCCGCGAATGCCGCGACCTGCTCGGCGGCGCCGGCATCACCACCGAATACGGCGCCATCCGCCATGCCTTGAACCTGGAATCGGTGATCACCTACGAAGGCACCGAGACCGTGCACCAACTGGTGGTCGGCCGCGAGCTGACCGGCATCAATGCGTTCTGAACCGGTGCGCGCCGCGGCCATGGCGCCCGGGGCAATGGACAGGCACGAGGAGGCGAGGGCATGAGCATTTTCGATCTGCAACTGGACACCGGGCGTCTGCTGCTGCGCCCGCCGAGCGCGGCGGATTTCGACGACTTCTGCCGGTTCACCGGCGATGCCGAGGCGATGCGCCATCTGGGCGGCGTGCAACCGCCGCCGGTGGCCTGGCGCGCGCTGGCGGCGCTGGTCGGCAGCTGGCAGTTGCAAGGGTTTTCGATGTTCTCGGTGATCGAGAAGCGCAGCGGGCAATGGATCGGCCGGGTCGGGCCGTGGCAACCGCATGGCTGGCCGGGGACCGAGGTCGGCTGGGGGATCGCGCGCCCGTACTGGGGCCAGGGCTATGCGCCGGAAGCGGCGCGCGCCTCGATCGACTGGGCGTTCGCGCAATTGGGCTGGACCGAGGTGATCCATACCATCGCCGCCGACAACGCCAATTCCAAGGCGGTCGCGGCCAAGCTGGGCGCGCGCTACCTGCGCCAGGATCGCCTGCCCGAGCCGCTGCAGGCGCACGAGGTGGAAGTGTGGGGGCAGTCGCGCGCGGACTGGCAGGGGCGGCGCTGAGCGGCCTGGCGGCGGTCGCCCTGGCCGTATTCACCTGGCCACGCTGCGCCGGCGGCTAGGCTGCAAGCCCCAAATCGGTCAGGAGTACGCCATGAGCCAGTACCGCATCGCCGTCTTCGTCGGCAGCCTGCGCAAGGAGTCGTTCAACCGGCGCCTGGCGCTGGCGCTGGAGAAACTGGTCGGCGACCGCGCCCGCTTCGAGTACGTGGAAATCGGCGACCTGCCGCTGTACGACCAGGACCAGGATCACGACTATCCGGAGCAGGGCAAGCGGCTGAAGGCGCAGGTCAGCGACGCCGACGCGGTGCTGTTCGTCACCCCCGAGTACAACCGCTCGATCCCCGGCGTGCTCAAGAACGCGATCGACCTGGGCTCGCGGCCCTACGGCGACAGCGCCTTCGCCGGCAAGCCGGCAGCGGTGTGCGGAGCGTCGCCGGGCACGCTCGGCACCGCGCTGGCGCAGCAGCACCTGCGCAACGTGCTGGCCTACCTGGACATGCCGGTGCTGAGCCAGCCGGAGGTGTTCGTGCAGTTCAAGGACGGCCTGATCGAGGCCGACGGCAGCATCGGCAACGACGATACGCGCAAGTTCCTGCAGGGCTTCGTCGACAAGTTCATCGCCTGGGTCGACGAACTGCAGGCCTGAGCCGGCGAACCGGCGATCTCAGCGGATGCGACGCACAAGGGCGATGCTGCGGCGCCGCGGCGATCGCCTTGCGTGGCGCGGCCTGCGCGCAGTTCTCAACGGGTTGTCCACAGACTTGCCCCTAGCCGCGCCGCACGCCGCTGACTAAGATGGCCGGCCGGGTCGCGCCATCGGCGCCGCCCGCCGACCGCGCCCCCCAGAGAGAAGATCCAGCCCATGTCCGCCCGTCCCGGCTACCGCGGCGACCGCAAAAGCGAGCGTGGCGAACGCAGCGAGCCGCGTATCGATCAGTTGCGCGTGCCGCCGCATTCGATCGAGGCCGAACAGGCCGTGCTCGGCGGCCTGATGCTGGCGCCCGACGCCTACGACCGGGTCAACGACCAGCTCACCGACAACGATTTCTACCGGCGCGATCATCAGCTGATCTACCGCGCGATCCGCGAGCTGGCCGAGAAGGGCCGCCCGTTCGATGCGGTGACCCTGGGCGAGTGGTTCGAGTCGCAGGGCAAGCTGGAGATGGTCGGCGACGGCGCCTACCTGATCGAACTGGCCAGCACCACGCCGTCGGCGGCCAACATCGCCGCCTATGCCGAGATCGTGCGCGACAAGGCGGTGCTGCGGCAGCTGATCGAGGTCGGCACCACCATCGTCAACGACGGCTTCCAGCCGGAAGGGCGCGAGAGCGCGGAGCTGCTGGCCAGCGCCGAGAAGGCGGTGTTCAAGATCGCCGAGGCCGGCGCGCGCGGGCGCAGCGATTTCGTGGCCATGCCCGGCGCGTTGAAGGACGCGTTCGAGGAATTGCGCAGCCGCTTCGAGAACGGCGGCAACATCACCGGTCTGCCCACCGGCTACAGCGACTTCGACGCGATGACCGCCGGGCTGCAGCCGACCGACCTGATCATCCTGGCCGCGCGTCCGGCGATGGGCAAGACCACCCTGGCGCTGAACATCGCCGAGTACGCCGCGATCAAGTCGAAGAAGGCGGTGGCGGTGTTCTCGATGGAAATGTCGGCCTCGCAGCTGGCGATGCGCCTGATCTCCTCCAACGGCCGCATCAACGCCCAGCGCCTGCGTACCGGCCAGCTCGAGGACGAGGACTGGGCGCGGGTCACCGGCGCGATCAAGATGCTGAAGGAAACCAAGATCTTCATCGACGACACGCCCGGCGTGTCGCCGGAGATCCTGCGCTCCAAGGCGCGCCGGCTCAAGCGCGAGCACGACCTGGGGCTGATCGTCATCGACTACCTGCAGCTGATGTCGGTGCCGGGCAACAGCGAGAACCGCGCCACCGAGATCTCCGAGATCTCGCGCTCGCTCAAGGGCCTGGCCAAGGAGCTGGGCGTGCCGGTGATCGCGCTGTCGCAGCTCAACCGCTCGCTGGAAACGCGTACCGACAAGCGCCCGGTGATGGCCGACCTGCGCGAATCCGGCGCGATCGAGCAGGACGCGGACATGATCGTGTTCATCTACCGCGACGATTACTACAACAAGGAAAATTCGCCGGACAAGGGCCTGGCCGAGATCATCATCGGCAAGCATCGCGGCGGCCCGACCGGCTCGTGCAAGCTCAAGTTCTTCGGCGAATACACCCGCTTCGACAATCTGTCGCACGATTCGGTGGGCGCGTTCGAGTAAGCGCCGCACGCGACCGCAACGGCGGCCGCGCGATTGCTGCGCTGCAGTGGATGCGGCCGGCGGCGTGCGTATTCATCCGGGCACAGCGATACTTCTGTCACAGAGCGCTTTGACCGCGCTCAACCTCAATCCGTGATGGTCGATACCCGGAGGGAACCCTTCCTGGATCCCGCCCATGCCGTTGACCGTCACCCATGCGGAAACCGCCGACCGCGATGCCGTCGCTGCGGTCGCCGCGTTGCGCGCGCAACTGGGCGCCGCGCCGCTGGACGCCGTGCTGCTGTTCTGCGATGCCGAATACGATCTGGACGCGTTGGGTCCGGCGATCAAGGCCGGCTTCGACTGCCCGGTGATCGGCTGCACCGCTGCCGGCCAGATCGGCGAGCACGGCTTCCAGAGCAACGGCATCCTGGTCGCCGGCCTGCGCGGCGGCGTGCTGCAGGCACAGCCGCTGCTGATCGCGCCGCTGAGCGACCTGCAGGCGCAGGTCGCGGTGGTGGCCGAGACGGTGCAGGCGGCGACGGCCGACAAGGCCGGGCAGTGCTTCTCGCTGCTGCTGGTCGACGGACTGTCCACCTGCGAGGAATACCTGGCGGCGGCGCTGTACCGGATGATCGGCGACGTGCCGCTGCTCGGCGGCTCGGCCGGCGACAATCTGCGTTTCGAGCGCACCCTGGTCTATTACGACGGCCGCTTCCTGGCCGATGCGGCGGTGCTGACCCTGTTCCATTCGCGGCACCCGTTCGTGGTGTTCAAGCTGCAGCACTTCGTCGCCAGCGAGATCGAACTGGTGGTCACCGACGCCGATCCGGCGCGGCGCCTGATCCGCGAGATCAATGGCGAGCCGGCCGCGCTGGCCTACGCGCAGGCGATCGGCGTGCCGCTGGAAGAACTGGAGCCGAAGGTGTTCTCGACCTATCCGCTGCTGCTGACCTTGAGCGGCGAGCCCTACGTGCGTTCGATCCTGCGCGTCAACGAGGACTTGTCGATGACCTGCTACTGCGCGGTGGAAGAGGGCATGGTGGTGTCGGTCGGCCAGGCGGTGGACGTGATGGAAACGCTACAGCAGGCCTTTGCCGAAGTGCACGAGACGATATCCGACCCGGCGCTGGTGATCGGTTGCGATTGCATCCTGCGCCGCCTGGAGTTCGGCCAGTCGCAGATGCAGCAGCAGGTCGGCGCGTTCATGGCGCAGCAAGGCGTGTTCGGTTTCTCCACCTACGGCGAGCAGTTCAACGGCTTGCACGTCAACCAGACCTTTACCGGCGTGGCGATCGGGAGATGAGCATGTCCGCAGATGCAGCGACGGTCCCGATCCTTGCGCATGCCGCAACCGCGCCGCTGGAGAGCGGCGAGACGGCGTTGATCGCCGAGTTGCGCCGGCAACTGGCCGCGCGCGACAAGGTGATCGCCGTGTTGAAGAAGCGGGTCACCGCGCGCGACGATGCGGCGGCCTCGCCGCTGGCGACGCTGCAGCAGAACATCGCGCTGGGCAAGGTGGTGGCGCTGAAGACGCAGGAGCTGAGCCGCGAGCGGCAGGAGCTGGAGCATGCCCTGGCCGACCTCGGCAAGGCCCAGGTCGCGCTGCTGCAGGCGCAGAAGATGGAGTCGATCGGCCAGCTCGCCGCCGGCATCGCCCACGAGATCAACACGCCGGCGCAGTACGTGCGCGACAACCTGGCGTTCGTGTGCAAGGCCAAGCAGATCCTCGACCACGTGTTCGACATGACCTTCGCTATCGTCGATGCGGCGCGTGCGCAGGGCGTGGCGCCGGAGCTGGTGGCCGCGCTCGACGCGCAGGTGACCTCGTCCAAGTTCCAGTACCTGCGCAAGCAGACCCCCGAGGCCTTGCAGCAGTCGCTGGAAGGGCTGGACCGCATCACCAAGATCGTCAGTGCGATGAAGACCTTCTCGCATCCCTCGGCCGGCGAGAAGGAACCGGTGGACCTGCGCGAGCTGGTCGCCACCACCATCACCGTCGCCCGCAACGAGTGGAAATACGTGGCCGAGATCGAGACCGATTTCGCCGCGGACGTGCCAATGGTGCCGTGCCTGCGCGACGAGATCGGCCAGGTGTTGCTGAACCTGGTGGTCAACGCGGCGCATGCGATCGGCGACACGCTGGTGCCGGGCGAGCGCGAGCAGGGCCGGATCCGCATCATCCTGCGGCGTGCCGGCGACAGCCACGTGGACCTGTGCGTCAGCGACGACGGCCCGGGCATTCCCGAGGCGATCCGGACCAAGGTGTTCGATCCGTTCTTCACCACCAAGCCGGTCGGCAAGGGCACCGGCCAGGGCCTGGCGATCGCCTATTCGGCGGTGGTGGAAAAGCACCAGGGACTGATCTTCTTCGAACCGCCGGCGGACCAGCGCGGCACCACGTTCGTGGTGCGGCTGCCGTTGAACGCCGTGGCGGGCTGAACGATGCGCGTGCTGTTCGTCGACGACGAGAAGCAGGTGCTGGCCGGCCTCGAGCGCACCATGTTCATGGCCGACCGCGATTGGGACGTGGCCTTCGCCGGCAGCGGCGCCGAGGCGCTGGTCGCGCTGCGGGCGCAACCGGCCGACGTGGTGGTCTCGGACATGCGCATGCCGATGATGGACGGCGCCGAACTGCTGCGCCAGGTGCGCGACAGTTGCCCGCGCACCATCCGCATCATCCTGTCCGGGCATACCGAACAGGAAGCGGCGCTGCGTTCGCTGGACGTGGCCCACCAGTTCCTGGCCAAGCCCTGCGAGGGCGATGCGCTGATCGAAGCGATCGACCGCGCCGTGGCGCTGCAGGTGCTGCTGGACGATCCGGCGGTGCAGGCGGTGGCCGGACGCATCGGCGGGCTGCCGTCGGCACCGCGCATGTTCGCGCGGCTCAACCGCCTGCTCGGCGACCCCGCTGCCGGCGTGGCGCAGGTGGCCGCGGTGGTGGAAGGCGACCCGGCGCTGGCGGCCAAGGTGCTGCAGCTGGCCAATTGCGCGTTCTTCGGCAATGGCCATCGCGTGGCCGAGATCAAGGACGCGGTCAACCGCATCGGCATCGGCCTGCTGCGCACGCTGGTGCTGGCCAGCGAGGTGTTCCACAGCGACGCCGGCGACTCGGCCGACGCGATCCGCACCGATGCGGTGCGCGCGTCGCGGCTGGCGGCGGTGGTCGGCAAGGGTCACGTCGCCGAGGACGTGGTCACGACCGCGGCGCTGCTGGCCAACGTCGGCGCGTTGCTGCCGGACGTCGAGCGCCTGTGCCGCGATGCCGATCCGCACGGCCGCGGCTTCCCGTCGCATGCGGAGATCGGCGCCTACCTGCTCGGCGTGTGGGGCCTGCCCGGGGCGATCGTCGAGGCGGTCGCCCATCACCGCGCGCCGCGCCGGGTCGAGCATCGCCAGTTCGATGCGATCGGCGTGGTGCACGTGGCCGTGGCGCTGGCCCAAGGCCAGGCGCCGGACCTGGAGTACCTGCAGGCGATGGGCGTGGCCGCGCAGCTGCCGCAGTGGCAGGCGGCGTGCGCGCAGATTCGCGAAGCGGAGGTCGTGTCATGAGCGAGCCGGAACTGCCGCGCATCCTGTGCGTGGACGACGAACCCAATCTGCTGGCGGCGCTGGAGCGCAACCTGTTCGGCCAGTTCGACGTGGTCACCGCCAACGGCGGCGAGGCCGGCCTGGCCGCGATCGCCGCCGGCCCGCCGTTCGCGGCGATCGTGTCGGACATGCGCATGCCGGGCATGGACGGCGCCGCGTTCCTGGCCGCGGCGCGCGCGCGCGCGCCGGACAGCGTGCGCCTGCTGCTGACCGGGCAGGCCGATGCGACCTCGGCGATCGCCGCGATCAACCAGGGCGCGATCTTCCGCTTCCTGTGCAAGCCGTGCCCGACCGAGGAACTGGTCGCCGCGCTGGAACAGGCGGTGGCGCTGCATCGCGCCACGCTGCTGGAACGCGAGCTGCTGGAAACCACGCTGGCCGGCACCACGCGCATGCTCACCGAAGTGCTGTCGATGGTCGCGCCGTGGGCGTTCCAGCGCTCGGCGCAACTGCAGGCCTGCGTCAGCCACGTCACCGCCAAGCTGCCGTGGCCCAACCGCTGGATGGTGGAAGTGGCCGCGGCGTTGAGCCACATCGGCTGCGTCAGCGTGCCGGGCGACATCGTGCAGCGCGAGATCGCCGGCGACGAGCTGTCCGAGGAAGAGCAGAAACTGATCGACGGCCATCCGCTGGTCGCGTACCGGCTGCTGACGGCGATCCCGCGCATGCAGGCGGTGGCCGAGATCGTGCGCTACCAGGCGCTGCCGCCGCCGGCCGATGCCTCGCCGGACGTGGTCCGCGGCGCGCAGCTGCTGCGCGCCTCGCTGCTGCTGGTGCGCGGGTTGGCGCGCAAGCTGCCGTTGGCGCACGCGGTGCAGGAGCTGCGCAAGGTCGAGCCGCCGCTGCCGCGCGGCCTGATCGACGCGCTCGCCGACCTGCAGCTCAATACCCGCAGCGGCATCCGCAAGGCCAAGGTCTGCGATCTGGTGCCGGGCTGGCGCCTGGAGCAGGACGTGGTGTCCAAGCGCGGCATGATGCTGCTGGCGCACGGCAGCGAACTGAGCCTCACCTCGATCCTGGCCTTGCGCAATCTGCAGGCGGCCGGCGCCATCGTCGAGCCGCTGCTGGTCAGCTACGGCAACCAGGAACAGTCCGGCGCGCCGGTCGCGGCCTAGCCAGCGCGCCAGCCGGCACCCGCGCCGTGCGCGCTCACGCCGGCTGCGCGCCGGCCCCGCGTATCCTTGCGCGTCCTTTTCCGGCCCGTCCTGCGCATGAGCTACGCCATCGTCTGGTTCCGGCGCGACCTGCGCCTGCACGATCAACCCGCGTTGCATGCGGCGCTGGCCGCCGGGCACACGCCGGTGCCGGTGTACGTGCACAGTCCCGGCGACGAGGGCGCCTGGGCCGCCGGCGCGGCCTCGCTGAGCTGGCTGCAGCGCTCGCTGGCCGCGCTCGACGCGCAACTGCAATCGCTTGGTTCGCGGCTGATCCTGCGCCAGGGTCCGGCCGAGACCGTGCTGCGCGAGCTGATCGCCGAATGCGGCGCGGTCGCGGTGTACTGGAACCGCCGCTACGAACCGGCCACGCAGCCGCGCGACGCCCGGCTCAAGCGCGAACTGCGCGAGCAGGGCCTGGAGGTGCACAGCCACAACGGTGCGCTGCTGTTCGAGCCGTGGCAGCTGGCGACCCAGCAGGGCGGGCCGTACAAGGTGTTCACGCCGTTCTGGCGCAGCGCGCTGAGCCATTGGCAGGTGCCGGCGCTCTTGCCCGCGCCGAAGACGCTGCCGCCACCGCCGCCGGCATTGCACAGCCTGCCGCTGGAACAACTGGGACTGGCGCCGGCGCTGGGCTGGGACCGCGGTTTCTGGGAGGTATGGCGACCGGGCGAAGCGGGCGCGCACGAGGCGCTGGAGGTGTTCGTCGACGGCGCCCTGCGCGGCTACGTCGCCGGCCGCGACCGTCCCGACCAGGTCGGCACCTCGCGCCTGTCGCCGCACCTGCATTTCGGCGAGATCGCGCCGTGGCGGATCGTCGCGGCACTGGAAAACGAGCGCAGCGCCGCCACCGGCGCGGCGATCGACGGCTACATCCGCCAGCTCGGCTGGCGCGACTTCGCCCATCACTTGCTGCACCATTTCCCGGCCACACCCGAGCACAACCTCAATCCGCGCTTCGCCCGGTTCCGCTGGGCCACGCCGGATCCGGCGCAACTGCAGGCCTGGCAGCGCGGCCGCACCGGCGTGCCGATCGTCGACGCCGGCCTGCGCGAACTGTGGCATACCGGCTGGATGCACAACCGGGTGCGGATGATCGTCGCCAGCTACCTGTGCAAGCACCTGCGCGTGCATTGGTCCGAAGGCGCGCGCTGGTTCTGGGACACCCTGGTCGATGCCGACCTGGCCAACAACACGCTCGGCTGGCAGTGGGTGGCGGGGACCGGCGCCGACGCCGCGCCGTACTTCCGCGTGTTCAATCCGGTGACGCAGGCGCAGAAGTTCGATCCGCAGGGCCGCTACATCGCGCGCTGGGTGTCGGAACTGGCGGCGCTGCCGGTGGCCGAGCGCTTCGCGCCGTGGCTGTCGCCGCAGCGCCTGGCCGCCAGCGCGCCGCACTATCCGCGGCAGCCGATCGTGGACCTGGCCGCCGGACGCGACGCCGCGCTGGCCGCCTACCGCGAGACCGGCGGCGGCTGACCCGGGCGCACGCGGTGCGCGCGTGCTGCGCTGCGGCGTGAACCGCGGCAGCGCGGGGCAGGGCGCCGCGATTGACGCCCTTCGCCGCGCCATGATTCACTCCGGCCAGGCACAGGAGCATGCATGGCCACCAGCACAGCCCGCCGCAAGCCGCGGCGCGAACCGATGTCGCGCGTGGATACCGCCTGGTTGCGGATGGAGCGGCCGACCAATCCGATGATGATCACCGGCGTGCTGATGCTCGACGAGGCGCTGTCGCTGTCGCAGTTCAAGCAGTTGGTGCGCAAACGCTTCCTGTCGTTTCCGCGCTTCCAGCAAAAGCCGGTGGACACCGCGACCGGCGCCTACTGGCAACACGACGACGACTTCGACCTGGACTGGCACGTGCGCCTGTCGGCCCTGCCCGGACGCGGCGGCAAGAAGGCGCTGGAACGCTTCGCCGGGCAGATGGCGTCCACGCCCTTGGACAAGACCAAGCCGCTGTGGCAGTTCCATCTGATCGAACGCTACGAAGGCGGCTCGGCGCTGGTCGCGCGCATCCACCACAGCTACGCCGACGGCATCGCCCTGGTGCAGGTGCTGCTGTCGCTGACCGACATGCAGCGCGTGCCGGAACCGTCGGCGCAGTTGGGCCGCGCCTGGCTGAAGGACGACGGCAAGGAAGTGGTGCGCCGGGTCGGCGCCATCGACCGCTACCTGAAACTGGGCGGGCGCATGCTCGACAAGGGCCGCGAGATGTACCAGGACCCGAACCTGGCGCAGATGCTGGCCAAGGAAGGCGGCCTGATCGGCCGCGAACTGGCCAATGCGTTGCTGCTGTCCGACGATCCGCCGACGCTGCTGCGCGGGCGGCTGGGGGTCAGCAAGCGGGTGGCCTGGGCCGCGCCGCTGGACCTGGACGAAGTGAAGGCGGTCGGCCGCGCCTGCGACTGCACGGTCAACGACGTGCTGATGGCGACGATGGCCGGCGCCCTGCGCGACTACATGCTCGAGCGCGGCGAGCAGTTGGACGGGGTGACCCTGCGCGCCACGGTGCCGGTCAACCTGCGCCCGCTGGAACACGCGCGCAAGCTCGGCAACCATTTCGGGCTGGTGTTCCTGGACCTGCCGGTCGGCGAGGCCAATCCGGTGCGGCGCGTGCAGCGCGTGGCCGAATCGATGCAGCAACTCAAGCAGTCGCGGCAGGCGATGGTGGTGTTCGGGCTGCTGGCCGCGGTGGGCATGGCGCCGGCGGCGCTGCAGTCGCTGGCGCTGGACCTGTTCAGCCGCAAGGCGACCACCGTGGCGACCAACGTGCCGGGGCCGCAGCAGCCGCTGTATCTGGCCGGCAGCCGCGTGCGCGAGATGATGTTCTGGGTGCCGCAGACCGGTTCGATCGGGGTCGGTGTGTCGATCATGAGCTACAACCACCGCGTGCACTTCGGCCTGATCGGCGACGCGCGGCTGATTCCCGACCCGGATGCGGTGATGCGCCGGATCGGCGCCGAATTCGAGAAGCTGCTGTACCTGGCGCTGATGGGCGACTGGGAGCATCCGCTGCGCGCAGCGGATGCGGACGCGCTGCTGCCGGTTTCCTGAACAGGGCGCATGCGGACGCAGCGCGACCCGCGCGGCGTTCATGCCCGTCTCGCAGGCGCTTGTTTATGCTTGCTCCCACTTCAATCCAGATGTGGGAGAGAGCGCGATGAAACGCACCGTCATTCAAGGCATGTCCGTGGCGCTGGCCAGCGCGCTGGTGTTGTCCGCCTGCGCCACCGGCGGTTCCTACGTGCAGCGCGACCAATACGGCAATCCGACCGAACAGCAGAACAACCGCACCGGCCGCGGCGCGCTGATCGGCACCGCGGTCGGCGTCGCCGCCGGCCTGCTCAGCGGCAGCAGCGCCACCGAGCGCCGCCAGCACGCGATGATCGGCGCCGGCATCGGCGCGCTCAGCGGCGCGGCGATCGGCAACTACCAGGATCGCCAGGAGCGCGCGCTGCGCGAGCGCACCGCCAACACCGGCATCGACGTGCGCCGCGACGGCGACAACATCACCCTGAACCTGCCCGACGGCATCACCTTCGACTTCAACCAGTCCACGCTGAAGCCGCAGTTCTATTCGGCGCTCAACGGCGTGGCCTCGACCCTGGGCGAATACAACCAGACCATGATCGAAGTGGTCGGGCACACCGACAGCATCGGCAGCGATGCGGTCAACCAGCGCCTGTCCGAGCAGCGTGCCGCCTCGGTGGCCGCGTACCTGACCGCGCAGGGCGTGCAGCGCGAGCGCATCGAGACGCTGGGTGCGGGCAAGAAGTACCCGATCGCCGACAACAGCACCGAGGCCGGCCGTGCGCAGAACCGCCGGGTCGAGATCCGCGTGGTGCCGCTGCGTTCCTGAGCGGCGTCCACCAAGCCGGAAATGCGAACGGGCCGCGGATGCGGCCCGTTTCGCGTTGTGCGCCACCGGCGCGCCGGCGTGTGCCGAGGTCGTCCCGGGATCGCAGCGCGCAAGACCGGGGCCAGCGGCCGCGGTCGTTGCCCGCCTGCCTGCTCAGACCAGCGCTTCTTCCTCCAGTTCCGGCACAGGTTCCGCCTCCGCCTCTTCCAGCGATGGCAGTTCGGCCAGCTGCGGCAACGCCAGGGTCTGGGTATTCATCGCCACGCCGCTGCACAGGGTGAACTCGGCGCCGCTGTCGGCGTGTTGCGTGGCCAGCTTGGCCGGGCACTGCGCCAGCATGTAGTTGACGTCGAAGTTGAGCTTGTCGACCAGGAAATCGACGAAGGCGCGGACCTTCGGCGACAGCATGCGCCCGCCGGGAAACACCGCGTTGAAATCCAGGTCCGGGCCGACCCAGCCGCCGAGCACGCGGCGCGCCTTGCCGGCCTCGATCAGCGGCTTGATCGTCGCGTCGCTGGCCAGCACCAGGCCTTCGCCGCACACCAGCCCGCCGATCAGCGCGGCCGAGTCGTTGGCGACCAGGATCGGCTGGATCGCGAAGTCGCCGCTCTGCTTGCCGTTGCGCAGCGGCCAGCTGAGCCGGTTGTTGCCGTTGCGGCCATTGCTCAGCGCCAGCGTGCGGTGGTGTTGCAGGTCGTCCGGATGCAGCGGCTCGCCGTGGCGCTCGATGTAGTTGGGGCTGGCGAACACCTGGGTGCGGAAGGTGGCCAGCTTGCGCGCGACCATGGTCGAGTCCAGCAGCGCGCCCATGTGCAGGGCCACGTCCACGCCTTCGGCGATCGGATCGACCTTGTCGCTGGTCATGACCATTTCCAGGCGCACTTCCGGATGCTGCTTGTGGAATTCGCCCAGGATCGGCGCCACCCAGGAAATGCCGGCGGAGTAGGGCACGCTGAAGCGCAGCCAGCCGCGCGGGCCGGCCTGCAGCTGCCCGACCGCGCTCTCGGCTTCCTCCAGTTCGCGGGCGATGCGCTGGCAATGTTCGTGATAGACCGCGCCGGCTTCGGTCAGGCCGAGGCGGCGCGTGGTCCGGTGCAGCAGGCGCGCGCCCAGGCGCGCCTCCAGATCCTGCACCTTTCTGCTGACGGTGGTCTTGGGCAGGCCGAGCGCATTGGCCGCGGCGATGAAGCTGCCTTGCTCGACCACCTTGACGAAGATCAGGGTGTCGTTCAGATCGTGGGTCATGGCGGGTTCCTGAGGGGTGAAGACGATTGGACCGGTGACGGGACGATTATTCCCCTTAATTCGGACTAATCAAGTGCGGCTTTGGCGCCTAATTTGTACACATTCGCCGCCACCCAGGCCATTTGCTCATGCTGTTGCGCACTCTGTTCCAGTTTCTCGCAGGCGTCCGTCGCCCGAATCGCGTCGATGGTACGCCCATCGACGCGCTGGAAACCGGTTACCTCAAGGCATTTCGTGAATTCACCCCGCCGCCGCGCAGCCAGGCCGGCAGTTCGATGCAGCTTGGCCAGCGCGGCAGCGGCCGACTCGGTCGGATTTCGATTGTCCCGTTTGCGGGAGTAAAAGTCCCGTGAGCGGGACGCTGGACCCGGAGGTGCTGGTGCTCGGCGGCACCGGCAACATCGGTCTGGGCGTGGTCCGCGCCTTGCTCGAAGCCGGCAGTCCGGTCGTGGCCGTGGCGCGCGACCGCGGCCGGTTGCGCGCCTTGCGCGATCGCTACAGCGACGAACCGGCGCTGGACGTGCTGCAGGGCTCGGTCGCCAACGACGCTACCGCCGCCGCCCTGGCGGCGGCCGTGGCGCAGCGGCCGCGGCCGCTGGCCGGGGTGGTCGCCAGCCTCGGCAGCCCGTTGCGCTGCGGGCGCCTGCTGGACCAGCCGGTGACCGCGCTGCGCCGGCGCATGGAAGCCGACCTGCTGCCGCATCTGGCCGCCGCCCGGCACCTGCTGCCGCTGCTGGCGCAGGCCGAGCGCGGCGGCCGCTACATCCTGCTCGGCAGCCCGTGCGCGTTGCGCGCCTGGGCCGGGCATGGCGAAAGCTCGGTGGCCGCGGCCTCGATCCGCATGCTCGCCCAGGTCCTGCACGAAGAAGCCAAGCCGCTGGGCGTGCGCGTGCAACTGCTGTCGCTGACCCATCCGGTCTGCCGCAGCGAAGCCGGCGCCGACGACTGCCCGGAATGGTTCACCACGCTCAGCGTGGGCCGCGCCGCGGTGGCGCTGCTCGCCGACGCCGGCGTGCCGGGCCAGGCCATCGTCGACATCGACAAACACCACTACGCGCATCCACGCACCTCGTTGATGACCGCACCGCATTTTTCTCCTTCCACTCACGAGGTTTCTCCATGAACCCGATTCCGATGTCGTTCCATTCCCCATCGCGTACCCTGCGCCCGCTGGCCATCGCGCTGCTGGCCGCGGCCCTGGCCGCCTGCGGCGGCAAGGCCGAACAGCAGGGCGCGCCGCCGCCGCCAGCGGTCGGCGTGGCGCCCGCGCTGCAGAAGGAAATCAGCCAGTGGGACGAGTTCAGCGGCCGCGTCGAGGCGGTCGAACACGTCGACCTGCGCCCGCGCGTGTCCGGCTACATCGACAAGGTCAACTACGTCGAAGGGCAGGAGGTGAAGAAGGGCGATGTGCTGTTCACCATCGACGCGCGCAGCTACCGCGCCGAACTGGCGCGCGCCAACGCCGAACTGGCGCGGGCGCGGACCCAGTCCAAGCTCAGCGGCAGCGAGGCGTCGCGCGCCAAGAAGCTGTCCGACCAGCAGGCGATCTCCACCGAGACCTGGGAGCAGCGCCACGCCGCCGCCGAACAGGCCGATGCCGACGTGCTCGCCGCCCAGGCCGCGGTGGACACCGCGCGCCTGAATCTGGAGTGGACCCAGGTCCGCGCGCCGATCGACGGCCACGCCGGCCGCGCCCTGGTCACCGCCGGCAATCTGGTCAGCGCCGGCGACAGCGCCAGCGTGCTGACCACGCTGGTGTCGCTGGACAGGGTGCATGTGTATTTCGATGCCGACGAAGGCACCTTCCTGCGCTATGCGCAGATGGCGCGCAAGGGCGAGCGGCCCAGCGAGCGCGACGGGCAGTTGCCGGTGCAGGTCGGCCTGGTCGGCGAGGACGGGTTCCCGCACGCGGGCAAGGTCGATTTCCTCGATAACCAGATCACCCGCAGCACCGGCACCATCCGCGTGCGCGCCGTGCTCGACAACGCCGATCGCAGCTTCACCCCGGGCCTGTTCGCCCGCGTGCGCCTGCTCGGCAGCGGCCGCTTCAACGCGCTGCTGATCGACGACAGGTCGGTGCTGACCGACCAGGATCGCAAGTATGTCTATGTCGTCGACAAGGACGGCAAGGCGCAGCGTCGCGACGTGCAGCTGGGACGCAGCGCCGAAGGCCTGCGCATCGTGCTCGGCGGGCTCAACCCCGGCGACCGCGTCATCGTCGACGGGGTGCAGAAAGTGTTCATGCCGGGCATGCCGGTGCAGGCCAAGCCGGTGGCCCTGGCCACGGCGTCGCCGGCGGCCGCACGCAAGGCCGTCGCGCTCGACTGATCGCTTCCGACTGACGCCGGAGGCGCGCACAGCGTCGTAGACCGGCCGCGCTGGCGGCCGGTGCTTGCCGGCCGGGCCACCGTCGTGGCCCGGCGTAGCCGCCGCTTTGCCCGCCTTCCTGTTCGGCCATCCGTTTCACCTTAGTTTCCAGGACCACCACCCATGGACTTTTCCAGATTCTTCATCGACCGGCCGATCTTCGCGGCCGTGCTGTCGATCGTCATCTTCGCCGCGGGACTGATCGCGATCCCGATGCTCCCCATCGGCGAATACCCCGAAGTGGTACCGCCGTCGGTGGTAGTGCGCACGGTGTATCCGGGCGCCAACCCCAAGGTCATCGCCGAGACCGTGTCCACGCCGCTGGAGGAAGCGATCAACGGCGTCGAGAACATGATGTACATCAAGTCGGTGGCCGGCTCCGACGGCGTGCTGCAGATGACCGTGACCTTCCGCCCGGGAACCGACCCGGACGACGCCGCGGTCAAGGTGCAGAACCGCGTCGCACAGGCGCAGGCGCGCCTGCCCGAGGACGTGCGCCGGCAGGGCGTGACCACGCAGAAGCAGTCGCCGACCTTCCTGATGGTGGTGCACCTGACCTCGCCCAAGGGCAAGTACGACAGCCTGTACCTGCGCAACTACGCGCGCCTGCACGTCAAGGATGCGCTGGCGCGGATCCAGGGCGTGGGCGATGCGCAGGTGTTCGGCGGCGGCGACTACGCCATGCGCGCCTGGCTGGACCCGGAGCGGGTGGCCGCGCGTGGGCTCACCGCCGGCGACGTGGTCGCCGCGATGCGCGAGCAGAACGTGCAGGTCTCGGCCGGCCAGCTCGGCGCCGAGCCGATGCCCGACAGCAAGTTCCTGACCCTGATCAACGCGCAGGGCCGCCTGCGCAGCGAGCAGGAGTTCGGCGACATCGTGCTCAAGGTCGGTACCGATGGCGAAACCGTGCGCCTGGGCGACGTCGCGCGCCTGGAGCTGGGCGCCGGCGACTACACCCTGCGCTCGCAGCTGGACGGCAAGAACGCGGTCGGCATCGGCATCTTCCAGGCGCCGGGCGCGAACGCGCTGCAGATCCGCGACCAGGTGATCGCCAAGATGGACGAGCTCACCAAGCAGTTCCCGGAGGACGTCAAGTACGAGGCGGTCTACGACACCACGATCTTCGTGCGCGACTCGATCACCGCCGTGGTCCACACCTTGCTGGAAGCGGTGCTGCTGGTGGTGCTGGTGGTGATCCTGTTCCTGCAGACCTGGCGCGCCTCGATCATTCCGTTGATCGCGGTCCCGGTGTCGGTGGTGGGTACCTTCGCCGCGCTGTACGTGCTGGGTTTCTCGATCAACACGCTGACCCTGTTCGGCCTGGTGCTGGCGATCGGCATCGTCGTGGACGATGCGATCGTGGTGGTGGAGAACGTGGAACGCAACATCGAGGAAGGGCTGGCCCCGCTGGCCGCCGCCCACCAGGCGATGCGCGAGGTGTCCGGCCCGATCGTGGCGATCGCGCTGGTGCTGTGCGCGGTGTTCGTGCCGATGGCGTTCCTGTCCGGCGTGACCGGCCAGTTCTACAAGCAGTTCGCGGTGACCATCGCCATTTCCACGGTGATCTCGGCGATCAACTCGCTGACCCTGTCGCCGGCGCTGGCCGCGCGCCTGCTGCGTGCGCACGACGCGCCCAAGGACGGCCCGTCGCGGCTGATGGACCGCCTGTTCGGCGGCTGGCTGTTCCGTCCGTTCAACCGTTTCTTCAACCGCAGCTCCGAGCGCTACCAGGGCAGCGTGTCGCGCATCCTCGGCAGGCGTGGCGTGGTGTTCGTGGTCTATCTCGGCCTGCTGCTGGTCACCGGCGTAATGTTCAAGGCGGTGCCGGCCGGCTTCATCCCGACCCAGGACAAGATGTACCTGATCGCCGGCGTGAAGCTGCCCGAAGGCGCCTCGCTGGAACGCACCGATGCGTTGCTGCGCAAGGTCACCACCATCGCCATGCAGACCGAGGGCGTCGAGCACTCGATCTCCTTCCCCGGTTTGAACGCGTTGCAGTTCACCAATACGCCCAATACCGGCGTGGTGTTCCTGACCTTGAAGCCGTTCGCCAAGCGCCATCGCAGCGCGTTGGAGATCAACGCCGAAATCAACCAGCGCATCTCGCAGTTGGGCGAAGGCATGGCGTTCGCGTTCATGCCGCCGCCGATCCTCGGCCTGGGCAACGGCAACGGCTATCAGCTGTTCATCGAGGACCGTGCCAATCTGGGCTACGGCGCGCTGCAGAATGCGGTCAGCACGATGCAGGGCGCGGTGGCGCAGACCCCGGGCATGAGCTTCCCGATCGGCACCTACCAGGCCAACGTGCCGCAGCTGGATGCCGAGGTCGACCGGGTCAAGGCCAAAGCGCAGGGCGTGGCCCTGACCGATCTGTTCGATACCTTGCAGACCTACCTGGGCTCGGCCTACGTCAACGACTTCAACCAGTTCGGCCGCACCTGGCAGGTGATCGCCCAGGCCGACGCGCCGTTCCGCGAGAACGTGGAGGACATCGCGCGGTTGCGCACCCGCAACGCCGCCGGCGAAATGGTGCCGATCGGCTCGATGGTGACGATCAAGCAGAGCTTCGGTCCGGATCCGGTGTTGCGCTACAACGGCTATCCGGCGGCCGATCTGGCCGGCGAGGCGGATGCGCGCATGCTGTCCTCGGCCGAAGCGATGGCCAAGATCACCCAGATCGCCAAGCAGGTGCTGCCCAACGGCATGGAGATCGAATGGACCGACCTGAGCTATCAGCAGGCGAGCCAGGGCAATGCGGCGATGGTGGTGTTCCCGCTGGCGGTGATGCTGGCGTTCCTGGTGCTCGCCGCGCTGTACGAAAGCTGGACGCTGCCGCTGGCGGTGATCCTGATCGTGCCGATGACGCTGCTGTCGGCGCTGTTCGGGGTGTGGCTGACCGGCGGCGACAACAACGTGTTCGTGCAGGTCGGCCTGGTGGTGCTGATGGGCCTGGCGTGCAAGAACGCGATCCTGATCGTCGAGTTCGCCCGCGAACTGGAGCTGCAGGGCAAGGGCATCGTGGAATCGGCGCTGCAGGCCTGCCGCCTGCGTCTGCGTCCGATCGTGATGACCTCGATCGCGTTCATCGCCGGCACCGTGCCACTGGTGTTCTCGCATGGCGCCGGCGCGGAAGTGCGCTCGGCCACCGGCATCACCGTGTTCGCCGGCATGCTCGGCGTGACCCTGTTCGGCCTGTTCCTGACCCCGGTGTTCTACGTCGCCCTGCGCAAGCTGTCCGGGCGTCCGCTGGTGTCGCATGCGCCGCCGCACGCCGATGCGCCGATCCACGCTTGATCCTTTCATTCCCCCTTTTCAGGACATCCGCATGAACACGACCCACAAGATCGCCCTCGTCACCGGCGCCACCCGCGGCATCGGCCTGCATACCGTGCGCCAGCTGGCCGAGGCCGGCGTGCACACGCTGCTGGCCGGCCGCGATTCCACCCGCACCACGGCCGCTGCGCTGGAACTGCAGGGCGAAGGCTTGCCAGTGGAGGCGCTGACCCTGGACGTCACCGACGCCGCCAGCATCGCCGCCGCGGTGGCGGCGGTGCAGGCGCGCCATGGCCGGCTCGACATCCTGGTCAACAACGCCGGCATCATGATCGACGATATGAAGCTGGCGGTCTCGCAGCAGAGCCTGGAGACCTGGCGCAAGACCTTCGACACCAACGTGTTCGGCCTGATCGCCGTCACCCAGGCATTCCTGCCGCTGCTGCGCGCCGCGCCCGCCGCGCGCATCGTCAACGTGTCCAGCCTGCTCGGCTCGCTTGCCCTGCACAGCCAGCCCGGCTCGCCGATCTACGACTTCAAGGTGCCGGCCTACAACGTGTCCAAGAGCGCGGTGAACGCGTGGACCGTGCAACTGGCCTACGAACTGCGCGACACCCCGATCAAGGTCAACACCATCCACCCCGGCTACGTGAAGACCGACATGAATGCCGGCGAGGGCGAGCTGGAAGTGGCCGACGGCGCGCGCAGCAGCGTGATGATGGCGCTGCTCGACGCCGATGGCCCGACCGGCAGCTACACCCATGTGGGCCAGGTGCTGCCATGGTGATCCGTCCCGCGATCGGCGCGCTGGCGTTGGCGCTGCTCAGCGCCTGCGCCAGCGTCGGCCCCAACTACCACGCCCCGGAACAGGCGCCGGTGACGCTGCAGGGCGCGGCGGCACCGGTGTTCGCGACCGCCTCGCCGGTGGCATCATGGTGGGCGCAGTTCGACGACCCGGTGCTGGAACAGCTGGTGCACCAGAGCCTGGTCGCCAACCTCGACCTGCGCATCGCCCTGTCGCGGGTGCACGAGGCGCGCGCGGTCTTCGCCGAACGGCGCCTGGACCAGGCGCCGCACGTCACCGCCAACGGCGACTACAGCCGCGGCAAGGCGCCGGATGCGGACGCCGGCGGCGCGCGGGTGCTGACCGAGAGCTACAGCCTGGGCTTCGATGCCGGCTGGGAACTCGATCTGTTCGGGCGCCAGCGCCGCGCCACCGAGGCGGCGCGCGCCGACCTGGAAGCCGAACAGGCCGGCATGGCCGATGCGCAGGTCACCGTGGCCGCGGAAGTGGCGCGCAACTACTTCGAGTTGCGCGGCGCGCAGAAGCGCATCGCGGTGGCGCGCACCACGCTGGACAACCTGCGCGATACCCAGCGCCTGACCGAGACCCGCTGGCAACTGGGCGCCGGCAGCGAACTGGACGTGCAGAGCAGCCGCGCCCGGCTCAAGGCGATCGAGGCCGACATCCCATTGCTGGAAGTCAGCGAAGCGCAGGCCCGGCATCGGCTGGCGGTGCTGCTGGGCCGCCCCCCCGGCGCGCTGGACGAGCTGCTGGCGCCGCGCGCGACGCCGGCCTATGCGCGCGCGCTGCCGCTGGGCGATACCACCCAGTTGCTGCGCCGGCGTCCCGACGTGCGCATCGCCGAGCGTCGGCTGGCGGCGGCGACGGCGCGGATCGGCGTGGCCACCGCCGACCTGTTCCCGCGGATCAGCCTCAGCGGCTTCGTCGGCTTCCTCTCCGGCGATGCCGGCTCGCTGCTGCAGGGCAGCAGCAAGGCCTGGTCGCTGACCCCGTCGATCAGCTGGGCGGCGTTCGACTTCGGCACCGTGCGGGCGCGGCTGCGCGCCAGCGAGGCGCAGGCCGACGGCGCCGCCGCCGACTACGAGAAGGCGGTGCTGGGCGCGCTGGAGGATACCGAGAACGCGTTGACCTCCTACGCCAAACAGCAGGCGCGGCTGGCGATCGTCGCCGAGCAGGCGCAAGCGGCGGGCCGTGCCGAAGCGCTGGCGCAATTGCGCTACCGCGAGGGGTCGGAGGATTTCCTGACCCTGCTCGATACGCAGCGCACCAAGCTGTCCGCCGACGATGCCCTGGCCGATGCCGAGGCGTCGGTCAACGTCGGCGTGGTGCGGGTGTACAAGGCGCTCGGCGGCTGGGGCCAGGATGCGGTGCTGCCGCCGGAGGTGGCGCTGGCGACGCCTCCGGCGCCGGCGCCAGTTCCGCGCTGACCGCCAGGGCGTTTTCTCGCTGCTGTTCACGGCCGCCGGTCTCTCGCTGGCGGCGCGACCCCAGTCGCGATGGGCGGTAGCGAAAACGCCCAGCGCGACTGAGCAGCGCATGGCAGGCGAGGGTGCTGCGGCCGGCATGCCGCGGCAGCTGCGCGGCAGAGGATGGTGCGGCCGCGCATGGCGGCAACATCGCCATGCAGGCCGATGCCGATCCTGCTGCCCTTGCCCAGGCATCGGCGGCAGCGCGGCCCGCTGGCGCACCACCGGCGCCAGCGATCACCCCTCGATCAGGTCGTCGGCGATCACGTAGGTGTCGCGGCCGCCGTTCTTGGCGTGGTACAGCGCCGCGTCCGCGCGCGAGAACCAATCCTGCCAGTGTTGCTCGCCGCATAGCATGGCCGCGCCGAGGGAGACGCTGATGCGGCCGCCGGGGCCGCGCAAGGCCTCGCGCGTGACCTGGTGCAGGCGCTTGGTGAAGGCGGCCAGCTCGCTGCGCGACTGCACGCGCGTCACCACCACGAATTCCTCGCCGCCGAAGCGGAACACCTCGTCCGGCGCGCGCACCTGGAAGCGCAGCAGTGCGGCCAGCTCGGCCAGCGTGCGGTCGCCGGCGGCGTGTCCGTAGAGATCGTTGACCTCCTTGAAGTGATCGATGTCGATCACGATCAGCCCATGCCGGCGCGGCTTGCGGCGCGCATCGGCCACGCGCTGCGACAGGCTGCGTTCCAGCATGCGCCGGTTCGGCAGCCCGGTCAGCGCGTCGTTCGACGCCAGCTGTTCCAGCTGCACGCGGTCGCCCTCCAGGCGCAGCGACAGCACGTAGCCCAGGCCGGTGATCAGCAGCGACACCGCGAGCAGCGAGAACGTGTGCTCGGTGCCGAGCAGGGTGCCCGGGGTGACCAGCATGATCACGATCAAGGTGGCGTTGCAGGCCAGCCCGACGCCGCGCGCGACCACGAAGAAGTTGCTCATCATCGCCAGGTACAGCCACGGCACCGCGGCCTGGTGCAGGGCATGGCTGGCCAGCGCGCTGCCCAGCAACCAGCTCAGGGTCAGCAGCGCGTCCATGCGGCCGTCGCCGCGGCGCAAGGCCAGCGAGGTGGCCAGCGCCGCCAGGCCGGCCAGCGTGGCGCCGGCGGCGGCGCTCCAGGCATGGCCCTGGAGCCACTGATAGGCCCCGAACAGCAGCAGCACCGCGGCGGTGGTCGGCCCCAGGATCTTGATGATGCCGAGCCGGAAGTGCCGGCGCATCGATGCGCTCACGGCCGGACGGCGCTCTGCGTGGCGAGCGCTATCGGCTTGGCAACGACACGCTGGGGAACGGGAAGAAAGGCGTGCATGCGGGCATCGCGCTGCGTTAGGGTCGCAGTGAACAGGCAAATTCTGTGCCGTCCGCCGCATCGGCTGCGTGAGTGCGGCAGGGCGGGGAGGTCGCGGGGCAGCTGGTGTCGCCCCGGTCGTGGCCGCGTGCCGGTTCGCCTTGCCCCGTATCGGCGCAAGGCGTGAGCCGGCGCAGCGCCGGCGTCGCATCCGCGTGCTTTACTCCCGCACAGGCATAGGCGCAGCTGCCGCCGCGGGCCCGGGCCCGGGCCCGGTGCCGGCGACGCGGGCGGCGTGCGGCCTGGCGGCCTGGCTCGGGTCGGGCGCCAGCCGCTGGCAGTCGTGGTGGAACGTGGCCTGCGGCAGGCGTTCGGCCAGGAAATCGACGAAGCTGCGGATCGCCGGCAGCAGGCCGCGGCGGCTCGGGTAGACGAAATGCAGCAGGCCCTGGGCGGTGCTGTAGTGCGGCAACACCCATTCCAGCATGCCGTTGGCGAGCAGCGGGGCGCAGAATTCCTCGGGCAGCAGCGCCACGCCGCAGTCCTGTACGGCCGCGGCCATGAGCACGGAGAAATCGCCGCTGACCAGCCGCGGCGTCATCTCCACCGCGGTCTTGTTGCCGTCGCCGTCGAGCAGTTCCCACAGCTGCGCGCCCTCGTGTTCGAACATCGACAACGCCGGCAGCCGGGCCAGCTCCTGCAGTGTCTGCGGACGGCCCTGCGCGTCCAGGAACGCGCGGCTGGCCACCAGCATGCCGCGCGCATGGCCGATGCTGCGCACCACCAGGGTGGCATCGGTATCGAGCTTGTCGCGCACCCGGATCGCCACGTCGTAGCCTTCGCCGATCACGTCCACGCGGCGGTTGGTCGCGGTGAGCCGCACCTGCACCTTGGGGTGTGCGAGCAGGAACGCCGGCAGGATCGGGCCCAGCACGTTCTGCGCCAACGACACCGGGCAGCTGACCCGGACCACCCCGCGCGGTTCGGTGCGCAGTTCGTCGACCGCCTCCTGCGCGGCGCGCGCTTCTTCCAGCACCGCGCGGCAATGCTGGTAGAAGCGCGTGCCGACCTCGGTGACCACGAAGCGTCGCGTGGTCCGCTGCAGCAGGCGCACGCCGAGCCGCTCCTCGAGCTGGGCGACGCGCTTGCTCAGCCGCGACTTGGGCAGGCCCAGCGCCCGCCCGGCGGCGGAAAATCCGCCGTGTTCGACCACCGAGGCGAAGAAATACAGATCGTTGAGGTCGTGCAGGACGCCGTCCATCGTCGGGATCATCGTTTCTCGTTGCGAACGATCAGTGTACTTCAGGCCGGCTAATCGTTCGATTGTTTCGCGCGTATCGTCTCCGCCATGCCGCTCCGCGGCCAACGCAAAGGAACCTCCATGAAACTCCTGCACATCGACAGCAGCGCGCTCGGCGCGCATTCCGTCTCGCGCGGCCTGACCGCGGCCATCGTCGCCGAGTTCGTCGCCGCGCATCCGGGCGTGGACGTCGCCTACCGCGACGTGCACGCCGCGCCGCTGAGCCACTGGGCGCCGCCGGCCGGCGATGCCGACCCGGCAGCCATCGAAAACAGCCAGGTGCTGGAAGAGTTCCTGGCCGCCGACGTCGTCGTGGTCGGCGCGCCGATGTACAACTTCGGCATCGCCAGCTCGCTGAAGGCCTGGATCGACCGCCTCGCCGTGGCCGGCAAGACCTTCCGCTACGGCGCAGCCGGTCCGGAAGGCCTGGCTGGCGGCAAGCGCGTGATCGTCGCGTCCTCGCGTGGCGGCATCTACAGCGCAGGCAGCCCGGCTGCGGCGCACGATTTCCAGGAGACCTACCTGCGCGCGGCGTTTGGTTTCTTCGGCATCACCGACATCGCGTTCGTCCGCGCCGAAGGCGTGGCGATGGGCGAGGACCACCGCAGCCAGGCGATCGGCGGCGCGATCGCCGGTATCGGCGGCTTGTTGCGCGAGGCGGCGTGAATCGTCGCTTCGCGCGTTGCCGGGAAGTCTGCCGGTAGAGCGGGGCATCGGTGAGGCAAGAGCGGTCGGCGCAAATAGGCCCGGCCGCTTTGGCATGTGTGCTGGAGTGGCGAGTGTTTCGCGCAGAGCGTCGGCACAGCCAGCATGGACTCGATGCCAAGACTGCATGGGCCATACCGCAGAGATCGGGATGCGCCCGTCGATCCGATGGCGTCCATGCCACCGCGCGCGGCCGTTGCCGGCGCCAGCCGGCGCCGTGGCTGCTCTACGGTGTTTCGCCGTCGATCAGGCGCATGCCCTGCGGGCTGAGCGCGATATCGCCGTCTTCGCCTTGCGCGGCGTGGTTTTCGCGCACCGCCCAGTTCGCCTCTTCTTCGGTGACGGGCTTCGTGGCGTGGATGTCCTGCAGAATGCGCAGTTGTTCGCGGGTCAGTTGCATGGCGCACCAGGGTGGCAATCGATGTCGTCACCGTACAGGCCGCGCGTGATGGGTATGTCGCCGGCATCGGCCTGAGCTGGCTGCGTTTCTTCGGGCGGCGCAGCGCCACACACCGTCCATTGTGGGATCCGCAACGCAAGTCTGGATGCCGCCCCGCGCATGTCGTCGTTCCGACATGCCGCGAGGACATGTTCCTAACAGTGCCTGCCGCATCCTTGCCCTACCAGCTGTGCGGCCGTAGGTAAAATCTCAGGGCTGCTTCAAGGGTGCAGGCATCCGCGGCTGGACCATTTTCCTTTCGACGTGTTGCAGATGCCCCACCGCTGGGCGTCTGCCATCTTCGGCTGCGCCGTGCGCTACCGGCGCTCCCGTAACCACTCGCGGCAACTCCGATCCGCTCGCTTGCAGCATCGAACCGACGTGCTGGGCGACGCGGTTCGCTGCGAAGCCTGCCCGTCTCGGTCGCTCCGCGATGGTCGCGCCTATCCCGGAGCCGCCCGCAGATGCATCGCTGTGCCGTCAACGGCGTCCTGTCGGTGGCGGGGGACAAACAAAAAAGGCCGGATTGCCCTGGAATCCAGGAAAATCCGACCCTTGTCGTACGTCCGCGAATTGCTGCGAACGTTCAGATGGTGGAGGTGGGCGGAATCGAACCGCCGTCCGAAGGCACTCCATCCCCGGCACTACATGCTTAGCTCATCGTTGGATCTCATCCCGGAACAGCACGATGTGCGAAGCGCATCCCGGGACCAGCCTGCTTCATTTAGCCAATGGCTGACAGGCAGCCACCACCGGCGATTCCGTGATAATGACCCTACGTCGCGAGCACGGACACAAGCGATTTCGGGGCTAGGCCTTAAGCGGCCAGTGCGTAGTTGTCGTCGTTGGCAACTATAAGTTTGCTGCTGGATTTACGAGGAAAGCGGCCCCCTCGGCATGCGCCAAGCGATTTTGCAACCCCCGTCGAAACCAGTGCACCCCCGGGGAAAACGTAAAACGCTGACCGGCACAGTGTAGGGATCGGGGAGGGCAGTCACAAGTCTTGCGACAGGGGCGGCTTAAGCTGGCTTCACTCGGCGCGGCAGTTGGCGGTAGGCGCCGACGGATCTCCCCCAGGCATGGAGCACCGCGATGGCAACCAGGCAACAGCGTGCGCGCGACGGCGGGCGCGATGGGAAACGAGCAGCCGCGGCAGCGGTCGCCGCAGCGAAACCAGCGAACGCGTCCGTCCCGGCCGGCCGGGCAGGGCCTGCACGGCAGGGCGTTGCGGCGAAGAAGGCCAAGCCCAAGAAGGCCGCCGCGCAGCGGGCCGAGGCGAAGAGCGCGGGAAAGACGGCCGCTCGGTCGAGCGGGTCGGCGCGGCGCAGCGCGGCGAAGACAGTGGCTGGCGACAGATCCAGGACAGGTGCGCCCAAGGCGGCCAAGCCCAAGGCAGTCAAGCCCAAGACGGGCAAATCCGGGACAGCCAAGCCGGACGCCGCCGCCAAGCGCGCGCCGTCGTCTCATCGCGGCACAGGTGCCGCCACCGCCGCCAGCGTTCAGGCCCCTGCGCGCACCACCAGGCCCAAGGCCACCGGCGAAGGCTCGCTGGCACAGGGCCAGGCGCGCACGGTCATCTACATCCATGGCATCGGCAACAAGCCGCCGGCCGAGGTGCTGCGCTGCCAGTGGGATCGTGCCCTGTTCGGCCGCGAGATGGGCGAGCGCACGCGCATGGCGTACTGGGTCAGCCGCGAGCGCTATCCGTCGCCGGAACCGGGCAGTTGCCAGGACCAGGACCGCGGCCCGGCGTTGAACCAGGCCGAGCAGCGGGTGCTTGGCGCGCTGGGCGTGGTGCCGCAGCTGGCCGATCTGCGCCAACTGGCCGATACGCTGGCCGGCAGCGACGCCGAGCGCGCGCGCCTGCGGCAGTTGCTGGACGAGGTGCAGGCCGCCGCGCCGGAGGCCGCCGGCCTGCATGCGCAGGGGCCGATCGACGTGCTGAACCGGATGCTGCTGAAACTGATCTCTGCCGCGCTGCTGCAGGACGTGCACGATTTCTTCTTCGTGCCGGCGCGGCGCGCGCAGATGCGCGAAAGCCTGCTGCAGCGCATGCGCGCCGGCGGCGGTCCGTTCGTGGTGGTCGCGCACAGCCAGGGCTCGCTGATCGCCTACGACGTGCTGCGCGAGTTCGAGGCCGAGGGCTGCGAAGTGTCGCTGCTGCTGACCCTGGGGTCGCCGCTGGGCCTGCCGGTGGTGCGCAGCATGTTCAAGCAGTGGACCGGCACGCCGAAGTTGCCGTTTCCGGCTTGCGTGAAGCGTTGGGTCAACGTCGCCGAGCGGCGCGATCCGGTGGCGCTGGACGACGATCTGAGCGACGACATCGCCGATGCGCAGGGGCGCTTCCACAACATCGCCGGGTCGCGCATCAACCCGGATTGGCAGCGCAATCCGCATTCCGGCTCCGGCTATCTGTCCATCCCCGAGGTCCGCGCCGAGGTGCGGCGCGCGGTGGGCGTGGGCTTCGATCAGCCGATCGCGCATCCGGTGCTGATCAAGGATCTGTCCGACCAGCTGGAGGCGCACGCGCCGGACTATCGCCACGAGGTGCTGATCGAACTGGACCGCCTGCCGGACGCGCGCGAGCCGGCGCAGTTGAAGCGCGACCTGGTCGCGGCGCTGCGCGAGCTGACCCAGGCGTCCACCGGATTGCACGGCGAGGCGCTGGATGCGGCAATCGAGCTGGAGGACACGCTGCAGCGCTACGTGTCCGCGCGCCTGACCCGGTTCGAGATCGAAAGCCTGCGCGAGCGCTATCGCACGTTGAGCCTGAAACGGCTGTGGCGCGACGCCGGCAAGCGCGCCCTGATCTACCAGTCGCGCAGCACCGTGCAGGCCGACGCGGCGCAGGTGGCGTACCGCGCGCTCGGCACCGGCATCGGCTGGGCGGTGCTGGACAGCGGCATCGCCGCGGCGCATCCGCATTTCCAGCAGCCCGGTCTGCCGGAAACGGTGCTGGCGCAATGGGACTGCACGCAGCGCGGCCGCGCCCGCGAACTGCGCCACCGCGATGGCGCCGGTTTCGCCGCGCTGGACGGCAACGGCCATGGCACCCACGTGGCCGGGATCATCGCCGGGCAGTGCGAGGCGCCGTTGCCCGGGGCGGCGCCGGCCACGCCACTGCGCTTCGCCGGCATGGCGCCGCAGGCGCGGCTGTACGGGCTGAAGGTGCTGGACGACGACGGCAACGGCCGCGACTCGTGGATCATCAAGGGCGTGCAGCAGGTCGCCGAGATCAACGAGCGCGCCGGCGAGCTGGTCATCCACGGGGTCAACCTGAGCCTGGGCGGCTACTTCGATGCGGAAAGCTACGGCTGCGGCTTCACCCCGCTGTGCAACGAACTGCGCCGGCTATGGCGGCAGGGCGTGGTGGTGGTGATCGCGGCCGGCAACGACGGCCTGGCCTGGCTGATGCAGGACGATGGGCAGGCCTACCCGATGAACCTGGACCTGAGCATCGGCGACCCGGCCAACCTGGAGGAGGCGCTGGCGGTGGGCTCGGTGCACAAGAGCAGCCCGCACAGCTATGGCGTGTCGTATTTCTCCTCGCGCGGCCCGACCGCCGATGGCCGGCACAAGCCGGACCTGGTGGCGCCGGGCGAGAAGATCGTCTCGGCCCACCATCGCTACGACGCCGATGACCCCAGCACCTGGATGGTGGAGATGAGCGGCACCAGCATGGCGGCCGCGCACGTGTCCGGGCTGATCGCCGCGTTCCTGTCGGTGCGCCGCGAGTTCATCGGCTTCCCGGACCGGGTCAAGCAACTGCTGCTGGACCAGTGCCTGGACCTGCAGCGCGATCCCTACATGCAGGGCCGCGGGTTGCCGAGCCTGATGCGGATGCTTGGCGGGACGTGATGGGGCGGGGATTCGCGATTTGGGATTAGGGATTGGCAAAGGCGGCGCACCGCGAATCCCCAATCCCGTCATCCCCAATCACGCATTTTTATTGTGGCGCCGCATGATCCGCTGCTTGTCGCGGGCCCAGTCGCGGTCCTTGGCGGCATCGCGCTTGTCGTGGTCCTGCTTGCCCTTGGCCAGCGCGATCTCGAGCTTGATCTTGTTCTTGCTCCAGTACATCGCGGTGGGCACCAGGGTGTAGCCGTCGCGCTCGACGCGGCCGATCAGCTTGTCGATCTCGCTCCGGTGCAGCAGCAGCTTGCGGGTGCGGCGGTCGTCGGCGATCACGTGGGTGGAGGCCTGGATCAGCGGGGTGAACTGCGCGCCGAACAGGAACAGCTCGCCCTGGCGCACGAACGCGTAGCTCTCGCCGATGTTGGCGCGGCCGGCGCGGATCGACTTGACCTCCCAGCCCTGCAGGGCCAGGCCGGCTTCGTAGCGGTCCTCCAGGTGGTATTCGTGGCGCGCACGCTTGTTCAACGCGATGGTCTTGTTGGCCGTCGCGCCGTTTGCTTTATCCTTGGCGGGTTTCTTGCTCATCTTGCTATTGTCTCCGATTCGGGGCCTCCCGAACGTCTTGGTCCACTTTCCCCGCACCGAATGCCTATCATCCGCCGCAGCGCCCTGGTCGAACACCCCGCAACGCGCATGTTCGACCTGGTCAATGATGTCGCCGCCTATCCGCGCCGCTTCGCCTGGTGCGATGCGGCGCATGTGCTCGAGCACAGCGACCAGTACCTGGTGGCGCGGCTGGACCTGGGCGTGGGCTCGTTCCGCACCTGGTTCACTACCGAAAACCGGCTGCAGCGCCCCGACCGCATCGATATGCTGCTGCGCGACGGCCCGTTCAAACGCCTGCAGGGGCAGTGGGAGTTCCAGGGCTTCAACGACCACGCCAGCAAGGTCAGCCTGACGCTGGACTTCGAGCCGGCCTCGCGGTTGCTCGGGCCGGCGCTGGCGCTGGGCTTCCAGAGCCTGGCCGACCGCATGGTCAACGACTTCGTGCGCGTGGCCGACCGCGAAGACGCATGAGCGGGCTGCGGGTCGAGGTGGTGCTGGCCTGGCCGGAGCGCTTCGTCGCGCGCACGCTGCAATTACCCGAAGGTTCCACCGTCGCCGATGCGTTGAGCGCAGCGGCCTTGGCCGAGGCGACGCCGGGCATGCCCTGCGCGATCCATGGCAGCGTCGCCGCGCCGACCCAGCTCCTGCACGATGGCGACCGGGTCGAAGTGCTCAGGCCATTGCTGGCCGATCCGAAGGACGCCCGGCGGCGGCGCGCGAAACCGCGCTAGCGCCGCCAGGCGCGTTGCCGGCGCCGCTTACTCGCTGCGGCGCTGCTTCTTCTTGTCCTTGGCCAGGTTGCGGCCGAACTGGCGCACGCTGTTCTTGGCCAGCTCCGAATCGTTGTCCGGGAAATAGTCGCCTTCCCAGCGGGTCACCGTGTCGTTGTCGAAGTAGACGACGAAATTCTTGATCTCGGTCCGGCCGAGGCGATCGAGGCGCTCGGTCGAGGTGTAGTCCCAGCGTTGGGCATGGAAAGGATCCGGGATCGACGGGGTGCCGAGCAGCGCGTTGACCTGCTGCTTGCTTTGGCCGACCTTGAGCTGATCGACGGCCCCCTGCTTGATCAGGTTGCCTTGGTAGATAGGCTGCTTGTAGATGATCCCGCAGCCAGCGGTGGACAGGGCAACAGCGGCGACCAGCAAGAGATTGCGCATCGGGGACAGTACTGAGGGAAATCGGGTCGATGATACACTCCCGACGACCGCCGCGACCCATCCCGAGGCAGCTGGCGCTAAACCAGCTATGAACGGAGACGCCATGGAATCCCACGATCTGCGCAAAGTCGGCCTGAAGGTCACGCATCCCCGGATGCGCATCCTGGAGCTGCTCGAGCAGAAGTCGGCGCGCCACCACATGACCGCGGAAGAGATCTACCGCCAGTTGCTCGATCACGGCGACGAGATCGGCCTGGCCACGGTGTACCGCGTCCTGACCCAGTTCGAGGCGGCCGGCCTGGTGCTCAAGCACAATTTCGAAGGCGGCCAGGCGGTGTACGAACTGGACCGTGGCGGCCACCACGACCACATGGTGGACGTGGATACCGGCAACGTCATCGAGTTCGAAAGCGCCGAGATCGAGGAACTCCAGCGCAAGATCGCCGCCGATCACGGCTACGAACTGGAAGAGCACTCGTTGGTGCTGTACGTGCGCAGCAAGCGCCCGGCCGGCAAGAAGGGCTGAGCCGCCGCCCGTGCGGGCGCGTTCGCGCTCGACCTAGAGCCATCGCCGCAGACCGCCGCCGTGGGCGCTGCGCGCGGCAGGATTGGATCGGCGCTGGCGCTATCGTTACTGGCGCCTCGCGCAGGCCTGGGTGCGGCGCGCCTGTTGCGAGAACTCGGTTCTGGGGTCGCGGCCATCGCACCACCCGTGTGCCTGCTGTATGCCGGACAGGCCAGTGTGCCTGGTGCGTTCGTCTTGGTCCGGTTGATCGCTGACCACCTGGAACCGTTCCTGTGGCGTCTCAATAGGCAGGCCGAGTGCCCTCTGAAAAGTGTGGCTTGAGGGGCTTCGGTCTCTGTGGATTGCTCAACCGTCACGGATCCCGACTCCGTTCGTCGCGACTGAAGTCGCTCCCACAGGGGCGTGCGGCTGGCCGGCTGGGTGCACTTGGGAGCGACTCCCGGTGGCTTTGGCATCGGGCCTGATTGCCTCCGAAATCGATTGGCTGGATGGCGTCGTTCGTCGCGGTTGAAACCGCTCCTACAGAGGGGACTGGCGGCGAACCGGCTGGGTGCACTGTGGGAAGGGCTTCAGCCCCGACTGCTTCCGAGTCCGGAACAGCTAATGGCTCCGTTCGTCGCGGTTGAAACCGCTCCTACAGGGTGCGCGACGAACCGGCTGGGTGCACTGTAGGAGGGGCTTCAGCCCCGACCCGACACCATCCGAAGCCTGCAAGCTTCCTATCACCTGATGGCTCGGGACTCCCCGGTGCATGCGCGCGGGGACACCCCACGCTACCGAGCCGAAATCCAGGCCGCCAGCCCGGCGGAACGGTACTGCAGGCGCTTCAACAGTGGCGTCAGCGTGGCCGAATCCAGGAACAGCCGCTCTCAGCCAGCGCTCTGCAGCAGCCGCTTGGCCGCCGCGCGGGCTTCCTTGCTGACCTCGACCCCGCCCAGCATCCGCGCCAGCTCTTCCTCGCGCTGGCGCGGCGCCAGCAGTTCGACCGAGCTCTGGGTCATGCCCTCGACCGGGGCCTTGCTGACCCGGTAGTGGGCGTGGCCCTGCGCCGCGACCTGCGGCAGGTGGGTCACGCACAGCACCTGGCGCTGCTCGCCGAGCGCGCGCAGCTTCTTGCCGACGATGTCGGCGACCGCGCCGCCGATGCCCGAGTCCACCTCGTCGAACACCATCGTCGGCACCGCGTCCAGGCCCAGCGCGGCGACCTCGATCGCCAGCGAGATGCGCGACAGCTCGCCGCCGGAGGCGACCTTGCGCAGCGCCCGCGGCGGCTGGCCGGCGTTGGCCGCGACCAGGAATTCGACGCGCTCGGCGCCGGCCGGGTCGGGGCGCTCGGCCTCGTGCGGCTCGAGCTGGATCTCGAAGCGCCCGCCGCCCATGCCCAGTTCGCCGATCAGCGCGGTGGTGTCGCGCGACAGCGCCTGCGCGCCGCGCTGGCGGGTGCCGCTGAGCGCGGCGGCGGCGTCGCGCCAGGCCTGGGTGGCGCGGGCGATCTCCGCATCCAGCACGTCCAGCCGTTCGCCGGCCCCGCGCAGGCCCTCGACCTCGGCCAGCAGCGCGTCGCGGTGCTCGCCCAGCGTGTCCGGGGTGACCCGGTGCTTGCGCGCCAGGTCGTGCAGCCGGCCCAGCTTGCGTTCCATGTCCTCGAACTGCGCCGGATCGGCATCGAGGTCGTCGCGCACCCGGTCGACCAGCGCCAGCGCCTCTTCCAGCTGGATCGTGGCGCTGTCGATCAGCGCTTCGACCTCGGCCAGGCGCGGCTCGTATTCGCCGACCTTGCCGAGTTCGTGGCGGGTCTGCTGCAGCAGTTCCAGCACCGCCGGCGCTTCGTCGCCGTTGAGCCGCTGCGCGGCGCCCTCACAGGCGCCGATCAGCGCCGCGGCGTGGGCCTGGCGGCGATGGTTGGCGTCCAGCGCGGCGATCGCCGCCGGCTCCAGGTCCTCGCGCTGCAGCTCGGCCAGCTGGTGCTCGAGGAAGCCGATGCGGTCGGACACGTCGCCCTGCGCCAGCAGCGTCTCGCGCTCGGCCAGCAGCGCCTGCCAGCGCGCGGCAGCGGCGCGCACCGCGGCGCGTTCGGCCTCGTTGCGGGCGTAGGCGTCGAGCAGGCCGAGCTGGCTGCCGCGCGACAGCAGCGCCTGGTGTTCGTGCTGGCCGTGGATCTCGACCAGGTGCCCGGCCAGTTCGGCCAGCTGCGACAGGGTCACCGGGCGGCCGTTGATCCAGGCGCGCGAGCCGCCGTCGGCGCGGATCACCCGGCGCAGCTGGCATTGGTCGTCGTCGTCGAGCTCGTTCTCGCGCAGCCAGGCGCGCGCCGGGGCGGCCTCGGGCACGGCGAATTCGGCCGACAGTTCGGCGCGGTCGGCGCCATGGCGGACCACGCCGCTGTCGGCGCGCAGCCCGGACAGGAAGCCGAGCGCGTCCACCATCAGCGACTTGCCGGCGCCGGTTTCGCCGGACACGACGGTCATGCCAGCGCCGAATTCCAGTTCGGTGCCGCGGACGACGGCGAAATCCTTGATCGAGAGATGTCTGAGCATGGGGGTCGGGATCCAGGGGCGCGCAACGCTAGCACGCGGGGGTAGGTGGGCCAATGACTTGCCAAGCCGGCATGCAGCCATTATCTAGTGTCCAGTCTCACGGATTGATTGCATGCGCGCCTCCCCGGTCCACTCCTCGCTCGACCCACGCGCCCGGCAGCTGTTGCGCACGCTGATCTCGCGCTATATCCGCGACGGCGAACCGGTCGGCTCGCAGACCCTGGCCCGCCACGCCGGGCTGGACGTGAGTCCGGCGACGATCCGCAACATCCTCGCCGACCTGGAGGACGCCGGCCTGCTCAGCTCGCCGCACACCTCGGCCGGGCGCATTCCCACCGCCACCGGCTACCGGGTGTTCGTCGACAGCCTGGTGCAGATGCGCCCGCCGGGCGAGGGCGAGGTGGCGCGGCTGCGCGCGGAGATGAGCAATGCCGCCGGCACCCAGGCGCTGCTCGGCAGCGCCTCGGAGCTGCTGTCGGCGATGACCCACTTCGTCGGCGTGGTCAGCGCGCCCAAGCGCGAGCAGTTCGCGTTCCGGCACATCGACTTCGTGCCGCTGGACGCGCGCCGGGTGCTGGCGATCCTGGTGTTCGCCGACAACGAGGTGCAGAACCGGGTCATCGAACCGCGCAAGGCCTACGAACCGGCCGAGCTGGAACGGGTGGCCAATTACCTGAACGCGCATTTCGCCGGGCGCGCGCTGGCCGACATCCGCGCCAGCCTGGTGCGCGACCTGCGCCACGCGCGCGACGAGATGGAGCTGCTGCTGGCGCACAGCGTGGAGCTGGCCGAGCAGGCGCTGGCCCCGGCCGGCGACGACATGGTGCTGGCCGGGCAGACCAAGCTGATGGGGGTGCAGGACCTGTCGGACCTGGAGCGGCTGCGCGAGCTGTTCGAGATCTTCGCCAGCAAGCGCGAGATCCTGCAGCTGCTGGAGCGCACCATCCGAGCGCCGGGGGTGCGCATTTTCATCGGCGAGGAAACCGGGGTGGTGCCGCTGGAGAGCGTGTCGCTGGTCACCGCGCCGTACATGGCCGGCGGCCAGGTGCTGGGCGTGCTGGGGGTGATCGGCCCCAAGCGCATGGACTACGACCGGGTGATACCGCTGGTGCAGACCGCTGCCGAAGTCCTGGGCGCGGCCCTGGACCCGACCCCGCCGACAGAGCGCTAGCGCGCAGGGCAGTGCGGCCAGCCGGCGGCCGCGCCCCCGCGGTTGCCGCCTGCTTTTCCCATTCCCGATTCCCGTCTCCCCATTCCCCCAAATGCAACACAGCATCTTGAATCCGCCCCGCACGCCCACATAGGTGGTCCGGTAGGGCGGGTGCATCTCCCGCCAGGGAACCGGAAATGAACCAAGACCACCCCGAATTCGATTCTGAACACCTGTCCGAGGCGCAGCAGCCGGCGACCGATCCGCTGCAGGCGCAGATCGAGACGCTGCGCACCGAGCTGGCGCTGCTCAAGGCCGACGTGCTGCGCGAGCGCGCCGACCTGGAAAACCAGCGCAAGCGCATCGCCCGCGACGTCGAGCAGGCGCGCAAGTTCGCCAACGAGCGCCTGCTCGGCGACCTGCTGCCGGTGTTCGACAGCCTGGACGCCGGCTTGAGCGCCGCCGGCAGCGAACCCAGCCCGCTGCGCGACGGCCTGGAGCTGACCTACAAGCAGCTGCTCAAGGTCGCCGCCGACAACGGCCTGACCCTGCTCGACCCGACCGGGCAGCCGTTCAACCCGGAACACCACCAGGCGATCAGCCAGGCCGAGGCCGACGGCGTCGCCCCCGGCCATGTGATCCAGGTGTTCCAGAAGGGCTACCTGCTCAACGAGCGCCTGCTGCGGCCGGCGCTCGTGGTGGTCGCCAAGCACGATTGACGCGTGGCGGCGGCGGTGCGCGCCTGAATCGGGCGCGCACCGCGGCAGAACGCTAATTTGCGGTGATGGCTTGAATGACCTGCGGCCATCCCTATATCCGAACCAGACCCCGGCAGCGGCCGGACACCAGAAATTTTCAGGAGTCATCCAATGGGCAAGATCATCGGCATCGACCTGGGCACGACCAACTCGTGCGTGGCGATCATGGACGGCGGCAAGGCCCGCGTCATCGAAAATTCCGAAGGCGACCGTACCACGCCCTCGATCGTCGCCTACACCAAGGACGGCGAAGTGCTGGTGGGCGCCTCGGCCAAGCGCCAGGCGGTCACCAATCCGAAGAACACCTTCTACGCGGTGAAGCGCCTGATCGGCCGCAAGTTCACCGACGCCGAAGTGCAGAAGGACATCGGCCTGGTGCCGTACGGCATCGTCCAGCACGACAACGGCGACGCCTGGGTGGCCACCGCCGACGGCCGCAAGCTGGCCTCGCAGGAAATCTCCGCGCAGGTGCTGGAGAAGATGAAGAAGACCGCCGAGGCGTTCCTGGGCGAGACCGTCACCGAGGCGGTCATCACCGTGCCGGCGTACTTCAACGACAGCCAGCGCCAGGCGACCAAGGACGCCGGCCGCATCGCCGGCCTGGACGTCAAGCGCATCATCAACGAGCCGACCGCCGCGGCGCTGGCCTACGGCCTGGATAAGGGTCAGGGCGGCGATCGCAAGATCGCGGTGTACGACCTGGGCGGCGGCACCTTCGACGTGTCGATCATTGAGATCGCCAACGTCGACGGCGAGAAGCAGTTCGAAGTGCTGGCCACCAACGGCGACACCTTCCTGGGCGGCGAAGACTTCGACAAGCGCGTCATCGACTACCTGGTCGAGGAATTCAACAAGGACCAGGGCATCGACCTGCGCAAGGATCCGCTGGCGCTGCAGCGCCTGAAGGATGCGGCCGAGCGCGCCAAGATCGAGCTGTCGTCCTCGCAGCAGACCGAAGTCAACCTGCCGTACGTCACCGCCGACGCGTCGGGCCCGAAGCACCTCAACATCAAGCTGACCCGGGCCAAGCTCGAGGCGCTGGTCGAGGACCTGGTCAAGCGCACCATCGAGCCGTGCCGCACCGCGCTCAACGACGCCGGCCTGCGCGCCAGCGACGTGACCGAGGTGATCCTGGTCGGCGGCCAGACCCGCATGCCGAAGGTGCAGCAGGCGGTGGCCGAGTTCTTCGGCAAGGATCCGCGCAAGGACGTCAACCCCGACGAGGCCGTGGCGCTGGGCGCGGCGATCCAGGGCGGCGTGCTGGCCGGCGACGTCAAGGACGTGCTGCTGCTCGACGTGACCCCGCTGAGCCTGGGCATCGAGACCCTGGGTGGCGTGTTCACCAAGATCATCGAGAAGAACACCACGATCCCGACCAAGGCCTCGCAGACCTTCTCCACCGCCGAGGACAACCAGTCCGCGGTGACGGTGCACGTGCTGCAGGGCGAGCGCGAGCAGGCCCGCTACAACAAGTCGCTGGCCAAGTTCGACCTGTCCGGGATCGAGCCGGCGCCGCGCGGCCTGCCGCAGGTGGAGGTGTCCTTCGACATCGACGCCAACGGCATCCTGCACGTGTCGGCCAAGGACAAGAAGACCAACAAGGAACAGAAGGTCGAGATCAAGGCCGGCTCCGGCCTGTCGGACGACGAGATCCAGCGGATGGTCGCCGACGCGGAAGCCAACCGCGAGGAAGACAAGAAGTTCCATGAGCTGGTGCAGGCGCGCAACCAGGCCGACGGCCTCATCCACGCCACCCGCAGCGCGATCACCGAGCACGGAAGCAAGGTCGGCGGCGACGTGATCGGCAAGGTCGAGTCGGCCCTGGCGGACCTGGAAACGGCGATGAAGGGCGACGACAAGGGCCAGATCGAGGCCAAGACCAAGGTGCTGGAAGAAGCCGGGCAGTCGCTGTACGCGGCGGCGGCCGCCGGCGAGCAGCCGGGCGCTGCGCCGGGCGGCGCGCAGGCCGCGGCCGGCGACGACGTGGTCGACGCCGAGTTCACCGAGGTCAAGGACGACAAGAAGTAAGCCGGGATTCGGGATTCGGGAGCAGGGATTCGAAAGGCCTTCGCCTGTCCGCTTCCCGCTCCCGATACCCTGTCCGTAGCGCTCGCAAAAGCGGAAGAGTTGACGCTCTCCGCTTTTGCTTTACACGAATCCCGAATTTCGAATCCCTAATCTCCGCCCTATGAGCAAACGCGACTACTACGAAGTGCTGGGCGTGGCCCGTACCGCCAACGACGACGAGCTGAAGAAGGCCTATCGCCGTTGCGCGATGAAGTTCCACCCCGACCGCAATCCTGGCGACCACGCCGCCGAGGCGGCGTTCAAGGAGTGCAAGGAGGCCTACGAGGTCCTGTCCGACGGCAACAAGCGGCGCATGTATGACGCGCACGGCCATGCCGCGTTCGAGCACGGCATGGGCGGGATGGGCGGCGGTGGCGGTGCTGGCGGCCCGGACATGGGCGACATCTTCGGCGACATCTTCGGCAACATCTTCGGGGGCGCCGGCGGCGGTGGCGGCCGCGCGGCGCGGCGCGGCGCCGACATCGGCTACGTGCTGGAACTGGATCTGGAAGAGGCGGTGGCCGGGATCGAGCGGCGCATCGAGATTCCGACCCTGGGCGAATGCGAACACTGCCACGGCAGCGGCTCGGAAGACGGCAAGGTGGAGACCTGCACGACCTGCCAGGGGCGCGGCCAGGTGCGGATCCAGCGCGGCATCTTCGCGATGCAGCAGAGCTGCCCGCATTGCGCCGGGCGCGGCCAGATCGTACAGAACCCGTGCGGTACCTGCCACGGCGCCGGTCGCGTCGAGGAAACCAAGGTGCTGTCGGTGAAGATTCCGCCCGGCGTGGACAACGGCGACCGCATCCGTCTGTCCGGCGAAGGCGAGGCCGGTCCGGCCGGCACCCCGCCTGGCGATCTGTATGTGGAAGTGCGGGTGCGCGAGCATGCGATCTTCCAGCGCGACGGCGACGACCTGCACTGCGAAGTGCCGATCCGCATCTCCCAGGCCGCGCTCGGCGACACCGTGCGCGTGGCCACTCTGGGCGGCGAGGCGGAGATCCGCATTCCCGCCGAGACCCAGACCGGCAAGCTGTTCCGCTTGCGCGGCAAGGGCGTGCGTTCGGTGCGCAGCCGCAGCGAGGGCGACCTGTACTGCCGCGTGGTGGTGGAAACCCCGGTCAATCTCACCGCCGACCAGCGCAAGCTGCTGGAGCAGTTCGAATCCACCTTCACCGGCGAGGACGCGCGCAAGCATTCGCCGAAGTCGGCGACCTTCATCGACGGGGTGAAGGGGTTCTGGGACCGGATGACGTCGTAGAGCCGGGATTGGGGATTCGGGATTGGGGATTCGCAACGGCGGGTCCCGAGCGGCGGTCGCGAGTGTGTGGACCGATGGAAGAGGCACGTGCAGGGCGAGAGCCCGGTACGTGCCTTTTTCAGTTTTCTGGATTGCGATCGATTGCGTGCGAATCGAATGCCGGTTTCGAGAGGGATCGCCGCTGTGCTGCTGTTACCAATCCCCAATCCCGCATCCCAATCCCAGCACTTGAACTACGGCAATGCACGGAAGGAGTTCTGGGACCGGATGACCTCCTGATCCTTCCGCGCGGGCCGCGTCGGCGCAATGCCCGCGCGGCCGCGCTGGCCGCGCATCGCTAGCGTGCGCCGTCTGCGCCGCGTCACCCTGCGTGGCGCGGTCCGGCATGCGAACATGCCGCTACGCCGATCGCGGCGCATCTGGAGTGCAGAGTTCGCCATGGACATCGGCCGTTCCGTTGTTGCCCGCCTTGCCGCGCTGCTGCTGTGCGCTTGCTTTGCCGCACCCGCGCTCGCCAGTTCCGATGCCGGTTGCGACTCCAGCCTGCTGTTGGATTTCGGCGACTACAGCGGATGCCAGAACACCGTGGCGCTGGCGCCGGGCAGCGACACCCGGGTCAATCTGCTGCTGTTGATGCGCGATGGCGCCGCGCCGGCGGTGGCGCCTGCCAGCCCGCTCGAACCGGCGTTCACCTGGGAGGCGGCGGTGCAGGCGCTGCAACCGCCGGCGACCGATCAGGTCGCTGCTGCCGACGGGATGCTCGACGGCGAGGCGAACCGCTGCAACAGCAATGCGCGCGGCGGCAGCGAGTTCAACGAGGCGCTGAACGCGAACGCGCGCGTGCCGGCGACGGAAAAAGCGCGCTTGGTCCAGGCGCGGCCGGCGCAGTGCCCGGACCAGCAAATCGCTGCGCCCGACGGCGTGTCGTCGGCCGCAGGCAGGGAATTCGCGCAGTACCTGCAGGCCGCCAGCGCGTTCTATGCCGGCGCCTTCGATGCGTCCGCGCAGGGCTTCGATACGCTGGCAAAGGCGGCCGACCCCTGGCTCCGGGAGACGGCGCGCTACATGCTGGGGCGGGTCGCGCTCAACGCGGCGCAGGTCGATGGCTTCGACGAGTACGGCGTGCAGCGCGATCCACCGCAGTTCGACCGGGCCGCGTTGGCGCGCGCCGAGCGAGGGTTCGCCGCGTACCTGCACGACTATCCGCAAGGACGCTACGCCGTATCTGCACGCGGATTGCTGCGGCGGGTGTACTGGCTCGGTGGCGACACGCCGAAGCTGGCCGCCGAATACGAACGCTTGCTGCGCCTGCCCGCGGCGCAGCGCGGCCTGTCGGACCAGGAGCTGGCCCAGGAAATCGACAACAAGCTGCTGGCCAGCGCCGCTCCCGCGGCGCTGACCACGCCGCTGCTGCTGGCCGTGGCTGATCTCAAGGCGATGCGCTCGGGCGATGGCAGCGATGGCCACGGACTGTCGCCGGCCGCGCTGGAGGCGCAGCGGCCCCGCTTTGCCGACGAGCCTGACCTGTTCGCGCTGCTGCTGTCCAGCTACCAGTACTACGTGGCGCGGTCGCCGGCGCAGGCGCTGCGCCTGCTGGATGTCGGCAAGGGGCCGGCCAAGCGCGGCAGCGTGGCCTTCGCCGCCGCCATGCTCAAGGGCTTGGCGCTGGAGGACACCGGGGCGCCGGACCTGGCGGCCTACTGGCGGCGCCTGCTGGACCGTGCCGAGCCGGCGTTGCAGCAACCGCTGGTGCAGCTGGCGCTGGCGCGGCGCCTGGAGCGCGACCGTGCGCTCGACCAGGCGTTCGCCGCGGATTCTCCGATCGTCAACCAAGCCATCCGCGACCAGTTGCTGATCTACGCCGCCGGTGCCGACCTGCTGCGGCGTCGCGCGACGGCGACGGACGTGCCGGCGCACGAGCGCGAACTGGCCGCCTTCGTGCTGCTGTACAAGGAACTGTCGCGCGGCCAGGCCAAGGCCTTCCTGCAGGATCGCGTGCTGCTTGCCGACGTGCCGCACGACACCAGCGATCCCCGGCCCGGTGCTTACTGGTTGCCGCAGTCGTCGCCGCCGCTGGCGGTGTTCTCCGGCCCGTTCGAGCAGGGCGAGGATGCGTGCCCGGCGATCGAGGCGGTGGCGAAAACCCTGGCCGCTGCCCCGGCCGACGCCCATGCGCAGCTGTGCCTGGCGGATTTCATCCGGGTCATGAACTGGGATCACCTGCCGATCAACCAGCCACCGCCTGTCGCCGAGCTTGGCGGAGCGCCTGCGCAGTTTCCTGGCGCTGCGTATTTCCGTTTGCCCGTCTACCAACGCATCATCGACGACGCCCACGTGGCCGCCGACGACAAGGCCTATGCGCTGTATCGCGCCATCCAGTGCTATGCGCCCAGCGGGAACAACGATTGCGGCGGCAAGGACGTGCCGGTGAGCGAGCGCAAGCGTTGGTTCCAGCGCCTGAAACGGGAGTTTCCGTCCTCGGCCTGGGCGCAGGACCTGAAGTACTACTGGTGAGCGGCGCCATGCCCGGGCGCTGCGCCGTGCTGTTGGCGCTGTGCATGTCGATGGGCGCGGCGATCGCCGCACCGGTGGATGCGCGCCGCTACGATGCGTTCTGGCTCTGGGCCGGGGTGCGGCCGCAGCCGGTGCTGGCCAATGCGCGCCGCGTGTACCTGCTGCAGGCCGAGGTGCCGCTGGACGCCGGCGCGCCGGCACGACTGGTGGCGCAACGCGCCGCGCTGCCGCAGCTGCGCCACTGCCAGGTGTGGATGGTGTTGCGGGTGGAACGCATCGACTGGACGCCGGCATTGTTCGAGGCGGTCCTGGTGCAGCTGCAGCGCTGGCATGCGGCCGGCAACGACGTGGTCGGCCTGCAGATCGATTTCGATGCCGGTACCCGCCACCTCGCGCAGTACGTGGCGTTCCTGCGCACGCTGCGTGCGCGCTTGCCGGCCGGCTACCAACTCGGCATCACCGGCCTGCTGGACTGGAGTGTCAACGGCCGCGCCGAGGCGCTGGGCGGATTGCGCGGCGTGGTCGACGAGGTGGTGCTGCAGATCTACCAGGGACGCGCGGTGATCCCCGACTATCCGGTCTATGTCGCCCGGCTCGGCAGGCTGCGGGTGCCGTTCCGCATCGGCCTGCTGCAGGATGGCGACTGGCAGCCGCCGCAGGGCCTGCAGGACAATCCGTGGTTCCGCGGCTACGTGGTGTTCCTGCACAACCGCTGAGCGGTGCCGGTACGCCGCCGTGGCTGCCGCGGCCTAGAATGTGCGGATGAACGCATCCACTGCCAGCCATCTCGTCCACGGCCGTCGCCAGCGTCCGGATGGACCGTCGCCGATCGACGTGATCTCGGTACAGTCGCAATTGGTCTACGGCCACGCCGGCAACAGCGCGGCGGTGCCGCCGTTGCGCGCGCTGGGCCTGCGCGTGGCCGAAGTCCCCACGACCTTGCTCAGCAACGCGCCGTTCTACGACACCTTGCGCGGCAAGGTGCTGCCGTCGGACTGGTTCGCCGATCTGCTGCTCGGCGCCAGCGAGCGCGGCTTGCCGCAGCGTGCGCGCATGGTGGTGTCCGGCTATTTCGGCAGCGTCGGCAACGGCACTGCGTTCGCCGACTGGCTCGACGCCACGCTGCCGCAGTGCCCGTCGCTGCGCTACTGCCTGGATCCGGTGATCGGCGATACGCATACCGGACCCTATGTCGAGCCGGGCTTGGAAGCGGTGTTCGCCGAACGCCTGTTGCCGCATGCGTGGCTGGTCACGCCGAATGCGTTCGAACTCGGCCGCCTGACCGGCCTGCCGGCGCTGGCGCAGGACGATGCCATCGCCGCAGCGCGCGTGCTGCTGGCGCGCGGGCCGCAGTGGGTGTTGGCGCACAGCGTCAGCGGCGACGCAGGCCAGCTGGTGACCCTGGCGGTGAGCCGCGAGGCGGTCTACCGCTGGTGCTCGCCGCTATTGCCGGTGGACGTGGCCGGCACCGGCGACGTGCTGATGGCGCTGCTGGTCGCGTTCCTGCTGCGCGGCGACGCGTTCGAGCTGGCGATCGGCCGCGCCGTCGCCGGCGTGCATGCGGCGCTGGAAGCGACCCTGGCCAGCGGCTACGAGGAACTGGATGTGCTCGCCGCCGCGCCCGCGGCGCTGGCCACGCCCCTGCGCTTCGCCGCCGAGCGCCTGGCGTGAGCCTGCGCCCGGTCGTCGGCATCGTCGGCAGCGCCGGCGCCTATGGCCGCTGGCTGAGCCGGTTCTTCCGCGAGCGCATGCAGCTGGAGGTGGTCGGCCACGATCCGGCCGACCCGCAGTCGCTGGATCCCGATGCCGTGCTGCAGCGCGCGCAGGTGCTGATCTTCTCCGCGCCGATCCGGCACACGCCGGCGCTGATCGGCGACTACGTGCGCCGCGCCGCCGGGCGCGAACGCGAGCAACTGTGGCTGGACGTGACCTCGGTCAAGCGCGAGCCGGTGGCGGCGATGCTGGCGTCGCAGGCGGAAGTGGCCGGGCTGCATCCGATGACCGCGCCGCCGAAGTCGCCCACGCTCAAGGGCCGCGTGCTGGTGGTGTGCGAAGCGCGGTTGGCGCGTTGGAGCGAGTGGCTGCAACAGCTGTGCACGGCGCTGGAAGCCGAATGCGTGCGCAGCACGCCCGATCACCACGACCAGGTGATGGCGCTGGTGCAGGCGATGGTGCACGCCAGCCACCTGGCCCAGGCCGGCGTGTTGCGCACGCACGCGCCGACGCTGGGGCCGCTGGAGGCATTGATGCCATACCGTTCGGCCTCGTTCGAACTGGATACCGCGATCATCGCGCGCATCCTGGCGTTGAATCCGGCGATCTACGAAGACATCCAGTTCGGCAATCCGCATGTCGGCGGCGTGCTCGACGGCTTGATCGCGCAACTGTCGCGGCTGCGCGACCAGGTGAGCCGTGGCGACGATGCGGCGCGCGCGCAATTCCGCGCCGATTTCCTCGACGCCAATCGCCAGGCGCTGGGCGCGGCGGCGATCGCGCACGGCAACTACAGTTACGAACGCGTAGGTTATCTGCTCGCGGATCTGACCGAGCAGCTCACACTCAGCGTCTATCTGCCCGAAGACCGCGCCGGCTCGCTGCGGAGCTTGCTGTACGTGTTCGAGCGCCACGGCGTCAGCCTGGCCTCGATCCATTCCTCGCGCACGCCGGCCGGCGAACTGCATTTCCGCATCGGCTTCGACCCGGCCACCGTGGCGACGGCATTGGACGCCGCGGCAGCGGAGATCGATGCCAGCGGCATCGGCCGGGTGTTGCCGCGCTAGTCCGGTGCAAACGGCCACCCTGTAGGAGCGGCTTCAGCCGCGACAGGCAGTGCGATCAAGCGATCGGGTGTGGTCGGCGGGCAGCATGTTGCGCATGCATGTCCGTGTCCAGATAGTCACGGTCGCGGCTGAAGCCGCTCCTACAAGGGGTAGAGAGAACACACTGTTGCTGCAGCCGCACTTCATCCACAGGCAGTGTGGATGGAATGCGCGCAAACATGTGGATAAGTGTCTGCGCGCCTTGCTGGGCGGGCGTGTCAAGAGGCTTGGTCAATAATTGACCACTGGCCCGTCGCGCGTACCGCGCGCGAGGCGGACAGATCGCACTGCCGCTCGTCGTCGCTACGCGGCAGCGCGCGCGCTCACACCGCGGTCAGGGTCAGTTCGCCGCCGGTGGTGGTGAACTGCTGGCCGCGGCGGATCAGTTTGCGCCCGTCGGCCAGTTCGTAGCGCAGCGCCGGCGTGGACGGCGCGTCGTGCTGCGCCTGCTGCTGATGCTGGACTTCGTCCTGGAACTCGGTGATCAGATAGGCCTCGCCGTCGGGGCCGAGGGCGGGCAGTTGGCGAAAGGACATGGCGTGTCTCCTGAAGGCGATTCGTCGAACCGGATTGCGCCTGAAAACGCTGCCGGCGCCTTGCGCCGCCGCCGTTGCGTGGGGCGCAGCGGGACCGTAGTCCCGCCAGTGTTAGCACGGCGTGCTCAGTCGATGAATTGCAGCCGTGCCAGTTCCGCGTACAGGCCGCCCTGCGCCAGCAGCTCGGCATGGGTGCCCTGGGCGACGATGCGGCCGTGGTCCATCACCACGATGCGGTCGGCCTTGAGCACCGTTGCCAGGCGGTGCGCGATGACCAAGGTGGTGCGCCCGGCCATCAGGCGTTCCAGCGCCTGCTGCACGGCATGTTCGCTCTGTGCGTCGAGCGCGCTGGTGGCTTCGTCCAGCAGCAGGATCGGCGCGTCCTTGAGCAGGGCGCGGGCGATGGCGATGCGCTGCTGCTGGCCGCCGGACAGGCGCGCGCCGCGCTCGCCCAGTTCGCTGGCGTAGCCGTCCGGCAACTGGCGGATGAAGGTGTCGGCTTCGGCGGCGCGCGCCGCCGCCTCGACCTCGGCGTCGCTGGCCGTGAGCCGGCCGTAGCGGATGTTGTCGGCGGCGCTGGCCGCGAACAGGGTCGGATGCTGCGGCACCAGGCCGATGCCTTCGCGCAGCTGCGCCGGATCCAGTTCGCGCAGGTCGGCGCCGTCCACCCGCACCGTGCCCGATTGCGGATCGTGGAAGCGCAGCAGCAGCGACAGCACGGTGCTCTTGCCGGCGCCGGAGGGGCCGACCAGGGCCACGCTCTCGCCGGGCCGCACGTGCAGGTCGAAGCCGTCCAGCGCCGGATGGTCGGGGCGTTGCGGGTAGCGGAACACCACGTTGTCGAAGCGCACTTCGCCGCGCAGCGGCTGCGGCAGCGCGCGCGGCTGCGCCGGCGCCAGCACCTCGGGGCGTTCGGCGAACAGTTCGGCGATGCGGCCCATGCCGCCGGCCGCGCGCTGCAGGTCGTTCCAGACTTCGGCCAGCGACGCCACCGAGCCGCCGCCGAACATCGCATACAGCACGAACTGGCCGAGCGCGCCGGCGCTCAGTTCGCCGGCCGCCACTTCGTGCGCGCCGGACCACAGCACCAGCACGATTGCGCCGAACACCAGCACGATCGCCACCGCGGTGATCAGCGCCTGCGCGCGCACCCGGCGCCGCGCCACGTCCACCGACAGCGCAAGCGCCTGGCCGAAGCGGCCGCGCTCGTAGGGTTCGCGCGCATGCGCCTGCACCGTGCGCACCGCGCCCAGGGTTTCGGCGGCCAGCGTGTTGGCGTCGGCGACGCGGTCCTGGCTGGCGCGCGAGATCTTCTGCAGGCGGCGCGCGCCGAGCACGATCGGCAACACCGCCAGCGGGATGCCCAGCAGCGCGTAGGCGGCCAGGTGCGGGCTGGTCACGAACAGCATCACGATGCTGCCGATCGCGGTGACTGTGCTGCGCAGCGCCACCGACATGGTGCTGCCGATCACCCCGCGCAGCAGTTCGCTGTCGGCCGACAGCCGCGACACCAGCTCGCCGCTGCGGTTGCGGTCGTGGAAGCCGGCGTGCAGGCCGATCAGGTGCGCATACAGGCGCCCACGCAGGTCGGCGACGACCTTCTCGCCCAGCAGCGACACGAAGTAGAAGCGCAGCGCGGTGGCGATCGCCAGCACCACCGACACCGCGAACAGCAGCGCGAAGGACTGGTTGATCCTGCTGCCGTCGCTGAAACCGTGGTCGATCATCTGCCGGACCGCCACCGGCAGGCTCAGCGTCGCGCTGGAGGACACCGCCAGCGCCAGCAGCCAGGCGCCGAACAGGCCGCGCTGGCGCTGCACGAACGGCCACAGGGTGCGCAGGCTGCCGAGTTTGCGCAGCGACTTGGCCTGGTCGGCCGACGGATCGTTCATGCGGGGGAGGTTTCCGAACAGCGGACCCTGTTCCGAGTGGCGTCGCGCAGCCGCGTTTTCAAGGCGTCCACGCGATCGCTGGGCAGGCGCAGGTGCAGTTCGGCGCCGTCGGCGTCGAAGCGTTCATCGAGTTTTTCGGCGGCGCAGGCGCTCAGCGCCGCGTGCACCGCGCCCAGATCGTCGAAGCCGCAGTGCAGGGTGATCAGGCTCAAGGCCAGCAGCGGCTGCCGCGGCGCCAGGCGCAGGCACTCGGCGGCGGTGCCGCCGTAGGCGCGGACCAGGCCGCCGGCACCGAGCTTGATGCCGCCGTACCAGCGCGTGACCACCACCACTACGCGGTCGAAGCCCTGGCCGTCGATCGCCGCCAGGATCGGGCGGCCGGCGGTGCCGGCCGGTTCGCCGTCGTCGCTGGAGCGGTAGTCGTCGCCGTGGCGGTAGGCCCAGCAGTTGTGGGTGGCATCGGCCACCGCGACCTGCTGCACGAACGCCAGCGCCGCGCCGGCGTCGGCGATCGGCGCCGCCTGCGCCACAAAGCGGCTGTGCTTGATGTCCACGCTGTGGCTGACGAGGTGGGGAAGCGTATCGGGCATCGGCGCCATTCTAGACGAGGTGCTGTGGCCAGCTGCGGCTGACTGTGGTTCGGCGGCGCAACGTGCAGACGGATGCCTGCGCCGCGCACGGCCGCGGCATCGCGCGCACCGGCAACGGCACGCATCGCCTTCGATCGCGCAAGGCGATTCAGTCGTCGAGCAGGTCGCGCAGGTCGTCGGGGATGCGCGCGTGCGGATGCTCGCGTTGGAAGCGCTGCAGGCTGGCGTGCGCGGCGGCCTGCTCGCCGGCGTCGCGGCGCTCGCGGATGCGCGCCAGCCAGCGTCGCGGCGACAGGCGCGCGTCGCTTTCCGCCGCTGCCGCAAGCGCCGGATCGGTGCCGGAGGCGCGCGCGGATGCCGCCAACGGTGCGCTGTCCGCCGCGACCGGTGCGGCCGGCATCGCGGCTGGTGCCGGTGCCGGCGTTGCGATGAGGTTGCCTTCGACGCGCGCGGCGTATCCCTCCGCTTCCTGTGCTTGTGCGCTTGCCGCGTCGCTGCCGTCGCGCTCGGCGAGGTCTGCGCTGCGTTGCTGCAGCATGCGCCGGTCTTCGCGCTGCATGGCATTCGCCTCGCGCGTGCGCGCCGCCGGCTTCGCCAGCGCCTGCGGTGCCTGCGCGGGAGGCGTCAGCGCTTTTGCCGGGGCCGGCGGCGCGGGCGGTGCGGGAGGCGAGACCACGATCGGCGCGGGAGGCGGCGGCGCCAGCATCGGCGCCGGCTCGGCCGCAACCGGGGCCTCCGCGGGTGCTGCCGATGGTGCGGGCGCGGCGCGCATCGAGTCGAGATCGTTCGTTGCCGGCACCTGCTGCGGCGCGGACGCTGGCGCCGCCGGCGCGTCGGTGGGCGCGGTTGCCGCGCCGGACGCGACCGCCGCGTCTTCGGCGCCGGCCGACTGGGCGGCAATGGTGCGCTCGGCCGCCGCTTCGGAAGCGGCTGGTGCAGGAGCGACCGCGTCGGGAGCGACCGGCGCGGCCACCGGCGGTGTCGGGGTGCGCAGTTGCCAGGCGATGCCGACGGCCAGGGTCAACGATGCCGCCAGCCCGGTCCAGGCCGGCCAGCGCGCGCGGCGCTGCGGGGCCGTGCCGGAACGGGCCTGGTCCGCTGGCGCTGGCGCTGGCGCGGTTGCGCTCGCAACGGGTATCTGCGCCGCTGCCGGCTCGGCGTCGGCGCTGTGCGGCTGCGCGGAAGCGGTCGGCGCAGACGCCACCGCGGCACGCGCCGCGGCCAGGATCGCGGCGTCCAGCGCCGCCGACGGCGACGCCTGCCGGCCCAGCCGCAGGCGTTCGGCGAGGGCGCGTTCTTCCGGCGTCAGCGGTTCGTCGGCACTCATCCGCCCAGCCTCGCGCGCAATTTGTCCATCGCATAGCGCAGCCGCGACTTGACCGTCTCGCGGCCGACGCCGGTGATCTGTGCGATCTCCTCCAGGCTCAGTTCCTGTTCCAGGCGCAGCAGCAGCACTTCGCGTTGATCCTCCGGCAAGTCGTCGAGCGCCAGTTGCAGTTGGCGCCGCTGTTCGAACGCGGACAGCTGCCGCTCCGGCGTGTCCGGGTCCGGCACGCTGGCGGTGCGCAGTTCGGCATCGGCCGGCGCGGCCGGGCGGTGCTTGGCCGCGCGCCAGTGGTCGCCGAGCCGATTGTGGGCGATGCGCAGCAGCCAGGTGCTGAATGCAGCCTGCGGTTGCCAGCCCTGGCGCGCGGCGATGACCCGCTGCCACACGTCCTGGAACATTTCCTCGGCCAGCGCCACGTCGCGCAGCTGGCGCAGCAGGTAGTGATAGAGGCGGCCGCGGTGGCGCGCGTACAGGGTCTCGAACGCGCCGGCGTCGCCGGCCGCATAGGCCAGCATCAGGGTTTCGTCGCTCGTTTCGACCAGGGCGTCCACGGCGGCAAGCCTAAGCGTTCGCCGGCCCGGCGCATAGCGTGGCGTGAGGGTGGTGACGGCGGGCGGGGGCGGAATGGCAGCGGGCATCGTAGACAGTGAACGCGCCAGCGGCGCGCATGGGGTCACCGCGCGTGCGCCTGTTCACGTAAAAGGTATGCTGGCGTCTAAGGGGGAGGCGTGGGGCGGGTCCTACGTCATGCAGGAGTTGTTGTCGATGTTGTTTGAGCCGTCCGCGATCGACCGCCAGGATCACCCCGACGGCCCCGCTTCCATGCAGACCGCGGTTGCCTTGTGCGGCTTGCTGCCGCCCGGTAGCGACGTGGCCATCGCATGCGGCGACGGCACCGTCGGCGGACGCGTGTTCGGCGCTACGCCGGATGCGCCGGCATGGCTGCCGACGCTGGTCCGGCGGTGTCTCGCCGAGACCGTGCCGGCGCCTGCGCAGGCCTTGCTGCACGTGCTGAAGACGCCCGAGGGCGCCTGCGTGGCCGTGGCCGCCCGGCTGCAGCAGCCGCTGTCCGAGCCGCAGCGCGCCGCCTGGTGCGAGATGGCGGCCGCGTTCGGCCTGGCGCTGCTGGAAACCGAGCGCATGCGCGCGCGCATCGAGGGCCTGGAGAAGTCCAAGCAGCTGCAGCAGGCGCTGTACGAGATCGCCGACCTGGCCGGTGCGGATCTGGAAATGGGGCAGATGCTGCAGCACGTGCATTCGGTGCTGGACTCGCTGATGTACGCGGAGAACTGCTACATCGTCGAATACGACGAAGACCAGCAGAGCATGCGCTTCCTGTATTTCTCCGACCGGCACGACGATTTCGTCGCCGATCCGGAACGGCTGTACTACCAACGCGACATGCCCAACAGCCTGACCTTCGCCCTGCTGCGCCACGGCCAGGCGGTGCGCGGGCCGTCGCCGCAGGTGCGCGACCGCCTGCGGGTGGACTACGACGCCCTGCATGGCCCGGACAGCAAAGATTGGCTGGGCGTGCCGATGCTGCGCGAGGGCCGCGTCTGCGGCGCGATCGTGGTGCAGAACTACGACCGTGCGTTGCACTACACCGATGCCGACCGCGCGCTGCTGGCGTACGTCGCCCAGCACGTGCTGACCGCGATGGACCGGCGCCATGCGCAGGTGCAACTGGAGCGGCGCGTGCAGTTGCGCACCCAGGAACTGCAGCGCGCCAACCACGACCTGCAGGACGAGATCCAGGAGCGCAAGCGCGCCGAAACCCTGCAACTGGCCTTGTTCCGCATCGCCGAGCTGGCGATCCGCTCGGAGAGCCTGCAACAGTTCTACGCCGAGGTGCATGCCATCGTCGGCGGGCTGATCGATGCGCGCAATCTGTACATCGCGCTGCTGTCCGACGACGCCAAGATGCTGGAGTTCGTCTACTCGGTGGACGAGCACAGCCCGCGGCGCCCGCTGCGGCGGCGGGGCAGGGGCCTGACCGAGTACGTGATGCGCAAGCGCCGGCCGATGCTGCTGGAACTGGCGGAGATCGAAGCGCTGGTCGCGCAGGGCGAAGTGCAGGAATACGGCACGCGTTCGCACAGCTGGCTGGGCGTGCCGCTGTTCGACGAGGGCGAGGTGGTCGGCGCGATCGTGGTGCAGAGCTATACCACGCAGGTGCGTTTCACCGAATACGACCAGCGCCTGCTGACCTTCGTCGCGCACAACGTCGGCGGCGGCCTGGCGCGGCAGCGCGCGCAGGAACGGCTGCGGCTGGCGCATGCCGAATTGGAGCAGCGGGTGGCCGAGCGCACCCGCGAACTGGCCGAGGTCAACCAGCAGTTGCTGGCGCAGATCGCCGAGCGCTGGCGTGCCGAGCAGCGGTTGACCCATCAGGCGCTGCACGACGCGCTGACCGGCCTGCCGAACCGCTCGCACCTGCTGGACCGGCTCGGCGAAGCGATCAACCGCGCGCGCAACGGCGACGGCATGGCGTTCGCGGTGCTGTTCCTGGACCTGGACCGGTTCAAGCTGGTCAACGACAGCATCGGCCATGCCGCCGGCGACGACATGCTGGTGGAGGTGGCCAAGCGCATCGTCTCCACGCTGCGCAGCGACGATGTGGTCGCGCGCCTGGGCGGCGACGAGTTCGCGATCCTGGTCAGCTGCGAAGAGGGGCTGGAAGGCGTGCGCGAGTTGGCGCAGCGCCTGCTCGGCGTGCTCGGCCAGCCGATGTGGGTGGCCGGCCGCGAGCTGTTCCCGTCCGGCAGCCTGGGCATCGCCGCCTGGCACCCACGCTATCGCAGCGGCGAGGAACTGCTGCGCGACGCGGACGCGGCGATGTACCGGGCCAAGGCGCAGACCCAGGACCGCTGCGCGGTGTTCGACGAGGAGATGCGCGAGGCGGCGCTGCGCAGCCTGGACCTGGAGGCGGACCTGCGGCGAGCGATCAAAGGCGGCGACTTCGAGCCGTTCTACCAGCCGATCGTGCGCCTGATCGACGGCGAGGTGGTCGGCCACGAGGCGCTGCTGCGCTGGCGCCACGAGAGCCGCGGATTGCTGGTGCCCAGCCAGTTCATCGATCTGGGCGAGGACAGCGGGCTGATCGAGCAGGTGGACTGGCTGCTGTACGAGCAGGTGATCCAGCGTCTGGCGCGAAGCGGCACCGGTTACGTGTCGGTCAACGTCTCGCCGCGGCATTTCCGTTCGCCGGACTTCACCGAGCGGCTGTTCGGCCTGATCGATACCGCTGGCGCGGATCCGCGGCGGCTGCGGGTGGAGATCACGGAGGTGGCGCTGCTCGACGATGCGCCGCGCACGTTGACGATCCTGCAGGCGCTGCGCGAGCGCGGGGTGTTGGCGCAGTTGGACGATTTCGGCACGGGGTTTTCGGCGCTGTCGTATCTGCACCGGTTTCCGATCTCGGCGTTGAAGATCGATCAGAGTTTCGTCGCCGGTCTGCATGGCGAAAGCGGTGCGGGCAGTTATGCGCTGGTGCGCAGCATTCTGGCGTTGGCCAGTACGCTGGGTATCGAGACGATCGGCGAGGGCATCGAGACCGAGCAGCAGTTGGATACGCTGCGCGAGCTGGGTTGCGACTATGGGCAGGGGTATCTGTTGGGGCGGCCTGCGCAGCACGATTGATGGCGCGTATGTAAGTGCGTGCGAGTGCGTTTGGGTTGGATTGGAGCGAAGCAAACAGCAAAAGCTTTCGCGCTTTGGCGCGAGTCACTTTTCTTTGCTCGTGCAAAGAAAAGTAACCAAAAGAAAGCACGCCCTGCCTTGCGCCTTCCGCGCTGCGCGCTCCAGGTCCGCGTCCATGACGGGGATTCGCGGAAGGGGCATCCTGCCCCTGCCGCGAACGGCGCACATCCATGTGCGCCGCCCTTCGGGTTTTTCCCCGCCATGGCCGCCGCTGCGGAAGGGAACCCGGTAAATCAAAAGCAACAGCAACAGCAACAGCAACAGCAACGGCAGCAACAGCAGCAACAGCAGCTGCAGCAACAGCAGCAACAGCGGCTAGCCCGGCTGAAGCCCCTTGTGGGAGCGACTTCAGTCGCGACGAACGTAGTGGGGAATCTGCAGGCTTCGATTCGGTCGGCTCGGGGCTGAGGCCCGTCCACAGCACGCCGACCGGCGCTCCGACGTCCCTGTAGGAGCGGCTTCAGCCGCGACAGACATCGCCCGCATGCAGCGGACTGTGCGGCTTCTCGGGACTGAAACCTCTGCCGGCGATGCAGGGCGCGTTGCCACGCGCCCTGGGAGCGGCTGGTTAAGAGCAGTGGGTTTCAGCGCAACGTGTTGCGGCGCTTTTCGTCGATCCACTTCGACGCCTGCGCCGGGGTGTAGTCGTGCATCCAGGCCAGCATCGTGTCGATGTCGTCGCCGTACCACAGGTCGGCGCGCTGGTCCGGGTGCAGGAAGCGTTCGGCGACCATGCGGTCGATCATGCCGATCAGCGGGGCGTAGAACGCTTCCACGTCCAGGAACGCGCAGGGCTTGTTGCCGATGCCGAGCTGGCGCCAGGTCAGCATCTCGAAGATCTCTTCCATCGTGCCGAAGCCGCCGGGCAGGGCGATGAAGCCGTCGGACAGGTCGAACATGCGCGACTTGCGCTCGTGCATCGAGCCGACGATTTCCAGTTCGGTGAGGCCGCGGTGCGCCACTTCCCAGTCGGCCAACTGCTTGGGGATCACCCCGGTGACCTGGCCGCCGGCGGCGAGCACCGCATTGGCCACGGTGCCCATCAGTCCGACGTTGCCGCCGCCGTAGACCAGGCGCAGGCCCTGCTCGGCGATGCGCGTGCCCAGCGCGGTGGCGCGCTCGGCATAGGCGGGTTTGTTGCCGGCATTGGAACCACAATAGACGCAGATGCTTTTCATGGGATTGGGGATTCGGGATTGGGGATTCGTAAAAGCGGGGTGTTGCATGCGTGAGCGTTCACGGTGCTGGGAGCAGGACACGCGTCGTGGGTCGACTGATTCAGTATTTTGCGGTTATCCGCAAAGCACAACGCCGGGCTTTCGCCCGGCGCTATGCCATTGCCGGAACGATGCGGGATGGGGCCGCCGCTTTTGCGAATCCCCAATCCCGACTCCCGATTTCCGGCTTTAATTGGCCTTGTGGATGGCCCGCTTGCTCACCGCCATCGCGGCGTCGTGGATCGCTTCGGACAGGGTCGGGTGGGCGTGGCAGATGCGCGCCAGGTCGTCGGCCGAGCCGTTGAACTCCATCGCCAGCACGCCTTCGTGGACCAGTTCGGAGACGCCGACGCCGACCAGGTGCAGGCCGAGCACGCGGTCGGTCTCGGCATGCGCGATGACCTTGACGAAGCCGGCCGGCTCGCCCATCGCCACCGCGCGGCCGATCGCCGCGAACGGGAAGCTGCCGGTCTTGTACGGCACGTCCTCGGCCTTGAGCTGCTGCTCGGTCTTGCCGACCCAGGCGATTTCCGGCTCGGTGTAGATGACCCACGGAATCGTGTCGAAGTTGACGTGGCCGGGCAGGCCGGCGATCAGTTCGGCGACCGCGATGCCTTCCTCGAAGCCCTTGTGCGCCAGCATCGGCCCGCGCACGCAGTCGCCGATCGCCCACACGCCGTCGACGCCGGTGTGGCAATGCGCATCCACCTCGATCTGGCCGCGCTCGTTGACCTTGACCCCGGTGCCTTCGGCCAGCAGGCCCTTGGTCGCGGCGCGACGGCCCACGGCCACCAGCAGCTTGTCCACGGTCAGGCTCTTCTCGCCTTCGCCATCGGTATAGGTGACGACGCCTTCCTGCTTCTTGCCCTTGCCGGTGACCTCGGTCTTGGAGACCTTGGCGCCCAGCTTGATGTCCAGGCCCTGCTTCTTGAATTCCTTCAGCGCGGTCTTGGCCACTTCGGCATCGGCCAGGGCCAGGAAGTCCGGCAGCGCCTCGAGAATGGTGACCTCGGCGCCCAGGCGCTTCCACACGCTGCCCAGTTCCAGGCCGATCACGCCGGCGCCGATCACCGCCAGGCGCTTGGGCACTTCGCTGAAGTCGAGCGCGCCGACGTTGTCGACGATGGTGGCGCCGTCGAACTTGGCGAACGGCAGTTCGATCGAATCCGAACCGGCGGCGAGGATCACGTTGGTGCCCTTGAGCTCGACGACGCTGCCGTCGTGCTGCTTGACCTTGACCACGTTGCCCGCCTGCAGCTCGCCGAAGCCGTAATACGGAGTGATCTTGTTCGCCTTGAACAGCATCGCGATGCCGCCGGTGAACTGTTTGACGATCTTGTCCTTGCGCCCGACCATCGCCTCGACGTCGATCTTGGCGTCCTTGAAGCTGATGCCGTGCTCGCCGAACAGATGGCCCATGTTCCAGAACTGGCGCGAGGAATCCAGCAGCGCCTTGGACGGGATGCAGCCCACGCGCAGGCAGGTGCCGCCGAGGGCGGGCTTGCCGTCCTTGCCCAGCGCCGCGTCGATGCAGGCGACCTTCATGCCCAGCTGTGCGGCGCGGATTGCAGCGTGATAACCGGCCGGACCGGCACCGATGACGACGACGTCGAATTGTTCTTGTTCGCTCATTCTTCGCTCACGAGATTAGGGATTGGGGATTGGGGATTCGTAAGAAGCAGGATGCTCGGGATCGGGACGCTTTCGCTAATCCCGAATCCCGAATCACCAATCCCGGCTTTCATCACAGACCGAACAGCATCCGGCCCGGGTTTTCCAGCTGGTTCTTGATGTCGACCAGGAACTGCACCGAGTCCTTGCCGTCGATGATGCGGTGGTCGTAGGACAGCGCCAGGAACATCATCGGCGCGATCACGACCTGGCCGTTCTCGGCGATCGGACGCTCCTTGATCGCGTGCATGCCCAGGATCGCGCTCTGCGGCGGGTTGATGATCGGGGTCGACAGCAGCGAGCCGAAGGTGCCGCCGTTGGTCACGGTGAAGGTGCCGCCCTGCAGTTCTTCCAGGCTCAGCTTGCCGTCGCGCGCCTTCTTGGCGTAGTCGGCGATGCCCTTCTCGATCTCGGCGAACGACTGCCGCTCGACGTTGCGCAGCACCGGCGTGACCAGGCCCTTCTCGGTCGAGACCGCGATCGAGATGTCGCTGTAGCCGTGATAGATGATGTCCTCGCCGTCGATCGAGGCGTTGACCAGCGGGAAGCGCTGCAGCGCGTTGGCGGCCGCCTTGACGAAGAAGCTCATGAAGCCGAGCTTGATGCCGTGGGCCTTCTGGAACTCGTCCTGCAGCTCCTTGCGCGCGGCCGAGACCTTGGCCAGGTTGACTTCGTTGAAGGTGGTCAGCATCGCGGTCGAGTTCTTCGACTGCATCAGGCGCTCGGCGATGCGCTTGCGCACGCGGGTCATCGCCACGCGCTCTTCCGGACGCGCGCCGGCAGCCTTGCCGGCGCCGCCGTTCTTGGCGTAGTTGAGGATGTCTTCCTTGGTCACAGCGCCGCGGCGGCCGGTGCCGTCGACCTGGGCCGGATCCACGCCCTCGGTGATCGCCGAGAAACGTGCGCCCGGGGGCAGGCTGGAGACGTCGCCGGCGGCCTTGGCCGATTCGACCTTGGCGGCCTTCGGCGCTTCGGCAGCGGCGGCCTTCGGCGCCTCCGCCTTCGGTGCGTCGGCGACCTTGGCCTCGGCCGGAGCCGCGGCGGCGGTCGCGCCTTCCTCGATGATCGCCAGGATCTGCGAGCTGGTCACGGTGGCGCCGGCCTCGAACTTGATCTCCTTCAGTACGCCGTCGACCGGGGAGGGCACTTCCAATACGACCTTGTCGGTCTCCAGGTCCACCAGGTTCTCGTCGCGCTTGACCGCGTCGCCGGCTTTCTTGTGCCAGCTGGCGATGGTGGCATCGGATACGGATTCGGGCAGTACCGGAACTTTGACTTCGGTGGCCATTGCAGAGGGCGTCCTAGTGGGTCTTTTGAAGGGGAAGGAGGTTTATTCAGCGACTTGGTCGTTGAACGGATTCAATAGCGCGTCGGCGACCAGCTTCAGCTGCTCTTCCAGATGCTCGGCGAAATGGCCGGCAGCGGGAGACGGCGAGCGCGGGCGGCCGGCGTAGTGCAGGCTTTGCCCGTCGGCCAGGCAGGCCTGCAGGTGGTGCTTGATCTGGTACCAGGCGCCCTGGTTCTGCGGTTCTTCCTGGCACCAGACCAGGTCGGTGGCGTTGCCGTAGCGCTTCAGCTCCGCGGCCAGCAGCTCGCGCGGGAACGGGTACAGCTGCTCCACGCGCAGGAGGGCGACGTCGTCCTGGCCACGCTTGGTCTGATCCTCGAGCAGGTCGTAGTAGACCTTGCCCGAGCAGGCCACGACGCGCTTGACCTGCTTCGGATCGGCCTTCGCATCCGGGATCAGGTGCTGGAACTCGCCGTCGGCCAGTTCCTCTAGCGTCGACACCGCCAGCTTGTGGCGCAGCAGCGACTTGGGCGTCATCACCACCAGCGGCTTGCGCGTGGTCATGCGCATCTGCCGGCGGATCATGTGGAAGCACTGCGCCGGGGTGGTCGGCACGCAGACCAGCATGTTCTCCAGCGCGCACAGCTGCAGGAAGCGCTCCAGGCGCGCGGAACTGTGCTCCGGGCCTTGCCCTTCGTAGCCGTGCGGCAGGAACAGCGACAGGCCGCTGATGCGGCCCCACTTGGCTTCGCCGGCGGCGATGAACTGGTCGATCACCACCTGCGCGCCGTTGGCGAAATCGCCGAACTGCGCTTCCCAGATGCACAGCGCATTGGGGTCGGTGGTCGAGTAGCCGTACTCGAAGCCCATCACCGCTTCCTCGCTGAGCAGCGAGTCGATCACGGTGGCGTCTTCCGGGTTCTCGACCAGCTGGCGCAGCGGCAGGTAGTAGCTGTCGGTCTTCTGGTCGTGCAGGATCGCGTGACGGTGGAAGAACGTGCCGCGGCCGGCGTCCTGGCCGACCAGGCGCAGCTTGTGGCCCTCGCCGAGCAGGGTGGCGTAGGCCAGGTTCTCGGCGAAGCCCCAGTCGCCCGGCAGGTCGCCGGCGGCCATCTTCACGCGGTCGTCGTAGATCTTGGCCACGCGCGGATGCAGCTCCACGCCGGCCGGGATCGTGGTGATGATCTTGGCCAGCTGGTCCAGGGTCTTGCGCTTGACCGTGGTGTCGACCTTGTCGGCGAGCTTGCCGGACAGGTAGTTGCTCCAGTCGATGGCGAACTCGTCCGGCTTGCGGGTCGCCAGCTCGGTGGTGTATTCGCCCGAATCGAGCTTGTTGCGGTAGCTGTCGACCAGCGCCTGCGCCTCGCCCGACTGGATCACGCCCTCGCTTTCCAGCTGCGCGGCATACAGTTCGCGGGTGGTCTTGTGCTTGCGGATGGTCTGGTACATCACCGGCTGCGTCGCCGCCGGCTCGTCTGCCTCGTTGTGGCCCCAGCGGCGGTAGCAGACCAGGTCGATGACCACGTCCTTCTTGAACTGCTGGCGGAAGTCGTAGGCCAGGTTGGCCACGAACGCCACCGCGTCCGGATCGTCGCCGTTCACATGGAACACCGGCGCGCCGATCATCTTCGCCACGTCGGTGCAGTACAGCGTGGAGCGGGCGTCGTCGCGGGCGCTGGTGGTGAAGCCGATCTGGTTGTTGATGACGATGTGCACGGTGCCGCCGACCGCGAAGCCGCGCGCCTGCGACATCTGGAACAGCTCCATCACCACGCCCTGGCCGGCGAACGCGGCATCGCCGTGGATCACCACCGGCAGTACCGTCTTGCGCGCGGCGTCGCCGTAGCGCTCCTGGCGCGAACGCACGCTGCCGACCACGACCGGGTCGACGATTTCCAGGTGCGAGGGATTGAACGCCAGCGCCAGGTGTACCGAATTGCCGTCGGCCACCGCCACGTCGGCGGAGAAGCCCATGTGGTACTTGACGTCGCCGGTGTGGGCGCGGTCGTCGTGGGCGTGCTCGAACTTGCCTTCGAACTCGTCGAACAGCTTGCGCGGGTTCTTGCCCAGGGTGTTGACCAGCACGTTGAGGCGGCCGCGGTGGGCCATGCCGACCACGATGTCCTTGACCGCATCGGCGCCGGCGCGGCGCACCACCACGTCCATCATCGGGATCAGCGCATCGCCGCCTTCCAGCGAGAAGCGCTTCTGGCCGACGTACTTGGTGTGCAGGTAGCGCTCCAGGCCTTCGGCGGCGGTGATCCGCTCCAGCGTGCGGCGGCGGCTGTCGGCGTCGCCGGCGATGTTGCCGCCGGCGTTCTCCAGCCGCTGGTAGATCCACTGGCGCTGCTCGAATTCGGGGATGTGCATGAATTCGCTGCCGATCGACCCGGTGTAGGTCGCCTTCAGCCGCGCCAGCAGGTCGCGCAGCTTCATCCGCGGCTGGCCGCCGAGGCCGCCGGTGCTGAACTCGCTGCCCAGGTCGCTTTCCGACAGGCTGTGGAACGGCAGGCCCAGGTCCGGCGGATTGATCGGCGGGGTCAGCCCCAGCGGATCGAGCCGGGCGCCGAGGTGGCCGCGCGAGCGGTAGGCGGTGATCAGCCGGCCGACATGGCGTTCGCGCTCGTCGCCGCCGGGGCTGGTGCCGCTGTTGGCGGCCTGGCGCGCTGCGCTGGCGATGTGCGCGATGACCGCCGAGTGGGGAACGTCACCGGCGTCGCGGCCCTGGAAGCCGTCGAAGTAGGTCTTCCACTTGGGGTCGATGCTGTCGGGAGAGACCAGGTACTGCTCGTACAGGTCTTCGATATAGGCGGCATTGCCGCCGGCGAGTTGCGATGACTGCGCAAACTGCTTTAGGAGATTGTCCACGATGGTGGGGTCGGGTCGCTTTGTGGGTTGGCTTGCGGTTGGAACCGGCGGACGCGTGGCCTGCGCGGGCGTAATCAAGCGAAAAAATTATACCCCCATGCGCAAGCCGGGGTGTGCATTTCGGATACACAGGGGCTACGCAGGGTTCATGCATTGCGTCATCGGCGGCGGCGGCGCGGCGCTACCAGCCCAGCGCGCGCAGCTCGGTGCAGTCGCGCGAGCGCTCCCAGACCCGCGCGAACGCCTCGCGCAACTGGCGCGCGCGGCCGCCGCCGAGCAGGTCGGTCTCGCCGTCGTAACGGTGACCCAGCGCACGGAAGTAGTAGCCGCCGCCGTCGTTGACCAGGTACGCGGCGGCATAGCCCTGGTCGACCGGATCGACCACTTCGCGGAAGCGGAACACGCTGGGCAGGCGTTGCGCCAGGGCCAGCAACGGCGCGGCGGCGCGCTGCGGGGCGGCCGCATCGTGCAGCAGCACGCGCACCTGCTTGTCGTGCGCGGCCACCGCGAAGCGGCGCAGTTGCGCGAGCAGCGGCGCGCTGTCCAGCAGGCCCGGATCCAGTGCGCGGCTGTAGATCAGCACCTGGCGCCGCGCCTGCGCGACCACCGCGGCGCTGGCCGCGATCGCCGCGGCCGCATCCTCCACTGCGGCCGCGCCGCCGAGCAGCCGTTGCATCGGCTGCCGTGCGCCGCCGGCGCCGGCGCCGGCGCCGCGCGCGCCGGCCGGCAGGAAGCCGTGCCGGGCGTAGAAATCGAGCGTGGCCGGCGGCGCCTGCAGCTCCAGGCGCGGCCAGCGTCGGCGCTGCGCTTCCTCGATCAACGCGGCCAGCAGCGCGCTGCCGACGCCGCGACCGCGCCAGGCCGGCAGCACCGCCACGCAGCCGATGCGCTGCTCGGGGCCAAGCCGTGCGCTGCCGAGCGGCTGGCCGTCGTCGGCGCGGGCCAGCACGTGGTGGCTCAGCGCATCCAGGGCCTGCTCGGCCGCATCCGCAGGCGTCGGCAGGCCGGCCTGCGCGCGCAGCGCGCGCAGTTCCCCGGCCTGGCGGGCCGGGTCGAGCGTTTCGATGCGGAAGCCTGGGGCGGCGGGCATGGCGGGCGGCTCAGTCCTGCGCGTCGGCAACCTCGTCGTCGTGCTCGCTCTCGTCCAGCGGCTGGTAGAAGCCGGCTTCGACCAGCTGCAACAAGGTTTCGCGGCCGGCGGCGGACAGCGCCGCGTAGTCGCCGCCGTCGAGGTGCTCGGCCGCGGCCAGGCGCCGCGCGTCCTTGATCGGCAGGGCGAATTCCAGGCCGCTGCAGAACAGGGTGGCGCCGCGCGTGGCCCGGCGCCAGGCCGGCCGCGCCCACGGGTGGCGCTGCAGGACCAGGCCCTGGTCCAGCGCCGCGGCCACTTCCTGCGGCGCCGGCGGGTTGGCCGGCGGCAGGATCTCGCCGGCGGCGCGATAGGTGGTGATGAAGCGGCCGAACCAGGCGCCGAGGCGGTCGGGATCGTTCATGCGCAACGCGTTCAGCGCCTCGACCACGCGGCCCATCGCCGCCGCATCGATCTCGTACGGATCGGCCGGCACCTGCAGATCCTCGTCGTGGTAGCGCAGCGCCTCGTCGGCGCCGTCGATCAGGGTGTCCAGGTAGTCGCCGATCAGTTCGGCCGAGGACGGCGCGCGGGTGCCCACCGAGAAGGTCAGGCAGGCGTCTTCGGCGACGCCGTGGTGCGGCACCAGCGGCGGCAGGTACAGCATGTCGCCGGGGCCGAGCACCCAGTCGTGGGTGGGGCTGAAGCTGCGCAGCAGCTTCAGCTCGACGTCCTCGCGGAAGTCGGTCGGCGGCGCCGCGCGGCCCATCGACGCGCTGGCGTCGATCTGCCAGCGGCGGTGGCCGTGCGCCTGCAGCAGGAACACGTCGTAGTGGTCCACGTGCGCGCCGACCGAGCCGCCGGGGGCGGCGAAGCTGACCATCACGTCGTCCACGCGCCAGCGCGGCAGGAAACGGAACTGCTCGAGCAGGGCGCGGATGTCCGGGTCCCATTTGTCCACGTCCTGCACCAGCAGGGTCCAGTCGTGGTCGGGCATCCCCGGGAATTCGCTTTCCTGGAACGGCCCGCTGCGCACGCTCCAGCGGTCGTTTGCGCGGTCGTGCACGATCAGCCGCGACAGCGCGGCCTCTTCGCAGGCCAGGCCGGCCAGATCGCCCGGCTCGATCGGCGAGACGAAGCCGGGGAAGGCGTTGCGGATCAGCAGCGGCCGCTTGTGCCAGTAGTCGCGCAGGAAGCGCGCGGCGGGCATGCCCAGCGGCAGTTGCCGGGTGGCGTCGATTTCGATCGGGAACGAGGCGGGTTTCTTCATGGGCAGGCGGTCCGGCAGGGGCGAGGCCGACGTGGAGGCCGGCGATGGCCGCCATTGTCGCCCAGCCCGCCGCACGCTGCGTTGTCCGTGCGCATGGCGGCGGCTGCGGTGGCGTGCTTGCGGGCGCGGCGGGCGCCGTGCCCATGCCGTCGCGGTTAGCCCGCCGGTGCGGCGCCGGTTTGACAAGCGGCCTGCGCGCAAGCTGAAGTGCGCGCCTCAGCACCAGGAGGGAAGGGAATGCGTTCACTGCCGATCTTGCTGTCGTCGTTGTTGCTGGCAGGGTGTGGGACCGCGGACACGCCGGGTACGCCGTCCGCGCCGGCAGCTGCCGCGGCCAAGGCCTCCGCCCCGCCCGACACCACGGCCGCCGCTGCGGCGGACATGCCGGAGTTTCCGGCCATTCCGCTGATCGTGGTCCCGGAAATCCTCGGGGTGACGCCTGCGCAGCGTGCGCTGGAAGCGTCGATGAAGGGCGCGCTGGATCCGATCCAGGGCGTCAGCATCGCGCCGGCGCGCTGCGGCACCGATGGCGTGCTGGTCAACGATGCCGGCATCACCGGCGTCGATGCGCAGGGCAATCTGCTGCGCAACGGCGCGGACGGCCTGTTCAAGATCAACGCCGACGGCAGCGGCACGGCCAACTTCGAGGGCGGCCTGGTCCAGGTCAACGCCGACGGCAGCGGCACCATCAACGGCACGGTCGGCGACGGCGAGGACGCGATCGTGCGGGTGCAGGCGGATGGATCGGGCAGCTACAACGGCCCGGCCGGCCTGATCACGCTGGACGGCAGGGGCGCAGGCACCTGGAACGGCGGCAGCGGCCTGATCCAGAACAATGGCGACGGCAGCGGCACCTGGAACGGCCCTGAAGGCCTGGTGACCATCCATGCCGACGGTTCCGGCACCTGGAACGGCGAGCGCGAAATGATCCGCAACAACGGCGACGGTACCGGCATGATCGGCACGCCCGGGCGCAAGGTGGCGATGGCGCCGCTGCCCAAGGTGCCGCCGGCCGGGCGCTTCCCGCCGTTGCGCAAGTTCGCGCCGCCCGGCGCGCCATGCGGCTATCTGATCACCTTGAACGACCGGGTCCTGTTCGACTTCGACAAGTCGCAGATCCGCGCCGATGCCGCAACGGTGCTCGACACGCTGGCGACCGCGCTCGGCACCGTGCAGGCGCGCGACCTGGAAGTGGGCGGGCATACCGACAGCAAAGGCGGCGACGACTACAACCAGGCCTTGTCCGAACGCCGTGCCGCGGCGGTGCTCGAGGCGCTGCGGGCGCGCGGGCTGGCGCTGACGGCATCCGCCAAGGGCTACGGCGAATCGCGCCCGGTGGCGCCGAACCAGTTGCAAGGCCAGGACAATCCCGCCGGACGGCAGTTGAACCGGCGCGTGGAGATCTTCGTCAGGACCTGAGCGCGGTGCACGGCCCGGCCGCGTGGCGTCGGCACGCTCAGTTGCCGGCGATCTGGTTGTCGCGGCCGTAGTCCTGGACCTGCGCCTTGCCGGTTTGCTGGGTGAGCCGGTTCTTGCTGCCGTGCAGGGTCGCCGACCCGATGGCGACCGCGCGCAGCTGGTTATCGTCGCCCGGCACCGCCAACTCCTCGATGCGGCCCATCTGCAGGTTGCCGTGGCGGCCGAACAGCTCGACGCTCTTGGCGTCGCTGCGCATGACCACCTGCGCGTTGTCGCCGACCACGCGCACGCCTTCGGCATGCTCGATCTGCAAGGTGCCGTTCGCGCCCAGCAGCGCGATCGTGCCGCACTGTCCGCGCAGCACGAGACTGGCATCGCGGCCGGTGATGTCCAGGTTGTGGCCGTCGCAGTCGATGGTGCCGCTGGTCGAGGTCACCATCAGCGTCGGACGTTCGCCGTTGGGCTGGTCGCTGGCCTGCGCGTCGCCGGTCGCTTGTGCCGACATGCTGGGGACTGCAGGCACCGGCGCGATCGGTGCCGCGGCCGTGGCGGCGGCGGCAGGCGCGGCCGCCGCAGGTGGGGTCGCAACGGCGGCCTCGGTGCCGGAGGGCGAGGGCTGCTGGGTGCAGGCCGCCAACGCCAGCAACGGCAGGCAGAGAAACAGACTCCGTGTCATCGCATATCTCCTTGTCGGGGTTCGAAGGCAGCGTCGCCGCGCCGGCGAGGGCGCGGCCGGCGCGTCTGGCTCAGATCGCGCGCGCCAGGCGCTCGGCCAGGCCGGTGTAGCCGCCCGGGGTCAGCGCGCGCAGGCGTTGCTTGGCGTCCTCGGGCAGTTCCAGGGTTTCGACGAAGGCCTGCATCGAGGCGGCGGTGATGCCCTGGCCGCGGGTCAGCGCCTTCAGCTGCTCGTACGGGTTGGGCAGGCCGTGGCGGCGCATCACCGTCTGCACGGCTTCGGCCAGCACTTCCCAGGCGGCGTCGAGATCGCCATCCAGGCGCTCGGGATTGACGGTCAGCTTGCCCAGGCCCTTGGCCAGCGAATCCAGCGCCACCTGGCTGTGGCCGAACGCGGTGCCGAGCGCGCGCAGCACGGTGGAGTCGGTGAGGTCGCGTTGCCAGCGGCTGATCGGCAGCTTGGCGCTGAAATGTTCGAACAGCGCATTGGCGATGCCGAAGTTGCCTTCGGCGTTCTCGAAGTCGATCGGGTTGACCTTGTGCGGCATGGTCGAGGAGCCGACCTCGCCTTCCTTGAGCTTCTGCTTGAAGTAGCCCAGCGAGATGTAGCCCCAGATGTCGCGGGCCAGGTCGATCAGGACGGTGTTGGCGCGGCGGGTGGCATCGCCGAGTTCGGCGACGTTGTCGTGCGGCTCGATCTGGGTGGTGTAGGGGTTGAACACCAGGCCCAGGCCTTCGACGAAGCGCTGCGCGAACCCCGGCCAGTCCACGTCCGGATAGCTGGCCACGTGCGCGTTGTAGTTGCCGACCGCGCCGTTGATCTTGCCGGTCAGCTCGACCGCGGCGATCTGCCGGCGCTGGCGTTCCAGGCGCGCGACGACGTTGGCGATCTCCTTGCCCAGCGTGGTCGGCGAGGCGGTCTGGCCGTGGGTGCGCGACAGCATCGGCTGCGCGGCCTGGGCATGGGCCAGCGCGCGCAGCGAGGCGACCACGCCGTCCAGCGTCGGCAGCAGCACCTCGCGCCGCGCCTGCTCCAGCATCAGTCCGTAGCTGAGGTTGTTGATGTCCTCGCTGGTGCAGGCGAAATGCACGAACTCCAGCGCCGGGCCGAGTTCGGCGTCGTCCTTGAGCTGCTCCTTGATGAAGTACTCCACCGCCTTGACGTCGTGGTTGGTGGTGCGTTCGATCTGCTTGACCCGCGCCGCGTGCTCGACGCCGAAACGATCGGCCAGCGCGCGCAGCCGCTGCGTGGCGGCTGCCGAGAACGCGGGCAGCTCGGCGATGCCCGGTTCGGCGCCCAGCGCCAGCAGCCATTCGATTTCCACCTTCACCCGGGCCTTGATCAGGCCGTATTCGGAGAAGATCGGCCGCAGGGCATCGACCTTGCCGGCATAGCGGCCATCGAGCGGGGACAGGGCGAGCAGGGCGGAATCCGACATGGGCAGGGGCAGGGCGGCAGCGGTGGGGCGGATATTCTACGCCGGCCGCGCACCGGCCATGCCGTGCCGGCAGCCGCAGGACATCGGCGAGCGGGCGGGCGCGTGTGGACACGGCCGCTGCGGCGGACCGAAGCCTCGTTCCGCGACGGTCCGCATGCTGGCGCAGGACAAATGCGTGTTGCTAGAATGCGCGGCTGTAATCGTTTTCAACAGGGACGTACTCCTATGCATTCCCGCTTCCGCCTGGCTGCGCTGGCCGCTGCCGTCTCCGTTTTCCTGGTCGCCTGCGGCGGCAAACCGTCGGCCACTCCCGCCGCCCCGGCCGACGGCAAGGCGCCTGCCGATCACGCCGCGAGCGATCCGGACGCGGCGCTGACCAGCAAGCTCAACGCATATATCGAGTGCTTCAACAAGGTCGATGCGGACATCCACCGCGGCGCCCAGTCCTATGTGCGCTGGATGAAGGATCCCGCCGCCGGTCCGACCGGCAAGGAAACGACCGTGTACGGGCCGGCCAAGATCGACGAGTACGACATGAAGGTCTGCGATGCGCCGATGGTGCAGGCGGCTGCCGCCAAGCCCGTGCTGCCGGCGCTGGATGCGGCCGCGAAGCGCTATGCGGCGGCGCTGAAGACACTGCAGCCGTTGAGCAACCAGGTCTTCGATTACTACGAGCGCGAAGACTACCAGGACGACGCGTTCGCCAAGGGCAAGCAACTGCATGCGCCGCTGATGGCGGCCCTGTCCGAGTTCGCCGAGGCGAGCCAGGCGTTCAGCGACGAGCTGGACGCGCAGAACGATGCCGCCCAGCGTGAGCAGCTGAAGGCGATGGAGCAGGCCGAAGGCCGCACCCGCGAGTTCTACCGGCTGTCGATGATGCTCGAGGCCAAGGAGATCGTCGCCCTGCTGCAGGAAGACGCGTTCGATACGGACAAGGCCACCAGCCTGGTCGACGGCTTCAACAAGCTGTCCGACGAGGCGCACGCCAAGGTCGCCGACCAGGAGCCGGGCAAGCTGGACTGGAACAGCTTCGAGACCGCCGCGGAGAACTTCCGCAAGGAAGGCAAGGCGCGGATCAAGCGGGTCGTGGAAAAGACCCCGTACAGCAGCATGGAGCAGGGCTGGCTGGACAACCCGACGCTGGCGCCGGAAGGCTCGCCGGGACGGCTGCTGAAGAAGTACAACGATCTGGTCTTCCAGAGCAACCGCCAGTAATCGCAGATCGCGGCGGCCGGTTGCCATGCGGCCGCCGCTGCGCCTGGATCGGGAGCGCGGCCGCGCGGCGATGTCGCGCCGGGCGCTGCCGAAGTGCCCAGGCATTGGCGCTGCCGCCGGCCGATTCCCGCGCTCGATCCGGGCGCGCCTGCACCAGGCGCGCCAGACCCATGCCTGGCCGCCACTTCATTCCCTGCGCGGGGGATGTCCACGCCGCCGATACCCGCAAGGCATGCATGCCGGCAGCGGTGTGGCGGCGGTGACGCGTTCCGTCCGCAGCGCCATGCGGCCGCGGCGCCGCGCCTCCAGGCCTTGCTAACAACTGCTGGCGCACACTGCTGACGCCGGGCGCTGCGCCGCGGATAATGCCTGCGCCAGCCGCAGCTCCGCCAGCCTGCCTTCCCGGACGTCCCTCGCGACAGCGCCGGGTGGAATTCCTCTTATGCAGATGTGGAGATTGCGCAATGAGCGACAAATTCAGGGTCGAGCACGACAGCATGGGCGAGTTGCAGGTGCCGGCCGAGGCGTTGTGGGGTGCCCAGACCCAGCGTGCGGTGCAGAATTTTCCGGTGTCCGGGCAGCCGATGCCGCGCGGCTTCATCCGCGCGCTGGGCCTGATCAAGGCCGCCGCGGCCGGGGTCAACGCCGACCTGGAGCTGCTGCCCAAGGCCGTGGCCAAGGCGGTGCAGGCGGCCGCGCTGGAGGTGGCCGACGGCAGGCACGATGCGCATTTCCCGATCGACATCTACCAGACCGGCTCGGGCACCTCGTCCAACATGAACGCCAACGAGGTCATCGCCACGCTGGCCTCGCGCGCGGCCAAGCTGGGCGCGCCGGCGGTGCATCCGAACGACCACGTCAACCTCGGCCAGAGTTCCAACGACGTGGTGCCGACCGCGATCCGCGTCTCCGCCCAGCTGGCCACGCAGGAGCAACTGCTGCCGGCGTTGAAGCACCTGCGCAAGGTCATCGACAAGCGCGCCAGGCAACTGGACAAGGTGGTCAAGACCGGGCGCACGCACCTGATGGATGCGATGCCGCTGACCTTCGGCCAGGAGTTCGGCGCGTGGTCGGCGCAGTTGGCCTCGGCGCAGGAGCGGCTGCAGGACAGTCTCAAGCGGCTGCGGCGGCTGCCGCTGGGCGGCACCGCGATCGGCACCGGGATCAACGCCGATCCGCGCTTCGGCGGCAAGGTGGCCAAGGCCCTGTCCGCGCTGACCGGCTGCAAGTTCGACAGCGCCGACAACAAGTTCGAAGGCCTGGCGGCGCAGGACGATGCGGTGGAACTGTCCGGCCAGCTCAATGCGCTGGCGGTGGCGCTGATCAAGATCGCCAACGACCTGCGCTGGATGAATGCCGGACCGCTGGCCGGCCTCGGCGAGATCGAATTGCCGGCGCTGCAGCCGGGCAGCTCGATCATGCCGGGCAAGGTCAACCCGGTCATTCCCGAGGCCACGGTGATGGTCTGTGCGCAGGTCATCGGTCACCACACCGCGATCACCGTGGCCGGGCAGACCGGCAACTTCCAGTTGAACGTGGCGCTGCCGCTGATCGCGGCCAACCTGCTGGATTCGATCAACCTGCTGGCCAACGTGTCGCGGCTGCTGGCCGATTCGGCGATCGCCGGGCTGAAGGTGCGCGAGGATCGGGTCCGCGAGACCCTGGACCGCAATCCGATCCTGGTCACCGCGCTGAATCCGATCATCGGCTACGAAAAGGCGGCGGCGATCGCCAAGCGCGCCTACAAGGAGAACCGCCCGGTGCTGGAGATCGCGCTGGAGGACAGCGGCCTGGGCGAAGCCGAACTGCGCAAGCTGCTCGACCCGACGGCGCTGACCAAGGGCGGCATCCACGCCGGCGCGGGCGGCGGCGGCTGAGGCGCGGCGCGGCGCCTCGCATGGTGCGGCGGATGCCGTGCCATGGGGGGCAGGCGTATCGCGTTTGGAGCGGATCCAGGGAGCCGACAGGCCGTCGCACGAGGCGTAACCGGAGCCGCTGGACGAGCTTCCGGCAGATCGTCCAGTCAGCCGCAACACAGTTCCGAAACGTGCACCTTCACAGATTCGCGCGTCGCGACTGAAGTCGCTCCCACAACAGCCCTATGGGCTCGCCAACCTGGATGCGCTGTGGGAGGCGCTTCGGCCTCGACGGTATCCAACGCCGGAACCTTTGCCACCGTGCTTGTCGCGGCTGAAGCCGCTCCTGCAGGGGAGCTGCGATGGAATGTCCGGGTGCACTGTAGGAGCGGCTTCAGCCGCGACAGGATCCTGCGTTGCACGTCCATCGTCACCGCCGCGGCCGGGACCGATGGCGTATGTGCGGCAGGCGCCAGCTACTTCAGCGCCGTTCCGCCTGCAGGTTGCCGAAGCTTTCCTGGTAAGGCTGCAGCGACGGAATGTCGTGCAGCACCGCGCTCTGCAGGGCGCTGATTTCCGGCGTGGTGGCAAAGCCGACCGAGCGCATGTTCGGGTCCGGCGCCGCGGTTTCCAGGGTGCGCTGGCGCTGCATCTGCAAGTGCATGAACAGCTGTTGCAGTTGGGTGCGTTGCGCCTGCGGCAGCGGCAGTTCGATGTCGTCGATGCGCAGGCTGCCGTCGGGGCCGATCGAGGCGTTGGCGGCCGGCGCGCGGCGCAGCATCACGGTCATGCTGTCCACCGACACGCGCGGCTTGCCGCGTTCGGCGCGCGAGGACGAGGCTGCGCCGTCGCGCGCGCCGCACGCCGCCAGCAGCAGGCACAGCGAGACCAGGGAAAACCAGGCGACTAGCGTCTTCTTCATCGATCGATTCGGAGCAGGAGGGTCCCGGTCATTTTAGGCCGGGACCGCCGCAATTACTTGACCGATTTGTCGCAGTCGCTGATGTCGCTGGCATCGAGGCTGGCATAGGGCCGGAATGCCGGCAGCTGCTGCGCCAGCGTGTCCTGCGCCTGGCGCAGCGTCGCCACCTGCGCGCAGATCTTCAGCGCTTCCTGCTTGAGCTTCTCGGCCTGCGCCTCGATGTTCTCGCCGACGTGGTCGGTGTTGCCGCTGATGACCCCGGCCAGCGCATCGCCGGCCGCCTTCACCCCGAGCGCGGCGCCTTGCTTGCCGACCTCCAGGCCCTGCATGCCGACCGCGCCGAGTTGCGCGCGGTAGGACACCAGTAAGGCATGCTGCTCGGCGCTGACCGCGACCTGCTTGCCGTCGATCAGCAGGTCGCCGGCACGGGTGATGGTCGCCGGCGGTTGCCCGGACACCTTCAGGGTGATGTCGCCGTTGTCGAAGCTCAGGCTGCGCGCGCTGGGCGTGTTGCTGGTGGTCCGGTCGGACTGCGGCGTCGAGGGCTGGCAGGCGGCCAGGGCCAATAGCGCGATCAGGGCGACGCCGGCTGGCGCCAGGGAACGATGCTGCATGGGTGTGTCCTCGGTCGAAGCGAGAAGGGAAGGCCGCGGATCAGCGCGGCTTGGGCACGTTGACGCTGCCGCGCACGCCGCTGTGGTGGATGTCGCCGCTGCCGACCCGCTCCACGGTGAGGTTGCCGCCGACGCCGCTGACTTCCAGGTCGCCGGAGCCGATCGACTGCAGCGCCACGCTGCCGGTCACGTCGCGCAGCTGCGCATCGCCGGAGCCGATGCTGCCGATCTGCACCGCGCCGCGCACGCCGTGCACGGTCAGGTCGCCGGAGCCGACGGTGCCGATCTTGACGTCGCCGCCGACCTGGCTCGCCTTGACGTCGCCCGAACCCAGCGTCGGCAGGCTGAGGCTGCCGATGTCGCGCAGCTCGATGTCGCCCGATCCCACCGTGGCGCTGACCGCGCCGCGCACGCCGTGCGCATGCAGGTCGCCGGAGCCGACCGTGGCGTCGAGCGAGGCCACGCCGCCGATGTCGGCATCGCCGGAGCCCAGCCGCAACTGCACCGGCAGCGAACTGGGTACGCTGCCGGCCAGGTCCAGGTAGGCATAGCGGGTGCCCGAGCTGATGCCGTGGATCTTGCCGTCGTGCTGCAGGGTCACGATCAGCGTGTCGCCTTCGCGGCGCTGGCGCACGGTCAGTTCCTTCAGCATGTCCGCATCGGAGGCGCAGGCGCGACCGCGCAGTTCGAACGCGGCGCCGCTGCTGGCGCCGGTCAGCTTGAGGTTGTTCTGCTGCGCGTCGAAGATCACATTCTTGGCGCCGGCCAGGTCCAGTTTCAGGTTGCGTGGCTCCGAATGCCGGCATTCGTCGGCCAGGGCCAGGGCCGGTACCAGCAGCAGCGCGGACAGCAGCAAGGTCTTGCGCATCATCGTGAACTCCATATGCAAAGAGGGAATCGGGAAAGAGAGAGAGCGGTGCGGATCAGGCTTCGTCGCGCCAGCGGCGCAGGTAGATCGCCGCGACGATGAAGGCCACGCCGACCGCCGCGCCGATCCAGATGTCGGCGCTCTGGAAGATGCGCCAGGCATCGCTGAGCTGGATCGCGTTGGCCAGGTCCTGCGCGCCGTCGATCTGCGCCGGCGGCGCGCTCTCGCTCAGCACCGGCAGCCAGGTGCCCGGCAGCACGCTCAGCAGGCCGCGGTAGACCACCGTGTACCAGATCGCGTTGTGGTTCACGTGCAGCATCGGCAGGATGCCCATCATGCTCGCCATCACGCAGCCCAGGACCGGGATCAGCACCGCCCACAGGAACGGCTTGGTACGCGCCCAGGCCGAGCAGAGCATCAGCCAGCCGATGGTCGGCAGCGACCACATCACGTAGATCGGCAGGTTCGACAGCACGCCGCCGATGATGCGCAGCGGATGCGAGTGGGTGAAGACGGCGCCGCTCTGTTGCACGCCGTTGACCGACAGGGTCAATGCGGTGATCACCCACAGCGCGATGCCGATCAGCAAGCCGATGCCGATCGCCACGATCGGCGCCAGCAGCAGCGCCCAGGCGGCCTTGGACAGCACCGTGTTCAAGTCCGACAGCGGCAGCGACTTCCAGAACAGCACGCTGCGGTCGCGGCGGTCGTCGTACAGCGAACCCAGCGCGTAGAAGAACACCACGAAGCCCAGCACGATGCAGGCCAGCAACACGCCGGCCAGCATGGTGCCGTCGCCCACGGCGCCGATGATCTCGTTGACCTTTTGCGGGCCGCCGTCCCAGTTGATGCTGTTGGTATCGTTGCCGCGGCCGGCCACGGTGCCGATCAGCGCGAGCACCGCGTACAGCACGGTGATCACGCTGCCGGCGATGACCGGCGCCCACAGGAAACCGCCGCGGTTTTCCCAGTATTCGCGCTTCAGCAGCCACTTGAAGGTGGTCAGGGCAGAGATGGACTTTGCGGGTGCGTTCATGCGTAGGTCCCCTTCATGATGGCGACGAACAGGTCGGCCAGGCCGGGATTGCGGGTTTCGCCAAGCGCCGCCAGCTGCGCCTGCGGCACGCCGTCGTACAGGAACACGGTCTTGCCGAACGGCAGGCCGCGCTCGTCGATCGGCTGCAGCGCGCGCGCCGCGTCGATGCGCTCGGCCGGCACCAGCAACTCGGTGTAGCGCGTGGCCATGTGCTCCATGTCGGCGCTGAGCACGATGCGGCCGTCGCGGATGAACAGCACGTCGGTGAGGATGTGCTCGATCTCTTCGACCTGGTGGGTGGTGATGACGATGGTCTTCTGTTCGTCGAAGTAGTCCTCCAGCAGGCGCTGGTAGAACTCCTTGCGGTACAGGATGTCCAGGCCCAGGGTCGGTTCGTCGAGCACCAGCAGGCGCGCGTCGATCGCCATCACCAGCGCCAGGTGCAGCTGCACGATCATGCCCTTGGACATCTCGCGCACGCGCAGCTTGGGGGTGAGCTTGGTGTTGGCCAGGAAACGCTCGCACTTGGCGCGGTCGAAGCGCGGATGCACGCCGGCGACGAAGTCGATCGCCTCGCGCACCCGCATCCAGCGCGGCAGCACCGCCACGTCGGCGATGAAGCACACGTCGTTCATCAACTCGTTGCGCTGCTTGCGCGGGTCCATGCCCAGCACGCGCAGTTCGCCCTCCACCGCGGTCAGGCCGAGCACCGCCTTCAGCGCGGTGGTCTTGCCGGCGCCGTTGGGGCCGATCAGGCCGACGATGCGGCCCGGCGCGATCGCGAAGGAGGCATCGGCCAGCGCCGGCTTGTGGTTGTAGGTCTTGCGCAGCGAGCGCGCGGAGACGACGGATTCGGATGCGGCGACAGCGGCAGTCATGGTGTTTTCCCCGGTGGCAACAAGTCTTCCAATGTCAGGCCCAGGCGCTGGATCCGTTCCAGCACCAGTGGCCACTCTTCGTTGAGAAAGCGGTCGCGTTCGCTGCCGCGCAGCTTCTTGGCCGCTTCCTCGGTCATGAACATGCCCAGCCCGCGGCGCTTCTCGACCAGGGCCTCGTCGGCCAGTTCCTGGTAGGCGCGCGAGACGGTGATCGGGTTGAGCTGGTATTCGGCGGCGACCTGGCGCACCGAGGGCAGCGCGTCGCCGGGCTTGATGATGCCGTCCAGCATCATCGCGATCACGCGATCCTTCAGCTGGCGGTAGATCGGAGCGCCATCGCTCCATTGGATATCGCTCATGGTCAGCTCCGTGGACGCAGGGTGTGCGCGAAGGAGAAATAGGGCATCGACAGCGATGCACGCATCCGCCGCACCGGCGCGGGCGCGGCGGGAGGGGCGTGGCTGTCTTCCTGCGGCTCGCTGGCGCCATAATCGGGCGACCGTCCCTGGCTGCCTTGGGCGCCGACCCAGCTCACCGAGAACAGGGCGCCGACGATGACCATGGCCGGAAGGCTGCGCTGCATGCGTTGGAGGTTCATCGTTGGCCCTGCTCTGGGTGAGTGGTGTTGTATTTAACTATAACACCGTCACACGTCATGTCAACACGGCGATCGCCCCAACTCATGGCCTAGTGCCTGCGCGTTTCTTTTTTCCTCTTACGGTGCCCTGATGAAACTATCCAAGCGTTTGTTTTTCCTCGCGATCCTGGCCGCTGCCGGCACCGTCGGCAGTGCCTGGGCGGCCTCCTTGCTGGACCTGGACTACCGTCCGCTGGCCGGCAAGGACAAGGTGAATCTGAACAAGACCTACGGCGGCAAGGTGCTGCTGGTGGTCAATACCGCCAGCAAGTGCGGCTTCACCCCGCAGTACGACGGCCTGGAGCAGTTGCAGCAGCGCTACGCCGCGCAGGGTTTCAGCGTGCTCGGTTTCCCGTCCAACGACTTCAAGGGGCAGGAGCCCGGATCGGAGAAGCAGATCCAGGAATTCTGCACGCTGACCTACGGGGTCAAGTTCCCGATGTTCGAGAAGGTGCATGTGCTCGGCGCCGAGGCGACGCCGCTGTACCAGCAGCTGACCAAGGCCACCGGCGTGGCGCCGGGCTGGAACTTCCACAAGTATCTGATCGCGCGCGACGGACGCGTGGTCGCGCAGTTCCCCAGCAAGATCGCGCCGGACGATCCGTCCTTGCGTGCGGCCATCGAACGCGAACTGAAAGCGCAGCCGGGATCACATTGAATCCGGGTCGATATCGTTGCCGCGCATGCGACAATGCGGCCTCTGCGCCATGGCGGCGCCTCTAATTCACTTCCAGGAACGTAGCGAATGAAGATGGGAATGCGCGGCGCCGTGGCGTCGCTGTTGATGGGGATGGCGGTGGTCGCGGGCGCCGCGTCCGCGCAGGCGCCGGCGGCGGCCAAGCCGGCGGCGCTGGGCAGCGAGAAGCAGAAGGTCAGCTACGCGATCGGCATGGATGTGGCGCGTTCGTTCGAGCCGATCGCCCAGGACATCGACCTGGACGCCATGCAGCGCGCGATCGAGAACGCGTTCAAGGGCGGCAAGCCGCTGCTGTCCGACGAGCAGGCGCAGGCCACCGACACCGCATTGCGCACGCAGATGGCCGCGCGCGCCGGGCAGCCGATCCCGGGCATGGCGCCGGGCAGCCAGCCGCCGCCGGTGTCCAAGCAGAACGTGGGCCTGATGCTCGGCGATCGCGCGGTCGGCCCGTCGCTGGCGCGGATCCAGAACGAGATCGATCTGGCCACCTTGATGGGCGCGGTGCGCACCGTGTTCGCCAAGGGCGACACCGCGATGACCCAGGAGCAGGCGGCCGCCACGCTGCAGGCCTACAGCGCCTCCAAGCAGGCCGCCGCGTCGACCGAGAACCGCGAGAAGGGCAATGCCTTCCTGGCCCAGAACAAGACCCAGAAGGGCGTGGTCACCACGCCGTCGGGCCTGCAGTACATGGTGCTGCGCCAGGGCAGCGGTGAACGGCCGATGCCGACCAGCAAAGTGCGGGTGAACTACGAAGGCAAGCTGCTCAATGGCGAGGTGTTCGACAGCTCGTACAAGACCGGGCAGCCGGCCGAGTTCTCGCTCAGCCAGGTGGTGCCGGGCTGGAGCGAGGGCGTGGCGTTGATGCCGGTCGGCTCCAAGTACCGTTTCTGGATTCCGTCGAACCTGGGCTACGGCCCGCAGGGCACGCCGGGCGGCCCGATCGGCCCGGATTCCATGCTCACCTTCGACGTTGAACTGTTGGGCATCCTTCAATAACCGAAAGGAGATTACATGCGCGTAGCGATATTCGGCACCGGCTATGTCGGGCTTGTCACCGGAACCTGTCTGGCCGAGGTAGGCCATCACGTGGTATGCGTGGACATCGACCAAGCCAAAGTGGATGGGCTCAACAAGGGCGTGGTCCCGATCTACGAGCCTGGCCTCTCGCCGATGGTCAAGGCCAATCACGCCGCACGGAGGCTGTTCTTCACCACCGATGCGGCCAGCGCCATCGCGCATGGAGATATCGTGTTCATCGCCGTCGGCACGCCGCCGGACGAGGACGGTAGCGCCGATCTGCAGTACGTGCTGGCGGTGGCCCGCACCATCGGCCAGCACATCCAGGGACCGACCGTGGTGGTCAACAAGTCGACGGTGCCGGTCGGGACCGCCGACAAGGTGCGCGCGGCGATCGCCGCCGAGCTGGACAAGCGCGGCGAGACGATCGAGTTCGACGTGGTGTCCAATCCGGAATTCCTGAAGGAAGGCGACGCGGTCGCCGACTGCATGCGTCCGGACCGGATCGTGATCGGCAGCAGCAAGCCGGGCACCGCCGCGCGCCTGCGCCGCCTGTACGCGCCGTTCAACCGCAATCACGACCGCATCGTGGAGATGGACGTGCGTTCGGCCGAACTGACCAAGTACGCGGCCAACGCGATGCTGGCGACCAAGATCAGTTTCATGAACGAGATCGCCAACATCGCCGAGCGGGTCGGCGCCGACGTTGAGAAGGTGCGCCAGGGCATCGGCTCGGATCCGCGCATCGGCTGGCACTTCATCTACCCGGGCGCCGGCTACGGCGGCTCGTGCTTCCCCAAGGACGTGCAGGCGCTGGCGCGCACCGCGCAGCAGTACGGCCACGAGGCCAAGCTGCTGGATGCGGTGGAAGCGGTCAACGAGGCGCAGAAGGGCCATCTGTACGAGTTGATCCAGCGCCACTACGGCGGCGCCAGCGTGGCCGGCAAGACCTTCGCGGTGTGGGGCCTGGCGTTCAAGCCCAATACCGACGACATGCGCGCCGCGTCCAGCCGCCGCCTGCTGGCGCAGCTGTGGGAGGCCGGGGCGACGGTGCGTGCCTACGATCCGGAGGCGACCGAGGAAGCCAAGCGCATCTTCGGCGAACGCGGCGACCTGAGTTTCTGCGAGGACGCCTTCGCGGCGCTGGAAGGCGCCGATGCGCTGGTCGTGGTCACCGAGTGGAAGCAGTTCCGCAGCCCGGATTTCACCCGGATGAAGGAACTGCTCGGCGATGCGGTGGTGTTCGACGGCCGCAATCTCTACGATCCGCAGGAAATCGAGACCTTCGGCCTCGCTTACTATGGCATCGGCCGCGGGCGTTCGATCAGTGAAGCATGACTTCTCCACCCAGGATCGACTGCTGGAGAACCGGTTGATCGAGCTGGAGACGCGCCTGTCCTTCCAGGAACAGGCGCTGTCCGAGGTGAGCGATGCGTTGGCCGAGGCGCGTGCCGAAAGCCAACGCAACGCCACGCTGCTGCGCCATCTGCTCGAAGACCTGGGCAAGGTGCGCAGCACGCTGTATGCCGATGCCGCCGACGAACCACCCCCTCCGCATTATTGATACCGATCCGATCCTGCCACGATGAGCGATACCCTCCGCGACCAGCTGCTGGGCCTGGGCTTCAAGCCTGTGCCGAAACCCGAACGCCCAGAGCGCAACGCCACGCCCGCGCCGCCCTCGCGAGGGCGGCCCGGCCAGCGTCCGGCGCACGGCCACAAGCCGGCCGGCGCGCGTGGCGAACGCCCGCATGCCGCCGGCAAGCCCGATGGCGCGCGTGCGCATGACGGCGCCGGCCGTCCGCGCGGCGACGGCGCCGCGCGTCCGCATGCGGCAGGCGACGGCCGCGGCCGTCCGCAGGGTGCGGGCAGGCCGCAGGGCGCGCCTGGCCAGCAGCCGGCGCGGCCGCATGCCGCACGGCCGCCGCGCACGCGCGAGGACATCGACCTGGCCAAGGCCTATGCGATCCGTGCGCAGCGCGAGAAGGACGAGCGCATCGAGGCCGAGCGGCTCAAGCAGGAACAGGCGCGGCTGCGCCGCGAGGCGCGGGCCAAGCTCGACGAACTGCTCAAGGACCAGGCGCTGAACCACGCCGAGGCCGACATCGCCCGCCATTTCCCCTATGGCGGCAAGATCAAGCGCATCTACGTCACCGCCGAGCAGCTCAAGGCGCTCAATGCCGGCGAGCTGGGTGTGCTGCAGCAGAACGGCCGCTACCTGCTGGTGACCGCGGCGCTGCTGGATCAGGCCGAGGCGATCTTCCCGGCGTCGGTGGCGCTGCGGGTCGATCCGAACGCCACGGCCGAAGAGGATCCCTACGCCGATCCGAAGTACCAGATCCCCGACGACCTGGTCTGGTAAGCGTGGCTTTCCCAGGGATGGGGCGCGCAGGGGCCGGGCGCCTGCACCCGTCATCGCCCGCGCACGCGGCGGGCGGCTATCTGCCGTATATCGACGGACTGCGCGCGCTCGCGGTGCTGGCGGTCATCGCCTACCACCTGGATCCGGCCTGGCTGCCGGGCGGGTTCACCGGCGTCGACGTGTTCTTCGTGATCTCCGGCTTCGTGGTCAGCGCCTCGCTGCAGCGCTTGCCGGCGGCCGGCAGCTGGGGCGTGTTCGCGCAGTTCTATGCGCGGCGCATGCGCCGCATCGCGCCGGCGCTGGTGGCCTGTCTGCTGGCGACCGCACTGGCCAGCGGCCTGTTCATTCCCGACTCCTGGTTGAGCGAGACCAGCGCCAAGACCGGGCGCATGGCCTTCGTCGGCCTCAGCAACTGGGTGCTGGCCGCCAGCGACAACGATTATTTCTCGCCGAAGGCCGAGTTCAATCCGTACACGCATACCTGGTCGCTGGGCGTGGAAGAGCAGTTCTACCTGCTGTTCCCGTTGCTGTTCCTGGCCTGGAACCGTGGCGGCCGCGGCCGCGCGTGGTCGACGTTGCTGGTGGCGCTGGCCTCGGCCGGTTCGCTGGCGTATGCGCTGCTGCGCAGCCGCGGTGGCGGCGAGGCCGGCGCTGCGTTCTACCTGACCACCGCGCGCTTCTGGCAACTGGGCAGCGGCGTGCTGCTGTACCAGGCGCTGGCGCTGAGCGGACGCTTCGATGCCGGCGTTGCGCCGGCACCGCGTGCGGCCTGGAACTGGCGTTCGCCGCTGCTGGCGTTGGCGCTGGGCTTGGTCGGCTACGGATTGTGGCGTGCGCGCCCCGGGTACTCGCCGTGGCCCGACGGCCTGTGGCCGGTACTGGGTACGCTGGGCCTGCTGGGATTGCTGCATGGCGCGCCCGCCGGCTGGATCAAGCGGGCGCTGTCGCAGCGCGCGGTGGTGGCGATCGGCCGCGTCTCCTATTCGCTGTACCTGTGGCATTGGCCGGTGTTCGTGCTGTTCCGCTGGACCGTGGGCCTGGAGTCGGCGCTGGCCAAAGCGGTGGCGCTGCTGCTGGTGGCGGCGCTGGCGATCGCCTCGTACCGCTGGGTGGAACTGCCATGGCGCAGCGGCCGCATCGGCAAGGCGCGCACGCCGGCGCGCACCATCGCCGCCGGGCTGGGCCTGATCCTGCTCGCCGCCGGCGTGCATGCGCTGCTGCTGGACACGCAGCGCTACTACTCGCTGAGCACGGTGAGCCGGCATCCGCTGGACTGGTACGCGTATGCCAAGGGCATGCGCAAGGAGTTCCCGCGCTGCACGCTGAAGACCGGACGGGCGGAGCTGCAGGTCGGCAGCGCCAAGCTGTTCGAGCGCGGCGATTGCGACCTGCGCGACCGCGGCCTGGAGACGCCGCGCAAGCCGACCCAGCTGTTCGTCGCCGGCGATTCGCATGCGCTGGCCTACAACGAACTGCTGCGCCGCTTCGCGCTGCAGAGCGGTGTGGCGGTGCGCCTGTACGGCGTCGGCGGGTGTCCGATCGTGGGCCTGCAGGCCTGGCAGGCGACGCACGCCGGTTGCCAGGCCTACGAGCGCAGCACCCTGGCCGATGTCACCGCGCATGCGCGCGACGGCGACGTGCTGTTCCTGCCGGCGCTGCGCCTGCTGCGCCTGGCCGAGCAGACCCAGCTGTTCGACGAGGCGGCGGTGATGGCCGAGCAGGACAGTGCGCAGGCGCAGGCGGTACGCGCTGCCGGCGAAGAGGCGGCGGTCGCGTTGCTGCAGCCGTTGGCGCAGCGCGGGGTGCGCATCGTGTTCGAGGCGCCCAAGCCATTGCTGCGCGCTCCGCCGTACCGCTGTTCGGACTGGTTCAACCGCGGCAACGCGATCTGCGCGCGCGGCACGCAGATCCAGCGCGACACGATGGAACGCTACCGCGCGCCGGTGCTGCAGAGCCTGCAGCGGATCGCCGCGCGGCTGCCGCATGCCTCGGTCTGGGATCCGTTGCCGGTGCTGTGCGAGCCGCAGCGTTGCGCCGGCATGCGCGACGGGCACCCGTTGTTCTTCGATGCCGATCACCTCAGCGGCTACGGCAATCGGCTGCTGTTGCCGGGCTTCACGGCGCACTTCAAGGCGGTGCAGGCAGAATCGGGCACGGCGCCGTGAGCGGCGGCGCTCGCTCTTGCGGAGGCAGACCATGACCACAGCCAGTTCCGTTGCGCCGTTGCGCGTGCAGGTCCGCAGCCGCGGCGCATGCGCAACGCATCGCGCCGTGGCGTTCCTGCATTGCGCGCTGGTGCTCGGCGCTCTGGGCGCCGCAAGCGTCGCCCATGCCGACGACGCGCCGGCGTTCGACCGCCCCGGCATCGGCTTCGCGTCGCAGACCCTGCCGGCCGGCGGCATCGCCTGGGAGCAGGCGCTGTCGGACGTGAGCTACGACCGCAGCGGCGGCGTGCACACCACCGAGTACGTGGCCGACAGCCGCCTGCGGATCGGCCTGAGCGCGCAGGCGGAGCTGCAATTGGCCATCGACAGCCAGGTCTGGCAGCGCGTGCGCGGCACCGGCGAGGATTTCCGCGGGCATGGCGGCGGCGATGCCAGCATCGGTTTGAAATGGGCGTTGCCGAGCACGCGCGACACGTTTTCCTGGGCCGTGCTCGGCACCGCCGCGGTGCCGGTAGGGCGCGCGCCGTACGGCGACGATGGGCATCGCTACGATCTCGGCGTCAGCGCCGGCTGGGACCTGGACGGCGGCCGTAATGTCGCGCTGTACGCCAACCTCAGCGACAGCGACGACGGCCACGGCTGGACCGTGTCGCCGAGCTATACGTTCTACGCGCGGGGCGACCTCAGCGCCTATGCCGAAGCCGGCATCGGCGGCGGCGAGGACGAGATGCGCGCGCTCGGCACCGGGCTGACCTGGTTGATCGCCCAGCGCGTGCAGCTGGACCTGTCGGTGCTGCGCGGCTTGTCCGCGCCGACGTCGGATTGGCAGGGCGGCCTCGGCGTATCGGTGCTGCTGCGCTGAGCAGCCGTAAGCCCCTCTCCCCCCGGGAGAGGGGTTGGGGTGAGGGTCCGGCGCGCAGCGACTCGTGGAATTGGGTGCACGAGGCTGCGCCCGTACCCTCATCCGCCCCTGCGGGGCACGGAGAAGGGAGTAGCCGTAAGCCCCTCTCCCGCCGGTAGAGGGGGTCCGGCGCGAAGCGTCTCGCGCAGTTGGGTGCATGAGGCTACGCCGATGCCGGCGCGCGCTCACTCGCGTGCGGGCTCGCCGTCGCCGGGTGGCAGGACCTCCGGCACGTGCTGGTCGTAGTGCGCCAGCACCTCTTCGAAGCCGTAACGCGGTCGCCAGTCCAGCGCCTGCAGCGCCTGCTGTGCCGAGTAGACGCGGTCGATCCGCGTCGGCAGCGGCCAGCCGCGGCGCCGGAACGCGTCGACCAGCAACGGCGCGCGCTGCCGCAGCAGCGCCTGCGGGTCGAGGTGCAGCGCCTGGCAATCCTCGCGCAGGAACGGCGTGGCGCCGGAGACGACGAAGGTCGCCGCGACCGGGCCGGCATGGGCCAGTGCCGCCGCGTGCGCATCGGCGACGTCGCGCGCGTCGATGCCGCGGTGCAGGCGGAACACCGCCATCAGATTGGCCGGTTCGGGGAAGCAGCGCGACATGCGCAGGATGCGCACGCTCGGCCCGCCTTGGGCGGCCGCCTCGCGCAGCAGCGCTTCGGCCTCCAGCTTGGTGTGGTGATAGATGGTCTGCGGCTGCGGCGCCAGTTCTTCGTCGACCCAGGCGGCCGTGTCGACGGGGCTGGCGGCGCTGCCGTACAGCGCGGTGGTGCTGGTGAAGACGATGCGGCCGACGCCGGCCGCGCTCGCCGCATCGAGCACGCGGCGGGTGCCATCGACGTTGACCTGGCGGAACCTGGCTGCGCCGACGTGCGGCACATGCGGTGCGTGCAGCGCCGCGGTGTGCACCACCGCGTCCGCGCCCTGCATCGCACGCGCCAGCAGCGCGCTGTCGGCCAGGTCGCCGACCCAGGCGGCGGTGGAGGAGGGCGCGCTGTCGAAGCCGTCGACGCGGTGCTGCCGCGACAGGCGGATGTGGATCGCGCGGCCGATGCGGCCGCTGCTGCCGGTGACCACGACCTTCATGGGGACAGTTCCGATGGCTTGGAGGCTTTGCTCAGGGAGTGCGTTGCGGCGACTGCGCGCGGGCGGCGACCGGCGGCGGGCCCGTCACGGCTCACTCCGGATCGTAGTCCAGGTTCGAGGCCAGCCAGCGCTCGGCCTGCAGCAGCGGCACGCCCTTGCGCCGCGCGTAGTCGGCGACCTGTTCCTTGGTCAGACGCCCGACCACGAAATACTGGCTCTGCGGATGGCTGAAGTAATAGCCGGACACCGCCGCGGTCGGCAGCATCGCGAAACTTTCGGTCAGCGCCATGCCGGCGTTGCGTTCGGCGTCGAGCAGCGCGAACAGGGTCTTCTTCTCGCTGTGCTCGGGGCAGGCCGGATAGCCGGGGGCAGGGCGGATGCCGCGGTACTTCTCGGCGATCAGCGCCTCGTTGTCCAGCGCCTCGTCGGCGACATAGCCCCAGAATTCGCGGCGTACGCGCTGGTGCAGGCGCTCGGCCAAGGCCTCGGCCAGGCGATCGGCCAGCGCCTTGAGCAGGATCGCGTTGTAGTCGTCGTGCGCGGCCTCGAACCGCGCCACGTGCGGCTCGATGCCGATGCCGGCGGTGACCGCGAACGCCCCGATCCAGTCCTGCTTGCCGCTGTCCTTGGGCGCGATGAAATCGGCCAGGCAGAAATCGGGCCGTTCGACCGGCTTGTCGACTTGTTGGCGCAGGAAATGCAGGAGAAGCCGGGATTGGGGATTGGGGATTGGGGATTGGGCGGGCTGTTGCGAATCTCCAATCCCGACTCCCGAATCCCGGTGATCCTCCAGGATCACCTCCACATCGTCGCCCACGCTATTCGCCGGCCACAGCCCGAACACCGCCTTGGCGGTCAGCCACTTCTCGGCGACGATGCGCTTGAGCATCGCGCGCGCGTCGCGGTACAGCTCGCTGGCCTGGCTGCCGACGACCGCGTCGCTGAGGATCGCGGGGAACTTGCCGGCCAGTTCCCAGGCCTGGAAGAACGGGGTCCAGTCGATCAGGTCGATCAGCTCGGGCAGCGGATAATCGTCGAACACGTGCAGGCCCGGCTGCTTCGGCACCGGCGGCGTGTAGGCGTCCCAGCCGCCGTCGAAGCGCTGCGCGCGTGCCTTTTCCAGCGACACCAGGCGCTTGGCGTCGCCGCGGTTCTTGTGACGCTGGCGGATCTCGGCGTAGTCGGCGTCGTTGGCGGCGACGAACGCGGCGCGCAGGTCCTTGGAGATCAGCGACTGGGCCACGCCGACCGCGCGCGAGGCGTCCTTGACCCACACCGTCGGCGCGCCGTAATGCGGGTCGATCTTCAGCGCGGTGTGCGCACGCGAGGTGGTGGCGCCGCCGATCAGCAACGGCATCGAGAAGCCCTGCCGCTGCATCTCGCGGGCGACGTGGCTCATCTCCTCCAGCGACGGGGTGATCAGCCCGGACAGGCCGATGATGTCGGCGTTCTCGGCGCGCGCGCGGTCGAGGATGGTCTGGGTCGGCACCATCACCCCCAGGTCGATCACGTCGAAATTGTTGCAGGCCAGGACCACGCCGACGATGTTCTTGCCGATGTCGTGCACGTCGCCCTTGACCGTGGCCATGATGATCTTGCCGTTGGACTTGCCGGTGTCGCCGGTGCGCAGCTTTTCCGCCTCGATGTACGGCAGCAGGTAGGCCACCGCCTTCTTCATCACCCGCGCCGACTTGACCACCTGGGGCAGGAACATCTTGCCGGCGCCGAACAGGTCGCCGACCACGTTCATGCCGTCCATCAGCGGGCCTTCGATCACGTCCAGCGGGCGCGTGGACTGTTGCCGCGCTTCCTCGGTATCGAGTTCCACGTAGGCGTCCACGCCGTGCACCAGCGCGTGCGCCAGCCGCGCGCGCACCGGCTTTTCGCGCCAGCTCAGGTCCTCGACGCTGCTCTGGCCCTTCTTGCCCTTGTAGCGCTCGGCGATCTCCAGCAGGCGCTCGGTGCCGTCGCGGCGGCGGTTGAGGATCACGTCCTCCACCCGTTCGCGCAGGTCCGGGTCGAGGTCGTCGTAGATCGGCATGCCGCCGGCGTTGACGATACCCATGTCCATGCCCGCGGCGATCGCGTGGTACAGGAACACCGAATGGATCGCCTGGCGCACGGTCTCGTTGCCGCGGAACGAGAACGACACGTTGGACACGCCGCCGGACACGTGGCAATGCGGCAGGGTCTTGCGGATGATGCGGGTGGCCTCGATGAAGTCCACCGCGTAGTTGTCGTGTTCCTCGATGCCGGTGGCCACGGCGAAGATGTTCGGGTCGAAGATGATGTCTTCCGGCGGGAAGCCGACCTGCTCGGTCAGGATCCGGTAGGCACGGCTGCAGATCTCGACCTTGCGCGCGCAGGTGTCGGCCTGGCCCTGCTCGTCGAACGCCATCACCACCGCGGCGGCGCCGTAGCGCAGCACCTTGCGCGCGTGCTCGACGAACACCGCCTCGCCTTCCTTCAGCGAGATCGAGTTGACCACGCTCTTGCCCTGCAGGCACTTCAGCCCGGCCTCGATCACGCTCCACTTGGAGGAGTCGACCATGATCGGGATGCGCGCGATGTCCGGCTCGGACATGATCAGGTTGAGAAAGCGGGTCATCGCCTTCTCCGAATCGATCAGGCCCTCGTCCATGTTGACGTCGAGGATCTGCGCGCCGCTGGCGACCTGCTGGCGCGCCACCTCCACCGCCTCCTCGTAGCGTTCTTCCTTGACCAGCTTGCGGAACTGCGCGCTGCCGGTGACGTTGGTGCGCTCGCCGACGTTGACGAACAGCAGGTCCGGGGTCAGCAGCAGCGGCTCCAGGCCGGACAGGCGGGTAATGCGGACGGACATGGGCTCAGCCTTTCGGGATCGTTGCCGTGGCCGCGCGCGCGCGACCGACGGGCGCAGCGCACACCGGACGGCGCGCGTGCACTGCGAATGCGTGAAGCGATAGCGGGCGCGTGCGCATCTCAGGCGGCCTGTGCCTGGGCCTGCGCCGCCAGCGGCGTGCGCGGACGCAGCCCGCGCATCGCCTCGGCGATCGCCTGGATATGCGCCGGGGTGGTGCCGCAGCAGCCGCCGACCAGGTTCAGCAGGCCGGATTCGGCGAACTCCTTCAGGGTCGCCGCCATTTCCTCCGGGGTCTCGTCGTACTCGCCGAAGGCGTTGGGCAGGCCGGCGTTGGGATGCGCGCTGACGTAGCCGTCGGCGATCCGCGCCAGCGTCTCCACGTGCGGGCGCAGGTCGCTGGCGCCGAGCGCGCAGTTCAATCCCACCGACAGCGGCCGGCCGTGCGCGACCGAGGCGTAGAACGCCTCGGCGGTCTGCCCGGACAGGGTGCGCCCGGAGGCATCGGTGATGGTGCCGGAGATCATCACCGGCAGCCGCCCGCCGCGCGCGTCGAACACTTCCTCGATCGCGTACAGCGCCGCCTTGGCGTTGAGCGTGTCGAAGATGGTTTCCACCATCAGCGTGTCGGCGCCGCCGTCGATCAGGCCCTCGACCGCTTCGCGGTAGGTGCCGCGCAGTTCGTCGAAGCTGGTGTTGCGGAAGCCGGGATCGTTGACGTCGGGGCTGATCGAGGCGGTGCGGCTGGTCGGGCCGAGCACGCCGATGACGAAGCGCGGCTTGTCCGGGGTGAGCGCCTCGACCGCGTCGCAGCACGCGCGCGCGACCTGCGCGCCGGCCTTGTTCAATTCGTAGACCAGATGTTCCAGGTGGTAGTCGGCCTGGCTGATCGAGGTGGCGTTGAAGGTGTTGGTTTCCAGCAGGTCGGCGCCGGCGTCGAGGTAGGCGCGATGGATGCCGGCGATCACTTCCGGCCGCGACAGCAGCAACAGGTCGTTGTTGCCTTTCAGGTCGTGGCCCTGCGGCGCGTGGTCGCAGCCGGGTCCATGCACGTGCGCGCCGTCATAGCCGGCGGCGAAACGCTCGCCGCGGTAGTCGGCCTCCTGCAGGTCGTGGCGCTGGATCATGGTGCCCATCGCACCGTCGATGATCAGGATGCGTTCGGACAGCGCCTGCAGCAGCTTCTGCGTGCGCTGCGGATGCAGCCAGGGGACCTGGGACTGGGAAGAAACGTCAGAGATGCTCACGCGCCTGCTCCTGCCTTTGCTTTGACGATTCCCGAATCCCCATTCCCGAATCCCGGCTTCACCGCAATCAACGAAATCACCTCGAAATGCGGCGGCCGCTTCTCGCGGGTCACGGTTTCCAGGCTGGACACGTCCAGCCCGGCCTTGTCGACGAACTTGCGCAGTTCCTTGGAGGCGAAGCCCAGGTTGACGTGGCCGTAGGCCTGCACCGCGGCCTTGTGTTCGTGGCGGGCGAGGCTGCACAGCAGCAGGCGCCCGCCGGGGCGCAGCACCCGCGCCGATTCGGCTACCGCCTGCGCCGGCTTGGCCGCGTAGGTCAGCGCGTGCATCATCACCACCAGGTCGAAGCTGGCGTCGGCGAACGGCAGCGCGTGCATGTCGCCTTCGCGCACTTCCACGTTGCCGAGCCGGCGCAGGCGTTCGCTGGCCGCGGCCACCACCCGCGCGCTGGTGTCGATGCACACGTAGCGGCGCGCATGCGGGGCCACCAGTTCGGCCAGCACGCCGTCGCCGGAGGCGATGTCGAGCACGTCGCCGGTTTCCAGCAGCGGCAACGCGGTGCGCGCCAGCGCTTCCCAGGTGCGCCCGGGCGAGTAGTGGCGCTCCATGTCGCCGGCCACCGAGTCGGCCCAGTTCTGGTCGGCGGCGCGGTTGGCCAGCACCGCGGCCACGCGCTCGGCGTCCTGGCGCAGCAGCGGATCGTCGCTGCCGGTGCTCAGCGCCAGCCACAGCGCGCGCTGCGCCGGGTCCAGCTGCGCCTCGTCGAAGCGGTAGTAGGCCGACACGCCGGCGCGGCGGTCGCGCACCAGCCCGGCCTCCTTCAGCTTGGCCAGGTGGGTGGACACGCGCGGTTGCGCCAGCCGGGTGATCGCCGACAGCTCGGCCACGGTCAGCTCTTCCTGCTCCAGCAAGGCCAGCAGGCGCACCCGGGTCGCATCGGCGAACACCTTCAGCCGGGTCGACCAGTCCTCCAGATCCATAATATCTTCCTATCGCGATATAGAGATATTCTGGTCCCGCGGACGCATCGGGTCAAGTCGTGCACACGCCTGCGTATGGTCTGGGTGGCTACAATGGCGCACCAGACAGCCCGGGAGGGGTTCTACGTGGATTTCAGCTTTACTGAAGAGCAATTGATGATCCAGGACGTGGCGCGACGCATCGCCCAGGAACGGATCGCCCCGAGCGCCGAGCATCACGACCGCACCGGCGAGTTCCCGCTGGAGAACATCCGCCTGCTCGGCGAGAACGGCCTGATGGGCATCGAGGTGCCGGAGGAATACGGCGGTGCCGGCATGGACCCGATCGCCTACGTGCTGGCGATGGTCGAGATCGCCGCCGGCGACGCCGCCCATTCCACCATCGTGTCGGTCAACAACTCGCTGTTCTGCGCCGGCATCCTCAAGAACGGCAACGAGGCGCAGAAGCAGAAGTACGTGCGCGCGATCGCCGACGGCAGCCACATCGGCGCGTTCGCGCTGACCGAGCCGCAGTCCGGCTCCGACGCCACCGCGATGCGTTGCCGGGCGGTGCGCCAGGACGACGGCAGCTTCGTGATCAACGGCAAGAAGAGCTGGATCACCTCCGGCCCGGTCGCCAAGTACATCGTGCTGTTCGCGGTCACCGACCCGGAGCAGGGCTCGCGCGGCATCACCGCGTTCGTGATCGACACCGACAAGCCCGGCTTCCATCGTGGCAAGACCGAGCCCAAGCTCGGCATCCGCGCCTCGGCCACCTGCGAGATCGAGTTCCAGGACTACGTGGCGAGCCCGGACGAGGTTCTGGGTGCGCCGGGCGAGGGTTTCAAGATCGCGATGAGCGTGCTCGACGCCGGCCGCATCGGCATCGCCTCGCAGGCGATCGGCATCGCCCGCGCCGCCTACCAGGCCACCCTGGACTACGTGAAGGAGCGCAAGGCGTTCGGCTCGCCGATCGGCGCGTTCCAGATGACCCAGGCCAAGATCGCCGACATGAAGTGCAAGCTCGACGCGTCGCTGCTGCTGACGCTGCGCGCGGCATGGGCGAAGGGGCAGGGCCAGCGCTTCACCACCGAGGCCTCGGTGGCCAAGCTGACCGCGTCCGAAGCGGCGATGTGGATCACCCACCAGGCGGTGCAGATCCATGGCGGCATGGGCTACTCGAAGGAAATGCCGCTGGAGCGCTATTTCCGCGACGCCAAGATCACCGAGATCTACGAAGGCACCTCTGAAATCCAGCGCTTGGTGATCGCCCGCAACGAGACCGGATTGCGTTGAGCTGGGAATAGGGAGTCGGGAATGGGGAATCGGACCGGCGCTGCGGCAGGCAGTGCCGGAACCGGCAAAAAAAAAGCGGCCGATAAGGCCGCTTTTTTTGTTCGCATCAGCAATCTGGGGTTCTCAAGGACCCGGGATTCCTGACGAATCCCGACTCCCCAATCCCCAATCCCGGCCCCTCACCGATCCGGCTGGTTCCGGTTCTGCCCTTCCTGCTGGATCGCCACGTACTCCTTCGACGGCTCGTCCAGCTTGTCGCCGAGCATGCGCCGCACCACCACGAAGAACAGCGGGATGAACAGCACGCCGAGCAAGGTGGCGAACACCATGCCGCCGATCACGCCGGTGCCGATCGAGTGGCGCGCGTTGGCGCCGGCGCCGGTGGAGATCGCCATCGGCAGCACGCCGAGGATGAACGCGAACGAGGTCATCAGGATCGGACGGAAGCGCAGGTGCGCCGCCTCGGTGGCCGCTTCGCGCAGGGTCTTGCCCGCCGCGCGCTGCTCCACCGCGAACTCCACGATCAGGATCGCGTTCTTCGCCGCCAGGCCGATCACCGTGATCATGCCGATCTTGAAGTAGATGTCGTTCGGCAGGCCGCGCAGCAGCGAGAAGGTGATCGCGCCGAGCACGCCGATCGGCACCACCAGCAGTACCGAGACCGGGATCGACCAGCTCTCGTACAGCGCCGCCAGGCACAGGAACACCACCACGATCGACAGCACCAGCAGCAGCGTGGCGCTGTTGCCGGCGATGATCTCCTGGTACGACATGCCGCTCCAGTCGAAGCCGAAGCCCGGCGGCAGATCGTTGTTGACGATCTCCTCCATCGCGCTCATCGCCTGGCCGGAACTGCCGCCCGGGGCCGGGTTGCCGACCACGTTGACCGCCGAATAGCCGTTGTAGCGGCTCAGCGACGGCGAGCTGTAGATCCAGTTCGACTTCACCACCGTGCTCAGCGGGATCATCTGCGGCAGGCCGTCGCTGTCGGTGGCGCTGCTGCTGGGCACGTAGAAGTTGCGCAGCGATTCCGGACCGGTGCGGAACGGTGCGTCGGCCTGCATGTTGACGCGCTTGATGCGGCCTTCGTAGAAGAAGTCGTTGACGTACACCGGCGCCAGCATCATCTGGATCGACTGGTAGATGTCGCTGACCGACAGCCCCATCGACTGCGCCTGCACGCGGTCCACGCTCAGCTGCAGCTGCGGCGCGTTCTCCAGGCCGTTGGGGCGCACCCCGGCCAGCGCGTCCTGGCGCGCGGCGGCCTTGCCGAGCAGGATGTTGCGCGCCTGGGTCAGCGCCTCCTCGCCGGCGCCGGTGCGGTCCTGCAGCCACATGTCGAAGCCGCCGAACTGGCCCAGCCCGTTCACCGTGGGCAGGTTGACCACGAAGATCTGCGCGCCCTTGATGCCGTAGAACATCCCGTTCAACTGCTGGATCAGGTCGGTGGCGGTGACGTCGCGGTCGGCCCACGGCTTGAGCCGGATGAAGCCCATGCCGACGTTCTCGCCGCGGCCCAGGAAGCTGAAGCCGGCCACCTGCAGCATGCCTTCCACGGCCTTCTGCTGCTGCAGCACGCCGCGCATCTGCGCGAACACCTCGTTGGTGCGGCCGACCGTGGCGCCCGGCGGCAACTGCACGATCGCCAGCGCGAAGCCCTGGTCTTCCTCGGGCAGGAAGCTGCCGGGCATGCGCGTGAACAGGAAGCCGCACAGCACCACCAGCAACGCGAACACCGCCATCCAGCGCGGCGCGCGGCGGATGGTGCCGCCGACCGCGCCGACGTAGCGGTGCGCCAGCTTGTCGTAGTACTTGTTGAAGTTGCGGTACACCCAGTTCGGGTTCTCGTTGTGGGTGGCCTTCAGGAACGCCGCGCACAGCGCCGGGGTGAAGCTCAGCGCCAGGAACGCCGAGAACCCCATCGCCATGGCGATGGTGATCGCGAACTGCTTGTAGATCGCGCCGGCCGCGCCGGGCTGCATCGCCGAGGGGATGAACACCGCCGCCAGCACCACGGTGATCGCCACCACCGCGCCGGTGATCTGGGTCATCGCCTTCTGCGTGGCCGCCTTCGGCGCCAGGTGCTCTTCGGACATGATGCGTTCGACGTTCTCGATCACCACGATCGCGTCGTCGACCACGATGCCGATCGCCAGCACCATCGCGAACAGGGTCAGCTGGTTGATGGTGAAGCCGATCACCCACATGCCCAGGAAGGTGCCCAGCAGCGCCACCGGGATCACCAGGGTGGGGATGATGGTGGCGCGGAAGTTCTGCAGGAACACCAGCATCACCAGGAACACCAGCACGATCGCCTCGGCCAGGGTCTTGACCACTTCCTCGATCGAGATCCGCACGAAGGTGGTGCTTTCGTACGGGGTGAACCAGCTCACGCCCTGCGGGAAGCTCGGCTGCAGCTCGTCCATCTTGGCCTTGACCGCCTCGGACACGCTCAGCGCATTGGCGCCGGGCAGCAGCTGGATCGCGAACGCGCCGGTCGGCTTGCCGTTGTACTGGGTGTCGAAGCCGAAGCTGGTCGGGCCGAACGCGACCCGCGCCACGTCCTTCAGCCGCACCACGCTGCCGTTGCTGTCCGCGCGCAGGATGATGTTCTCGAACTGCTCGGGCGAGCTGAAGCGGCCTTCGGCGGTGACCGTGGCGGTGAACGACTGCCCGGACGGGGCCGGATCGGAGCCGATCGAGCCGGCGGCGAACTGCACGTTCTGCGCGCTGATCGCGTTGTACACCTGGCTCGGCGACAGGTGATAGCCCTGCAGCTTTTCCGGGTTCAGCCAGATGTCCATCGCGTATTCGGCGCCGAACTGCTGGGTGCTGCCGACGCCGGGCACGCGCGAGATCTGCTCCAGCACGCGCGAGCCGACGATGTCGTTGAGCGCGCTGCGGTCGATCGACGGGTTTTCCGAGCGCAGCGCGATCACGCTGAGGAAGCCGGCGTTGGCCTTGGCCACCACCACACCCTGCGCGGTCACTTCCGAGGGCAGGCGCGGCGTCGCCAGCGACACCTTGTTCTGCACCTGCACCTGGGCGATGTCGGCATTGGTGCCGGTCTCGAAGGTCAGGGTGACGGTGGCGGTGCCACTGGAGGAGGACGAGGAGCTGAAGTACAGCAGGTGATCGATGCCGGTCAGCTGCTGCTCGATCACCTGGGTGACCGAGCGCTCGGTGGTGTCGGCGCTGGCGCCGGGGTAGGTCGCGGTGACGGTGACCTGCGGCGGCGCGATCGAGGGATAGGATTCGACGCCGAGGTTGAGGATGGCGATCACGCCGCTGAGCGAGATCAGGATCGCCACCACCCAGGCGAAGACCGGGTGTTCGATGAAGAACTTAGGCATGGCGGGGGTCCGTTACTGCTGCTCGGGCTTGGAATCGGCCGCGGCGGCCGGCGTGTCGCCGCTCGCTGCGCCCTGCGGTTGGCCGGCGGCCTTGTCCTGCGGCGCGGCGCCAGCGGGCGCCTGGCCCTGCGGCGCGGCGCCGCCCGGAGCGCCCGGGGTCCACGGCGTGGCCTTGGCCGGCGCGCCTTCCTTGGCCTTCTGCAGGCCGGAGACGATGACCTGGTCGCCGGCGGCCAGGCCGGAGCCGACGATCCACTTGCCTTCCTGCTGGCCGACCGTGACCACGTCCTTGCGCAGCACCTTGCCGTCCTTGCCGACCACCAGCGCATAGGCGCCCTTGGCGTCGCGCTGGATCGCTTCCTGCGGGATCAGGTAGGCGTTGTTGCGCTGGCCCAGGTTGGCGGCGAAGCTGACGAATGCGCCGGGCAGCAGCACCCGGTCCGGATTGGGCAGCAGGGCGCGCAGGGTCACCGAGCCGGTGCTCGGATCGACCGCGGTATCGGAGAAGTCCAGCGTGCCGGACTGGGCATAGACGCTGCCGTCGCCGAGCTTGACCTGCACGGTCGACTTGCCCTCGTCGTTCAGCGCCACGTTGCCCTGGGTCTGCGCCTGGCGCAGCTGCGCCAGTTCGTCCGAACTCATCGAGAAGTTCACGTACAGCGGGTCGAGCTGGTCGATTGTGGTCAGCAGGGTGGTGTCGCCCTGGCCGACCAGCGCGCCTTCGGTGACCTGCTGCTTGCCGGCGCGGCCGGCGATCGGCGCGGTGACGGTGGCGTAGCCCAGGTTGATGCGTGCGGTGTCCACCGCGGCGCGCGCCTGCTGCACCGACGCGGCCGAGGTGCGTTCGGTTGCCTCGGCGGTGTCCAGATCGGACTTGGACACGTAGGCCTGCGGCGCCAGGCTGCGCGCGCGGGTGGCGGCGACCTTGGCGTTGGCGTAGGTGGCCTCGGCCGCGGCCAGCTGGCCCTGCGCCGACGCCAGCGAGGCGCGCAGCGGCGCCGGATCGATCTGGAACAGCGGCTGGCCTTCCTTCACGTCGGTGCCTTCGGTGTACAGGCGCTTTTCCAGCACCCCGGCCACGCGGGCGCGCACGTCGGCGCTGCGGTAGGCGGACAGGCGCCCGACCATGTCGCGCTGCAACGGCAGCGTCTGCGGCTTGGCTTCCAGCACGCCCACTTCCGGCGGCGGCATGGCCTGCTGTTCTTCTTGTTTCTTGCAGGACGCCAACACCACCACGACGGCGCAGGCCAGGGCGAGAGAACGCAACGGGGAGGTCATCGGGTGGTACTCCGGTCTGGTGTCGAAAACGAAAGGGAAGGGGCAGGTGGCGCGGCGAACGCGCGCAGGAAACCGTCGACGGCGAATTCGGCCCAGGCGCGCTGCGCGGCGGCGTCGCTGCGATGGGCGGTATGGAAGCGTTGGCGCTCGAAATCCATCCCGACGATCATGCTCAACAGCAGTTCGGCCATGAAGTGCGGATCGTCATGGCGCAGCTGGCCGGCGGCCACCGCCAGTTGCAGGCGCTCGCTCAGGCGCTGCATCAGCGCCTCGGCGCTGTCGCGGAACAGCGCGCGGACCTGCTCGGGGAAATGCCGCGATTCGGCCGCGATCAGCTGGCAGCTCTGCAGCACGCTCGGCTCGGACAGCTGCTCCAGGTACTCGCGGGCGAAGCGCAGCAGGCTGCCGCGCAGTTCGCCCTGCGCCGGACCCAGGTGCGTGGCGCTCAGTTCGGTATGGTCCTGCATCACCCGCTGCAGCAGGTCCTGCTTGCTGCGGTAGCGGCTGTACAGGGTCTGCTTGGAGCAGCCGGCGCGGGCGGCCACCGCGTCCATGCTCAGACGCATGCCGGCCTGGGCCAACAGTTCGCGCACGGCGGCGTACACGCGCTGATCGCGCGCCTGAGGCAGGCGGGACGGGGCAGGGGAGGCGGTCATTGAATGTGGACTATACCGTCCAGTTTAGAATTGGAACAGCCTTGACATCGGCGCGCCGATCGCGACAAGTCCCGGCATCGGCGACGCTCCGCTGCACGAAGTTATGACGGCGTGACGGCGGCGCGCGCGACTTTGCCCGATATGGCGCGTCGTTTCGTTCCCGGCGCTGGTTTGCGCCATGCAGCAAGGTAGTTGAACGCGCCACCGGTACAATTCTGGCTTTCCCAACGAGCATCGTTGTTGCTCCCCGTCATGAAACCCAAATCAGACGCTTCCCGTTCCAGCACGTCCTCGGCCGGATCCTCCAGCAAGTCCGCGTCCAAGCCCGCTTCCCCCTCGTCCAAGGCGTCCGCCAAGCCGTCGGCCAAGCAGGCCAAGGCCGCACCGGTCGCGAACAAGCGCGGCGCGGCGCGCGCCACCGCCAATTCGCGGGTGATCGACGCCGTGCCGGCCGCTTCCGCCGGCGGCTTCAGCCTGGAGCCGGTGTACGCGGCCCTGCGCCAGCGCTATCCGGGCGGCCGCCAGGCCGAGGCGCAGGCCTTCGCCGAGGAGTTCTACAAGCGCATGGAGGAGGACGAGTTCCCCCACCACAGCGCGCCGGAATGGGCCGCGCTGGCGGCGTCGATGCTGGAGTTCGCGCGCAAGCGCAAGCCGGGCACGTTCAACGTGCGGGTGTTCAATCCGAGCCTGAAGGAAGACGGCTGGGAGTCCTCGCGCACGGTGCTGCAGATCGTCAACGACGACATGCCGTTCCTGGTGGATTCGGTGAGCATGGCGCTGTCGGAGCTGGGCATCGGCGTGCACGTGCTCGGCCACCCGGTGCTGCGCATGAGCCGCGACAAGGGCGGCAAGCTGGAGACGGTCGGCGAGGGCAAGCCGGAATCGCTGATGCTGCTGGAGATCGACCGGCAGCCGCCGGAGGACATGCCGCGGGTGGATGCGGCGATCCAGCGCATCCTCGGCGAGGTGCGCAACATCGTGCGCGACTGGAGCGGCATGCGCGAGAAGATGCTGACCCTGGCCGACGACCTGACCACGCGGCGCCTGCCGGTGGACGACAAGGGCCGGCGCGAGGCGCAGGAATTCCTGCGCTGGGCCGCGGCCGACCATTTCACCTTCTTCGGCTACCGCGAATACCGGGTCGAGAAGCAGGGCGGCGAAGACGTGCTGGCGCCGCTGGAGGACAGCGGCCTGGGCCTGCTGCGCGGCCACGACAAGTCGCCGGCGCGCCCGGTGCGCACCCTGGCCGCGCACGGCCTCAGCGAATCGGGGATCAAGGAAGCGCTGATCCTGACCAAGACCAACGCGCGCTCGCGGGTGCACCGCAGCGGCTACATGGACTACATCGGCGTGCTGGAGTTCGACGCCAAGGGCCGCATCGTCGCCGAGCAGCGTTTCCTCGGCCTGTTCACGTCCAGCGCCTACAACCGCCGGCCGTGGGAGATCCCGCTGGTGCGCGAGCGCCACGACTACGTGATGCGCAAGTCCGGGCTGACCCCGAGCAGCCATAGCGGCAAGGCGCTGCGCCACATCCTGGAGACGCTGCCGCGCGAGGAACTGTTCCAGTCCAACGAGGAGGAGCTGTACCGCACCGCGATGGGCATCCTCGGCCTGCAGGAGCGGGTGCGCAGCCGCCTGTTCCTGCGCCGCGACAAGTACGGCCGCTTCATTTCCGCACTCGTGTACATCCCGCGCGAGCGCTTCAACACCGACGTGCGCCTGCGCATCGAGGCCCTGCTGAAGGACGCGCTGCACGGCGAATACATCGATTCCAGCGTGGTGCTGGGCGAATCGCCGCTGGCGCAGCTGCACCTGATCGTGCGGCCCAAGCCCGGCGAAGCGCTGGAATTCGATACCACCGAACTGGAAGCGCGCCTGGCGCACCTGCTGCGCAACTGGCAGGACGACCTGCGCGAGGCGCTGGTCGCCAGCCGCGGCGAGCGCGACGGCCTGCGCCTGGCGGCCAACTACGGCCGCGCGCTGCCGGCCGGCTACATCGAGGAATCGACCGCGCAGATCGCCGCGCGCGACGTCGAGCGCCTGGCCGCGCTGCGCGGTCCCGACGACCTGCACCTGAGCCTGCAGTCGCTGCGCCGCGACGGCGCCGACAGCCTGCGCCTGAAGCTGTATCGCCAGCGCGACGACCTGCCGCTGTCGGACGTGCTGCCGATGATGGAGAACCTGGGCCTGCGGGTGATCTCCGAACGCCCGTACCGGCTGACCGTGGACGGCACGCTGCTGTACATCCAGGACTTCGAAGTGGAGCCGCTGGCCGGCAGCATCGACGTCGAACGCGCCGACGCGCCGCTGTGCGAGGCGTTCGTGCGCATCTGGCGCGGCGATGCCGAGAACGACGGCTTCAACCGCCTGATCGTCGGCGCCGGCCTGGGCTGGCGCCAGGTGGCGATCCTGCGCGGCTACTGCAAATACCTGCTGCAGACCGGGGTGCCGTTCTCGCAGGCCTACGTCGAAGAGACCTGCACGCGCTATCCGCTGCTGGCACGGCTGCTGGTGGAACTGTTCGAAGCGCGTTTCGATCCGGCCACCGGCAACGAGAGCAAGGCGCAGATCGCCGACGGCCAGGCCGCGCTGACGGCGCAGCTGCACCTGCTGGCGGCCGGCGACGAAGGCGCGCTGAAGGCGCTGCAACCGGTGATCGACGCGCGCCGCGGCGACCGCGATGCGCAGCTGGAGGCGGCCAATGCCGCGCTGCTGAAGCTGTTCGACCAGGTCGCCAGCCTCGACGAGGACCGCATCCTGCGCAGCTTCAAGGGCGTGATCGAAGCGACCCTGCGCACCAGCTACTACCAGACCGGCAAGGACGGCGGCCTGGGCCACTGCATCAGCTTCAAGCTCGATTCGGCCAAGGTGCCGGAGCTGCCCAAGCCGCGCCCGTACCGCGAGATCTTCGTGTACGGCCCGCGCGTGGAAGGCGTGCACCTGCGCTTCGGCGCGGTGGCGCGCGGCGGCCTGCGCTGGTCGGACCGGCGCGAGGATTTCCGCACCGAGGTGCTGGGCCTGGTCAAGGCGCAGATGGTCAAGAACACGGTGATCGTGCCGGTCGGCGCCAAGGGCGGCTTCTTCTGCAAGCGCTCGCCCGCCGGCGGCGACCGCGACGCGGTGCTGGCCGAAGGCATCGCCTGCTACAAGCTGTTCATCCAGGGCCTGCTCGACATCACCGACAACATCGTCGGCGGCAAGATCGTGCCGCCGCCGCAGGTGGTGCGCCACGACCAGGACGATCCGTACCTGGTGGTCGCCGCCGACAAGGGCACCGCCACGTTCTCCGACATCGCCAACGGGCTGGCGATCGACCACGGCTTCTGGCTGGGCGACGCGTTCGCCTCCGGCGGCTCGGTCGGCTACGACCACAAGGGCATGGGCATCACCGCGCGCGGCGCCTGGGAGTCGGTCAAGCGCCACTTCCGCGCGCTGGGCCGCGATTGCCAGAGCGAGGACTTCAGCGTGGTCGGCATCGGCGACATGTCCGGCGACGTGTTCGGCAACGGCATGCTGCTGTCGCGGCACATCCGCCTGCTGGCCGCGTTCGACCACCGCCACATCTTCCTGGATCCGACGCCGGATCCGGCGGCCTCGTTCGCCGAGCGCGAACGCCTGTTCAAGCTGCCGCGTTCCAGCTGGGCCGACTACGACGCCAAGCTGATCAGCGCCGGCGGCGGCCTCTATCCGCGCACGCTGAAGTCGATCGAGATCAGCGCGCCGGTGCGCGAGGCGCTGGGCCTGGAAGCGGGCGTCAAGCAGCTCTCGCCGAACGAGCTGATGAACGCCATCCTCAAGGCGCCGGTGGACCTGTTCTGGAACGGCGGCATCGGCACCTACGTCAAGGCCGCCAGCGAGACCCATGGCGATGTCGGCGACCGCGCCAACAACGGCCTGCGCGTCAACGGCGGCGAGCTGCGCTGCAGGATCGTCGGCGAAGGCGGCAACCTGGGCCTGACCCAGCTCGGCCGCATCGAGGCCGCGCAGGTCGGGGTGCTGCTCAACACCGACTTCATCGACAACTCGGCCGGCGTGGACACCTCCGACCACGAGGTCAACATCAAGATCCTGCTCAACGACGTGGTGCAGGCCAAGAAGCTGACCGTGGCGGCGCGCAACACGCTGCTGGCGTCGATGACCGACGAGGTCGCCGAGCTGGTGCTGTGGGACAACATCCGCCAGAACCAGGCGCTGAGCCTGATGGAGCGGATGAGCGTCAAGCGCCTGGGCTCCAAGCAGCACTTCATCCGCACCCTGGAAGCGCAGGGCCTGCTCGACCGGCAGATCGAATACCTGCCGTCGGACGCGGAGATCTCCGCGCGCAAGGCCCGCGGCCAGGGCCTGACCCGGCCGGAGCTGGCGGTGCTGCTGTCCTACTCCAAGCTGGTCGCGTTCCAGCAGCTGCTGGAATCGGACATCCCCGAGGACCCGTACCTGTCCAAGGAGCTGCAGCGCTACTTCCCGCAGCCGCTGCAGAAGAAGTACGCCGATGCGATGGAGCGGCACCGCCTGAAGCGCGAGATCATCGCCACCGCGGTCACCAACACCACCATCAACCGCATGGGCGCGACCTTCCTGATGCGCATGCAGGAAGACACCGGGCGCAGCATCGGCGAGGTGGCCAAGGCGTACACGATCAGCCGTGAGACGCTGGACGCGCGCGCGCTGTGGACGCAGATCGACGCGCTGGACGGGCAGGTGCCCGAGTCGGTGCAGATCGATGCGCTGGAAGTGATCTGGAAGCTGCAGCGCGCGTTCGTGCGCTGGCTGCTGTTCCGTCCCGGTCCGATGCCCGGCATCACCGCGGCGGTGGAGCGCTACCACGAGCCGTTCAACGACATCCGTGTCGCCTCCGGCGTGCTGTCGGACTCGCAGCGTCCGCTGTACGAGGCGTTGGTGCAGGAATGGCAGGACAAGGGCCTGCCGCCGGCGCTGGCGCAGCAGCTGTCGGAACTGCGCTTCCTGGAGCCGGCGTTCGACATCATCGAGATGGCGCGCACCCGCAAGCTCAAGCCGGTGGAAGTGTCGAAGGTGCATTTCCGCCTCGGCGAGGCCTTGCAGCTGCCGTGGCTGTTCGAGCAGATCGACGCGCTGGAGGTCAACGGCCGCTGGCATGCGGTGGCCCGCGGCGTGCTGCGCGACGAACTGGCCAAGCACCACAGCGCGTTGGCCGGGCAGGCCCTGGCGTTGCCGGGCGGCAATGCCGAGGCCAAGGTGCAGCAGTGGCTGCAGCGCGACGACAGCAGCCTGCGCTTCACCTTGAACATGCTGCAGGAGCTGTCGGCGCAGAAGGCGCTGGACTACCCGACGGTGTCGGTGGCGGTGCAGCGGCTGGGCCAGCTGGCGGCGCACGGGGTGTGACCCGTGCGCGGGCCCGCGACGCGGGCCCGACGCGCAGGTCGGCAGCGCCGGGTCCTGCGGCCCGGTCGCTGCGGCCGTCGCCATGCCTCTTTCACGAAAGGGGTGTGATCGCAGGCGTCGCGCTTGTCGCGATGCCGGCGCACGTCGCATGATGCCCATGGCCATGCCCGCGGGGCCGTTTGCCCTGGCGCTGGCCGGTCCGGTTCCCCGCGTACCGTCCGCTTCGCGTTCCGCGGCTTCGCGCCGGCAGAGACCATGCTCTACCTTCTGATTCCCGCGTTCGTCGTGCTGCTGCTGGTGCTCCTGGCCCGGCGGCCTTCGCTGGAGGTGCGGCTGCAGCGTGCGTTGCAGCAACAGCGGCAAGGCAACCTGGCGCCGCTGCGCGCGCTGTCCAGGAAATCCTTCGGCGATGCCGCGTATGCCTGGTTTCTGCACCTGGATGCCAGCGGCGAGCCGGTCGCGGCGCTGGCCGCATTGAAGCGCGCGGTCTACGCCCGCACCTGGCTGGACAATCGCTTCAGCGTCGCCTACCGCGAATATGGCCGCCGCTGCTTTCTGGGCGTCGGCGCCGAACCGGATCATGCCGCGCTGCTGGCGCAATGGGGCGCGCGCGGCTGGCGCGAGGGCGCGGGCTGGGAACCCGAACTGGCCTGGATCCAGGCCTTTGGTCCGCAGTCATGCCGGGATGTCGCACGCGCCTGGTACTGGTTATGTCTGGCCGATGCGCGGCAGGGCGAGGGCATGGGCGACATCAAGTCCGCGCAGCTGGCGCAGCAGGTCCGCGAACGCCTGATCGCCGTCGTGCCGGCATCGGTCCGCCAGGACATGCAGGAACAGGCCGCGCGCACCGTCTACGATGATTACGCGTCCGGACGCTAGCGTCGGCGCCGCCGGGATGGCCGCGCGCGCGTAACGGCGTGCCGGGTATGATCGCGGCATGAACGTTCCTGTCCTGCCGTCTTCTCCCCGCATCTGTTTCCTCGCCAGCACCGCGCCAGCCGCGCTCGCGGCGCGCGATCAGCTGATCGCGCGCTATGGCGACCATGCGCCGGCCGACGCCGATGTGCTGTGCGCGCTCGGCGGCGACGGCTTCATGCTGCAGACCCTGCATCGTCACGGCGGCCTGGGCAAACCGGTGTTCGGCATGAAGCTGGGCACGGTCGGCTTCCTGATGAACCAGTATCTGGACGACGATCTGGTGGTGCGGCTGGCGCAGGCCGAGCCGGCCAAACTGCGGCCGCTGGAGATGCTGGCGCAGACCGAGTCCGGCACCACCACCGGTTCGCTGGCCTACAACGAAGTGTCGCTGCTGCGGCAGACCCGCCAGGCCGCGCACGTCAGCATCGACCTCAACGGTCAGACCCGGGTCGACGAACTGATCTGCGACGGGGTGATGGTGGCCACGCCGGCCGGCAGCACCGCCTACAACTCCTCGGCGCACGGCCCGATCCTGCCGCTGGGGTCGCACACCCTGGCGCTGACCCCGATCGCCCCGTACCGGCCACGGCGCTGGCGCGGCGCGATCCTCAAGGCCGACACCGAAGTGCGCCTGCGCGTGCTCGATCCGTACAAGCGCCCGGTCAGCGTCACCGCCGACTCGCACGAAACCCGCGACGTGGTCGAAGTCACCATCCGCGAATCGCGCGACCGCCTGGTCACCCTGCTGTTCGATCCGGAGCACAACCTGGAGGAGCGGATCTTGAGCGAGCAATTTATGGTTTGAAAGCGGGGATTGGGGAGTCGGGATTGGGGATTCGCAACAGCGGGTCTGCCGCTCCGACGCTCTACTCCTTTACGTTCCGCTCCAGTAAGCCGCTTTTGCCAATCCCGAATCCCCAATTCCGAATCCCTGCTCCCATGTCCGACAACTCCCCCCGCCTGCTAACCGTCGCGATCACCTCGCGTGCCCTGTTCGATCTGGAAGAGGGCCATGCCCTGTTCGAGCAGCAGGGAGTGGAGGCGTACAGCGCGTACCAGCGCGAGCGCGAGGACGATGTGCTGGCGCCGGGCGTGGCGTTCCCGGTGGTGCGCAAGCTGCTGGCGCTGAACCAGGGCACGCCGCCGGAGACGCCCCCGGTGGAGGTGATCCTGCTGTCGCGCAATTCCGCCGATACCGGGCTGCGCATCTTCAATTCGATCCAGCACTACGGGCTGGGCATCGTCCGCGCCACCTTCACCTCCGGCGAGGCCACCTGGCCCTACGTCAAGCCGTTCGGCACCGACCTGTTCCTGTCGGCGAATCCGGAATCGGTGCGGCGCGCGCTGAGCCACGGCATCGCCGCGGCGACGATCCTGCCCAAGCCGCCGGGCGAACATGCGCAGGAAGCGGCCGCGGCGGCCGGAGCGATCGATTCGGAGCGGTTATCCACGCAGCTGCGCATCGCCTTCGACGGCGATGCGGTGATCTTCGGCGACGAGGGCGAGCGCTTCTCGCGCGAGCAGGGCGTGGAGGCGTTCGGCCGCTACGAGCGCGAGAACGCGCGCGAGCCGCTGACCGGCGGGCCGTTCCGCAATTTCCTGTCCGCGCTGCATGCCTTGCAGTCCGCGTTCCCGGCCGGCGAAGCCTCGCCGATCCGCACCGCGCTGGTCACCGCGCGCTCGGCGCCGGCGCACGAGCGGGTGATCCGCACGCTGCGCGAATGGGGCGTGCGCCTGGACGAGGCGCTGTTCCTGGGCGGCCGCCACAAGGGGCCGTTCCTGCAGGCGTTCGGCGCCGACATCTTCTTCGACGACTCGCAGCACAACATCGACAGCGCCGCGCGCGAGCGGGTGGCCGCCGGGCACGTGCCGCACGGCGTGGCCAACCTCATCGCCAAGCCGTGAGCGCGGCCTCCGGCGGCGGCGCAGGCCGCTGGGCCACGCTGCGCCAGTTGCTGCGGCCGGACCGCGCGCAGACGCAGGCGCTGCGCCCGGGACGGCCGTACGTGGAGCGCGGCTGGCGCTACACCAGCCTGCAGTTCAAGGGCGAGGTGACGCAAAGCCGGATGCTCACCTGGTGGCCGCACGTGCTGGAAGTGGACTACACCCGCAGCATGCTCGGCGCTCTGCTGCTGCGGCCGGAGCCGCGCTGCATCGGCATCGTCGGCCTGGGCGGCGGCTCGCAGGCCAAGTTCTGCTACCGGCATCTGCCGCAGGCGCGCATCGAGGCGATCGAGGCCGATGCCGACGTGCTGGCGCTGCGCGACGCCTTCCACATCCCGGCCGACGACGCGCGTTTCCAGGCGCTGCGCGGCGACGGTGCGCAACTGCTGCCGCAGCGCCGCGGCCGCTACGACCTGCTGCTGCTCGACGCCTACGATGCCGACGGCATCCCCGCGGCGATGCGCACGCGCGGTTTCTACGACGATTGCCATGCCGCGCTGACGCCCGGCGGCGTGCTGGTGGTGAACCTGTACGACACCGACACCCGCCAGCACGTGGCGCACCTGCGCAAGATCTTCGGCGGCCGGGTGCTGCGCATGGACGAGCCGGAACTGGACAACCACGTGGTGTTCGCCTGGACCGGCGATCTGCCGGTGCTGGACGCGCGTGCGGCATTGGCGCACCTGCCGTGGTCGGCGCGCTGGCAGTTGCGCGTACCGTTCCGGCGCGTGCAGCAGGCGTTCGAAACGACCGCCTGGCGCCGCTGAGCGGCGCGTCGCTGCGATATGCCGCCCGTCACTGTGGCAGCGGCTTCGATCGCGACCGGCGGAGGCGGATACCATCCTGGCTCCGGTACCTTGTTGGGGCGGATGCATCGAGCAGTCGGGACTGAAGCCCCTCCCACAGTGCACCCAGCCGGCTTGCCGCAAGTCCTTGTGGGAGCGACTTCAGTCGCGATGAGCGGAGGCGGATACCCTCTTGGCTCCGATGCCTTGTTGGGGCGGATGCATCGAGCAGTCGTGACTGAAGTCCCTCCCACAGTGCAGCCAGCCGGCTAGCCGCAAGTCCTTGTGGGAGCGACTTCAGTCGCGATGAGCGGAGGCGTATACCATCTTGGTTCGGTTGCTTTGTTGGTGCGGAAGCATCGAGCAGTCGGGACTGAAGTCCCTCCCACAGTGCGGCTAGCCGGCTTGCCGCAAGTCCTTGTGGGGAGCGACTTCAGTCGCGACGGGCAGAGGCGGATACCATCTTGGTTCGCTTGCCTTGTTGGTCCGGAAGCATCGAGCAGTCGGGACTGAAGTCCCTCCCACAGTGCGGCTAGCCGGCTTGCCGCAAGTCCTTGTGGGAGCGACTTCAGTCGCGACGAGCAGAGTTGGAAGCCGCTATGGTTTCGGCACTTTGTGGGTGGGTGTAAGGCCTGCACCCACCGGATTGGTCGCAAGCTTCCTGTAGTGACTCCGGGTGGCCTCGGGCCATCAGTTGCGATTGAAGACTTCTTCCGGCGTCGATGTCGCGGCTGAAGCCACTCCTACAACGGCAGCAGGATGTTGCTGAGCTTCCAGCGCAGCCCGTCGCGGGTGAACACGCAGGGCACCGCGGTGCCGTCGGCGGTGTGGAGGGTGGCGACGAAGCGCGAGGTCGATTCGAAGCGGTGCTCGGCCTGCCGCAACGGTTGCGGCGGACGCGGCGCGGCGTAGGTGTCGCCGCCGACGGTGTCGCCGCTGGCGCGCTTCCACAGCGCGTCGCCCTGCAGCAAGGCGCCGATCCCGGCCGGGGTGACCATCGCATCCACGCCCATGCCGCTGACGCTGCCGGCCAGCGACAGCAGCGCGCCGCCGAACAGGCCGGCCTGCAGGTCCGGCCCGGCGCGGCGCAGCAACGCATCGTCGACCTGCGCCTTCAGGTTGACCCGCAGGGTGGGGAAGTCGACGTAGCGCTCCAGCGCCGCCGCATCGCGCTGTTCCAACGCCTGGCTGATGCCGCGGATCGCCAGGTAGGGCCCGGCGACGACATAGCCGCCGAGCGCGAGCAGGGCGAGGAACAGCAAGGCCAGCCATTTTTTCATCGTGTGCCTCGGTGCGGATGCATCTTTTGTAGGAGCGGCTTCAGCCGCGACAGGCGTTACCGATGATGCCTGTCGCGGCTGAAGCCGCTCCTACAGGGAAAGCGGACTGCCTCAAAATTCCAGATCCAGGGCCGCGCACAAATAGTCCACGAACGGGGCCAGCGTCTGCAGATCGGCCGCCACCAGCGAGCGCAGCTTCGGCCCGGTCATCGTGGCGTCGTCGAGCTGGCGCCAGAACACCCAGTTCTTGTGTTTGAGGTCGTCGATGAACTCGAACTCGGCGGGAAAGCCGCGCGGCGGCCGCACCAGCATTTCCGTGGCCTCGAAATCGAAGCGGCGGCGCAGCTTCGGCGCGTGCGCGGCGGCTTTCCAGCTGCCCGGGTTGTCGAAGATGAACTGGCGCACCTTGCGCTGCGTGTCCGGCTCCGGATGCCACAGACCGGCGCCGACGAAGCTCTCGCCCGGCTGCAGGTGGATGTAGAACGACGGCGCCGGCACCTGCTTGCGCCGCTCGTGGAACAGGCGCGCGCCCTGCCAGGTCTTGTACGGCGACTTGTCGTGGGAGAAGCGCGCGTCGCGATGGATGCGGAACAGCGAGCCGCCGACGCCGCGCGGGTCGGAGCGGAAATGGTCGCTGACCTGGGCCAGGTCCGGCTGCAGGTCGGTGATCAGGCGCAGGAACGGCTGGCGCACGTGCTCCTCGTACTTGTGCCGGTTGTCGTTGAACCAGGCCTTGTCGTTGTGCCGCGCCAGGGCACGCAGGAACTTGAAGCTGGCGTCGCTGAAATAAGAAGTCATAGGGTACGTTGCAGGTCCTGGCCCCAGGCGGCCAGCTGATCGAGCAGGGCTTGCTTGGTAGCATCATCGGAGTGAGCCAGACGTAAATCGGCGAGCTGCGCGAAGTAGCCGTCCAGGCCCAGTTCGGACAGGCCGCTGTCGCCATGCAGGCGCCGGCGCCGGTAATCGTCCCAGCGGTTCTGCTCGACGATGGACAGCGTCTGCGGCCAGTTGCGCGCGCGGTAGCGGAACAACAGCTCGGGCAGGCGCGGATCGCGGAAGCCGGTTTCCAGCGGCGCCAGCTGTGCCGGCGGGGTCGCACGCACCTGCGCCATCGCGCGCTTGTCGGTGTCGGCCAGGAAGCCGTCGTACAGCGAGGCATCCACGTCGGCCGGGGCCGCCGCGCGTTCGTTGCCGAACACGCGGCGGACCTTCTCGGCCAGTTCCGGCCCGGCCTCGCGCAGGCGCGCGGCCTTGGCCAGGATCTGCGCGGGGTCGATCTGCAGGCGCGCGAAATCCGCATCGCGCAGGTGCGACCAGGCGACCAGCGCCGGTGCCTTGTTCAGGTGCACTTCCTTCAGCGGGATGCGCTGCTCGCCTTCGGGCAGGTCGGCCTGCGGGGTGTACAGGCGGTCGGCGATCTGCTCCGGGGTGTAGCGCAGCAGCGGCTCGATATCGCCTTCCAGGTCGAACACCAGCACCCGGCTGTCGATGCGCGGATGCCGCGCCAGCGGCAGCACCGGCGCGGCGCACAGGCGCGCGGCCGGATAGCGCATCGACACGTGCAGCACCGGCTGCATCGCCACCACGTCGAGCAGGCCGCCGCAGAAGCGCTTGTCGCGCAGTTTCAGCGCGTAGTCCCATAGCCGCGGTTGCCGCTCGCGGAACAGCCGCGCCATGCCGATGGTGGCATAGACGTCGGACAGCGCCTCGTGCGCGTCGCCGTCGCGCACGCCGTTGGCCAGCGCCAGCTGTTCCAGCTTGAACGAGGTGGCGCCGTCCTCGCGCTGCGGCCAGACCACGCCGTCCGGGCGCAGCGCGTGCATCAGCCGCAGCATGTCCAGCAGGTCCCAGCGCGAATTGCCGCCGCGCCACTCGCGCTCGTACGGATCGTGGAAATTGCGGAACAGGCCGTGGCGCACGAATTCGTCGTCGAAGCGCAGCGAGTTGTAGCCCAGCGTGCAGGTCTGCGGCCGCGCCATCTGCTCGGCGATGCGCGCGAACGCATCGGCCTCGTTGACCCCGTCGCGCAGGGCCTGCTGCGGGGCGATGCCGGTGATCAGCGTGGCGATCGGCGAGGGCAGCAGGTCGTCGGCCGGCTGCACGAAGAAACTGACCGGCTCCTCGACCACGTTCAGCGCCGCATCGGTGCGCACCGCCGCGAACTGGGCGATGCGCGTGCGCCGCGGATCGGCACCGAAGGTTTCCAGGTCGTAGAAGAGAAAGCTGTCGGGCATGGTCGGACCAGAGCGGTGTGGGTGGTGCGTGCGGGCTGGCTTTTGCAGGAGCGGCTTCAGCCGCGGCCAACGCTACCGGTAATGCCGGTCGCGGCTGAAGCCGCTCCTACAGGGTAAGGCACACAGGCTCAATGCGCGCCGTCCAGCGGTGCCAGGCGATCGTGCACGGTGCGTTCCAGCCAAGCCCAGTCGATCCGCGACAGGTCGCTGTGGCCCTGCGTGGCCTGTACCAGGATCTGGCGCTGGATCTCGCTGCGCTCCAACGCCAGCGCGTACGGCGTGCGCAGGAAAGTGACCATGGTGTAGTGCGGCACGAAGCGGGTCGGGTGGCGCTCCTGCAGCGCCTGTTCCAGCTCGCGCTGCAGCAGGAAGCCGGCATCGCCGACGCGGTCGCGCATCTCGATGTAGTTCTCCAGCGCCATCTGTTGGATCGCGCTGGCGTTGGGCTTGCGCTCTGCCTCGAAAGCCGCGTAGGCGCGGCCCAGGTCCGGTTCGCGCTGCAGGTGCGTGGCCAGGGCGACGCAATCCTCGAACGCGCAGTTCATGCCCTGGCCGTGGAACGGCACCATCGCATGCGCGGCATCGCCGAGCAGCACCGCGCGCCCGTCCAGGTGCCAGCGTTCCAGGCGTAGCGTGCCGAGCAGGCCCGGCGGGTGCTGTTCCCAGTGCTCGGCCAGTTGCGGCATCAGCGGCAGCGCATCGGCGAAGTCGCGTTGGAACAGCGCCAGGGCTTCCGCGCCGCTGCGGGTGGTGGCGAAACTGGGCTCGCCTTCGTTCGGCAGGAACAGGGTGACGGTGAAGGTGCCTTCGTCGTTGGGCAGGGCGATGCACATGTAGTGCCCGCGCGGCCAGATGTGCAGCGCGTTGGCCTCGATGCGGAAGCTGCCGTCGGGGTTGGGCGGGATCTCCAGTTCCTTGTACGAATGGTCCAGGAACTCGGTGTGCTCGGCCATCGGCGACTTGCGCTGCATCGCCGCGCGCAGCGCCGAGCCGGCGCCGTCGGCGCCGATCATGCTGCGGAAGCGGATGTCGTGCGGCTGGTCGTCGCGGTCGTCGATGAAGCGCGCGTAGCCGGCGTCGAAGTCCACCGTGTGCAGGCGCCGGTAGAAGTGGATCTGCGCGCCGGCCTGTTCGGCCAGCTGCAGCAGGGTGATGTTGAGGTCGTTGCGGTGCACCGACCAGATCACTTCGCTGTCGTCGCGGCCATAGCGCTGCAGTTGCTGGCGGCCGTCGGCGAAATGCACCATGCGCCCGCGCATCATCACCGCCTTGGCCATCACCGCGGCGTCAGCGCCGGCCTGGCGCAGCGCGTGCAGGCCGCGCTCGGCCAGCGCCAGGTTGATCGAGCGGCCGCGCTCGTAGTCCTGGATGCGCGGATCGCCGCGGCGCTCGTAGACGGTGACGCGCCAGCCCTGGCGCGAGAGCAGGATGGCGAGCAGGGAACCGGCCAGGCCGGCGCCGATCAGGGTGATGCTGCGGGGGGAGGCGCTCAAGGAGAAATCCGGCATGACGCGCGGCGGGGGCCGCGCAGGAGGGGGCGGCTCAGACGCCGGCCCAGGTTTCCGCTTCCTCGACGAAGCGGTAGACGTCGCGATAGCGGGTGTACAGCGGCACCGGGCTGATCCGGATCACGTCCGGCTCGCGCCAGTCGCCGAGCACGCCGACCGATTGCAGGTACTCGAACAGCGCACGGCCGCGTTCGCGGCCGCCGATCACGCGCAGCGACAGCTGGCAGCCGCGCTGCGCAGGGTCGGCCGGGGTGACGATCTGCAGGGTCTCGGCCAGGCGCGCGCGGATCAGCGTTTCCAGATAGCCGGTCAGCTGCAGCGACTTGCGCCGCAGCGCCGGCAGCCCGGCGCGTTCGAACAGCTCCAGCGAGGCGCGCAGCGGCGCCATGCTCAGGATCGGCGGATTGCTCAGTTGCCAGCCGTCGGCGCCGGGCGCGGCGACGAACTCCGGCCGCATCTGGAAGCGGGTGCGCTTGTCGTGGCCCCACCAGCCGGCGAAGCGCGGCGTGTCGCCGTGGCCATGGCGCTCGTGCACGAACGCGCCGGCGACCGCGCCGGGGCCGGCGTTGAGGTACTTGTAGTGGCACCACACCGCGAAATCGGGCGCGGTGTCGTGCAGGGTCAAGGGGATGTTGCCGACCGCATGCGCCAGATCGAAACCGACCGCGGCGCCGGCCGCGCGGGCCAGCCGCGCCACCGCGTCCAGGTCGAAGGCCTGCCCGGTGCGGTACTGCACGCCCGGCCACAGCACCAGCGCCAGGCGCGGGCCGTGTTCGGCGATCGCGCGCTCGATCGCCGCCAGCGACACGGTGCCGTCGGCGCCGTCGGGCTGCACTTCGATCAGTTCGGTCGCCGGGTCGAAGCCATGGAAGCGGATCTGCGAGGCCAGCGCATGCTGGTCGGACGGGAACGCGCCGGCCTCGATCAGGATGGCCGGGCGCTCGCGGGTGGGGCGGTAGAAGCTGACCATCAGCAGGTGCAGGTTCACCGTCAGCGTGTTCATCGCCACCACTTCGTGCGGCAGCGCGCCGACCAGCTGCGCCAGCGGCGCGGCCAGCAGTTCGTGGTAGGTCATCCACTGCGTGTCGCCGGTGAAGTGGCCTTCCACCGCCAGCGTCGACCACTTGTCCAGCACCTCCTGCACCGCGGCGCGCGCGCCGCGCGGCTGCAGGCCGAGCGAATTGCCGACGAAGTAGGCCTGGTCGGCGCCCTGGTGCTGCGGGAACAGGAATTCGCGGCGCAGCTCGCGCAGCGGGTCGGCGGCATCGAGCGCGGTGGCGTGGTTGCGGGTCAGGATCTCGTTCATCGGCAGCGGGTAACAGGACGAGGGCACAGTCTACCGGTCGCGGCGTAGCGCTTCGTCGGCGGGCGTGGCGGTGGCCGGCAGCATGGCGCTGCGCAACAGGTGGGTGAGGGTGCCGACGCTGTCGGCGACGCGGTCGCCGGTGTCGGCCAGCGCGGCCAGCGCCGAGCCGTCGCTGGCTTCCTGCAGATGCGCGGCCAGCGCCTCGGCCAGGCGCCGTTCGTCGTTGCGCAAGGTCGCCTGCGGCGGCGGGGTGCCGCTGCGCAGGCTGTCGGCCAGTTGGGTCAGCGCCGCATGCGCCTGCTGCCGAAACTGCGCCAGTTCCGGCAGCGGCGGCAACGCCGGGCTGTCGCGCAGCACCGCTTCCAGCGCCAGCGAGGCGCGGATCAGGCGATTGCCGTTGGCCAGCACCGATTCGGCCAGCTTGAGTTCGCGCAGGTTGCGCTTGCGCCGCGGTTCGCCGCGCAGGCGCTCGATCGAGGCCTGTACGTTGGTGCGCGCGGTACGCGACGCGGCGCGGGTCTCCGGCAGCGCCTGCAGGCGGCCTTCGAGCAGCGCGGCGAGATGGTCGCGATAGGCCAGCAACAGCTGCGCCAGGGTGGCGCGGATATGCCGCCGCTCCCAGGTCGGCCACAGCGCATAGGCGACCAGCGCCAGCGCGCTGCCGAGCACGGTGGCCTGGATGCGTTCGCCGATCGCCTCGCCCGGGGCCATGCCTTCGAACGACAGCAGCAACACCAGCATGCCGGTCAGGCAGGCCACGCCGAGGCCGTAGTTGACCTGGGTCAGCAGGCGGAAGCCCAGGCAGAACACAGTCAGCAACAGCAGCCGCACCACCGCGCCGTCCATCGTGAAGTGGGCCAGCACGGTAGCCAGCACCAGCCCGGCGAAGGTGCCGGCCACGCGCAACGCGCCGAAGCTGAGAGTGCCGCCGAAATCCGGCTTGAGCACGATCGCCGTGGTCATCGGGATCCAGTAGCCGTGCGGGATCGCCTGCCAGCGTTCGAACAGCACCGCCAGGCTCAGGCACACGCCGCAGCGCAAGGCATGCCGGAACGCGACCGAGGAGAAGCCGAGGTTGGCGCGCAGGGTCTGCAGCGGCGCCAGCGGGCGCAGCGCCGCCGGCAAGCGGGCCTCGGCCAGCTCGGCCTGGATCTCGCCGCGGCTGCTGGCCCAGTGGCCGTTGCGCACCAGCGCGCGCAGCTGCCCGCCCAGGCCCTGCGCGCGGGCCACGGCAATGCGCAGCAGGCGCCGCTCGCGGGTGTCCTGCGCTTGCGCCTGGGCCTGCGCCAGCGCCTCGGCCAGATCGTCGAAGCCGGTCATCGAGGCCTCCGCCGCGGCCGGGTCTTCGGCGTTGTCCAGCGCGTAGGCGAGCTGGTCCAGCACCACCGCGCTGCGTTCCAGCACGCGCTCGATCGGCAGCCGCGCTGCGGCGGCTTCGTCCAGGCGCCCGTGCAGGTCGGTCAGGGTCAGCAGTTCCAGTCGCGCGCGTTCGCACAGCTCGGCGATGATCCGGAACGACTGCACCGCCAGCCCGCGCGAACGGTGCTCGCCGTGCAGCATCACCATCGCCTCGAGCACCGCTTCGGTGGCCGGCGGCGCCAGCGTCGCGCTCGGCCGCTGGCGGGCGATGCCGGCCAGCTGCCGCATCAGTTCGGCCAGCGCGAACCGCTCCGGGCGGTAGCGCTGCAGCGGCCAGGCGGCCAGCGCCATCAGCATCTGCAGCACGCCGCCGGCGAAGATCAGCGCGGCCACGCCGACGCTCTGTGCCGCGGGGAGGCGCACGTCGGCGCTGACCACCAGCAGGATCATGCTGGTCAGCCCGACCCGCGCCGCGACCGGGCCCAGCGCCACCAACAGGCCGCCGCCGAGGCCCAGCAGCAGCGCCGCCAGCGCCAGCGCCGGGGTATGCGCGCCGATCAGCATGCCCAGCAGCGCCGCGCCGCCGGCGGCGAGCGCCGCCATCAGCATGCGCTGCATGCGCGCGCGGTACGGCCCGGGCTGGTCGGAGAACATGGTGTTCAGCGCGCCGGTGGCCATCGCCAGGCCCAGTTCGGCATGGCCGCTGGCCACGCCCACGGCGAGCGGGGCGACCACCGCGAAGGTGTTGCGCAGGGCGACGCGCAGCGGGACGTCGCGCGGCTTCAGCGCGATCAGGCTATGCAGCATCGCAGCCCGGCGCGACGGTCGGCGAGGGTGCGCTCACGGCGCGGCGACGGGCGCCGGCACCGGGTGCAGCTGTCCGCAACGGCCGCAGGTGCGCAGCGCCTCGGAGGCGTAGAAGCGCGCGAATACCGGCGGAAAATCGGTCTCGATATTGCGCAGCGGGAAATATTCTGCGTACAGCAGGTGGTTGCAGCGTTCGCAATACCACTGCAGGCCGTCGTTCTCGTGCGGCAGGCGGCGGCGCTCGATCACCAGGCCCACCGAATCGGGCAGCCGCTGCGGCGAATGCGGGACCTTCGGCGGCAGCAGGAAGGTCTCGCCGGCGCGGATCGGGATCTCGCGCACTGCGCCGTCTTCCTGGATCCTCAATACCATCTCGCCTTCGAGCTGGTAGAACCACTCCGGGCCTTCGTCGTAGTGGAAGTCCGAGCGCGCGTTCGGCCCGCCGACCGCCATCACGATGAAGTCGCCGGCGTAGATGCACTTGTTGCCCACCGGCGGTTTCAGCAGGTGCCGGTGTTCGTCGATCCAGGCGTGCAGGTTGAGCGGGGCGGGGAGCATGCGGTGTCCTTGGGCAGTCGTGTCGGCGCGGGCGCCGGCACCGGATCAGCGATCCTCGCGGTCCTGGCAGATCCGCGCCAGTGCGGCATCGTAGCGCGGCGCCAGGTCCTCGATCCGCTCCAGTTCCATGCCCAGGTCGTGCACGCGGCCGTCGCGCAGGCTGTAGACCCAGCCGTGCACGGTCAGCTCCTGGCCGGCGGCCCAGGCGTCGCGCACGATCGAGGTGCGGCTGACGTTGACCACCTGCTCGAGCACGTTGAGCTCGCACAGGCGGGCGTGCTGCAGGGTCAGGTCGCCGGCCTGCTGCAGGCAGCCTTCGTGCTTTTCGGCCACGTCGGTGACGTGGCGGATCCAGTTGTCGACCAGGCCCAGGCGGGCGCGGGTCAGGCCGGCATGCACGCCGCCGCAGCCGTAATGGCCGACCACCAGGATGTGCCGCACCTTCAGCACTTCCACCGCGAACTGGATCACCGACAGGCAGTTGAGGTCGGTATGCACGACCACGTTGGCGATGTTGCGATGGACGAACACCTCGCCCGGCGCCATGTCGATGATCTGGTTGGCCGGCACCCGCGAATCCGAGCAGCCGATCCACAGGTATTCCGGGGTCTGCTGCTTGGACAGGCGGCCGAAGAAGTCCGGATCCTCGCGATTGATCCGCTCGGACCAGGCACGGTTGTTGTGCAGTAGCTGATCGATTTTGCTCATAGCCGCGCATTATTCCAGAAGCAGGCGCACACATGGGCGGGTCGCGGCGGCGGCGGGCGTGGCGCGGTTCATCGGCGCGGACACACGCCGGCGTATGTTGGTCGGGACGTGCGGCGCGCCCGCGCTCGTGTGCGGACGCAGGCGCCGTCAGCGCCGTTGCAAGCGCTCGCGCATCAATGCGGCCACCGCCTGCGCGCCAGGATCGGCCTGCGCCTGCAAGGCCGCGCTCACCGCCGTCGCGTTCGCTGGCGGGTGGTTCTGGCTCAGCTTGAACTTCAGTTCCACCCGCTCCGGTTCGAAACGGAAGCCGACGATGCCGCGCAACTGGCGCCGGTGCGCCTCGTTGTGCGGCTCGTAGCGCCAGTCGCTGCCGAGCGCGCGCTCGTGGCGTTCGCTGAGCCGGGCCACGATGTCGGCCAGCAGCGCTTCGTCGTCGCTGGCCTGCAACCGGCCATGCAGGTGCGCGGTGGCGTAGTTCCAGGTCGGCACGCGCGCCATCGCCTCCTTGTCCGGATACCAGCCCGGCGACACATAGGCCTGCGGCCCGTGCACGATCAGCAGCGCCGGGCCGGCATGCCGCGACTGCGGGTTGGCGCGCGCCCAGTGGCCCTCGATCACGATGCGCGTGCCGTCGCGCCGGTACAGCACCGGCAGCGGCGTGGCGCAGGGCAGGCCGTCGGCGACGGTGACCAGGGTGACGAACGGATCGCGCGCGATCAGCGCGTCTAGCGCGCCCAGGTCGGTTTCGGCGAACGCCGGCGGGACGTGCATCGGCGGCTCAGGCGCGCGTGCCCAGGGTCTGGGTCATGCGTCCGCGCAGCGCGGCATCGTTGTCGGCCTGCGGCGGCGCCACTTCGTGCAGCGAGAACCCGCGCGCCAGCGCGTCGTCCTCGTCCAGGCCGTCGAAGGCGACGAACTCGGCGTCGAACAATGCCGCCTGCGCGGTGTCCTCGCTGTCGTAGCTGAGCGTGTTGCCGTCGCTGTCCAGCACCTCGGCGGTGCCGGCTTCGCGCACGCGCAGGCGCGCCCACACCAGGATGCGGCCGAGGCTGGCCAGGTACCACCGATCGGCGGCGGAAGCGTCTGAAGTCATGGAATCACCAGGGAAAGCAGCCAGAGCAGGGCGGCCATGCCCAGGCCGAAGAAGATGGTCAGCAGCGACAGCCAGGCCGGGGTCGCCAGCCCGGACAGCGAGCGGTCGCCGAGCGGGCGGTAGCGCCGCGCCAGCAACCAGCCCAGCGCCACCGGCTTGAGAAACGCGCCGGGCCCGAATTCAGCCACCAGCGGCGGATGCCGGTCGCGGATATGCACCAGGGTCAGCGGCCAGAAGATCAGGAACGCGCTGAACCCGGCGATGGCCACGCCGACGAAGCACAGCGCGAAGAACAGGATCATGCCGAGGTCTCCTCAAGCGGAGCATCGAAGCGCGCCACGATCTCGATGAGGCCGACGATATTGTCGTTCAGCGTCTCCAGCGCCTCGGCCGGGATCCACCACTCGGTGTGCTGCGCGCCGCCCACCTTCTGGATCGGATAGGGCGCCAGGAACGCCGCGCGCACCGCGAACCGCGCCACGTAGCCGACCCCGCTGTCCTTGACGTTCCAGCGCCCGGCGATCTCCTCGGCGTAGCGCTGGTTGGTCACCGGATAGAAGATCGGCTGTTCCGGCAGCCGCGGCGGCCAGCGCCGGAACCCGGAATCGCGCACCAGCGCGAATTCCTCCGGTCCCAGCGGCCGGTACATGGTCACCGTGGCGTCGGCGTCGGCCATGTCCTCAGAACTCGGCGCTGCCCGGCGCGCGCGGGTAGGGGATCGCGTCGCGGATGTTGCTCAGCCCGCAGATGTAGACCACCAGGCGCTCGAAGCCCAGGCCGAAGCCGGCGTGCGGCACCGTGCCGTAGCGGCGGAAGTCGCGGTACCAGCCGTAGTGCTGCGGATCCAGGCCGAACTGCACCATGCGCGTGTCCAGCACGTCCAGGCGCTCCTCGCGCTGGCTGCCGCCGATGATCTCGCCGATGCCCGGGGCCAGCACGTCCATCGCCGCCACGGTCTTGCCGTCGTCGTTCAGGCGCATGTAGAAGGCCTTGATGTGCTCGGGGTAGTTGGTCACCACCACCGGGCGGCCGACGTGCTGCTCGGTCAGCCAGCGCTCGTGCTCGGTCTGCAGGTCCAGGCCCCATTCCACCGGGAACTCGAACTTGTGCCCGGACTTCTGCAGCAGCGTGATCGCATCGCCGTACTCGATGCGCTCGAACGGCGAGTTGATGAACGCCTCCAGCTTGCTGATCGCGGTCTTGTCCACGCGCTCGGCGATGAACGCCAGGTCGTCGCCGCGCTCCTCGAGCACCGCGCGGAACAGGTACTTGAGGAAGTCCTCGGCGACCCGCGCGTCCTCGGCCAAGTCGGCGAAGGCGATCTCCGGCTCGATCATCCAGAACTCGGCCAGGTGGCGGGTGGTGTGGCTGTTCTCGGCGCGGAAGGTCGGGCCGAAGGTGTAGACCTTGCTCAGCGCCAGGCAGTAGGCCTCGACGTTGAGCTGGCCGGACACGGTCAGGAAGGTCTCCTTGCCGAAGAAGTCGCGGCCGAAATCGACCTGGCCCTTGCCGTCGCGCGGCAGGTTGGCCAGGTCCAGGGTCGACACGCGGAACATCTGTCCGGCGCCTTCGGCGTCGGAGGTGGTGATGATCGGGGTGCTGATCCAGTTGTAGCCGTTCTGGTGGAAATAGCGGTGCACCGCCTGCGCCAGGCAGTTGCGGATGCGGGTCACCGCGCCGAACAGGTTGGTGCGCGGGCGCAGGTGCGCGACCTCGCGCAGGAATTCCAGCGAATGCGCCTTGGGCTGGATCGGATAGGTTTCCGGATCCTCGACCCAGCCCACCACCTCGATCGCCTCGGCCTGGATCTCGAAGCTCTGGCCCTGGCCCTGCGAGGCGACCAGGCGCCCGCGCGCGATCACCGCGCAGCCGGCGGTCAGCCGCTTCACTTCCGCCTCGTAGTTGGGCAGCTCGGCCGGCGCCACCACCTGGATCGGCGCGAAGCAGGAGCCGTCGCTGACGTTGACGAAGGACAGCCCCGCCTTGGAATCGCGCCGGGTGCGGACCCAGCCGCGTACCGTCACCTCGCCGCCCGCCGGGATCTTCCCGGCCAGCGCATGCTCAACGCTCACCACCGTCATGACTTGAATCCTCGCCGCAGCGACTCGATATGGAACGGGCAAGTGTACTGGCTGAACCGCGGCGCTTGCGAGGCACGGTGCGCATCCGCCGCCGCGCTTCCTCCCTATAATGACCGTTCGCTGTTCCCGGAGTCGTTCGCCATGGCCATCCATCTCACTCCCGTCGCCTTCGAGCGCGTGCAGCGCTTCGTCGCCCAGACCCCCGGTGCGCTGGGCCTGCGTTTCGGCGTCGAGCGCACCGGCTGCTCGGGTTGGGGCCACGTCACCGACCTGGCGCGCGAAGCGCACCCGGACGATGCGGTGTTCGAGCAGGATGGGGTGCGCATCTACGTCAACGCCGCCAGCCTGCCGCTGGTCGACGGCACCGAGATCGATTTCGCCAAGCAGGGCCTGGGCGAGACCTTCATCTTCCGCAATCCCAACGCCACCGCCGAATGCGGCTGCGGCGAGAGCTTCACCACCGACGCCGAGCATGCGGCGGCCGCCGCGCGCTGAGCGCCGGCGCTGCGCTCACCACGCGTAGTGGGTCAGCACCAGCTGCGGATCCAGGTCCAGCCGCGCAAAACCGATCTCGCAGGCCTGGCCTTCGACGAACTGCGCGCATAGCGTCTCGGTGAGTCGCAGGCACAGGCGCTGCCGCACCGGATCGACCCCGCAGGCGCGGGCCGCGGCGAAGTCGAAATAACGCCCGACCGCGCCGAACGCGGCCTTGAACAGGCTTTCCTTGGCCGAGAACAGCGCGGTCAGCAGCGCATCGTGCGACCACTGCGGGTTGGCCGCGGCCGCCAGCAGCTCGGCTTCTTGCGCATCGATCGCCACGCCCAGCACGGCCTCGCGCGCGGCCGGCGCGAGCAGCCGTTCCAGGTCGATGCCGATGCCATGGGCCTGGCCGGCCGGCAGCGCCACTGCCGCCGCGCAGCCGCCGCTGTGGGAAATGCTGCCCAGGCCGCCGGCCGGCCAGCGCGGCTCGCGCGTCGCGCCGATCGCGATTTCGGCCCGCGCCTGCGCCGGGCCGAGCGCTTCGTCCAGCGCCAGCCGCGCGGCCAGGCGCCCGAACAGGAATTCCGCCTGGCGCTTGCGCACGCTGCGCGCGACGCTGTCCGGGCAGGCGATCGTCGCCGCGGCGAAGGCCTGCGAGTGGAAGCGCTCGGCATCGAACCCCAGCGCGTACAGCGGCGTGCCGTCGTGCAGCAGGTAGCGGTGTGCACTGCGCAGGGCGGTGGCGACCGCCGGCGGCAGGTCCAGCTGCAGCGGCTGGCCGACGCGCAGGGCAGGGTCGGCGTCCAGGCGGGCGCTCAATGCGCGCACCCGGCCGACATGCCGCGTATGCGAAAGGGGAGCGCGGCGCTTTCGGCGCGGCGTACTCGCGCAGGCCTGGCCGCAAGGTCGCGGCCTGCGGCAGCGGGCAGGGCAGGCCGCTGCGCGGGCAGGCGTGCAGGAAGCGCGCTGGCGTCGGTGGCTGAGGGTGCGGGCGGTGTGCGGTTCACCCGGCCAGTGTCGCAAAACCGGCGCCGGCGCGGCAGCGGCCCGGGCGGGCGCATCGTCTGCAGCCGGCGGCACCCGCTCAGGGCGGGTGGACAGCCCGCCTTGCGGCGCGGCCTCTGCGCTGCCATACTTTCCGGCTTCCTGCGCCCGTCGTGGCGGGATCCCTTGCCCCACCGCACCCGTTTCGGGCCTCGCGGGGGGCTGTCCGGCCCTCGGGCCACATCCGAAAGGTATAACCACATGAGTCGTCATTACGAAATCGTGTTCCTGGTCCATCCGGACCAGAGCGAGCAGGTCCCGGCCATGATCGAGCGCTACAAGTCGCTGGTCGAGAACGGCAGCGGCACCATCCACCGTCTGGAAGACTGGGGCCGCCGCCAGCTGGCGTACCCGATCCAGAACCTGGTGAAGGCGCACTACGTCATGCTCAACATCGAAGTGGACCAGGCCATCCTCGCCGAACTGGTCGAGAGCTTCCGCTTCAACGACGCCGTGCTGCGCCACCTGGTGATCAAGCGCGACGGCCCGGACACCGAGCAGTCGCTGATCATGAAGAGCAAGGACGAGAAGGGCGACAAGCCCGAGCGTAGCGAGCGCCGTCGCCGCGACGACGAGGAAGGCGATGCGCCTGCCGCCGCCACCGAAACCGACGGCGACGCCGCCGAAGCCGCCTAAGGAGCACTGCCATGTCCAAGTTCTTCCGTCGTCGCAAGTTCTGCAAGTTCACCGCCGAGGGCGTCAAAGAGATCGACTACAAGGATCTCAACACCCTGCGCCAGTACCTCACCGAGAACGGCAAGATCGTGCCGAGCCGCGTGACCGGCACCAAGTCCAAGTACCAGCGCCAGCTGGCCACGGCGGTCAAGCGCTCGCGTTTCCTGGCGCTGATCCCGTACACGGACAACCACGACATCTGATGTGACCGCTCCGGAAGCGCCCGCACGGTTGTGCGGGTCCTTCCGGGCAACAGCCCACGCATCCGTGCGCGGGCTACTCAATATGAAGTCTGGCGATCGAAGAGTGCGGCGTTGCTCGGGGATTTTGCGATTCCCGATTCCCGATTCCCGATTCCCGGCTTTTCCTATTCGGACAGCAAGCGTTGCGGGCGCCTTCGGGCGTGCGCTAACGAATAACGGAGCAACACCATGCAACTGATTCTTCTGCAGAAAGTCACCAACCTGGGCGGCCTCGGCGACAAGGTCGACGTCAAGCCGGGCTATGGCCGCAACTTCCTGGTGCCGCAGGGCAAGGCCGTGCCGGCCACCGCCGCCAACATCGCCGAGTTCGAGGCCAAGCGCGCCGAGTACGAAGCCAAGGCACAGTCGATCCACGCCGACGCCGAGGCCCGTGCGGCCAAGCTGGAAGGCGCCAGCGTGACAGTCAAGGCCAACGCGTCCACCGAAGGCAAGCTGTACGGCTCGGTCGGTCCGCGCGACATCGCCGAGGCGTTCACCGCCGCCGGCCTGCCGCTGGAAAAGGGCGAAGTGGTGCTGGGCGAAGGCGCGTTCCGCAACATCGGCGAGTACGAGGTGCTGGTGCGCCTGCACGCCGACGTCGAGACCACGGTCAAGGTCGTGGTCGAAGCCGAAGCCTGATCCACGGCTTCATGCTGTACCGAAACGGGCACCGCAAGGTGCCCGTTTCGTTTGCGGCCTCCGGCCCCGGTCCTCGCTGGGTGCCGTTATACTCATCGGTTCGTGCCTGTTTTCTGTCCGGCGATCGTAGTCGTATCAAGGACTTGGAAGCGGGACTTCACCTGGATATTCATTAGCGGCAGCGCGTGCCGGCCCGCCGGCCGCCGCCTGCCATGGATTGCCTGCCCCATGCGCCTGTCGACCATCAAGCTGTCCGGCTTCAAGTCCTTCGTCGATCCGACCACGCTGCACCTGCCGACCAACATGACCGGCATCGTCGGTCCGAACGGCTGCGGCAAGTCGAACATCATCGACGCGGTGCGCTGGGTGATGGGCGAAAGCTCGGCCAGCCGCCTGCGCGGCGACTCGCTGACCGACGTGATCTTCTCCGGCTCCTCGGCGCGCAAGCCGGTGTCGCAGGCCACGGTGGAGCTGATCTTCGACAACTCCGACCACACCATTTCCGGCGAGTACGCCTCGTTCAACGAGATCTCGGTCAAGCGCCAGGTCAGCCGCGACGGCAGCAGCAGCTACTACCTCAACGGCACCAAGTGCCGGCGCCGCGACATCACCGACCTGTTCCTCGGCACCGGCCTGGGCCCGCGCAGCTACTCGATCATCGAGCAGGGCATGATCAGCCAGATCATCGAGGCGCGCCCGGAAGACCTGCGCGTGTACCTGGAAGAGGCCGCCGGCATCTCCAAGTACAAGGAGCGGCGCAAGGAGACCGAGACCCGCATCCGCCATACCCGCGAGAACCTGGAACGCCTGGGCGACCTGCGCGAGGAGATCGGCAAGCAACTCGAGCACCTCAAGCGCCAGGCGCGCCAGGCCGAGCAGTACCAGGCGCTGCAGGAAGAGCGCCGGGTCAAGGACGCGCAGTGGAAGGCGCTGGAATACCGCGGCCTGGACGGCAAGCTGCAGGGCCTGCGCGAGGCGCTGGGCCAGGAAGAGACGCGCCTGCAGCAGTTCATCGCCGAACAGCGCGAGGCCGAGGCGCGGATCGAGACCGGCCGCGTGCGCCGCGAGGAAGCCGCCGACGCCCTGAGCAAGGCCCAGGCCGAGGTCTACCAGGTCGGCAGCACCCTGGCGCGCATCGAGCAGCAGATCCAGCACCAGCGCGACCTGTCGCAGCGCCTGCACAAGGCGCGCGACGAAGCGCAGCTGGCGCTGGCCGAACTCGGCCAGCACATCAGCGGCGACGAGGCCAAGCTGGCGCTGCTGCGCGAGTCGGTGGACATCGCCGGGCCGCAGCTGGAGCAGCTGCAGGAAGACAACGAATACAAGCAGGAAGCGCTGCGCGACGCCGAGGCCAGGCTGGCCGACTGGCAGCAGCGCTGGGAAGCGCACCAGCGCTACACCGCCGAGGCCTCGCGCGCCGGCGAAGTGGAGCGCACCCGCGTCGATTATCTGGACCGGCAGTCGCTGGAAGCCGAGCGCCGCCGCGAAGCGCTGGCCGCCGAGCGCGCCGGGCTGGACCTGGACGCGCTGGCCGCCGCGTTCGAACAGGTGGAGCTGCAGCACGAGACCCAGCGCGCCGCGCTGGACGGGCTCAACGAACAGGTCGAAACCCGCAAGCAGGCGCTGACCGCGCTGCAGGAACAGCAGCGCGGCGCGCAGGCGGAACTGGCCGAGGTGCGCAAGCAGGCGCAGGCCGCGCGCGGCCGGTTGTCGTCGCTGGAAACCCTGCAGCAGGCCGCGCTCGGCCAGGAGCAGGGCGCCGCGGTGGCCTGGCTGAAGGCGCGCGGGCTGGATTCGGCGGCGCGCGTGGGCGAGCGCATCAGCGTCGAAAGCGGCTGGGAAAACGCGGTCGAAGGCGCGCTCGGGCAGTTGATCGAAGGCGTGCTGGTCGATGCGCCGGAGACCCTGGTCGACGCGCTGGGCGAACTCGGCGAAGGCCGCATCGCGCTGGTCAGCAGCGACGAGGAGGCCGGCCACTTCGCGCCGACCTCGCTGGCCGCCAAGGTGCAGGGGCCGATCGCGATCCGCCGGCTGCTGTCGCGGCTGCACGCGGCCGAGGACCTGGCCGCCGCACGCGCCTTGCTGCCGCAGCTGGGCGAGGGCGACTCGGTCATCACCCGCGACGGCGCGCGGCTGGGCGAAGGCTGGCTGCGCGTGTCGCGCTCCGGCGCGGCCAAGCAGGGCGCGTTGCTGCGCGAGCGCGATATCCAGGCCCTGCGCGGCCAGATCGATGCGCTGCAGGACCGCGAAGCGGAACTGGACCAGCGCCTGGCGAGCCTGCGCGAGCAGTCGCTGGCCGCCGAGCAGCAGCGCGAGGAAGCGCAGCGTCAGCTGTACCAGGCGCACCGCAGCGTGTCCGAACTGGCCGGGCAACTGCAGAGCCAGCAGGGCAAGGTGGACGCCGCGCGCACCCGCATCGAGCGCATCGAGACGGAGATCGCGCAGCTGCTGGAAACGCTGGACAGCAGTCGCGAGCAGGCGCGCGAGGCGCGCTCCAAGCTGGAAGACGCGGTCACCAGCATGGGCGACCTGGAAAGCACCCGGCACACGCTGGAGAGCGAGCGTCGCCAGCTCACCGAAGCGCGCGACCTGGCCCGCGATGCCGCGCGCCGGGTGCGCGAGGCCTCGCATGCGCTGGCCCTGACCCTGGAATCACAACGCACCCAGATCGCCTCGCTGAGCCAGGCGCTGGAGCGCATGGGCAACCAGCGCGGGCAACTGGATTCGCGCCTGGGCGAACTCAGCGCGCAGCTGAGCGAAGGCGATTCGCCGGTGCATGCGCTGGAAGCCGAGCACCAGGCGGCCCTCAGCGAACGCGTGCGCACCGACCGCGCGCTCGGCGAGGCGCGCGCGCTGCTGGACGGCATCGACAACGAATTGCGCGGCCTGGAACAGACCCGCCAGCAGCGCGACGAACAGGCCCTGGCGCAGCGCGAGCGCATCGCCCAGCGCCGCCTCGACCAGCAGGCGCTGGTGCTCAGCGCCGAGCAACTGTCGGCGGCGGTGGTCAAGGCCGGCTTCGTGCTCGAGGACGTGATCAACGGCCTGCCCGAACAGGCCGATCCGGCCGAGTGGGAGCAGGCGGTGCAGCAGATCGACGGACGCATGCGCCGCCTGGAGCCGGTCAACCTGGCCGCGATCAGCGAATACGGCGAGGCCGCGCAGCGCGCCGAATACCTGGAAGCGCAGGACGTCGACCTGAACACCGCGCTGGAAACCCTGGAGGACGCGATCCGCAAGATCGACCGCGAGACCCGCGGCCGCTTCAAGGACACCTTCGACCGGGTCAATTCCGGCGTGCAGGCGCTGTATCCGCGCCTGTTCGGCGGCGGCCACGCCTATCTGGAACTGACCGGCGAAGACCTGCTCGACACCGGCGTGGCGATCATGGCGCGTCCGCCCGGCAAGCGCGTGTCCAGCATCTCGCTGCTGTCCGGCGGCGAGAAGGCGATGACCGCGGTGGCGCTGGTGTTCGCGATCTTCCAGCTCAACCCGGCGCCGTTCTGCCTGCTCGACGAGGTCGACGCGCCGCTGGACGAAGCCAACGTCGGCCGCCTGGCGGCGATGGTCAAGGAGATGAGCGAGAAGGTGCAGTTCCTGTTCGTCAGCCACAACAAGGCCACGATGGAAGCGGCGCACCAGCTCAGCGGCGTGACCATGCGCGAGCCGGGCGTCAGCCGCCTGGTCAGCGTGGACCTCGAGGAAGCCGCGCGTTTGGCGGGCGCGGCCTGACGTGACATGCTAAATACCTTGTCTTCCCCCTACGCACCCCTGCCGGAGTAACCCCCGAATGTCCGACATGGCAATGCTGCGCATCGGCATCCTCGCCGCCGGTCTGTTGCTGATCGCGGCGATCTTCCTGTTCGGCCGCCCGAAGAAACCGACCCAGGGCCGGCGCGTGGAGCCGGCCGACCCGGCCGCACCGCGCCGCGAACCTTCGCTCGGCGATGCCGCAGCGCCCGCCGACGGCGACGCGATCGCCGCGCCCGACCAGGACGGCGCCCTCGGCCAACCCGAACTGGGCCTGTCCGCCGCCGAGGCGGCCAACGCCGAACTCGGCAAGCGGCCGAGCCAGGACTTCGACAAGATCGTCTCGCTGTACGTCGCCGCGCGCGCCGGCCAGGTGCTGCGCGGCGAGGACATCGTCGTCGCCGCCGAGAAGACCGGGCTGGTGTTCGGCCACATGAGCGTGTTCCATCGCCTGGTCGAAGGCCATCCCGAGCGCGGCCCGATCTTCAGCATGGCCAGCATCATGAAGCCGGGCAGTTTCGACATGGCCCACATCCGCGAGATGGAGACCCCGGCGATCGCGTTCTTCCTGACCCTGCCGGCGCCGCTGACCGCGCTCGACGCGTGGGAAAAGATGCTGCCGACCGTGCAGCGCATGGGCGAACTGCTCGACGGCGTAGTCCTGGACGACAGCCGCAACGCCCTCGGCCGCCAGCGCATCGCCCACATCCGCGACGAACTGCGCGCCTACGACCGGCAGCACCAGGCGCCCCCGTTGACGAAGGCGCCACGCTGGTAAGTGTGGCGCCGGGATTGGGGATTCGGGATTGGGGATTCGTAACAGCGAATCCGCTGCGCCTTCCCTTCTCCCATCGGGAGAAGGTGCCCCGAAGGGGCGGATGAGGGTACGGGGGCCGATGAGGTTACGGGCCGATGAGGTAAGCGGCGAAGCCAGCTTTTACGAATCCCCAATCCCGACTCCCCAATCCCAAGCGCGCTACTTGCGCGCTTTCAACACCGCCTCACGAAACCGCAGCATCTCCGCCTCGGTGCCGACGGTGACGCGCACCAGCTTCGGCCAGATCGGCCAGCTGCGGCCGATCATCACGCCCTGCTTGGCCATCGCCGCGGCGAACGCCTTGCCGTCGCGCTTGACGTCGACCATTAAGCAGTTGGCCTGCGACGGCAGGCACTTGTAGCCCTTGCTCTGCAGCCAGGCGATGGTCTCGTTGCGGATCCGCGCGTTCTCCGCGCGCCGTGCCGGCACCAGTTGCACGTCGCGCAGGCTGGCGATGCCGGCGGCCACCGCGGGGATCGCCACCGGGTTCTCGCCGAACGCAGCCAGCTTGGTCAGCAGTCCCGGCGAGGCCACCGCCAGGCCCAGGCGCAGCCCGGCCATGCCGTACAGCTTGGAGAAGGTGCGCAGCACCAGCAGGTCCTGGCGCTGGCCGATCAGGTCGATCACCGAGGGCTGCTCGCTGTAGTGGATGTAGGCCTCGTCGACCAGCAGGACGCTGGAAGCGGGCTTATTGGCCAGCAGCCATTCGATGTCGGCGCGCGCGGTGATCGAGCCGGTCGGATTGTTCGGGTTGCACAGGTAGATCAGCCCGGCGTTCGGATCGGCGCTGGCCATCGCCTTGACGTCGTGCCCGCCGTCGGCGCGCAGCGGCACCCGCCGCACCGGCGCGCCGTGCGCGGCGGCGACATCGGCGACCGCTTCGAAGGTCGGATCGGCCACCACCACGCCGGCGCGGGCCGAGGTGAACGCACGCGCGGCGCGGTTGAGCGGGTCGCTGGAGCCGGGATAGACCGCGACGTGATCGCTGGGCAATTGCTGCTCGCCGGCGAACAGCGCGATCAGGTCGTTCTGCAGTTCGAACAGGTAGCGGCCGGCGCGCGGCAGGATCGCCTGCGCCGCATCCAGCGCGGCCGGCGCCGGACCCAGCGGACATTCGTTGAAGTTCAGATAGACCGGGCCGACCGCCGGCGCCACGCCGGGCGTCGCGACCGCAGCCGCCTTGCGCTTTGCCGCTTCCGCAGCGGGCGCCAGGCCCAGTGCGCCGACCGCCAGGCCCGAGGTGGCGAGGGAAAGGAAGGAACGGCGCGAAACCGGTAGCGACACGGGCACTCTCCAGCGAAACGTCAGGGCGGGGAGGCAAACCTAATGTTTCCTTAACGTTTCGGCAAGTTTTCTGAATCGTGGGAAAACAGGGAATCGGGAAAGGGGAGTGGGGAATCGGAAAAGCGAGGCGCTGCGATCGGAGCGTCCGCTGAGCCCCTCTCCCCTCGGGAGAGGGGTTGGGGTGAGGGTGCGTCCGCTGCGCTACCGGTCCCCCATCTTCAGAGCCCGAATCCGAATCCCTAACTCCAATCCCGGCCTCACCCGCATTTCCCCTTGCCAGGCACGCAGTTACTATCGCCTCCCTCTCCGTCACCAGGTCCCCGGCCGCGCATGACCGCCACGCCCGATCTCCAGCAGCGCGCCGCCGACTTGCGCCAGCGCATCGAAGACGCCAACGACCGCTACTACGTGCACGACGATCCGTCGATCACCGATGCCGAGTACGACGCGTTGATGCGCGAGCTGGAGGCGCTGGAAGCCGAGCACCCGCAGCTGGCGCGCGACGACTCGCCGACCCGCACCGTCGGCGCGCGGCCGGATGGCGGCTTCCCGGAAGTGCGGCATGCGATCCCGATGCTGTCGCTGGCCAACGCGTTCGAGACGCCGGGCGTGGCCGAGGATGCCGACGACCGCGAGCGCTTCGCCGAAGTCGCCGATTTCGAGCGGCGCATCGAGCGCGCACTGGACCTGGCCGCGCCGGTGTTCTCGGTCGAGCCGAAGCTGGACGGCCTGGCGATCAGCCTGCGCTACGAGGACGGCGTGTTCGTGCAGGGCGCCACCCGCGGCGACGGCAGCACCGGCGAGGACGTCACCGCCAACCTGCGCCAGGTGCGCTCGGTACCGTTGAAGCTGCGCGACCTGGGCACGCCGTTTCCGGCGGTGCTCGAGGTGCGCGGCGAGATCTACATGCCGCGCGCGGCGTTCGCCGCCTGGAACGCCAAGGCGCTGGAACGCAACGAGAAACTGCTCGCCAATCCGCGCAACGGCGCCGCCGGTTCGCTGCGCCAGCTCGATCCGGCGGTCACCCGGCGGCGGCCGCTGGCGTTCTTCGCCTATTCGGTCGGCGAGGTGCGCGGCCCGGAACTGCCCGAGACCCATTCGCAGACCCTGGCCCTGTTGCGCCGCTATGGCTTCCCGGTGGCGCCCGAGGTCGCGACGGCAACCGGCTTCGACGGCCTGATCGCGTACTTCCGCCGCATCGGCGCCAAGCGCGACGCGCTGCCGTACGACATCGACGGCGTGGTCTACAAGCTCGACGACTACGACCAGCAGGCGGCGATGGGCTTCGTCTCGCGCGCGCCGCGCTGGGCGCTGGCGCACAAGTTCCCGGCGCAGGAACAGTCCACCGTGCTGCGCGCGATCGAAGTGCAGATCGGCCGCACCGGCGCGGTCACCCCGGTGGCGCGGCTGGAACCGGTGCAGGTCGCCGGGGTCACCGTCACCAACGCGACCTTGCACAACGCCGACCAGATCGCGCGGCTGGATGCGCGCGAAGGCGACACCGTGATCGTGCGCCGCGCCGGCGACGTGATTCCCGAAGTGGTGCGGGTCATCGAAGAACGCCGTCCCGCCGGCACGCTGCCGTGGACGATGCCGGCCACGTGCCCGGTGTGCGGCTCGGAGCTGGTCAAGGAAGAGGACGCGGTGGCCTGGCGCTGCAGCGGCGGTCTGGCATGCGCGGCGCAGCGCAAGGAGGCCGTGCGCCATTTCGCCTCGCGCCGGGCCATGGACATCGAGGGCCTGGGCGATCGCCAGGCCGATGCCCTGGTCGAATTCGGTTTCGTGCAGTCGCTGGCAGATCTGTATGCGCTGAGCGTCGAAGACCTGGTGCGGATGAAGGCGGCGCTGGATGCGGCGACCGCCGCCGACCTGGTGCAGGCCGTGAACGACAGCAAGGGCGCGCTGATGCTCGATGCGCGGGCGCAGGCGCTGCTGGCGCAGGGATCCCCGGACTGGAAGCGCGCCGACTTCCTGCGCGCGCACCTGAGCGTGGATCTGGGCGGCAAGCTGGCGACGAAATGGGCGGAGAACCTGGTCGCCGGGATCGCCGCCAGCCGCGACACCACATTGCCGCGCTTCCTGTTCGCGCTGGGCATCCCGCACCTGGGCGAGACCACCGCCAAGGCGCTCGCGCACTGGCTGGGATCGCTGGACTTCGTGCGCAGCACGCCGGCGGTGCTGTTGCAGGCGCTGCCCGATATCGGCGGCGAGGTCGCGCGATCGATCGCGACCTTCTTCGAGCAACCCGGCAACGCGGCCGTGGTGGATGCGCTGGTCCAGGCCGGCATCCGCTTCGCCGACGAGGGCGCGCCGCCGGCGGAACTGCGCGAGCGGCTCGACCTGGCGCACCTGCTGACCACGCTGCCGGTGGACAAGCTCGGCGGCAAGAGCGCGCAACGGCTGGCCGCGACCTACGGCACGCTCGATGCGCTACTGCGCGCCAACGAAAGCGGCTGGACCGGCGCCGGGCTGTCGGCGGCGGGCGCGGCCAATCTCGCCGCCTATCTGGCCGATGACGCGCGGCTGCAGGCGTTGCACGCCGCCGACGCGGCGATGCGGCGCCTGCTCGACGCGGCGCCGGCGCAGGCCGTGCGCCGCGCCGCGCCGCTGGACGGGCAGACCGTGGTGCTGACCGGCACCCTGCAGCAACTCAGCCGCGATGCGGCCAAGGCGCGCCTGGAAGCGCTGGGCGCGAAGGTCGCCGGCAGCGTGTCGAAGAAGACCAGCTTCGTCGTCGCCGGCGCCGAGGCCGGTTCCAAGCTGGACAAGGCGCAGGAACTGGGCGTTGCGGTGTGGGACGAGGCGCAGTTGCTGGCCTTGCTCGGCGAACACGAGGGGCAGGGGTGAGCCGGCTTCCGGGCGCGACGCACCCGATCGGATCGCCGCGATGAGCGAGGCTGTGGACATCGCCGCGCTGCGCCTGCGCGCCGCGCTCAACGCGCGCATCCGCGCCTTCTTCGCCGCGCGCGACGTGCTCGAGGTGGAGACCCCGATGCTGTCGGCGGCCGGCAACACCGAACCCAACATCGACAGTTTCCAGACCCGCTTCAGCGGCCATGTCGATGCCGGCCCCGCGCTGCGCTGGCTGCGCACCTCGCCGGAGTATCCGCTCAAGCGCCTGCTGGCCGCCGGCGTCGGCGATTGCTACGAACTCGGCCGGGTGTTCCGCAACGGCGAGGCCGGCGGCCGCCACAATCCCGAATTCACCATGCTCGAGTGGTACCGGGTCGGCTGGAATCATCTGCAGCTGGTGGACGAGAGCGTGGCGCTGATGCGCGAGGCGCTGGCGCTGGTCGCGCGCACGGCGACGCTGCAGGTCGTCACCTATCGGCAACTGTTCCTGGATACGCTGGGCATCGATCCATTGCTGGCGCCGCTCGATGCGCTGCAGCAGCCATTGCGCGACATCCGCATCGACGCTGCAGGGCTGACCCGCGACGACTGGCTCGACCTGCTGATGACGCATCGCCTGCAAGCGGCGTTTCCGGCCGACCGCATCACCGTGGTCCACGACTGGCCGGCCACGCAGTGCGCGCTGGCGCGCGTCCGCGACGAACAACCGCCGGTGGCCGAACGCTTCGAACTGTACCTGGGCGGCTACGAGCTGGCCAACGGCTACCACGAACTCAACGACGCGGCCGAGCAGCGACGCCGCTTCCTGCGCGATCACGCGCTGCGCCGCGAGCGCGGCGCGCAACTGCCGCCGCTGGACGAGCGTCTGCTGCAGGCCTTGCCGGCGCTGCCCGATTGCGCCGGCGTCGCGGTCGGCGTGGATCGCCTGCTGATGGCGATGCGCGGCACCGCGTCGATCGGCGATGTGCTCGCGTACGATTTCGCGCGAGCCTGAACCGTGCGTCGTTCATGTAGCATCTTCTTGCTTTGTCGACATCGATGATGGTTTGATCCAGCCCAGCATGCGGTCGATGCGCGATATCGGTGGAGTGGTCTTCGTTGTTCAGGTTCCACGCATAGGGGCAGAGCCAAGCATGAAGTGGTCGTACGGGCTCGGTAGCTGGTGTTGGCTGGGGTTGGCGGTATCGGCGTGTCCGGCGAAGGCGTTCGCGCAGGCGCCGGACGGTTACGATGCCGCGGTGGTGCGGTGCGAATCGCGCGACATGAGTTGGGTGCATTGCCCGATGCCGACCGAACAGGGCGTGGAATTGATCCGGCAATTGTCCGACAACGACTGCATCCGCGGCAGCGAATGGGGCTCGGACGGCACCGGGGTGTGGGTGACGCTGGGCTGCCGCGCCGAATTCCGTTCCAATCCGCCCGAGCCTACGCGCAGCGCGATGCGCCGCGTGCTGCGCTGCGAATCCGACGGCCGGGTCGAGAGCTGCCCGGTGATGCTGCGCGGCGCGCCGGTACGGCTGATGCGCCAGCTGTCCTCGGTGCCGTGCCGCGAGGAGCGCAGCTGGGGCGTGCGCCGCAACGAGATCTGGGTGTCGCGCGGTTGCCGCGGCGAGTTCGAGATCGGCGCCAGCGACGGGTCCGGCTTCCCGGTCGGCGCACGTCCGGTGCTGTGCGAATCCAAGGGCCGCTCGCGGCGCCGCTGCGGGGTCAGCATCCACAACAGCGTGCAGCTGCGCCGGCAGCTGTCCGGCACCGCCTGCGTGCAGGACGACAGCTGGGGCTGGGACCGCGACGGCATCTGGGTGGACAAGGGCTGTCGCGCGGAATTCAGCGTCAACTGAGCATCGCAGCCACCGCGCGCCGACACTGCGCCGAGCGCCAGGGCAGGGCCCATGGCAACCGCACGCAGCGCCGCTTCTGCGAATCCCCAATCCCCAATCCCCGCCGTTAAAATAGCCGGATGAACGCCGACCTCGATATCGATTACGCCCGCTACGACCATATCCGTCCGATCCTGTGGACCGGCGAGGCGCTGGAGCTGCTGGACCAGCGCAAGCTGCCGTTCGTGGTCGAGCACGTGCAATGCACCGACAGCGACCAGGTCGCCGACGCGATCCACAGCCTGGCGGTGCGCGGTGCGCCGGCGATCGGCATCGCCGCCGGCTGGGGCGTGGTGCTGGCCGCGCGCGACGTGCAGGCCGACGACGGCGCACAGGCGCTGGCCAAGCTGGAACCGGCGCTGCAGCGGCTCAATGCGGCGCGGCCGACCGCGGTGAACCTGGCCTGGGCGCTGATGCGCATGCGCAAGGCGCTGGCCGCGGCCGGCGCCGACTGGCGCGAGGCGATCGCACGCCAGGCGCAGGCGATCGCCGAGGAAGACCTGGCCGCCAACCGCCACATGGGCGCGCTCGGCGCGGGCCTGATCGCGCCCGGCAGCGGCGTGCTGACCCATTGCAACACCGGCTCGCTGGCCACCGCCGGCTTCGGCACCGCGCTGGGCGTGATCCGCGCCGGCATGGCCCAGGGCCGCATCGCCAAGGTGTTCGCCGGCGAGACCCGGCCGTGGCTGCAGGGCGCGCGGCTGACCGTGTGGGAACTGCAGCAGGACGGCATCGACGCGACCCTGATCGCCGATTCGGCCGCGGCGCACCTGATGAAGACCGGCGCGGTGCAGTGGGTGATCGTCGGTGCCGACCGCATCTGCGCCAATGGCGACACCGCCAACAAGATCGGCACCTACCAGCTGGCGATCGCCGCGCGCCACCACGGCGTCAGGTTCATGGTGGTGGCGCCGTGGTCCACCGTGGACATGGACACCGCCGACGGCGCGCAGATCGAGATCGAGCAGCGCGACCCGGGCGAGCTGTTCGGCGTGGGCGGGGTGCGTACCGTGGCCGAGGGCATCGCCGCCTGGAACCCGGTGTTCGACGTGACCCCGGCCGAGTTGATCGATGCCATCGTCACCGAACGCGGGGTGATCGAACGGCCGGATCCCGAGCGCATGCGCGCCGCGTTCGGCGGCTGAGCCGCGGCAACCGCGCCAGCCGCCCTGCACGGCCCCGCAAATCCACGCAAGTGCTTGTTCGGGCCGGCAAAAACCGGGCATTCGCGCGCCCGTCATGATAGAATCCGGCGGTTCGATCGACCGCTGCGCGCCGTAGATTTTCGGTGCCGGCAGGCCCGCTTGCCGCGGGCCGGCGTCCTGGTCGATTAGCCACCAGACTTACGGAACCCGAATGGCAGAATCCGCCAAGGAAATCATCCAGGTCAACCTGGAAGACGAGATGCGCAAGAGCTACCTCGATTACGCGATGAGCGTGATCGTGGGGCGTGCCCTCCCGGATGCGCGCGACGGCCTCAAGCCGGTGCATCGCCGCGTGTTGTTCGCGATGAACGAACTGGGCGCGCACAGCAACAAGCCCTACTACAAGTCGGCGCGTATCGTCGGCGACGTCATCGGCAAGTACCACCCGCACGGCGACCAGTCGGTGTACGACACGCTGGTGCGCATGGCGCAGCCGTTCTCGCTGCGCTACCTGATGGTGGACGGGCAGGGCAACTTCGGTTCGGTCGACGGCGACTCCGCGGCGGCGATGCGTTACACCGAGGCGCGCATGTCGCGGCTCGCCCACGAGATGATGGCCGACATCGACAAGGAAACCGTCGATTTCCAGCCCAACTACGACGAGAAGGAACTGGAGCCGACGGTCATGCCGACCCGGTTCCCCAGCCTGCTGGTCAACGGTTCGGCCGGCATCGCGGTGGGCATGGCGACCAACATCCCGCCGCACAACCTGACCGAATCGATCAACGCCTGCCTGGCGCTGATCGACAATCCGCAGATCGACGTCGACGGGCTGATGGAATACATCCCCGGCCCGGATTTCCCCACCGCCGGCATCGTCAACGGCACCAGCGGCATCGTCGCCGGCTACCGCACCGGCCGCGGCCGCGTGCGCATGCGCGCCAAGGCCGAGATCGAGATCCAGGACAACGGCCGCGAGGCGATCGTGGTCAACGAGATCCCGTACCAGGTCAACAAGGCGCGGCTGATCGAGAAGATCGCCGAGCTGGTCAAGGAAAAGAAGCTCGAAGGCATCAGCGAACTGCGCGACGAGTCCGACAAGGACGGCATGCGCATCTACATCGAGATCAAGCGCGGCGAAGCCGCCGATGTGGTGCTGAACAACCTGTACCAGCAGACCCAGATGGAGTCGGTGTTCGGCATCAACATGGTGGCGCTGGTCGATGGCCGCCCGCAGCTGATGAACCTCAAGCAGATGCTGGAGGCGTTCGTCCGCCACCGCCGCGAAGTGGTCACCCGCCGCACCATCTTCGAACTGCGCAAGGCGCGCGCCCGCGCGCACATCCTCGAAGGCCTGACCGTCGCGCTCGCCAACATCGACGAGATGATCGAGCTGATCAAGACCTCGGCCAACCCGACCGAGGCGCGCGAGCGCATGCTGGCCAGGCGCTGGGACGCGGGCCTGGTCGGCGCGCTGCTCGGCGCGGCCGGTGCCGATGCCTCGCAGCCGGAAGACCTGCCGGCCGGCGTCGGCCTGCTCGCCGACGGCTACCAGCTGACCGAAGTGCAGGCCTCGCAGATCCTGGAAATGCGCCTGCACCGCCTGACCGGGCTGGAGCAGGAGCGCCTGACCGAGGAATACAAGCAACTGCTGGAAGCGATCGCCGGGCTGATCCGGATCCTGGAAAACCCCGACGTGCTGCTGCAGGTGATCCGCGAGGAGCTGATCAGCATCCGCGAGGAATACGGCGATGCGCGCCGCACCGAGATCCGCCACAGCGAGGAAGATCTCGACATCCTCGACCTGATCGCGCCGGAAGACGTGGTGGTGACGCTGTCGCATGCCGGCTACGCCAAGCGCCAGCCGGTCAGCGCGTACCGCGCGCAGCGCCGCGGCGGCCGCGGCCGCAGCGCCGCGGCGACCAAGGAAGAGGATTTCATCGACCAGCTGTGGCTGGTCAACACCCACGACACGCTGCTGACCTTCACCAGCAGCGGCAAGGTGTTCGCGCTGCCGGTGTACCAGTTGCCGGAGGCCGGCCCGAACGCGCGCGGCCGCCCGATCATCAACTGGATCCCGCTGGAGAACGGCGAGCGCGTGCAGGCGGTGCTGCCGGTGCGCGACTATGCCGGCGGCCGCTACGTGTTCTTCGCCACCCGCAACGGCATGGTCAAGAAGACCCCGCTCAGCGACTTCGCGTTCCAGCGCAAGGCCGGCAAGATCGCGATCAACCTCGACGAGGGCGATGCCCTGGTCGGCGTGGGCCTGACCGACGGCGAGCGCGATGTGCTGCTGTTCGCCTCCAACGGCAAGACCGTGCGCTTCTCCGAACGGCCCAAGGACGACGAGGCCGAGGACGGCACCATCGACGAGGGCACGGGCGAGGACAACGGCGACGATGAGATCGCGCTGGCCGAGGCCGTCGAGGACGGCGACGACGCGCGCAGCCCGCGCCGCAAGAGCCGCGGCGGGGTCAAGCCGACCGGGCGCAGCAGCCGCGGCGTGCGCGGCATCCGCCTGGCCAAGAGCGAGTACGTGGTCAGCCTGATCGTGGCCGAGCCGGCCGTGGGCCAGGACGAGGATGCCGAGGACGTCGAGACGGCGCCGGAGACGGAGGCCGACGTCGATGCCGAGGTCGCGGTGCGCAACGGCGACGAGCCCGATGCCTACATCCTCACCGCCACCGAGAACGGCTACGGCAAGCGCACTCCGCTGGCCGAGTACCCGCGCAAGGGCCGCGGCACGCAGGGCGTGATCGGCATCCAGACCAGCGAGCGCAACGGCAAGCTGGTCGGCGCGGTGCTGCTGAGCACCAAGGACGAGGTGCTGCTGATCTCCGATGGCGGCACCCTGGTGCGCACCCGCGCCTCGGAAATCTCGCGCGTCGGCCGCAACACCCAGGGCGTGACCCTGATCCGCCTGTCCAAGGGCGAGAAGCTGCAGGCGGTGGAGCGCCTGGACGGTTCGCTGGTCGAGGAAGAGCCGGCCGAGCCGATCGTGGGCGAAGGCGGCAGCGCCGAGATCGCCAGCGAGTTGCCGCCGGAAAGCTGATCGCGCATGCTGGAGGTATACGACGACGCCGGCGCAATGCCGGCGTCGTCGTTTCTGGCGCGGGCAGGGCGCGGCATGACGACGTCGCCGATGCAATGCAGGCACGCACGCCATGCGCGGCTTCTTCCGCACCTCATCCGCGCCTTCAGGACGAAAAGGCGGCCATGGTCCCGACGGGAGAAGGAAACGGCCGCGGCGCGCTTTAGCCCCTCTCCCCCCGGGAGAGGGGTTGGGGTGAGGGTACGGCGCGAAGCGGCTCGTGGATTTGGGTACAGGAGGCTGCGCCCGTACCCTCTCCGGCCCTGCGTGCCGTGCCACCTTCCCCCGACGGGAGAAGGGATCGGCCGCTGATCGATCGCCGAACGTGGAGCGCAGCCCGCACCACCAAGGGTTCGGTTCTGGTCACCACCGGCAGGTCAGGCCTCCACAGGGACATGGAAGTCGATGAAGGACCCTGGCTTGTGCGGATCGAAGCGGCCGTCGTAGAGCTCAAAGTCGGGACCATCGACGACCCTTAAGCCCGAGGCCGGGATTAGCTCGCCCCAGATGGATGCCAGCGCCTGTTTGACTTGCGGGTGCAGCGCCGTGCCATTGAGTGCGATGCGGAATACTGCGTAGGTCGCGGCCGGGATCTGCATCGTCGAAAAGTTGGTTGGCGGCACGCAGGCGGATTCGACGCCGACGCCCGCCATGTACTGAAAGCAGCCCTCAGCCTTGTCGACGACGGAGACGACGCCGTAGGTCGCCCAGCTCTGAACCTGGCCCGCGAATGGCAGCGCACCGATCAACGCCGACCACAACTGCGGGATCTCCGCCTTGCTGGCCTCGTCGAACTGGCGCGCGGGTCCGGCGACGCGGAAAGCCGGCATCGCTACGAGCTCGGGCAAGCGAAAGACGGATGTGTTGTGGGCGGAAGGGAGGTGCATGGGATATTGGCCTTCGATGGGTTCGACCGCAAATCCGCTGCGGAACCGGCCAGGAGAGACGCCGAACAGGCGCTTGAACGCGCGCGTGAACGCCTCCTGAGATTCGAATCCGCAGTCGAACGCAAGGTCGACGAGCTTCAGATAAGGCTCATCGCAGAGCCGTCGTGCCCCGCGCACGAGTCTGCGGCCGCGCACGTGGGCCATCACGCTGCGGCCCATGCGCGCGGTGAACAGCCGCGAGAAGTGATACGGCGACAAGCCAGCCCGTGCTGCGACCTGTTCCAGAGTCAGCGACTGGTCGAGATGCTGCTCTATCCAGGCGACGACGCTCGAGAGCGGGTCGAGGACGAGTGGTGTCGTGCTGTTCATGGCCGCATCGTGTCAAAGTGAGGGCGCAGCGTCTTGACCGAATTTGCTGCGCGGAAGAGACGACCAATCACGGCTGCCCGCATAACCAAGAGCTGCCGCCCGCCACTACCCGTGGCCGGTGGCCGAAATCCAATCTCCGGGTCCTGAAACCACTAGTTGGTCAAGATGGGGCGGGCGTTGGCTTACGGCCTGTCGCGGCTGGCCGGTTTGCTCGGCCTGGTACTGGGCCAGCCAGCGATGCACGGCGCATCGACCAAATCCAGATCGCGGCATACCTGGCCCACGCTCACGCCTTGGTCCCGCATCATCTGCACCGCCTACTACAGCTTGAAGGCGGTATCGAAGGTTCTATGCGGGCGGGATGTCATGTCGTGCTCGGTCCTCGTTGGCGATGATCATCCCCTATCGAGGTGTCCACGAGAATTAGACCAGGACAAAGGAACGGCCGATTAGCCCTCTCCCACCGGGAGAGGGGTTGGGGTGAGGGTACAGCGCGAAGCGACTCGCAATGATCGATTGCATGAGGCTTCGCCCATACCCTCATCCGCCCTGCGGGGCACCTTCCCCCGAAAAGGGGGGCATGGTCCCGATGGGAAAAGGGAACGGCCGCACATGCATGGCACTGCGGCCGCCAACTACTCCAACTGCTCGCGCGCGAACGCCGCGTCCAGCGCTTCCATCGCGTCGCGCGGCTTGAGCTTGGCGGCTTTTTCGAACGCGCCGGCGGCCGCGTCCTCGTGCTTGTCGCCGTGCAGCAGCAACAGCACGTTGGCGTATTCGACATGCGCGATCGGCGCATCCGGCGTCAGCTTCAGCGCTTGCTGGATATGCTGCTCGGCGGTCGCGGCCTTGGCGCCGTAGGTGAGTCCGCCGATCATCGCGCCGACCTTGCCGATGATTTCGGCGTGGTACAGCGCCAGCGCCATGTGCGCCTCGGCGTGCTTGGGCTCCAGTTCCAGCGCGGCCTCCAGCGATTGCCGCACCTTGCCGGCGATGCCTTGCTTGAGCGCCTTGACGATGCTCAGCCCCTGGCTGTAACGGCCCAGCGCGAACGCGTGGCGATAGTGGCTGTTGGCCTCGTCCGGCAGCACGGCGATCGCCGCTTCGGCCAGCGTCGCGGCCTGCTGCAGGCGTTGCAGCTTTTCCTTGTCGTCGTCGACCAGGTAGCTGGCGTGGATGCCCAGCGCCTTGACCGCGACCGAGGCGCCGAACACGCCCAGCGCCTGCCCGGCGCTGTAGGCCTGCTGGAACTGGCCCTGGTGGAAGGCGCGCCAGGCCTCGATCAGCGCTGCTGACAGCGTCTGCGCATCGTGGCCCTTGCCGGCCTTGCCGGCGGCAGCGAGCAGCGCCTGCGCGCGGGCCGGGTCCGGGTACGGCTCGCGGTCGCCGGCGTGCAGCTTGGGCCAGGCTTTCTTCAGCGCCTCGCCCGGGTAGGCGTAGGCGTTGGCGTCGTACGGAAACGGCGCCCATGCGGTCGGTTTTGCTGCCATGCCTGGCCTCCCTGGAGTTCGCGCCGAGCATGGCGCCGCGATGGCTGGCTGGCAAGCTGCACTGCGGATAGTGTGTTTGCTCAAGCCGCTGCCGCCAGCATGCGTCGCATCGGTGCCGCTGTCGGCATCCAAGGAGACCTGCGATGGCGACCAAGAAGCGTTCCACCTCTGCACCCCGATCCGAGACCCTGGCGCCGCGGCACCTGTGGCTGGCCGGCCTGGGCCTGGTGTCGCTGACCCGCAAGCGTGCGCTGGCCGCGGCCGCCGATGCCGCCAGCGGCGCGACCACGTTGAAGGCGCTGGTGGCGCAGCTGGCCGACGGCGCCGAAAGCAGCGTGCGCGAGGGTGCCGCGGCGCTGCGCGGCCAGGTGCAACCGTTGAGCGCCGAGGTCGAGGCGCGGCTGCAGCCGGTGCTGGTCAAGCTGGGTCTGCAGCCCAGGCCACGCGCCACGCCGCGCAAACGTGCGGCGGCGACCAAGACGGCGAAGCGGGCGACGAAGAAGACCGCTGCGCCACGCCGCGCGGCGAAGCGCAGCGCACGCTCGCCATAACAGCGCACGGCATCGTTGCCGGATGTGGGGCGCGTTGGGTGCGGGCACGGCGATCCGCGTGCCGAGTGCTGGATTCTGTCGCGGCTGAAGCCGCTCCTACAGGGGCGTGCGGCAGGTCTGCCGGGTGCACTGTGGGAGGGAGGTCGGTCCCGACTGTGACCGGAGCCGGGAAGATCCGCCGCTGTGCCGGTCGCGGCTGGCGCCGCGCTTGAAAGGACGGTTGCGTGCCGGATGGAAGGCGAGTCTACAGAGGGGCGCCGCGAGCTGCTTGAACGCGGTGCGGTAGCAACAGGGCTATGCGGTCGATCCGCCAATGTGCCGATGGAGGCTGACCACCACGTCGGCGAGCTAGCGCGGCGTCCTGACCATGCGTTCGAGCAGATGCTCGACCACGCGCTCGGGCTGGGTGGTGCGACCGACGTGCGCCGAGGACATCTGGATGATGGAGCTGCGCCGCGCGGTCAGCCAGTGGAAGCGCGCGCGCGGCGGCAGCAGTGCGATCGGGCCGGCATCGGCGTCGCCGCGGCAGATCGCCGGGATCGCGTCCAGGTACGGACGCAGGCGTTCGATGTCCAGGGTCGGGTCCAGCGCGTGCAGCCGTGCCGGCGCCAGTTCGATCGCCGCATGCAGCAGCTTGGAGGTCGGGCACGACACGATCACCCCGACGTTGACGAATTCCTCGCGCTCCACCCGCGGCACCACGCGGATGACCGCGTAGTCATACGTGTGCAGCGTGGGCACGGAGCGCCTCCTCGACGAACGCCGCGCGCAGTACCAGCCGCTGTTTGAGGTAATCGGCATAGGCCTGGCGATGCGCGTCCACGCTCGCGAAGCTGGCTTCGGCCTGCAGCCATGCGTCCGGGATCTGCGCCACGATCGCGTCGATGACCGCATCGGTCAGCCGCGGCGCCAGTTCCGTGTCGGCCTGGGCGATGGCGCTGGCGTAGGGCAGCAGCACGTGGTCGCGGATGCGCGCGAACGGCGAGGCGCAGGCGCTGCCGGCGTGTTCCCAGTCGTGATGGAAATACAGCGCCGCGCCGTGGTCGATCAGCATCAGCTTGCCGTGCCAGACCATCAGGTTGGTGTTGCGCGCGGTGCGGTCGACATTGGTGACGAAGGCGTCGAACCAGACGATCGCCGAGGCCAGCGCCGGGTCCGGGCGCAAGGCGGCCGGGTCGTAGTTGATCGCGCCGGGCAGGTAGTCCAGCGCCAGGTTCAAGCCCTCGCTGGCGCGGATCAGGTCCTGGATTTCCGGATCCGGCTCGGTGCGCGCGAACTCGCGGTCGAGCAGCGCGAACACCAGTTCCGGCATCGGCAGGCCCAGCGCACGCGCCAGTTCGCCGCCCAGCAGTTCGGCGATCAACGCCTTCGGGCCTTGGCCGGCGCCGCGGAACTTCAGCACGTACAGGCCGTCGTCGTCGGCCTCGACCACCGCCGGCAGCGAGCCGCCTTCGCGCAGTGGGGTCACGTAGCGGGTGGCGACGACGGTTCTCACGCGGATTCCGGGCGGCGAGGGCAGGGCGGCAAGCCTAGCCGATGCCGGCCGCGCTTGGCGAATCGATGCGCGGCGCACCTGGCACCTGGCGTCGTCGTCGCCTGCTGGGGGGCGCGTTCCCCGCGCTCAGTCCAGATAGGCCTGCATCAGCGTGGCCAGGTGCGCGCGCTCGGCCTCGCGCAGGAACGGACTGATCAGCAGCATCACCTGCACGATGCCGTGGCGGATCGCCAGTTGCTCGTCCTTCTCGCCGCGCGCGGCGGCGTAGTTGAGCCAGAACGTGGCCACCACCAGCACGTTGGTGGCGATGCCGCCCAGTTCCTGCGCGGTGGCGCGCATCGCCCCGGCCTGCGCCAGGCCCTGGAACACCGCCTGGGTGCTGTCGTCGGCGCGGCGCAGGATGCGCGCAAAGCGCAGGCGCAGGCGTCGGCTGCGGCTGAGGATCTCGATCAGGTCGCGGTACAGGAAGCGGTAGTCCCAGATGCACTCGAACACCAGGTGCAGCTGCAGCCAGATGTCCTCCAGCCCGGGCAGGCGCGCGCTCGGCAACTCCAGCGCCGCGTCCATGCGCTCCTCGTAGCGCGCGAACAGGTGCTCGATGATGTCGTCCTTGTTGCGGAAGTGGTAGTACAGATTGCCCGGGCTGATCTCCAGCTCGTCGGCGATATGGTTGGTGGTGACGTGCGGCTCGCCCTGCGCGTTGAACATCGCCAGGGCCGTGTCGAGAATGCGCCGGCGGGTGTCGCGCGCCATCAGGCCAGCAGCTTCTTCACCAGGTCCACGTACTTCTTCTGCGCCTCGGCCTGCGGCATGCCCTTGAGCTTGGCCCAGGCCTCGTACTTAGCGATGCCGACGAAGTCGAAGAACCCCGGCTTGGCGCCGGCGACGTCGCCTTCCGCGCCCTGTTTGTACAGCGCGTACAGGCGCAGCAAGGTGTCGTTGTCGGGACGCTCCTCGCGCTGCTTGATGTCCTTGGCCGCTTTTTCGAAGGCCGCCTTGATGTCTGCCATGTCGCTGCTCCCACCCGGATCGGGACGCATCACAGCACGCGCGACCGGTCCGGTCAACGCGGGCGCCAGGGGCGCGCGTTCGCCCGGTGGTGGTACGTCAGGCGACCGGTGCCGCGTGCAGTTCCGCGCTGGCCTGGGTCTGCGCCTGCCGCGCCAGCGATGCCTTGGCGGCGATCGAGCGGATGGCGTCGGTCACATCGGCGAGCGGGACGTGGCTGCTCAGCCGCTGGAACGTGTCGCGGCTGTTGTAGCCGGATCCGTCCTTCAGATATTGCTCGTACATCGCCAGCAGTTCGGTGCAGGCGGCGGTCAGGGTGTCCACGTTGCCCCTGGCCAGGGCGTGGCCGATCTGGTCCAGGCTGTGCAGGCAGTCGGAGAGCCAATGCAGGTCGTAGCGCGCGCTGCTCAGCTCCGGCGCGTTGTGGCCGCGGCTGTAGGCGCTGTAGCGGCGGATGCTCCGGGCCACCCGCGCCACATGCGCGAGCAGCGTGCCGATCTCCGCGGAAATGTCCAGGCGTTCCATCACCAGGATCGGCACCGGTGGCCGCTCCACGGCCTGCTCGGCCGGCGGCGCGTCCTGCTGCGCCTGCAGTTCCAGCGTCTGCCGCAGGCTGGCGTAGGCCTGTTGCAGCGCCTCCAGCTCGCGCGCGCTGACGGCCGCACGCGCCTTCATCTGCGACAGCGCGGCCTGGTGGCGGGCGAGGCTGTCCTGCACGCTCGCCTGTTGTTGTTGTTCGCGGCGCAGGCGGCCGAAGAAGACCCAGGCGAGAACGGTGGCGGTGATCGCCCAGAGCGCGACGGCGGGAGTCAGGTAGATCAGGATGCCCATGAAGGCTCCTCGAAACGTTGCATCTCTTGTCGGCGCCGTTTCGACGATCTTGAGCCCGCGTGTCGCAAGGCGTGACCGCGTTCCAGTTGCGCGCCGTTTGCGTGCGATCCAGGTGGCCGCAGGATGCGTCGCCCGCCAGCGCGGCGGCTTGGCCTGCGCTATTTGCCCAGCCTGGTCAGGACCGCGTTGACTTCGTATTCCCTGGGCACCTCCCCGGTACAGCCGCCGGCGCGCCGATAGACGCAGTAGGCCTTGCTGGAGCACCCCAGCAGCGCGTATTCCGGGGCCAGTGGCGGGGCCTGTGCCACCGACAGCACGGTGTCGTAGGCGCTGCGGTAACGCAATGCGGCGGCGTGGTCGTCGCGCGTGTCGAACAGGTAGATCGGGGTCTGGCGACCGTACAGGGCGTAGGCGGCGCTCAGTGGATTCGGTGGCCGGTACAACGCCATTCCGCAGGTGTCAGGGTCGGCGCCGGCCAGTTGCATCGCCGCGATCAAGGGGCGCCCGGATTTCCAGTAGCGTTTCACCGGCCCGGTGGTGGCCACCAGCAGCGAGGCCAGCAGCCACAGCAGCAGCGCCTGTCCGCACAGGCGCTGCAGACGCGGCTCGTCGCCGGCGGCGCGGCGCTGCAGCGCGTCGACGGTGCCGAACGCGGCCAGCACCACCAGCAGCGTGGTGGACAGCAGGACGAAGCGGTATTCCTTGTGCGGGATCAACGAATGCATCAACAGGTTGACCAGCGCCACCGCCAGCAGGACCGGGTAGCGCCGCGCGCCGAGGATGGCCAGCGGCACGATGCCCAGCGCCGCGAGCCGCCACTGGTTGCAGATCCGGGTCAGATACCAGTACGCCGGTTTGGTGCCGAAGCTGGCGCTTTTCTGCTCCACCAGGTTGATGTGGAAGTTGGCGTAGATCCAGCGCAACGGCGGCTGTCCTGCGACCAGCATGTCCACCGCCGCATCCACGCCCAGGCCGAGCAGGCCACCGGCTGTCAGCCACAGCCAGGCACGCCAGCGCAGGCCGCAGGCCCAGGCCGCGAGCACGAACAGCGCCGGCGCCAGCTGGAAGCGCGCCGAGAAGCACAGGCCGAGCAGCAGCCCGGCGCCTGCGTAGGTGGCCCGGGTGCGCTGCGCCAACGGCCGCGTGAGCAGCAGCGCGGCCGGAAAGAACAGCGCCATCGCCACCGGTTCGGACATCGCCCGCGGCCCGAAATAGACCAGTTCGGCCCAGATCGCGGCGACCACGCCGGCCATCGCGCCATGCAGCCGCGACAGGCGCATCCCCATGCCGGTGGCGCAGGCGACGGTGGACAGCGACAGCAGCACCAGCATCAGGCGCGGCAATGCCAATGTCAGGCCGCCGTCGGGCGCCAGCCAGGCGCCCAGCCGCATCGGCATGGCCAGCAAGGCGGGGATCAGCCAGGTGCGGATGCCGTCGCGGTATTCCCATGCCACCACCCAGTGCCCGAACACGAGGCGATGCGCCGGTTCCAGGTATTGCCAGATCTCGTCGGGGTGGTGGTAGTTGCTCGGCACCATCGCCAGCAGCCGCAGCAGCAGGGCCAGCCCCAGCACGCCTGCGAACATGCGCCGATCGGTGGACCACCACCATGCCAGGCGCGAGACGCCCGGCGTGCCGCCGATCGGCGGCCGGAGTTGGACCGCAAGCGAACCGGACATGGGCGGGCGCATCAGCGCGACGACACGCGCAGCTCGACCGCCACCGCCGCGGCTTGCGGCGGATTCAACGTCGACGACCATGCCGTGCGCTTGGCCGCGTGATAGTTCCACAACGCGGCGGCCACGCTGCCGGCGCCCGCCGCCAGCGCCCAGTTGACGCCGGCCGCGTGCAAGGCCCAGCCGATGCTTTCGTTGACGAACGCACCGAACATGCAGGCCAGATAGAACATCAGCAGGCCGCTGAGCATGCGTGCGCCACGTAGGCGGCAGTGGCGAAACGTCAGGATGTTGTTCATCAGGAAATTGCAGGTCATCGCCGCCATGATCGCCACCAGTTGCCCGATCCAGAACGGACAGCCGGCATGCAGCAGCGCCCACAACGCCGTCAGATGCACTGCCAGGCCGCCCAGCCCGACCGCGAAGAACAAGGCCATCTGCGCCGGCAGCAGCCCGCGCGTGCGCTTTTCCAGCAGCAGGGTCAGCAGGTCGGCCACCACGCGCGGATCCATCTTGGACACGCCGCCGCGGCGCTCGCCCAGTTGTGTGGGCACTTCGGCGGTGTTCGGGCGGCGGCGGCCGGAGGCCACCACGTCCACCAGGATCTTGAAGCCGAGCCCGGACAGGTGCGGACGCACGTCGGCGTACCAGTCGCGGGTCATCGCAAAGCAGCCGCTCATCGGATCGGCCAGCCGCGCGCCGAGCAGCAATTGGGTCAGGCGGACCGCACCGCGGCTCATCGCATGCCGGACCAGGCCCAGCCCGGAGCTGCGGCTGTGCAGATAGCGGCTGGCCACCACGACGTCCTGTCGGCCCTGCTCGAGGAGCCGGAACATCTGTGCGATCAGGCGCGGATCGTGTTGGCCATCGCCGTCCATGATCGCCAGGTACTGTCCATGCGCCGCATCCCATCCGGCGATCGCCGCGGAGGCCAGTCCTCGGCCTTCGCGCCGGCGCAGCAGGCGGATCTGGGGCGTGTGCGCGGCACAGGCCAGGACCGCCTGCGCGGTGAGCTCGTCGTGCGAATCGTCCACCACCACGATCTCGTGATCGATGCCGGCCATCGTTGCGGAGAGTTCGTCCAGGACGCCAGCGATGGCGTCCGACTCGTCCAGCGTGCAGATCACCACGGACAACCTTGGACCGGAAGAGCAGGGGGAAGCGGTGCCGATGGACGACATGGATGGCCTTGGCGGACTGGAGTTCGCCGAAGGTTCAAAACCGCCTGTTGCGCTCGATTGGCGAATTGCGCCGCCCGCTGCGATGCGCCAGCACGTGCCGGCGCGTGGCATCCGCAAAGCCGCCGCCGATCCGCCCGCGACCCTTGTGCCTGCAATCGATCGGCGTCCGCACGGCGCGTGCGCGGGCATGGCCGAAAAGCTTGAATCGCCCCTGACTGCTGCGACCGGCATCCTCTCCAGGGCGACAGCGGCACACCGCTATTGCGCGTATTTGCGCAATGTGCACAGGCTCTGGATTGGCGCGACGATGTCCGGTTCGTGGCCAATACAGCCGCAGCATCGCGGTCGGCACCGCAGGCTGCCCGGGTCGGGCGGCCTGCGGCGCAAGGCCATGGTCATCGGTCGGTGTCGGTCGGCAGACGCGTTCGCTTGCGATGTACGGCGTGCCGCTGTGTGTCCGGCCTGTTGCCACTGGCCGTTACCGGCCTCCAGCGGTTCGCGCAGTCCAGCGTTCGGATCGGCCGCGCGTTTCTGCGCGGTGAGCGCGTTGCGTTGATGCCCGCGATGTCTGCGATGCGAGCCGGCATGCCATGCAGTCCCTTGCGAGGCCATGCGCACCCCGCTGCCCCGTGACGCTTGCTCGAGCACGACTGTCGCGATGCGTGGCGGCGGTCCGGTTACGCTCCAGTCGGCGCGCTTTTCGTTGCGTTTGCGCTCGCTCGAACGCGTGGACCGGCATGCAATGCATTCTGCGCAGATCTGGTTCGGGGCGGGCGGCTGTTCAGCAAACGCGACCCTAAGGAATGGGCTTGGACAGTGCCTTCGACTTCGCGTACAGCGCCTTGGCGATCTCGGCATCGCCCAGCGCGGCGCGGCATTCGGCCAGGCTGTCCCAGGCATTGGCCGAGTCCGGATACAGCTCGGTGTTGAGGGTGAACACCTTCAGCGCCCTGCCTGCACCGAGACTCTCGCGGATGGCGTAGCCGCTGGCATTGATCGCGCGTTCCCGCTCACTGGCGGGGACGCCGTCGCCATCGCGCAGCCACGCACGCATGGCGTCCGCAGCGCCGGCGCGTTCGTCCATCGCGTAGGCGATCAAGCGTTCGGCGAGGACCGCATGCGGGAACTCCTTCGGCGCGACCTGCGCCATCGTGCTTTCCACCAGCGTGCTGGACCAGACATTGCGGGCGCTGCCGTTGGTGAAGTACACGAATACCCAATAGCCGCTGGCCAGGGTGCCCTTGTAGGCCAGTCTCGCCCGCACGCGGGTGCCGCCATCGTGGCCGACCTGGGTATAGCCATCGCTGCGGGTGGTATCCCATCCGGTGGAAAAGAAGTTGCTGCCGCCGCCGGTCAGCATCTGCGGTTGCCACAGTCTTTCCAGGGTTGCCGTGCGCACCAGCTTGCCGTTGGCCAGCGCCTGCAGGAATCGGTTGATGTCGCCTACGGTGGTCTGCAGGTCGGCGTGGCCCCAGCCGTAGCTCGGCCAGGGGTCTTCATTGGCCGGCTGCAGCGTGCCGTCCTTGCCGATGTACGGCACGGCCGCGCGATCCGGCGGGACGCTGGCCAGGCCCCACGACGTGCTGCGCATCTTCAGTGGCTGCAGGATGCGTTCGCGTGCGATGGCCGGGTAAGGCTTGCGGTAATGCGCTTCCAGCAGGGCAGTCAGCACCAGGTAGTTGGCCTGCGTGTACTGCACACGGCTGCCGGTGGCGAACTGCATCGGTGCCGCGCCGGCAACCTTCAGCGCAGCGGCGAGGTCGGGCGCCACGCCGGGGTAGCCCTTGCTCACCCAACGGTTGTCCACACGGTCGTAGTACTCGGCAATGCCGGAGCTGTGATTGAGGAAATCGCGGACGCGGATCGCCTGCCACGCGGCCGGCAGGTCCGGGACGTAGCGGTTGGCTGGGGCATCCAGATCCACCTTGTCCTGATCCACCAGCTGCATCACCAGCGTGCTGGTCAACAGCTTGGCCATCGACTGCGCGGCGAAGATGGAATCGACGGTGGCCGGCGCGTGGGTGGCCGGATCGCGTTCGCCGCTGGCACCCTGGTAGAGCACCTGGCCATTGTGTGCGACCAGCACCGCCTGACCGGCGATGCCATAGCGTTCGCGGTTGGCCTGCAGCTGGGCGTCCAATTGCGAGGCGAGGTCGTGCGGTGTATCCCGAGCCGAAGCAGGCAGGCTGCCGAGCAGGGCGCAGAGCAGTGCGACAGCAAAGGCGCGAGACATCGCGGTGATCCGTCAGCGGCGATCGCGCATCATCGTCACGACCGGGGACAGGGTCAAGCGTGCGTAGCCGAGCCTTTGCGCGGCTGCTCCTGGATGAGGCAGCGTGCGCCCGGATCCATTGAGCCGATGCCCGGCTCTACGGAAAGAGGGCGCTTGCAGGCCAGCGACCTGCATGCGCCCAGCGGCACTCGGTCAGCCCACAATCCCAGGCAGATCCAGTCCCTTCTCCTTCGCGCATTCCACCGCGATCTCATACCCCGCATCCGCATGGCGCATCACACCGGTCGCCGGGTCGTTCCACAGCACGCGCGCGATGCGCTTGGCCGCCGCCTCGCTGCCGTCGCAGACGATGACCATGCCGGCGTGCTGGGAGAAGCCCATGCCGACGCCGCCGCCGTGGTGCAGCGAGACCCAGGTGGCGCCGCTGGCGGTGTTGAGCAGGGCGTTGAGCAGCGGCCAGTCGGAGACGGCGTCGGAGCCGTCGGCCATCGCTTCGGTCTCGCGGTTGGGCGAGGCGACGCTGCCCGAATCCAGATGGTCGCGGCCGATCACCACCGGTGCTTTCAGTTCGCCACTGGCCACCATCTCGTTGAACGCCAGACCCAGGCGGTCGCGGTCGCCCAGGCCGACCCAGCAGATGCGCGCCGGCAGGCCCTGGAACTTGATCTTCTCGGCGGCCATGTCCAGCCAGCGGTGCAGGTGCGGGTTGTCCGGGATCAGATCCTTGACCTTGGCATCGGTCTTGGCGATGTCCTCCGGATCGCCGCTCAGCGCCGCCCAGCGGAACGGGCCGATGCCGCGGCAGAACAGCGGGCGGATGTAGGCGGGCACGAAGCCGGGGAAGTCGAAGGCATTCTCGACGCCTTCTTCCAGCGCCATCTGCCGCAGGTTGTTGCCGTAGTCCACGGTCGGCACGCCGAGCGCGTGGAAGGCGAGCATGGCGCGGATGTGGTTGGCCATCGAGTCGCGCGCGGCGGCCTCGACTTCCTTCGGCGCGCTGGCGCGCTTTTCGTCCCACTGCTTGACGCTCCAGCCCTGCGGCAGGTAACCGTTGACCGGGTCGTGCGCGGAGGTCTGATCGGTCAACAGGTCCGGCTTGACCCCGCGGACCAGCAGCTCGTCCAGCACGTCGGCGACATTGCCGAGCAGGCCGACCGACAGCGGTTTCTTCGCCGTGCACGATTCCTCGATCAGGCGCAGCGCTTCGTCCAGGTCGTCGGTCCAGGTGTCGAGATAGCCGGTGCGCAAGCGCATGTCGATGCTGCTCTTGCGGCATTCCACCGCCAGGCACGAGGCGCCGGCCATCACCGCGGCCAGCGGCTGCGCGCCGCCCATGCCGCCGAGGCCGCCGGTGAACAGCCACTTGCCGGCCAGGCTGCCGGCGTAGTGCTGGCGGCCCATCTCGACGAAGGTTTCGTAGGTGCCCTGGACGATGCCTTGCGCGCCGATGTAGATCCAGCTGCCGGCGGTCATCTGGCCGTACATGGCCAGGCCCTTTTTATCGAGCTCGTTGAAGTGGTCCCAGGTGGCCCAGCGCGGCACCAGGTTGGAATTGGCGATCAGCACGCGCGGCGCATCGGCGTGGGTGCGGAACACGCCGACCGGCTTGCCGGATTGCACCAGCAGGGTCTGGTCGTCGTCCAGGCGCTTGAGCGCGGCCACGATCGCGTCGAAGGACTCCCAGTCGCGCGCGGCGCGGCCGATGCCGCCGTACACCACCAGTTCCTGCGGGCGTTCGGCCACGTCCGGATGCAGGTTGTTCATCAGCATGCGCAGCGGCGCTTCGGTCAGCCAGCTCTTGCAGGTGAGGGTGCTGCCGGTGGGCGCTTGGATCGTGCGGGTGGTGTCGAGGCGGGTCATGCGGATTCCTTGATCTGAAGAGTCCGCACATGCAGGTGCGGGGTTTGCGAAGGATTCGCAGCGTCAAACGTTCGTGGAGGGCGGTGCGGGTGCCGGCGAGGAATGCGCGCTGTCGCGGGCGAAGTCCAGGCACGCCTGCAGCACCTGCTGCAGCACCGCACGCAGCGGCGCGGCGTAGTCCGGCTGCCACGGCGAGGGCCAGTTGTCCGGCGCCACCTCGGCCGGTTCGTGCATGTAGCCGCGGCAGGCCAGTTCCATCTGGATCGCATGCACGCCGCGCCGCGGCGCGGCGTGGTGGCGCGTGCTCCAGCCGCCCTTGAAGCGGCCGTTGCGCACGTGGCTGAAGCCGCTGCCGGCGCAGACCCGTTCGACCGCATCGGTCAGCGCGGGGGCGCAACTGCTGTCGTTCGCGCCGGAGGGCCCGGCGCTGCCGATATTGAACTGCGGCAGTTCGCCGTCGAACAGGTGCGGGATGCGCGAGCGGATCGAATGCGCGTCGTAGACCACGATGGCCGGGTGATGCGCACGCAGGCGCTCGATCTCCGCGTCGAGGGCGGCATGGTAGGGATCGAACCAGTGCGCGCGGCGCGCCGCGATCTCGTCCGCGTCCGGCTCGGCGCCGGGGCGATACAGCGGTTGCGCGTCGAAGGTGGTCAGCGGGCACAAGCCGGTGGTGTTCTGCCCCGGATACAGCGACGTGCCGCCGGGATCGCGATTGACGTCGATGACCGACCGCGAGATCGCGGTGCGCACGGTGGTGGCGCCGAGCGCGGCGGCGAAGGCGTACAGCTGGTCCACCCACCAGTCGGCATCGCGTTGCGCCAGCCACGGCGACACGAAGCGATCGGCCAGCGCTGCCGGCAGCTCGGTGCCGGTATGCGGAAAGCTGACGATCAGCGGCGCATCGCCGCGATGGAGGGTGAGCCAGTCGGGGAGGGTGGTCATGCGGGGCCTCGCTTTTTGTAGGAGCGGCTTCAGCCGCGACCGGGTTTTACCGGTAAGGCCCGGTCGCGGCTGAAGCCGCTCCTACAGGGTCATGGTCCGGACGTTGCGTCGGGCAGGGACACATCGACCGCTTCGGCCAGCGCGCCGCCGCGCACCAGCGCCGTGGCGGCCAGCATGTCCGGATGGAAATAGCGGTCGTCCTGCAGCGCCGGCACCTGCGCGCGCAGTAGCGCGCGCGCCGCTTCCAGCGCGGCGCTGGAGGTCAGCGGCGCATGGAAGTCGCAACCCTGCGCGGCGGCCAGCAGTTCGATGCCGACCACGTTGGCCGCGTTCTCGGCCATCGCCAGCAGCCGCCGCGCGCCATGCGCGGCCATCGACACGTGGTCTTCCTGGTTGGCCGAGGTCGGGATCGAATCGACGCTGGCCGGGTAGGCGCGCTGCTTGTTCTCCGACACCAGCGCGGCGGCGGTGACCTGCGGGATCATGAAGCCGGAGTTGAGCCCCGGCTTCGGAGTCAGGAACGCCGGCAGCCCGGACAGTGCCGGATCCACCAGCATGGCCACGCGGCGTTCGCTGATCGAGCCGATCTCGCACACCGCCAGCGCCAGCATGTCGGCGGCGAAGGCCACCGGCTCGGCGTGGAAGTTGCCGCCGGACAGCGCCTCGCCGGTGTCGCTGAACACCAGCGGATTGTCGGATACGCCGTTGGCCTCGATCGCCAGCGTGGTCGCAGCCTGGCGCATCACGTCCAGCGCCGCGCCCATCACCTGCGGCTGGCAGCGCAGGCAGTACGGATCCTGCACGCGCACGTCGTTGTCGCGGTGCGAATCGCGGATCGCTGAGCCGTGCATCAGTTCGCGCAGCGCGGCGGCGGTGGCGATCTGCCCGCGCTGCCCGCGCAAGGCGTGGATGCGCGGATCGAACGGCGTGTCCGACCCCTTCGCCGCTTCGGTGGACAGCGCGCCGGCGACCAGCGCGGCATGGAACACGCGCTCGATCTCGAACAGCCCGGCCAAGGCGTAGGCGGTGGAATACTGCGTGCCGTTGAGCAGCGCCAGACCTTCCTTCGCGCCCAGCGCCAGCGGCTGCAGCCCGGCCTGCGCCAACGCCTGCGCGGCGGGCAGGCGCTGGCCGCCGACGAAGGCCTCGCCGACCCCGATCATCACCGTGGCCAGATGCGCCAGCGGCGCCAGGTCGCCGGAGGCGCCGACCGAACCCTGGCACGGCACCACCGGGATCACGTCGTGCCGCAACAACGCTTCCAGCAGCGCCAGCGTGGCCGGGCGCACGCCGGACGCCCCCTGCGCCAGACTGGCCAGCTTCAGCGCCAGCATCAGCCGCACCACCGGCACCGGCATCGGCTCGCCGACCCCGGCCGCATGCGACAGCACGATATTGCGCTGCAGGGTATCCAGGTCTTCGCGCTCGATGCGCACGCTGGCCAGCTTGCCGAAGCCGGTATTGATGCCGTACACCGGCGCACCCTTGGCGACGATCGCCTCCACCGTCTGCGCGCTGCGCAGCACCGCTTCGGCGCAGGCAGGATCCAGGCGCACGCCGGCGCCGCGGTACACGGCGCGCCACTGTGCCAGGCTCACTGCGCCCGGGCGCAGCACGATCTCGTTGCTCATTGTCCCCTCCAGATGCGCGCATGCAGCGGGTTGAAGCCCATGCGATAGACCAGTTCGGCCGGTTGTTCGATGTCCCAGATCGCCAGGTCGCACTGCAGCCCGGCACGCAGCCGGCCAACCTGTTCGTAGCGTCCGAGCGCGCGCGCCGCCTCGCGGGTGAAGCCGGCGATGCATTCGGCCACGCTCATGCGGAACAGCGTCGCCGCCAGGTTCATCGCCAGCAGCGGGCTGGTCAGCGGCGAGGTGCCGGGATTGCAGTCGGTGGCCAGCGCGCGCGGCACGCCGGCGGCGCGCAGTGCGGCGATCGGCGGCAGCTGCGTGTCGCGGGTGAAGTAGAACGCGCCCGGCAGCAGCACCGCCACGGTGCCGGCGGCCGCCATCGCGGCGATGCCGGCGTCGTCCAGGTACTCGACGTGGTCGGCCGAGCGCGCGCCGTAGCGCGCCGCCAGCGCCGCGCCGCCCTGATTGGATAGCTGTTCGGCATGGATCTTCAGCGCCAGGCCATGCCGCTGCGCGGCCTGGAACACCTGCTCGGTCTGCGCCGGGGTGAAGGCGAGGTGCTCGCAGAACACGTCCACCGCTTCGGCCAGGCCTTGTGCGGCGACGGCAGGAATCATCCGTTCGCAGACTTCGTCGATGTAGGCCTGCGCCTCGGCGCCGGGCGGCACCGCGTGCGCGCCGAGGAAAGTCGGCGCCACTGCGACCGGGCGCAGTTCGCCCAGGCGCCGCGCCACCCGCAGCATGCGCAGTTCGTCGTCCAGGGTCAGTCCGTAGCCCGACTTGATCTCCACCGTGGTCACGCCTTCGGCGAGCAGCGCGTCCAATCGCGGCAGGCTCGCAGCGAGCAGCGCGGCTTCGTCGGCGGCGCGGGTGGCGCGCACGGTGGCGACGATGCCGCCGCCGGCACGGGCGATGTCGGCGTAGCTGGCGCCGAGCAGGCGTTGCTCGAACTCGCCGGCGCGGTTGCCGGCGTAGACCAGGTGGGTATGGCAGTCGATCAGGCCCGGGCCGATCCAGCGTCCGCCGCAATCGACGCTGTGCTGCGCGGCCAACGGTTCCGGCAGCGCCGCGGCGGCGCCGGCATAGACGATGCGTCCGTCGCGGCAGGCGACCACGCCGTCGCGGACCAGGCCCAGGCCGCCGTCGTCGGCGTCCAGGGTCATCAGGTGAGCGTTGTGCCAGAGCGTGTCGCAGGGCATGGTCACAGGCGGGCTCGTCGGTTATTTTGTATATACAATATTGTGGTCGACGGAGGGTGTCCAGTGCAGACCCTGGCGCAGCAACAGGCAGGCGGGAACGAGGCGGCGAGCGGTTTCTGGTGCGCGCAGGCGCTGCTGCCGGAGGGCTGGGCGCGCGAAGTGCGGATCGAGGTGCGTGGCGGGCGCATCGCCGCGGTGCAGTCCGGCGTGGTCGCCGCGTCCGGCGACCATGCGCTGGCCATCGCCGTGCCCGGGCTGGGCAACCTGCACAGCCACGCGTTCCAGCGCGGCATGGCCGGGCTGACCGAGGTCGGCGGCCGCAGCGGCGACAGCTTCTGGAGCTGGCGCGAGCTGATGTACCGCTTCCTGCAGCGGCTGGACCCGGACAGCATGCAGGCCATTGCCGAACAGGCCTACGTCGAAATGCTCGAGGCCGGCTTCACCCGCGTCGGCGAATTCCATTACCTGCACCACGCCGCCGATGGCCGGCCGTATGCCGACCGCGCGGAGATGGCGCAGCGCCTGGCCGCCGCCGCGCAGAGCATCGGCATCGGCCTGACCCTGCTGCCGGTGTTCTACGCGCATGCCGATTTCGGCGGCGCCGCGCCGAATCCGGCGCAGCGGCGGCTGATCCATGACGTGGACGGTTACGCCGAACTGCTCGACGGCAGCCGCCGCGCGCTGCGCGGCCTCGACGACGCGGTGCTGGGCATCGCCCCGCACAGCCTGCGCGCGGTGACCCCGGACGAACTGGCCGCGCTGCTGCCGCTGTGCGACGGGCCGGTGCACATCCACATCGCCGAGCAGACCCGCGAGGTCGAGGCCTGCCTGGCCTGGAGCGGGCAACGGCCGGTGCAGTGGTTGTTGGCGCATGCGCCGGTGGACGCGCGCTGGTGCCTGGTCCATGCCACCCATGTCGATGCCGCCGAAGTGCAGGCCATCGCCAGCAGCGGCGCGGTGGTCGGCCTGTGCCCGATCACCGAGGCCAACCTCGGCGACGGGCTGTTCCCGATGCGCGCCTTCGTCGACGCCGGCGGGCGCTTCGGCGTCGGTTCCGATTCCAACGTGCTGATCGATGTGGCCGAGGAACTGCGCCTGCTCGAATACGGCCAGCGCCTGCAGCTGCGCGGGCGCAACGTGCTCGCCGTTGACGCCGCGCAGTCCAGCGGCCGTTTCCTGTTCCAGTCCGCGGCGCAGGGCGCGGCGCAGGCGCTGGGCGTGGAACAGGGCCTGCGCGTCGGCGCGCCGGCCGATCTGGTCGAACTGGATCCGGCGCATCCGGCGCTGTGCGCGCGCAACGGCGACGCCTTGCTGGACAGCTGGATCTTCGCCGCGCGGCGCGGCGCGGTGCGCTCGGTCTGGCGCAACGGCCGCGCACTGGTGCGCGAGGGCCGCCATCATCGCCGCGAGGCGGTCGCTGCGGCTTATGCGCGCGCGCTGACCGCGCTGTTGGACGCATGATCCGGCAGCGCCTGCGGTACGCTGCCGCGCGGACGCGCCGATGAGCCCGTCCCGGCCCGCGGCGACGCTCAACCACCGCATCCGCAGCGACATCGAAGGCCGCATCCGCAGCGGCGAATGGCCGCCGGGCCATCGCATCCCGTTCGAGCACGAACTGATGGCGCAGTACGCCTGCTCGCGGATGACGGTCAACAAGGTGCTGGCGCTGCTCGCCGACGCCGGCATGATCGAGCGCCGCCGCCGCGCCGGCTCGTTCGTGGCGCGGCCGCATCCGCACATGGAACAGGTGGCGCTGGAGATCCCCGACATTCCGGTCGAGGTCGCCGCGCGCGGCCATGCCTATCGCTTCGAACTGCTGGATCGGCGCCAGCGCGCGCCGCGCGCCGAACTGCCGCAGGAAGCCGAGGTCGCTGCCGCCGGCACGCTGCTGTCGCTGCACTGCCTGCATTTCGCCGACGGGCGCCCGTTCGCGCTGGAGGAGCGGGTGATCAATCCGGTGGCGGTGCCGGAAGCGCTGCAGATGGATTTCGCGGTCGTCGTGCCCGGCAGCTGGCTGCTGCAGCACGTGCCGTGGACCCGCGCCGAGCACCGCATCAGCGCCGTCGGCGCCAACCCCGCGCAGGCGGCGCGGCTGCAGGTGGCCGCCGGCACCGCCTGCCTGCTGATCGACCGGCAGACCTGGCGCGGCGAACAGGCCGTCACCTTCGTGCGCCAGGTGTTCCTCGGCGACACCTACGACCTGGTCGCACGCTTCTCGCCAGGCGTGCGTTGAGCGCCACGCGGCAGGCGAAACCCGCCGTGTCGTGGACGACCGATGCTGCGCTGCCGCACGCGGCGCGTGCGCGCCGTACCCCGGCGTGCGTTTGTCCTGCCTGCCGCACTCTGGCAAGTTAGCGGCCAGGACGGGGCGAGGGGCCGCGGCCGCAGCACGAGGGATGGTTCGGCATGACGTATTTCGTTACGGGCGCCACCGGTTTCATCGGCCGTTATCTGATGGCCAACCTGATGCGGCGCAAAGGCCTCATCCACGTCCTGGTCCGCAAGGAGTCGCAACGCAAGTTCGATGCGCTGGTGCGCGAGCAGGGCTGGGACGCCAAGCGCCTGGTCGTGCTGCACGGCGATGTCGGTGCCGACTGTTGCGGCCTGGACGAGGCGCAACGCAAGACGCTGCGCGGCAAGGTCAAGCACTTCTTCCATCTGGCCGCGCTGTACGACCTCACCGCCAAGGCCGAGGCGCAGCGCGTGGCCAATCTCGACGGCACCCGCAACGCGCTGGAGCTGGCCGCGCAGATCGGCGCCGGCGTCTTCCACCACACCAGTTCGATCGCGGTGGCCGGGCTGTACCCGGGCATCTTCCGCGAAGACATGTTCGAAGAGGCCGAAGGCCTGGACGATCCCTACCTGCGCACCAAGCACGACGCCGAGGCGCTGGTGCGCGCGGAAACCCGGATCAAGTGGCGGATCTACCGCCCCGGCATGGTGGTCGGCGATTCGCGCACGGGCGCGATCGACAAGATCGACGGGCCGTACTACTTCTTCCCGCTGATCAAGAAGCTGCGCCAGCTGCTGCCGCCGTGGGCGCCGATGCTGGGCATCGAGGGCGGGCGCATCAACCTGGTGCCGGTGGATTTCGTCGCCGATGCGATGGACCACATCGCGCACAAGCCCAAGCTCGACGGCCACACCTTCCACCTCACCGATCCGGAGCCGCTGCGCGTGGGCGAGGTGCTCAACGTGTTCTGCCGCGCCGGCCACGCGCCGGAAATGACCTTGCGGGTGGATGCGCGGATGTTCGCGTTCGTGCCGGCGGGGATCCGTGCCGCGGTCGGCGGGCTGCCGCCGATCCGCCGCTTCACCGGCATGCTGTTGCGCGATTTCCGCATCCCGCGCGAGGTGCTGAAGTTCATCACCTATCCCACGCGCTTCGACAGCCGCGAGACCGAGCGCGCGCTGAAGGGCAGCGGCATCGCCGTGCCGCGGCTGGAAGACTATGCCTGGCGCCTGTGGGACCACTGGGAACGGCACCTGGACCCGGACCTGTTCGTGGACCGCACGCTGAAGGGCAAGGTGCGCGGCAAGGTGGTGCTGATCACCGGCGGCTCCTCCGGCATCGGCCTGGCCACCGCGCAGCGCGTCGCCGAAGCCGGCGCCACCACCATCATCGTCGCCCGCGGCGAACAGGAACTGTTTGCCGCACGCGATGCGATGAACGCCAAGGGCGGCAAGGTGTTCGCCTATACCGCCGACCTGTCCGACCTGGCCGGCTGCGATGCGCTGCTCAAGACCGTGCTTGAAGCGCACGGCCACGTCGACGTGCTGATCAACAACGCCGGCCGCTCGATCCGCCGCTCGATCGAACTCAGCTATGACCGCTTCCACGATTTCGAGCGCACCATGCAGCTGAACTACTTCGGCAGCCTGCGCCTGATCATGGGCGTGCTGCCGGGCATGACCGGGCGGCGCAAGGGCCACATCATCAACGTCAGCTCGATCGGCGTGCTGGCCAATTCGCCGCGTTTCTCCGCCTACGTGGCCTCCAAGGCGGCGCTGGACGCGTGGAGCCGCTGCGCGCAGGGCGAGCTGTCCGGCAAGGGCATCAGCTTCACCACGGTCAACATGCCGCTGGTGAAGACGCCGATGATCGCGCCGACCAAGATGTACGACAGCGTGCCGACGCTGAGCGTGGAGGAAGCCGCCGATCTGATGGTCAAGGCGATCATCGAGCGCCCGAGCCGGGTGGCGACGCGGCTGGGCATCTTCGCCGCGCTGGTCAACGCGGTGGCGCCGAAGGCCTACGAGGTGGTGATGAACACCGCCTTCGAACTGTTCCCGGATTCGGCCGCGGCCAAGGGCGACCGCAAGGCGCTACGCGAGGCCAAGCCCAGCCAGGAGCAGATCGCGTTCGCGGCGCTGATGCGGGGCGTGCATTGGTGATGAGCCGGGATTGGGGATTTGGGATTGGGGATTCGCAAGAGCGTTAGCACCTGCGAGTCCATCGTCCCGCTGTTTGCATCCGGTGCGGCAAAGCGCTTTTACCAATTAGCCGGGATTGGGGATTGGGGATTCGCAAGAGCGTTAGCATCTGCAAGTTCATCGTCCCGCAGTTGCATCCGGCGCGGCAAAGCCGCTTTTACCAATCCCGAATCCCGACTCCCCAATCCCGGCTCAAAACGTCCTACATTGCCGCCAGCGCACCGGCTCGTCGCGGTCCGGGCGTGGATTGAGCTGGATGCGCACGGTGCGCAGCGAGGGATAGCGCTCCACTTCCTTGCAGATCCGCGGCCACACCTGCGCGTCGTCGTCGCTGCGGTCGATCACCAGCGTCATCTGGGTCTGCCAGATGCCGCGGATCACGCCGGGCGTGCTGGCCAGGGCCTTGGAGACCGAATGGCGATACTCGGCCTCGGTGGCCGGGTCGGGGTCTGCGCTTGCCGGCGGTGCTCCGGTGACGGATGCGGCAGCGGCCGTTGCCGCAGGCGCGGCCACCGGCGTGGTGCCTGGTGCCGGCGGCGCTGCCGGCGTGGGCGCGGCGGGCGCGTGGGGCGCGACCACGGACGTGGCACCGTCGCTGCGCTGCTGCAGCGCCAGCCCGCCCAGTCCCACCAGCAGGCCCAGGGTCAGCGCGGCCAGTGCGGCGATCGCGGTATGCCGCTGCGCACGCCGGCGACTGGCGCCGATCACCCCGTCCTCCAGTTCGCTGGGCAGGTAGCGCTTGAGCATCGGCCAGATGCGGCGGCCGTCGAGGATCTCCACCGACTGCTTGTCGGCCGCGGCGATGCCGTCGCGCTGCACCTTGCCCTCGGTGACCAGGATGCCGCCCTGCGCGCCCATCAGCCGTGCCGCGGCCCCCAGTTCGTTGACCGCGGCCGAGCCGATCCGGTAGGCGCGGCCGTGCTTGCACGACAGCAGCCAGCGCGCATCGCCGCGGGTCATCACGAAATCGCTCTGCGGTTCCTGGGAAACGTCCTCGTCGGCCACCGCGTCGTGCAGGTCGCGCTGCTCGCGCATCGCGCGCCGCACCATGCGCGAGAAATCGCGCCAATGCAGTCCGGCCAGCGCATGCAGCCCGGCGGTGGTCTCGTTCTCGCGGCGCCGGACCACCCACAGGTAGAGCGTGGCAGCGAGCCATGCTCCCACTGCCAAGACCGTTGCCACTATCCAGGAAAACATGCTCGCACCCGCGTAACGCTATTCGATGACGCCAGTCTATCGCCAGCGTGTCACAGCGCCGGCAAGGCGACAGCGGGGAACGGCGGACAGCAGAAGACCCGCCAGTCCGAAGCCGAGAGGGGAGGGGAGCAAACGGTCTTCAGATGGACTGGCGGGTCCGTCCCGATTGTCGGAAAAAATCTGCTGCTTTGCAACAAAACCTTATTCGGCCGCTGCCGGTGCCGCTGCGCGCTTGCGGCTGGCGCGTTTCGGCGCGGGCGCGGCGCTGGCCACGACCGGACCGGCACGGCGTCGCGCCGGCGCTGCCTGCTTGGCCGGGCGGGGTTTGGGCGCGGCGGTCTTTGCCGCCTTCTTGGCTGCCGGCGCCTTGGCCGGCGCCTGGCGTGCGCGACGGCCGCTGCCGAGGTTGCGCAGTTCGGCATTCAAAGCGTCTACGCGGTCGACCAGGGTGCCGAGGTCTTCGCGGCTGGGCACTTCCAGTCTGCGCAACGCGCGCTGCACCCGGTCCTCGAACACCTTCTCCAACCGGTCCCAGGTGTCGGCGGCGCGCTCGCGCGCCTGGCCGACCCGGTTCTCCACCACGTCGCGCACCGCATCGACGCCGCCGCCGGCCAGCTTGCGCGTGCTCTGCTCCAGGGTCAGGCCTTCCTTGACCAGGGTTTCGAACAGCTTGCCGCCTTCGGCCTGGGCACGGCCGAACGCGCCGACCCCGGCCAGCCACACCTGCTGCGCGGATTCGCCCAGACGCTTGGACAGCTTTTCCGCCTGCGCCTGCAGGCCCTCGTCGGCAGCGGCGGCAGACTTCTTCTTGCGTGCGGATTTCTTCAGGGTGGCCATGACGATGCGGTTCCTTCGGCGGTTGGGTGGCTGGATTCGAGACTCACGGCGTTGGTTAGAGTAATCACACCAGCGCCGGCGCCTCAGTCGGCGGAAAGCGGCGGCGCGCGCCGGGTGCGGCGGGTGGCGCGGCGCCGGGCGATGACCTGGTCGACGTCGTCGAGCGCGCGGCGCAGGCGCGCGGTGGCTTCGGTGGTGCGCCCTTGCTGCACGTCCACGCCGTCGATGAAGGTGCGATGGCGATCGTTGAGGATGTCGTGGCGCAGCGCGATGCCGTGCGCGGCCAGCATCGGCTCCAGCACGTCGGCGTTGCGGCGCAGGTCGGCCAGCGTGTTGCGATAGGCCAGCTGGCAGACGCGGTGGCGCGCGGCATAGCTGAACAGATTGGTGAAGAACAGTTCGCTGTTGTCGGCGTTGGGCTCGAACACCAGCTGGTCCACGCGCGGATATTGCCGCGCGTACTTCTCCAGCCCTACCTGCATGCGCGACTGCAGGAGGGTGCGGAAGGTCTGCGACAGCACAGCCGGCAGGCCGCCGTTGAGCAGCCGCGCGCGGTCGATCTGGCCGTTGCGGCGCGGCGCGTGGGTGGCGTCGTAGGGCACCAGCGGGTTGATCCCGATCATCAGGTCGATGCCGCGCTCCAGCAGGGTGGAGGCATGCATCGTGCGCCGCAGCGCGCCGTCGACGTAGTGGTGGCCGTCGATCTCCACCGGCGGATACAGCCCCGGCAGCGCGGCGCTGGCCTGCACCGCCAGCGAGATCGGCACCTGGTCCAGGCCCGGTTCGCCGAAGCGCACGGTGCGGCCGCTGTCCAGGTCCACCGCGACCACGAACAGGTCGGTGTCCAGCGCGCGGAAATCGTTGCTGCGGCCGCGGCGGCTGAACACGTCCTGCATGAAGCGCTCGACCCCGGCGTTGTCGAACAGCCCGCTGGGCACCAGTCCGCCGAAGCGGGTGATCAGGTCCGACCAGCGGGTCTTGCGCGGTTCGGTCAGCAGGTCGTGCCACCAGCCGTAGGCGAGCTTGGGCAGGGTCGCGGCGCGGCGCAGGTATTCGTAGACGTTGGGGCGGAGGAAATCCTCAGGCCGGAAGTGCGCATCGTCGCTGTTGCCGGTGACGAAGATCCGGCAGATCTCGGCGCTGCTGATGCGATTGGCCAGGCCGGCGGTCAGGAACGCGCCGGAACTGACGCCGACGTAGCAATCCAGCCGGGTCAGGTCGAGTCCGTCCAGGGCCTCGTCCAGCGCGCGCAACGCGCCGAGTCCGTACATGCCGCCGATCGGGCCGCCGCCGGCGATGGCCAGGCCGATACGGCCGTGGGAACGGGGGCGTGGCGAGGCGCTGTGGAGGGAAAGCATGCGCGGTCCGCGAAGGGCGTTGGCCGGAGTGTAGCCGAGCGGCATGATGCTTGCGGTCACGCGCGGCGACCAGCATCATCGGCGCCCATGGCGCGCAGCAATCCCGTCCTGGAACGACTCGGCCGCCGTCTGGCGTGGCATCAGGCCGTGCACGATCCGGCGCACGAGCCGCGCAATGCGCTGCGCTGGCTGCAGGAACTGCGGCGCTGGCAGACGCAGCGGCTGGAGCGCAGCTTCGAACACTTCCTGGAGGACCCGCAGCGGCGCCCGGCGGCGATGTTCTTCCTGACCGACGTCTATGGCGACCGCGATTTCAGCCGGCGCGATGCCGACATCGTCAAGGTGCTGCCGATGATGCAGCGGCTGATGCCGGCCACGCTGCTGGACACGGTCGCCGACGGCATCGAGCTGGGCGTGCTGACCCACGCGCTGGACCTGCGCATGGCCGAAGCGCTGCAGGCGCTGGCGCCGCGCCGCAAGCGCCTGGACGACGAGCTGTACGCCGAGGCCTACCGGCACACCGGCCTGCGCCGCCTGCGCCTGCATCAGATCGACCTGATCGCCAGCGTCGGCCTGGGCCTGGCCACCGCGGTGCACACCCCGGGCGTGCGCATGCTGCTGCGCTTCGCACGCGGCCCGGCCAAGGCGGCGGGGCTGTCGGAGCTGCAGGGGTTCCTGGAACGGGGTTTCGACGCGTTCTCCAAGCTCGGCGACGCGGAAGGCTTCATCGGCGACATCGAGACCACGGAGCGCGAAGTCTCGCGGCGCCTGTTCGCCGGGCACCCGCAGCCGTTCGCGTTCGACTGAGCGGGCCGGACCCTCACCCCAACCCCTCTCCCGGTGGGAGAGGGGCTAGCCTGTCCCTTCTCCCATCGGGAGAAGGTGGCCCGCAGGGCCGGATGAGGGTACGGGCGAAGCCTCGCGCGCCCAAACACAGCGAGCCGCTTCGTGCCGGACCCTCACCCCACAACCCCGCTCCCGACGGGAGAAGGGCTTTGCCGCTCAGCCCAGCTTTTCCGCCAGCACGCGGCGGATCTCGCTTTCCACCGTGCCTTTCAGCGCCGACAGCAGGAAGCCCAGTTCGGCGGTGACATGCACCTGCTTGGGCAGCAGTTCGATGCGCCCGTCCACGCCGGAGCGCGAGAACAGCAGCGCATCGCCGTCCCAGCGCGATTCCAGGTCGAAACGTTCGGACAGCTTCTTGGCGGCGTCTTCGATCGCCTTGCGCGCCTGTGCGGGGGTCTTGCCGTGGTCGTGGCGGATGTCGATGCTGGACATGCTGGCTCCTGTGCGGGCATGCGGCCCGCGGAAAAGATCAGGCATTGTGCGTATGCGCGGAGTGTTGTCCAGGTGCGGCGCGCTTCTTCAAGCGCGGGCAACCTGCTAGGCTCCCCGCCGTGCCCGACCTGCAAGTCCATTTCAGCAACCGCCAGCAACCCGACCGGCCCTTGCGCGCGGGCGTGCACCGCATCGTGCGGCAGGCGTCCGGGCATGTGCGCGTGGTCGACGACACCCAGGGCGCGCTGCTGCTGGCGCAGTTCTGCCTGGACCGGCGCGGGCTGTGGCTGCAGGTCGCCAACGGCGTCCGCGGCATTCACGTGAACGGGCGTCCGGTGCGGCGCATGGCGCTGCTGCGCGCCGGCGATGCGGTCTATGCCGATGGCGTGGAAATGGTGGTCCGGGGCGTGTGCGAGCCGCTGCAGCGCCTGCCCGATGCGGCGGAAGGCGAGGGCGACGATCCGCGGCTGGTATTGCGCGGGGTCGGCGGCCAGCATCATGGCCGCAGCTATACCCTGGACCGGGTGCGCAGCATCGGCCGCCTGCGCGACTGCGATATCTGCATCGACGATCCCGCTTTCGCCGAACGCCACGCGCGCCTGGAGCGCCATGGCGAACGCGTGCTGCTGCGCGGGCTCGGCGATGCGCAGACCCAGGTCAACGGCAATGCGGTACGCGATTGCTGGCTGCAGCCTGGCGACCAACTGGTGTTCGACACGCAGCACCGCTTCGTGCTGGAAGTGCCGCAGGCGGCGGCCGGCGAGCCGCTGAAGCACGATCCGGCCAGCGTCCCGCTGGCCGCCGCAGCGGAGCCCGCACCGCGCCCGGCCACCGCGCTGCGCTGGCCGTGGCTGCTGCTCAGCGCCTTGCTGCTGGCGGCCGCGCTCAGCGGGCTGCTGTGGTTCGGCGCGCGCTGAGCGCCCGCCAGCCGCGCCAGCCCAGCAGCAACGCCAGGATCGCCGCGTACAGCAGCGGTTCGCGGATGTCCGATTTCACCAGCCACCAGAAATGCAGCACCGCCAGCACGCCGATCGCGTAGATCGCCTTGTGCAGCTTGCCCCAGTTGCGCTTGAGCCGGCGCATCCAGCCCTGGGTGGAGGTGATCGCCAGCGGGATCAGCAGCAGCCAGGCGATGAAGCCGACGGTGATGTAGGGACGTTTGACGATGTCCTCGAAGATCTGCGCCCAGTAGCCGCGCAGATCCAGGCCCAGATACACGCCCAGGTGCACGCAGGCGTAGAAGAACGCGTACAGCCCGAGCATGCGCCGGAACCGCAGCAGCCCGGATTGCCCGCTCAGCTGCCGCAGCGGCGTGATCGCCAGGGTCAGCAGCAGCAGGCGCAGTGCCCACAGCCCGGTGCGGTGCTCGATCTCGGCGACCGGATCGGCGCCGAGCGCATCGCTGCCGCTCTGCCACACCTGCCAGAACTGCCAGCCCAGATAGGCCAGCGGCGCCAGCGCGAGCGCATGCACCAGCGTCTTGGCCGCGATCAACGAAGCGGATGTCTTAGCCATGCGGTCTCAGTACGTCGGCGGCGGCTAGGCAGATCGGACGTGAGTTCGATGGCCGCACAGCAGCCACGCGTTCCCAATCCCGAATCCCGAATCCCCAATCCCGGCTCAATACCATTTCTTCAGATCCATCCCCGCGTACATCCCCGCGACCTGCTCGGCATAGCCGTTGAACGGGCGGGTCGGGATGCGTTCGGCGAACAGCTTGCTGGCCTTGCCGGCGATGCGGCGTTCGGTCTTCTGGCTCCAGCGCGGATGGTCCACCGCCGGATTGACGTTGGAGAAGAAGCCGTACTCGGAGGCCTGCAACTCGTGCCAGGCGGTTTCCGGCATGCGTTCGACGAAGCGGATCTCGACGATCGACTTGATGCTCTTGAAGCCGTATTTCCACGGCACCACCAGCCGCAGCGGCGCGCCGTTCTGCTGCGGCAGCGGCTTGCCGTACAGGCCGGTGGCGAGCAGGGTCAGCGGGTTCATCGCCTCGTCGATACGCAGGCCTTCCTTGTACGGCCAGTCGATCGAGCGGTAGCGGATGCCTGGCATCTGCTGCGGATCGGCCAGCGTGGTGAAGGCGACGTACTTGGCCTTGGAGGTCGGTGCGAAGCGCTTGAGCACCGCGGCCAGCGGCACCCCCAGCCACGGGATCACCATCGACCAGCCCTCGACGCAGCGCAGCCGGTAGATGCGCTCCTCCGGGCTGCTGCCCTTGAGCAGGTCGTCCAGCGCCAGGGTGCCGGGCTTTTCGCATTCGCCGGAGACCTTCACCGACCACGGCGCGGTGCGCAGGGTCTTGGCCGCCTTCGACGGATCGGTCTTGTCGGTGCCGAATTCGTAGAAGTTGTTGTAGCTGGTGACGTCCTCGTAGCGGGTCAGTTCTTCGCTGGTGCGAAAGCCGCTGCGCGCCTGCTCCGGGGTCACCACGGTCTTCGGCGGGGCCGGCGGCTCGGCCTCGGCGCAGCCGACCAGGCCCATCGCCGGCGCCAGCGCCAGGGCCTGCAGCAGGCGTCGCCGATCGCGGTAGACCGCCTCGTCGGTGATCTCGCGGCTGGGGATGTTGAGCGCATCGCGCAATGACATGGCTGACTCCTGGAGGGGGCGGGCGACCGTTGGCGGCTTCTTGGCAAAGACTACGCTTGCGCCGGGCCAATGGATGCAAATGCAACCTAAATTGCCCGGGCCGCAAGCTGGTGCGCTGCGGCATACTAGGCGTCTTGTCCGATAGGTGCCCCATGACACGCGCGTTCAATTTCAGTGCCGGCCCCGCTGCATTGCCGGAATCGGTCCTGCGCCAGGCGCAGGCGGAGATGTTGGAGTGGAACGGCGTAGGCGCCTCGATCGTGGAGTTGAGCCACCGCGGCGCCGAGTTCATGGCGGTGGCGGCCGAGGCCGAAGCCGACCTGCGGCGCCTGATCGGCATCTCCGACGACTACGCGGTGCTGTTCCTGTCCGGCGGCGCCACCACCCAGCAGGCGCTGCTGGCGCTGAATTTCGCCGCGCCCGGGCAGACCGTGGACTACGTGGTCACCGGGCACTGGGGCAAGACCGCGATCAAGCAGGTCACCCCGTACGCCAACGTGCACGTCGCCGCCAGCAGCGAGGCCGGCGGCTTCCACGACATCCCGCCGCGCGACAGCTGGCAGCTCAGCGCCGATGCCGCCTACGTGCACATCACCGCCAACGAGACCATCCACGGCGTCGAATTCCGCGACGCGCCTGACGTGGGCGCGGTACCGCTGTTCGCCGACTTCAGTTCCAGCATCGCCGCCGAGCCGATCGACGTGTCCAAGTACGCGGTGATCTACGCCGGCGCGCAGAAGAACCTGGGGCCGGTCGGGGTGGCGGTGGTCATCATCCGCAAGGACCTGTTGCAGCGCAGCGGCCAGCCGCGCGCCGACATCTTCGACTACCGCTCGCACGCCGCGCGCGATTCCATGCTCAACACGCCGCCGACCTGGAACTGGTACCTGGCCGGGCTGGTGTTCAAGTGGATGCTGGCCGAGGGCGGGGTGGAGGAATTCGCGCGCCGCAACCAGGCCAAGTCGGCGCTGGTGTACGCGGCGATCGACGGCTCCGGCGGCTTCTACCGCAACGAAGTGGTGGCCGATGCGCGCTCGCGGATGAACATCCCGTTCTTCCTGCCGGACGAGATCTTGACCGCGCGCTTCGTCGCCGAATCCAAGGCGGCCGGATTGCTGGCGCTGAAAGGACACAAGGCGGTCGGCGGCATCCGCGCCTCGCTGTACAACGCGATGCAGGTGGCCGGCGCGCAGGCGCTGGTCACCTTCATGCGCGACTTCCAGCAACGCAACGGCTGAGCCGTCCCCCTGTAGGAGCGGCTTCAGCCGCGACCGGATGCTTCACAGGCGCTCCGGAACATCGAGGAACCACGATCCATGGCCGCAAAGCCGAACAAATCCCGAACCGCTGACGCCGAATCCAGCAAGCCGACCAGGAAGGCCAAGCCGGACAAGCCGAAATCGACGGCGATCGCCGAGCCCGCCGCGGCGGGCTCGGCGCTGGCCGACGTGCGCGCCAAGATCGACCAGATCGACCGCACCATCCAGGCGCTGATCGCCGAGCGCGCGCAGTTCGCGCACCAGGTCGGCAAGGCCAAGGGCAAGCTCGCCGCAGCGGTGGACTACTACCGTCCCGAGCGCGAGGCGCAGGTGCTGCGCATGGTAGTGGACCGCAACCAGGGGCCGCTCAGCGACGAAGTGCTGGTGCACGTGTTCCGCGAGATCATGTCCGCCTGCCTGGCGCAGCAGGAGCCGCTGAAGATCGGCTATCTCGGTCCGGAAGGCACCTTCAGCCAGCAGGCGGTGCTCAAGCATTTCGGCCGTTCGGCGGTGGGCCTGCCGATGGCGACGATCGAGGAGGTGTTCCAGGAAGTGGAGAGCGGCAACGCCGATTTCGGCGTGGTGCCGGTCGAGAATTCCGGGCAGGGCACGATCCAGGTCACGCTGGACATGTTCCTGACCTCGAACCTGAAGATCTGCGGCGAGACCGAGCTGCGCGTGCACCAGTATCTGCTGTCGCGCACCGGCCGGCTCGATGCGATCGAGCGCATCTATGCGCATCCGCAGTCGTTCGCGCAGACCGCGGGCTGGCTGCGCGCGCACCTGCCGAAGGTGGAGAAGATTCCGGTGTCGAGCAATGCCGAGGGCGCGCGGCGCGCGCGCAATGCGGAGGATGCGGCGGCGATCGGCGGGGAGAGTGCGGCGCATGTGTATGCGCTGAAGAAGGTGATCATGAAGTCGATCGAGGACGACGACGACAACACGACGCGCTTTCTGGTGATCGGCCGGCAGATCTTTCCGCCGTCGGGGCACGATCGGACGTCGGTGCTGGTGTTCATCCACGACAAGCCGGGTGCGCTGTTCGATGTGCTGAGCCCGTTCGCGCGGCATGGGATCAGCATGAACCGGATCGAGTCGCGGCCTTCGCATCAGGCGAAGTGGGAGTATGGGTTCTTCATCGATCTGGCCGGGCATGTGGAGGACGAGTCGATGAAGCAGGCGTTGGCGGAGTTGAAGGCGCATTCGGCGCAGATCAAGGTGTTGGGGTCGTATCCGGTGGCGGTGCCCTGATCTGATGGTTTGCTTACGGGCGGCTTTAGCTGGAAACCAAAGCCAGCGCTAGAAGCCGGAGCTAGAAGCCGGAGCTAGAAGCAAAGGCTTTCGCGCGTTGCGCGACTTACTTTTCTTTGTACGGCCAAAGAAAAGTAAGCAAAAGAAAGGCCGCCCCAGTCGGGTCGCCCCGCGCTGCGCGCGGGGTCCGCGAGCAACCTGGGATTTTTCGATGGCACATCCATGTGCCAGCGAAAAACGTCGCGCATCCTGCGCGCCGCCCCTGCGGGGTTCTTCCCAGGCCGCTCGCCGACCCTCAATGGGGACGCCTGAAAAGCGAAGGGCAACAACAGCAACAACAACAGCAGCAACAGCAGCAACAGCAGCAGCAAAAGCAACAGCAGCAAAAGCAACAGCAGCAAAAGCAACAGCAGCAGCAACAGTGGAATCGGCTGCAACAACAAGATCAACAGCGCGGGGCCCGCTTGCGGGTGACGACGGCAATCTCAGGAACGGTGATGAGCAACGAGCAGTACTGGATCGCGACGAAGGGCTCTGCCTTGCAGGGGACGTTGAATGTGCCGGGCGACAAGTCGGTCTCGCATCGGGCGGTGATGTTCGCGGCGCTGGCCGATGGGGTGTCGCATATCGATGGGTTCCTGGAGGGTGAGGACACGCGGTCGACCGCGGCGATCTTCGCCAGGCTCGGGGTCAGGATCGAGACGCCGTCGCCGTCGCAGCGGATCGTGCATGGTGTCGGCGTCGATGGCTTGCAGGCGCCGCAGGGCGAGCTGGATTGCGGCAATGCCGGGACCGGCATGCGCCTGCTCGCTGGTTTGCTGGCGGCGCAGCCGTTCGACAGCGTGCTGGTCGGCGACGCGTCGCTGTCCAAGCGGCCGATGCGCCGCGTGACCGAGCCGCTGGCGCTGATGGGCGCGCGCATCGACACCGACGCCAACGGCGTGCCGCCGCTGCGTATCCATGGCGGGCAGCCCTTGCACGGCATCGAGTTCGCCTCGCCGGTGGCCAGTGCCCAGGTCAAGTCGGCGGTGCTGTTGGCCGGGCTGTATGCCGACGGCGTCACCTCGGTGCAGGAGGCGCATCCGACCCGCGACTACACCGAGCGCATGCTGTCCGCGTTCGGCGTGGAGATCGCGTTCGAGCCCGGCCAGGCGCGCCTGCGTGGCGGCCAGCGGCTGCGCGCCACCGACATCGCGGTGCCGGCCGATTTCTCTTCGGCGGCGTTCTTCATCGTCGCCGCCAGCATCGTTCCGGGTTCGGACATCACCCTGCGCGCGGTCGGCCTCAATCCGCGCCGCACCGGCCTGCTCGCGGCGCTGCGGCTGATGGGCGCGGACATCGCCGAGCACAATCACAGCGAACACGGCGGCGAGCCGGTGGCCGATCTGCGGGTGCGCTACGCGCCATTGCGCGGAGCGCAGATTCCCGAAGCGGTGGTGCCGGACATGATCGACGAGTTCCCGGCGCTGTTCGCCGCCGCCGCCGCGGCGCATGGCCAGACCGTGGTCACCGGCGCGGCCGAGCTGCGGGTCAAGGAATCCGATCGCCTGGCCGCGATGGCCGCCGGTCTGCGCAGCCTGGGCATCGTCGTCGACGAGACGGCCGACGGCGCCACGATCCATGGCGGCCCGCTGGGTAGCGGGGTGATCGAAAGCCACGGCGACCATCGCATCGCGATGGCGTTCGCGATTGCCGGCCAGCTGGCCGATGGCGAGGTGCGGATCAACGATGTGGCCAATGTGGCGACCTCGTTCCCGGGCTTCGACACGCTGGCGCGCAATGCCGGATTCGGGCTGGTCGCTGCCGGTTGAGGGGGGCCGCGGCCTGCCAGGCGCAGGCCGCGACGTGTGCATCGTTTGCCGGCCGCAAGGCGGTCCGGCGAGCGCGTCGCTACGGAGCGCGTGGAGGATCGTTGGCAGGCGTCGCCGGCGCGGGGACATTGGTAGGCATGTCGTCGCCGCGATCGCGGCTGAGCCACCAGCCGCCGGCCGCCAGCACCAGCGCGACGACAAGGATCCATGCCCAAGGCGAACCCCGGTGGGCATGCGAACGGGCCTTGGTGTCGTTTTCCCGCGTGTACAGCTCCTGAGTATCGTGCGGTCTCGACATGGTCGTGCTCCTGCGTCTTGAGGACGCGACCAGTCTTGCCTCGATCCTGTTCAAGGTGTGTCAGCCACCTGTGAACGCGCAGCGCGCGCCGCAAGTTTCGTTCAGCTTACTGAGCCGGCTTGAAGTCGAACGGAATCTCAAGGCTGCCGGCGACCGCCTGGCCCTTCTGCTGCGCCGGGCGGAAGCGCCAGCGACGCACGGCTTCCATCGCGGCGCGATCCAGTTCGCGCGAGCCGCTGCGCTTGACCAGGGCCACGCCACCGGGGTTGCCGCTCGCGTCCACCTCGACCCGCACCACCACCGTGCCGCTGTCGCCGCGGCGCAAGGCCGCCGACGGATAGCGCGGCGGCGGTTGCCCTTCCAGCGGCACCGGACGATCGCCCGGTGCCAGTGCGGTGGCGTTCGTTCCCGCAGCAGCGCCTTCGGTGCCGCCGGGCACCGGCGCCATCGCATCGGCGGGCGGCGGGGCCGGCGGCGCGGTCTCCACCAGTTTCGGTGCTTCTTCCGCTGCCGGCGGCTTGGCCTGCGGCATGTCGCTGGCGCCGCTGCCGGCGGGCAGGGGTTCGGGCAGCGGCTTGATCTCTGCCGCATCCTGCTGCACCTGCGCCGGCTGCGGCTTGTAGAAGTCGTTGTCCTTGCGCCCGACCAGCCATACCGCCAGGAACAGCAGCAGCCCTGCGCAGAAGGCGATGCCGACGATCACGAGGAGGCGGCGCGGCAGGCGCAGCACGATGCCGGTGTTGGAGGACGGAGGCGACGTGGACATGGGACTCACCGTAGGGAACCGCTGGATTCTGGCATAGCCGCGGTTAATCGGGTGCGCAGCGCGGCGCAGCCTCGCTGTTTCGGCAAAAGCGCGGCCGACAGGCGATAATGCGTGGCTCCGATCCATCCACGTGCCGCGCCCATGCTCGATCCCGTCCTGCTCCGCCAACAGCCCGCCGACCTTGCCGAGCGCCTGCGCACCAGCCGCGGCTATGCGCTGGACGTGGCCGCCCTGGAAGCGCTGGAGGCCGACCGCAAGCGCATCCAGGTGCGTACCCAGGAATTGCAGAGCCTGCGCAACAGCCGTTCCAAGGCGATCGGCCAGGCCAAGGCCAAGGGCGAGGACGTGGCCGCGCTGATGGCCGAAGTCGCCGGATTCGGCGACGAACTGAAGGCCTCCGAACAGCGCCTGGACGAGATCCGCGCGCAGTTGGAGACGCTGGCGCTGGAGATTCCCAACCTGCCGCAGGCCGACGTGCCGGCCGGCAAGGACGAGGCCGACAACGTCGAGGTGCAGCGCTGGGGCACGCCGCGCGCCTTCGATTTCGAGGTCAAGGATCATGTGGAACTGGGCGCGCGCCACGCCTGGCTGGACGGCGAGACCGCGGCCAAGCTGTCGGGCGCGCGTTTCACCGTGCTGCGCGGGCCGATCGCGCGCCTGCACCGCGCGCTGGCGCAGTTCATGCTCGACCTGCATACCGGTCCGCACGCCTACCAGGAAACCAACGTGCCGGTGATCGTCAACGCCGACAGCCTGTACGGCACCGGCCAGCTGCCCAAGTTCGAAGAGGACATGTTCGCCACCCAGCTCGGCGAGCAGAAGCGCTACCTGATCTCCACCTCGGAGATCTCGCTGACCAACCTGGTCCGCGACGAGATCGTCGAGGCCGAGCGCCTGCCGCTGCGCATGACCGCGCACTCGCTGTGCTTCCGCTCCGAGGCCGGCAGCGGCGGCCGCGACACCCGCGGCATGATCCGCCAGCACCAGTTCGAGAAGGTGGAACTGGTCAGCATCTGCCGTCCCGAGGACAGCGCTGCCGAGCACGAGCGCATGACCCGCTGCGCCGAAGTGGTGCTGGAAACGCTGGGGCTGCCGTACCGCAAGGTGCTGCTGTGCACCGGCGACATGGGCTTCTCGGCGACCAAGACCTACGACCTGGAAGTGTGGCTGCCGTCGCAGCAGACCTACCGCGAGATCTCCTCGTGTTCCAACTGCGGCGATTTCCAGGCGCGGCGCATGCAGGCGCGCTGGCGCAATCCCGCCACCGGCAAGCCGGAACTGCTGCACACGCTCAACGGCTCCGGCACCGCGGTCGGCCGCGCGATGATCGCGGTGATGGAGAACTACCAGAACGCCGACGGCTCGATCGACGTACCCGACGCGCTGCGTCCGTACATGGGCGGTATCGACCGCATCGGTTGAGCTTCAGGCCCCTGCGCACGCGGCGCGGCGGCCGGTCGTGCGGCAGTCTCCGGCGGTAAGTGCGGGAGCGAGGTCAGCCGCGACGGGCATTGCCGGGAACGCCTGTCGCGACTGACCTCGCTCCCACCGTCGTTGCCGGTTGACGAAAGCCGCTCCGGCGTGGCGTCCTGTGCCTTGCCGCTGTGCGGATGCGGTGGCTGCGCATTCGCCCGCCCCCAGGCAAGAGTTCCATCCGACCTGGCATCCCTGGCACGTCGCTCGTCTGCGTTAGGGTCAGGCGCATTCGATCGCATCGGCGCACCGGCAACCAAGACGCCGGTGTTGCTGCATGCTTGAATGGCTGCGAACGACCCAGCAGCCACGTGCCGATGCAAGGCTCAGGGCTGGGGCAGGGCGTTCACGTCATCACTCTGCCGCGAACCGGGAGCCGCTGCGGCGTTGCTGCCGGACGGGCCGCCGCGACGCGCTCGGGGATGCGTCATGCCAGGCAGGCCCGATTGCACAGCCCGGATCGTTGTGGGAGTAGAATGAATCCAACGCGATTTCATCCATCGTTCTAAATATCGAAAGAACATGCACGATCTCAACGACCTGTACTACTTTGCGATGGTGGTCGATCACGGCGGTTTCGCCGCCGCCGAGCGCGCCCTGGGCATTCCCAAGTCGCGCCTGAGCCGCCGCATCAGCCAGCTGGAAACCGATCTGGGCGTGCGCCTGCTGCAGCGCTCCACGCGCCGCTTCGCGGTCACCGACTTGGGCATGAGCGTGCATCGCCACGCGCAGACGATGCTGGCCGAGGCGCAGGCCGCGCGCGAGGTGGTGGATCGGCTCAGCGCCGAGCCGCGCGGCCTGGTGCGGGTCAGCGTGCCGGTGTCGCTGGCGCAGATGCAGCTGCCCAAGCTGCTGCCGATGTTCCTCGACCAGTACCCGAAAGTGCGCCTGCAGTTGAACATCAGCAACCGCCGCGTGGACATCATCAACGAGGGCTACGACGTCGCGCTGCGGGTGCGCTCGCGCCTGGACGACGACGGCAGCCTGGTGATGCGCAGCTTCGGCCAGGTGCAGGAACTGCTGGTCGCCAGCCCCAAGTATCTCGACCGCGCCGGGCGTCCCAAGGATCCGGAAGAGCTGGCCTCGCACGTGACCTTGAGCATCAGCGAGGACGAGGCGCGGCAACGCTGGGAACTGCACGGACCGGCCGGCGAAGTGCGCCGCGTCGACCTGCAGCCGCGCGTGGCCGGCTTCGATTTCCCGTTGCTGCAGTCGATGGTCAAGGACGGCTTCGGCATCACCTTGCTGCCCGAAACGGTCTGCGCCGACGCGGTGCGCAACGGCGAACTGGAAGTGGTACTGCCGGAATGGTCGCTGCCGCAGGGCATCTGTCACGCCGTGTTCGCCTCGCGCCGCGGCCTGTTGCCGGCGGTACGCGTGTTCATCGACTTCCTCGCCGAGCACCTGCCACGCCAGATCGAGGCCTCGCGCCTGGACTGCAGCGGCTGCCCGGAGCGGATCAAGGTCAAGCATTCGACCCTGGGCGCGATGGCGGTCGAAGCCGGCTGAGCAAAACCGGCGCGGCCGTGCGAAAATGCGCGGCCGCAGCGCCACGCCAACGCTGTGAGCCGTTCTAATCAGTTGCAAGCGCATGCCAGGCAATCTGGCATGCAGCGTGAAGTGGTGTAGTCGCAATCGGAGAGATGGCCGAGCGGTTTAAGGCACCGGTCTTGAAAACCGGCGAAGGGTCAAACCTTCCGTGGGTTCGAATCCCACTCTCTCCGCCAGTCGGTTCGACCCTGTTTCTTCGACAAGCGCCGAGCGCGCCCTTCGCGCGTGCGATTGCGCTGGTTGCATGCGCCATGCGCGCCTGACATGTGGTCGTTGTGGAGCGTCAGAAAATTCCGCTTCGGTACGGCGTACAACTGTTGCATCGAAACTCGGATTTCGGGTCGAGCGAGGTCAGGAAAATCTGACCCGATATCAGGCTTTGCCCTGATAACGTTGTCGCTGGCCAGCCGCGATACTGCGCCTGCCTGACGCAGGTACCGCCGCGCTTTCCTAGAGGAGCGAACAGGCTGGTCACTCGCCCTGCGTGCCGAGCCTTGAGTAAGCTCGGTGTGGTGTTTTTTCAGCATGATGACAGTGCGGCGTGGCTAGCTGAGCAGGCTGTGAAGTCTGGATGATTTTGTCTACAAATTGTAGTTGCCCTGAACAATTCACGCCGCTAGTCTGACTATGCGGCGTTCGCTGCGTTGGGGTTATACGAGATGGCCATTAGAGTTTTTTTGGTCGACGATCACGCTCTTGTCCGTACCGGCATGAAGCTGATCCTTTCGAATCAGACCGATATCGAGATCGTCGGTGAGGCCGAGAGCGGCGAGGCCGCGATGCCGCAGATCCGCCAGCTCAAGCCGGACATCGTGCTCTGCGATCTGCACATGCCTGGCGTCAGCGGGCTCGAGGTCACCGAGCGCATCGTCAAGGGCGATCACGGCACCAAGGTCATCATCGTGTCGGTGCTGGAGGACGGCCCGCTGCCCAAGCGCCTGCTCGAGGCCGGAGCGTCCGGCTATGTGGGCAAGGCCGGCGACGCGCAGGAGCTGCTGCGCGCGGTGCGTGACGTGGCGATGGGCAAGCGCTATCTCGGTGCCAACATCGCACAGAACCTGGCACTGGCCAATCTGGAAGGCGGCGGTTCGCCGTTCGATGCGCTGTCTCCGCGCGAACTGGAAGTCGCGCTGCTGCTGACCCGCGGACTGCGCCAGGAAGACATTGCCAAGCGTTTGAGTCTCAGCGCCAAGACGGTCAACACGCACAAGGCGCGGCTGTTCGAGAAGGTCGGCATCCACGACAACATCGCGCTGGCGCGGCTGGCGACGCAGTACGGTCTGCTGGATCCGGCGCATCCGCTGTAGCGCACCGGATTTTCCTTGCGCAAAGGAAAGCGACCTGACGGGTCGCTTTTTTTGTGTCCGTCGTGTGCATGCGGTGCCGTCGGACGTCGCCAGTTTGCAGGGTTTGCTTCGGGTGTCCGCCCCCGGCATCATCCGCGGCATGCAAACCGTTGCCTCCATCCTGTGGCGCAGGCTCGACGCACCGGGCCATGACGCTTGCCGGCTGCAGCGCAACGCCAGCGCATGGCAGCTCGACGGCGCCGCCGTGTTCCGCCTCGAACATGGCCGCATCGGCCAGTTGCAGTACCGCGTGCAATGCGATCTGCACTGGCATACGCAATGGGGCACCGTGCGCGGCTGGCTCGGCGGCGGGACGGTCGACCTCGCGATCGCGCGCGATGCGCGTGGCCACTGGACGCTCAACGGCCGGCCGGTGGCCGACGTGTCGCACTGCATCGACCTCGACCTCGGCTTCACGCCGGCCACCAACCTGCTGCAACTGCGCCGGCTCCGCCTGGCAGTGGGCGAGGGCGCCGACGCCCCGGCGGCCTGGGTCGACCTCGACGGCGGCGGCACGCTCAGCGAGCTCATGCAGCACTACGCGCGCACCGCCGACGATGCCTACGCCTACCAAGCGAAGCGCTTCGGTTATTCGGCGACGCTGTATGCGACCGGCGAGGGCTTCGTGCGCGACTATCCGGGGCTCTGGACCGCAGAGGCCTGAGCGGTCGCTCCAACGGCGAGCGTCTCCCGCCATCGGTTCCCGATTCCGTGTTCGGTCCGCTCCGATCGCGTGCGCCCAAGCTGCGCACGTCCTTGATGTGGTGCGCGAATAGAGATGGATCCACGCCCAGACAAAAAAAGCGGCCCGAAGGCCGCTTTTTTCTGCTGCGAAGAACGGCGCCGGATCAGCTGGCGCGTTCCTTGTGCTCCTTGTCGTCGTCGCTTTCGCCTTCGCCGGACTTGCTGGCATGCGGCTGGTGCTGAGCGACGCTGACCGGTGCGTCCGCCGGAGCGGCGGGCGCATCGAACAGGCCGTTGCCAGCCGCAGCGGCAGGTGCCGGGTCGGCATCGCCGACGTGGCGGCTTTCGGCGCTGTCTGACACCGGAGCGGCAGCGACCGGCGCGTGCACCGGCGTCGGTGCGACCGCGGCGGCCGGTTGCTCTTCATGGAAGACGTCCAGCAGGGTGGTCTGCACCGGCACGTAGGCCGGCTTGCTGGGCGCTTCTTCCTCGGCGAGCGGTTGCTGCGCCGTCGTGGCGTCCTGTTGCGGCTTGCTGCCCGTCGTGGATGCCGTGACCGCCTGTTCGACCGGCGCAGCCGACGCTGCAACAGTTTCCATTCCGGCGTCGTGCTTGGTCGTGGCAACCGGGGCGGGCTGCTCGACAATCGGCGTCGGCGTCGGCTGCAGTGCGTCCTCGATGGTTTCCGGAGACGCCGTTGCGGAAGCGGCCGACTCGGTGACGATCGACGGAGCAGGCTCCGCGGCAGTCGCTGCCTCGGAACGCGCCGCTGGCGCCTCGGCGACGACGGACGGCAGCGGTGCCGCCGCTACCGGCGCCACCGTTTCCGCCTGTGCGGTACCGACCGATGCTGCGTCGACCGATGCCGTCACGGCAACGGAAGGCGTGGTTGCGATCGCTGCGGCTGCGGCCACCGGCGCGGCCTGCACCTGCACGGTGCGGTCCTCGGTCTGCGGCGCTGCGGTTGCGGCGACCGGTGCGGTCTGCTGCGCGGGGGCGGTATCGCCCTCGGCCTGCGGCTCCACGCTTGCAGCAACGACCGGCGCCGGGGCGTTAGCGGCCTGCTCGTGACGCGGCGGCCGCGGCTCGCGCTTCTCCCGCGGCGCACGCGGCGCTTGCTGCGGCTTGGCCTCGGCGGCCTCGGCGGGCGCTGCGTCGTCGTCGAAGTCGAACTCCGGCTGGCTGCGGCTCGGCGCCGGCGCGGTTTCGCCGTCGCCGTCGCTGTCGCCGGCATCCAGGTCGTTGTCGTCGAACGCTGCACCCTCGCTGCCGCTGCCGGCTTCGCCATTGCCGCGACGACGGCGACGGCCGCCACGACGGCCGCGACGGCGGCGACCACCGGCCTCGCCATTGGCGTCGTCGGCTTCGCCGTTCTCGCCGACCGGTACGGCCTGCGCGGTTTCCGCAACGCTCTCGCGCTCGTCGACGCCTGCCGGTGCCGGGTTCGGCTGTGCCGTCACCGGAGTCGAAGCCGTGGTGTTGGCCTCGCTGGCTGGCGCATCGCCGCTCAGCGCGACGGCGCCGCCGGCCACGGCAGCGGCCGCGATCGTGGTGGCGTCCTGCGTTGCGGCGGCAGGTGCGGTAACGGGCTTGGCCGCGACTTCATCCTGGCGCGGCTGACGCTGCGGCTTGTCGCCCTGCAGGGCGGCCTGCGCCGGATCCTGCTGCGGCTTGGGCTGGCGCGGCGGGTTCTGCGGCTGCTGCTGCTTCGGCGCCTTCGGCTGCTGCGGGTTCTGTTGCTGCGGCTTGGCCTGCTGCGGCGCCTGCTCGTTGCGCGGCGGCTTGGGCGCAAGGTTCTGCTGGCCGCCCTGCGGGTTGCCGCCGCCGTTGCCTGGACGACGCTCGTCGCGGCGCACGTTGCCGCCGTTGCCGCGGGCGGCATTGCCGCCCTGGCCGCCGTTGCGGTTGCCGCCGTCGCGACGCGCGTTGCGGTCGCCGCGGTCGTTGCGGTTGCGGTTGCCGTCATGGGCACGCTGGCGTTGTGCCGGCTCGCTCGCGGCCGGGGCCGGCGCCGGGCTTTCGCCGGCACCGAAGATCCGCTTCAGCCAGCCAACCACGCCGGTGGCCGGCGCCGCGACCGGGGCGGGCGCCGGCGCCTGGACCTGCACGGGCGCGGCGACCGGTTCCGGTGCCTCGACCACTTCGCGCACCGGGGCCGGCTGCGAGTGCTTCACATTGGTCACCGCCGGCGCCGGAATGTTCAGCTGCGCCTTGGTCAGCGCATGCACCGGCAGCTTGCGCGGGGTGTTGCGCTGGTAGCTGGGCTTGGCGCTTTCCTCGCCGAGCTCGTTCTCGCGCAGGCGGGTCACTTCGTAGTGCGGGGTGTGCAGCTGCTCGTCGGCGACGATGACGATCGGCGCGTCGTGGCGCTTTTCGATCTCGCTGAGCGCGCGGCGCTTCTCGTTGAGCAGGTAGTTGGCGATCTCCACCGGGGCCTGCACCAGCACTTGTCCGGTGTTCTCCTTCATCGCATGCTCTTCGGCGACGCGGATGATCGACAGCGACATCGACTCGACGCTGCGCATGCGGCCATGGCCGTCGCAGCGCGGGCACACGATCTGGCTGGACTCGCCCAGCGACGGACGCAGGCGCTGGCGGCTCATTTCGAGCAGGCCGAAGCGCGAAATGCGCCCGATCTGCACCCGCGCGCGGTCGTACTTGAGCGCGTTCTGCAGGCGATTCTCGACCTCGCGCTGGTGCTTGTTGGAGGCCATGTCGATGAAGTCGATGACCACCAGGCCGCCGAGGTCGCGCAGGCGCAGCTGGCGCGCCACCTCTTCGGCGGCCTCCAGGTTGGTCTGGAACGCGGTGTCCTCGATGTCGCTGCCCTTGGTCGCGCGCGAGGAGTTGACGTCCACCGCGGTCAGCGCTTCGGTCTGGTCGACCACGATCGAGCCGCCGGACGGCAGGCGCACGCTGCGCTCGTAGGCCGCCTCGATCTGCGACTCGATCTGGAAGCGGTTGAACAGCGGGATGTCGTCGGTGTAGTGCTTGAGCTTGCGCAGGCTCTGCGGCATCACCTGCTGCATGAACTCCTGGGCATCGCCGTACATCTCGGGGGTATCGACCAGGATCTCGCCGATATCGGCGCGCAGGTAGTCGCGCAGGGCGCGGATGATCAGCCGCGATTCCTGGTAGATCAGGAACGGCGCCGGCTTGGCCAGCGCGGCCTCGGCGATCGACTTCCACACCTGCAGCAGGTAGTCCAGGTCCCACTGCAGCTCTTCGGCATCGCGGCCGACGCCGGCGGTGCGGATGATCACGCCCATGTCGTCGGGGATGTTCAGCTTGTCCAGCGCTTCCTTCAGCGCGGCGCGGTCCTCGCCCTCGATCCGGCGCGAGACGCCGCCGGCGCTGGGCGAGTTCGGCATCAGCACCATGTAGCGCCCGGCCAGCGAGATGAACGTGGTCAGCGCGGCGCCCTTGTTGCCGCGTTCTTCCTTGTCCACCTGGACCACGACCTCCTGGCCCTCGCGCAGCAGTTCGCGGATCGTCGCCTTGTTGTGGTCGACGCCGGCCTGGAAGTAGTCGCGGGAGATTTCCTTCAGCGGCAGGAAGCCGTGGCGCTCGCCGCCGTATTCGACGAAGGCGGCTTCGAGCGAGGGTTCGAGCCGCGTGATCCGGCCCTTGTAGATGTTGGACTTCTTCTGTTCCTTGGACGGCTGCTCGATGTCGATGTCGTACAGGGTCTGGCCGTCCACGATGGCCACACGCAGTTCTTCCGCCTGCGTGGCGTTGATCAGCATTCGCTTCATTGTTGCGTTCCTCGCGCTGCTACCGCGCGGAACGCCATGGGGTTTCGCTTCTGGTCACGCTTCGCCGCCCATCGCGCAGGCGCGGGGAGGGCGGCTTGGGTTTCCAGCGCTACGACACCACGGCGAGCCGCGGGAGCGCTTCTTTCTTTTAGGTGGTTCAGGACCGGCGGCGACTCCAGCCAGGCTGGGCGCCGCACGGGGCATGTTCAGCGCGGACGCTTGTGGCATCCGGCGATGGCCGGGTAGGCCGGTGAGCCGCTAACATGGCCGCCCCGGGGGCGGTGGTCGCGCACTGTGCCGGAATCGTCGCAAGCCGGGCTTCTGGCCCTGAGCTAACTTCCAACGAAATCAAACCCTTATCTCGCCCCCCGAGTGTAACAGAATAAACTGCCTGATGACTTCTTCCCCGATCCCTCCCAAGCCGCGCGACGTCGCGACCAGCGCGGTGCGCATTCTCAAGGTCCCGGAAGACAGGGCTGGACAGCGTGTAGACAATTTCCTGCTCGGCCAGCTCAAGGGCGCCCCGCGCAGCCTGATCTACAAGCTGATGCGCAGCGGCCAGGTCCGGGTCAACGGCGGCCGCACCAAGGCCGAGCGCAAGCTGGAGGCGGGCGACGAGGTGCGCATCCCGCCGGTAAAGCTGCACGAGGAGGGCGAGAAGACCGCGCCGCCGGACGCGTTCATGGCCCGGCTGGAGGCGGCGATCGTCTATGAGGACGCCCGCTTGCTGGCGCTGAACAAGCCGTCCGGGGTCGCCAGCCATGGCGGCAGCGGGATCAGCTTCGGCGCGATCGAGACCTTGCGCGCCCTGCGCCCGAACCAGACCCTGGAACTGGTGCACCGGCTCGACCGCGACACCTCCGGGCTGCTGATCGTGGCCAAGAAGCGCTCGGCGCTGACCGAGATGCAGGCGCTGATGCGCGAGGACGACCGGGTCGAGGGCCGCGGCATCAGCAAGCGCTACCTGACCCTGCTGGTCGGGCGCATGCCCGACGGGGTGATGAGCGTGGATGCGCCGCTGCACATCGGCCTGCGCCAGGGCGGCGAGCGCCATGTGCAGGTTAACGCGGCCGGCAAGGAGTCGCTGAGCCATTTCCGGGTGCTGGAGCGGCGCGGCGGGCATTCCTATTGCGAGGTGCGGATCGAGACCGGCCGCACCCACCAGATCCGCGTGCATGCCCAGCACCTGGGGCATGCGGTCGCCGGCGACGACAAGTACGGCGATCCGGCGGTCAACAAGCGCCTGCGCGAGCAGATCGGGCTCAAGCGCCTGTTCCTGCATGCCGCGTCGCTGGAATTCACTCTCGACGGCGGCAAGACCCCGTATCTGCTGAATGCGCCGCTGGCCGACGAACTGGCCGAGGCGCTGAGCCGCCTGGGCGGCTGAGCCAGGCGCGGACGGGCGGCGGTGTGTACGCCGCCCGCCGGTGCCGTCTATCCGTTGTGCTTTTCGTGGTCGTGCTCGTGGTGCGGCTCGGAATGCGCTTGTGGCGGACGCGAAGCGGGGCGCGGCTCGGTCGCGTGCATCGGCTGCGGCCGCGGCGATGCGACCCGCGCCATGCGCTGCTCCTGCATCGGCGGCCGCTGCTGTTCCTGTCGCGACATGGCCTGAACGCGCTCAGGGAACTCGCGCATCGGTGCCTCCCGGTGCGCGGGTGCCGGCTGCTGCGCATTGAACGCGGCGAACTGGTGCGGCGCCTGCCGTGCCGGCTCGGGCTGGGCGAATCGGGCCTGCTGCGCACGCGGATCCTCGTGGTGCGGTGCCGGCATCGACATTGCCCGCGGCTGTGCGGCATGCGACATCTGCATGTTCCCCATCGGCATCGGCGCGTTGGCGCGCGGCGCCTGCGGCATGTCGCGGCGCGGCGCTGCGGCAGCGTTGGCCATCGGCATGGCATGGCGGGAATCGGCCGCGGACATCGGCATCGGCGCGTGCGGCGGTTGCGCAAAGGGCGACTGCGTACGCGCATCGCGTGCGGCACTCATTGCGTTTGCGTTCGGGCCGTTCAGCCCGGGCAGCGGCGACCGCTGCGCCGCATTCGCCACGACCGGACGACCCGGCTGCAGCATCCGTTCGTTGAAATGCGGTGTGGACAGCTGTGCATAGTCGACTGGGTGGCGCGCCGCCACCGGTGCGAACTGCGGCGCGGGGCCGCGCGGGTTCTGGGCCAGATGCGGCGCCAACGCGGCCGCGGCGGCCGCCGCAGGCATCGCCGCCAGCGCGGCCCGCTGCGGGAAGCTGCGGTTGTCGTTGTGCACGAAGCTGCGCGCGTCGATCCGGTTGTTGCTGATGTTATTGGTGATGTTGTTGTTGATGATGGTGGTACGCGGCGCGTACACGCGGTTCTGGTAGACCACGTAGTGCGGTGCCGAGGGCGGGGCATTCCAGTTCATGCCCCAGCTGTTCCAGCCCCAGCGGTGCCAGGCCGGTTCCGGTTCCAGCCAGCCCAGCGGGCCGTGGTGGTGGTGTTCCAGCGCGTCGCCGACCAGCACGCCGACGCCGAAGGAGATGATGCCGGCGGTCACCAGATCGCCTTCGCTGTAGTACCGCGGACGGTAGCGGTACTCACGGTACACGTCGACCGGGGCGCCGTAGACCACGTCCGGATCGTAGCGCGGCACATAGACGACATCCGGCTGCGCCGGTTCGATGACGATGGTCTGCCGCGGCGGCGGGATCCGCTCGTCTTCGTAAGCCGGTTCCACCACGGTGCGTTGCACCACCTGCACCCGTTGTTGCGGCGTGCTGCGCAGATGGCCCTGCGCCTGCGCCCGCCCGCGCATGACCTGGATCGCGTCCAGCACCTCGTTGGGGTCGTGCGCATAGGCATCGCCGAGCGCGCGGGTCCAGTCGCCGTTGCTGGCCAACTGCTCGACCACGTCGGGAAAGGCGATCAGCGCCTTGACGCTGGGATCCCATGGCTGCGCTGCCGCCGCCTGCAGACGGTCCGCCGCGGCCAGGCCGCTGTTGCTATGCAGCCAGCCCTGGGCATCGCCGACCTGGTCCGGATACACCGAGGCGGCCAGGGTCTGCGCGAGCAGCTTGTCGGGAAACAGCGCGATCGGCGCGACCAGCTTGTACAACTGATCGGCGCTGGGCGGCACGTAGGGCGCGGGCGCGGCGACGGTTGCCGCGGCCGGTGCCGGTGCAGGCGTCGGTTGCTGTTGGCACGCACTCAGCGCCAGCACGCTCACCGCGGTGACCAGCGCCAGCGTCAACTTCGTTGATGGCAGGGAGCGGATATCCATGCTGCACCTTTTCGACGTGGTGTTCGGAAGTTGCGCGCAGGATGCTCTGTGTTGCATGTCTGCAAGCTTTCTGCGAAGCGCTGCAACACGGGCGCGCCAGCGTTCGTTCAGCCGGGCCGCCGCTGCCGGCTCAGGGCGTGGTGGACAGGCGGAACAGCACCAGGCTCAGCGCCAGCGTGGCCATGCCGGTGACCAGTCCGTATACGGTTTCGTGGCCCTTTGCGTAGCGCTTGGCCGCCGGCAGCAATTCGTCCAGGGCCAGGAACACCATCACCCCGGCGATGACCCCGAACACCGAGCCGAAGATCGCCTCGGACAGGAATCGCGACAGCGCCACGTAGCCGATGATCGCGCCGATCGGCTCGGCCAGGCCCGACAGCAGGCTGGCGGCGAAGGCATAGGATTTGCGCCCGGTGGCGTAGTGCACCGGCACCGCAATGGCGATGCCTTCGGGGATGTTGTGCACGGCGATCGCGAACGCCAGCGGCATGCCCACGGTCGGGCTTTCAAGGGTGGCGAAGAAGGTCGCCAGGCCTTCCGGAAAGTTGTGCGCGGTGATCGCCACGGCGGTCAGCAGGCCGACGCGCTTGACGTAGGCGCGGTTGTCGGCGCGGAACAGCGGGTCCTGGGCATTGAGGCTTTCGTGCGGATTGGGCACCAGCCGGTCGATCACCACGATCAGCGCCATGCCGGCCAGGAACGCCAGCGTGGCATAGGCGTAGCCCAGCCGCGGATCGAACGCGTGGCTGAAGGAGGCGACCGACTTGCCGAGGATCTCGGTCAGCGACACGTACACCATCGCGCCGCCGGCGAAGGCCAGGCCGAAGGCGAGCAGGCGCGGATTGGGGCCTTTGGTGAACAGCACCAGCACACTGCCCAGGCCAGTGGCCAGGCCGGCGGCCAGGGTCACCGCCAAGGCGATCCATACGTTGTGCGACGGAATATCCAGCATGCGCCAGGCGGCTCCTGTGTCGAGAGGGGGATGGAGACAGGGATGAAAGCGGGCGCGAGGCTGGCGGAATGTGAAGGGGGCGCACCGCCAAGGCCGGCGGCGCGCGCAAGCGGCCCGCGGGCCGCGTTCAGCTGGAGTGGTGCGCCTGCGCGTCGAGCGCGAAGCAGCGGTCCGGCCGCGGTTGCGGCGGATTGAAGTTGACCGGCACCTGGATCGTGCGCGGCACCGCCTTGCCGTCGCGCGTGGCGGGCTTGAAGATCCACTCGCGCACGCGCTGCTGCGCCGACGCGTCGAGTTTGGGCTGGCCGCTGCTGCTGACCAGCTGCACGTCGGTGGGCTTGCCCTGCACGCCGACCACCACGCTCAGTACTGCCTTGCCGCCGAGCCCGGCGCAGGCCAGTTCGATCGGGTAGTCCGGCGGCGGGGTCTGCACCGCGGCGACTTCGGTCGGCGCGGCGGCCACGCTCTGGGTCTGCGATTGCCCGGACTTGCCGCAGCCGCCGAGCAGCAGGACGGCAGCGAGCGGCAGGCAGGAGGCGGCGAGGATGGAACGGCGGGATGCGGCAGGCATGGGGATCATTCCGGTAGGGCCGAGGCTTTGGCGGCGCAGATGAAGTCGTTTTCGCTGAGGCCGCCGACGTCGTGGGTGGAATAGCGCACCACCACGCGGTCGTAGTGCACGCCCAGGTCGGGGTGGTGGTCTTCGCGGTGCGCGATCCAGGCCAGCGCGTTCACGAACGCCAGGGTGCGGTAGTAGTCGGGGAAGCGGAACGTGCGGCTGATCGCCATGCCGTTCTCGACCAGCTCCCAGCCGGGCACCTGCGGCAGCAATTCGGCCAGGCGCGCCTGGGTGAGCTTGTATTCGCTGCCCTTGCAGGGCGAGCAATGGGCCTGTGCGAGCGGGATCAGGTCGTTCATTGTTGGAGCCTCCGCGGCAGGCTGGCTGAACGCGCCGCCGATGGGAAAAGTTCGCGATGAGCCGGTCGCGTGGAAGCGTTAGAATAACCGCATGATCCAGATCTCCGACAACGCGCAGACCCATTTCCGCAAACTGCTCGAACGCGAGGCCGTGCCCGGCATGGGCGTGCGCCTGAGCGCGGTCGATCCCGGCACCGCACGCGCCGACGCGCGGCTGGAGTTCGCCGAGCCGGCGGACCTGGCCGGCGACGAATGGGCGATCGACTGCGCCGGCTTCACCCTGTATGTGGCCGCCGACAGCGTCGGCTGGCTGGACGGCGCCGAGATCGACTACGTCACCCAGGGCACCGGCCAGCAGCTGACGATCAAGGCGCCGAAGATCAAGGGCGAGGCGCCGGGCGAGGCCGCTTCGCTGGTCGAGCGGGTGCGCTGGGTGGTCGAGAACGAGGTCAATCCGCAGCTGGCCCAGCACGGCGGCCGCGTGGCGGTGCAGGAAGTGTCGGCCGAGGGCGTGGTGCTGCTGCGCTTCGGCGGCGGCTGCCACGGCTGCGGCATGGCCGACGTGACCCTGAAGCAGGGCATCGAGAAGACGCTGATGGGACGCGTGCCGGGCATCACCGCCGTGCGCGACGCCACCGACCACGACAGCGGCAGCGCCCCGTACATCCCGCGCGATTCCGCGGCCTGATTCCTCCGCTACGCCGGTGACGCGCGCCGCCGACATCCTCGCCGCGCTGTTGGCGCGCTCGCCGCGCAAGCTGCTGCGCGATCGCCGCACCGGCCTGCCGTACGGCTGGGCGCACTGGATCTCCTCGCAGCCGGTCAAGCCGCGTCCGTTCGTCTCCTCCGAGTTGATCGCGGCGTTGCCGCAACCGGCGCCGGCACCGACCTCGCGCCTGCCCGCATTGAGTCCATGGCAGGCATTCCGCCGCCTGTGGTGGCAGGACTGGGACCCGGCCCCGTACGACCAGCGCTGGTGGCGGCGGATCGCGGCGCTGGTCAGCCTGGCCTTGCATCTGCTGTTCGCGCTGTTCCTGCTGTGGGTCGCCTTCGTGCGCCTGTTGCCGCCGCGCCCGGAGGCGAGCGAGGCCGGGCGCGTGCAGGTGGAATTCGTCGGCCGCGGCACGCCGGCCGAGACCGGTGGCGGCGCGGACGCGCAAGACCCGGCGGCCGCTGCCGCCGCGCAAGCCGCAGCGGCGAGTGCGCAGCGGGCCGCGGCGACGACGGCCGTCACCCAGCCCAAGACCGCAGCCGCGGCGCCGGCCGCCTCCGCCACGCCAGCGGCGAGCACCGCGCAGGCGGCGCCCAGTCCACCGCCGCCGCCGCCGGATCAGCCGCTGCAGGTCACCGAGACTGCGCAGCCGAGCAGCGATTTCGTGCTGCCGCCGCCCAGCGTGCGCGAACCGACGCTGACCCTGCGCGAGATCGCGCCGCCGAGCGTGCAGGTGCCGGAGCGCGAAGTCGAAGTGGTCACCGAGATGCCGGCGGTGGCGCAGATCCGTCCGCGCGAAGTGCCGGTGCCGCGCCCGTCGGAACCCCAGTTGCAGGTACGCGAGCGCGAAGTGCCCGAGCCGCTGCCGCAGGTCCAGGTGCAGATGCCGCAGATCCGCGCGCGCGATCCCGCACCGACGCTGCGCACGCCGGAGGCGCCGCAGGTGCGGCAGATCGAACTGCCGACGCCTGCAACGGCGGCGACGCCGACGCCGCCAGCGGCGGTGCAGCCCGAGGTGCCGGCAAGCGCATCGGCAACTGGCGCGGCCTCGGCGCAGGCGGCGGCCCAGACCAGCGCCGCGGCGCAAGGCAAGGCCGAGTCGCGAACGCCAGCTGGCAGCGGTGCCGCGCCGCCCGGCAGCCAGGCGGCCGCGCCGGGCAGCGGTCCGGCGGCGGTCGCGCACGACGGCGGCTGGGCGACGCCGCAACGCGGCGACGACTGGGGCGCTTCGGCGCGCAACCGCGCCGGCGACGCCGGAGCCGGCGCCAGCCAGCGCAATGGCATGTTCAACGGCGATGGCAGCGTGCGCGTGCCTGGCGGCGAAGGGCAGGGCAAGGCGCCGCCGCGCGGCGCGCCCGGCAGCGAGACTGACAGTTGGTCGCGCGACCAGATCGCCAATGCCGGGCAGTGGCTCAAGCGTCCGCCGTACGACTACAAGCCGACCTCGTTCGACAAGTATTGGTTGCCGAACGCGACGCTGCTGGAAGAGTGGGTGCGGCGCGGCATCAAGACCGTCAACATCCCGATTCCCGGCACCACCAGCAGCATTTCCTGCGTGGTCTCGATCCTGCAGCTGGGCGGCGGCTGCGGCATCACCGATCCGAACCTCAACGACCAACCCGCCGGCGCGCGGCCGCCGCCGGCGGTGCCGTTCAAGCCGGGCCTGCAGGAAGACAACGGCAGCGTGAAGTAGGCGCCGGGAGTTCGCGCATCTGCGCTGTGGCGTCCAGCCAGCCGTGATTGCCCGGCACGCATGCGACAGCGATTCGCCAACATGCAGACGCCTGCCTCCTGCATTCTGCAGGCGCGGCCATCTTGCTGATGCGGCCATCCTGCAGGTGCGGCTTCAGCCACCACAGAATCTATCGGTAGATGCCTGTCGCGGCTGAAGCCGCTCCTACAGAACTCGCGGCCGACGGGTTGAATGCACAGTAGGAGCGGCTTCGGCCGCGACCGATCGCCGAGACCGGCGCAAGGCCGGATCGCGTTCGCCGCGCCTACAGAAAGGTGGCTCGCCGCCGACATGCGGGCGATCGCGCTCAATCCAGATGCGCACACACCGCCTCGCCGATCTCGGCCGGTCCGGCACGAAGCCGGGCACCTGACGCCGGCTATGCCGCGTTTGGCGTGCGGACTTGCGGTGGAAACCGGTGCCGGCAAGATGCCGGCGCCGCGATCACTTCACGCCGTGCAGGTCGCGCAGCTGGGTGGCGCGCGATCCGAAATACGCCGCCAGGTCGGCGATGTCCTGGTCGCTGAGCGGCGCCGCCTGCGGGGTCATCAGCGGATGCTGGCGATCGCCGGCACGGTACGCCTGCAGGGCATGCGCGACATAGTCGCCGTACTGGCCGCCGAGCTTGGGATAGCTCGGGTCGATCGGCGCGTTGCCGTCGGCGCCGTGGCAGTCGATGCAGCTCTGCCCGGTGGCCTTGCCCTTGGCGTGGGCCAGCTTCTCGCCGGCGGCGGCACGCCCGCTCGGCAGGCCGGCGGACGAGCCGGACCCATGTTCGCCGCTGGCGTGGCCGGGGTCGCCGGCGGACTGGCTGGTGGATTCCACCTGCGATTGCGAACACGCCCCCAGGCACAGGGCAGCAAGCAGGACGATGGCGGGACGCAATGCGTGCGCGGCTTTCGGCATGGGATGGCTACTTGAGGGTGGTCAGGTAAGCGGCGATGTCGGCGATGTCCTGGTCGGAGAAGCTCTCCGCCTGGGCCTGCATGGTCGGATGCTTGCGCTTGCCGAGCCGGTATTCGGTCAGCGCCTGGGTCAGGTACTGCGCCGACTGGCCGCCGATCTTGGGAACGCGGTAGCTCGGGTAGGCATTCTTGTAGCCGGTGACGCCGTGGCAGCCCTGGCAGGTATAGGTCAGCAGTCTGCCGTTGTCGGCATGGCCGACGGCGGCAGCGGGCGCCGCCGGGGCGGCGGCTGGGGCGGGAGCGGCGGGCGCCGGCGCGGTCTGCGCCGCGGCCGGGGCAACCCCGAGAGAAACGAGTACGGCCAAAGCAAAACAAGCGGCTAGCGGCTGCGTGCGCATGGTTTCGTGGTCCGGAGGACGGGACTGGGAGTTCCGGCGTGGGGGAACACGGAACGACCCGAGTATAGCCTGGCCTTTCGCGGCTCCGAAACAGGCCTTGGGAATCCTCACGCCGCACCGTGCGGTGGACCATGACCTTTGGCTCATTCACCTGGGCGTCATCAGGTGATCTACTTACCTACAACACCATTCACGCCATCCACCAGGGACACGACGATGACGCGATATTCCACGCGCCGACGCACCGCCAGCTGCGCCGCCGCGCTGTTGATCACCTCCACGCTGTTGCTCGGCGGCTGCAAGCCGGCGGCCGGCGATGCGCAGGCCAAGGCCAAGGAGGCCGAGAAGGCGCCCGACGCGGTCCCGGTCGAGGTGGCCAAGGCCAGCCGGCGCGCGGTGGCGGCCAGCTACAGCGGCACCGCGGCGCTGGAGGCGCGCGCCGAATCGCAGGTGGTGGCCAAGACCTCCGGCGTGGCGCTGGCGGTGCTGGCCGAGGAGGGCCAGCAGGTCCGCGCCGGGCAGCCGCTGGTGCGGCTGGATCCGGACCGCGCGCGGCTGGCGGTGGCGCAGAGCGAGGCGCAGCTGCGCAAGCTGGAGAACAACTACCGGCGCTCGGAGCAACTGGTCGGCCAGCAACTGGTCAGCGCTGCCGACGTCGACCAGATCAAGTACGACCTGGCCAACGTGCGCGCGCAGCACCAGCTGGCGTCGCTGGAGCTGTCCTACGCGACGGTGGTCGCGCCGATCTCCGGAGTGATCGCGTCGCGTTCGATCAAGACCGGCAACTTCGTGCAGATCAATACGCCGATCTTCCGCATCGTCGACGACTCGCGCCTGGAAGCCACGCTCAACGTGCCCGAGCGCGAGCTGGCCACGCTCAAGGCCGGGCAGCCGGTGACGCTGCTGGCCGATGCGCTGCCGGGCAAGCAGTACCTCGGCAAGGTCGATCGCATCGCGCCGGTGGTGGATTCGGGCAGCGGCACGTTCCGCGTGGTGTGCGCGTTCGAGGAAGGGGCCGAAGCCTTGCAGCCTGGCATGTTCGGGCGCATCCGCATCGACTACGACCAGCGCGCCGATGCGCTGGTGGTGCCGCGCCTGGCGCTGCTCGACGACGGCGAGCCGGCCGTGTTCCGGGTCAGTGCCGGCAAGGTCACGCGGGTGCCGGTCAAGCTGGGCTACTCCGAAGGCCCGTGGGTGGAGATCCGCGACGGCCTGCAGCCCGGCGACCAGGTGGTCACCGCCGGCAAGGTCGCCTTGCGCGACGGCAGCCGCGTGCAGGTGATCGCGCCGCAGCGCGAGGTCGCTGAGGTCGGCGGCGGCGCCGCGGTCGGAGCGCACTGATGACCAGCGCCGGTTCCGATCACGGCAGCGATCCGCACGAACATTCGCCGCCGGGCGTGCGCGGCGGTGGGCTGGTCGAATTCGCCACGCGCCGCCGCGTCACCATCGCGATGGCCACGGTGACGCTGCTGCTGTTCGGCGTGATCGCGCTGAACAGCCTCAAGGTCAACCTGCTGCCCGACCTGAGCTATCCGACCCTGACCGTGCGCACCGAGTACACCGGCGCGGCGCCGTCGGAGATCGAGACGCTGGTGACCGAGCCGGTCGAGGAAGCGGTCGGCGTGGTCAAGAACCTGCGCAAGCTCAAGTCGGTGTCGCGCACCGGGCAGAGCGACGTGGTGCTGGAGTTCGCCTGGGGCACCAACATGGACCAGGCCAGCCTGGAGGTGCGCGACAAGATGGAGGCGCTGGAGCTGCCGCTGGAAGCCAAGGCGCCGGTACTGCTGCGCTTCAATCCGTCCACCGAGCCGATCATGCGCCTGGTGCTGGCGAGCAAGGCGACGCCGGCCAGCGACGCCGATGCGGTGCGCGCGCTGACCCAGTTGCGCCGCTATGCCGACGAAGACCTGAAGAAGAAGCTGGAGCCGGTGGCCGGCGTGGCCGCGGTCAAGGTCGGCGGCGGGCTGGAAGACGAGATCCAGGTCGACATCGACCAGCAGCGGCTGGCGCAGCTGAGCCTGCCGATCGACAACGTCATCACCCGGCTCAAGGAAGAGAACATCAACATCTCCGGCGGGCGCCTGGAGCAGGGCTCGCAGCGCTACCTGGTGCGCACGGTCAACCAGTTCGTGGATCTGGACGAGATCCGCAACCTGCTGCTGACCACCCAGGGCGCGGGCAGCAGCGCCGCCGACTCGGCGATGCAGCAGATGTACGCGATCGCCGCCTCGACCGGCTCGGAAGCGGCGCTGGCCGCGGCCTCGGCGGCGCAGAGCGCCTCGTCCAGTTCCACCACCACCATCGCCAACGGCATGCCGGTGCGGTTGAAGGACGTGGCCGAGGTGCGGCAGGGCTACAAGGAGCGCGAGGCGATCATCCGCCTGGGCGGCAAGGAAGCGGTGGAACTGGCGATCTACAAGGAAGGCGACGCCAACACCGTGTCCACCGCGGCGGCGTTGCGCAAGCGCCTGGAGCAGCTGAAGACGCAGATCCCGCCGGACGTGGAACTGACCACGCTGGAAGACCAGTCGCGCTTCATCGAGCACGCCATCGGCGACGTCAAGAAGGACGCGGTGATCGGCGGCCTGCTGGCGATCCTGATCATCTTCCTGTTCCTGCGCGACGGCTGGAGCACGTTCGTGATCAGTCTGTCGCTGCCGGTGTCGATCGTGGCCACGTTCTTCTTCATGGGCCAGCTCGGGCTGAGCTTGAACGTGATGTCGCTGGGCGGACTGGCGCTGGCCACCGGGCTGGTGGTGGACGATTCGATCGTGGTGCTGGAGAGCATCGCCAAGGCGCGCGAGCGCGGCCTGAGCATCCTCGATGCGGCGATCGCCGGCACCCGCGAGGTGAGCATGGCGGTGGTCGCCTCGACCCTGACCACGATCGCGGTGTTCCTGCCGCTGGTGTTCGTCGAGGGCGTGGCCGGACAGTTGTTCCGCGATCAGGCCCTGACCGTGGCGATCGCCATCGCGATCTCGCTGGTGGTGTCGATGACCCTGATCCCGATGCTCAGTTCGCTGAAGGGACGCCCGCCGCTGGCGTTCCCGCCCGAACCCGAGCAGCCGCAATGGCAGCCGCAGCGCGGCTGGCTGAAGCCGGTGGCGTGGGGCCGGCGCGGTGCCGCCGCGGCGGTGCGCGGCAGTTTCTTCGGCGTGGCGTGGCTGGTGGTGCGGCTGTGGCGCGGCGGCGTGGCGGTGATCGCGCCGGTGATGCGCAAGGCCAGCGACCTGGCGATGGCGCCGTATGCGCGCGCCGAACGCGGCTATCTGCGGCTGCTGCCGGGCGCGTTGGCGCGGCCGTGGCAGGTGCTGGGCCTGGCTGCGCTGGCGTTCGCGGCGACGCTGGCAGTGGTGCCGATACTTGGCGCCGACCTGATCCCGCAGTTGGCGCAGGACCGCTTCGAGATGACGGTGAAGCTGCCGGCCGGCACGCCGTTGCGGCAGACCGATGCGTTGGTGCGCGAACTGCAGGAAACCCACGGCAAGGACGCCGGCGTGCAGGCGCTGTACGGCGTCAGCGGCAGCGGCACCCGGCTCGATGCCAGCCCCACCGAAAGCGGCGAGAACATCGGCAAGCTGACCATCGCCATGGCCGGCGGCGGCAGCGCGCAGTTCGAGGCGCAGCAGAGCGACCGCATGCGCGCGACGATGCGCAAGCATCCGGGCGTGCAGGTCGGTTTCAGCCGCCCGGAGCTGTTCAGTTTCTCCACGCCGCTGGAAATCGAGCTGCGCGGGCAGGACCTGGAGACGATCCAGCACGCCGGCCAGAAGCTGACCGCGATGTTGCGCGGCAATGGCCACTACGCCGACGTGAAATCGACGGTGGAAGAGGGTTTCCCGGAAATCCAGATCCGCTTCGACCAGGAACGTGCCGGTGCGCTGGGCCTGACCACGCGGCAGATCGCCGACGTGGTGGTGAAGAAGGTGCGCGGCGACGTCGCCACCCGCTACAGCTTCCGCGACCGCAAGATCGACGTGCTGGTGCGCGCGCAGCAGAGCGACCGCGCCAGCGTCGACAGCATCCGCCGGCTGATCGTCAATCCCGGCAGCAGCAAGCCGGTGACGCTGGATGCGGTCGCCGACGTGGTCGCCACCACCGGTCCCAGCGAGATCCACCGCGCCGACCAGATCCGTGTGGCGATCGTGTCGGCCAACCTGCGCGACATCGACCTGGGCGGCGCGGTGCGCGAGGTGCAGGACATGGTCGCGCGCGAGCCGCTCGGAGCCGGCGTCGGCATGCACATCGGCGGGCAGGGCGAGGAACTGGCGCAGTCGGCCAAGTCGCTGCTGTTCGCGTTCGGCCTGGCGATCTTCCTGGTGTACCTGGTGATGGCCTCGCAGTTCGAATCGCTGCTGCACCCGTTCGTGATCCTGTTCACCATCCCGCTGGCGATGGTCGGCGCGGTACTGGCGCTGCTGCTGACCGGCAAGCCGGTATCGGTGGTGGTGTTCATCGGCCTGATCCTGCTGGTCGGGCTGGTGACCAAGAACGCGATCATCCTGATCGACAAGGTCAACCAGCTGCGCGAGGAGGGCGTGGCCAAGCGCGAGGCGCTGATCGAGGGCGCGCGCTCGCGCTTGCGGCCGATCATCATGACCACGCTGTGCACGCTGTTCGGCTTCCTGCCGCTGGCGGTGGCGGCGGGCGAGGGCGCCGAAGTGCGCGCGCCGATGGCGATCACCGTGATCGGCGGCCTGCTGGTGTCCACGCTGCTGACGCTGGTGGTGATCCCGGTGGTCTACGACCGCCTGGATCGTCGCGCCGACGGCTATTACGCCGAGCGCGGGCAGCGCGCGCGGCGGCGTCTGGAAGGGCTTGGCCACGGCGCAGGCGACGGCGCGGGTGAACCGGCATGAGCGTCGCCGAGTTCAGCATCCGCCGTCCGATCACCACCATCATGTGCTTCGTGTCGCTGGTGGTGGTCGGATTGATCGCGGCGTTCCGGTTGCCGCTGGAGGCGTTGCCGGATATCTCCGCGCCGTTCCTGTTCGTGCAGTTGCCCTACAGCGGCTCGACTCCCGACGAGGTCGAACGCAACCTGGTGCGGCCGACCGAGGAAGCGCTGGCGACGATGACCGGGATCAAGCGCATGCGCTCGACCGCGACCGCCGACGGCGCCAACATCTTCATCGAGTTCTCCGATTGGGATCGCGACATCGCCATCGCCGCCTCCGACGCGCGCGAGCGCATCGACGCGATCCGCGCCGACCTGCCCGACGACCTGCAGCGCTACCACGTGTTCAAGTGGTCCAGCAGCGACGAGCCGGTATTGAAGGTGCGCCTGGCTGGCGCGGCCGACCTGACCGGCGCTTACGACATGCTCGACCGCGAGTTCAAGCGGCGCCTGGAACGCATCCCCGGCGTGGCCAAGGTGGAAGTGTCCGGCGCGCCGCCGAACGAGGTGGAGATCGCGATCGCGCCGGACCGGCTCAGCGCGCACAACCTCAGCCTCAACGATCTCAGCGAGCGCCTGGGCAAGCTCAATTTCTCGCTGTCGGCCGGGCAGATCGACGACCACGGCCAGCGCCTGCGGGTGCAGCCGGTCGGCGAACTGCGCGACCTGCAGGAACTGCGCGACCTGGTCATCGACAACAAGGGCTTGCGCCTGGGCGATATCGCCGACATCCGGCTGAAGCCGACCCGGATGAACTACGGCCGGCGCCTGGACGGGCGCCCGGCGGTGGGCCTGGACGTGTACAAGGAACGCAGCGCCAACCTGGTCGAGGTGTCGCGCGCGGTGCTGGCCGAGGTGGAGCAGATCCGCACCCAGCCGGCGCTCAGCGACGTGCAGGTCAAGGTCATCGACAACCAGGGCAAGGCGGTGACCTCGTCGCTGACCGAACTGGCCGAGGCCGGCGGGGTCGGCCTGCTGCTGTCGGTGACGGTGCTGTTCTTCTTCCTGCGCCACTGGCCGTCGACGCTGATGGTGACCCTGGCGATCCCGATCTGCTTCACCATCACCCTGGGTTTCATGTACTTCGCCGGGGTGACCCTCAACATCCTGACCATGATGGGCCTGCTGCTGGCGGTGGGCATGCTGGTGGACAACGCGGTGGTGGTGGTGGAGAGCATCTACCAGGAACGCGAGCGCATGCCGGACCAGCCGCAGCTGGCCTCGATCATCGGCACCCGCAACGTGGCCATCGCGCTGTCGGCCGGCACCCTGTGCCACTGCATCGTGTTCGTGCCGAACCTGTTCGGCGAAACCAACAACATCAGCATCTTCATGGCGCAGATCGCGATCACCATCTCGGTGTCGCTGCTGGCCTCGTGGCTGGTGGCGGTGAGCCTCATCCCGATGCTGTCCGCGCGCATGCGCACGCCGGCGCTGGTCCGCTCCGAGCGCGGCCTGATCCCGCGCCTGCAGCGCCGCTATGCCCGCGTGCTGCGCTGGTCGCTGGCCCATCGCGGCTGGAGCGTGGCCGCGATCGCGCTGATCACCGCGCTCAGCGTGGTGCCGATGCTGCAGACGAAGAAGGACATGTTCGGCGGCGACGGCGGCGAGCAGATCTTCATCGGCTACCAGTGGAAGGGGTCGTATACGCGCGAGCAGCTGTCCACCGAGGTCGCCAAGCTCGAACGCTTCATCGACGCGCGCCGCCAGCGTTACCACGTCACTCAGGTGTACTCGTGGTTCAGCGAAGTGGAAGGCAGCAGCACCACGCTGACCGTGGACCTCAAGCAGGTGCGCGACCTGCAGGCGCTGATCGAACAGATCCGCAAGGAGCTGCCGCGCTCGGCGCTGGCCGACTACAGCGTCGGCAGCAACGGCAACGGCAATGGACAGGGCAGCGGCGCGCAGAGCGTGCAGGTGCAACTGGTCGGCGATTCCACCCAGACGCTGCGCGCGATCGCCGACGACGTGGTGCCGCTGCTGGCGCGGCGCAAGGAATTGCGCGACGTGCGCGTGGACACCGGCGACCGCACCACCGAGCTGGCGGTGCGGGTGGATCGAGACCGCGCCTCGGCGTTCGGCTTCAACGCCGAGCAGGTCGCCAGCTTCGTCGGCCTGGCGCTGCGCGGCGCCTCGCTGCGCGAGTTCCGCCGCGGCGACAACGAGGTGCCGGTGTGGGTCCGCTTCGCCGGCGCCGAGGAGACTACGCCCGAGGACCTGGACAGCTTCAACGTGCGCACCAAGGACGGGCGCAGCGTGCCGTTGCTGAGCCTGGTGGACGTGCAGACGCGGCCGGCGGCGACCCAGATCGGGCGCACCAACCGGCAGACCACGCTGACCATCACCGCCAACCTCGGGGTCAAGGTCACGCCGGCGGAGGCCAAGCAGGCGATGGAGGACACGCTCAAGGGCGTCAGCTTCCCGGCCGGCTACCACTACAGTTTCGATGGCGCCGATGGCCAGGACGAGGACAAGGCCGGCCAACAGATGATGTTCAATCTGCTGATCGCGCTGTTGATGATCTACGTGGTGATGGCCGCGGTGTTCGAATCGCTGCTGTTCCCGGCGGCGATCATGAGCGGCGTGCTGTTCTCGATCTTCGGCGTGTTCTGGCTGTTCTGGATCACCGGCACCAACTTCGGGATCATGGCCTTCATCGGCATCCTGGTGCTGATGGGCGTGGTGGTGAACAACGGCATCGTGATGATCGAGCACATCAACAACCTGCGCCGGCGCGGCCTGGGCCGCACCGAGGCGCTGGTGGAAGGGTCGCGCGAGCGCTTGCGGCCGATCATGATGACCATGGGCACCGCGATCCTGGCGATGGTGCCGATCTCGCTGACCACCACGCAGATGTTCGGCGACGGCCCGGCCTACTACCCGATGGCGCGCGCGATCGCCGGCGGCCTGGCGTTCTCCACCGTGGTCAGCCTCCTGTTCCTGCCGACCATCTACGCGATCCTCGACGATCTCAGTGGCGGCGTGGCGCACCTGGTGCGCCGCGCCCGCGGTGGCCGCGGCGTGGCGGCGCCGCAGCTGTCCTGACCAAGGCAGATATGCCGCGCGCCGGAACGGCTCGCGCGCTCGTCGCCTGCGGCATATCGTGCAAAACCTTGTGGGAGGGGCTTCAGCCCCGACGCCGTTATCGATAGAGCGTCGGGGCTGAAGCCCCTCACACGACGGTTGACGACACGAAGGCCATATGCGATGGGGCAGGGCGCATGGCCCTGCCGCCGCGGCGCGCTAGCTCAACCGGCCAGCTTGCCGAAGATGCGGAATCCCGCCAGCCACACCCCGACCATGCTGCCGAGGTTGGTCAGCAGGAAGGTCAGCACCACCCGCGAGACGCGGTTGCGGTACCAGCCGCGCAGGTTCTGCGCGTCGTCGCGCAGCGCCAGGAAGTCGCCGTAGGCCGGCTTGCGCATGTGCACCTCGACCAGCGCGCTGAACGCACCGGCCGGCACGCCGGGCCGGAACGGCTTCAGCGGCGCGGCGATGGCGCCGGCGACGATGCTCAGCGGATGGCCGCCGGCCAGCAGGCAGCCGAGCCCGGCCAGGCCGCCGGTGAACAGCACCCACTGCAGCAGCAGGTCGGTGCCCAGCGCGAAGCCGCCACGCCAGTAGCCCCAGGCCACGCCGCCCAGCACCAGCGCGGTCAGGGTCAGGGTGATCCACGGAACCTTTTTCTTGGTCGGCACGTCTTCCAGCGTCTTGCGCAGCGTGGCCGGATCGTCCTGATCGTCCTGCAGGTGCCTGGCCAGGCCGGCCAGATGACCGGCACCGACCACCGCCAGCACGTCGCGGATGCCGTCGGCACGTGCGCTGTCGAGATAGTCCGGGGTCGCGATCGGCGTCTGGCCGGGCGCGGCCCGCTGCGCGTGTTCCTCGCGCAGGCGGGTGGCCATGTAGCGGTCGCGCTCGGCGATGATGGTGTCGTACAGCGCCGGGCTTTCGCTGGCGAAGTCGCCGAAGCTGGCCTCGAGCATGTCGCCCTGCTTGAGTTTCTCGATCTCCGCCTCGCCGACCTCGTCGGAGGCGAACAGGCCGCCGAGCAGGCCGCTGCCGAGCTTGAGTTTGCCGAAGAAACCGAGCCGGCCGGAGGCGCGCTTGAAGGTCAGTCCGACCTCGCGGTCGATCAGGTACACCGGCAGCTGCCGCTCGCGCGCCAACAGCACTGCGCGCTTGAGTTCGGCGCCGGGTTCGATGCCCAACTGCTCGGCCAGGCGCCGCTGGTAGGCGGCCAGCGCCAGGTTCGCCGCGAACAGCGCCACCCGGCCCTTGCGGATCACCTGCACCAGGTCCAGCTTGGTCAGCGCGTCCGGGTCGGTCAGCGCCTGCAGCCGTTGCGGGTCCAGCTCCACCGCGACCGCATCGAAGCGGCCGCTGTCGATCGCCCGTTCCACGGCGGCGACGCTGGCCAGCGACACATGCGCGGTGCCGAGCAGGGTATAGCGCACGCCATCGCGCTCGACGATGCGGTACGGCTGGCCGGCGAACAGGGCGTCGTCGCCGGCCTGGGAAAGTTCGTTCATTCCATCACTCATCGGAGGGCGCCTCGTCGGCGCCGGAGCCCAGTGGGCGTTGCATCTGTATTGTGTCCAGCCAGCGGTCATGCTTGCGGCCGAGTCCGGTGAATACGCCGACCGGGATGAAGCCATGGCGTTCGTGCAGGCGGATCGAGGCCTGGTTGGTCGAGTCGCCGATCACCGCCACCATCTGCCGGAAGCCGCGCGCCTCGCAGTCCGCGATCAGCGCCTGCAGCAGCGCCGTACCGATCCCGCGGCCGTGCAGCGCCGGCGCCACGTAGATCGTGTCCTCCACCGTCCAGCGGTAGCCGATGCGAGCGCGGTAGCTGCTCGCGTAGGCATAGCCGGCGAGGCGGCTGTCGGCGGTCTGCGCGATCAGATAGGGGTAGCCGCGTGCGACGACGTCCTGCATCCGCCGCAGCATTTCCGCCTGGTCCGGCGCATCGTACTCGTAGGTATTGACGTTGCAGCGCACCTCGTCGGCGTACAGCGCGGCGATCGCGGCAATGTCGGCGGCCTCGGCGGCACGCAGCTGCAGGTCGTCCAAGAGGCGGCTCAATCGATGTAGCGCTTCAGCAGATCGCCATAGGCGTCGATGCGGCGGTCGCGCAGGAACGGCCAGATCCGCCGCACGTGCTCGCTGCGCTGTAGGTCCACGTCGCAGACCAGCACGGTCGGTTCGGCGCTGGCTTCGGCGATGAATTCGCCCTGCGGGCCGAGCACGTGGCTGTTGCCCCAGAACTGGATACCGGCCGCGCCCACCACGCCATCGGCAGCCAGCGGCGAGGCTTCGTGGCCGACCCGGTTGCAGCTGAGCACCGGCACGCCGTTGGCGACGGCATGGCCGCGATGGCTGAGGATCCAGGCGTCGCGCTGGCGCTCCTGCTCGGCCTGCGCGTCGCTGGGATCCCAGCCGATCGCGGTCGGATACAGCAGCAGTTCGGCACCGGCCAGCGCCATCAGCCGCGCCGCTTCCGGATACCACTGGTCCCAGCACACCAGCACGCCGAGGCGGCCGACCGAGGTCTGGATCGGGGTGAAGCCGAGATCGCCCGGGGTGAAGTAGAACTTCTCGTAGAAGCCCGGATCGTCCGGAATATGCATCTTGCGGTACTTGCCGAGCAGGCTGCCGTCCTTCTCGAACACCACCGCGGTGTTGTGGTACAGGCCGGCGGCGCGGCGCTCGAACAGCGAGGCGACCAGCACCACGCCATGGCGCCTGGCCAGCGCGCCGAGGCGCTCGGTGCTGGGGCCGGGAATCGGCTCGGCCAGATCGAATTCGTCCACCGACTCGTGCTGGCAGAAGTAGGCGCCGTTGTGCAGTTCCTGCAGCAGCACCAGCTGCGCGCCCTGCGCCGCGGCCTCGGCCACGCGCGATTCGATGACCGCCAGATTCGCCGCGGCATCGCCATGGTTGCGCTCCTGGATCAGCGCGACGGAAAGAGTGTTTCGGCTCATTGCGGAAGGATGGTCGGCGAAAGCGCGCATGGTAACGCGGATGGCGCCGCGGCAGGTTCCCGGCAGATGAATGCCGCCCGGCGCGGCGTGGCGATGTTCCCGGGCGGCACGGCGTGGAGGCGCGAGCGCCGTGCGGTGCCGAATGCGGTGCGTTGCCCAGGTTCCGCAGAGGGGTATGAATGCCGGCGTTCTGTCGCCATCGCCGCCTCGGGAGCGGAGTCCTCCGGCGGCGCGGATGGCGATGCCTGCGGGGCGGTGCGACCTGGCGAAAGCCTGCAGTCGCTCGCGCGCGCCTTCGATCAGCGAACGCGGATCAGGCCGCCAGCACGCCCTCGGGCAGCTGCATGGTGATGCAGTGCAGGCTGCCGTTCTGCCAGATCAGCGCGCGGCACGGGATCGGCACGATGTCGTGCTGCGGGAACGCCTGCGCCATCACCGCCTGCGCCTGCGCATCGGCCGCATCGCCATAGGCCGGCATCAGTACTGCGCCGTTGACGATCAGGAAGTTGGCGTAGGACGCGGCCAGGCGCCGGCCGTGGTCGATCACCGGCTGCGCCCACGGCAGCGGGAACAGCCGGTACGGGCGACCGTCGGCGGTGCGCAGCGCCGCCAGTTCGGCGCCCATTGCCTGCAGTTCGGCGTAGTGCGAATCGCTCGCGTCGTTGCAGGCCTGGTAGACGATCGCGTCTTCGCTGGCGAAGCGGGCGAGGGTATCGATATGCGCGTCGGTGTCGTCGCCTTCCAGGTAGCCGTGGTCCAGCCACAGCACGCGCTGCTGCGCCAGCCAGTCGGCCAGGTCGCGGCTCAGCGATTCGCGCGAGCGCTGCGGATGGCGTTCGTGCAGGCACTGCCAGGTGGTCAGCAGGGTGCCGGCGCCGTCGCTGTCGATCGCGCCGCCTTCCAGCGCGAAATCGATGCTGCGCACATCGCTGTCCGCAAACAGCTGCTGCGCGGCGAGCGCGCTGACCAATTGGTCGTCGCGGCTGGCCTGGAACTTGCCGCCCCAGCCGGTGAAACGGAAGTCCAGCAAGCGGAAACCGCCGCCGGCGCGGGCCAGGGTGATCGGGCCGGAATCGCGCAGCCAGGTGTCGTCGTAGTCGGCCTCGACGAACTGCACGCGCTGCATATCCACCCGCGCCGAGCGCAGCCGCGCCTCGGCATAGATCTGCAGGTCGGCATCGGCGACGCAGACCAGCACGCGCTGGTAGCGCACGATCGCCGCGACCAGCGCGATATAGGTCTCCTCGACCTCGGCCAGGCGCTCGGCCCAGTCGGTGCCGGCATGCGGCCAGGCGATCAGGATGGCGGACTGGGGCTCCCATTCCGCGGGAAGGCGAAGGCTGTCGCTCATTGCAGACCACTACTCACGTCGTACCGGACCGAAGCCAGGCTGTTATTTAAGTCCCCGCACATGGATGTGCGGGCTTTTGAAGGATTCGCAGACATCGGGCTCTTGCGAAGGGGCTCGCATCCCGACTCGCATCACCGAATCGCAGGCTTGGGCCCAACCTCGTTGGCATCGGCCTGGTTGGCGACCACGTCCACCACCTTGTGCTTCTCGAAGTACACGGTGAAGGCCGGATACACCCAGCGGTTGATGGTCGGCCACTGCCGCTTCTGTCCGCCGCGCGGTTCCAGCTTCTGCTGCGGGGCGCCGTAGCGCGACTCGACCTCGCCCATGCTCAGCCCGCGCGCCGGCATCGCCGCCACGGGTTCCTGCTTGACCCGTTCGACCAGCAGGGTCTCGGCGTGGGCGCCCCCGGCCAGGCCCAGGACGACCAGCAGCGGCAGTACGGACAGACGGTGCTTCATCACGGTGTGCTCCCCAGAGGACGAACGGCGATTACAGCAAATTTCGGCAACAAAAAACCGCCCGAAGGCGGCTTTCGTCGATGACCCGCAACCGTGCGCGCGGTGCCGCAGGGCGGGCCGTCGTCGGATCAGCGCTGGCGAGCCTTGAAACGCGGGTTCGACTTGCAGATCACGAAAACCTTGCCGCGGCGGCGGACCACCTTGCAGTCGCGGTGACGGGTCTTCGCCGACTTCAGGGAGGACAGGACTTTCATGGCACACCTCGGCGTAAACTTGTGGATTAGAGAAGGAAACGGCGCGGTGAAACCACGTCGCTGGATCAGTAAGCCGGCGAGTATAGCCTGGTTTTCTTCATGGTTTCAACTGCTTGCGCCAGCCAGGCCGGCGCCGGGGCTACAATGCGCCGCCCCCCCGTCCGAGGAACCGCATGAACGACCCCGCTCCCGTCCTGACCATCGATGGCCCTTCCGGGGCCGGCAAAGGTACCGTCAGCCGTATCGTCGCCGGCAAGCTGGGCTGGCATTACCTGGATTCGGGCGCACTGTACCGGGCGGTCGGCGTGGCCGCCAGCTGGGCGAACCTGGACATTTCCGACGCCGCGGCGCTGGTGCGCTGCACCTTCGATACCCATGTCACCTTCGAGGACGTGGCCGGTCGCGGCCTGCGGGTCAGGATCAACGAGGTCGACGCCACCGACGAGCTGCGGCTGGAGACCACCGGCGCGGTGGCCTCGGCGATCGCCGCGATTCCGGAGGTGCGCGCGGCGCTGAAGCAGCGCCAGCGCGCGTTCCGGCGCCCGCCGGGGCTGGTCGCCGACGGCCGCGACATGGGCACGGTGATTTTCCCGGACGCCCCGTACAAGGTGTTCCTGACCGCCAGTGCCGAGGAGCGCGCCATGCGCCGGCATAACCAGTTGAAGGAAAAAGGAGTTTCCGTTATATTCGACGACCTGCTGCGCGAGATCATGGCCCGCGACGCACGCGATGCCCAACGTTCGGTGGCGCCCCTGAAGCCGGCAGACGATGCCGTCCTCCTCGACACCACCGGCATGGACATCGAACAGGTGGTCGGCCGCGTCCTGGACTTGCTGCCCGCCTGAGGGTCGCGCCGGGAGTAGGGCAGCAGCACGGCGCCGCTTCCGCGGCGTGCAGGCGATGTACCCGCAATCCGCTTCACGTAATGCCGCAATACCGTTGTTCCACGCGCCGCCGCGCAATGTCGCGCTGCGGTTTTTCCCATTTCACACCCGGCCGCGGTTTGGGCCGACTAACCAGGTGGGCAGTCCGCCGTTTCCAGAAGAAACGCACTGTCCGTGTGTCCACGAGAGTAATTTCAAATGACCGAATCTTTTGCCGAACTGTTCGAAGCCAGTCAAACCAATCTGGCCAAGCTGAAGCCGGGCTCCATCGTCACCGGTACCGTCGTGGAAGTCCGCGGCGACGTGGTGGTGATCAACGCCGGCCTGAAGTCCGAAGGCATCGTGCCGATCGAACAGTTCCGTAACGACGCTGGCGAGATCGACGTCGCCGAAGGCGACCTGGTCAAGGTCGCCCTCGACTCGCTCGAGAACGGCTTCGGCGAAACCGTGTTGTCGCGCGAGAAGGCCAAGCGCGCGATGGTGTGGGACGAGCTGGAAGAAGCGTTGGAAAAGAACGAGACCATCACCGGCCGCATCAGCGGCAAGGTCAAGGGTGGTTTCACCGTGGACATCAAGGATGTCCGCGCGTTCCTGCCGGGTTCGCTGGTCGATGTGCGCCCCGTGCGCGACCCGGCCTACCTGGAAGGCAAGGAGCTGGAGTTCAAGCTCATCAAGCTGGACCGCAAGCGCAACAACGTGGTGGTCTCGCGTCGTGCCGTGGTCGAGAGCGAGCACTCGGAAGAGCGCGAGCAGCTGATGGACAAGCTGCAGGAAGGCGCGATCCTGAAGGGCGTGGTCAAGAACCTGACCGATTACGGCGCGTTCGTGGACCTGGGCGGCATCGACGGTCTGCTGCACATCACCGACATGGCCTGGAAGCGCGTGCGCCATCCGTCCGAAGTCGTCAACGTCGGCGACGAGCTGGACGTGCGCGTGCTGAAGTTCGACCGCGAGCGCAACCGCGTTTCGCTGGGTCTGAAGCAGCTGGGCGAGGATCCGTGGGACAACATCGCGCGTCGTTACCCGGCCAACAGCCGCGTGTACGGCAAGGTCTCCAACGTCACCGATTACGGCGCGTTCGTCGAGATCGAGCCGGGCGTGGAAGGCCTGGTGCACGTGTCGGAAATGGATTGGACCAACAAGAACGTCAACCCGTCCAAGGTCGTGCAGGTCGGCGACGAGGTCGAGGTCATGGTCTTGGACGTGGACGAGGAGCGTCGCCGCATCTCGCTGGGCATGAAGCAGGTCGCCGCCAATCCGTGGGAAACCTTCGCTGCCACCCACAAGAAGAACGACAAGGTGTCCGGCCAGATCAAGTCGATCACCGACTTCGGCATCTTCATCGGCCTGGACGGCGGCATCGACGGCCTGGTGCACCTGTCGGACATCAGCTGGAACACCACCGGCGAAGACATCGTGCGCAACTTCAAGAAGGGCGACACGCTGGAAGCGGTGGTGCTGGCGGTGGACCCGGAGCGCGAGCGCATCAGCCTGGGCGTCAAGCAGCTGGAGCAGGATCCGTTCGGCCAGTACATGGCGGCCAATCCGAAGGGTTCGAAGGTCGAGGGCGTGGTGCGTGAAGTGGACGCCAAGGGCGCCACCATCGACCTGGCCGACGGCATCGAGGGCTACGTCGCCGCGCGCGACATCGCCAACGAGCGCGTCGACGATGCGACCCAGCACCTGAAGGTCGGCGACAAGATCGAAGCCAAGTTCGTGGGCATGGACCGCAAGGGCCGCACCCTGCAGCTGTCGATCAAGGCCAAGGACGATGCCGAAATGCGCGAAGTGCTGGAGGAATACCAGTCCGCGTCGGGCGGCACCACCCAGCTGGGCGCGCTGCTGCGTGCGCAGTTGAACGGCAACAAGTCCGAGTAATCCGCCACACGCAGCGTTTCTGGCACGGCCCGGTCGATCCGGGCCGTGCCGGGTTGCGACCCCACCGCACGAATCCGAATGACCAAGTCCGAACTGATCGAAATCCTGGCGCGCAAGCAGGCGCATCTGAAGGCGGACGACGTCGATCTGGCGGTGAAATCGCTGTTGGAAATGATGGGCAGCGCGCTGTCCGGCGGAGACCGCATCGAGATCCGCGGTTTCGGCAGTTTTTCCCTGCATTACCGGCCGCCGCGCCTGGGACGCAATCCCAAGACCGGCGAATCCGTCGCGCTTCCCGGCAAGCACGTGCCGCATTTCAAGCCCGGCAAGGAATTGCGCGAACGCGTCAGCGGCGTCGTTCCGGTCGAGTCCGACACGCCCTGATACGCTCCGAGCCCGCGCCGTGGCCTCCCGGACTTTCCCGGAACCCGCGCCTGTTCGGCTAATCTAGTGTCTCCCGACGCTGGAGAGCTTCATGAAAATTGCCCGTCTGCTGATATTGCTGGTGTTCCTGCTGGCCGGTCTGGTCATCGGATCGCTGAATTCGCAGCAGATCGTCATCAATTTCGGTGTCGCCGGCATCAACACCACCTCCGGCATCGCCATCATCGTCTCGCTGTTCGCCGGCGTGGTGATCGGCGCGGCACTGGTGCTGGCCACGTTGGTGATCCCGCTATACGCCAAGCTGCGCCGCGCCAACAAGGCCGCGACCGCCGCTGCCGCGCCGGTCGTCGCACCGGTACCGACCTATACCCCGCCTGTGGACGGACGCTGATCTTCGATGGACTTCCTGACCGAGTGGTTCTGGTTCTTCCTGTTCCTGCCGCTGGCGGCACTGAGCGGATGGGTGATCGGCCGCCGCGGTGGCCAGCGCCACGGCGACACGCAGGTCAGCCGGCTTTCCAGCACGTATTTCCGCGGCCTGAACTACCTGCTCAACGAAGAGCCGGACAAGGCGATCGAGCTGTTCCTGCACATCGCCGAGTTGGACAAGGAAACCTTCGAGACCCAGGTCGCGCTCGGTCACCTGTTCCGCCGCCGCGGTGAAGTCGACCGCGCGATCCGCCTGCACCAGGGGCTGGTGCAACGCGCCGACCTCAGCGATCCGCAGCGCGTGCAGGCCTTGCTGGCGCTGGGCGAGGACTACATGAAATCCGGCCTGCTGGACCGGGCCGAGACCGTGTTCACCGAGCTGGCGCAGATCGACCAGCGCGCGCCGCAGGCGCTCAAGCACCTGATCGGCATCTACCAGGCCGAGCGCGATTGGGAAAAGGCGATCGACAACGCCACCCGCTACGAAGACGTGACCGGCGAGCCGATGGGCAAGCTGATCGCGCAGTTCGAATGCGAGCTGGCCGACCGCTACCGCGCATCCGGCAAGCCCGAGCTGGCACGCTCGGCGATCGCGCGCGCCTACCAGGCCGACGCCACCTCGGTGCGCGCCGGCATCCTGGAAGGGCGCATCGACGTGGACGACGGCAACGACGAGGCCGCGATCCGCGCCTTCGAACGTGCCGCGCGGCACGATCCGGACTACCTGCCGGAGATCATGCCGGCGCTGATGGATTGCTATCGTCGCCGCGGCAACGATCTCAGCGGCGCGCGCGCCTTCCTGTCGGAAATGACCGAGCACTATCGCGGCATCGCCCCGGTGCTGGCGCTGACCCGGTTGATGGAGTCGCAGGAAGGCGTGTCTGCGGCGCGCGCCTATCTCGGGCGGCAGCTGAAGGATCGGCCGTCGGTCCGCGGCGAGTCGGCGCTGATCGACCTGACCCTGGCCGAGGGTGCCGATTCCACCGCCACCCTGCAGGACCTGAAGCACATCACCGACCAGTTGCTGGTGCGCAATCCCAGCTACCGCTGCACGCGCTGCGGCTTCGGCGCGCGCACCCATCACTGGCAATGCCCGAGCTGCAAGGAGTGGGGCACGGTCAAGCCCCTGCTCAACTACGCGGTGGTGTAGATGCAGCTGGCAGGGTGGGCGCTGCTCGCCGCGCTGGCGACGTTCAGCGCGGTCGGGACCTGGTTGTCGCGCCGCTATGCCCTCAAGCGCAAGCTGATGGACGCGCCCGGCGAGCGGCGCAGCCATACGGTGGCGACGCCGCGCGGCGGCGGCGTGGCAATCGTGGCCACGGTGCTGGCGGGGTGCGCGTATGCGGCGGCGCTTTGGCCGCAGCAGGGCATGGCCATCGCGGCGTTCGCTGCCGGACTGGTGCTGGTCGCCGGCATCGGCTGGTGGGACGATCACCGCCCGCTGTCGGCCGCACTGCGGCTGCTGGTGCATGCGCTGGCCGCCACGTTGCTGGCGGGGCTTGTCTACCGATTGCACCAAAATGCCTGGTTGACCGCGTTGACCTGGCTGGCGACGATCTCGCTGATCAACATCTGGAACTTCATGGACGGCATCAATGGCTTGGCGACCAGCCAGGCGATGCTGGTGGCGCTGGGTTTCGCCGTCCTGCTGCCCGCGCCGCTGCGCTGGCCGTGCTGGGTGCTGATCGTGGCCTGTGCCGGCTTCCTGCCGTTCAACTATCCGCGGGCGCGCATCTTCCTCGGCGATGTCGGCAGTGGCGCGTTGGGGTATCTGGTCGCCGCGCTGTTCGCGCTGTGCAATGTTGCGACCGAGCTCACGCCATGGTTGCTGTTGATACCAATATCCGCGTTCGCCATCGACGCAGGCTTCACGCTGCTGTCGCGCATGCTCGCCGGCGAACGCTGGTGGCAACCGCATGCGCAACATTTTTACCAGCGTTGGGTACATACAGGCAGGAGCCACACGGTTGTGACCTTCGCCTATGCCCTGTTCAGCATTGTCGCGATTACAATCGCCTGGTTCGGTGGAACGCTGCGCACCGGGGGGCAGGTTGGGTTGGCGTTTGCCTGGTACCTCTCGGCGAGCGCGCTTTGGCTGACTTTGCGCAAGGGATTGCGCTGAACTCTCATGGATAACTGATGCTTTCGATCCGCGACCGCTTTACCGAGCTGTTCCCCAAGGCCTCCGTGGTCGTGCACGATCTGGTGATCGTCTGGATCTGCTGGCAGCTGCTGCATGCGGCGCGCTACACGATGCTGCCCGGCGAGCATCCGCTGCCGTTCTGGAATCTCAATACCGCCATCGTGCTGTTGGCGCAGGGCCTGGTGTTCTGGAAGGTCGGGCTGTATCGCGGACTATGGCGCTTCGCCAGTGTTCCGGACTTGCTGAACATCTTCAAGGCCAGCTTCTATGGGCTGGTCGCGATCGTGCTGGGGCTGGCGTACAGCCGCTTCGACTCCATTCCGCTGTCGGTGCTGATGGTGTACCCGTTCGCGCTGTCGGCGCTGCTCGGCGCGCCGCGGCTGTTGTACCGCGCATGGAAGGACTACCAGATCGCGCATTCGGACGAGACCGCGCGGCGCGTGCTGATCGTCGGCGCCGGCCGCGCGGCCGAGGCGCTGGTACGCGACCTGCGTCGTTCGGGCGCTTATAACCCGGTCGGCTACGTCGACGACGCCGGCCATCTGCATGGCGCCAAGCTGCAGGGCCTGCCGATTCTGGGCCGGATCGACGAAGCCGGCGCGATCGCCAAGGAAACCGCGGCCAAGCTGCTGGTCATCGCGATCCCGTCGCTGGACGCGGCCGGCATGCAGCGGGTGGTGGCGATCTGCGAAAGCACCGGGCTGCCGTTCCGCACCGTGCCGCGCCTGCTCGACGTGCTCGAAGGCCACTTTCTGCCGGGCGAACTGAAGGAGGTCGCGATCGAGGACCTGCTCGGGCGCAAGCCGGTGACTCCGGACTGGAAGCTGATCAAGGGCTGGTTGTCCGGGCGCACGGTCATGGTGACCGGCGCCGGCGGTTCGATCGGTTCGGAGTTGTGCCGCCAGTGCGCGCGCCATGGCGCGCGCAAGGTGGTGCTGCTGGAGATCGACGAACTGGCGCTGATCACCATCCATGCCGATCTGCACCGCACCTTCCCCGACCTGGAGATCGAGTGCGTGCTCGGCGACTGCGGCGATCCGGCCGTGACCCGCCATGCGATGCGCATCGCCGAGCCGGATGCGGTGTTCCATGCCGCGGCCTACAAGCAGGTGCCGCTGCTGGAGCGGCAGTTCCGCGAGGCGGTCCGCAACAACGTGCTGGCCACCGAGAACGTGGCCCGCGCCTGCGTTGCCGCCAAGGTCTCGACCTTCGTGTTCATCTCCACCGACAAGGCGGTGAATCCGGTCAACGTGCTCGGCGCCTCCAAGCGCTATGCCGAGATGGTGTGCCAGTCGCTGGACGACCAGACGGTGGGCACGCGCTTCGTCACCGTGCGCTTCGGCAATGTGCTCGATTCGGCCGGCAGCGTGGTGCCGTTGTTCCGCGAGCAGATCCGCCAGGGCGGCCCGGTCACCGTGACCGATCCTCAGGTGACCCGCTATTTCATGACCATTCCCGAGGCCTGCCAGCTGATCGTGCAGGCCGCCGCGTCGGCCTCGCACGGCGCGATCTACACGCTGGACATGGGCGAGCCGGTGCCGATCCGCCTGCTCGCCGAGCAGATGATCCGCCTGGCCGGCAAGCAACCCGGCCGCGACATCGCGATCGTCTACACCGGGCTGCGCCCGGGCGAGAAGCTGCACGAGACCTTGTTCTATTCCGACGAGAACTATCGGCCCACCTCGCATCCGAAGATCCTGGAGGCCGGCGCGCGCAGTTTCTCGCGCGAGAACGTGCTGCAGGGACTGCAGCAGCTGCGTGCGGCGGTGGCCGAATACGACAGCGACGCGATCGAGAAATTGCTGCGCACCACCATGCCCGAATTCGCGCCGCTGCGACAACAAGCCGGTCAGGATAGCTCGGCTACAATCGTCCCATTCCCCGCACGCGAGGCCAGAAGGCTCTGATGAGCAAGAGAATCCGCAAAGCAGTTTTTCCGGTTGCAGGTCTGGGTACCCGCTTCCTTCCCGCCACCAAGACGGTTCCCAAGGAAATGCTGCCGATCATCGATCGGCCGTTGATCCAGTACGCGGTGGACGAGGCGATCGAGGCCGGTTGCGACACCCTGATCTTCGTCACCAACCGCTACAAGCACGCGGTTGCGGATTACTTCGACAAGGCCTACGAGCTGGAGCAGAAGCTCGAGCGCGCCGGCAAGCTCGAGCAACTGGAATTGGTGCGCCATGTGCTGCCCAACGGCGTGCGCGCGATCTTCGTGACCCAGGCCGAAGCGCTCGGCCTCGGCCATGCGGTGCTGTGCGCCAAGCCGATCATCGGCGACGAGCCGTTCGCGGTGCTGCTGCCCGACGATCTGATCTGGAACCGCGGTCCGGGCGCGCTGACGCAGATGGCCGACGTGGCCGAGCGCTCCGGCGCCAGCGTGATCGCGGTGCAGGACGTGCCGCACGAGAGCACCGGCAGCTATGGCATCGTCGCCACCGAGGCGTTCGACGGCAGCGAAGGCAAGATCACCGCAATCGTCGAGAAGCCCAAGCCGGCCGATGCGCCGAGCGACCTGGCCGTGGTCGGCCGCTACGTGCTCAGCTCCAAGATCTTCGATCTGCTGGAAAAGACCGTACCGGGCGCCGGCGGCGAGATCCAGTTGACCGATGCGATCGCCGCGCTGATCGAGAGCGATCCGGTGCATGCGTACCGTTTCGAGGGGACCCGCTTCGACTGCGGTACCCATATCGGCCTGATCGAGGCGACCATCCGCTATGCGCTGGACCACGAGAAGCTGAGCAAGCCGGCGCAGGACATGATGCGTCGCGCCCTGGCCGACGTGGACGCCGGCAGCAAGTAGAACGCGGCAACGCTGCCGGAGCGCGCGGGTCTGCCGCGTCGCGTACGGGGTTCGGCAGCGCGAACCGCCGCGCAAGAAAAAGGGCAGCCTAGGCTGCCCTTTTTCGTGGTCGCGGCGCGGGATTCAGAGCGCTTCGATGATGCCCGCCGCACCCATGCCGGTGCCGATGCACATGGTGACCATGCCGTACTTCTGTTGGCGGCGACGCAGGCCGTGCACCAGCGTGGCGGTGCGGATCGCGCCGGTGGCGCCGAGCGGATGGCCGAGCGCGATCGCGCCGCCGAGCGGGTTGACCTTGGACGGGTCCAGGCCGCTGTCGCGGATCACCGCCAGCGACTGCGCGGCGAAGGCCTCGTTGAGCTCGATCCAGTCGATCTGGTCCTTGCTCAGCCCTGCCTGCTTGAGCGCCTTCGGAATCGCCGCGATCGGACCGATGCCCATCACTTCCGGGCGCACGCCGGCGACCGAGAAGCTGACGAAGCGGGCGAGGGGAGTCAGGCCGTAGTCCTTGATCGCCTGCTCGGAGGCCAGCAGCACCGCGCCGGCGCCGTCGCTCATCTGCGAGGAGTTGCCGGCGGTGACGCTGCCGCCGAACTGGCCGTTGCGGAACACCGGACGCAGCTTGGCCAGGCCTTCGATCGAGCTGTCCGGGCGCGGGCCCTCGTCGGTGTCGACCAGGCGCTTGCGCAGCGCGATGACGTTGCCGGCCAGGTCGGGCTGGTGCGACAGGATCTCGTACGGGGTGATCTCGTCGCGGAACTCGCCGGCGGCGATCGCGGCGATGGCCTTCTGGTGCGAGGCGAGCGCGAACGCGTCCTGGTCCTCGCGCGACACCTTCCATTCCTCGGCCACCTTCTCGGCGGTGATGCCCATGCCGTAGGCGATGGCGACGTGGTCGTCGGCGAACACGCTCGGCGACAGCGCCACCTTGTTGCCCATCATCGGCACCATCGACATCGACTCGGTGCCGCCGGCCAGCATCAGGTCGGCGTTGCCCAGGCGGATCTGGTCCGCGGCCAGCGCCACGGCCTGGATGCCGGAGGAGCAGAAGCGGTTGATGGTCTGTCCGGCGACCGAATTCGGCAGCCCGGCCAGCAGCACGCCGATGCGCGCCACGTTCATGCCTTGCTCGCCCTCGGGCATCGCGCAGCCGATGATCGCATCGTCGATGCGCGAGGGGTCGATGCCCGGCGCCTGCGCGACCACTGCGCGCAACACGTGCGCCAGCATGTCGTCCGGACGGGTATTGCGGAACACGCCCTTGGGCGCCTTGCCGACCGGGGTACGGGTGGCGGCGACGATGTAGGCTTCCTGGATCTGTTTGCTCATGGCTTTCTCCGAAAGCCGGGATTGGGGATTCGGGATTGGGGATTCGTCAAAGCGAATCCCGGTGCCCGAATGTACTTGTGCCCGGCGGATGAATTGTTGGAGGGAATCGTTGGCGAGATGGGGAGCCGCTGTTGCGAATCCCCAATCCCAAATCCCGAATCTCAGTTCCTCAACGGCTTACCCGTCTTGAGCATGTGCCCAATCCGCGCCTGGGTCTTTTCCTGCTGGGCCAGTTCGACGAAGTGCTTGCGCTCGAGCTTGAGCAGCCATTCCTCGTCCACCAGCGCGCCGCGGTCGACTTCGCCGCCGCACAGCACGGTGGCGATGCGGGTGGCGATCTCGTAGTCGTACTCGCTGATGAAGCGGCCTTCCAGCATGTTGACCAGCAGCATCTTGAAGGTGGCGATGCCGACGTCGCCGGCGACCTGGATGCGTCGGGCGGGCAGCGGCGGGCGGTAGCCGCTCTCGGCCAGCGCGCGCGCTTCGGCCTTGGCGATGTACAGCGCCTCGTAGCTGTTGAACACGACCTTGTCGGTGCCGCGCAGCAGGCCCAGTTCCTTGGCGTTGACCGCCGAGGTGGAGACCTTGGCCATCGCCACGGTCTCGAAGGTCTTCTTCAGCTCGGCGAACACGTCGCCGCCGGGGCCGGCCGCCTGCGAGGCGCGCACCGCGATCTCCTTCAGGCCGCCGCCGGCCGGCAGCAGGCCGACGCCGGCCTCGACCAGGCCGATGTAGCTCTCCAGCGCGGCCACGGTCTTGGCGCTGTGCATCTGGAATTCGCAGCCGCCGCCCAGGGCCAGGCCGCGCACCGCCGCGACTACCGGCACCAGCGAATACTTGATGCGCTGGCTGGTGGCCTGGAAGTTGGCGACCATCGCCTCGAACGCATCGACCTTGCCGGCCTGCAGCAGGCCCAGCGCGCCGGCCAGGTCGGCGCCGGCGGAGAAGGGCTCCTTGTGCTGCCACAGCACCAGGCCCTTGAAGTCCTTCTCGGCGCGGCCGACCGCTTCCTGCAGGCCGTCGAGCACCTGGTCGGACACGGTGTTCATCTTGGTCTTGAAGCTGACCACGGCGATGTCGTCGCCGTCGTGCCACAGGCGCAGGCCGTCGTTCTCGAACACGGTCTCGCCCGGGGCGAACTTCTCGCCCAGCAGCGGATCGGGGAAGCGCTGGCGCTGGTACACCGGCAGCGCCGAGCGCGGCAGTTTGGCGTTGCGCGCCGGGCTGTAGCTGCCCTCGGCGGCATGCACGCCGTCGCGGCCGTCGAACACCCAGTCCGGCAGCGGCGCGCTGGACATGGCCTTGCCGGCGACGATGTCGTCGGCGATCCACTGCGCCACCTGCTTCCAGCCGGCGGCCTGCCAGGTCTCGAACGGGCCCAGCGACCAGCCGTAGCCCCAGCGGATCGCCAGGTCCACGTCGCGCGCGGTCTCGGCGATGTCGGCCAGGTGGTAGGCGCTGTAGTGGAACAGGTCGCGGAATGTCGCCCACAGGAACTGCGCCTGCGGGTGCTGGCTCTCGCGCAGCTTGGCGAACTTCTCCGCCGGGTTCTTGATCTTCAGGATCTCGACCACTTCCGGCGCCGCGCTGCGGTCGGCCGGACGGTAGTCCTGCTTCTCCAGGTCCAGCACCACAATGTCCTTGCCGACCTTGCGGAAGATGCCGGCGCCGACCTTCTGGCCGAGCGCGCCCTTGGCGATCAGCGCGTCCAGCCACTTCGGCGAGGCGAAGTACTGGTGCCACGGATCGTCGGGCAGGGTGTCGGCCATGGTCTTGATGACGTGGGCCATGGTGTCCAGGCCGACCACGTCGGAGGTGCGGTAGGTCGCCGACTTCGGGCGGCCCACCAGCGGGCCGGTCAGCGCGTCCACTTCATCGAAGCCCAGGCCGGACTGCGCGGTGTGGTGGATGGTGGACAGGATCGAGAACACGCCGATGCGGTTGCCGATGAAGTTCGGGGTGTCCTTGGCATAGACCACGCCCTTGCCCAGGGTGGTGACCAGGAACGCTTCCAGGCCTTCCAGCACCGCCGCATCGGTGCCCTTGGCCGGGATCAGCTCGGCCAGGTGCATGTAGCGCGGCGGGTTGAAGAAATGCACGCCGCAGAAGCGATGGCGCAGCTGCTCGGGCAGCACGTCGGACAGCGCATTGATGCCCAGGCCGGAGGTGTTGGAGGCCAGGACCGCGTGATCGGCCACGAACGGGGCGATCTTCTTGTACAGGTCCTGTTTCCAGTCCATGCGCTCGGCGATGGCTTCGATGATCAGGTCGCAGCCGCGCAGTTGCTCCAGGCCGGAGTCGTAGTTGGCCGGGGTGATCGCTTCGGCCAGCGTGGCGCTGGCGAGCGGGGCAGGGCTCAGCTTGGTCAGGTTGGCGATGGCCTTGAGCACGATGCCGTCGGGGTGGCCGTCCTTGGCGGGAAGGTCGAACAGGACGGTGTCGACGCCGGCGTTGGTCAGGTGCGCAGCGATCTGCGCGCCCATCACGCCCGCGCCCAGGACGGCGGCACGGCGGACTAGCAGGGGGTTGGACATAGCGATCAGCCTCTGTGGGTCAACGATTGCGGGATGTGGACAGAACGGTTCTTGCGGAATTACGGCGCGGAGCGGGCCAGGAAGCCCGCCTCGGCGAAACGGATGAGTTCGCGCGCGGCGTGGGCGCGATGCGCGCCTTCGCTGACGCCGGCGGGGCGCTTGATCAGGCCGAAGTCGGCCATGGCATAGGTCAGGGCGCCGGCCAGGAAGTCCAGGCGCCAGTACAGTTCTTCCTTGCTCAGTTCGGGCACGCAGACGGCGATGGCCTTGCCGAACTCGCGCAGCACGTGGCCGTAGTGGTCGGACAGGAACTGGCGCAGGCTGTCGTTCTTCTCGGCGTAGGCGCGGGCGATCACGCGCACGAAGGCGCCGCCGCTCTGGCGGTCCTGGGCCATCGCCAGCGCCGGCTCCACGAACGCCGCTAGCACCGGGCCGAGCTGGCCGGGATGCTGCCGTTGCGCGGCTTCCAGCTGCGCCAGGCGCGCGGCGGTCATCTCGTCCATGCGCCGCCGGAACACCTCGTTGACCAGGTTTTCCTTGGAGCCGAAGTGGTAGTTCACCGCGGCGATGTTGACGTCGGCCTGGCTGGTGACCTGGCGCAGCGAAGTGCCGGAAAAGCCGTGCTGGGCGAACAGTTCCTCGGCCGCGCTGAGGATGCGGTCCTTGGTGGAGAAGTGCGCTTGCTTTGCCATGCGGCCGCCGGAATCAATCAAACGATTGTTTGAGTCTAGGCCTGGCATCCGGCCGCGTCATGTTGCGATGCAGCATGATTCAGCCGGCGGCCGTGCAAAGCCCGCTGCGATTGGATAGAATTGTCCATCGCAATTCTGGCTAAGCCCGCGTTTTGACGCGGGTTTTTTTCATGCTAACCTCGGGCCATCCAGTCTAGTGGCCCGCCCAACGGAGAAATTCCCATGGCGCTGGAGCGCACCCTGTCCATCATCAAGCCCGATGCCGTCGCCAAGAACGTCATCGGCGAGATCTATTCCCGTTTCGAGAAGGCCGGCCTGAAGGTCGTGGCCGCCAAGTACAAGCAGCTGTCGCGCCGCGAGGCCGAGGGCTTCTACGCCGTGCACCGCGAGCGTCCGTTCTTCAACGCGCTGGTCGAGTTCATGATCTCCGGCCCGGTGATGATCCAGGCGCTGGAAGGCGAGAATGCCGTGGCCGCGCACCGCGACCTGCTCGGCGCCACCAACCCGAAGGATGCCGCACCGGGCACCATCCGCGCCGATTTCGCCGACTCGATCGACGCCAACGCCGCGCACGGTTCCGACTCGGTCGAGAACGCCGCCAACGAAGTGGCGTATTTCTTCGCCGCCACCGAAGTGGTTTCGCGCTAAGAGGTCATCGTGAACGAGGTCGTCCACACTCCGTTGGCGCTCGCCGATCCGATCCGGACCGGCGGCGCGACCAAGCAGAATCTGCTCGACCTCGATCGCGAGGGCCTGGAGCGTTTCTTCGCCGACACGCTCGGCGAAGCGCGCTACCGCGCCCACCAGGTGATGAAGTGGATCCACCATCGCTACGTCACCGACTTCGACCAGATGACCGACCTCGGCAAGGCGTTGCGCGCCAAGCTGCAGCAGCATGCCGAGGTCGTCGTCCCCAACATCGTGTTCGACAAGCCTTCCGCCGACGGCACCCACAAGTGGCTGCTGGCCATGGGCACCGACGGCAAGAACGCGATCGAGGCCGTGTATATCCCGGACAAGGGCCGCGGCACGCTGTGCGTGTCCTCCCAGGTCGGCTGCGGGTTGAACTGCACGTTCTGCTCGACCGCCACCCAGGGCTTCAACCGCAACCTGTCCACCGCCGAGATCGTCGGCCAGGTGTGGGTCGCGGCGCGGCATCTGGGCAACGTGCCGCACCAGCAGCGCCGTCTCACCAACGTGGTGATGATGGGCATGGGCGAGCCGCTGATGAATTTCGACAACGTCGTGCGCGCGATGAGCGTGATGCGCGACGACCTGGGCTACGGCCTGGCCAACAAGCGGGTCACGCTGTCGACCTCCGGCCTGGTGCCGATGATCGATCGCCTGTCCACCGAGAGCGACGTGTCGCTGGCGGTCTCGCTGCATGCGGCCGACGACGCGCTGCGCGAGACGCTGGTGCCGCTGAACAAGAAATACCCGGTCGCCGAGCTGATGGCCGCGTGCGCGCGCTATCTGCGCGCCAACAAGCGCCGCGAATCGGTCACCTTCGAATACACGCTGATGAAGGGCATCAACGACCAGCCCGAACATGCGCGGCAACTGGCGCGGCTGATGCGCCAGTTCGACAACGCGGTGCAGGCCTCGAACGCGGGCAAGGTCAACCTGATCCCGTTCAATCCGTTCCCGGGCACGCGCTACGAGCGTTCCGGCGAGACGGAAATCCGCGCGTTCCAGAAGATCCTGCTCGATGCGCAGGTGCTGACCATGGTGCGGCGCACGCGCGGCGACGACATCGATGCGGCCTGCGGCCAGCTCAAGGGGCAGGTGCTGGACCGCACCCGGCGCCAGGCGGACTTCCAGCGCCAGTTGCAGACCCAGGCGGACCGGGATGCGGCGGCCTAAGCATCCTCTGGCCATCGTCGCGTTGGCCGCGGCGCTGCTGGCGTTGTCGGCGTGTGCCGGGCACGGTACCAAGTCCGGCAAGCTGCGCAACGTCGAGCAGGTGGCGCCGGACTACGATTTCCGCGACAGCGGCGAGGTCAAGGCGCGCTACGCGTTGCAGGAACAACTCGGCCTGGCCGGCAACCGGCTCAGCGGCGGCGATCTGGTCGGCGCCGAGGAGCATGCGCGCAAGGCGCTGGCGCTGGCTCCGGATTCGGTGCAGGCGCACACGCTGATGGCGGTGGCTGCCGGCCGCCGCGGCGATACCGCCACTGCCGGCGAGCATTACCGCAAGGCCGCCGAACTGGCGCCGAACCGCGGCGAGGCCTTGAACAACTACGGCGCCTGGCTGTGCGCGAACGGTGCCGCGGCCGAGGCGCTGCAGTGGTTCGATCGTGCGCTGCAGGCGCCCGGCTACGCCACGCCGGCGTCGGCCCTGGCCAATGCCGGCGGTTGCGCGTTGCAGATCGGCCAGCGCGAGCGCGGCGAACGCGACCTGCGCAAGGCGCTGGCGCTGGAGCCGGGCAATGCCTACGCGCTGGAAGCGATGGCGCGCGACGAAGCGGCGCATGCGCGCTTTTTCGAGGCGCGCGCCTTCTCGGAACGGCGTCTGGCGGCTGCGCCGGCCACTGTATCCGTGTTACAACTTGCTATTCAGATTGAACAAGGGCTTGGCGACATGGCTGCTGCCGGCCGTTACCAACAGCGGTTGCGCAAGGAGTTTCCCGATGCCGCGACCACGACTCCCGGGGCTAGTGCATTGTGATCAGTGATTCCAATCCGAACGCTTTCGACGGCGCCAAAGGTTGCGGGCAACAGCTCCGCGAAGCGCGCGAAGCGGCGGGCCTGAGCATCGACGAGGTCGGTAGCCGTTTGCGCATGCCGGTGCACGTGATCGGTGCGCTGGAAGCGGAGCAGTGGCAGCGCCTCGGCGCGCCGGTGTTCGTGCGCGGTCAGCTGCGCAGCTATGCGCGCCTGCTCGGGGTGGACCTGGAGCCGCTGCTGGCCAGCGCGCAGATCGCGCCGGTGCAGCCGGTGGAGCTGATCAGCCATACGCATACCCCGCCGCTGCGGCGCATGCTCGAGAGCGCGACCCGGCGCATGGTGTACGTGGTGATCACCGCCGGACTGGCGGTGCCGGTCTGGTACGCGACCCGCACCCATTTCGCCGACGACGGCCCGAGCACCGCGTCGCTGGACGTGGTGCCGGCGGCGCCGGGCGACGCGGCGCCGACCGCGACGGCGGGCACCGGCGGCAACCCGGCGCCCACCGCCGCGTCCGGCAATCGCCCCGCGCCGCCTGCGGCGCCGTACATCGCCTCGCTGACGCCGCTGCCGCGCGCCTCCAGCGAGGCGGAAAAGCCCGGCCTGAGCCTGTCGTTCCAGGGCGACAGCTGGGTCCAGATCATCGCCCCGGACGGCACGCCGCTGGAAAAGGCGCTGCTGAAAGCCGGCGAAAAGCGCGACTACGCGCCGGGTCAAGTGGGCCGCATCGTGCTCGGCAATGCGTCGGCGGTCCAGGTTCAGCAATCCGGTAGTACCGTGGATCTGACTCCGTACAAGCGCGCGAACGTGGCCCGCTTTGCGGTATCCTCTGACGGTTCCGTGGTGCCAGCGTCCGAGTGACGGCGGCGCGGTTCCTCAATCTCAACATTCCATGTCCCGTCGTTGCGGCGGGGCGAGAGTACGCATGGCGATCGACGACCTGCTCGACGAGCACGAACAAAGCGAACGCGTCCGCACTTGGCTCAGGAAAAACGGCGCCGGCCTGATCGGCGGCATTGCCCTGGGCATCGGCGCGATCATTGGCTGGCAGTGGTGGACCAAGCAGCATTCCAACGACCTGGCGCAGGCCAATTCCCACTACGACGCCGTGCTCAAGAGCATCCAGGCCAAGCAACTGGACAAGGCCAGCAAGGATATGGCGGCGCTGCAGCAGGGCCCGGCCAACATCTATGCCGAACTGGCCGCGCTGCGCCTGGCCAAGGCGCAAGCCGATGACGACAAGTACGACCAGGCCCTGGCCACGCTGCGCGGCCTCAAGGCCGAGGGCGAGCTGAAGCTGCTCATCGACCAGCGCGTGGCGCGGTTGCTGATCCAGACCGGCAAGAGCGACGAAGCGCTGAAGTTGCTGGCCGCGGCCGACGACAACCAGAGCCTGGAGATCCGTGGCGATGCGCTGATCGCGCAGGGCAAGCGCGATGCGGCACGCGAGGCGTACGCCAAGTCGTTGACCACCCTGGACGTGGCGGCGCCGCAACGGCGACTGCTGGAAACGAAGTTGATGGATGCGGGCGGCACCGTGCCGAATCCTGCGGAGCCGATCTGATGAAGGTAGTCATGTTCAAGCGCATCGCGACCATCGCGCTGCTGGGTCTGGCGCTGTCCGGTTGCAGCACGGTCAAGGGCTGGTTCGCAGGCAAGGACGCGGCCGCCAAGAAGGCCGCCGAGCCGGCCGAGCTGGTCGATTTCAAGCCGTCGGTGAAGATCGTCAAGCTGTGGTCCACCGACGCCGGCAAGGGCGAGAAGCGGATCGGCGTGCGCCAGCATCCGGCCGTGGCCGACGGCAAGGTGTACCTGGCCGCGGCTTCCGGTTCGGTCTACGCGCTGGACCTGCAGACCGGCAAGACGCTGTGGGAATACGACGCCAAGAAGGCGCGCAAGGAGCGCCTGTCGCAGGTGCAGGAGCAGCAGCCGGAGAGCCAGGTCGAGGGCGAATCCAGCAAGGGCCTGTCCAAGGACGAGCGTGCGGCCTACAAGCAGCGCCTGCGCAACGAGAAGCAGCAGGCCAAGGAGCGCAAGCGGCTGGAGAAGAACCGTCCGCTGCCGCGCTTCGCCGGTGGTCCTGGCGTGGGCGAGGGCCTGGTCGTGGTCGGCGGCCTGAATGGCGAAGTGATCGCGCTCGACGCCGCCAGCGGCAGCGAGAAGTGGCGCGCCAAGGTGCCCAACGAAGTGATCGCCGCGCCGGTGGTCTCGCAGAACATGGTGTTCGTGCGCAGCAACGACGGCCACGTCACCGCGTTCGATGCGGGCACCGGGCAGCAGCGCTGGTTCCATGTGCAGGAACTGCCGACCCTGACCGTGCGCGGCAACGCGCCGGTGGTGTCCGGCCCGGGCGTGCTGTTCATCGGCAACGACGACGGCACGCTGGCGGCGCTGGCGATGCAGGACGGGCGCGTGCTGTGGGAGCAGACCATCGGCGTGCCGGAAGGCCGCACCGAACTGGAGCGCATGGCCGACGTGGACGGCGCGCCGGTGCTCGACGGCACCACCCTGTACGCGACCAGCTTCAAGAACCAGACCGTGGCGCTGGAAGGCCCGAGCGGGCGTCCGCTGTGGACCCGCGACCATGGCGGTGCCGGCGGTGTCGCGGTCAATTCCAGCAGCGTGGTGGTGGCCGACAATGCCGGTTCGGTGTGGGCGTTGGACAAGGCTTCCGGTTCGGCGACCTGGTCGCAGCCGGCGCTGGCGCGGCGTTCGCTGACCGGCGTGGCGATCCAGGGCGACTACGCCGTGGTCGGCGACTACAAGGGGTATCTGCATTGGTTGAAGCTCGACAACGGCGAGATCGCCGCACGCGAGCGGGTGGGACGCAAGGCGCTGGTAGCGCAGCCGGTGGTAGCCGATGGCATCCTGCTGGTCCAGAACACGAAAGGCGACCTGACCGCGTTCCGGTTGGGTCAATAAAGGAAGGGAATTCGCGATGCTGCCGCTGGTCGCCCTGGTTGGACGGCCGAATGTCGGCAAGTCCACGCTATTCAATGCGCTCACGCGCAGCCGCGACGCGCTGGTCCACGACCAGCCCGGCGTCACCCGCGATCGCAATTACGGCGTCTGCCGGCTGGAGCCGGACACCCCGTTCGTGATCGTCGACACCGGCGGCATTTCCGGCGAGGAAGAAGGCCTGGCCGGGGCGACCGCAGACCAGGCGCGCTCCGCTGCCGGCGAAGCCGATCTGGTGCTGTTCGTGGTCGATGGCCGTGAGGGATCCTCCTCGCTCGACGACGAGATCCTGGCCTGGCTGCGCAAGCTGGCGCGGCCGACGCTGCTGCTGATCAACAAGATCGACGGCACCGACGAGGACCAGGTCCGCGCCGAGTTCGCGCGCTATGGCCTGGGCGAGGCGATCGCGGTGTCCGCGGCGCATCGCCACGGCATCGACGACCTGCTCGAGGAAGTGCTGTCGCGCTTGCCGGAAGAGGGCGCCGGCGAGACGCTGGACACCGATCCCAAGCGCATGCGCATCGCCTTCGTCGGCCGCCCCAACGTCGGCAAGTCGACGCTGGTCAACCGGCTGCTCGGCGAGGAGCGGATGATCGCGTCCGAAGTGCCGGGCACCACCCGCGATTCGATCGCGGTCGACCTGCAGCGCGACGACCGCCTGTACCGGCTGATCGACACCGCCGGCCTGCGCCGTCGCGGCCGGGTCGAGGAGGCGGTGGAGAAATTCAGCGTGTTCAAGACGCTGCAGGCGATCGAGCAATGCGAGGTCGCGGTGCTGCTGCTCGACGCCACCGAAGGCGTCACCGACCAGGACGCCAGCGTGCTCGGCGCGATCCTGGACGCCGGCCGCGCGCTGGTGGTGGCGGTCAACAAGTGGGACGGGCTGACCGACTACCAGCGCGAACAGGCCGAGGCGCTGTTGTCGCGCAAGCTCGGCTTCGTGCCGTGGGCCGAAGCGGTGCGGATCTCGGCCAAGCACGGCTCCGGCCTGCGCGAGCTGTTCCGCGCGATCCACAGCGCGCATGCCTCGGCGATCCGCGAATTCAGCACCAGCGAAGTCAACCAGGCGCTGGAAGTGGCCTACGAGACCAATCCGCCGCCGAGCATCCGCGGCCATGTCTCCAAGCTGCGCTACGTGCATCCGGGCGGCAGCAATCCGCCGACCTTCATCGTCCACGGCACGCGCCTGAAAGTGCTGCCGGAGTCGTACAAGCGCTACCTGGAGAATTTCTTCCGCAAGCGCTTCAAGCTGGTCGGCACGCCGGTGCGCTTCATGTTCCGCGAAGGCGCCAATCCGTACGAAGGCAAGAAGAACGTGCTGACCGAGCGCCAGATCGCCAAGAAGCGGCGCTTGATGAAACACGTCCGCGGCAAGTAGCCGATGGACGCGCGGCGCGAGGTCACGCTGGGCATCCTCGCCGGCGGCCGCGCGCAACGCCTGGGCGGTTGCGACAAGGCCTGGCTGCAACGCGACGGGCAAGCGCTGGTGCAGCGCCTGGCGCAGGCCTTGGCGCCGGCGGTCGCGGCGGTGCTGGTCAGCGCCAACCGCGACCTGCCGCGCTACGCCGCCGCCGGACTGCACGCGCTGCCCGACCGGATCGCCGCGCCGCCTGGCGCCGAGCGCTCGCTGGGGCCGATCGCCGGCCTGGACGCGCTGGCCGCGGCCTGCGCCACGCCGTGGCTGCTGACCTTGCCGGTGGACCTGTGCCGGCTTCCGCCTGCGCTGCTGGACAGGTTGATCGACGCCAGTGGCGATGCGGATGGCGCCTGTGCCGAGGACGACGACGGCGTACAGCCGCTGGTGGCGCTGTACCGCGTCGCCGCGCTGCGGCCTGCGTTGGCTTCGGCGCTGGATGCCGGTCGCTACGCGCCGCGCGCCTTGCAGCAGCAGTTGGCGATGGTCCGCGCACGCGTGCCCGGGGAGACCTTCGGCAACCTCAACACGCCGCAGGACCTGCGCGCAGCGGGTATCCTGCCGGCGCCATGAACGACTATCCCTCCCGTATTGCCTATTCCGAGGCGCTGGCCATCGTCGCCGCCGTCGCCCAGTCGCGCCCGTTGCCGGCCGAACGCCTGGCGCTGCCGCGCGCCGATGGCCGCATCCTGCTCGAATCGCTGGACGCGCCGATCGACCTGCCGCCGTTCGCCAACAGCGCGATGGACGGCTTCGCGCTGCGCCATGCCGACCTGCATCCGGATGCGCCGACCGTGTTGCGCCTGGCCGGCGAGCAGTTCGCCGGCGAGGATTTGCGCCAGGCGATCGGTGCCGGCGAATGCCTGCGCATCACCACCGGCGCGCCGCTGCCGGCGGGCGCCGATACGGTGGTGATCAAGGAAAACGTGGTCGAGCGCGACGGCCAGGTGCAGGTGCCGGCCGCGCCGGTCGCCGGCGCGCACGTGCGTGCGCGCGGCGAGGACGTGCGCGCCGGCGAGCGCGTGCTCGAAGCGGGCCTGGCGTTGACGCCGTCGCGGATCGGCCTGGCCGCCGCGCTCGGCGTGGCGCAGGTGGCCGTGGCGGCGCGACCGACCGTGGCGGTGTTCGCCACCGGCGACGAACTGGTCGAGCCGGGCATGCCGCTCAAGCCGGGGCAGATCTACAACAGCAACCGCGACATGCTGATGGCGCAACTGCGCCTGCTCGGCCTGGAGCCGACCGCATGGCCGACGCTGCCGGACGATCCGCAGCGGATCGAAAGCATGCTGACCGATGCGGCCTCGGCGTTCGACGTGGTGCTGACCTGCGGCGGCGTCTCCGCCGGCGAGAAGGATTACCTGCCGCGGCTGCTGGCCGAGCGCGGCCGCATCCATTTCTGGAAGGTGCGCATGCGCCCGGGCATGCCGCTGCTGTTCGGCGAGCTGGACCGCGCCCTGTTCCTGGGCCTGCCCGGCAATCCCGTGTCGGTGCTGGCCACGTTCATGGCGATCGGGCGGCCGCTGCTGGACGCGCTGCAGCAGCGCGCCGAGCCGCGCCCGCAATGGCGCGCGCGGCTGGCCTCGGGTTGGGACAAGCGCCACGAGCGCCTGGAGTTCCTGCGCGGGCGCATGCGCTGCGACGCGTACGGACAGCTGTGGGTGGAGCCGAACCCGGCCGACGGCTCGCACCGCCTGCGCGGCGCCGCCGACAGCGACGTGCTGCTGCGGCTGGACGAGGGTGCGCGCCGTTTCGATGCCGGCGACGTGGTCGAGGTGTTCGCGTACTGAGTGTTGCGGGCGCGTCCGCACACAGGTCGCGCGAACGTTCATGCGGGTCGGACCGCACAGACCGTACGGCTGGAGCAGCTCGACCCAGGTTGCGGCCTGGTTGCACGCGCCGCCGTCGGCGGCGGCCGCCGCAGGTCAAGGTGTTCTCGATCGCCGGAAGCCGGCCTGCGTTCCGCACTGGCGCCCGTCACGTCGCGCGATGCGCGCGGCAACCGGCGAGCGCTCAGGACTGCGTGGCGATCGCGAACTCGTCTCCGGGGAGTGTGTGGGCAGCCAGTCACGGGCCTGGTTCGGGGAGTATTTCCTCGATGCGCCGATCCACCGTCCTGGCCACCGCGGCGACCATGCTTGAATAGCGTTCCCTCCGCCGGATGCAGGCGTCGGCGATGCGTCGAAGATGCCGGATCCGACGCTGCCGACTCGGGAACCGCACACCGCCCCCCGCGCGAAGGACGCGCTGCAAGTTTGCGCCGATAATGCGCGCATGAGCATTCGAGAACTGACCCCGCAGCAAGCCCGCGAGCGTGTGGCCCAGGGCGCGCGACTGATCGATGTGCGCGAGGAACACGAGCGCGCCGCCGGCATGGCCGAGGGCGCGCTCGGCGTGGCCCGCGCGCAGTTGCAGGACGACCCGGCCACGCATGTCGGCGCGGCCGACGCCGAGACGATCCTGATCTGCCAGAGCGGCAAGCGTTCGCACGAGGCTGCGCTGTTCCTGCAGCAGGCCGGTTATGCCGCGGTCGCGTCGGTGCTGGGCGGCACCACGCGCTGGCAGCGCGACGGATTGCCGCTGCAGCGGCCGGCGCTGGCGCCAGAGCAGCAGGATTTCTTCGAGCGCTATTCGCGCCACCTGCGCCTGCCCGAAGTCGGCATCTATGGCCAGCGGCGGCTGCAGGCGGCGCGCGTGCTGCTGGTCGGCGCCGGCGGGCTGGGTTCGCCGGCCGGCTTCTACCTGGCCGCGGCCGGGGTCGGCCAGCTGCGCATCGCCGACGACGATGTGGTCGATCGCAGCAACCTGCAGCGGCAGATCCTGCATACCGAAGCGCGGGTCGGGCAGCCCAAGGTGGCGTCGGCGGCCGCGGCGCTGGCCGCGCTGAATCCGGGCGTGCAGGTCGAGCCGGTACGCGAACGGGTGACCTCGGCCAATGTCGAACGCCTGTTGCAGGACGTGGACGTGGTGCTCGACGGTTCGGACAATTTCCCCGCGCGCTACCTGCTCAACGACGCCTGCGTGAAGCTGGGCAAGCCGCTGGTGTACGGCGCGGTGCAGCGCTTCGAGGGCCAGGTCAGCGTGTTCGACGCCGGCCGGCTGCGCGGGCAGGCGCCGTGCTACCGCTGCCTGTTCCCGGAGCCGCCGCCGCCGGAGTTCGCGCCCAGTTGCGCCGAGGCCGGCGTGCTCGGGGTGCTGCCCGGCATCGTCGGCCTGCTGCAGGCCAACGAGGTGCTGAAGCTGCTGCTGGAGATCGGCGAGCCGCTGCGCGGCCGCCTGCTGTACTTCGACGCGCTGGCGATGCGTTTCCGCGAAACCCGCCTGGCCGCCGATCCGCAGTGCCCGGTATGCGCGCCCGGGCTCGCGTTTCCCGGCTATATCGACTACGCGAAGTTCTGTGGCGCGGAGTAAGCCCCTCTCCCCTCGGGAGAGGGGGGTGGGGTGAGGGTACGGAGCGAAGCGCTCGCGCTGTTCGATCGCCAGGCTTCGCCCGTCCCCTCATCCGCCGCTGCGGGGCACCTTCCCCCGAGAAGGGGGCCATGGTCCCGGCGGGAGAAGGAACGGGCGATCGCTGCCGTCTTTGAACGGCGCGGCGTCTCTCCATGCGTGATGCGTAACGCGCTACGGCACTGCAAGCGTGCGCCGTCGTGCTCCGTCGCCATGCCGCACACCGATGCATGGGGGCGCCCCGGCCTTGTGGGTAGAATCGGCGCATGACCAGTGCAGCCGACAGCAGTGAATTGATCAAGGTGGTGGCGTTGCTCGGCGCCGCGGTGGTGGCGGTACCGGTGTTCCGCCGCCTGGGCCTGGGCTCGGTGCTCGGCTATCTGGCCGCGGGCCTGGCGATCGGGCCGTTCGGATTCGGCTGGTTCGCCGATCCGCAGGCGATCCTGCACGTGGCCGAACTGGGCGTGGTGATGTTCCTGTTCGTGATCGGGCTGGAGATGCGGCCCTCGCACCTGTGGAGCCTGCGCAAGCAGATCTTCGGCCTGGGCACGGCGCAGATCGTGGTGTGCGCGACGGTGCTGACCGGGGTGGGGCTGGCGCTGGGGCTGTCCTTGCCGGTGGCGTTCATCGCCGCGTCCGGTTTCGTGCTCACCTCCACCGCGGTGGTGATGCAATTGCTCGGCGAGCGCGGCGACATCGCCTTGCCGGCGGGGCAGAAGATCGTCGCGATCCTGTTGTTCGAAGACCTGCTGATCGTGCCGTTGCTGGCCGTGGTGGCCTGGATGGCGCCGGTGCCGGTCGCCGCCGATGCGCCCTCGCGCTGGATCGGCATCGGCATCGGCGCGGCGGCGATCGTCGGCCTGCTGGTGGCCGGGCGCTGGCTGCTGAATCCGCTGTTCCGGTTGCTGGCCGCGGCCAAGGCGCGCGAAGTGATGACCGCTGCTGCGCTGCTGGTCGTCCTGGGTGCGGCATTGCTGATGCAGCTCGGTGGGCTGTCGATGGCGATGGGCGCGTTCCTGGCCGGGGTGCTGCTGTCCGAATCCACCTTCCGCCACCAGATCGAGGCCGACATCGAGCCGTTCCGCGGCATCCTGCTGGGGCTGTTCTTCCTCGGTGTGGGCATGGCCCTGAACCTGGCAGTGGTGGCGGCGAACTGGACGCTGATCCTCAGCGGCGTGCTCGCGTTCATGGCGGCCAAGGCCGCGTGCATCTACCTGGTCGCGCGGCTCACCGGCAGCGGCCACGCGCAGGCGCTGGACCGCGGCGTGCTGATGGCGCAGGGCGGCGAGTTCGCATTCGTGCTGTTCGCCGCCGCCGGCGCGGCCGGGGTCATCGATGCGCAGGTCAACGCCAACCTGACCGCGATCGTGGTGCTGTCGATGGCGCTGACTCCGCTGTTCGTGCTGCTGTACCGGCGCTGGGCGCCGGTGGAAGCGCCGTCGCTGGACGGCGTGGAGGCGGCCGACGGGCTCACCGGCAGCGTGCTGATCATCGGCTTCGGCCGCTTCGGCCAGGTCGCCAGCCAGTCGCTGCTGGCGCGCGACGTGGACGTGACCATCATCGACAACGACATCGAGATGATCCAGAGCGCGGCCGAGTTCGGCTTCAAGATCTACTACGGCGACGGCACCCGCCTGGACGTGCTGCATGCCTCCGGCGCGCACAGCGTGCGCGCCATCGCGGTGTGCATCGACAACCGCGAGGCCGCCAACCGCATCGTCGAACTGGCCACCCAGGAATTTCCGCACGCCAAGCTGCTGGTGCGCTCCTACGACCGCGAGCATTCGCTGAAGCTGATCGCCGCCGGCGTGGACTACCAGATCCGCGAGACCTTCGAGTCGGCGGTGGAATTCGGCCAGGCCGCGCTGATCGAACTGGGCATGGCCGAGGACGAGGCCGCGAGCATCGCCCGCGAGATCCGCCGCCGCGACGCCGAGCGCCTGGAACTGGAGATCGCCGCAGGCGACGTGCGCGCCGGCAGCGGCCTGATGTACGGCAACATCGCCCCGGCGGTGCCCAAGCCGACCCCGTTCACTCCGCCGCGGCGCGAGAGCCGCACGCTCAATCCCGAAGCGGTGCCGGCGGCGGAGGCGGTGGACGAGCGCCGCAACGACTAAGGCACCGCCGCCCTGTAGGAGCGGCTTCAGCCGCGACCAGGCATCACCGGTGATGCCCGGTCGCGGCTGAAGCCGCTCCTGCAGTGGCTGCGGACTGCGAATGTCCTAGCTGAAACGCCTCAGCGCAGAAATGCGCGCAACGCCTGCGCATAACGCGGATCGGCGCTGATGTCGTCGTGTCCGGCGCGCGGCATCGCGACCACGGTGGGTGTCTGCGCCAGGGAATCGAGCAGCCGCTGCGTGCTCGACGCCGGCACCACCTGGTCGCGGCCGGCGCGCAGCACCAGCAACGGCCCGCGGTAGGCGCGCAGCGCGCTGGCCGAGTCGTAGCGGTCGCGCAGCAGCCAGCGCACCGGCGCCCACGGGTAATGCGCCTGCGCGGCCGAGGCCAGGCTGTCGAACGGGGTGACCAGCACCAGCCGCGCCAGCGGCCGCCGCGCCGCCAGCTGGCTGGCGACGCCGCTGCCCAGGCTGCGTCCGAGCACGGCGATCTCGGCCTGCGGCTGCGCGGCGTGCACGTGGTCGTACAGCGCCAGCGCGTCGCCGATCAGCGCCGCCTCGTTCGGCGTGCCGTCGCTGGCGCCGTAGCCGCGGTAGGCCAGCAGGTGCACGCTGTAGTCGGGCAGCAGCGGCGCCAGCTGCGCGCGCGCCTGGCGCAGGTCCTCGGCGTTGCCGCCGAAGTACAGCAACACCTTGTCGCGGCCGGGATTGACCCGCCAGCCGCGCAGGCGCAGCACCGGGCTGCGCTGCAGGACGAAATCGGTCTGCGCCGCGGCCACCCGGGTCGCCTGCGGGAAATACAGCAGCTCGCGCTGGCCCAGGTAGAGCAGGGCGCAGACCACCAGATAGGCGACGACCGCGATCGCCGCGACGATGCCCAGGTGACGCAGCATCTATCCGTGCCGGCGCTGCGCGTCGGCGAAGGCCGCCAGTTGTTCCGGCGTGGCCTCGGCCTGGAACTGCGCCTTCCAGTCGGCGAACGGCATGCCGTAGACGCGTTCGCGCGCCTGGTCCTTGCTCAGCGTCTCGCCTTCGGCGGCGGCCGCCTCGCGGTACCAGTCGGCCAGGCAGTTGCGGCAGAAGCCGGCCAGGATCATCAGATCGATGTTCTGCACGTCGCTGCGGTCCTGGTTGAGGTGCTGCAGCAGCCGCCGGAACGCGGCGGCCTCGATGCGGGTGGTGTCGGTCATGGCGGAATCGGGGACAATAGGGGTCCCCAGACTCTACACCCGCTCGCCTCGATGACCGATTCCGCGCCCGTCTCCTCCGTTCCGGCCCGCATCCTCGACGGGCGGCGCATCGCCGACGAACTGCTCGACCAGCTCAAGCTGCGGGTCGATGCGCGGCTGGCGGCCGGGCAGCCGCGGCCGGGCCTGGCGGTGGTGCTGGTCGGCGGCGATCCGGCGTCCACGGTGTACGTGCGCAACAAGCGCCGCGCGGCGGAAAAGGTCGGCATCGAGGCGTTCGACTACGACCTGCCGGCCGGTACCGGCGAAGCCGACCTGCTGGCGCTGATCGACCGCCTCAATGCCGACCCCAAGGTGCACGGCATCCTGGTGCAGCTGCCGCTGCCGGGTATTCCCGACGCCAGCCGGCTGATCCATCGCATCGATCCGCGCAAGGATGTGGACGGTTTCCATCCGGAGAACGTCGGCCACCTGGCGCTGCGCGAATTCGGCCTGCGCCCGTGTACCCCGCGCGGCATCGTCACCCTGCTCGGGCATACCGATCAGCCGGTGCGCGGCCGCAACGCCACCATCGTCGGAGTCAGCAACCACGTCGGCCGGCCGATGGCGCTGGAACTGCTGATCGCCGGCTGCACGGTCAGCTGCTGCCACAAGTTCACCCCGCCGGACGTGCTGCAGGCGCGCGTGCGCGATGCCGACATTCTGGTGGTGGCGGTGGGCCGTCCCGGCCTGATCCCCGGCGAATGGGTCAAGCCCGGCGCGGTGGTGATCGACGTCGGCATCAACCGCCTCGACGACGGCCGCCTGGTCGGCGACGTCGGCTTCGACGCGGCCGCGCAACGCGCCAGCTGGATCACCCCGGTGCCGGGTGGAGTAGGGCCGATGACCGTGGCCACGCTGATGCAGAACACGATCGAGGCCGCTGATGCGGCCGGGATTCGGGATTCGGAATTGGGGATTCGTTAAAGGCAACGGCAAAGCGCGTGCGGCGGTCGATCGCGGTTGCCTCCGAGGTCGGCCGGCCGTTGGCGTCCAGGCAACCATGCAAACGGCCGGCTGCGGAAGGCTTCGCCGTTGCGAATCCCAAATCTCCAATCCCGGCCCCAAATGCGTTAAAATGCCGCGCTTCCCCACATTCGGGTCCGCCGATGCTGCGCATCCAGGCTGAAGCTTTAACGTACGACGACGTTTCGCTCGTCCCCGCCCATTCGATCGTCCTGCCGAAGGACGTCAGCCTGGAAACCCGGCTGACCCGCGACCTGCGCCTGAAATTGCCGATCCTGTCGGCGGCGATGGACACGGTGACCGAACACCGCCTCGCGGTGGCCATGGCCCAGCTCGGCGGCATCGGCATCATCCACAAGAACCTGACCCCGGCGCAGCAGGCGGCGGAAGTGGCCAAGGTCAAGAAGTTCGAAGCCGGGGTGATCACGGAGCCGTTCACCGTCGGTCCGGAAACGACCATCGGCGAAGTGCTGAAACTGACCCGCGCGCGCAACATCTCCGGCGTGCCGGTGGTCGACGGCAGCGAGCTGGTCGGCATCGTCACCAGCCGCGACATGCGCTTCGAGAAGAAGCTCGACGATCCGGTCCGCCACATCATGACCAAGAAGGATCGGCTGATCACCGTGCGCGAAGGCGCCAGCGACGAGGAAGTGCTGCAGCTGCTGCATCGCAACCGCATCGAGAAGATCCTGGTGGTCAACGACAGCTTCGAGCTGCGCGGCCTGATCACGGTCAAGGACATCCAGAAGAAGACCGACAACCCCAACGCCGCCAAGGACGCGGCCACGCGCCTGCTGGTCGGTGCGGCGGTCGGCGTCGGCGGCGACACCGAGCAGCGCATCGAACTGCTGGCGGCGGCGGGCGTGGACGTGGTCATCGTCGATACCGCGCACGGCCACTCGCAGGGCGTGATCGACCGCGTGGCCTGGGTCAAGAAGACCTATCCGCAGCTGCAGGTGATCGGCGGCAACATCGTCACCGGCGATGCCGCGCTGGCGCTGATGGACGCCGGCGCCGACGCGGTCAAGGTCGGCGTGGGTCCGGGTTCGATCTGCACCACGCGCGTGGTCGCCGGCGTCGGCGTACCGCAGATCACCGCGGTGGACATGGTCGCCGAGGCGCTGCAGGACCGCATCCCGCTGATCGCCGACGGCGGCATCCGCTATTCCGGCGACATCGGCAAGGCGCTGGTCGCCGGCGCCTCCACGGTGATGGTCGGCGGCCTGTTCGCCGGCACCGAGGAAGCCCCGGGCGAGGTCGAACTGTTCCAGGGCCGCAGCTACAAGAGCTACCGCGGCATGGGCAGCCTGGGCGCGATGGAGAAGGGCAGCAAGGACCGGTATTTCCAGGACGCCTCCGACGCCGACAAGCTGGTGCCGGAAGGCATCGAAGGCCGCGTGCCGTACCGCGGTCCGCTCAGCGGCATCATCCACCAGCTGATCGGCGGCCTGCGCGCCACGATGGGTTACGTGGGCTGCGCGACGATCGAGGAAATGCGCACCAAGCCGAAGTTCGTCACCATCACCGGTGCCGGCCAGCGCGAGAGCCACGTCCACGACGTGCAGATCACCAAGGAACCGCCGAACTACCGCATGGGCTGATGCCCATGCGCGGGATTGGGGATTCGGGATTGGGGATTCGTAGTAGCCCGCCGCGTCTCCACCGGCAGTGCACATCGCCGCCATCCCGCTGTTGCGAATCCCCAATCCCGCATCCCCAATCCCGGCCCCAATGACCAACATCCACAGCGACAAGATCCTCATCCTCGATTTCGGCGCGCAGTACACGCAGCTGATCGCGCGCCGTATCCGCGAACTGGGGGTCTACTGCGAGATCTGGGCCTGGGACCACGATCCGGCCGAGATCGCCGGCTTCGGCGCCAAGGGCATCATCCTGTCCGGCGGCCCGGAATCGACCACGCTGCCGGGCGCGCCGGTCGCGCCGCAGGAAGTGTTCGACAGCGGACTGCCGGTGTTCGGGATCTGCTACGGCATGCAGACCCTGGCCGCGCAGCTGGGTGGCGCCACCGAGGCTGCCGACCAGCGCGAGTTCGGCCATGCGGAAGTGGAGGTGGTCGCGCCCGACGCGCTGTTCTCCGGCCTCAGCGACCATCCCGGCGCGGCGCGTTTGAACGTGTGGATGAGCCACGGCGACCACGTCTCCAAGGTGCCGCCGGGTTTCACCGTCACCGCCGTCACCGACCGCATTCCGGTCGCGGCGATGGCCAACGCCGCCAAGCGCTGGTACGGCGTGCAGTTCCATCCGGAAGTCACCCACACGCTGCAGGGCCAGACCCTGTTGCGCCGCTTCGTGGTCGACGTCTGCGGCTGCGAGACCCTGTGGACCGCGGCCAACATCATCGACGACCAGATCGCGCGCGTGCGCGCCCAGGTCGGCGACGACGAGGTGATCCTGGGCCTGTCCGGCGGCGTCGATTCGTCGGTGGTCGCCGCGCTGCTGCACAAGGCGATCGGCGACAAGCTGACCTGCGTGTTCGTCGATACCGGCCTGCTGCGCTGGCAGGAAGGCGACCAGGTGATGGCGATGTTCGCCGAGCACATGGGCGTCAAGGTGATCCGGGTCAACGCCGCCGACCGCTATTTCGACGCGCTGGCCGGGGTCAGCGACCCGGAAGCCAAGCGCAAGATCATCGGCAACCTGTTCGTGGAGATCTTCGACGAGGAGTCGAACAAGCTGGCCAACGCCAAGTGGCTGGCGCAGGGCACGATCTATCCGGACGTGATCGAGTCGGCCGGCAGCAAGACCGGCAAGGCGCACGTGATCAAGAGCCACCACAATGTCGGCGGCCTGCCCGAGCACATGAAGCTGGGCCTGGTCGAGCCGCTGCGCGAACTGTTCAAGGACGAGGTGCGGCGCCTGGGCGTGGAACTCGGCCTGCCGCGCAGCATGGTCTACCGCCATCCGTTCCCGGGTCCCGGGCTGGGCGTGCGCATCCTCGGCGAAGTGAAGCGCGAGTACGCCGAGCTGCTGGCCAAGGCCGATGCGATCTTCATCGAAGAGCTGCGCAAGGCCGACCTGTACGACAAGACCAGCCAGGCGTTCGCGGTGTTCCTGCCGGTCAAGTCGGTGGGCGTGGTCGGCGACGCGCGCGCCTACGAATGGGTGATCGCGCTGCGCGCGGTGGAGACCATCGACTTCATGACCGCGCACTGGGCGCACCTGCCGTACGACTTCCTCGGCACCGTCTCCAACCGCATCATCAACGAACTGCGCGGCGTCTCGCGCGTGGTCTACGACATCTCCGGCAAGCCGCCGGCGACGATCGAGTGGGAGTGATTTTTGCCGATCCGGGCGTATCCGACCTGCGCGACGGACCTCGCCCATATTGACCCGCCGCAAAATCGGAAGTGCCGTCAGGAGAGGTGAGCTCTTGACGGTTTCCTCGACATGAGTGTCTGAAGACGGTCATTTCCCGCCAAGACTCACTCAAGATCGTATTCCGGTACTTTTGCAGGCGACGCGCAAATGCAGCCGGATGCCGCGATCAAGGCTCTGAAGCCGCGAGACGACTGCGGATCTTCCGGCGTACCCGGACGAACTTTGCGGTTGCTGTGTTCTTCGGGTCAGGAGCGCTGCCGTTGCGGGCGCTCCATCACCAGCAGGGTCGAGGTCGCGCTGGCATAGATGCGCGCGTTGGCGTCCTTCAGCGTCGCCTCGGCAAAGGCGGCACGGCGGCCGACGGATAGGACGCGGCCTTCCGCGCGGAGCGGGCCGGTGTCGGCGGTGATCGGGCGCAGGTACGAAACCTTCAGTTCCAAGGTGGTGTAGGCCTGGTCCGCCGACAACTTGGAATGCACGGCGCATCCGCACGCCGAATCGAGCAACGTCGCGGCATAGCCGCCATGGACCGTGCCGATCGGGTTGTAGGCGTGCACGCCGGGCGTGCCTGAGAAGACCGCCCATCCATCGCCGGCTTCGACGAAAGTGAAGTCCAGCGAATCGCCGATCGGCGGTCGGCCTCCGGCAGCGATCAGCGCCTGCAGGGTCTCAAGCCCGGAAAGGCCGGGGGCAATTTCGTCGACGAGATTCACTGGCATGTCTCCAATGTGGGCCGGCGCAGGGCGCGGACGGCTTCAGCAAGATTGACGTCTGCGGGGCGCATCGTCTTTCCTGCTTATATGATGACCATAATATATGAACGTGCCAAGCGGCGGTCCTGACCGGGTGCGTGGCCGACATTTGTCGATACAAAAGCCGCGACCCGATCGCCGGTCAGCAGGGCAGGGCGGCGGTAGCGCTGGCGACAAGCAGCGGAGGCTGGATCATTTTTGACGCGGCGCCAGCAGCGTCCGCGGTCGATCCGGTTGCCCCGCGATCCGCTCCAGGGCGGGTAGCGCAACGTACCCTTGCCAAGGAGCCAGGCCGAGACAACGTCGAAGTCGTCTCGGCGGATCTCGTGGCGATGCCGGAGACCATGCAGCCAGCGGATGTGCTGTGGCTGCACCTGTTCTACCCCGATCTCCATACCGCGCTGATCCAGGCCAGGGGCGCGACTGCGGCCCGCTTCAATCGAGCCGTCTACGAGCGGCTGCGGCATCGCTTCGCCTATCGGTTCGTGAAGCCTTGATCAGCGCGAAGGTTCCGGCCTGATCCGGAACCAGATGGAATACATCGCCGGCAGGAACACCAGGGTCAGGATCGTCCCGGCGAAGGTGCCGCCGATCAGCGTGTAGGCGAGGGTGCCCCAGAACACCGAGTGGGTCAGCGGGATGAATGCCAGGATCGCGGCCAGGGCGGTCAGGATCACCGGCCGCGCCCGCTGCACGGTGGCTTCGACGACCGCGTCGAACGGGCTCAGCCCTTCGCGTTCGTTGTGGTGGATCTGCCCGATCAGGATCAGCGTGTTGCGCATCAGGATCCCCGACAGCGCGATCAGGCCGACCAGGGCATTGATGCCGAAGGGCTGCTGGAACACGAGCAGCGTCGGCGCGACGCCGATCAGGCCGAGCGGACTGGTGGCGAACACCATGACCATCGCCGCGATCGAGCGCACCTGCAGGATGATGATGAGCAGGGTGAGCGCGACCATGATCGGGAACAGCGGCAGCATCGCCTTGGTAGCCTTGCCGGCCTCCTCGATCGAGCCCGCCTGTTCGATCCGGTAGCCGGGCGGAAGCGCGCCGATGATCGGCTGCAGCTGGGCCAGGATGGCGGTGGAAACGTCCGGGGGCTGCAGGCCTTCGGCGATGTCGCCGCGGACCGTGATGGTCGGCGTGCGATCGCGGCGGCGCAGGATGGGATCCTCCATGCGCACATCGACGGTGCCGGCCTGGGACAGCGGAATGCGCTGTCCCGCCGCTCCGACCAGCGTGAAGCCGGCGATCTTCGCAGGATCGAAACGGATCTCGCCGGCCGCGCGTCCCAGCACCTGCACCGAACGGATGTCCTCGCGCACCTCGGTCAGGGGCACGCCGCTCAACAGGAACTGCAGCTGCGAGGCCACGGCGCTGGAGGTCAGCCCGACGGCCTGGAGCCGGTCCTGGTCGAGCGTGAAGCGCAGCGTGGGGACGCGCGGTCCCCAATCCGTGTTGACCGTGCGCATCATCGGGCTGGCATGCATGACATCGGCGACATCGCCTGCGATCTTGCGCAGCACGTCCGGGTCGGGACCCATGACGCGATACGCCACCGGAAACGGCGAAGGCGGGCCGAACACGATCTGGGTGGCGCGCACCTGCGCCTCCGGCGCCAAGCCGTCGGCCACTGCCCGGCGCAGCCTGAACTTGAGCGCTTCGCGTTCCTTGTCGTCGCCCGCAAGGACCACGATCTTGGCGAACGACGGATCGGGCAGTTCGGGCGACATCGCCAGGAAGAACCGTGGCGCGCCCTGGCCGATGTAGGAAGTCACGATCCGCGCCTCCTTCTGTTTCGCCAGCCAGGCTTCGACCTTCGCCGTCGCCGCACTGGTCTGCTCGATCGAGGTGCCGTAGGGCATCTGCACCTCGACCAGCACCTCGGGCCGGTCGGAGGTCGGGAAGAACTGCTTGTTGACCACGCCCATGCCGACGACGGACAGCGCGAACAGCCCAAGTACCGCGCCGGCGACCAGCCATTTGCGCGCGATGACGCGCCCGAGCACTTGCCGGAAGCGGTTGTAGTGGCGGGTGTCGTAGATGGCTGCGTGGCCGCCTTCGATCTTCTTGATGTCCGGCAGCAGCTTCACGCCCAGGTAGGGAGTGAACGCCACCGCGACGACCCAGGACGCGATCAGGGCGATGCCGACGATCCAGAACATGTTGCTGGTGTATTCGCCGGCCGTGGAGCGCGCGAATCCGTTGGGCATGAAGCCCACGGCCGTGACCAGCGTGCCGGACAGCATGGGCGCCGCCGTATGGCTCCAGGCATAGGCCGAGGCGGCGACGCGGCTGTAGCCTTCCTCCATCTTCACCACCATCATCTCGATGGCGATGATGGCGTCGTCCACCAGCAGGCCCAGCGCCAGGATCAGCGAGCCGAGCGTGATGCGGTCGAAGTTCTTGCCGCTCGCGGCCATGACCACGAACACCGCCGCCAGCGTCAGCGGCACCGCCGCGGCGACCACGAGGCCGACACGCCAGCCCATGCTGACGAAGCACACCACCATCACCACCAGCAGGGCGACGAAGAACTTGACCATGAACTCGTCGACCGCAGAATCGATGTTGACGGCCTGGTCGGTCACCTTGCTCAGCGTCATGCCCAGCGGCAGCCCGGCGTTGACCTTGGTCACTTCCGCCTCCAGCGCCTTGCCCAGCTCCAGGCCGTTCCAGTCGTCGCGCATCACCACGCCCAGCAGCAGCGCCGGTTCGCCGTTGTTGCGGACCAGGAAGGTGGCGGGATCCTCGTAGCCACGTTCCACGGTCGCCACATCCGACAGCTTCAGCGTCCGTCCCTGCGCGACGATCGGGGTCTGCCGGATCTTCTCCAGGCTGTCGAATGCGCCATCGACGCGCAGGAACACCTGCGGTCCCTTGGTCTCGATGGAGCCGGCGGGGGTCAGCACGTTCTGGCTGTTGAGCGCGGCGAAGATGTCCTGCGGCGCGACGCCCAGCGTGGCCAGGCGGTCGTGGGAGAAGGAGACGAAGATGCGCTCGGGCTGCTCCCCGATGATGTTGACCTTCTTCACGCCCGGAACGTGCAGCAATTGCTGGCGCAGCGTCTCGGCGTCGCGCACCAGCAGCCGTTGCGGTTCGCCCTTGGCCTTGAGCGCGAACAGCGCGAAGGTCACGTCCGCGTACTCGTCGTTGAGCATCGGGCCGATGACGCCGGCCGGCAGTTTCCTGGCCTCGTCGCCGAGTTTCTTGCGGGCCTGATAGAACTCCTCCTGCACCTGCGCAGGCGGGGTGCTATCGAGCAGCGAAATCATGGTGAAGGCCAGGCCGGGGCGCGTATAGGTTTCCGCGCGGTCGTACCAGCGCAGTTCCTGCAGGCGTTTTTCCAGCGGTTCGGCGACCTGGTCCTGCATCTCCTGCGCGGTCGCGCCCGGCCAGGCGGTGACGACCGTCATCTGCTTGATCGTGAACGGCGGATCTTCCGCGCGTCCGAGCTGGAAGAACGCGAGAACACCGGCGACGGAGATCAGGAAGATCAGGAACAGCGTGATCGAACGCTCGCGCACCGCCAGCGCCGACAGATTGAAACGCCCCTCGCTCATGGACGCGCTCCGCCGGCCAGCGCCTGGCCCTGGCCGATCGGCCTGACCAACTGGCCTTCGCGAAGCAGATGCGCGCCCAGCGACACCACCTGGTCGCCAGCCTCGAGATTGCCCTTCACCTGCGCTACCTCGTCGGTCAAGCCAAGCACCTGGACCGAGCGCCAGACAGCCTTGGCAGGCTTGCCCTCGACGGCCCACACGCCCGGGCCCTTGCCCGGATCGAACACGGCGCCGATCGGGACTTGCAGCGAAGCGGCGGCGTCCGTGCCGGTCGGGATCTCGACGGTGACGGTGGCGCCCAGCGGCGCGCGGGCCAACGCGCCGTCGAGCACGTACCTGGCCTCGTAGGTGCGGGTCAGCCGGTCAGCCGCATCGGACAGCTGCCGCAAGGTCGCCGGCATCGCGGCCTGGCGATCGCCGTACAGCCTGGCATGCGCCAGCGAACCCGCAGCCGGCCGCAGCGTCTCGGGCAGTTGCACGATGGCTTCGCGCTGGCCCGCATGCGCCAGGCGCATGACCGGCTGCCCGGCGCCGACCACTTGCCCCGGCTCGGCCAGCGTGTCCACGATCACGCCATCGGCGTCGGCGAGCAGGACGGCGTAGCCCGACGCGTTCCTGGCGACGCCGGCTTGCGCCTCGGCCGCCTTGAGTTGCGCCCGCGCCGTGTCGGCGGCGGCCTTGATCTGATCGTAGGCGGATACCGAGACGGCCCCTTCGGCAACCAGGTCGCGATAGCGCGCCGCCTCGTCGGCGGTCTGCGTGGCGCGCGCCCGCGCTGCGGCGACCGTTTCCTGCTGCGCCTGTGCCTGCAGGCCCAGGTCGATCGGGTCCATGCGCATGAGCGCCTGGCCGCGTTTGACAGTCTGCCCGGTATCGACCAGGCGCTCGAGCACCTTACCCGGCACGCGAAACGCCAGATCGCTTTGGATTCGAGCCGCGACGACGCCGGTGAACGACCGCGGTGCGTCGGCGCCGCCCTGCACGGCTCCGACTCTGACCAGCGGCGCTTCCGTGCGCGGATCGGCGGCATGTTTGTCGCCGCATGCCGCTAGGACAAGAGTTAATAGGCAAATGGCATACGGGACACACTGGCGCCGAAACATGGGAACCCTTCCTGACGGGATAGGGCACCCATTCTATACTTGTGACCAAAATGGTCAATAGTCACAACGAAGGACTCAGGGCGACAGGCTGCGCAGGATCAGGCCGGACAGCTGGCCTGTCGCCTCGGCGGCGTTGTCCAGGTTGTGCTGCAGCAACAGCGGATTGATGAACGGGCGCATGACCAGATAGATGGCATTGGCTGTCTCGTCCAGCGGGGTCTTGCGCTCGAATTCGCCCGCTTCGCGACCGTCGCGCACGATCTGCAGGACCAGGGCCTTGACGTGCTCTTCGTAGGCGCGGGCGGAGGGCCAGGATTCGGCGGCCGAGGTCCTGGCGATGTCGTAGAGCTTGCGATCGTCGAAAAACAGCGCGCTGCCGGCCTCCACCAAGGCCTTGAAAACGCGCCGCAGGCGCTCGGGGGCGGAAGGGGCGCCGGCCACGGCCGCGTCGACCGCGGCCATGATCGCGCTGAGGCGGTTGGAGCAGATGACCTCGCCGATCGCCTGCTTGGAATCGAAGAACTTGTAGATGTAGGCCTTGGAGAAGCCGATCGCTTTGGCCAGGTCGGAAACGGTCGTCTTCTCGTAGCCGTACAGGCCGAAATATTCGGTTGCCGCCTCGACGATCTGGTCGCGGACATCGTGATCCGACGGTCCCCTGGGTTGGGGCGCGGGGGAAGGGGTCTTGGTCATTGCCACAGGGTACCGTGCGGCCTGTGGATTGACAAAGAGTGACCATTTCGTAATATGGTCACAACAAGCCAGCTTTCAGGATCGCCATGCAGCTCCCTCGCTCTCTCGTCCTTCTGCTCTGCGCCAGCGTGACGGCGGGCTGCGCGGTAGGCCCCGACTACCGCCGACCCGAGGCGCCGCTGCCCAGCCACTACCTCGGGCAGACACAGGCCGGGCAGGATGGCGGCCCGTCCGCGATCGAACTGGCGGCGTGGTGGCAAGGCTTCGACGATCCGCTGCTGACGCGGCTGGTGGCGTTGGCGCTCGAGCAGAACCTGGACCTGGCGCAGGCGGCCGCGCGCGTCGCCCAGGCACGCGCCGGGCTTGGTGCGGCCAATGCGGCCCTGCTGCCGTCGGCAGCCGTCAGCGGTTCGGCCGCGCGCGCCCGCCAGTCGATAGAAACCCCGTTGGGGCAGGTGCTCGATGCCGCGCCCGGATACGACCGGTGGGGAAGCGCCTACGAGTTGGACTTGGAGGCAGGCTGGGAAGCGGACGTGTTCGGCGGTCTGCGGCGTGGTCGTGAGGCGGCATTGGCCGACTATCAAGCCTCGCAAGCCGGTGCCGGGGCAGTGCGGCTGGCGGTAGCCGCACAGACCGCCGACATCTATATCACCATCCGCGGCCTGCAGACGCGCCTCGACATCGCCCGGCGCCAAGTCAGGGCCCAGCAGGACCTGCTGGCGAAAGTGGGCCTTCTGTACAAAAAGGGACTGGCTGCCGAGTACGAAGTGCGACAGACGGAAGGCACGCTGTCGCAGGTGCAGGCGACGGTTCCCGGCCTGCAGACGGGCCTGGATGCGGCGATGAACGCCTTGGATGTGATGCTGGGTGTCCCGCCCGGAACGCATCGGGACGAACTCGAAGCCGCCGCACCGATTCCGGCGACGCCGGGAATCGCCGGGATGGGTTCCCCGGCCGACCTGCTGCAACGTCGCCCCGACCTCGTTGTCGCAGAACGCCGGCTTGCGGCGGCCAATGCCCGCATCGGCGAGGCGGTCGCGGAGTACTACCCGAAGTTCTCGTTGAGTGGCTTGCTGGGAAGCGCCACCGCGGTATCCAGCGGCAACCTGTTCACCAGCGGCGCGAGCCAGGCGGCAGGCGTGTTGGGACTGCGCTGGCGGCTTTTCGATTTCGGCCGTATCAATGCGCAGATCGATCTGGCCAAGGGTCAGGATGCCGAGGCCTTGGCCGCCTATCGCCAGGCGGTTCTGCGCGCGACCGAGGATGTCGAGAACGCCTTTTCGGCATTGGTCAACCGTCGGGACCAGGCCACGCTGTTGAAGCAGGGCGAGGCATCGCTGACTCGGGCCAGGGAATTGGCGTTTACCGCATACCAGCGCGGGACCGCGAGCCTGATCGACGTGCTGCATGCCGACGCATCGCTGTTGAACGCGTCCGACGCGAGAGCGCAGGCGCAGACCGAATCGGCGCGAGCCGCCGTCGCCGCGTTCCGGGCGCTCGGTGGCGGCTGGCAGCCGCTTTCTTCCGACGCGCTGGCGGCTCGTGGATCGTGAGGCGCGAATGACTGCTTGACGGTCATGCCGTCGGGGTAGATCGCAGGCATGGTGCCGCCGCAGACCGATGCGATCCCATATGCCGAGCCCGCATGGATGCAGTTGCAACCTTCGGTTGATCGCGCGAGCGCAAGGCGTACACTTTTTTCGGAAAGCGAACGCCATGCGCCCGCGACGGGCGACGAGGGAGCGGCACATGCGGATGGGGCGACAGAGGGTTGTGGCGGCGGCGTTCCTGGCCTTCGGGCTTTCGGCATCCATTCCGGCATCGTTCGCTGCCGGTACGAAGCAGGCTGCAAGCGCGGCGGAGACCGGCCTGGATGCGCGCGGACACCTGCGTGCTGTCGCGACCGGACGCGACGAGTCGTTCGCGTACACGCGGCTGCAGCAAGGCGTCCAGGTCCGCATCGGCCAGATCGCCAAGAACGTGATCTTCTACGGACCGCAGACCGTTCGCGTGAATGCGAACCTGGGAGAGAACTACTGGACCGCCCCCAGCCTGGCGGTGATCGGCACGCCGCAACCCATCGCCTTCGCCACCGGCGAGACCGAGGACACGCTGACGCTCAAAAGCGCCGCATTGCGCGTTGAAATCAGCAAGAGGACCGGCGCGGTGCGTTTCCTCGACGCTGCGGGTAAGCTCTATACGGAAGAAGACAGCGACGCGCCGCAGACGTTGAAGAAGGTGGTCGTGTCGGGCGCGCCGACGTTCGAGGCGGCCAACAGGTTGACCTTGCGCCCGGACGAAGCGATCTATGGCCTGGGTTTCCTCGGCGAGCAGAGCAGCAATCGGCGCGGCAAGGAACTGCTGCTGGTGCAGACCAACGTGGGCATCGTCATCCCCGTGCTGATGTCCTCGCGCCGCTACGGGATCCTGTGGGACACGTACTCGCAGATGCGCTTCAAGGACGATGCGGACGGCGCCTCGATGTGGGCCGAAAGCGCGCCCGGCGGCGTCGATTACTACTTCATGGGCGGCGATACCCCGGATGCGGTGGTCGCGGCCTACCGGGCGCTGACCGGGCAGGCGCCGATGTATCCCAAGCAGGCGTTCGGCCTGTTCATGAGCAAGGAACGCTACAAGACCCAGGAACAGCTGCTCGACGTCGCCCGCAGCTTCCGCAACGACGGATTTCCGCTCGACTACATCGTGCAGGACTGGCAGTACTGGGGATCGGACAAGGACGGCAGCTGGAGCGGCATGACCTGGGATCCGGTCCGCTATCCCGATCCTGCCGGCATGGCGCGCCAGGTGCACGACCTGCACATGAAGCTGATGGTGTCGATCTGGCCCTCGGTCGGCGACGATACCGCGCTGGCCCACGAACTGGACCAGCACCAGTTGCGTTTCGCGCCGCTGCACTGGATCTCCAAACACGCGCGTGTGTACGACGCCTACAGTCCGCTGGGGCGGCAGATCTACTTCAAGCACATCAAGTCGGGCCTGCTCGACAAGGGCGTCGATGCGCTGTGGATGGACGGCACCGAGATCGAAGTCAGCAGCGCCATGTGGAACACGCAGGACAATATCCGCGACACCAAGGCGCTGGGCTCCAACGCGCTGGGCGACTTCACGCGGTATCTCAATCCTTACTCGCTGCTCACCACGCAGGGCACGTACGACGGGCAGCGCGCCACCAGCGACAAGCGCGTGTTCACGCTGACCCGTTCGGCGTGGGCGGGCGCGCAGCGCACTGCGGCGGCGTCCTGGAGCGGCGACATCTACGCCAGTTGGAAGACGCTGAAACAGCAGGTCGCCGAAGGCGTCAATGTGACGGTGACCGGCAATCCCTACTGGACCCAGGACACGGGCGGCTTCTTCGTCGCCGATTTCCCCGGCGGCGAAAACAATCCGGCCTGGCGCGAACTCTATGCGCGCTGGCTGCAGTTCTCGGCGTTCAATCCGCTCATGCGGATCCACGGCACCAACGTCGAGCGCGAGCCGTACCGGTTCAAGTCGATGGACCCGGCGGTCTATGCCTCGCTGCTCAAGAGCACGCAGCTGCGCTATCGCATGCTGCCCTACATCTACAGCCTCAGCTGGAAGGTGACCGCGGACGGCTACACGCTGATGCGGCCGCTGATGATGGATTTCCCCGACGATCGCGCCACCGACGCCATCGACGATACCTTCATGTTCGGCAACGCGTTCCTCGTCCATCCGGTGACGCGGGCGATGTACCACGTCGAACCGCCGCCGGCGACGACCATCCCGGGCGAGGTGCTGCGCACGCCGGACGGGAGGCCGGGCCTGGCCGGCCAGTATTTCGAAGGCGAGCATTTCCAGACGCCCAGGAGCCGCTTCGTCGATCCGAAGGTGGACCACACCTGGCCCGATCCGCCGCTGGCCGAGGTGCCGGCCGGCCTTTCCGGCCTGATGCACTTCTCCGCACGTTGGCAGGGCACGCTGACCGCGCCTGAAGAAGGGGAATACGAGATCGGGGTCGAGGGCGACGACGGCTTCCGGCTGATGCTCGACGGCAAGACCGTCGTGCAGGACTGGGACGCCGGCGCTGCGCGGTACAAGGCGACGACGGTCGCGCTGCGCAAGGGCCAGGTCGTCAAGCTCGGGCTCGAGTACTACCAGGGCGATGCCGAGCGCATGCTGCGCCTGGCGTGGAGAACGCCGAGCGAGCGGCAGGCGCTCAGCGCGCCGCGCGCCGCCCTCGACGACAACGTCGACACCTATCTGCCCAAGGGCGCGGACTGGTACGACTTCTGGACCAACCAGCGCTTCGATGGCGGCCGCCACGTCGTCCGGCGCGCGCCGCTGGATCTGCTGCCGCTCTACGTGCGGGCCGGATCGATCGTGCCGATGGGGCCGCAGGTGCAATACGCCACGCAGGCGCCGCAGGCGCCCTACGAAGTCCGCGTCTATCCGGGCGCGAACGCGCGCTTCACCCTGTACGAGGACGACAACGAGACCTATGCCTATGAAAAGGGCGCCTATGCCACCTACGAGCTGATCTGGAACGATGCGGCCAGAACGCTGCGCATCGGTCCGCGGCGAGGCGGCTTTCCCGGCATGACCGCGCAGCGCGAGCTCGACGTCGTACTCGTGGACGGCGCCGCCGGCGGCGGCATGGAGCCGGCGCCGGTCACCAAGCGTATTTCCTATACCGGAAAACCTGTCACGGTCCGGTTCTGAAATCCCGCGTCGTCGTTGTCCGCAGGAGTACAGCCTTGTCGAAGCCTGCCATTTTCGCCGCGCTGGTCCTCGCCGTCGGCCTGCCGCTCGCTGCAGCGCGCGCCGACAATCCCATCGTGCAGACGCGGTTTACCGCGGATCCGGCGCCGCTGGTCCACGACGGCGTCCTGTATCTCTACACCAGCCATGACGAGGACGATGCCGCCGGCTTCAAGATGCTCGACTGGCGGCTGTACCGGTCCACCGATCTGGTCAACTGGACCGACCGCGGCGTGGTCGCCTCGCTCAAGACCTTTCCGTGGGCGGTGCAGAGCAACGATGCCTGGGCGCCGCAGGTGGTCGCGCGCGGCGGCAAGTTCTATCTCTATGTGCCGATCAGCGTGGCCGGTTGGCCCAAGAACGTCATCGCGGTCGCCGTGGCCGACACGCCCGACGGGCCGTTCCGCGATGCGCTGGGCAAGCCGCTGATCGCGCCAGCCGAGGGCTTCTTCGACCCGACGGTGTGGATCGACGACGACGGCCAGGCCTACCTGTACTGGGGCAACCCGGACCTGTGGTACGTCAAGCTCAACCCGGACATGGTGTCCTATTCCGGGCCGATCACCAAAGTGCAGAGCAAGCCGGCGGACTACCAGGAGGGGCCGTGGTTCTACAAGCGCGGCGGCCACTACTACATGGCCTACGCATCGACCTGTTGCCCGGAGGGGATCGGCTATGCGATGAGCGACGGCCCGACCGGCCCCTGGGTGCACAAGGGCAAGATCATGGATCCGAACCAGGGCTCCACCGGCAACCATCCCGGCATCATCGACTACAAGGGTGGCTCCTATCTGTTCGGCTTCAACTACTGGCTCAACTTCGAAACGACGCCGATCCATCACGAACGCCGCTCGGTCACCGTCACCAGGTTCCAGTACCGGCCCGACGGCACCATTCCCAAGCAGCCGTGGTGGGACCGCAAAGGGGTGGCGCAGCTCGGCACCGTCGATCCGTACACGCGGGTGGAGGCCGAGACGATCGCGTGGACGTCGCGGCTCAAGCGCGACCGCGACCGGCCGTACGACTGGGCGCCGGGCGTCAGCACCGCCGGCGAGGCGCGCAGCGGCGTGTATGTCACGCGCATCGCCGACCGCAGCTACATCAAGGTCGCCGGCGTCGACTTCGGCACGCCGGGCGCCAAGCGCTTTGTCGCCAGCGTGGCCAACGCGGTTGCGCCGTCGTCGATCGAACTGCGGCTCGACGGCGTGGACGGTCCGCTGATCGGCACGCTGCAGGTTGGCGCGAACGATGCCGTGGGTCGGTGGCAGGAACGCACGGCGTCCGTGTCCGGCGCTGTCGGCACGCACGATCTGTACATGCTGTTCAAAGGCGGCGCGGAGCCGTCGCTGTTCGATTTCGACGATTGGCGTTTCGCGCGTTGAAGCCCGCCCAGGGCGGCACCGGCTTTGGACGGTCCACGGCATTCGCTATCCGACTGGACGCGCGCGGCAGTCGCAGTCGCCAGCGACCGCCGGATGCGGACGTCCGGACCGGGCGTCACCGGAGCCTCGCCGTGTGGGTCGCGCAACGACTGAACTGCGGGCCGCAGCGAGATGCGCGGCGCCACGCAGCGAGAGGGCCGCGCAGTCCACAAAAAACTAACAATTGGCTGGCTATTTTTGGCCGACTTCACCGCCTCACCTGGCTTGAATGCGCACTCCGCTCGCAACCGAAGCAGACCGTCTGCTCCTGCAGAGCGTGACTGACTACGCGATCTACATGCTCGACCCGGAAGGCTTCATCCTCAGCTGGAACACCGGCGGCCGCCACATCAAGGGCTACGAGGAAGCCGAGATCGTTGGCCAGCACTTTTCCAGGTTCTACACGCCGCAGGACGCCGCCGCCGGCCTGCCGCGCAAGGGGCTGGACGCGGCCAGGCGCGAAGGCCGCTACGAGGCCGAAGGCTGGCGGGTGCGGAAGGACGGTTCGCAGTTCCGTGCCAGCGTGGTCATCGATCCGGTCTGGAAGGATGGCGCGCTGGTCGGCTATGCCAAGGTCACCCGCGATGTCACCGAGCAGTTCAATGCCGCGGAAGACCTGCGCAAGGCCGAACGCGCCCTGGCGCAGGCGCAGAAGGTGCAGGCCATCGGCCGCCTGACGCTGGGCATCGCCCACGATTTCAACAATCTGCTGGCGGTCATCGTCGGCAGCCTGGACCTGCTGGCCAAGACCCAACACGACGCGCGCAGCAAACTGCTGATCGGGGCGGCGACCGATGCGGCGGAGCGGGGCAGCAGGTTGTCGCAGCAGATGCTGGCCTTCGCCCGCGGGCAGGACCTGGTCCCCGAACCCAACGACGTCAATGCGCTGATCGTCGGGGCCGCCGAGCTGTACCGGCGCGTGGCCGGCGATGCCATGACCTGCGAGTTCGCGTTCGCCGATGCGTTGCCGCCGGTCGTGGTCGACGCCAGCCAGTTCGAAGCGGCGCTGATGAATCTGGTCGCGAACGCGCGCGACGCGGTGCGGCAGGGCCGGATCGTGATCTCCACGCGGCTGTGCCGCTCCGGCCTGTCCCTGCACGCGGAAGCCAGGCCCGATCACGACTACGTGTGCGTGGCGGTGCAGGACGACGGCCCGGGCATGTCCGAGGAGGTGCGGCTGCGCGCCATGGAGCCGTTCTTCACCACCAAGGATGTCGGCAATGGCAGCGGCCTGGGATTGAGCCAGGTGTTTGGCTTCGCTGGCCAGTCCGGCGGGTTCGCGACCATCGACAGCGGGCAGGGGCAGGGAACCCTGGTCACCATGTACATTCCGGTTGCGATGACGCCATGACCACGAGAAGGATCCTCTATGTCGAGGACGATGCGCTGCTGCGGATGGTGACGGTCCTCGCCCTGAAGGATGCCGGGTTCGACGTCCTCGAAGCGGTCAACGGCATCCAGGCGCAGGCGGAACTGGCCAGTGGACGGTTCGACTGCGTGATCAGCGACATCAGCATGCCTGGCGGCGTCAGCGGCATCGAGGTCGTGCGCACCGCGCAGGCGATGAATCCGGCCTGCTTGGCGATCCTGCTGTCCGGCTATGCGCAGTCGCAGTTGCCGCCCTTGCCGCCCACGGCGCGTTTCCTGTCCAAGCCGTATCGCATGCACGAACTGCTGGGGACGCTGGATCCAGAAGGCCACGCATGAACGCTGCCAGCGCGGGGCCGCGCTTGCCGGACTTCCCGGGTCTTGGCGAACCGCCTACCGGCTCGGGCGAGGCGGTTTCGCGACCCGGCGAGGCATTCGTGGTATTGGGCCTGGCCGTCGCTCGACCATGTTCGCGACCCGTTTCTCCGCCCTGCAGGACGCAGGCTGTGCCTACACAACAACATCACTTTGCCGAACGTAGTGTGTTTTGGCGTCACTGAACCGTGAGCGTTGCGGCACGCCCAGGTGAGCGGGCGCCGGTCGCGGCATCCATGCAAGGCGTGCTGGCGAAAGGGAGACTGCTGATGCGAGTTGCTGCGCGCGGTCCTTAGCAAGACAGTTGCAACACATTACGTTCGATCCACACGCACCCTTCAAGGACCCCTATGACCCCCCACCGGCAACCCGATCACGCGCACGGCGACGACCTGCCGCGCATCTCGACCGGCAGTGCGGGCCTGGACAATATCCTCGGCGGTGGCGTCGACCCCAACCGCCTCTATCTCTACGAAGGCCGCCCAGGCACCGGCAAGACCACGATCGCCTTGCAGTTCCTGCTGGAAGGCGCCCGGCATGGCGAGCGCGTGCTGTACATCACCTTGTCCGAAACCCAGCGCGAACTGCATCTGGTGGCTGCCCGCCACGGCTGGAGCATGAACCAGGTCGATGTGTTCGAACTGGTGCCGCCGGAGATCGTGCTGGATCCGGAACGCGAACTCACCGTGTTCCATCCTGCGGAAATGGAGCTGACCGAGACCACCAAGCTGATCTTCGACAAGGTCGAACAGCTCAATCCCACGCGGGTGGTGCTGGACAGTCTCTCCGAACTGCGCCTGCTCGCGCAGAGCCCGCTGCGCTATCGCCGCCAGGTATTGGCGCTGAAGCATTTCTTCGCCAGCCGGCAATGCACGGTGATCCTGCTCGACGACCTGTCCTCGCAGGAAAACGATCTGCAGTTGCACTCCATCACCCACGGCGTGGTGTTGCTGGAGCAACTGGCCATCGACTACGGCGCCGAACGCCGGCGCCTGCGCGTGGTCAAGATGCGCGGCATCCAGTTCCGCGGCGGCTATCACGACTTCACCATCGAGAAAGGCGGGCTGGAAATCTACCCGCGCCTGATCGCGGGGGAATACAAGCACCACCATATCGAGGAGGTCGCTCCCAGCGGCAACGCCGAGCTGGACCGGCTGCTCGGCGGCGGACTGGAGCGCGGCACCAACGCCTTGCTGTTGGGCGCGGCCGGCGTGGGCAAGTCCTCGCTGGCGTTGACCTATGCCATCGCCGCGGCCGAGCGTGGCGAACACAGCGTGTTCTTCGCCTTCGACGAGGGGCGCAGTACCGTCGAGGCGCGCGCTCGCACGCTGGGCTTGCCGCTCGACGAAAAGCTCGACAACGGCCTGATCCGTTTCCAGCAGATCGATCCGGCGGAGATGTCGCCGGGCCAGTTCGCGGCCAACGTGCGCCGCAGCGTGGAAGTGGACGGCGCGCGGGTGATCGTCATCGACAGCCTCAACGGCTATCTCAACGCGATGCCGGACGAACGCTTCCTGATCCTGCAGATGCACGAACTGCTCAGCTATCTGGGCCAGCAGGGCGTGCTGACCATCCTGGTCCTGGCGCAGCACGGACTGGTCGGGCCGATGGAAACCCCGCTGGACCTCAGCTATCTGAGCGATTCGGTGCTGATGCTGCGCTATTTCGAAGTGGACGGCACGGTGCGCCGGGCGCTGTCGGTGGTGAAGAAACGCAGCGGCAGCCACGAGACCACCATCCGCGAGTTCCGGCTCAGCGGCAACGGCCTGGATATCGGCTCGCCGATCAAACAGTTCAGCGCGATCTTCAGCGGCACGCCGCGCTACGGCGGAAACGATCTGCCTTTCATGGATTCCGCTGCGCATGAGCAGCAGTGACGCCATCGAAAGCCGGGTCCTGGTCTACGCTCCGATCGGGCGCGATGGCAATGCGTCGGTAGAACTGCTGCGGCGTGGCGGCGTGGTGGCATGCAACTGCGCCGACCTGGACAGCGTGGTGCGCGAACTGAACATCGGTGCCGCTGCGGTGTTCATCGCCGAAGAAGGCCTGTTCGGCAAGGATGCGAGCGCGCTGTTCGCCTGGGCCGACGCGCAGCCGCCATGGTCTGATCTGCCGTTCGTGGTGCTGACCAGCCATCAGGAACAACCGTCCGTGGTGACCTGGCGGCGCAAGCTGGTGGCCTCGCTGCGCAACGTCGCTCTGCTCGAGCGGCCGGTGCAGGCGATCACCTTGACCAGCACCATCAAGGCCGCGCTGCGCGCCCGTACCCGTCAATACGAAGTGCGCTCGCTGTTGCGCGAACAGGCGTCGGCGGCGCAGAAGCTGGAGGCGCAGGTGGTGGCGCGCACGCGCGAGCTGGAGCAGGCCAATCGCCTGCTGCGCACGCAGATGGACGAGCGCGCGCGGGTCGAGGAAACCCTGCGCCACGCGCAGAAGATCGAGGCCATCGGGCAATTGACCGGTGGCGTCGCGCACGATTTCAACAATTTGCTGATGGTGATCTCCGGCGGCCTGGCGATGCTCGACACCCAGGCCGATCCGGCCGTGCGCAAGCGGCTGATGGATGGCATGCAGAAGGCCGCGCAGCGCGGCGCCGGGCTGACCCGGCAGTTGCTGGCGTTCTCGCGGCGGCAGGAGCTCAAGCCGGAGCCGGTCGACCTGACCCGGCAGATCGGCGGCATGCGCGAACTGCTGGACCGCAGCCTGCGCGGCGACGTGCACGTGGATTTCGATTTCGCCGACGGCCTGTGGCCGATCGAAGTGGATCCGGGCGAGCTGGAACTGGTGGTGCTCAATCTGGCGGTCAACGCGCGCGATGCGATGCCCAATGGCGGCACGATCGTGGTGCGGGCGCAGAACGTGCCGGGCGCGGGCAAGACCGATCCGGACTTCATCCGCCTGTCGATCGTCGATACCGGCGTCGGCATGGCGCCGGAAGTGAAGGCGCGGGTGTTCGAACCGTTCTACACCACCAAGGACATCGGCAAGGGCTCGGGCCTGGGCCTGGCGCAGGTGCACGGGTTCGTGCAGCAATCCGGCGGCTCCATCCACATCGACAGCGAACCCGGGCAGGGCACCGCGATCCATCTGCTGTTGCCGCGCTCGTTCCGCGCGCCGGCGCCGGACGAACGGCATCTGGTGGACCTGCAACAAGTGGCGCGCCGCGCCCCGGGCGACGCCGGCTACGTGCTGCTGGTCGAGGACGACGACGAAGTCGCCGCCCTGGTGGGCGAAATGCTGCGCCAGCTCGGCTACCAGGTCACCCGCGTGGCCAGCGCCGCTGCCGCGCTGGGTGCGTTGGCCAACGAGCGCGTGGTGGACATCGTGTTCTCCGACATCATGATGCCCGGCGGCATGAACGGCCTGGAGCTGGTCCACGAGATCCGCCTGCGGCGCCAGGAATTGCCGATCCTGCTCACCAGCGGCTACGCGGAAGCGGCGAAATCCGCGGCCGAGGCGCAGGGCGTGCAGATCCTGTCCAAGCCCTACCGGCTGGACGAGCTGGCCACCGCGTTGCAGCAGGTGCGGGCCAATCCCGGCGCCCAGGACAAACCGGAAGCGGCGCCCCTGTATTCGTAAGCGCAGGCATCGTTGGCCCGGCCAGCGCGCCTGCGCCGACTCGCCCCGGCCGCCGCGTCAGCGCGGTGCCCGGGTTCTTGCGCCGGCTCAGTGCAGCAGGGTATCGCCGAGCAGCTTCACGTTCAGCGCCACGATCAGCGCGGCGATGATCCACGACAGCCAGATCAGCCAGCGCGGCGCGACCAGTGCGCCCATCTTGCGTTTGTCGGCGACGAAGCGCACCAGCGGGATCACCGCGAACGGCAGCTGCATCGACAGCAGCACCTGGCTCAGCACCAGCAGCTTGGCGGTGCCCTGCTCACCGTACAGCCAGGTCACCACCACCACCGGCACGATCGCCAGGCCACGGGTCAGCAGGCGCCGCGCCCAGGCCGGGATGCGCAGGTGCAGGAAGCCTTCCATGACGATCTGCCCGGCCAGCGTCGCGGTCACCGTGGAGTTGATGCCCGAGGCCAGCAGCGCCACCGCGAACAGGGTCGAGGCCACGCCGACGCCGAGCATCGGCGCCAGCAGCTCGTAGGCCTGCTCGATCTCCTCCACGTCGGTGCGGCCGTGCGCATGGAACACCGCGGCGGCCAGCACCAGGATCGCGGCGTTGACGAACAGCGCCAGGCTCAACGCGATGGTGCTGTCGGCCAGCGCCCAGCGCAGCGCCGAGCGGCGGCCGTTGTCGCTGCGCTCGTAGGCGCGGGTCTGCACGATCGACGAATGCAGGTACAGGTTGTGCGGCATCACCGTCGCGCCGATGATGCCGATCGCCAGGTACAGCGCGGCCGGGTTGGTCACCACCTCGGCGCGCGGGATGAAGCCGGCCAGCACCTCGTGCAGCGGCGGCGCGGCCATCGCGATCTGCACCACGAAGCAGGCGAAGATCACCAGCAGCAGCGCGATCACGAATGCCTCCAGGGTGCGGAAGCCGCGCCGCATCAGGTACAGCACCAGCAGCGCATCGATCGCGGTGATGATCGCGCCCAGGGTCAGCGGGATGCCGAACAGTAGCTTCAGCGCGATCGCGGTGCCGATCACCTCGGCCAGGTCGCAGGCCACGATCGCCGCCTCGCAGGCCAGCCACAGCAGGAAGTTGACCGGCCGGGAATAGTGCTCGCGGCAGGCCTGCGCCAGGTCGCGGCCGGTGGCGATGCCCAGCCGCGCCGCCAGGCCCTGCAGCACGATCGCCATCAGGTTCGACAGCAGGATCACCGACAGCAACAGGTAGCCGAAGTGCGAGCCGCCGGCGATGTCGGTGGCCCAGTTGCCCGGATCCATGTAGCCCACCGAGACCATGTAACCCGGCCCCAGGAAGGCCAGGAAGCGGCGCCAGCCGAGCCCGCCGCTGGGCACGGCAACGCTGCCGTTCATGCGCCCGAGGCTGCGCCGCGGCGGCTCGCTGGCCTGCGGCCAGGCGGCATTGGAATCGGGCAGGGGCAGGGGCAGAGGATCGGCCATGGCGGAAACGTGCGTGGGAGGAGCGCGATCCAGTATATAGCACTTGCTATTCTGTTTAGCATTGGCAAATCGGATCGCTGCGATAGGCGCGATTTCGGCCAGAATAGGCAGCGGCCGGCGTTCGCCGGCACCGGACAAGGGCGTTGCGATGCAGAAAAGCGGGAAGTTGACGGCACCGGGGGCGGTGCTGCTCGACGCCGAAGTGCAGGTCGAGAGCTTCCGCCAGGTGCGCGAGGCGCACCGCCTGGAGCTGATCGAGGACTATGTGGAGCTGATTTCCGACCTGCTGGCCGACGGCGGCGAGGCGCGGCAGGTGGACATCGCCGCGCGCCTGGGCGTGGCCCAGCCGACCGTGGCGAAGATGCTCAAGCGGCTGGTCAAGGGCGGCTGGGTGATCCAGCGGCCGTATCGCGGCGTGTTCCTGACCCCGGACGGCGAAGCGCTGGCGGCGGCCAGCCGGCAGCGGCACCAGACCGTGGAGCAGTTCCTGCTGGCGCTGGGCATCGACGAGGACATCGCGCGGCGCGATGCCGAGGGCATCGAGCACCATGTCAGCGAAGCCACGCTGGCGGTGTTCGCCGAGTTCGTGCGCAAGCACGCCGCGGCACGATGAACGGCGACAGCGACACCGCCGCGCGCGACGAGCGCTGGATGCTGCACGCGCTGGCCCTGGCCGACCGCGCCGAGCGCGAGTTCGACGAGATTCCGGTCGGCGCGGTGCTGGTCTCGGCGCAGGACGAGGTGCTGGGCGAGGGCTGGAACCTCAACATCGCCGAGCACGATCCCAGCGCGCACGCCGAGATCGTGGCGCTGCGCCAGGCCGGGCGCCGGCTCGGCAACCACCGGCTGGTCGGCAGCACCCTGTACGTGACCCTGGAACCGTGCGCGATGTGCGCGATGGCGGTGGTGCATGCGCGCGTGGCGCAGCTGGTGTTCGCGGCCGCCGATCCGAAGACCGGCGCCTGCGGCAGCGTGTTCGATCTGCTCGCCGATCCGCGCCACAACCACCGCGTGCAGGTGCGCGGCGGCGTGCTGGCGGCGCCGGCCGGGCTGCGCCTGACCAACTATTTCCGCGCCAAACGCGGCAAGCCGCTGCTCGGCGGTTGAGCGCCGCGGTGCGGCGCTGGCGGGGCGTGAACCCGCCGGGTCACGCGCGGTATCATGCACGACCGATACGAAACCCCCGCGCCGGCAGCGCCGCCGCGAACGACTGGATGGTGATATGGCGGAACCGCACGTGGACAACGATCGTCTGATCTGGATCGACCTGGAAATGACCGGGTTGGACACGGACAAGGATTCGATCATCGAGATCGCCACGGTGGTCACCGACAGCCAGCTCAACGTGCTGGCCGAGGGCCCGGAATTCGCCATCGCGCATCCGCTGCAGACGCTGCAGGCGATGGACGAGTGGAACCGCAACCAGCACCGGCATTCCGGACTGTGGCAGCGCGTGCTCGACAGCCAGGTCACCCTGGGCCAGGCCGAGGCGCAGACCGTTTCGTTCCTGGCGCAGTGGTGCAAGCCGGGCGCGTCGCCGATGTGCGGCAACTCGATCTGCCAGGACCGGCGCTTCCTGCACCGGCAGATGCCGCGGTTGGAGCGCTTCTTCCACTACCGCAACCTGGACGTGTCCACGCTGAAGGAACTGGCGCGGCGCTGGGCGCCGTCGGTCGCGTCGGGATTGAACAAGACCTCCTCGCACACCGCGCTCAGCGACGTGCACGATTCGATCGACGAACTGCGCTACTACCGCCCGTTCATGGGCGCGCTGGGCGGGCAGGGCAACGGCGCGCGCTGAGTCGCGCTGCGCGACACGCAGGCCGCGCCTGCACGGCGCGGCCTTGCGGCAAGGCCAGCGTCACCGGGCCAGCGGCGGCCCTTGCTTGGTCTCGCCGTCGTCGGTCACGCCCTTCAGCAGCAGCTCGGCGATCGGACGCCCATCGGCGTCGTGGTGGTACACGTGCAGATCGCGCTGCGGATAGGGAATGCTGAGCCCGTTCTCCAGCAACTGGTTGCGGATGTTCTCCAGCGTGCTGCTCTTGGCCGCGCCGAAGTCGCCGTTCCTGGCGTAGGCGAACAGCATCAGGTCCACCGTGCTCTCGCCCAGGTTGGTGACCTGCACGAACGGCGCCGGCGTCTCCAGGATGTTCGGATTGTCCTGGGCGATCTGCAGCAGCAACTGCTGCGCCTTCTTCAGATCGTCGCCATAGCCCACGCCCACCGTGATCTCCAGGCGCCGGTTGGGCAGGGTGCTGTAGTTGACGATCGGCGCGGTGGTGATGGTGCTGTTGGGCAGGGTGATCATGCGCTCGTCGAAGCTGCGGATGCGGGTCTGGAAGATCCGGATCTCGTCGACGATGCCTTCCTGGCCCGCCACCACCACGTGGTCGCCATCGCGCATCGGCCGCAGCACGATCAGCATCACCCCCGAGGCGATGTTGGACAGCGAATCCTTCAGCGCCAGGCCGACCGCCAGGCCGGCCGCGCCGAGCACGGCGAACAGCGAGGTCGGCGGCACGCCGATCTTCTGCAGCGCGGTGACGAACACCAGCACCAGCAGCAACGCATAGGCGACGTTGCGCAGGAAGTTGCTGAGCGTGGTCTCCACCCGGGCGCGGACCAGCGCGCGCTGCAGCCACAGGCTCAGGCGCTTGGCGATCCACATCCCGAGTACCAGGATGATCAGCGCCACGCCCCAGTTGAGCGCGTACTGCGCCCAATCCAGGTCTCTCCAGTTGAACGGCTGCTGTGTCCGCGCCGCCGGTGCGGCGGAGGCCGCCGTCGCGACCGCCGCCAGCAACGTCGTTGCCGTGCCCATCAGCCGGCGGCTTTCAGCTTGGCCAGGCGCAGCCAGGTGTCGACCACGGTGTCAGGATTCAGCGACACCGACTCGATGCCTTCCTGCATCAGCCATTCGGCCAGGTCCGGATGGTCCGACGGCCCCTGGCCGCAGATGCCGACGTACTTGCCCTTGGCGCGCGCGGCCTTGATCGCCATCGACAGCAGCTTCTTGACCGCCGCGTTGCGCTCGTCGAACAGGTGCGCCACGATCGACGAATCGCGGTCCAGGCCCAGGGTCAGCTGGGTCAGGTCGTTGGAGCCGATCGAGAAGCCGTCGAAGATCTCCAGGAACTCGTCGGCCAGCAGCGCGTTGGACGGCAGCTCGCACATCATGATGATCTTCAGGCCGTTCTCGCCCTGCTTGAGCCCGTTCTTCTCCAGCACCTCGATGACCTTGCGGCCTTCTTCCAGGGTGCGCACGAACGGGATCATCACCCACATGTTGTCCAGGCCCATCTCGTTGCGGACCTTGAGCACGGCCTTGCACTCCAGCGCGAAGGCGGCCGAGAAGCTCGGGTCGACGTAGCGGCTGGCGCCGCGGAAGCCGATCATCGGGTTCTCTTCGTGCGGCTCGTAGTTGCTGCCGCCGATCAGGTTGGCGTACTCGTTGGACTTGAAGTCGGACAGGCGCACGATCACCGGGTTCGGCGCCACCGACGCGGTCAGCGTGGCGATGCCTTCGGCCAGGCGGTTGACGTAGAAGCTGACCGGATCGGCATAACCGGCGATCTTCTCGTCGATCTTCTTCCTGGTCGCCGCGTCCTGCTTGGCGTATTCCAGCAGCGCGTTGGGATGGATGCCGATGTGCGCGGCGATGATCATCTCCAGCCGCGCCAGGCCGATGCCGGCGTTGGGCAGCTGGCCGAAGTCGAACGCGCGCTCCGGGTTGGCCACGTTCATCATGATCTTCAGCGGCGCCGGCGGCATGTTGCCCAGATCGGTGGTGGTGCGGTCGAACGGCAGCAGGTCGGCGTAGATGAAGCCGGTGTCGCCTTCGGCGCAACTCACCGTCACCTCGCGGCCGTCCTCGATCAGTTCCATCGCGTTGCCGGTGCCGACCACCGCCGGCACGCCCAGCTCGCGGGCGATGATCGCCGCGTGGCAGGTGCGGCCGCCGCGGTTGGTGACGATCGCCGAGGCGCGCTTCATCACCGGCTCCCAATCCGGATCGGTCATGTCCGCGACCAGCACGTCGCCGGGCTGCACCCGGCTCATGTCGTCAAGGCTGCGCACCACGCGGGCGACGCCGGCGCCGATCTTCTGGCCGATGGCGCGGCCTTCGGCGATCACCGTGCCGCGCTGCTCCAGCGCGAAACGCTCGATCTGGGTGGCGTGGCCGCGCGATTTCACCGTCTCCGGGCGCGCCTGCACGATGAACAGCTTGCCGCTGACGCCGTCCTTCGCCCATTCGATGTCCATCGGCCGCTGGTAGTGCTTCTCGATCACCAGCGCCTGCTTGGACAGTTCCTGCACGTCCTCGTCGCTGATCGAGAAGGTGTTGCGCAGCTCGGCGGGGGTGTCTTCGATGCGCACGCGCTCGCCGGGCACGTCCGAATAGACCATGCGGATCATCTTGCTGCCCAGCGAACGGCGCAGGATCGCCGGCTTGCCGGCCGCGAGGGTGGGCTTGTAGACGTAGAACTCGTCGGGATTGACCGCGCCCTGCACGACCATTTCGCCGAGGCCGAAGCTCGAGGTAACGAACACCACGTCGCGGAAACCGGATTCGGTGTCGAGCGTGAACAGCACGCCGGCGGCGCCGACGCCCGAGCGCACCATCAACTGCACGCCGGCCGACAGGAACACGTCCTCGTGCTTGAAGCCGTGGTGCACGCGATAGGCGATGGCGCGGTCGTTGTACAGGCTGGCGAAGACTTCCTTGACCTTGTGCAGCACGTCGTCGGCGCCGGTCACGTTGAGGAAGGTCTCCTGCTGGCCGGCGAAGCTGGCGTCGGGCAGGTCTTCGGCGGTGGCCGAGGAGCGCACCGCCACCGCGACGTCGCCGCCGCCGTTCTCGGCGCACAGCTGCGCGTAGGCCTCGCGGATCGCCTGGTCCAGCTCCGGCTGCAGCGGCGCATCGGTGACCCAGCCGCGGATTTCCTTGCCGGCCAGGGTCAGCGCGCCGACGTCTTCCACGTCCAGCGTCGCCAGCTTGTCGAAGATGCGCTGATAGAGATTGTTGTGGGCGACGAACGCCTTGAACGCTTCGGCGGTGGTGGCGAAGCCGCCGGGTACCGAGACTCCCAAACCCGCCAGGTTGCCGATCATTTCGCCGAGGGAGGAGTTCTTGCCACCGACGCGGGCCAGGTCGGTCAGGCGCAACTCGTGCAACCAAAGGATGTTCTCGTTCAAGCGCGATGCTCCGTAGGGCCATCGCCCGAGGCGGGCAGAGTGGCCGCGTCCGTGGGGGAAGAAGCCGATATCATGCAGTGCGCACCCGAGTCGGCACAAGCTCGGCGGGGTGCATCCGTTGGGTTTCAGCAAGGAGAATCCAGGCAATGTCGACGATCCGACCGGTGTTCTACGTGTCCGATGGAACCGGTATCACCGCTGAAACCATTGGGCATAGCCTGCTCACCCAGTTCAGCGGTTTCAGCTTCGTCACCGACCGCATGTCGTTCGTAGACGATCCGGAAAAAGCGCGCGAGGCGGCGCAGCGCATCCATGCCGCGGGCGAGCGCTATCAGGTGCGGCCGATCGTGGTCAACTCCTGCGTCGATCCGCAGCTGAGCATGCTGCTGTCGGAAAGCGGGGCCTTGATGCTCGACGTGTTCGCGCCGTTCATCGAGCCGCTGGAGCGCGAATTGAACGCGCCGCGGCATTCGCGGGTGGGGCAGGCGCACGGCCTGGTCGATTTCGAGACCTACCACCGCCGCATCAACGCGATGAATTTCGCGCTGACCCACGACGACGGCATCGCGATCAACTACGACGAGGCCGACCTGATCCTGGTCGCCGTCTCGCGCGCCGGCAAGACGCCGACCTGCATCTACCTGGCGCTGCACTACGGCGTGCGTGCGGCCAACTATCCGCTGACCGAGGAGGATCTGGAGCACGACCGGCTGCCGCCGCGGTTGCGACCGTATCGCAGCAAGCTGTTCGGGCTGACCATCGATCCGGATCGGCTGCAGCAGATCCGCCAGGAGCGGCGGCCGAATTCGCGCTATTCCAACCTGGAGACCTGCCGGCGCGAGGTGTCCGCGGCCGAGACCATGTTCAGGATGGAACGGATCCCGACCCTGAGCACCACGCATACCTCGATCGAGGAGATTTCCAGCAAGGTGCTGGCGACGCTGGGGCTGCAGCGCGAGATGTTCTGAAACGCCGCGGGGCGGAGCGGGCCGCCTGCGTGGAATCGGCAGAACGGCGAGGCGGTCGCACCGCCGCGCCGAGACTTCCAAGGTAGGCCGGCGCGGGCGATCCGTCAATGCTGCCGCGCCGGCGTTGCAACGTGTAGCATCGGCTCCATGCAGCACGCCCTGACCCGCAGCGAACGCATCCCCCGGCTGAGCCGATTCGGCTGGCTGATGGGGCTGTACGCCGAGAACTTCGTGCACCTGAACCGGCTGTTCGTGCCGTCCGACCTGGCCGTGGGCAGCTACCTGTCCTCGATCGGCGACGGCCTGGACCTGCGCCTGGACGTGATCGAGCACCACCGCTACACGGTGGAACTGCGCCTCACCTACGACCTGTGCGACCCGCTCACCGGCGAGCCGGATCCGTCGGCCTACGTGCGCCTGTACCGCGACGCGCGCCAGGCCGAGACCACGCATTGCTACGTCGGCCGCCGCTGGCAGGACGTGATGGGGCTGTATCCGCCGCCGGCGGAACTGATCAGCCACCGCATGCGCATGAACACCTTCCTCAGCAAGTGGCTGGAATACCTGGCCGAGCGCGGCCACGGCGTGGCCACGCTGAAGCCGGCCGGCCCGCTGCGGCGCCCGGCCGAGAACGCGACGCCAGCCGTGCCCTGACCGTTGGCCGCGGCGGATGCGGCATACTGCGCGCCCGCCGACTCGCCCGCCCGCCGCATGCCCTACACCCCGATCGTCGCCACGCTGGGCTACGTGCTGTCGCCCGACCGCTCCAAGGTGCTGCTGATCCATCGCAACGCGCGGCCCGGCGACCACCACCTGGGCAAGTACAACGGCCTGGGCGGCAAGGTCGAGGCGGACGAGGACGTGCTGGACGGCATGCGCCGCGAAATCCGCGAAGAAGCCGGCATCGAATGCGACGCGCTGCAACTGCGCGGCACGATCAGCTGGCCCGGCTTCGGCAAGCACGGCGAGGACTGGCTGGGCTTCCTGTTCCTGATCAGCGCCTACAGCGGCGAACCGTTCACCGAGAACGCCGAGGGCACGTTGGCCTGGGTGCCGGTGGCGGACATGGAAGCGCTGCCGTTGTGGGAGGGCGACCGCCACTTCCTGCCGCTGGTGTTCGACGGCGATCCGCGCCCGTTCCACGGGGTGATGCCGTACCGCGACGGGCGCATGCTGTCGTGGCGCTATTCGCGGGTCTGAGCGCGCTCGCGCCTGCGCCCGGCTTGTCCACAGCGGCTGTGGATCGATCCTGCACAAGCCTGTGGGCAAGCACGGCAAGTCGCTGAAACTGCTGCCGCATTTTGCCGGCTGGCGAAAATTTCACCATTGCCGCCACGCTTCTCCACAGCGGGTGTGGATGGAACCGGCCGAACGCTGTGGATAAGGCCGCGATCGCGTTGCAGCGCAACGCCTGTCGCCAGGCTGGCGAAAATTTCGCCAGCATCGAGCGCTGTTCCGAGCGGCGTCCATCTCGCCGAACGCACCGCACGCTACTGCGCGGTCCAGCCGCCGTCGATGGCGATGGTCTGCGCGGTGATGTTGCGCGCCGCCGGCGAGGCCAGGAACGCGACGCAGCCGGCCAGTTCGTCGTAGTCGATGAACACGCCCTTGGGCATCGGCCTGAGCATCACCTGCGCGATCACGTCGGCTTCGGAAATGCCGCGGGTGCGCGCCTGGTCGGCGATCTGCTTGTCCACCAGCGGGGTTTTCACGTAGCTGGGGCACAGCGTATTGATGGTGATGTCGGTGTCGGCGGTTTCCAGCGCCACGGCCTTGGAGAACCCGACCAGGCCGTGCTTGGCGGCGACGTAGGCGCTCTTGTACGGGCTGGCCACCAGCGAGTGGATGCTGCCGATGTTGACGATGCGGCCGAAGCCGCGCTCACGCATGCCCGGCAGCACGGCCTGGGTCAGGCGCGCCACGCCGGTCAGCATCACCTCGATCAGCAGGCTCCATCTGGCCATCGGGAAGTCCTGCAGCGGCGCCACGTGCTGCAGCCCTGCGTTGTTGACCAGCACGTCCACAGGCCGCGAGATCGCCGCCAGCGCCGCGCCGATGCTGGCCTCGCTGGCCACGTCCAGCGCCACCGCCTCGGCCGAGCCGCCGGCTTGGCGCAGCTGTGCGGCCACGGCGGCGGCCGCGTCCGCATCCAGGTCGCTGACGACGAGATGGCGGCCGCCGGCGGCCAGTTCGCGGGCGATGCCGGCGCCGATGCCGCTGGCGGCGCCGGTGATCAGGACGGTCTGCATGGGAAGCACCTGTCGGGGAGGGAAGGTGCGCAGCGTAGCAGCGCGGGGCGAGGGCGCCACGGCACCGGTCCTCGCCAGTGCGGTGGCGCCACGCTACCCTGTGCCGGTCGCACCCTTCTCACGCCGGATCCGCCACGCTATGCCGATGAAACGCCACTTTTCGATGCTGCGCGAATTCCAGTTGGCCGACTGGTTCACCCTGGCCAATGCCTTCTGCGGCACCGGCGCGGTGTTCGCGTCGATGCGCTTCCTGCAGGAGGGCCGGCGCAGCGACCTGCTGATCGGCATGGCGCTGATCCCGCTGGCGTTCGTGTTCGATGCGCTGGACGGGCGCGTGGCGCGCTGGCGCAAGTCCTCGTCCACGCTCGGCCGCGAACTGGATTCGCTGGCCGACGTGATTTCCTTCGGCGTCGCCCCGGCGGCGCTGGCCTATGCCTGCGGCATGCAGGGCGGCTGGGACTGGCTGGTGCTGAGTTTCTTCGTGTGCTGCGGGGTCAGCCGCCTGGCGCGCTACAACGTCACCGCCGAGCAACTGGCCGGCGACGGCGACAAGGTGCCGTATTTCGAGGGCACGCCGATCCCGAGCAGCCTGGCGCTGGTGATCGTGCTCGCGGTCGCCGCGCACCTGGGCCATCTCCGCGATGCGCTGTGGTGGGGCGAATGGCGGCTGGGACCATGGCTGCTGCACCCGCTGGTGCTGCTGTTCGCGCTGTCCGGTTCGCTGATGATCAGCAAGACCCTGCGCATTCCCAAGCCTTGAGCGGCGGCAGGTTGCTATCATCCCCGCCTGACCTGGGAGGGTGGCGATGAAGGCTAGCGGCGGCAGCGGTGCCGGCGATTTCGAAGCGTTGGCGCGGCAGTACTGGGGCGCGTGGAGCGATGCGTTGCGCCAGAGCGGCGCTGCGGCCGCGCAACAGCCCGCCGATGGTGCCGGCCACGGGTCGTGGCGCGAGGCGATCGACACCTGGGCGCAGTGGTTGCCGCGCGGCACCGGGGCGCAGGCCGAGGACGCGGTGTCGCAGTTGCAGCAGCAGGCCGGCGAGTGGTTCGGCGCGATGCAGCAGGTGGCCGCGCAGTTCGCCGGGCGCGATGCCAGCAGTGCCGACGTGGCCGAGGCCTGGAAGCAGCAGGTGCAGGGCCAGCGCGAGCAGATGCTGCAATGGCTGCTCGGCACCGCGCGCGGTGCCGGCCAGGCCGGCGTGGATCCCTGGCTGCAGCAGGCGGCGCAATGGCTGCAGGGCTGGCAGCGCGACAGCGGGCCGTGGCTGCAGATGCCGGGCTTCGGTCCGGGCCGCAACCACCATGCGCGCTGGCGCGCGCTGGCCAAGGCGCAGCAGGACTACCAGGCGCAGTTGCAGGCGTACATGGGCCAGTTGCAGGGTGCGATCGATCGCGCCTTCGGCGTGTTCGAGGCCAAGCTGCGCGAGCACGAGGATCCGGGCCGCCAGCTGACCAACGCGCGGGCGATGTTCGACCTGTGGATCGACGCCGCCGAAGAGGCCTACGCCGCGTCCGCGTTGTCGGAAGAATTCCGCGAGGTCTACGCCGGCTTCGCCAATGCGCAGATGCGCCTGCGTGCGCTGCTGCAACGCGAGACCGAGCAGCTGTGCGAGCAGTTGGGCCTGCCCACCCGCACCGAGCTGGATGCCGCGCATCGGCATATCGCCGATCTGGAGCGGCGGCTGCGCCGGCTGGAGCGGAGCGCTGCGCCGGCCGCCGCGGCGGCGCCATCGGAACGAACCGCGAGCGGTAAGGCAGCGTCGCGTCCGCCGTTGCGATCCAGGCCTGCGCCCGCTGCGCCGTCCAAGGCGGCTGGCACGAGGACCAGAGCCGCTGCCAAGCCCTCCGTTGCGCGCGCCGCTTCAACGTCCAAGCCACCGGCCAAGTCCAAGCCCGTTGCGAAGCCGAAGTCCAGGCCTGCCGCGAAACCCAAGCCCGCTGTGCCCAAGCCGGCACGCGGCAAATCGGGCGCCACGCCGCGCCGGAGCCGCGCATGAAAGGGCCATTGAGCTTCAGCAGCGACGACCTGCTTCAGGAAACCCTGGAGCTGCAGCGCAAGCTGATGGAAGGGCTGCGCGTGCTGCCGGGGCTGGACGACGTGCAGTACGGCGTCACCGAGCGGCAGGAGGTGTGGCGCGACGGCAAGGTGGTGCTGTACCGCTTCGTCGGCGAGCGGCCGCCCACCGCGAAGGTGCCGCTGCTGATCGTCTATGCGCTGGTCAACCGTCCGTACATGGTCGACCTGCAGGCCGACCGCTCGCTGGTCAAGGGCCTGCTGGCGCTGGGCGAGGACGTCTACGTGCTGGACTGGGGCTATCCCGACCGTTCCGAGCGCTACCTGACCCTGGAAGACTATCTGCTGCGCTACATCGACGGCGCGGTCGATCACCTGCGCGAGGCCGCTGCCGGTGCGCCGGTCAACGTGCTCGGCATCTGCCAGGGCGGCACCTTCTCGCTGTGTTACGCGGCGCTGCAGCCGCACAAGGTCCGCAACCTGGTGACGATGGTGACGCCGGTGGATTTCCACACCCCGGACAACATGCTGTCCAACTGGGCACGGCAGGTGGACGTGGACCTGTTCGTGGACACGCTGGGCAACGTGCCGGCGGACCTGATGAACGCCAGCTACCTGATGCTCAAGCCGTTCCGGCTGAACCTGCAGAAATACGTGGGGCTGCTGGACATCCTCGACGATCCGCGCGCGCTGGAGGATTTCCTGCGCATGGAGAAATGGATCTTCGATTCGCCCGACCTGGCCGGCGAGACCTTCCGCGAGTTCGTCAAGCAGTTCTACCAGGACAACGCGTTGGTGCACGGCCGCGCGCGCATCGGCGAGCACGCGGTGGACCTGGCCAAGGTCGCCATGCCGGTGCTCAACATCTACGCCGAACAGGACCACCTGGTGCCGCCGGACGCCTCGCGCGCGCTGCGCGGCCTGGTCGGCAGCGACGACTATGCCGAACTCAGTTTCCGCGGCGGCCACATCGGCATCTACGTGTCCGGCCGCGCGCAACGCGAAGTGCCGGCGGCGCTGCATCGCTGGCTGGCCGAGCGCGATGGCGGCGAGTGAAGGCGTGATGCGCCGCGCCGCGCCATGTCCGCGTCGGCTCGGTGCGCGCCTGCTGGCGTTCGGCCTGGTCTGCGTCTGCGCGGTCGCCGCGGCCGCGCCGTCGCCGGTCGCCGAACGCGAAATCGACGCGCTGCTGGCGGCCTTGCAGGCCTCGCCGTGCCGGTTCCAGCGCAACGGCAGCTGGTATCCGGCGGCGGAGGCCAAGGCGCATCTGCAGCGCAAGTACGACTACCTGCGCAAGCGCGACCTGGCCGCCAGCGCGGAGCAGTTCATCGAGCGCGGCGCGAGCCGCAGCAGCAGCAGCGGCAAGGCCTACCGGGTGGCCTGTCCGGGCCAGCCGGAGCAGGACGCGGCGAACTGGTTCGCACAGCAGTTGGCCGCGCTGCGCCGTCACCCCGCATCCGCGCCGCCGCGCCCAGACTGAGCGCGCATTCGTCGCAGGAGCCGCCGCCATGTCCCAGTCCACCCCAACCCTGTCGCGCTCGCTCAACGACCGCATGCTTGCCGGCGTGATCGGCGGCATCGCGCACCGCTTCGGCTGGAGCGCTACGCTGCTGCGCGTGGTCTACGTGGTCGGTTCGATCGCCTCGGCCGCGTTCCCCGGCATCCTGGTGTATCTGATCCTGTGGCTGCTGATTCCCAACGAAGCCGATTGACGCGGCAGGCGCTGGCCGCGCTGCGCCTGGCCGGTTTCGCGCTCGGCGCGCTGTGGACCTCGCCCAATACGCTGCTCGGCCTGGTCGCCGGCGTCGCCGGCATGCCGTTCGGCGCGCGCGCGCGGATCAGCCGGCGCGAGCTGGCGCTGGTGTTCGACCGCTTCCCCTGGGGACCGCGCGGCGCGTTGACGCTCGGCACTGTGATCCTGGTCAGCGCCGACGACCTGGACGTGGCCTGCGCCACCTACGAACATGCCGCCGGCCGCTGCCGGCATCCGAACGTGCGTCTGGGCGACCACGAGCGCGCCCACGTGCTGCAATATCTGCTGCTCGGTCCCTTGTTCCTGCCGGTGTACTTCGCCTGCGGCGGGGTCGGCGTACGCAACCCGTTCGAACGCGCCGCCGACCGCTACGCCTTGCGCGGCCGCGGCTGGTGGCCGGGACGGCGCTGAGGCTCAGTCGAGCCGGCCGAAGCCGAACAATCGCTTGAGCGGATGCGCGCGGCGCTCGATCTGCGCGCGCAGCAGGCCGGCGCCGAGCATGCTGTAGGTGATGCCGTTGCCGCCATAGGCCATCGCGAACTGCATGCGCGGCCCGTGTTGCGGGTGCGGGCCGAAGAACGGCAGGCCATCGGCGGTCTCGGCGAAGGTGCCGGCCCAGGCGAAGGTCGGCTGCAGTTCCAGCCCCGGCATCGCCTTGGCGATCTTGCGGCACAGCGTGCGCGCCTTGCTGTCCACGCGTGCATCGCGGCGCGCGGGAATGTCCACGCTGTCGTCCTCGCCACCGGCGACGATGCGGCCGTTGCCGGTGCTGCGCAGGTACAGATAGGGGCGCGCGCTTTCCCACACCATGGTGTCCTTCAGCGCACCGAGTTGGGCGTCGTCCAGCGGATCGCTGACGAAGGCGTAGCTGCTGCGGTTCCTGGCCACGCGCTGGTCCAGCCAGCCCTGGCTGGCATAACCGGCCGCCATCACCACGTGCCCGGCACGCACCTGCACGCCTTGCTCGGTGCGCAGGGTGGCGCCGCGGCCGTTCACCTGGATATCGGCGATGCGCGTGCGGTCGTAGACGCCGGCGCCGTGCTTGTGCGCGCGGCCGAGCAGGCGGTAGGTGAGGCGATACGGATCGACGCGCGCGGCCTGATGGCTGAGGATCGCGCCGTGCGCCTCGACCCCGTACACGCTGCGCAACGCCTGCGCATCCAGCCATTCCACCTCCAGGCCATGGCGCGCGCGCAGCTGCAGTTCCTGCTGCAGCACGCGCACGTGGCGACGGCGGCTGGCGTAGTACAGGCTGTCGTTCCAGCCGAAGTCGACGTCGCGCAGCGGCCGCACCAGCGCACGCAGCTGTTCCAGCGCCTGCGCGCAGGACCGGTAGGCGAGGGCGGCGGCGTCCTCGTCGTAGCGCTTGGCCAGGTCGAGCATGTGCGTGTCGATCTCGTACTGCAGCAGCGCGGTGCTGGCCGCGGTGCTGCCCCAGCCGATGTCGCGTTGCTCCAGCACCGCGACATCATGGCCATGCGCGACCAGTTCCTCGGCGATCAAGGCCGCAGTGATGCCGCCGCCGACGATCGCCACGTCGCAGCGCAGGTCGCTGCGCAACTGCGGGAAGCTCTGCATCAGGCCGTTGCGCACCGACCAGAAGGGGTAGCCGCTCTTGAGATCCATACATGCCGATTGCGGTGGGAGGTGCGCGACTAACGCTCAGATTCGGTTAAACCGGCGTGAGGCCGGCGTAAGTCATGTGCGGGCAAACAGCCGCGATTAACCTGCGTGGAGAAAGTCCTCACGATGCGCTGTGTAGGCTGCGCGCCAGTTCCACGAATTCCCAGCAGAGGAAGTGTCATGTCGGTCGTTCTGTATATCGGTGGCAGCAAGGATGGCCAGAAGGGCGTGATGCCCTATGGCTTCAGCAAATCGATGAAAGAAACCGACGAGGGGCCGGAGATCTATGTCGAGCGCGTGCTCGCGCTGAGCGATCGCCGGGTCCGGATCATGGCGCTGGAATCGCTGCAGGAGGAGATCGTGGTGGAACGCTTGCACCAGTACTATTCGCGTTGACGCCGGCATGCGAACCCCGGTGTGGTCGCCCGCCTAGCAGGGCCAGCAGCGGTTCGCATCGATCTTTTCTCGACCATGCCCGCACCTGACTCCAGCAATCTGCCGCGCGTCACCGTCCACGAAAGCACCACGGCCGATCTGTCCGAGCACCGTAGCGACATCTTCTTCGCCGCCGTGGAAACCACGCGGATGCCGATGATCGTCACCGATCCGCGGCAGGCGGACAATCCCATCGTGTTCGTCAACCGCGCCTTTCTGGAAATGACCGGCTACAGCAGCGAAGAGCTGCTCGGCAACAACTGTCGCTTCCTGCAGGGGCCGGACACCGATCGCGACACCGTGGACAGCGTGCGCGAGGCGATCGCCGCGCGCAACGAAGTGGCGGTGGAGATCCTCAACTACCGCAAGGACGGTTCCAGCTTCTGGAACGCGTTGTTCATCTCGCCGGTCTACAACGAGCATGGCGAGCTGGTCTATTACTTCGGCTCGCAGCTGGACGTCAGCCGCCGCCGCGATACCGAGGACGCATTGCGCCAGGCGCAGAAGATGGAGGCGCTGGGCCAGCTGACCGGCGGCATCGCGCACGACTTCAACAACCTGCTGCAGGTCATGTCCGGCTACCTGGAATTGATCGAGCATGGCCTGGAGCGCGAGCCGCTGGATCCGGCGCGGCTGCGCAAGAGCGTGGAGCGCGCGCGCGACGCGTCCGGCCAGGCCGCGCGGCTGACCCAGCAGCTGCTGGCCTTCGCGCGCAAGCAGAAGCTGGAAGGGCGCGTGCTCAACCTCAATACGCTGGTCGCCGGCATGAGCGACGTCGCCGAGCGCACCTTGGGCGACGGCATCGCGTTCGCGCTGGACCTGGCGCCGGACCTGCGCAACTGCCGGATCGATCCGACCCAGGCCGAAGTGGCGCTGCTGAACATCCTGATCAACGCGCGCGATGCGATGGCCGAGCAACCTGCGCGGCGCCTGGTGATCCAGACCCGCAACGTCACGATCCGCGCCGACGAGCCCACCACCTACGACAACCTGCTGCCCGGCCACTACGTCTGCGTGTCGGTCACCGACAACGGCAGCGGCATGTCCGCGGACGTGCTGGCCCATGTGCTGGATCCGTTCTTCACCACCAAAGACGAGGGCAAGGGCACCGGCCTGGGCCTGTCGATGGTCTACGGCTTCGCCAAACAGTCCGGCGGCGCGGTGCGGCTGTATTCGGAGGAGGGCCACGGCACCACGGTGCGGCTGTACTTCCCGATCGACGACAACGTCGAGAACCTGGCGCCGCGCGACGCGCGCGCCCGCCGCGCCTCCGACCGACAGGGCAACGAGACGATCCTGATCGTGGAGGACCGGCCGGACATCGCCGAGCTGGCGCGGCTGTTCCTGGAGGACCAGGGCTACGCCACCCACGTCGTGCACAACGCGCGCGAAGCGCTGGAACTGGTCGACAACGGGCTGCAGGTGGACCTGCTGTATTCGGACCTGATCATGCCCGGCGGCCTCAACGGGGTGATGCTGGCGCGCGAAGTGCGGCGGCGCCGGCCCAAGATCAAGGTGCTGCTGACCACCGGCTACGCGGAGACCTCGATCGAGCGTACCGATGCCGGCGGCACCGAATTCGACGTGCTGTCCAAGCCGTACAACCGCCAGGAGCTGATCCGCAAGGTGCGCATCGTGCTGGACGGCCCCACTGGCGTGAGCTGATGCGGACAAGTCGGCCCGCGGCGTGAGCTGACGCCGACAGGTCGGCGCGCCCCTGTCAACGGGTTCCCGGACGGCGCCGGCACTGCGAAAATGGCGTTTTCCGCAAGGCGGCTTCGGCCGGATGCAATGCACGACACTCAGCTCGCCCAGCAGATTGCCACTACCATCGCCGCCGAGATCGGCGCGCAGCCGGCCCAGGCCCGCGCCGCCATCGCCCTGCTCGACGAAGGCGCCAGCGTTCCGTTCATCGCGCGCTACCGCAAGGAAGTCACCGGCGGCCTCGACGACACCCAGCTGCGCAACCTGGAAACCCGCCTGACCTATCTGCGCGAGCTGGAAGACCGCCGCGCCGCGGTGCTGGCCAGCATCGACGAGCAGGGCAAGCTCAGCGCCGAATTGCGCGCGGAGATCGTCGCCGCCGATACCAAGTCGCGGCTGGAAGATCTGTACCTGCCGTACAAGCCCAAGCGCCGCACGCGTGCGCAGATCGCGCGCGAAGCCGGCCTGGAGCCGCTGGCCGACGGCCTGCTGGCCGATCCGTCGCTGACGCCGGACAGTTTCGCCGCCGGCTTCGTCGACGCCGACAAGGGCGTGGCCGACGTCAAGGCGGCGCTGGAAGGCGCGCGCGCGATCCTGATGGAGCGCTGGGGCGAAGACGCGGCGCTGGTCGGCGAACTGCGCGGCTGGCTCGCCGAGGTCGGCGTGATCCGCGCGCGCGTGGCCGAAGGCAAGGAGCAGGAAGGCGCCAAGTACCGCGACTACTTCGACCACGCCGAGACGCTGGGCAAGATTCCCTCGCACCGGCTGCTGGCGCTGTTCCGCGCACGCCGCGAGGAAATCGTGTATCTGGAGCTGGACCCGGGCAGCGATGCCGAGGCCGGCCACCAGTACGCCGAAGGCCGTGTCGCCGTGCGCGCCGGCATCGCCAACCAGGGCCGTCCCGGCGACCGCTGGCTGCTCGACGCGTGCCGCCTGACCTGGCGCGCCAAGCTGCACATGCACCTGCTGCTGGACCTGTTCAACCAGGCGCGCGAGAAGGCAGAGGCCGAGGCGATCGCGGTGTTCGGCGACAACCTGCAGGACCTGATGCTGGCCGCGCCGGCCGGCGCGCGGGTGACCCTGGGCCTGGATCCGGGCATCCGCACCGGCTGCAAGATCGCGGTGGTCGATGCCACCGGCAAGCTGCTGGCCACCGACACCATCTATCCGCACGAGCCGCGCAAGCAGTGGGACCAGTCGCTGCACACGCTCCGGCAGCTGTGCACGCAGCACGGCGTGGAGCTGATCGCGATCGGCAACGGCACCGCCAGCCGCGAGACCGACAAGCTCGCCGCCGACCTGATCAAGCAGAACCCGCAGCTGACGCTGGAGAAGATCGTGGTCAGCGAGGCCGGTGCGTCGGTGTATTCGGCGTCCGAATTCGCGGCCAGGGAATTCCCGCAACTGGACGTGTCGCTGCGCGGCGCGGTGTCGATCGCGCGGCGCCTGCAGGATCCGCTGGCCGAGCTGGTCAAGATCGAGCCGAAGGCGATCGGCGTGGGCCAGTACCAGCACGACGTGGACCAGTACCGCCTGGCGCGGGCGCTGGATGCGCGGGTGGAGGATTGCGTCAACGCGGTCGGCGTCCACGTCAACACCGCTTCGGCGGCGCTGCTGTCGCGCGTGTCCGGGCTGTCGGCCAGCGTGGCCGAGAACATCGTCCGCCACCGCGACGACAATGGCCCGTTCAAGCGCCGCAAGGATCTGCTGAAGGTGCCGCGGCTGGGCGACAAGACCTTCGAGCAATGCGCCGGCTTCCTGCGCATCGCCGATGGCGACGAGCCGCTGGACGCCTCGTCGGTGCACCCGGAAGCGTATCCGGTGGTGGAGCGCATCGTCGGCGCCACCGGCAAGCCGATCAAGGCGTTGATCGGCGACGGCGGTTTCCTGCGCGCGCTCAAGCCGGACCAGTTCACCGACGAAAAGTTCGGCGTGCCGACCGTGCGCGACATCCTCAAGGAACTGGAGAAGCCTGGCCGCGATCCGCGCCCGGAGTTCAAGGCCGCGCGCTTCGCCGACGGCGTGGAGGACATCAAGGACCTCAAGCCGGGCATGGTGCTGGAAGGCGTGGTCAGCAACGTGGCCGCGTTCGGTGCCTTCGTCGATATCGGCGTGCACCAGGACGGCCTGGTGCACATCTCCGCGTTGTCCGACAGCTACGTCAAGGACCCGCGCGATGTGGTCAAGGCCGGCGATATCGTCAAGGTCAAGGTGCTGGAAGTGGATGTGGCGCGCAAGCGCATCGCGCTGACCCGGCGCCTGGACGATGCGCCGGCAGCGGCATCGGCGCGTGGCGGCGAGCGCGATGGCGGCGCGCGTCCTGCGCCGGGCGCGCCGCGTCGCGAGCGCGATGCGCGCGGCGGCAATGGCGGCAATGGCGGCGGCAACGGCAAGCCGCGTGCACCCGCTGCGCCGCCGTTGAACAGCGCCTTGGCCGACGCGTTCGCCCGCGCCAAGCGCAACTGAGCGGACGCGCGCCGCGGCGGCCGCGGCACGCGTTCGGCGTCGCGGCGTCGCGCCGGCTCAGGCCGGTTCGGCCTGCGCGTTCGGGTCCTGTTCGGTGGTGCTGTGCGGCTGCGCCAGCGAGGCGGCCAGCGCGATCAGTTTGACCGGATCCACCGGCTTGCCCAGATGCGCGTTGAAGCCGGCATCCAGCGCCAGCGAGCGATCCTCGCCGCGCACGTAGGCGGTCAGCGCGATCGCCGGAATGCGGCTGACCGCGCCGGCGCCGCGCGCGCGCACGCTGCGGATCAGGCTGTGTCCGTCGCGGCGCGGCATGCCCACGTCGCTGACCAGCAGATCGTACGGGCGCTCGCGCAGCAGCGACTCGGCATCGTCGGCGGACACCGCGGTCTCGACCACCGCACCGGCTTCCTGCAGAAAACGCTGGGTGACCCCGCGCGAGTCCATGTCGTCGTCGACCACCAGCACGCGCACACCGTTCAAGCGGATCCCGCCGCGCTGCAACGCCGCTGCGGCGTTCGCCGCGCCGTCGCTGCGCCGCGCCGGATCGAGTCGCTGCAGATCGTTGCGCGGCAGCAGCAGGGTGAAGGTGGCGCCCATGCCGATGCCTTCGCTGCTGACCGACAGCTGGCCGTGGTGCATTTCGGCCAATTGCTTGGCGATCGCCAGGCCCAGGCCCAGGCCGCCGGCGCTGCGCGTACTGCTGGCGTCGGCCTGGCGAAACCGGTCGAACACGTGCGGCAGGAACAGCGGATCGATGCCGACGCCGCTGTCGCTGACGCTGACGCGCAGATGGGTGGTGCTGTTGTCGAGCGTCACCGTGATCTTGCCCGCGCTGGGGGTGAACTTGATCGCATTGCCGATCAGGTTGGTCAGCACCTGCTGCAGGCGCACCGCGTCGCCGAGATAGGGCAGCACGGGGGCGTCGCTGCACGGGGTCAGCGCGATGTCGATGCCTTTGCTCTCGGCGCCGGGCCGCGCCGCATCGATCGCTTCGCCGACCAGCGTGCACAGATCCAGTTCGGTGGCCTCCAGCCGCACCTTGCCGGACAGGATCGCGCTCATGTCCAGCAGGTCGTCGATGATCTGCGCCTGCGCATGGGCGCTGCGCTCGATCACCTCCAGGCCGCGGCTCAGGTCCTTCTCGCGCACCGCCTCGCCCTGCATCAGCCGCGACCAGCCCAGGATCGCGTTGAGCGGGGTGCGCAGTTCGTGGCTTAGCGTGGCCAGGAATTCGTCCTTCATGCGGCTGGCGCGCTCGGCCTCGCCGCGCGCGCTCTGCTCGGCGGCGAGCAGCTGCTGCAGGCGCAGGTCGGTTTCGCGGCGTTCGATGATGATGCCGGCCAGGTGCGAGGCCGAGCGCGCCAGGTCCTGCTCGTGCACGGTGGGGTAGTGCACGAACGGGTGGTACAGCGCGACCACGCCCAGCACCTGGCCGTCGCTGGCCAGGATCGGCGTGGAGCAGCAGGCGACGATGTCCGCTTCGGCGGCCGCGACCAGATACTCCTGCCAGTTGGGGTCCACGCGCACGTCGCTGCACAGCACCTGCCGGCGCAGGAACGCGGCGCGCCCGCAACAGCCGCTGCGCTCGCCGATCGGCAAGCGGTGCACCATCTTGCGGAACGCGGCGGGCATGCTCGGCGCGGCGCCTTCCAGCAGGCACTGGCGGTGTTCGTCGACCAGCATGATGGTGCAGCGCAGGCCCGCGTCGCTCTGCGCCTCGATGCCGCGCGCGATCGCTTCGAGCACCGCGGTCAGCGGCTTGCCGGTGGTGATCATCTCCAACGCCGCACGCTCGGCGGCGGTGGCGTTCTCGATGCGCTTGCGCTCGGCGATGTCCAGCAGCGAGCCGATGAAGCCGAGGAACTGGCCCGACGAGCTGAACCGCGGCGAGGCGGTGTCCACGCACCAACGGTACTCGCCGTCGTGGCGGCGCAGCCGGTATTCGATGGTGAAGGCGCGGCGATCGGCGGCGGCGCGGGCCAGCGTACGCCCGACTGCCGCGGCGTCGTCGGGATGGATCTTCTCCATCCAGCCCGAGCCCATCGCCTCCTGTTCGGTCTGTCCGGTGAACAGGTACCACTGGCGGCTGACGTATTCGCAATCGCCATCGGCGTTGGCCATCCAGATCAGCACCGGCGCGTTGTCGCACAGGTTGCGGAAGCGCAGTTCGCTTTCCTGCAGGCGCTGTTCGACCACGCGGCGATCGTGGATGTCGGTATTGGTGCCGATCCAGCGCACGATCCGGCCGCCGCCATCGCGGATCGGAAGCGCGCGGCCCAGGTGCCAGCGATAGCTGCCGTCGTGGCGGCGCAACGGGTATTCGATCTCGTAGGGCTGGCCGCTGCGCACGGCGTCCGGCCAGGCCTGCATCGCCCGCGCCAGGCCGTCCTCGGTATGCACCTTGCGCCAGCTGTCGTAGCCGGATTCGCCGACCGGAAGGCCGGTGTATTCGTACCAGCGCCGGTTGAAATAGTCGACGTTGCCGTCGGGCGTGGCGGTGAACACGATCTGCGGCATCGCATCGGCCAACTCGCGCAGGCGCGCCTCGCTGCGCGCCAGGTCCGATTGCGCGCCGGCGCGCTCCATCGACTCCCAGCAGCGCGCCGCGACCAGCCGCACCAGTTCGATCTCCGCCGAGGTCCACACCCGCGGCCGCAACTGGTGCACGCCGATCACGGCGACCAGGCGGCCGGCCTTGTGCAGCGGCGCACTCAGCATCGCGCGCATGCCCAGGCGCCGGTAGCCGGGGTCGTCGACATGCAGCGGCGGCGCATACGCCTCGGTGTCCTGCACCACCCACGGCCGGTTCTCGCGCATGCATTCCAGCAGGTCGCTGCCGAACTCGCTGAAGCGCGCGCGCCCGGTCAGGTGCGCGGTGCCGTCGACATAGTCGGCGCGCACGTCGAAGGCATCTTCGTCGGCGTCGACGATCGCATACGCGCAGCGGTTCGCCTGCAGGTGCCGGCCGAGCAGTGCGGCGCCGGTCTCGCAGATGGCCTCGGCGCTGTCGAGGTTCTGCAGCGCGTCCTCCAGCATCAGCAGGAAGCTGTCGTGGGCCTGCGCGCGGGTCTGCTCGGTGCGGTCGATGCCGTGGACCAGCACGCCGGTGACCTTGCCTTCGGCGTCGCGCATCGGCTGGTAGACGCATTCCAGCGTGGTTTCGGAGACCGTCTCGTGCGGCGTGCGGCGCAGGTTGAAGGTCATCGACTCGCCGGTGAAGGGCAGGCCGCTGGCGCGCACGTTGTCGAGCAGGCGGATGAAACCCTGCTGCTGGATCTCAGGGATCGCTTCGGCCAGCGGCTTGCCGACCACCTCGCGCGGCCCGACCAGTTGCTGGTAGCGCCGGTTGACGCTTTCGACCACGTAGTCCGGGCCGCGCAGGATCGCCAGCGCCGCCGGCGACTGCTCGAACGCATCGGCCATCTGCGTGCGCTGCGCATCCAGCGCCTTCAGCAACGCATCGCGCTCGCGTTCCAGCTTGATCCGGGCGGTGTCCTCGGTGCAGACGCACAGCACGCCGCCGATGCCGCCCTGGTCGTCGAACAGCGGGCTGTAGGAAAACGTGAAATACACCTCTTCGCTGTAGCCGTTGCGCAGCATCACGAACGGGACGTGCTCGTTCCAGGTCGATTCGCCGGTGGCCATCACCTGTTCGGCCTGCGCGCCGACCGTCGGCCACACGTCGGGCCACACCTCGGCCACCGCGCGCCCGAAGGCGAAGGGGTGGCGCATCCCCAGGATCGGAATGTAGGCGTCGTTGTAGAGGTTGATCAGCCGCGCGCCCCAGCGGATCACCATCGGGAAGCGCGAGCTCAGGCAGATCGACAGCGCCGAACGCAGACTCTGCGGCCATTCGTGCAGCGGTCCCAACTCGTGGCCGGACCAGTCGATGGCGCGCAGCAACTCTCCCGTGACGCTGTTGGCGGGCAGCCAGACAGGAGGGGGCGATCGGTCATGAGCGTTGATGGCGATATCCCTCGAATCGATCCCTGCAGGGCAGGCTCCCGATCCGGGATTCTCAAGGGCGAGCGGTCATTTTCGCGTGAGCATCGCCCAGCGCCTTGATCAGCTGTTCCGACAGATACGGCTTGGTCAGCACCACTCCGGCGGCGAAACCGGCAGGAAGCGATTCGGCCGCCACGCCGGTGGCCAGTACATACGGGATCGCACGCTCGGTCAGCATCCGCGCGACCGCCTCGCTGGTCTCGCCGGCGGCCAGGCGGAAGTCGAGCACCGCCCGATCCGGCCGTTCCTGGTCGATCAGCAAAAGCGCTTCCCGCACCGACTCGGCCGGGCCGATGACGTCTGCCCCGGCCTGGGCAAGCTGCAATTCCAGCAGCGTGGCGTTCATTTCGTCGTTCTCGACCACCAGGATACGCAGGCCCCGCAATGCCGACATCGCTTGCTCGTTAAGGTTTGGGAACGGAAATTATAGCGGCAGCCGCGATGGCGCTGGTTGGATCGCGATCCCAACGAAGATGAAGGATTTACCCCTGTCGCAGGCCGTTGCGGTCGGCTATACTTCGCGGCCGCGCCGAAGTGGCGGAATCGGTAGACGCAGCGGACTCAAAATCCGCCGCCCTTAAAAGCGTGTGGGTTCGAGTCCCACCTTCGGCACCAGAAACCTACGGCAGCTTCGGCTGCCGTTTGTTTTTTGCGCGATGGGTCGTGGGAGCTCTGCACCGACCTGCGCTTGTGCCGATGGCGCTGGTCCGCGACGAGCGCATCGACACCATGGCTTCTGGAAAGGGGGCGCCGGCCGTTTGCGTTTGCGGAGGCGAGCGGGGCATCTGTCCGCTCCTCACCGAGGCGGACCCTGGATCCGGATTGCCACCAGCGCCTCGACCCATGCCGCGGACGCGAACTCCCGCGGGACGCCGATGCGAAGTTGGTCTTACACATCTCTAGGTGTGCGGTGGACGAGGCAGTGCTTCGCTGTCGGCCCGGCATGTCTGATCATGCACACCGATATCGCCTGGCTGCTGGCGATCGAATGCGATCGAAGGGCAGTGCAGCGAGGCGATGGACGCATGCGGTCGGCGCTTGCGCCAGCCGATCGCCTAAATCGCACGCTCCGCCGCGTTAAAAAAACTTCAAAAAACGCTTGCGCAGGCAGGACGCCGTCGCTAATATTCCGCTCCTCGCAGCACACGTGGGGCCATAGCTCAGCTGGGAGAGCGCTTGCATGGCATGCAAGAGGTCGCCGGTTCGATCCCGGCTGGCTCCACCAACTTTTTCGGGCACTAGGCCTGTCCGCAGAAGCTACATCGTTATCAGCGTCCCCATCGTCTAGAGGCCTAGGACATCACCCTTTCACGGTGGCGACCGGGGTTCGAATCCCCGTGGGGACGCCATTTTTATTTGCAAGAAACCTGAAGTCCGGCGATGCCGGACTTTTTTTGTGCGGGGTTTGTACATGCCGCCAGAATCGAGTAAGATTCCGCTTCTGCCAGTACACGTGGGGCCATAGCTCAGCTGGGAGAGCGCTTGCATGGCATGCAAGAGGTCGCCGGTTCGATCCCGGCTGGCTCCACCAACTTTTTCGGGCATTAGGCCTGTCCGCAAAAGCTACATCGTTATCAGCGTCCCCATCGTCTAGAGGCCTAGGACATCACCCTTTCACGGTGGCGACCGGGGTTCGAATCCCCGTGGGGACGCCATCTACACCAAGACACCCGGCGCTGCCGGGTGTTTTTTTGTCTGCGTTTCGCGCGCCGCCGGCACCCGGTCGGCGGCGTTGTCGCTCGCCGCTGCGGTTCAGCGCAGCAGCTTGCGGATCTGCAGGATGGCCTGCGGGGTTTCCTGCACGCTGTGGCCGGAGGCGATCACGGTTTCCGACGCCGCACCGTCCAGGTGCGCGCTCCAGTAGGGCACGAAGCCGTCGTCCGATTGCGCCAGCGGCACGCGCGGATCGCGGCGGGCGATGATCGAGTGATAGCTCACCTTCGGCGAAATCTTCAGCTGCGCCGCGGCTTCGACGAAGTCGTCGTGGTCGTCGAGGTTGTCCATGCTGGTCGGCAGCTTGCCGACCAGGCCGGTGCCGGTGATGTCCTTGAACTGGTCGAGAACGCGCGCGGGCAGGCCGATCAGGCGTCCCACCAGGCTGCCGAGCATGCCGGTGGCATGCGGGGTGCCGCGATGCGGCGAGGCCAGGAAGATGGCCTCGGAGACTTCCGGCATCGGCTCGAAGTGCAGCATCGGCGACAGTGTGTCGCGCAGCGTCCGCATCGCCTGCGGCGCGAGCGTCGCGTTGCCGAACAGGCGCTGCCAGAGCCGGTCGCCGTCGCTGGAGGACACCATCAAGCGTGCCAGCACGCCGCCCATGCTGTGCCCGACCAGCACCATGTCGTGCGTCGAGGCGCTGCGCCGTTGCGGATCGAAATGGTCCAGCGCCTGCTCCAGGCCTTTGCGGATTTCCATCTGGTTGTAGGCGATCGGCAGGTTGGTCGGGTAATAGACCAGCCAGATCTGATAGCGGGCGCGCAGCTGTTCGTCGCCCAGCAGTTCGTTGGCCAGGTTCACCCAGGCCTCGGGACTGCTGGCCAGGCCGTGCAGCAGCACCAGCACCCGGCGGTCGGGATCGTAGGGTTGGGTCAGGAAGATGTGCGGCCGGTCGATGCCATGGGCCATGCCGAACAGCGTGCGCAGCGATTGCTCGGCGAAACCCGAGCGCGCCATCCACACCCCGTAGCCGGCACTGAAGTCGCCGGCCAGCGGTACCGCGTAGCCGCCCAGCGTGGCGCGGGCGCTCAGGTACGGATCGTAGGCTTCCACCCGCACCGCGCGGCTGGCCAGCACCTCGGCCAGCGTGTCGCCATCGAAGCGCAGCAGCACGGTCAGGCTCGGCGTCGGCATTTCGCTGTAGGCCGGGCTCGTCGCGTCCGACGCGCTCGCCTCGTTCCGCAGCGACGTCGCATCCGGCAGCACCGCGACCATCTCCGCGCCGAATCCGTCGCGCCGGTAGACGCTGCGCAGCCCGGTGAAGCGCAGGCCGCTGGCCGGCAACATCGCATCCGGCATCGGCATGTCCTGCAAGGCGCCCAACCGGCTCACGTCCAGCGCGATCCTCCAGCCGGGCAGGGCCGACAGTTCGGCCGCGCTGTCGGCCCGCTGGCCCTGTTGCTGGAAGCGCACGAACAGCGCCGACACTGCCTGTTGCACCGCATAGTTGTAGTAGTCGCGGACCTGGGTCTGGCGGTCCTCGAAGGTGCGCTCGCCAGGCGCGCGCGCGCTGAAGAACAGGTAGGCATAGGCATAACGCGCGGTCTCCAGCCAGGCGCTCAGTGCCGCGTCGCTGCGCGGCTGGCGCTTGGCCAACCGCAGCGAGGCCTGCAACCACAGCTCGGCGACGGCCGCCAGCTTGCGTTCCTGGACCACGCCGTCGTTGTCGAGCAACTGCTCGGCGCATTGCCGGGTCCGCGTGCTGCATGCGCTTTCGCTCAGGCCGATCACTGCGAGCGTCTCGATCGCCGGGATGCTGAGGTGGCCGTTGCCGAGCGGGTCGCCGCGCCTGGCCTGGATGTACTCCGCCGCGCTCACCGGTTTCAGCGTGACCATGGCGCAGCCGCTGGCGCCCGACGCCAGGCACAGCGCGGCGAACATGCGCCAGGCCAGGCGGCGGCTGCGCTGGCCGATCATGCCGCGGCCGTCCGCAGTGCGCTGCGGACGGTGCGCAGCGAGAACAGCAGGTCGTACAGCACCGGGATCACGCCCAGCGTGACCAGCGTGCCCAGCGCCAGCCCGCCGATCATGGTGATCGCCATGCCGGTCCACAGCGGGCCGGCGAACAGCATCAGCGGGACCAGGCCGACGATGCAGGTCAGCTTGGTCATCACGATCGGGCGCAGGCGCTTGACCGCGGCCGCGACCACCGCTTCGTGCCGGTCCAGGCCGTCGGCCAGTTCGGCATCGATGCGCTCCAGCAGCAGCACCGCGTTGTTGACGATAATGCCGGCCAGCGCGAGCAGGCCGAAGGTGGCCATGAAGCCGAACGGGTAGCCGGTGACGAGCAGCGCCAGCGCCGCGCCGATCAGCACGAACGGAACGCTGGCGACGACGATGAACAGCTTGCGGAACGAGTTGAATTGCCAGATGAACAACAGCAGGATCGCGCCCAGCGCATGCGGCATGTACTGCAGCAAGGCCTGGTTGGCCTCGGCCGAATCCTCCAGTTCCCCGCCCATCTCGATGCGGTAGCCCGGCGGCAGGCGCAGCGCGGCGACCTTGCCGGCCAGCGCGGTCACCACTTCGTCGGTGGTCATGCTCGGGTTGTGCCCGGTGACGGTGATGGCGCGGCTCAGGTTGCGGCGCTGGATCGCCGACGGCTCGGAGGACAGGGCGATCTCGGCGATCGCCGACAGCGGCACGGCGGCGGCGCCGGACGCGGGATAGAGCAGGATGCTGCCCGGATCGCTGGTCGCGGCGCGTTCGTCGGCGCCGCCGCGCAGCACGATCGGCACGTTGACGCTGTCGTCGCGGATCACCGAGGCGTCGATGCCGCTGTAGCGCAGTTGCAGGGCTTGGGCGATGTCGTCGCTGCCGACCCCGGCGCGGCGCGCCTTGACCTGGTCGACGCGGACCTCGTAGCGCGGAATGCGGATCTCCCAGTCGTCGCTGACATCGATGGTGCCCGGCAGCTGGCGCAGCGCCTGCGCGATCCCGGCGGCGATGCGGCGCAACTGCGCTTCGTCCGATCCGACCACCCGATAGATCGCCACGCCGGATTCGGTCGAGCCCATCGAGAAGCGCTTGGGCTCGGCGCGCACGGCGGGATAGCCCTGGCGGATGTGCTGGCGGACGCGCGCGATGACCGCGTCGAGGTCGGTGCCGGGGCGCACGCTGACCGTGAAGTAGGCGATGTTGGCCGCGGCCTGCGGCGGATTCAGGCCGAGCACGATGCGCGGTCCGCCGTCGGCGACGTAGCCGATGCTGTCCACGATCTCGGGATTGCGCTTGCGATCGGCCAGCCAGCGGCTGATCGATTGCACGGTGCGCAGGGTTTCGCGCGAATCGCTGCCCGGCTGCAGCGTCACCGGCATCTGGAACTGCAGGCGATCGGACTTGGGCAGGAAGCTGTAGGGAATCGAGCCCAGGATGGTGGCCGCCACCGCCAGCAACAGCAGCATGCTGCCCAGGAACAGCGCCTTGTGCCGGAGCAGGGTTTCGATAATGCGCCGGTAGCCGCGGTACAGCCTGGAATCGTAGTGGTCGGCGCCATCGGCACCTTCGGCATGCGCGCTGCGGTGCGCGCGCGCGAAGTACATGCACAGCAGCGGGGTCACGGTGACGCTGAGCAGCCACGAGCCGAGCAGGGTCACCGCCAGCACGATCGCCAGCGAACGCATGTACTCGTTGGTGCTGGTCTGGCCGAAGAAGAACGGCGAGAACGCGAGCACGATGACCAGCGAGGAGGTCAGCAACGGCAGCGCCAGCGTGCGCCCGGCGGCTTCGCAGGCCTGCCGGCGTTCCTCGCCGGCGGCCAGGCGGCGCTCGATGTCCTCGGCGATGACGATGCCGTTGTCCACCAGCAGCCCCAGCGCCAGGATGATCGCGGCGATGGAGACGGTCTGCAGTTCCACGTCCAGCGCCCGCATCACGATCAGCGTGCCGAGGATGGTCAGCGGCACGATCGCGCCGACGATCAGGCCGGTGCGCCAGCCCAGGAACAGCATCACCACCGCCATCACGATGAGCACGGTCTCGCCCATGACGTGATGCATCTTGCCCATTTCGCGTTCGACCACGTCGGCCTGGAAGGTGACCACGTGCTGGGAAAAGCCGACCGGCAGCATCCGCGCGGTCTCGCCGAGCTTCTGCCGCAGCGCCTGGCCGACTTGCGCGATGTTGTAGCCGGGCGCCATCGACACCGCCACCACGACAGCCGGCTGGCCCTGGTAGATCGCGGCGCTCTCCGGCGGATCGGCCGGCATCAGCGCGATGCGGGCCAACTGCGACAGCGGGATCTGGCGCGCGCCATCGGCACCGGAAACCGAGATCGGCGTATTGCGCAGCTCGTCCAGGGTGCGGATTTCGCCGGAGGTGGTGACGGTCATCGCCAGCCCGGACGCGGCGATCTGGCCGCCGCTGGCGACCACGTTCTGGGTGCGCAGCTGTTGCGCCACCGCGCTGGGCGTCAGGCCGGCCTCGCTCAGCCGGGTCCGCTCGAAGGCGACATAGATGCGGTCCTCGCGCAGTCCGTGGAAGCTGACGCGTTCCACCCCGGGCACGGTGTACAGCTGTTCGCGCATCTGCCGCAGCGGCGCGCGCATCTCGCTGGTGGCGAAGCCGGGCGCGGTCACCGCGATGGAGGCGATCGCGACACGGCCGAAATCGTCGTCGACGAACGGCCCCTGCGTGCCCGGCGGCAACTCGGCGCTCGCATCGGCCGCCTTGGTGCGCACCCGCTGCCACAGCGCGGGCAGATCGTCGACGTCGTCGCGCGCGGTCAGCTGTACGATCGCGCTGCCGGGCCGCACGGTGGTGACGATCTTCTTGATGCCGGTCAGTTCGCGCAGGTGTTCCTCGAGCGGGCGCGCGATCATGTTCTCGATGCGCTCGCTGGGCATGCCGGGAAACGCGACCTGCACCACCGCATCGCGGACGGTGACGCTGGGTTCCTCCTGCGACGGAAAACCCAGGAAGGTGACGATGCCGCCGATCAGGATCAGCGCGGCGGTGAACAGCGCGAAGCGGCTGGAAGCGAGGGTGGCGCGGGTCAGGTTCATGGCGAGGCGGTGCCGGTCAGGCGCGTAGCGGGATGGAAGGGGACGACGGTCTGTCCGTCGCTGAGGAAGGCCGCGCCGGCGGCGACGATGCGTTCGCCGGCGCGCAGTCCCTGGCGGACCTGCACGCGGTCGCCTTCGGCATTCCCGGTCACGATCTGGCGCCGGCGCACGCTGGCGTTGCTGTCCTGGTAGACGAACACCATCGGCTTGCCATTGCCCATGCTCGGCACCAGCGCGCTGAGCGGGACGCTCAATGGCTGCGTTTCGGCGTGGGGCAGGGCCAGCAGCAGGTTCTCGCCGCTTCGCAAGCCAGCGGCGGGATCCGCGGCACTTTCGAACAGCGCCTGCACGGTGGCGCCGCCGTCCAGGCGATCGGACACGCTGCGCAGCCGCAGCGGCAGCGCCTGCTCGGGCGCGCCGGCCCGATACGCCGTCGCCGCCTGGCCGGGATGCAGCGTCGCTGCCAATGCCGACGGCAGCGCGACCGTCACCTGCGCACGCCCGCGGCCTTCCAGTTGCAGCACCGGCTGGCCCGCTGCCACGTTGGCGTCGGGCTGCTGCAGCCGCGCCACCACGCTGCCGTCGAACGGCGCACGCAGCTCGGCCTGGCGCAGGCCGCGGCGCGCCAGCGCCAGGTCCGACTGCGCGCTGCGCACGCGCGCCTGTGCGCTGGCGAAGGCGGTCTTGGCGGCGGTCAAGGTGGTGGCGGACGCGGCGCCGTCCTCGAACATGGCCTGCTGCTGGGCGAGCTGGGTCTGCTGCTGTTGCAGATCCGCCGCCGCGATACGCACGTTGGCCTCGGCCTGCTCGGCACGCAGGCGGATCGGTTCCGGATCCAGCCGCGCCAGGACCTGGCCCTGGCGCACGCTGTCGCCGACATCCACCGCGACCGAGGCGATGCGGCCGCCGCCTTCGAAGCCCAGTTCGGCGCGCTGCTCCTGGCGCACCTGGGCCACGAGGCGATCGTCGGTGCCGGCGCTGCTGCCGACGGCCTCCAGCTTCACCGCGCGCGGGGCTTCCGCAGGCGGCGTCGGGTCGCGGCTGCAGGCGGTCAACGCCACTGCCGCCAGCGGCACGCAGACGCAGAGAAACATCGCAAGACTCGGTTTCATGGGCATTCTATGTGGCGGGTCAGAAGGTGTAGGTCACGGCGCCGATGGCGCTGGCGAAGGCGCGGCGCTGCACGATCGGGCTGCCGTCGGCGTTGTCGACATAGCGCGTACCGGCGACCGTCAGCGAGGTGCTCCAGTGCTTGGACAGCGCGTGGTCCCAGTTGGCGCCGACCGAATAGGCGTACAGGCCGGAGCCGGCGCTGTAGGCGGCAAACCCGCTACGCGCGCTCTGCGCATCGGTGACCCCGAAATAGGCCTGGTTGTAGCGGCGGTCGCCCCAGTGCGCGTCCAGGTTCATGGTCAGCGTGTCGCGGTCGTTCTGCAGCAGGGTGAACTTGGCCCCGGCGCGATAGTTGTTGCGACGCGCACCGTCCTTCAGGGCGAATTCGGCTTCGGCATCCAGCATCAGATACGAGGTGAACTGCTGCGCGATCATGGTGCGGCTGGTGATCGAACCGGGCACGTCGCCCATGCCGGCCAGGGTTCTGGAGCCCGGGCGCCAGCTGCTGTTGCGGTCCAGCCGGCCGAGGTCGTAGCCGAACGACTGGCTGACGTAGAAGCCGCCATCGCTCTGGAATTGCGCGCCTAGGCCACGCACGCTGTCGAAGAACAGCAGGCCGCTCTGCGCCGCGAGCACCGGGGCGAATTGCACGCGGTCGTCCCTGGAGCCGAAGTAGCGCGGCGCCGCCACTGCGGCGGCGCCGATGCTGAGTTCGGTCTGATGGCCGAACAGGCGGAAGCCGGATGCGTCCGCATCGGCGGCGTTGGCCACCAGCGGCGACACGGCGCAGGCCAGGAGCGGGAACAAGGCGATCATTTTCATGGACGTTCTCTTCGACGTGGAGGGATCAGGAGGCGTGCGGCAGTTGCACGCCATAGAACGCGCGGAACAGCGCGATACGGTTGAGGATCAGGTCCTGGCGGGCCTGCAGGTGATCCAGGGCGGCCTGCTCGGCGGCGATGCGTTCGCCGAGCAGCGCGGGGCGATCCTGCAGGCCCTGGGCGACGCGGCGCTGCATGCGTTGGATGCGTTGCCGTTCGCGATCGCGGTTGGCCCGCTCGTGCTGTTCGCGTTGCTGCAGGGCAGGGCCGGCATCGAGCGCATCGGCCACTTCGCGGAACGCCGATTCGATCGCCTTCTCGTAGTCGGCGACGCCGGCCTGCTTGCGCAGCTGCGCGATGTCCAGGTTGGCGCGGTTGCGGCCGAAGTCGAAGATCGGCATGGTCAGTTGCGGAACGAAACTCCAGGTGCGGCTGCCGGCGGCGAACAGGCCGCTGAGCACATCGCTGGCGGTTCCCAGCGAGGTGCTGAGCTTGATCGACGGGAAGAATGCGGCGCGCGCGGCGCCGATGTCGGCATTGCGCGCGCGCAACTCGGCTTCGGCCTGCTGGATGTCCGGACGCTGCAGCAAGACCGCCGAGTCCAGGTCGCGCAGCGCCATGCTGCCCGCGTCGGCCGGCAGCACGTCCTCGAGATCGCCGGCGCTGGCCGGTGCGTCGTAGCCGGCGACCAGTTGCAGCGCGCGGCGCGCGGCGGCGTGGTCGCTGGCCGCCTGCATCGCGCGGACTTGGGCCTGGTCGGTCTGATGGCGCTGGCGGTCGAGCGCGTCGGTGGAGATCAGCCCGACATCGTGCTGGTCGTCGGCGACTGCCAACAGCGCGTTGCTGTCGTCGGCGATGGCCTGGAAACGCGCCTGCGCCTGGGCGGCGGCGCGTTCCAGCGTGTAGGTGCGCAACACCTCGGCGACCAGCGCGCCGCGCGCGGCCTGCTGGCCGGCGCTGGACGCCAGATAGCGCTGCTGCGCGGCAGCGGACAACGCGGCCAGCTTGCCGAACAGATCCAGTTCGAAATCGTCGACGCCGACCGCGGCGGTGACCAGCTTCTGCCCGTAACGCTCCTGCTGCCGCGGATCGTCGTAGCTCTGCCGGGCCTGCTGCGCATCGATGCCGAGCTGCGGCAGCTGCTGCGACCGCTCGATCCGGTATTGCGCGCGGGCCTGCTGCACTTGCAGGACGGTGTTGCGGAAGTCCGGATTGTGCGCCAGCGCCTGCTGCACCAGCGGCGCGAGGTCGTGGTCCGGCGAGAATTCGCGCAGGAACCGCCGTTCCTGCTCCGACAGCGCGACCGCGGGCGCCGCGCTCGCTTGCGGCAGCGGTGGCGCCGCTGCGCCGCCCAGCGTGCTCGGCACGGCGGCCTGCGGGCGCTCGTAGACCGGCGCCAGCGAGCAGCCGCCGAGCAGCACCGCCAGCGCGGCGACGAGGAGGCGAGGGCGGTACGGACGCTTGCCTGCGGGCGATACAATCATTGGGGGTCAGTCGGGGTGGCCAATCTCGAGTGATAGAGTCGGCCGGCAAGTTCAAGCTGGCTTCTAGGAATCTTCAAGATTCCGTCAAGACGCGCGACCAGGGCGGCACAGGGCATGAGTTCCAAGAAGATTCTTGTCGTCGAGGACGACGCCGACAGCGCCAGCATCCTCGAGGCGTATCTGCGCCGCGACGGATTCGACGTCGCCATCGCCGGCGACGGCGCGCGCGCGATCCAGCTGCATGCGCAGTGGAAACCGGATCTGGTGCTGCTGGACGTGATGCTGCCCAAGCTGAGCGGCACCGAAGTGCTGTCGACGATCCGCCGCAGCGGCGACACGCCGGTGATCATGGTGACCGCGATGGGCGACGAGCCGGAGAAGCTCGGCGCGCTGCGCTACGGCGCCGACGACTACGTGGTCAAGCCCTACAGCCCGAAGGAGGTGGTCGCGCGCGTGTACGCGGTGCTGCGCCGCGCCGGGCCGGCCAGGACGAGCGAGGAACCGCTGAAGTACGAGCGGCTCACCGTCGACACCAACGCGGTGCTGGCCACGGTGCAGGATGCCGACGGCCACGACGTACCGCTGGACCTGACCCCGACCGAATTCAACATCCTGGCCACCTTGCTGAAGACGCCGTTCAAGGCCTATACGCGCAGCGAACTGCTGGAAATCTGCCTGCCGGAAAGCGACGCGCTGGAGCGGGTGGTGGACGCTCACGTGCACAACCTGCGCAAGAAGCTGGAGAGCGAACGCATCACCGATGTGCTGGTGACAGTGCGCGCGATCGGCTATCGCTTCCGATGAAATGGCCGTTCGCCCGGCGCAAGGCACACACGCCGCTGTGGCGATGGGCGGGCCTGCGCATGAGCGCGCTGGCGGTGGTCGCCATCCTGGCGATCGTGTTCGGCATGTGGCTGCGCTTCGCGATCTGGGACATCCTCACCCTGCGCCAGATGCCACCGGCGGCGCGCCAGGAGATGATGGAACTGCGCGAGGATCCGCACAGCAACGAGCAGCGCCTGTGGCAGCTGTTCGCACGCTACTACGACGTCGCCGATTTCCTGCCTGGCTTGGCCAGCCGCGACTGGCTGCTGCTGGCGGTGCTGGTCATCGCGTCGATTCCGGTCATCGTGGTGTGCGGGTTGCTCGCGTCGCGGCCGTTGTCGCGCCAGTTCTCCAATGTGGCCGAGGCCGCCCGGCGCATCAGCGAGGGCGACTTTTCCGCGCGCGCCAAGGTGATCCCCTCGGCGCCGGACGAACTGGCCAGCTTCGCGATGGACTTCAACGGCATGACCGCGCAGCTGCAGCAGTACGAGCGCGAGGTGCGCGATTCCAGCGCGATGCTGGCGCACGAACTGCGCACGCCGTTGAACGCGGCGATGGGCCGGGTGCAGGGCATGCTGGACCAGGTCTTCCCGTGCAGCGACGAACAGCTGCAGATGGTCCATCGCCAGCTGGAGCAGATCAATCGCCTGGTCGGCGACCTGCATCTGCTGTCGATGGCGCGCGCCAATCAGCTGATGCTGGAGCCGCACACCTTTCCGCTCGACGTGCTGATCCGCGAGCGCCTGGCCTGGCTGGCGCAGCCGCTGCAGGCGGCGCAGATGGAGGTGGAGGTGCGCGTGCCGGGCGGCGTGTCGATCAGCGCCGACCGCGACCGCATCGGCCAGGTGCTGTCGGTGCTGATCGACAACGCGCTGCGCTATGCCGCGGCCGGCAAGCATCTGCTGATCGAAGTGAGCGCCGGCGCCAACGACATGCTGATCTGCGTCTGCGACCGCGGCCCGGGCGTGACGCCGGAACTGTTGCCGCGGATGGTCGATCGCTTCTGGCGCGCCGAGGATTCGCGTGCCCGGCACTCGGGCGGCAGCGGCCTGGGCCTGTCCATCGCCGCGGCGATCTGCCATGCCCACAGCGGCGCGCTGGAATTCGGCAACCGCGACGGCGGCGGCTTGTGCGCGCGGGTGCGATTGCCGCGAGTGGCGTAAATCCGACTCGGCAACCCCGGACACTGCGGTCGGCATGCCGTGCTGCAGCAGCCCTTGTTCGTGTCCCCTAACACTGTTAGATTTCGCCAAACTAACAGCGTTAGGCTAGGCATGCGCAAGACCCTCGGGCGCGACCAGATCGTCGACGCGGCCTTCCAACTCCTGGACGCAGCCGGCATCGAAGGCGTGAGCCTGCGCAAGGTGGCCTGCCAGTTGGGCATCCGCGCGCCGTCGCTGTATTGGCACTTCAAGAGCAAGCAGGCGCTGATCGATGCCATGGCCGATGCCTTGATCGAGGATGTGGCCCGCGACATCCCGGCCGGCCAACCCTGGCGGGCGACCCTGCGCCAGGTCGCGCATGAATTCCGGCTCGGATTGAAGGCGCACCGCGACGGCGCGCGCGTCTATGCGGGCACCTACATCGCAAGCGATAACGTGCTGCGCCTGGGCGAAGCCATGATCAAGGCACTGGCCGAGGCCGGTGCGCCGGTCGGCTTCGCCGCCACTGCGGCGATGGACCTGGCCTATTACGTCATGGGCTTCGTCATCGAGGAACAGGCAATGCCCGACTATCGCCACCTCGAGGACGTGGGCAAGGCGTTCCTGGCGTTGTCCCAGGCGCGCTTTCCCTACTGCTGGCAGGCCAGGCATCTGCTGACCGAGCCGGATTTCGATCGGCGCTTCGAACAGGGCCTGGGATTGATGCTGGACGGCATCGAACACTGGCTGGCCCAGGCCGACGCGCAACCCGGCCAGCACGGCGACCTCCCTGCCCAGGCACGGGCCGCCGTTGCGCCATGACCGCCATCGCGTCCCGCTTCCCCTCCCGCCAGCCATCGCCAGCGTCCACTCTTCCAGCGCCCTTCCACTGTGGGCTACAGGCGTCCTCCATGCGTATCCAGATTCTGCGTTGTGCTTCCCTGATCCTGATCGGCGTGCTGCTGTCGGCCTGCGGCGGCACGGACAAGAAGGCCGATGAGGCGGGCGCTGCGTCCGCGCTTGCAGTCACCGTGGCGGCCGCGCAGACGCAGACGCTGGCACGCACGGTGGTCGTGTCCGGCCCGGTCTCGGCCTACGAGGAAATGCAGCTCGGGGTCGAACTGTCGGGCCAGCGGGTGACGGCGTTGAAGGTGGACGTGGGCGAATGGGTCAAGCAGGGCCAGGTGCTGCTGGAACTGGACCACCGCACGCTGGACAGCGAACTGGCGCAGGCGGACGCCGCGCTGCACCAGGCGCAGACCGCGCAGGAGCTGGCGCGGCTCAACTACGAACGCGGCGCGAAGCTGGCGGCCGAGCGGCTGGTCAGCGCCAGCAGCCTGGACGAACTGCGCGCCACGCGCGTGGACGCCGAGGCGCAGACCGCCACCGCCCGCGCCAGGCGCCAGGCGGCGCAACTGCAGCGCGACTTCGCGCAATTGCGGGCGCCCGCCGACGGCGTGATCTCCAAACGGCTGGTGCAGGCGGGGCAGGTGGTCGCGGCGGGCAACGAACTGCTGCGCTTGATCCGCGATGGCCGGCTGGAATGGCGCGCGGAACTGTCCGAGGCGCAGCTTGCCGGCGTGGCCGTCGGCAACAGCGTCGAACTGCCGTATGCCGGGCAGACCATCGCTGGCCGCATTCGCGCGGTCAGCCCCGGCGTGGACGCGCAGACGCGCACCGGCACCATCTACGCGGATCTGCCCGCGCCCGGCCCGCTCAAGCAGGGCATCTACGTGGAAGGACGCATCGTCACCGGCGATGGCCGGGCGCTGACCATTCCCAGCGCCGCGATCGTGCAACGCGACGGGCACAGCTATGTGTTCACCGTGGATGCCAGGCAGCACGTGCAGCGCCGGCGCGTGCGCAGCGGCCAGACCGTGCAGGGGCGTACCGAGATCGTGGAAGGATTGAAGGAAGGCGACCGGGTGGTGGTGGACGGCGCCGGTTTCCTGGGCGAGGGCGACCGCGTGCGCGTGGTGACCGAGGCGAAGGCGGCCGCGCGATGAATATCTCCGCCTGGGCGATCAACCGCCCGCTGCCTGCGATCCTGGTCTTCTTCGTGCTGTGCGTGGCCGGCCTGTGGGGCTTCCACCAATTGCCGGTGGCGCGCTTCCCGGACATCGCCTTTCCGATGACCACGGTCACGGTCACCCAGCCGGGTGCCTCGCCCAGCCAGCTGGAGGCCGAGGTCACGCGCAAGATCGAGGATTCCGTGGCCACGGTGACCAACGTCAAGCGGGTGATGTCCACCGTCAGCGAAGGCGTCAGCACCACCACCATCGAGTTCCAGCTCGAGGCCGACCTGGCCACCGCGCTGGACGACACCCGCGATGCGGTGACGCGCATCCGCACCGACCTGCCGCAGGACATCCAGGAACCGGTGATCTCCAAGGTCGACATCGGCGGCTCGCTGATGACCTATGCGCTGGTGGCGCCGCGGATGACGCCCGACGAGGCCAGCTGGTTCGTCGATCGCGAGATCGCGCGCGCCATGTACGGCGTCCCGGGTGTGGCCCGGGTCACCCGGGTGGGCGGCGTGCAGCGCCAGGTGCGCGTGGACCTGGACCCCAACGCCTTGCTCGCCTTCGGCATCACCGCCGGCGACGTGTCCAAGCAGCTGGCGCAGATCCAGGTGGAGCGGGCAGGCGGCAAGGCCGAACTCGGCGGCGCGCAGCAGACCATCCGCACCCTGGGCACCGTGGGCGACGCGCAGGCCCTGCGCGATTTCTCGATCAGCCTGCCCGACGGGCGCGCGGCGCGCTTGTCCACGCTGGCGCGGATCACCGATGCCGCCGCCGATCCCAGCGAAGCCGCCTTGCTGGACGGGCGCGACGTGGTCGCCTTCTCGATGTCGCGCACCCGCGGCTCCAGCGAGGTCGAGGTGGAGGCGGGCGTGCACAAGGCGCTGGACGCCATCAAGGCCGCGCATCCGGGGATCGATTTCCGCCTGGTCACCACCGCCATCGACGAGACCCACCGCTCCTACGAATCGTCGATGACCATGCTCTACGAAGGCGCCGCGCTGGCGCTGCTGGTGGTGTGGCTGTTCCTGCGCAACTGGCGCGCGACCTGGGTCTCCGCGCTGGCGCTGCCGCTGTCGATCATTCCGACCTTCGCGGTGATGCACCTGTTCGGCTTCACCCTGAACATGATCACCTTGCTGGCGCTGTCGGTGGTGGTCGGCATCCTGGTCGACGACGCCATCGTGGAAATCGAGAACATCGTGCGCCATCTGCGCATGGGCAAGCCGCCGTTGCAAGCGGCGCGCGACGCCGCCGGCGAGATCGGCAACGCGGTGATCGCCACCTCGCTGACCCTGGCCGCGGTGTTCGTGCCGGTGGCGTTCATGCCCGGCATCGCCGGCAAGTTCTTCCGCGAATTCGGCTGGACCGCGGCCACCGCGGTGCTGTTCTCGCTGCTGGTGGCGCGCCTGCTGACGCCGATGATGGCCGCCTACCTGCTCAAGCCGCATGGCGAAGAGCAGGCCGATTCGCGGCTGATGCGCTGGTACCTGGGCTGGGTCGACGCGGCGTTGCGCCATCGTGCGCGCACCTTGTGGATCGCCACCGGCCTGTTCGCGGCCTCGCTGGCGCTGGTGCCGCTGATCCCGGCCACCTTCATCCCGCAATCGGACCTGGGCCGCAGCAATCTGAACCTGGAACTGCCGCCCGGTACCCGGCTGCAGGAAACCGTCGCCGTCGCCGAGCGCGCGCGCGCGTTGCTCAAGGACATTCCCGAACTGAAGCAGGTCTACACCGCGGTCGGCAGCGTGCTCGACCTCGGCGATCCGAACGCCACCGGCGTGGGCGAGGCGCGCAAGGCCACGCTGGTGCTGGACTGGGGCGTTGCCGACCACCGCGAGCGCGACCAGCGCGTGCTCGAGCGCGAGGCGCGCGCGCGCCTGGCGGACATGCCCGGCGTGCGCGTGAGCTACGTGAGCTCGGAACCGGGCAATCTGTTGCAGCTGGTCCTGGCCGGCGACGACCCGCAGCACCTGCAGGACGCCTCCACCGCCCTGGAGCGCGACCTGCGCGGCATCTCCGGACTGGGCAGCGTCACCTCCACCGCGTCGCTGCTGCGGCCGGAGATCCAGATCGTCCCCGATCCAGCGCGGGCCGCGGACATGGGCGTGGCCACGGCCACCATCGCCGAGGCCGCGCGCATCGCCACCGCCGGCGATTACGAGCAGCGCCTGGCCAAGCTCAACCTGCCCGACCGCCAGGTCCCGATCCGGGTCGGCTTCGCCGAATCCACCCTCGCCAACCCGGCCCTGATCGGCCAGTTGCGCGTGCCGGGCCGCTATGGGCCGGTGCCGCTGGCCGCGGTGGCGGAGATCCGCATGGGCAGCGGCCCGTCGCAGATCTCGCGCTACCAGCGCCAGCGCAACGTCACTCTCACCGCCGAACTCAACGGCCGGCCGCTGGGCGAGGTGATGGAACAGGTGCAGCAGCTGCCCAGCGTGAAGCAGCTGCCGCCGGGGGTGAGCTTCCTCAACACCGGCGATGCCGAAGTGTTCGTGGAGCTGTTCGTCGGCTTCATGCTGGCGATGGCCGCCGGCCTGGTCTGCATCTACATGGTGCTGTTGCTCCTGTTCAACCATGCGCTGATGCCGATCACCATCCTGGTCGCGGTGCCGCTGTGCGCCGGCGGCGCGTTCGGGGCCTTGCTGCTGACCCAGAACATGCTCTCGCTGCCGGCGCTGATCGGCTTGCTGATGCTGATCGGCATCGCCACCAAGAATTCCATCCTGCTGGTGGACTACGCGGTGATGGCCGAGGACGAGCACGGCATGAGCCAGCACGACGCGCTGATCGACGCCTGCCGCAAGCGCGCCCAGCCCATCGTCATGACCACCCTGGCGATGGGCGCCGGCATGATGCCGATCGCGCTGGGCTTCTCCGGCGATTCCAGCTTCCGCGCGCCGATGGCGATCGCGGTGATCGGCGGCCTGATCACGTCCACGCTGCTGAGCCTGATCGTGATCCCGGCCGCGTTCACCCTGGTCGACGATCTCGGCGAGTGGATGTCGCGGCGCTTCCGCCACCGGTCGTCGCATTCGGCTGCCGGTTGAGCAAGGCTGCCCAGGTGCGCGCAACGTGCGCGCGCGCTCGCGTGGCCGCAACGGCGGTGCGCGACGCGGGCGTCGACGGCGGCCCGATCGCGGCGGATTTGGCGGTAAAGTTGTGCCTGGCCGTTGCAACCGGCCAACCTGGATTTCCATGACCGGACGAACGCATTGACTGCAAAGCGCCCAGCCGGCCCGACCGGCACGACCCGTTCACAGTGGCAGGCGATCGAGCGAGCTGCGGAAGAGGAACTGCAGCGCCGCACGCGCGAGGCGCACGCGGCGATCCTCGCATTGCTTCAGCGCCATGCCCAGGATTTCAGCCCGCGGCAGATCGCGGGGCTTCGGCGACGCTTGCGCAAAGGGCGTTGAGCGCAGGAACGGGCATGCGAACCGATCGGCGCGGAAGCATCGCGCCATGGATGGATCGTCGCGTCGAAGCGGTGCATCTCGGGCCTGCACCGCTGCCCGCCCCCTTGGCCGGGCATGGAGCTGGACAGCGCCTCAGCCAGTCTCCCGCTGCACGCGCGCCCGGTACGCGCGCACGTTGTCGCCGCGGATGCGCCGGTCCTGCGTACCCGTCACCGTGCCGACCTTGCTGTCCGAGCCGGTCACCGGCTTGGCCTCCACGCTCGTCTCCCGCTCGAAGGCATGCGATTTGTCGGTGTTGCGGTAGTACCGGTACAGGGCCCAGTACAACGCGCTCGCGCCGGCCGGGCCGGCCAGCAGCAACCAGAGTCCACTGTCGTCGCTCATGAGGTGGTCACCACGATCCAGAGGGCGATGGCTTCGATGACGCTGCCGGCGGTGAGCGCGGCCAGCAGCAGCTTCCACTGCTGCACCGGCACGCTGCCCATGGTCTCGCCGGTGCGGCCGTTCACCGCGATGTAGTGCAGCATTCCGCCGTTGCGGCCGGGCTGGTGGTACGAATACAGCCACACCGGCAGGTACATCGACACCCAGCGCGTGCCGTGGACCTCGAGCCGCTCCTGCTCCCAGCGCACGCCGCGGTCGTAGCGGTCGACGGAGTCCTCGACCTGGGCGCGGGCGATCGACAGCAACTGGTCTTCCAGCCGCGGCCGCAGGTGTTCGACGTCGCGGTTGCGCTTTTCCGAGGTGAAGCCCGCCAGGTACGACGCGTTCCACTGCACCGCGTTCTTGGTGTCGAACGGCAGGATGGTGTTGATGATGTTGTTGGTGTTGGCCTGCGCATCCAGGTTGCCGCGTTCGGAAGACGATTCCAGCGGCAGGTCGTCCACGGTGAAATCCACGTGCCGTTGCACCTGGTACACGTCGGCGTCGTAGTACGTGGTCTTGTTCTTCTCGGTGCCGCGCGTGTATTCGCGGGTCTTGATCTCGCCCTTGCCGGCCACGCTGGCGCTCACGTTGCCGTCGACGATCATGTAGGGCAGGTACACGCCGACCACGTTCTCGGGCGTGAATTGCTCCTTGAAGGCCTTCAGCGCGAACAGGCGCCGCTTGTCCACGAACTGGCGGATGCGCGCGACCGCATCCTCCTTCTTGATGTGGAAGGGCAGCACCGCGTCGGGCACCGCGCCGTTGGCGACCTGCTCGTTGACGCCGAACACGTGGCGGCACCAGTGGCAGCGCGCAGTCATCGTGCTCTCGGTATTGACCGTGACCTCGGCACCGCAGCCGCTGCACTTGAAGCTCATCAGGCTGGCCGCGTCGGCGGCGATATCGCGCGCGCCGGAGGCGATGACGGTGCCGCGCAGCTCGCCGATGCCGGCGCCGAACCCGAAGACCTCCTCGACCCGCGCGCCATGCCATTCGTTGCGGCAGTACTGGCAGACCAGCAGGTCGGTGCCGAGCTTGGGACGGATGTCGGTGGCGCCGCATTTCGGGCAGCGGTTGAGGCCGTCCTTCAGCTCGTTGGCGGCGGTGTCGATGGCGAGCGGATCGGGCGCCTGCAGTTCGTCGCGGATCGGCGCGGGCAGGGTGGCCGGATCGAGCGGAAAGCTGCCGGGCAGGGGCGGCACGTCCTGCGGCGAACCGGGTCCGGTCACGGCCGCCGCAGGCAAGGGCGGCGGCACCGGCGGCAACGGCGGCGGGGTTCTGGAATCGGACATGATCGCGGCGTCCGGCGGCTTACAGGCCCAGCGCCTTGGCCTTGGCCGCGTCGTAGTCGCTTTGGGTGATCAGGCCCAGGTCCAGCATCTCCTTGGCCTTCTTCAGCTTGGCCACCGCATCGTCGGCGGCCGGCGCGGCGGGCGCGACCGGCTGCTGCAGACCGCCCACGCCGCCGACCATGCCCGTGGCCATGCCGACCCCGACCAGGCCCGCGGCGCCGCCATGCTCGCCCGCCGACTGGATGCCCTGGGCGACGCTCGCCTGCAGGTTGGAGTTGCCGCGCGCGCCGGCCAGCGCATCGGCGCGCTGCACGGTCTTGAGCAGTTCCCGCGTGTTCGCGTCGTACTCGATCGACACGATCGCGGTCTTGACGATGGCCAGGCCGCGCTCGGAGCGCCACTGGTACGCCTGCTCGACCGCATCGGACAGGCTCTTGGCGAAGCCGAGCGAATCCTGCTGCAGCTTGGTGATGCGGTTGCCCTTGCCCGGGTCGTTCGTGTACAGGCTGAAGGCCGGCGCCAGCGACCCAATCACCTCGTTGAACAACTGGTTGGCGGCGGCGTTGTCGAGGTCGGTGAAGTCGAACACCTGGCCCGGCTGCAGATAGCGCGCCGGCACGAAGTTCTTCACGAACAGGATCGGGTCGACGATCTTCAGCGTATACGCGCCGCGCGTCACCGCGCCGACCTGGGTGCCGAGGAAGCCGTCGTCCCAGTAGATCTCGGACTGCGTGCCGAAGCGATTGTCGGGCAGCTCCTTCAGCGAGACGAAGAACGCGGCCTGCTGCGACCCCGGCTGGCCACCGAACTTGAAGCGCTCCCAGCTCTGCCGGATGAGCGGCGCGACCAGGCCGTCGCCGGCGAAGATCGACTGCGAATTCGGATCGTCGGAGCGCCACTCGTAGCCGCCCGGCTCGGCGACGAAACCGGTGATCGCACCGTCCTGGATCAGCAGCAGCCCGTAGCCCTCGGGCACCACGATCTTCGACCCGTTACTGATGATGTTCGACGACGCGCCGGTGTTGGAACCGCGCCCGGCATTGGTGCCGTGCGGCACCGCGGCGAACAGCGCCGCCGTCGCCGGCAGGCCGGCCGGCACGGTGTAGAAGTCCTTCCACTGATCGGCGAGAACGCCGCCGACCGCACCTGACACTGCCTGGACGAGACCCATGACAACTCCGTTTGATTCGTGGACGGGCACCATGCCCATCGTGCTGGCCGGACTATATCAGCAGCGGGCACCGGGCGAGGGAGGGCGCGGGTCTAGCGCCGGGGTGTCGTTGGCTTTGTGCCGAAGAGGCCATCGCGGTACGCGGCACGCCAAAAACAAGGCCCCGCGCGAGCGGGGCCTTGTTCGAGGGACGGGGCTTCAAGGCGCGGACCGGTGCAACGCCGGTATCGGCCTTACGGCAGATTGCACTTGAGCTTGCCGTCCACATAGTAGGGCTTGGGGACATCCGGATTCTGGCTGGTCTTCTCGAACACCACCTCGAACGATTCGAGATCCGGCGTGCCCTTGCGCGACGTGCAGGCCTCCTGCAGCTTCTGCTTCACCGCGGCGATGCCGGCGTCGCGATTGGCGCCATCCGCGCTGTTGGTCAGGTTGACGACCTCCGCCGATGCCAGTGGGCTCAGGCCGAGCAGGCATCCGGCGAACACGAGTACGTGCAGCTTCTTCATGGAGTCTCCTTTGCGATGTCGATGTCCGTTGGCGGCCGGCGACGTGGTATGTGCTCCACGATCCACGCGAGGGCGTGGCGGGCATCGTCCGGCGCGTCGGTAGGATAGGGGGAGCGGGTTAAGGCTTCGTGGGGACAGCGTTGGACCGAGGGAATCGCCCACTGCGGTCGCGCGCTTCTTTGCCCACCTGGTGCCGGCGCAAAGCACGCTGGTCAGTGCCGGCGACACGGTGAAGGTGGAACGCAATCGTGGCAGCCAGCGATGCCGCGCTTCCTTGGCGATGCGAAACGGCGCGCAGCCTCTCGATGCAGCGATCGAACGGGTGGCTACCATCGTCCAGGAAGAGGCTTGACCAGAACCAACCGCGCCCCTTCGTTCTTGGCGATGAAACCGCCTCGCAGCAGATCGCGAATGACGTGGTTGACCATCTCGCGCGTCGCGCCGACCCGCGCGGACATCTCGCGCTGGGTCAGCGCGGCGGGAATGAGGCGCTGCCCGTCCTGTTCGACGGCCTCCGCGTTCAACAGATCCACCAGCCGTTCGTAGACGCCGCTGAGCGCGAGGCTGCGCGCCTGATCGGTGGCATGCCGCAGGCGCCTGATCAAGGTCACGATCAGGAACTCCGCGAACGCCGCATTCTTCTCCATGAACGCGCGGAACTCGGCAAACGCGATGACGATGCATTCGGATGGCTCGGCGCTCTTGACCGAGGCGGATCGCCGACCGCCGTCCAGCAGCATCTCGCCGAAGAATTCACCCGGCCGCATGACGTTGTAAACCAACTCGCGGCCCCTGCTGTCGCACGTGAACACCTTGAGCTTGCCGCTGACCAGGATGTACACGGCGTCGGCCAGGTCGCCCTCGGAAACCAGGATGTCGCGGGGGGCGTAGCGGCGCGTTTCACCGACCGCAACCAGCTTCTTCAGAAGTTCCTCGGGAATCAGACTGTTCGGTTCCATGACCATCACGTCCCGGTAGCCTGGAGGTGCGCGGAAAGCTCTGCCCCCCAACGCAGACGGCAAGGCTGTGAACTATTTCCATTGCAGCCACGTTGGATCCGTGGTTTTTTAGCACACCAGGGGATGCTGCTCGGGAGGATGATTCCACCAATCCGTAGACAGGCGAGCCTTGGGGAAGAGGCTCGCGCTCGCTTCGAGGCAGCGGTCGGCTACCAAGCCGATCGTTGCTCGGAGCCCGGATCCGGCAGGAACATCCATCGGGGGCATGAGGGGCGAAATGCCGGATGGCCATCAGCAGGGATTGCGCCGCTCGGCCATGTAGCGGCCAGGCGAGGTGCCCAGCGCCTTGCGGAACATCGTGACGAAACTGCCGGCGCTTTCGTAGCCCAGGTCATCGGCCACCTGTTGCACCGAGTTCCCCGTGCTCAACCATTTGACGGCGAGCATCAGGTGCAGCTGCTGGCGCCAGCGGCCGAAGCTCATGCCGGTCTGATGCGTGAGCAGGCGCGCCAGCGTGCGCTCGCTCATGCCCGCGCGCCGCGCCCACGTCTGCACCGTGCCGCGCTCGGCCGGCTCGGCGACGATCGCCTCCACGATCCTGCGGAGCCGGACGTCGGTCGGCATCGGCAGGCGCAGCGTTCCAATCGGCGCCGCCGCCAGTTCGTCCAGCAGCAGGACGATCAGATGCGATTCGGCGCCGCCCTCCGGATAGAGCAGCGGAAGCCGCGCGGAACGGATGACCAATTCGCGCAGCAGCGCCGTGGTGGAGAGGGCGCAGCAGGTCGCCGGAAGCGCCGAGGCGGCAACCGGATCGATGAAGGCGACATAGACTTCGATCATGCCGGCGGCCGTGATCTTGTGCAGGACATCGCACGGGACCCACAGCGCGCCCTGCGGAGGCACGATCCAGAGGCTGCCTTCCACTTCGCAGGTGAGCACGCCACGCAGCAACAGCATGAGCTGCCCCTTGCGGTGGCGATGGAAGTCCTTTTCCAACCGGTCCTGCCCGAGGTCGAGGCTGGCCACGTCGATGCCGGTGGTGCCGATGATCACCACCGGGCGCGGCACCAGGTCCGGATCGATCCACTCGGCGGGATCGCTGAGATCGGTCAGGACAGGCACGTCGCCGGCTCCGAAGCAGTTGGCAGGAATTCCGAATATCTTGACATGGTTACCCAATGCCGCCAGCGCTGCGACTTCCTACGATGCGTGACGGCCGATGGATCCCCCGTCGGCCCTTGCCATCGATTGGAGGAAACACCGTGGATTCACTCAGCAGCGGACGCGTCGCGCAGACCCTGCAGCACCTGTTCCAGGAAGCGGAGCGCGCCGACAAGGGAATCACGGACCAGTTCGAGGCCGATCACGGCGAGCATGCAGAGCAGGTCTTCAGCGGCGCCATCACCGAGCTGATGGACGCGGAAAGGCGCGACCTGCGCGGCGTGTACCACGCGTACGCCGAGAACTTCCTCAACGTCACGCCGGCGTATGGCCGATTCCTCTACCAGATCGCGCGCGCGCGCCGGGCCACGCGCATCGTCGAGTTCGGCACGTCGATGGGCGTGTCCACCATCCACCTCGCCGCCGCATTGCGCGACATGGGCGGCGGACAACTGATCGGTACCGAGTTGGAACCCGGCAAGGCCGCCCGCGCCAACGCGAACCTGCACGCTGCCGGGCTCGCCGACCTGGTCGACATCCGGGTCGGCGACGCGCGCGAAACATTGGCCGCTGTCGGCGGCGAGATCGATCTGGTGCTGCTGGACGGCGCGTTCAGCCTCTATCTGCCGATACTCAAGCTGCTCGAGCCGCACCTGACGCCAGGTACGCCGATCCTTGCGGAAAACGCCTTCGACCACGACAACGAATACCTGGCCTATGTTCGCGACCCGGCGAACGGCTATCTGTCGCAGCCGATCGCGATCAACGAAGGCAGGGGCAACGAACTGACGGTCCTGACCCGATGAGCGCGCAGAACGCCGACGCCGCGATGCCCAGGCCCGGCCGCATAGGCCGCGCCTTCCTCAAGATGTTCATGAAGCAGGCCAGCGTCGTGCAAGCCGAACGTCTTGCCGACGACTTCCGGCTGATCACGCTGGAAAGCCCGGCGTTCCGCGAGCTCCAATGGCAGCCTGGCCAGAAAATCCAGATCGCAATGGGCTCCGCGCTGGTCGCCAGGACCTACACGCCGATCGACTGGGACGCGGCCGCCGGGCGTACCCGCATCGTCGCATGCACGCACGGCAGCGGTCCCGGCAGCGCCTGGATCGCCAGCGCCAGGCCCGGCACCGAATGCGATGTCTTCGGCCCACGCGCATCGCTGGATCTCAATCGCGTCACCGGCCCCTGCGTCGTTCTCGGCGACGAGACCTCCATCGGACTGACCTACGCCCTCGGTCGCCGGCTCGGCAGCCGCAGCCGCAGCGGCGTGGCGTGCTTGCTGGAGGTGACCCGCGAGCCCGCGGCGCGCGCAGTGCTGGACCGCCTCGACCTGGGCGGTGTCGAACTGTTCGGCCGCTGCGCCGACGACCTGCACCTCCAGGACATGGAGCGCCGCCTGCCCGCGGTCGCCGCGACCGAGGCCACCTTCGTCCTGACAGGCAGGGCGGCTTCCATCCAACGCCTGCGCCGGGCGCTGCAAGGCCTGGGCATTCCGGCATCGCGGATCAGTGCCAAGGCGTACTGGGCGGCGGGCAAGACGGGATTGGACTGAGGTTGGCGAACGAGGGCAGGGCGCACGACAGCGTCCGACCCGAAGCGGACATATGGATCGGGTGTAGCAGCATGGGCGAAGGTCTTCTTCAGCTTCGTTCGGCGCAATCCTCCCAATTTAGTCGGCCCTGGGAGTTCTGCCAGCGCTCAGCCAAAGAAGGCCGCGTAGCCGGCGCGGCTGTGAGGTAGATTGACGGCATCCCAGTATCCGGGTCTTGTCGACGCCGGCGGCCGCAGCGACGCGCTCATGGCGCTGAATCCGCCCGCACACCACCACGCCGACAGGCGCAAAAAACACGGCGCTAATGCCGCGACGCGGCATCACCCACGCTACCGGCTTCGGGCCTGTTCAGCCTCCGCCCCGGCCGCTGCGAGCGCCGGTGGGCGCCGGTGAATGCCGCCGTAGCTCAATCGCCGCCACAGCCACTCCACCGGGCCGATGCTGAAGCGCGCCAACCACCAGCGGCTGCTGATCACCTGCATAGCGAACAGCAGCACGCCCAGCGCCAGCGCCAGGTCGAGCGGCATCCGCCCGTACTGGCCCAGACCGAAGCCGTAGAAGATCCATGTGCAGACCAGCGACTGCAGCAGGTATTGGGTCAGCGCCATGCGACCGAGCGGCGCGAACACACCCAGCCACACGCGCCAGCGCGATCGCTGCAGCAGCAACAGGATACCGGCCGCGTAGCCCAGGGTCAGCGCGAACTTGGCGAAGAAGAAGGTCGCCTTAATCAAGACCCGCAGCGGCTGCAGCGCAAGCTGATTCACCCAGGCATGCAGCGCCTCCTGCGGCACCGCGTTGGCCACCAGCCCGAAGCTGAAGCAGAGCACGAAGACCTGCCGCAGCCGGCGCCGATGCGCGTCCGGCGCCGAAAGCCATCCGCCCTTCCAGGCCGCAACGCCGACGATGAAGAACGGCGCCAGGATGACGAAGCGATTGGCGATACGCATCGGGCCGATCACATGCAGCGTTTCCCACCATCGGTATTGCAGGGCGTCGAGCCACCCACCTTGCCCGTAGTGCTGGAGACCAAGGGTGTAGGTTTGCGCCGGCGGCAGATCCGTTGCAAGCGCCTCAATCGGACCGGCAATCACCGCCGAGACGATCAGCACCACCGGGATCGCCCACAACACCCGGCCGGCCGACAGCCGCAGGAAGGGCAGAACCATCAAGCTGATCAGTGCGTAGTCGAGCAGGATGTCGACGTTCCACAACAAGAACGTGTGCACGCTGCCCAGCAGGGCGAGCACCGCGCTGCGACGCAGCGCAAATGGCCAGCGCGACTGACCCTTGTCGGACGCACGATCGGCCTGGATGGCGAGGCCAGCACCGAACAGGATCGACAGCAGCGCCGCCGCCTTGTTCTCCAACAGCACCCTAACGAGGTCGCCGGCCAAGCCGCCGGAGTCTCCCAGCGGATAGGCGACCCCGGCCTCCCGCGCCAAATCGGCACCGCAGAAGTAACCGATATTGACCAGCAGCACGCCGAACAAGGCCAGACCGCGCAGCACATCCAATTGCAACAACCGTTCGCCGCGAGCGACCGGGCCTTGCGACACAACTTGCGCGGACATAACTACTCTCTCAGTAAGACACTGACTCAGTTCGCCGGCGCGATGCCGAGTACCCGCGCCGCCATGTTTTTTGCCCGCGTGGCGGGGGTCGGCTTTCCTTCGCGAACCGCGGTGACCACGGCCCCGTCGAACAGCAGCATGAGATCGCCGGCCGCGCTTTCGTCCAGCCCGGCCGCTCGCAACAAACGGGCGAAGTAGGCCTCGAAGCGGTGCTTGTGCGCAGCCGCAGCCCGATGCAGTGCGTGGCTGGGCAGCGGCGTCTCGGCGATGGTGTTGAGGAAGGCGCAACCGCGGTAGTCGGGGCTGGCCAGGCGCATCGCCAAGGCGTCGAACACTGCCAGCGGCCGCAGATTTGCATCGGGCGCCAAGCGCTCGACCTCCTGCTCGAACCAGGCGCAGAGTCGTTCGTCGCGCCGCTCCAGCACCGCCAACGCCAGACCTTCCTTCGACCGAAAGTGCCGATAGAAGCTCATGCGGGCGACTTCCGCGGTGCTGATGATGGCGTCCACGCCGACCGCCTGAATCCCCTGCCGATAGAACAGATTGGTGGCGACATCCAGGATGCGCTCGCGAACCTTGCTCATGATCACTCCGGCGGTGGATTCCCGGCGGATGATATAGACCGGTCAGTATCATTTCAAGTCAAGCGCAGGCGGACCCTACCCACGACATCGCCGGGAGCAGGCGTGGCATCGCGTTTGGCTTGGCTGGCCCGGCGCTTGAACTCAGGCGTGTTCGGTGCTGGCGGCAAAGGTCCAGGCCTTGCCGTGGATCGTGCTGATCCTAGCCATCACGGAGTACGCGGGGCGGGGCCAAACGTTCGATCGATGTGCTACTCCCCATAGTGGCCGGAAGGGATGCTCAGGGTTGCGAAGCGATCAGTAGGAACCTCATGAAGTTCCCTCTTTCGGGCGAGGTCTCGCAGCACTTTCTGAACTTCTTCTTCTGGCCGATCAGGTTTCCTTTGTTCCAAGCCTCGTGAGGCTGAGATGTGTAAAGAATTGCCATGACTATCTCCTGATGAAGGGTTGGTCAGGCTTCTCCCAAGCCTGGAAGCATGGCGTGATGCGACCCGAAGCGGACCTCTTCGACGGTGGCGACGCCAACCGGCACGGGCGGAGTCGCCGACGAAGGTGCCGGATGCCGCGCCTCTCGACCGGACCCATCCACTTGTCGCCACGGCCACCGTCACGGCGTCGCCAAGCGGGACGCAAGAATCTGGCCTCTGCGGTGCGTCCCCGATCTCAAAGTTCGCGTCCAATGGCGCGGTCCAGCGACCAGCGGCCGCCCCCCTTGAAGGCCATGAACAGTCCGAGGAACATCATCAGGAACGGGAACTCGATGCCGCGATCGATCCAGGGCCAAGTCGGCCCCAGGGCCACGCAGATCACGAGCATCTGCACCGCGACCATGGCGGCAATGGCGCGCGTACCCAAGCCGATGGCCAGCAGTGTGCCGCCTACGCCTTCGAGCAAGGCGACGAACATCGCCAATGCGGGCGCGGCGGGCAGGTGCAGGACATTCTCGATCAAATGGATCGAGCCGGACATCGGGTCGGCCATCGAGCCGTGCGAGGTTCGCAGCAGCTTGGGCAGGCCATGGGTAATCAGGACCACGCCGAACACGACGCGCAACAGGGCATAGGCCAGCGGCTCGACACCCGCGTACAAGCCGTGCAGGAAAGGGAAGATCAGTTGCGGGTCGGCGGCGGCCGGGCTGACTGCATGGCGCGGGGTGGGAAGCTGCATGGTGTCCTCCTGGAGGGCGACGACCAAGGGCCGTCGCGTCGAGCATCAGGGTGGTGGTGCGGCTGAGGCGGGCGTGGTGGAGGCGACGCGTGCCTTCAGATTGCCGATAAGGGTGCGCAACGCAGGCTGGACATCGGCGAACAGCGGATCCTTGCGGTGAAGCGACATCACGCCGGTGAAGAGCTTCAGGCCGACCGCGAGTGCGATGGCGTCAGCGTCCGCAAAGGCCGTGGCAGCGCGGATGCGCGTGACGATGCCGAACAGGTCGTCGCGCTGGTCCACCTCGAAAGTGAGCGTGGCGTTCGACCAAGCCGATGTGCCGCCCGCATCCGCTTGCGCCTGCCCGAGCTCCTCGATGTGGATGCGATAGTGATGCGCTTTCATGCGACGTCCTCGACGGCAACCGGCTGCAGTGAGCGGGTGACTCCCGCAATGTGGCGGCGGACCGTCCCTGTCGACCGCACCGCGGCCGCGGCATTGGCAATGGCGTTGAACTGCGCTGCCGGTTCGCCCATGTAGGTTGGCGCAGCGAAGACCATCGCGTCGGGCTCGCCCAACTGGCGCAGCACCGAGTCGACCTTCCACCGGCCACCGAAACTGGGCGTGGCGGCTGCCGCAGGCACGGGCGTCCCTGCCTTCGATCTTGCGAGCGCCCTGGCCAATCGCGTCGGCGAGCAGCGCCGTCGTTCCGGTCTGCGAGAAGGGGATGACGGAATCGATGGACATGGGATCTGCTCTCGGCGGCTCAGGCTCGGGCGTCGGCGCGCAGAGCCAGACGCTGGAGCACGACGGCGATGCCGGCGGCCGCCGCGCCGACGGCGGCGGCCAATCCCAACTCGGTGAATGCGCTCCATGACGGCGGCTTGTGCGAAGCAAAAAACGCGACCAGCCCGAGGAAGAAGCCGAGCAGGTTGTTGAATACCGGCAGGTGCCGCAACGACAACACCAAGACCGACACGGCGAATACCACGGCCGTCAGCGTGGCTGAACCGAGGTGCGGCGTGAGGACCTGCGTCGCTGCGCCGGCAGCGATTCCCAGCCCGAGTCCGACGAACACGCAGGTCAGATTGATCAGCCCTTGGCGAAGATTGACGCCCCGCGTGAAGTAGGAGATCCACCCGACGAACATCGCCCAGACCGGAACTTCCAGCACCAGCGTACTGACCGTTGCCGCGAGCGTCGCAACGACAGACTCGCCCAGTGTGATCTTGAGCTCCCTGGCAACACTGGCGTCATGCCGCATTGGATACCTCCTCGGCTGGCGCCGGGTTGTCGCGCGGTGCCAGCAGATCGCCGAGCTGGATGCGGCGCAGGAACTCGGCGCGAATTCGGTCGGCCACTGCGTTCACTACTTCGCAGCCGTCGCTGGACGGATCGACGTGGACGCGGAACGGACGTGCTCCAAACGGTGAAGCGACGACGTCGACGACGGCCTGTGCAACGGCGGCCACGTCGGCATCCGGTGGCTCGCAAGCGGTGAGTCCGCTGAGGATTTCCTGGGTGAAGCCTCTGGTCGGACCGGTGTCGTACTCGGCGACGCGATTCGCATCGGCGGGCGTTCCTGCGTGGGTGAAGTGATTCGTGCCCTTGGTGAACGCGCCGGGTACCACGATCGCGGTTTCGATGCCCCATCGCGCGAGCTCGCCGGCATAGCTGACCGCGAGCGCATCCATTGCCGCCTTTGCCGCGAAGTACGGGGCGAGATAGGGTGGGGTGCCACCGCGATGGCTGCTGCTGCCGATCCACACCACCAGGCCGCGGCCCTGTTGGCGCAGCTGCGGCAGGGCCGCGCGGTTGACGCGCTGCGTACCGAGAACGTTGACATCGTAGGTCTGCGCATACTGCTCGGGCGTGAATGCCTCCGCCGGGCCGAACACCATGTGCCCGGCGTTATGCATGACCACATCCAGCCGGCCGTTCTCGGCAACGATGCGCGCCACTGCCTCGTCGGCAGAGGCTTGCGACTGTACGTCCAGTTCAATCGTCCGCAGGTCGACGCCGTGCTCGTTCGCGTAGTCGCGTGCGGCCCGCACCTGCGCGGCGTTGCGGCCAGCGATCTCCCGCATGCTCGCGTAGACGATGTGTCCCGCGCGTGCGAGCGCTCGAGCCGACAGGGCGCCGAAACCGCTGGATGCGCCGGTAACCAGGATGACGTGCTTCGGATTTGCATTCATGGAGATTCTCCGGTGTGTGCGCCTGCATCGCGCGAGGAAGACCCGCGTGCTCAGGCGTAGCCGCCGTTGACGCGCAGTACTTGGGCATTGACCCAGCCGCCATCAGGCCCGGCCAGGAAGGCGACCGCGCCTGCGATCTCCTCGGGAGTGCCGAGGCGTTCGAGCGGCGCGAGCTTGCCGATGTGTGCAATCTGCTCCGCGGTCTTGCCGTTGAAGAACAACTCGGTGCCCACTGGCCCCGGGGCGATCGCGTTGACGGTGATGCCGCGGCCACGCAGTTCGTTGGCGAGCACCGGCACCAGTGCCTCCACACCGGCCTTGGAGGCGATGTAGGACCCGTAGCCGGGGAAGGACTTGGCGATCACGCTGGTGGACAGCGCGATGATCCGACCACCTTCGCGCAGGTGATGCGCTGCGTGCGCCAGCATCAGGAAACTGCCGCGCAGGTTGATGGCGATGGCGCGATCGAAGTCGGCGAGGCTGGACTCCGCGATGGGCGCCATCGGCATGATGCCGGCACTGTTGACGACCACGTCGACACGACCGAAAGCTTCCTGCGTCGCCGCGAACAGGTGGGCGACATCTTCCGCGCGGCTGACATCTCCCTGCACGGCGATGACATGGCCGCCGTCGGCGCGGATATCCTGCGCGACCGCTTCTGCCGCTGACGCGTTGCCGGCGTAGTTGATGACGACCGCAAAGCCATCGGCCGCGAGACGATGCGCGATCGAGCGGCCGATGCCGCGCGAGCCGCCGGTAACGATGGCGACCCGCGCGGCAGGGCCGGGGGGGACTGGCTGACGGGCCTGGGCGGTGGTGCTGTTCATTTTTTGCTCCTTGGGGCATCTGCGGGAGGGACGCGGGGGACGGAGGGCATTCTTATCGTTGTCGCCATCTGAATAAACAGGCTTGAACTGGCAATTGAATTCAAAAATGGACAACAATCAGGCATGGACCGCTTTGACTCCTTCCAACTGTTCACTCGGATCGTCGAACTGGGCAGCTTCACCCGGGCCGCCGGCGCGCTCGGCCTCCCGCGCGCCACCGCCACCCATGCGATAAAGGAACTGGAGGCGAGACTGGGCGCGCGCCTGCTCGAACGCACCACCCGCCAGGTGCGGCCGACCCTCGATGGCCAGGCGTTCTACGAGCGCTGCGTGCAACTGCTGGCGGATCTGGACGACGCCGAATCCTCACTGCGCACGATCGCCGCGAACCCGCGCGGCACCTTGCGCCTGGATCTGCACGGCACCCACGCCACCCGGATCGTGTTGCCGCGCATCGATGAGTTCCGCAGCCGCTATCCGCAGATCGACCTCGTCGTCAGCAGCGGCGATCGCCTGGTCGATCTGGTCCGCGAGGGAATCGACTGCGTCGTGCGTGCCGGCACGCCCAAGGATTCGTCCCTGGTGGCGCGGCGCCTGGCTGTCATGCCCGAAGTGATATGCGCGAGCCCGGAGTACCTGCAGTACTTCGGCACGCCTCAACATCCCGATGAGTTGTCTTCGCATCAGGCCGTCGGGTTCTTTGCCAGTAGCCATGACCGCAACTACCCGTTCGAACTCGTCGTCGACGATCAGGTCCGCGAATTCGAGTTGGGGGGCTGGATAACGGTCAATGACGCGGAAAGCTACGTGAGATGCGCGCTGCGCGGCTGTGGCCTGATTCAGTTGCCGCGGTTCCATGTCGAGGACGAGCTACGCGATGGCCAGCTCGTGGAAGTCCTGGGGAATTGGTCGAGCGCGGGCCTACCTGTGTCGGCGATGTACCCCCTGCATCGCCAGCTGTCGCCACGCGTGAGGGTCTTTGTCGACTGGGTAGCGAAGGTGTATGAGGATCGTTTTGGAGCTTCGCCACCCCGGTAGCGGCGACAACGCTCATATGCATCCGCGGCCGGAGGCGGCCAGCCTTGTGCCTGCTGGCCAAAAACGGCGGGCAGTCCCCCCCCTTTGAATCGAACGAAGTGGGGCACTGCTGCCCGATTCAATCTCCGGCGCAAAGCGCGTCGGCCCCCGGCATAGCCGGCGCGACGCCGAAACTCGCGGCGGGCGCCTGGCATGCAGGGCAAGAAATGGCGGCTATCGACGGCGAAAGATCATCCCGCCGTGATGGAGCGTGTTCTCGTCGACGAAGACGCCGTCTGCCGTGAACCCGGTGTCGTCCCAGTAGTCGATCCGGTTGCCCTTCACCTCGTACCGCCCCTGGTAGGCGCTTTCCCGCGTACCGCGCGCCTCGTCATAGCGGCCACTGGCCAGAAGCTCATGACGGATGCGCCCGTCATCGGTCACCCACATGCCGACGTAGGGGTGCTTGCTCATTTGCGTATCTCCCTGATGATCGATCGGAATTCGCCTGATGACGTCGTCGTAGGGCACCAGGTCGAGGAAAGCGGTGACTTCGCTCGCGCGTAGATTCGCCATTCGGAGGATCCACACATAGCTGTTGCTGTAGGGCATTCCGTCGGCGGCGGTGGCGGCACCGTCCCAATGTACGATGACGTGGTCGCCCTCCGCCCAGATGCCCTTCACCGTCGGCCGGACGGGTGAGGACAGGCGGGCGGCGAAGGGCGCCACGGCCTGTTGCAGGAACGCATCGCGCCCCTTGTAGCTCCCGGCCGCCGGGCTCGTTCCCTTGATCGTCCAGGTCGCGTCGGGCGCCAGCACGTCCCGGAAGAACGTCCCGCCGCCGGCTGCCCACTTCTCGAAGGCTTGCGCAATGAACTGGCGGTTGCGTTCGGCGGTCGAATCGACAGGCCGCGCCAGCGCGCAACCGCTGATCAGCATGGCCAGAACCAGCGCCGCAGCAGTGACCGATCTTGGCATCGTCATGTCGTGTGCTCCTGAGCATGTTGGAGCGCGCAGGACGACGGTCGTGCGCGCGTGATGGACCTGGCGTGTTGCCGGAGTGTGGAAGCGCTTCGACTTTGGGCACCGCGATGACGAGGAATGAGTGGCGCCCGCCGGTCTTCCCGTCGGTGCCGTGACGCGGCCGGACCAGCGTCGAGCGGGTGCGCGGGCCCATTCGCTCCATCTGTCGACAAGATCTCATTGGCTGGCAGGGACGATCGCATCGATCTCCTCCCGCGGCAGGCGGCGGGTGGACGTGTGCTCGCGCACGATCCTCCAGCCAGTGGACGTGCACTGCCAGACCAGCGACGAGCGCGCCCGGATGCCGACGATCTTCTCTTCCGCGGTCTCGAGGCGCGCCGCGAATTCGAGGGTGGAGGCGGACAGAACGCCGCCGTCGACGACCTCCGGGCCATCCATGATGCGGTGCCTGGCGGACCTCAACGCAGTGAAGGGCTCGGTCCAGATCGAGGCCCATTCACTCGCGCTGCGCGCCACCCGGTGCTGGGGATCGAAGTCGTCGTAGAGCCGGACATCGCTGGAGTTCCAGTGATAGAGGTGGCCCAGCCTCTGGCGAAAGTCGAACGGGGGATCGCCGCGACGCTTTTCCCATCCCACCATGATCCATTCGCGATGAAGCTCGCCGGGGCTGGTCGGACCGTTGGCGGCGCACATCCCGGGTTGAGGTTCGGCCGTTGTTTGTGCGCTGGCCGGGGCAAGGCTGCCCACTGTGGTGGCCAGGATCAGGGCGGCACACAGGCGCCGAAGATGCAGCGTGCCCCCGTCCGCGCCCCGGCCCGATCGGAGCCGAAGGTCGCGTTGCCCGGAGCAGGGCGAGACACAGATGCCGGATCGTCCGGAAAGGCGATATTGGTCCAGCGTAAGGGGATGGAGCATCCTGACCTCCTTCCAGAGTCGATGCATTGGATTTGCAGGGCAGAAGTCTGCCGTTGAGCGGCCGAAAGCCTGTAGCGGGATCGTCCGGCGTTCTTGTACGATCGTCCAGGCGCGGGCTTTCGACTCGCTGGCACCGCGACCCGTTGATGGAGTGACGCATGGACTCGCTGACAAAGCTCGCCGATATCCTGGGCCGTCACGCCCGGGACGACGGCATGCACGGCACGCCGATTCCGGGCGTCCGCCTGGTTCGCTCGGGTACGCCCACCATGCCGATGCCTGTGGTGTACGAGCCGACGCTCTGCCTTGTCGCGCAGGGCCGCAAGCGGGTGATGCTGGGAACAACCGGCTATGTGTACACCCCGACCAGGTACCTGCTCGCATCGGTCGATCTTCCGGTCACTGGGTCGGTCATCGAGGCCAGCGAGACCGTTCCCTATCTGTGTCTGGTGCTCGACCTGGACATGACCGAACTGAGCGACCTTGCCCTGCGTCATCCCACCCCGGACGAGACGGACGGGGCACCGCCCGCCGGCCTTGTCCTCAACGACACGACGCCCGAACTGTTGGACGCGGCGGCACGGCTCGCGGCATTGCTCGACAGGCCGCGCGACATCCAAGCGCTGGCCCCGTTGCTGGTTCGCGAGATCCTCTACCGTCTTCTGACCGACCCCGGTAACGGCGTCGTCCGCCAGATGGCGACCGCGGACAGCCGCTTGAACCAGATCGCAAGGGCCATCGCCTGGCTGAGGGAGCACTACAGCGAAACATGCCGGATCGATGAAATCGCGGAGATCGCCGGCATGAGCCGTTCCACGTTCCATGCGCACTTCAAGGCGGTCACGTCGATGAGCCCGCTGGAATTCCGTAGCCAGTTGCGGCTGCAGCAAGCGCGCAGGCTCATGGTTGCCGAGGCCATGGATGCAGCAGGCGCTGGATATCGCGTCGGCTACGAGAGTCCCTCGCAATTCAGTCGCGACTATGCCCGCATGTTTGGCATGCCTCCAGCCAAGGATGCCGGGAGGCTGCGCAGGATGGCCGCGATGCCGACAGGCTAGCCCCGGGTTGGCGGTCCCATCGGGGATCGCCTTCGCAGGTCCTTCCGGCGCCCGATGCGCACTAACGGACCCGCACGAACTCCGCGCTCACCCGTCCTCCGTCCGGGCGAGTGAACGTTTCGTACATCCGATCGCCCTCGACCGTCAGCTGCAGGTCCCGCCTGGTTCGCACCGCGCCCACCCAGTTGGGAAACGTGGCGCCTTCGACGCGGTTGCCGGCGAAACGGCCGTGTTCGTCCACCGCGTAGGTACCGAAGAACCCGATGCTGGACGCCATGGCGCGCCTGTTCTCATCGTCGGTGCCACCGCCCCGAGCGTCTGACGCGAAGCGTGGGGTGTCGCCGTCGGTCAGTACCTCGACGAAGTGCATGTCGGTAGTGAAGACGAGCATGCCCCGGGGATTCTCGCCATAGGGTCGCAGGGTCTCGCCACCGGTCTCCAACGTGGCGGCAACCATGCGCCACGTGCCGGCAACCTGGTTGGGTCCGGCAGGGGAGGGCGCAGGCTCGCCGGCGCCGACGACGATGGGGGCCGCGAGCAGGAGCGCGAGCAACCACTTCATCGCCTGTCCGCCTCGGCGGCGCCAAACGATCCGTGACCGGCCTCGCCGACCACCGTCTCGATCCGGCCGAAGGCGGCGAAGGCGGTACCCGCTTCCTGCCGCAGCGCGGCCATGTCGTCGGCAAGGTCGAAGCACGCGACGCGCGGGCTGTCGCCCACCGTTCGCTGCAGCGCCCCGAACGGTGCCGCCCGTCGCCCGCACGCGACCATCCGCTCGCCCCGCGCCAGCAGCTTCGCGGTCGCGACCAGCCCAAGGCCGGACGACGCACCTGTGATCGACCATGTCTTCATCGGGGGCTTCCTGTGGGGGTGCATGCAAGGTAAGAGCCCGGATGGCATATGATAAGTCGCACCAATACGAACGAGCTGGTGAAAAGCATTCACCAATGACGGATGTCAGCCTCTCCGATCTGAAGGCATTCGCCCTCGTGGCGCGACACCGCGGCTTCCAGAAGGCTGCCGACGCGCTTGGCGTATCGCGGTCGTCCCTCAGCCATGCACTGAAGGGGCTCGAGCGCCGACTCGGCGTCCGCCTTCTGCATCGGACCACCCGCAGCGTTGCGGTGACGGAGGACGGCGCACAGCTGCTGCAGCGCCTGGTTCCCTTGTTGCGGGAACTGGACGACCTGCTGGATGCTGTCAGCCATGGCCAGGACGAACTGGTCGGCACATTGCGCATCAACGCCAACAGGAGCGGGGCGCGCTGGCTACTCAGGCACGCCATCCCGCTCTTCCAGCAGCGACATCCGCGCGTCGTGCTGGATCTCGTCGCCGAAGCGCAGCTGGTGGACATCGTGGGCGAAGGCTTCGATGCCGGCGTGCGCCTAGCCGAGTCGGTACCGAAGGACATGGTGGCCGTGCCGTTCGGCAGCGACATCCGTTTCGTTGCGGTGGCGGCACCGGGCTACGTCGAGGCGTTCGGGGCGCCCGCGACGCCGGGCGACCTGATGTCCCATCGTTGCATTCGCCAGCGGCTTCCCGGCGGAAAGCGCTACCGCTGGGAGTTCGAGAAGGGCACGCAGCGGCTCGCACTGGATGTCCCCGGCATGCTGAGCCTGGACGACAACGACCTGATGGTCCAGGCGGCGTCCGATGGCCTGGGCGTGGCGTTCGTCCCGGAATCCTTCGCTCGGCCAGCCCTGGATAGCGGCGCGCTGGTCCTGCTGCTGGAAGACTGGACCCCGGCGTCGCCTGGCCTGTGCCTCTACTACGCCAGCTATCGCCATGTGCCCGCGCCGTTGGGGGCATTCATTGCGGTCGTTCGTGAGGCGACGCGGAGCCGCGACTTGCGCGGATCACCGAAAGCGTCCAGCTGAGCTAGGCGGGATCCGTTGCGACTGGCGGCCCGGCCATCCGGAGCGCCGAGCGCGACATGCAGGCGCCGGCGGCTCCCGGTTCTGGGTAGCGCGTCGATCGGGGATGTCCATTGGGGGCAACGAGGCGTGCTCCCCGACCCAAGGCCAGCATCGTTCCCAATGGGATCGCGTTGCCGGCGAGCTGTTGGACGTCACCGCGCCATTCTTCGGGAATCGCAATGTTGGCGCGATCGGATTTGCTGGCATCGCGCATCTGCCTATAGTCGCGCCATGGAAGGGCCAACCACGTTCTCAATCCATCAGGACATCCTGACAGACCCCGGTCTGCCGTTTGCCCGGCTTTTGGCGCGCGCGGGCGTCGAACCGTCAAACAGATGGACGACGAAGGACTTCTTCCGCATCTGGGAAGCCGCAGACCGAGAGTTCGACGACCGGTCCATGGGCCTGAGCTTTGGAGCGAACGGGATGAGTTCCGGCTATGGCATAGCGTCGTTGGTCGCCCTGCATGCCCCGGACTTCAGTGGCGCGCTCGCCGCCCTGTCTCGCTACAAGCGCCTGACGTGCCCGGAACTTGTCGAGGTGGACGTCACGGGAAGCGAGGCGGTCGTTCGCTACCGCTGGCTGCAAGCCACGAGCGAAGTGCCACGACTGCTCGTCGACATGACGATGGCCTCATTGTTCCAGCTGGCCAAGGTCGGGACGGGCTTGAAGGTGAAACCGATCAGGCTCGAACTCTCGCGCCCAAGCGAAGATCGCGAAATGCTCCAGAACCACTTCGGTTGTCCCGTGGTCTTCGGGGCGATGTCCGACGCCATGGTATTCGAGAGATCCGCGCTCGATGCAGCGCTCGTCACCGCCGATGGAGGCGCGTTCGCTCGCCTCGTGAGGGATCTCGATGGGGAGTTGGCCAGCGGGGCGGGGTATCCAGCACCGATCGCGGAGTTGCGGGTGAGCATCGCTCGCCAGCTCAGCGAAGGCCGCCAGGCAAGCGTTGCTGCAGTCGCAGGCCGACTCAATGTCAGCAAGCGCACGCTTCAGCGCCGCCTGGATGGGCACAAGACCAGCTTCCAGCAGCAGCTTGCCGACGTGAGGCGGACGATCGCCAGGCGCCTGCTCGCCAATACCAAGTTCGATACCGTCGCCATTGCCATGGCACTGGGTTTCGTCGAGCCGAATTCATTCACGCGCGCGTTTCGCTCCTGGGAAGAACAGACGCCGCTTCATTGGCGTCAACAGAACGAAGGCGCACGCAAGCGCCAGAAGACCAGTAACCGCCTGTGAAACACTCGCATGTGCTTGTTACAGGCGGCTCCGGTTTCATTGCCGGCCACTGCATTCTTGAGCTCCTTGGGCAGGGATACTCCGTACGTACTACGGTGAGATCCCTCGACAAGGAGGCGGCCGTGCGGTCGGCGCTCGAGGACGCCGGCATGGCGCACTCGGATAGGCTGAGTTTCGCTGCAGCGAACCTCACCGATGATGCAGGCTGGACGGAAGCAGCGTCCGATGTCGAATTCGTGTTGCACGTGGCGTCTCCGGTGCAGCCCGGATACGTGCGAAACGAGAGCGAGGTGATCGCTCCCGCACGGGAGGGCACATTGCGCGTGCTGCGTGCCGCGCGGGACGCGGGAGCAAGACGGGTCGTGTTGACCTCGGCATTTCATGCCGTAGGTTGGGGCCACCCGCGCCGCAGCCATGCTTTCACCGAGAGCGACTGGACCAACATCGACGGCCCGGGTGTGGATGCGTATGGAAAGAGCAAGACGCTTGCGGAACGAGCGGCATGGGACTTCGTGTCCAGCGGCGCTGGAGCCATGGAGTTGACCACAGTGCTGCCGGTCGCGGTGATGGGGCCGGTCCTCGGCAAGGAGATTACCGGCTCGAATCACTTGATTCAGCTCATGCTCGCTGGGCGGATGCGCGCCCTGCCTGATCTCCATGTGCCCATTGTGGACGTCCGGGACGTGGCCAAGGCGCACGTCCAGGCCATGACCAACCTGCGCGCTGCCGGCGAGCGCTTTCTGCTGTCGGGCGGCCGCGCCCTCTCCATGAAGGAGATCGCCACCATCCTCAAAGCCGAGTTCGGCGGTGCGGCCGCGAAAGTTCCCACCCGATTGGCGCCGAATCTGGCGCTGAGGATCGCCTCCTTCTTCAATCCGGCCGTTCGCGGCATCCTTCCCGATCTCGGTTACGCAAAGAAGGTGTCTCATGAGAAGGCCACAGGCCTGCTCGACTGGATCCCGCGCGACTCGACCGAAGCACTCGTTGCTGCGGCTGAAAGCATGATACGGAAGGGACTGATTGATGCGTGATCTTCGATGACGCGCTTCGAGCAGAGATCGAAGGGCTACTCACCCCTCTCGACTTCCACTGGCTTGTCGGCCGACACAGCCGCTCCGAGTGATCGTGGCTTCAGGAGTGGCGTCAGCCGGTCAGGGCGACCGCCGATCCTGCGCAAATGCGGATAGCGCGGGCCTCCGTCATAGTCGATCTCCAGGTCGGAACGACGGGCGTCGTTGTTCACCCGCAAGGCGATGGGTGTCTCGGTGCTTTTCTCGATCGCGCTCAGCAGCGCTGCGCGAGAGAACGCTTCGCCATCGATCGCTTCCAGCACCGCCCCGGGAGCGATGCCCGCACGGTAGGCCGGGCTGTCCCACATGACCGACAGCACCCGTCCCCGCGTGTCGACCACCATGCCAATGGAGTGACGCACGTCGTAGCCCCCCATTTCCGCTTCGGATTGCAGAAAGGTGGGGGTGGGTTTGCGGTCATAGACAAGCTCCCAGCCCGCACGTTCCAGCCCTCTCAGTACCAGCGGCATGTGCGTATCCAGCCGCTCGTCGAGTTGCCTTGACCAGTCAATGGGTAGAAGTCCGTGCAAGGCGGTGCAGAGATCATCGAACGTGTAGGTATGAGGGCCAGACCCCATGTCGGCGGAATAGAACGCCGCGGCCAGGTCGTCCAGACCATACCGGCCATCGGAGCCCTCGCGAAGCATCATGTCGATCTCCAGCCAGAGCAGGACTCCCTCGGTGTAGTAATCCTTGCGACGCTGCCATTCCGGCCATGCCGCATAACGGCTTGACAGGTAGACCGGGTCGTTCGTGGTGTCTCGCAGCGTCTTCCACGCTCGGCCGTTCATCGCCTGGGTGTTGGCCGCATCCAAGGCAAGTTTGTCCAGCGTCTCCTGGTGGTTGCGCAGGCCGCTTCTGGCCGCAAGCACTCGTCCCCAGAACTCGGTCTGACCTTCGTAGATCCATAGCATTCCGTTGCGTATCGGGGTGTTCGGCGTGGGAGTCCATTGTCCGGTCGGCACGCGGAAGCGCCCATTCCATGCGTGCACGTGCTCGTGGACGATCAGGTCGAGGTTGTTGAGTTGGCTGGAGCGATCGCGGAAGTAATCTGCAGGCAGATAGATCTCCGCAGAGTCGGCATGCTCGACGCCTCCAGCAGGGAATGCATCACTCAGCACCACCATGGCCTCAAACCGTTCGTAGGGCGCCCGACCGAACACGGCATGGGTTTCCTCCACCATGCGCCGCATGCCGGTCGCATCTCGATCCGAGAGCTGGGGTGCTTCTTCGCTGTCGGACAGAAGGCTTAGCCGGAAGGCCGGCTGTCCCGGCAGGCCCAAGTCGTGAGCGCGGATGTATCTGGCGGCTATCACCGGGGCGTCCAGCAACGCATCCAGCGTGGTGCCACCGAACCGCACCGATTCACCCGAGGTCGCTTCGGCATGCAAGGAAGAAACAGCGTGCAGGCCGCGCGGGAGACGGACAGCCGCCTGGATTGGGAGGTTTCTCGCGTACCAGCCGGCAGGGTAGAGCAGCAGCCTTTGCCATTGCACCGTGACCAGGTCCGGACGCAGCAACGCTTCGCCCGCCCGAACCACGTACTGGAACTCGACCGTGATGTCATGGGCGCCTTCAGGGACATCGACATGGAAGGCATGCATCTCGAGCTCATCTCTGCGCCACTCCAGGCGCTGCGGGCCGGCGAACACCACCAGTCCCGCCAGACTTGCCGCGGAGATGGTGGGCGCGTGGCTGGACGCTTCCCACTCCGGATACAGCAACGTCATTGTGCCCGGCGCCTGCACGGGGATGGTTTCCCGCACATGGAACACCCGGCGAACGACATCGCGAGCGTCGACCTCGAGCCGTATCGTGCCGTCGAACCTCCGGTCTTGCGGTGCCGCAATGGTCGGCTGCTGCAGATCCTGCTGCGCATGACAGTTGGCCGAGGCCGGCACTCCCAACGCGGCCACCGCGCCAAGGATCTGAACCAGCCAGCTCAAGAGGACACCATGACCTTGTTTGCTCGCCACACAATGCCTTTCATTGCCGCACCGAACGTCCGGTGACACCCAGGCTAGATCGGCATTAGACAATTTGTCAATCTTGGATAATTTGAACAGACCTGCTTGATCGGGCTACGCTGCACGCTTCCAACATGGTTCCCGCCACCTCCCGACATGCCCAATCGTCCTAGCCCTGCCGCCTCTCTTGCGCCGCATTTCCCGGTTGCCGACGCGATAGCGGCGCTGTTCCGGCCTCACGTCGAAGTGGTCGTCCACGACCTTCACACGATGAAGATCGCCCACATCGCCAATCCGATCTCCAGACGCAAGGTGGGCGACAGCTCCAGCGGTGACCGCTTTCCGGATGAGGCGCTCCTGCAACCTGTGATCGGCCCCTATCGCAAGACCAATACCGACGGCCGCAACCTACGGTGCGTCACAGCGGTGATACGCGACGAGAAAGGGAAGCCACGTGCGATGCTGTGTATCAACTTCGATGTGACCATGCTGGAACGCGTCCGCGATAGTCTCGGGACGCTGGCATTCCTGCCCCCGTCGCCTGAGCCAGAGAACTTCTTTCACGACAACTGGCGACAGGTCCTGGAACAGATCGTCAGCAATCACGAAACGGCCGTGGGAATGTCCGCCCGGGCACTGGACACCACCGGACGTCGTGAACTGATTGCCCGGCTGCACGAGGCCAGGATCCTGGATATCCGCAACGCCGCGCCCGCCGTGGCGAACAGGATGGGCATTTCCCGCGCATTGCTCTACAAGTATCTGAAAGAGATCCGAAAGCCGGACTCGGCTTCCGGCAACTGATCCATCTTTGCCTCGAATCGAACAGTGCGTGCCGTCAGCGCCTGGTGCCGTGTGCTGGCTGACAGCGCTGGCATCCACCTGGATGATGGATGCGACGCCTCCTGAGCAGCAGGCCAGCTTCGCTCTGCGAGCGCAGGGATTCGGAAGCGTCATCAGGAGTAACGAGGACGTGCGAACTGGCCACGGTGGGAAATCCGGAAACGCGATCGGAAGTGCATGGTGAGTACTTCTGTTCCTCAACGTCCCCGAGCACAGGCTGATTGGATGCGATGTTCCAGCCCAGACCCTTCCGTCAGGGCACCTGACGATGATCGTCACTCCTGGCGGATAGGATGCCTCGCTCGTCGGTTCCACCTGACATTTTGGCTCGGCAAACGTACCAGGCACCCAGCCGGTTCGGGCCAGACTGACGAGGCGCCTGCCGTATGCTGGGACTGCGGCGGCAGCCGAGTCAGCGCTGAGGCGTTCGTCGTGTAGTCCTTCGCCGACCGCGACGCTTCCTCAGCCTGTCACGGAATGATTCGGTTTCCTCGAAGCCATCCTCTGTGGGCTGAGCACGTGATGCGATTTGGTGCTCGGTGGACGATAGCCAGCCACCAAGCGTGGACCACGTCGTGATGGTACCTGGGGCCAAGTAAAACAGCACACCGGCCAGACTTTTCAGACCTTGGCGGTTGTGCTCCAGAACGCGCCTGAGATTCACCGCAGACCGGCCGCGTGGATGGCTCAGCCATGCAACCAGCGCGTCTGAGCCGGGCAGGTGTGGCCGCCCTCTGGGCTTGCACGAGCTGCGCAACGAGAGAGTTCGCATGGGCAAGAGCCGGTGTGTTCGAATCCTTCGAGCGGCTCCATAACCCAAGAATGCGGCGAAGGGCCGCCAGGCTGGATTTGGAGTTTTCCACCCTCAATGGGCAGGCGGGCAGGGGCTGTTGACGACGCGTTGAGGTCTTCACTGGATCGCGCAGCAATGCAGGGCACACAGACGGGCAGGCAGCGCGAACGCAGCACGATTCGCGAGCGTTATCGAGGGCAGGGAGATGTCCGCTTCTGGCCGGAAGCGGTCATCATCGCCGCGCCAGCCGGGCGCTACGGCGTCAACCGCTGAATGAGGCGCGGCAGCGCCGCACACCGCGGGCTGGCGCGCTCACTCGACTTCCGCGCCATCGGGGCGGATCTTCTGCGGGCATTGCGCGCCCTTTGGCAGCAGGGCTTGCCGGCTGCCGAGGTCCTGCTCGGTGCCGTCTGAGCGGTAGAGGGTGATGCGCTCGGCGGAGATGAGGTAGTGCTGGTGGCCGCAGAAGGCGGTGGCGGCCTTCTTGCTGTCTTCCGGCGAGGGGTGTTGGCTGTTGCCGTCGTCTTCGGGGTGGGTGTGGACGGTGCCCAGGGCGTAGCTTTCCTTGCGGATGCGGCTGCAATCGATGACGGTCTCCAGGTGTTCGTCGTCGCCGGTGCCTTCGAAGAAATCGGTGCCCTCGGGCGCTCGCACTTTCTGGCGGTCGCGGTCGATGCCGTAGGCGAGCGCGAATTCGCGCGGTCGGATGAATTCCAGCGGGCTCTGGGTGACGTCCGAGCAGGCCCACATCTGCGCCATTTCAGCTTTGATCTTCGGGTCGTCGATCAGCAGCGGTTCGGCTTCCTTGGGTGCCAGGTGGAAGCTGACCACGCCGTTGCTGGGCGGGTTGCGCAGGATGGCGGCCTGGCCGGTGCCGAGGAAGTCGCGCTTGTGCAGGCGCAGCGCGAGCGCGCGGGCCAGGTGCAGGCGCGCGACGTCGGCCAGGCTGGGCGAGACCACCTGTACGGGATTGTCCGCGGCGCTGGCGTTGAAGTAGGGCTGCATGCGGCCGGTGGCGGGGTTGACCTTGATGCTGATGTCCATCGGTGCGAACACGAAGCCCAGACGCGGCATTTCCCGCTCGGGCTCGCCGTGTTCGAGCTCTTCGGTGGTACGCAGCTTGAGCGTGTCGAGGATGGTGGTGGCGGTGCGGATGTATTCGGGCACGGTCATCTGGCCGGCGCTGGCCGCGGAGGGCGGGGCGATGGTGCGCTGGAACTGGCGGAACAGGTCGATGTCCGAGGCCACCGGCTGATCGAAACGGGCCTGGCGCGTGTCGGGCATGTCGTCGGAGTTGAGCAGGGTGCGGAACTCGCTGTCGAAGGCGAAGCGCTCGCGCTCGGGGTCTTGGCCCAGCGCAGGGTTGACGTCGCGTTCGGCCTGCGAGAGGTTGCCGCGGATGTGGCTGGTGCGCTGGTCGTAGTGGGTATCGATGTCGTAGCTCAGGCCGTCGATGAACGTCACGCCAAAGCGGTCCAGCGGCGCGCCGCGGCGGCGCGCGGCCAGCCACAGGCCGACCCGGGTGTGGCGCTGCCAGTTGTCCATCACCACCGAGCCAGCGGTGGCGGGGCGCAACAGGTTGAGCATGAGCGCGAAGCTGTGGGGCAGCTTCCAGGTGGCGCGCATCGAGACCAGACCCCGCGAATCCGGACGCCCCGAGGCGGTGGCGCTGGTCCATGGCGCGGGCGCCACGGCTTCGCCGCGAAGCTGCGCGGCGCGGATCGGGACGGGCAGCTGCTGCAACACCTGGGTGCCATCGACGTATTCGGCCAGGAACAGGTCATCGAGCACGCCTTGCATGAAGCCGACTTCGTAATCGGCGAAGTGCGCCGGGTCGCCGAGCGTCTGCAAGGTGCTCGAGGCGCCCATGATCGCACCGCTGTTGAAGGTCATCGGGCGCTGGTTCTTTTCGGTGCCTTGGGGATTGCCGGTGGCGGCGGACAGTCTGCCGTCGAAGCCGACGAAGTTGAAGAAATGCGGGGGCGTGGCGTCCACGGTCAGGAAGTCGGCGCGTTGCAGGCCGTCGTCGCCGGCGATCGCGCCGCTGGAGCGGGTGGGCTGCGGCGCGCTGGCGCAGCGTGGTAGCGGAAGGCCCGTGCGCGGATCCCGCTCCAGCGGCGCGTCGATGCCGATCGGGCCGAATGCCGCCGAAGTGGCCATGCGCTGGCGATCGCCCTCGCAGGCGCCCAGGCCGGCGAGGTGGATCAGGTGCAGGCCGGCCAGGTGGCGGTCGGAGGGCGGGGCGGCCTTGTCGTTGGGGTCGATCTTGCCGGGCCGCGCGTCGGTGAGGTCGCTCGGCAGGTCCGGGTCGCGGAGCACCGCGTGGTGGAAGGCCATGTCGACCAGGCGGCCCATCACGCATTCGATCGGGTTGTCCGCACGCAGGGCGGTGTTGGACAGGCGCACGCCGTTGACGCCGAGGTCGCCGCTTTCCTCCTGGCCGTTGGCCTGGTCGCGGAACTGTTCGTTCTTGTCGTTCTGCGGCAGCGACACCTGCAACCGCTGCACGGCTTGGCGCACGGTGGCGGTGCGGCCGCAGGTCCAGCGGCTGATGTAGATGTCGGCGGCGGCCTCGTACTGGCCGGCGGTCAGGCGCGCGCGCGCCACGTCGATGATGCGTTGCTTCTGCGCGTCGGTGTCGGCGGGGCGATCGGGGTCGCGGAGTTCGCTGACCGCGCCCTGCTCGGCCAGCACCACGGCGACGCGATCGAGGCCTTCCATGCCCGCTTCGCCCGAGCTGAAGGCGGTGGTCTCGCCGTTGCCGGCGACTTCGCGCAGTTGGTCGGGGCGCACGCCGGCATTGAGCAGTTCGCGCGCGACGCGTTGTGCGCGATGGCAGGACAGGCGCTGGTTGTAGGCGCTGTCGCCTTCCTGGCTGGCGAAGCCGTGCACCACGTAAGTGGCGGCCGAGGCCTGGTGCGCGGCGAAACTCGCGATGCGGGAGGAGCCGCGATCGTTGAACACGTCGGAGTCTTGGCAGAACTGGAAGTGCTGCAGCTGCGCGCTGGAACTGCGGCCCCGCAGCTCGACGCTAGCGCGGTCGCAGGGCACTTCGGTCTGCACGTCGCCGAGGTGGCGTGGGGCGTCGGCGCAGTCGGGTTCTTCGGGCGTGGTGGAACCGGGAATCTCGGCGTAGAGCACGACCAGGCGGTTGTCGGCCGGATCGGGACCGAACTCGGCGGTCTCGCCACGCGTCGCCACTTCCATGCGCTCGCGCAGGTCCGCGTCTTCGGCGCTGCGGTTGCCGGTGCGGCGCAGTTTGTCGGCCAGCGCGGTGCGCAGCGCAGCGCCGACGGTGTTGGCGCGGTGGCAGGCCAGGGCGAGGTTGTAGCCGGCGTCGCCATCGGTGCTGGCGTGGCCGTGCACCAGGTAGCGGGTGTTGCGGTGGTGGTCGCCGATTGTGTTGGCGAGGTCGCGCAGGGTTTGGCCCGGGGCGATCTGGTTGGAATCCAGGCAGAAGCGCCAGCGCCGCACTTCGTTGGTGCCGATGTGGCTGGCGCGCGGGCACGCCGGCTGCGGCGCTTGCAGGCCCAGGTTGGTCGGCGTGGGCGGGCACGGTTCGCCGCTGTCCGGCGCGGAGACGGGGCGCTCGAAGCCGGGGATGTCCTGGCGCTGCACACGGCGTTGCGGCGCGGCGGGAGCGGCGCAGTTGCCGCGTGCGCCGGCACCGCCCTGCTGCACGACGTGGGTGAGTTCGTGCGCGAGCAGATGCAGGCCTTGCCGCGTGTGCGGTGCGTAGCGGCCGGCGCCGAACACGATGTCCTGGCCGTAGGTGTAGGCCTGCGCGTCGATGGCGGCGGCGGCGCGGGCGGCGGCGCCGTCGTGGTGGATGCGGACGGGCGCGAAGTCGGTGCCGAATTGCGCTTCGACGAAGGCGCGCGTGCGCGCTTCGAGCGGGTGGCCGGGGCCCAGCGCGGTCGGCAGCAGCGCCTGTTCGGGCACGCCGCGGTAGTGGGCGGGATCGCCGCCGCCTTCGCGTTGCAGGCGGCGCCTGGCGTCATCCTTGCAACGGCTGCAACTGCCGCCGCAGGCGCAGCGCCGCACGCTGCGGACCGGGCTGCGGTTCACGCGCAGGCGCACGTCGGCGTTCGCGTTGGCGCTGCGCGGTGTTGCGTTGGTGGCTCGCGATGCGGCGCCTGCGGGCGCGCGCGGATCGTCGTTGGCAGGCGGGGGCGGGGTGGCGTCGCTGGTTGCCGGTGGCGGTGGTGGTGGCGACGCGGGCGGCGGATCGTGTGGTGGCGCGGCGGGCGGGTCGGGCAGTGCACCGGCCGCGGCGGCGACGACACGTTCGGCGACGCGTTCGGCCTCCTGTTCGAAGGCGTCGTCGGGCGCGCCGATCTCCAGGCGTGGTTGCAGGCCTTCGCGCTTCTTGTCGGCGCAGCGCGGGCAACCGCCGCCGCAGGCGCAGCGGCGTTGCACCGGGGCGGCGTGCAACGCTGTGGCGGGTGCGTCGCCGCGCGCGCGCTTGGCCGGCTTGGGTTGCACGCGCTTGGCCGGCGACGCGGCGGGCGAGCGGCGTTCGCGCGACAGGCGCATGGCTCAGCTGCCCCACACCGCGGGCAGCGGCACGCGGGTGTTCATGCCGTCGGGCATGCGGGCGGCGAGTTCGGCGAACTCGCGATCCATCATGCTTTCCAGGGTGTTGCGGGTTTCCTGCGACAGCCCGGGGGTCTGCCGCAGCGCCTGCCGTTGCGCGTCGAGCACGTCGCTCAGCGGGGCGGTGAAGTCGCTGCTGCCGAAGGCGCGGATGGCGCGGCGACGGTTGGAGATCCAACGCATCCAGTTGTGGTCGAAGGCCTGGTGGGTGGCGCGCGGCAGCAGCACGGTGAGCGCGCGGGCGCGGCTGTAGTTGAGCAGGGTGCGCAGCAGCGAGGTGGCGCCGATGTGCGCCGACTCGCGGGTGCGTCCGGTCTGGCCGGTGGCGCCGCGGCGCTCGCTGGCGTCCTCGTGGGCGCCGACGACCGCGCGCACCGGGCTGCCGGCGGCCGGATCGCCAGCGGGGTCGACCCAGCCGGCGGCGGTGGCATCGGCGTGGGCGTCGGCGATGCGGGTGGCGGTCGAGCCGGTACGTGGCGCGGTGGTCGGCGCATCCAGGCCCAGCTCGGCGGTGATCTGCGCGCCCCAGGCCTCGGCGTCGGCGGCTTCGTTCGGATTGGGCGTGACCGCGCGCGTCGCCGAGGTGACCGGCGCGACTTCTTCGGTGGCGCTGGGTGTCGTGGGTGGCGCGACGGTGGTGGCGGCGGGAGCGGCGAGTTCGTCGGCGCCGGCGGTGGGCGTGGCGGCGTCAGTCGCCGCAGAGGTGTCCGGCGCGGGGGCGGGCGTGGCGGCGGTGGGGGTTTCGAGCTCCGGACGCGGCGCACCGATCGCGGCGGCCGGGGTCTCGATGTCGGGCGCGGCCGTCGTGCGTGGGGTGGTGGTGGTTTCGATCATTGGATCTGGCGTGGGGGCGCTGCGCGTGGTGGGCGAGGCGGACACGCTGCCGATGCGCGGCGAGGCGTCTATTTCCAGCGCGGCGATGGAGCTGCCACCGAAGCCCGAGCGCAGCGGCGGCAGGGCGTCGGCGGTGCCGATCAACACCGCGGCCGAGTAGGTGGCCACGGTGCGGCCGGTGCTGCGCAGGCTGTCGCGGGTGGCGGCACCGGCGCTGCGGCCGCTCTCCACCAGTGCGGCGTCGGCATCGGCACCGTGGGTGGCGCGGCTCATCGCGATGTTCTGCGCGACGGCGACGCCGGCCTGCGCCATCGCATCTTCCGGCGACATGCCGGAGGCGCGCGCGCCGAGGTAGGCGGTGCCGCCGGCGGTGAACGGCGCCACCAGGTTGCGCGCGATCGGATTGTTGGAGCCGCCGACCAATGCGCCGGGGGCGCTGAGCACGGCCGAGCGCAGCGCCGCCTGCACCGCCTGCTCCAGCGTGCCGCCCTGGATCAGCACGTCGATCAGGGTGGAGGTGCCGTTGACGATGGCTTCGGCGGCGATGCGGCGCAGCGCCTGCGCGCCGAGGTTGCTGCCGACGCCGAGCGCGGGGCCGAGCAGGCGGCCGGCGGCGCCGCCGGCCCCGGCCATGAAGCCCTCGCGGAAGCCGGTGGAACCTTCGCTGCGGAACGCGGCGGCAGCCTCGTCGAGTGAGCCGCCGGCCAGGCCGGTGCCGAGCGCGGCCGAACCGCCGCGCACCACGCCCACCCCGGTGCCGACCAGCGTGCCGGTGCCGACCACGGTCAGACCGGTGCCCATGATGCCGGTGACGCCCAAGCCGCCGGCGCCCACGAAGCCGGCCACCACCGGGGCGGCCAGCACCGCGGCGATGGAGCCGGCGATGGCGAACGACGCGTTGCGGGTGATTTCCAGGTAATGCACCGCGCGCTCGGCGCCTTCGATGTAGCCCTCGTAGTAGGCGCGCGCGAGTTGGCGGATCGCCTCGGCGTTGTTCTCGATGGTGGGCAGCAGCGTGGCCGCCTCGACCATGTTGCCGCTGGCGACGTAGGCGCGCAGCGTGCCGACCTGGCCCTGCACCACGAAGCAGCGCGTGGCCAGTTCCGCGCCGGGGTCTTCGACATCGCCCAGCCAGCCGCTGATGCCGGCGATGACCGGGTGTTCGTCGTTGAGCGCGACCTGCGCGTGGTATCGCTCCCAGTAGTACTCGGAGTTGCCGATCACCCGGGTGCCGGCGCGGCTGAGCTGGTCGTGCAGCGTGCCGCGGAGCGACTGCGCCTGCTCGGCGGAAATCGCCACGCGCTCGCCCTGGTGGTACAGGTAGAACAGGTTCGGGTTGCCGGGTTCGCCGGCGATGCCCTGGATGGTGCGGGCCAGGTTGGCCAAGGCATCGACGGCGGCAGGATCCGGCGGCGCCAGCGCGGCCTGCACGCGGCGCGCGTGCCGCTCGGCGACCACGCGGCCGCGATCGACGTTGAGCTGCGGGGCGAGGTTGTTGCGCTCGGTGGTGAGCACGCTGCGCTCGTGCGCGGAGATCTCCGGGCGGGTCAGCCACTGCATGATGAGGTCGTACTCGGCGCGCATGTCGGCCGGGTTCTCGTACATCACGCTGGTCATCTCGGTGAGGATGCGCGGGTAGCGGTCGGGCAGCGGTTCGCTGCTGGCCGCCGCGGCGGGGGCCGGCGCGCGTGCGGCACGGGCGCCGCCGCGGGTGCGGCGTGCCGCCGGCGTGCGCGGGCCGGCGGCCGCGGTGTCGCGGCGGTTGACCTCGGCGCGCAGCAGGCGCAGGGCTTCTTCGACGCGTTGCAGGTCGTCGGTGGTGGCGGTCTGGCGGTTGATCCACTGGTTGAGTTCGTCGATTTCGGCGACCAGTTGGGTGTAGCTGAGCGAGTTCACCGCGACCGAGCCGGCGAGCCATTGGTCCACCGAGCGCGCGACGGCGGGGGCGGCGCCGCGGATCCCGACCGGGTCGGCGCCGGCGGCATTGGCCGCATCGGCCGGCGTGGTCTGCTGCACGACGTGGGCCAGTTCGTGTGCGAGCAGGCGATCGCCCGAGTCGGTGCCGGGCGCATAGCGGTCCGCGGCAAACACGATGTCGGCGCCGTGGGTGTAGGCATCGGCGCGGATTTCGCGCGCGCGTGCGGCGGCGTCCGGATCGGTATGCACGCGCACGTGGTCCAGGCTGGCGCCGAAGCGTGGCTCGTAGCGCGCGCGCGTGGCCGGATGCAGCGGCTGGCCGGCGCCGAGGTCGGGATGGCGAGGGGTGGGGTGGGCGATAGCGGGGGGCGGGGCGCGCGCGGCGCCATCGGGCTGGGCGCGAACGCGGCTGGCGGCGCGGTCGGCGTCGTGTTCGAGGGCGGCATCGCTGCGCACGGGGGCGCTGCCGCGTGGCGCCGGTGCGGTGGTGTTCATGGCGGCGGCGCGCTTGGCGGCGCAGCGCGGGCAGCCGCCACCGCAGGCGCACGGCGCGTGCGCAGGCGCGACGGTGGGGGCGGTCGAGGCGCCGGTTTCGCGTGCGCCTGCGGCGGTGGCCGCACTGCTGTCGCCCGCGGACATGCCCGGTGCGAGCGAAGCGCCGGCACGCGCGCTTGCGCCAACGCCGCGGCCGCCGCGCGCGGGTGCGGATGCGATGCGACGCGTGCCGTGCCTGCGCATCGCTCTGGCTCAGGGCCTGGCGGTGGAGGGCGGGCGGCTCATTTGCGCCTGCCCTTGGGTGGGGTCGCGGGCGCCTTGCGCGATCGGGCGACGGCGGGTCCCTTGGGGGCCGATGCGCGCGGTTCGAGCGCGGGCTTCGCGGCGGTGGCCTTGGTTACCGTCTTCGTCACGGGCCGCGTGGTGGCGGTGGCGGCGGGTTTGGCCTCGGCGAGTCTGGTGTCGGCCGTGGTGCCTGCCGGATCGGCGGCCTTGGTCGCTGCGGAACTGGCGGCCTCTCGCGCGGCGGCGGAGGCTGCGGTCTGCGTCGTGGCCGTCGCGGCATCTTTCGCCTTCGTGTCGTTGGCGGTGGTGCCGGTCGCGGTGCGGCCCTTCGGCGGTGGCGGCGGGTCGCCGTCGTCGGCCGCCTCGCCGCTGATCAGGTATTCGCGGTAGACGGTGCCGGCATCGAGTGCGATGGCGTCGGGGTCGGCGTACAGCAGGGTGCCGTTGGCGTCGTGGATCGACAGCTTGCCGGCGGAGCCACCGGGGGTGGGAGCCGCCGCGGCCGCGGCGTTGACCTGCGCGTTCTTCGCATCGACCTTGGCGCCGGCGGTGCCGCGTGCGAGCAATGCGGCCAGGCTGCCGACATCGGCCTTGGACTTGCGGTCGCCGAGCTCGATGCGGAAGTAGCCGTCCTCGCCGGTACTGGCGCTGCGCGGCTTGTCGTTGTCCAGCTGCAGTTGCACGCGCAGCTTGGACAGCGGCCGCAGCTGCGAGTCCGAGACGAAGCCGTGCAGCAGCCGCGCGTCGGTGTCCTGCAGCGAGAGCATGCGCTCGACCCGGGCCAGGCCCAGCTCGCTGGTGCCGCGCAGGGTTTCGGCCTGTTCCATGGAGTGCAGCAGGCGCTGCACGCGCGGGCTGTCCTTGCCATTGTCGTCGGAGGCCTGTACGCGCTGCAGTTCGCGGCGCTGCGAATCGGCGAAGGCGCGCGGCAGCAGCTTGAGCAGCGCGAACGCTTCCAGCGCGGCGGCCAGCGCCGGCGCGCGCGCGCTTTCCAGTTCGCGCGCGATCACCGCGTCGCGCGGGTCGCGGCCGTTGCCTGCCATGCGGGCGGCATCGCCGAAGAAGTTGTCGGAACTGACCATGTCGGTTGCCTTTCCAGGAGTGGGATCAGACGTTGCGGTGTCCGCAGATGTCCTCGCAGAACGCCTCGATCAGCGCGAGGTTGTCGCGGAACACGAGCAGGTTGGGCTGCATCGCGTTGGCGCGCATGCAGTGGGTGGACTGGTTGCCGGTGGTGGTGTTCATCAGCCCCATCGACACGCCCGAATACGCCGCGCGCATCCAGGTCTCGCTGAAGCGGTTGTCGGCCATGCGCACGCTGCCGCCGATCGCCAGGTTGGCGAAGAAGTACACCTGCTGGGTCGAGCTGATCTCGATCTGGTTGTCGACCATGGCCACGTCGTCCAGGCTCGCCACCAGCACCGAGGTGATGCCGAGCAGGCCCTCGTCGTCGATCACGTCCAGGGTGATCTGGTTCTCGCTGAGCAGCAGCTTGCCGGTGGCCCAGCGCCGCACCAGCGGCGGCCACAGCGTCGGCGGCTTCCGGGTGGTGTCGTACACGCCGAAGGTGCGCGCGTACTCGCAGAAGATCTTGCGGTCGTCGAACTTGTCGCCGCCCACGAGCATCAGGACCAGCACGCTGAGCAGGCCCAGCGTCCATTCGTTGCTGATGCCCAGGTCGCCGATCAGCACGGTGGCGGCGATGCGGTCCAGCCCGGTGCCGGTGTTGCCCTGGGTCACCAGCCGGTTGCGCGCCACCGTGGCCGGGCCGACCGCGAAGCAGGTGAGCGCGCGGCCGAGCGGGGCGACGATGACGTTGTCGCGTACCATCAGCGCGGTGGCGCCGTTGCGCAGCACCAGCCGGGTGTCGGCCTTGAGGTCGCTGGCGAGCATGGCCGCGGCCGGCGCCTCGATCTGCGGCAGCACCAGCCACACGTGCACGCCGCCGCGGATGCCGGGTTGCGGCTCGCGCAGCGCGCCGTCGCGCGGTCCGTTGTCGACGATGCGGTTGGCGTCGACCTGCAGGCCCTGCACGATCAGCGCGAACACGCCGCACACCGGCAGCTGGAAGCGGTTGCCGTTCTGCACGATCTCGTTGCCGGTGATGCGCAGGTCGGTGACCTTGGCCAGCGCGATGCCACCGTAGGCGATCAGCAGCGCGAAGGCGTCCTTGGGGCGCGCCGGATCGCGGTACAGGCAGCGGGCGATCACGTTGTCGGCGATGCGCAGGCCGTGCACGCCGACCAGGTCGCCGCCCTTGGCCAGGTCGAAGTAACGCACCGTGCCGATGCCGTTGATCCCCATGTCGGTGATGCGGTTGGCGACGATCTCGATGTCGTACAGGTCGCCGGTGGACACGTAGCGCGGGCGGCCGTTGTCGTCCACGTCGTCGTCGCTCAGATCCGGCGGCTGGCACGGATGGCAGCGGTCCGGCGGCTGCGGCTTGTCGGGGATGTCGTCGTCGGGCCGGCCGTCGACGGCGGTCAGGCTGCCGAGGGTGATGCCGTTCCACACCCCGCCGCGGATCAGGTTGTGGGCGATGCGCACGCGGTCCGAGCCGCCGGCCAGCTGGATGCCGCCGCGGGTGGCCTCGCCACGCCACAGCGGATCGGGCGCGGTGTGCACGCCGGCCGGCGCGCTCGCATCGCCGAGCTTCGGTGGCCGCTGCGCCGCACCGGGGACGAGGCCTTGCTTGAGGTCGCGCGGATCGATCACCTCGATGATGTTGTGCTCGATCAGGATGTCATCGCCGCGCGAATAGACCGCCTGCCACACGGTGTCTTCGTCGCGCATCTGGATCAGGCAGCGGCGCACCTGCACGTGGCGCGCGTTGTCGATGTGCACGGCGCTGCGCGGGCCCGATTCGATCGCCATGTCCTCCAGCGCGACGCTGTCGCAGTCGCGGATCCAGAGCGCGGGCAGCGCGCCCCTGCGCTCGTCCCGGATGGCGCGCACGCGGGTGGACGGGCCGCAGCCGTGGATGCGCACGTTGACCCGCCCGCGGATGCGCACGCTCTCGTCATAGGTGCCCTTGCGCACGCAGATGGTGCCGCCCTCGACGGGCAGCGCGTCGACCGCGGCCTGGATGGACGTGAACTGGCCGAAGCTGTGGCGGCCGTCGCCGACGGTGTAGATGCAGCAGCCGCGCATCTTCGCCAGCGGCAGGAACGGCTGGCGACAGTCGTGGATGTCGTCCTTGCCCAGCGCGAGCGAAGTCGGCGGGCTGCCGCTCCAGGTCAGCACGCCGAGCGCAGCGCGGTGATGCACGACGCCCTGCGGCGGCGCGGCGTTGGGCCACACGCCGGGATCGAACGCCACGCCGGCCGCGCGCGCAGGGAAGGTCCAGTAGTCGCCGGGCACGTACAGGCCACTGGCCGGCATGTCGAAGGCGATGCGGATGCCGTCGTTGAGCTCGTTGTCCAGCGGCAGCCCGAGCGGGAAGTCGCCAACGTTCCCGATGCCGTTCCACAGCCGGAAGAAGGCCGTCTCCATCGGCGCCGGCCAGCTGCCCTCCACCGCGGTGAGCGCGAGCGTGCCGCCCGCGCCGAGGGCGGCCTGCGCGCTCATGCGCACGCGCCAGTGGCCGTCGGCCGGGTCGAACGCGAGCGCTTCGAAGTAGAAATCGTCCAGCCCGCTCTGTTCGAGCATCGACAGGTTGGCGGTGATCGCGACGGTGCCGCTGCTTGCATCGATCGGGGTGTACTCGCCGCGGCCGACCAGCCCGCCATTGAACTGCGACCACTTGAAGCGTGCGACGCCGGCCTTGGGCTCGGCGATCTCGATGCGGTAGAGATAGTGCTCGAAGCCGCTGTAGCCGCCGCTGTCGGGCACCGGGCAGGGGCCGGGGATCACCGTGGTCGGCGAAGGCGTGACGGTGAGCCTGCCGCGGCTGCCGAAGTCGTCGTCCAGGTCGAGGTCGCCGCAGTCTTCGCCCGGCTGCAGGCGCTTGAGCTTCAATGCCAGGCAGGTCTGCACGCGCGCGGTGGTGTCCGGGCCGCCGAGTGCCGGCTCCAGCAGAGCGAGCGGATCCTGGAACGCGCTGAGCGCCTCGTCCCAGACTTCCAGCACCACGGCGTCGCGTACGCCGGCGGCAATGCTGGAGACATCGAACGGCGGATCCTGCAGCGGCGCCTGCAGGTATTCGGCGTTCAGCGCGCTGCTCGCGGCGTAGTGCAGCAGCACGCCGTCGACCCAGGCGCGCCCGGGCGCGAGCGTCAACTCCACGCCGCCGGCGGTGGCGCTGGCGCCGAGGATCTGCAGGCTGTCGGGCGCGGCCACCGGCACCGCGACCACGCCGTCGCCGACGATGTCGCGGCCGGCCTGCTCGCGCCACAGCGCCTGGATCTGCTGGGCGGCGTTCCAGTCCTGGTCGAGCAGCACGCGGCCCTGCTGATGCAGCACGCCGCTGTAGTTGTCGGCGGAGGACAGGCCCCACTTGGAAAAGTCACCTTTCATCTCGTCCTCCTACGTGACCGTCACCAGCACCGGGCGCACGCCGACCGGCATGTATTCGCGGTAACGGATCTGGATGTTCTTCATGCGATGGCTGTTGAGCAGGAACCCGTAGGCGCCCATCTCGTCGTTGTCCGGCCCTTGTTCGCGGATGCGCAGGTCGCTGTCGGCGGCCAGCTGCGCATACGCCGGATCGCCGAAGGTCTCGGCGACGAAGCGCAGCGGCGCGGTGTTGCCCTCCACGCAGGCATGGTGGGGCGGCAGCCAGTTGCCATCGCCGCAGAAGCAGCAGTGCTTCAGGCAGCCTGACTGGTTGTCGCGCACCCGCAACGCGTGCACGAACAGGCCGCCGCGGCCCGAGGCGCTGAATACCCGTGCGCGGCCGAAGCAGGTGACGCCGGCGACCGTCAGCGGTGGGCCCCAGGTCAGTTCGGGGTTGCCGCTCGCTGCGCCGATGGCCAGCGCCGGTACGGCGGCGCCAACGCCGCTGCCGGCATCGACGATGCAGTCGCCCAGGTCGAGCCGGTAGCCGCCATCGATCGCCAGCGGGCCGGCGATCGTGCGCTGCAGGACGATCTGCGGGGTCTGGTCGAAGGCGGTGAGTTCGTTGGCGGCGCTGAAGCCGTACGTATCGTCCAGGCGCAGCGCCTGGCGGATCGGCGCGCGGCTGCCATCGAGCGCGATGCAGCCGCCCGGGTCGAGCGTGCAGTCGCGCACGTGCAGTTGGTTGACCGCGGCACGCGCGACCAGCGCGGCGGTGGCCGGAAACGCGCTGGCGCGCGTCAGGTACAGGCCTTCCAGCCGCACGGTGAGCGCGTCCATCAGCGCGCCGGCGTTCGGGCCGAGCACGGCGTGCGGGCGGAACGCGAGCGGACGCGCCAGCCGGATCACCGGGCGTTCGCCGTCGGTGGCGCGGATCCACAGCGGGGCCGCGAGCCGCAGCGTGTCCAGGCCGGCTTCGTTGCCGCTGCCGGCGACCGCAGCCAGGTCCAGCGCGTGCACCTGGCTGTCGGCGATTTCGACGATCAACGGCGCGCCGAGCGTGTGCAGGTTGGCGAGCGCGTCCTGCAGGGTGAAGCCGGGCGTCGCGAGCGTGTCGACGCGGCGCAGCAGCGGGGTCTGCTCCAGCCACTGCGGCGGGCTGGCCGCACGCGCGATCGGGTGCGCGCCGACCGGTCCGGGCGCGGCATAGGTCGCCGATGCGAACAGCGCGGCGGCGATGGCATCGGCCTCGCTGGCCTGGGTGGCGCCCATTGCGCCGAACACGACGCGGCCGCGGCGCGGATCGATCGCGATCTCGTGCGCGCGCAGCGGCGGCTGCAGCCCGGTTTCCCACGCGCACAGGTTGGCGCCGCGGAACCGCCAGCCGATTCCCGCGAACGGCGGCGCGGGCAGCAGCAGGCTCAGCCCGAGGCGATCGACGATCGGCGGCACGCCGGCCTGCGGATAGTTCAGCACCTCGACGTATTCCTCCGCGCGGCCGGCCGGGGTGTCGTCGCTGAGCCGCGCCGGCGGCATCGGACCGGGCACGGCGTCGGCCGAGGTCAGCTGCGGCGGCTCGGCGTCGGCCTGGTAGCGATGGGTGTTGAACAGCTGCAGCGGCTCGGCCTGCGGATGCAGTTCCACGCGCACCGCAAAGCGCGCATCGCTGGCGACCAGCGGCGCCAGCACGACGACCTGGGTGCGACCCGGACGCGTGCGCGTCACCGTGTAGACGTGCAGCCGCCACAGGAAGATTGCCAGGTTGGGCAGGGTGTACAGGCCGCGCCAGCCGGCCGCCGGCTTGACGTCGACCACGTGCGCGAACGGATCGAACGGGGTATCGAGCAGGCGCAGCAACGCGGGGTCGCGCAGGTTGACCGTGCCGCCGCGCCGCGCATCGCCCAGGAAGCGGCTGCGGGTCAGGGGCGGCACGCCGCCTTCGTCCGGGCGCTGGTGGTTGAGGTGCTGGTTCCAGACCAGTCGATCGCGCATCTCCACCACGTGCACCGCCCAACCCGACAGCGCCCAGGTCAGCGACTCGATCGCGCCGAGCGTGCCCTTGCGGCGCCGGTGGTGCACGGTGCGCGCGACATCGGCGCGCAGCGTCCACGGATCGCCGGACAGGTGCGACACGCCCAGGCCATCGGCGATGTATGGAATCACCCAGTCGTCGCAGGTCTCGATGAACAGGTCGTCGCCGAGCGCCTCGATGTTGTCGCGCAGCGCGGCGTGCGCTTCATCGAACAGGCCCACGTACGCGGCGAGCTGGCCGGGCGGCTGCTGTTCCTCGTCGCGAATCCGATAGATCTCCGGCAGGCGCTGGTACATCGGTCGACGCGGACTGTTCATGACGCGCACTCCGCTTGTCCGATGTCCAGGGTCAGGCTCAGCCGCAGGTGGCGTGCGTGCAGCGCGAGCAATGCGCGCGGCGGGCAGGCGATGGCGGCGGCGGGAATCACGTCGACGGCCGGCAGCGGCAGCAGCGACGGATCGGCCTGCGGCGGCGAACCGGTCGGCAGTGCCATCGCAGCCAGCAGCCGCACCCACAGCACCCCGTCGACCCCCTGCAGCGCCGCGATCACTTCCGAACCGTGCACGGCAGCGTGGAAGTCGCGGCGGTCCAGCCCGAACAGGCCATCGCGCGCGTCCATGCCGTCCGCCTCCAGGCCGGCCACGCCGAGCGCGCGTTGCAGGTCGCGGGCGAGCGCACCGGTCTCGCGCGAGCCGTCATGCGCCACCTGCGCGTGCAGGTAGACGTAGCGGCGCTCGCCGCGCAGCACGCGCAGCGGATGGCGGCCGGCGCCACGGCAGCGCTGGTAGCCGGCCAGCGCCTCGCGCACCGCGGCCAGGTCGGCGTCGTTGCCGCTGGCGGTCAGCACGGTGAGCACCACCGCGGGCACGCCGTCGGGCGCATCCCAGCGCGCACCGGCCTTGACCACGTTGGGCAGCATCAGCGCCTCGGCCTCGTGGTCGGCCAGGCTGACCAGCCGGCCCAGGCTCTGCAGCCGCACCGGCGCGGCGCGGCGTGCGTTGTCGGCGCTCTCGGCCGGCGCGCCGGTGTCGACCGGGCCGGGCAGGAACACCTTGTCCAGGCCGGTCAGCTTGCCGGTGGCCTGCGGCTGGGTATCGGGCTTGAGCGCGCCGTGCGCGGCAATTCCGGTGCGGTAGCGCGCCTGGATGTTGTCGCGGCCGCTAGGCGCGCGCGCGCCGGTGATGCCATCGCCGAACTGCACGACGCTTTGGCCCTCGGCGTCCTCGCGCACGATGTAGACGCGGTCGCCGGGCGCGGCGTCGAACAGCGTGTCGACCTGCCGCCAGCGCGTGCCATCGACGAAGATCTCCAGCGCCGGAACCTGCGCCGGTTGATGGGTGGGCTCGAAGCGATAGGTCAGCGGCGACTTCGGCAGCGGCACGCTGTGGAAGGCGACGCGCGCATCGCCGGAGCCGATCGCGGCCAGTTCGACGGTCTTGCCCTGGCTGGCCGCCACGACATTGCCGAACACCCGCGTGCTCGGCGTGGCGACATCGAAATCGCCGTGTCTGACCGGCGCGCTCAGGCGGACCCGATGCCAGGCCTCGCGGGTGGGGTCGGGGCCGGCCGGCGGCGAGATCGTCGTCTGCACCACGCGCTCGTCCACGCGCCCGTCGGCATGCGCGAACAGCAGCCGGCGTCCGCGCAGCGCGCGCGCGGCCGCCGCGGTGCCGAAGTAGCCCAGCAGGTCCCCCTGCGCGGCGGCGGTGGGCAGCGGCGGGGCGTGCACGTCGAACGCCGGTGCGCTCACCTGCAACAGGCTCAGCGTGCGTACGTCCAGATAGGGATAGGTACTGGCGCCGATGCTGGCGAGCAGGTCCTGCGCCAATCCCAGCACGCTGCTGGCGCCGCTGTTGCTGCCCCAGCGCAGCGAGCGCGACTCGGCCTCGCTCACCCGCCGCAGCAGGGTGATCCGCTGGCCCGCGCCGCCGGCGCTCGCGGCGAAGCGTCCCTGCACCAACACGCTGTCGCCGGGCTGGATGCGGTCGAAACTGCGGTCCAGTGCGAATTCGTTGGCCGCCAGCGCAGGCGCCACGTCCGCGCTGGTGGTGGCATTGCCGAGCCGCGCGAACGAGATCGCGCGCTGGCTCGGCACGCCCTGTGCCGACACCGCGGCGATCGTCTCCGGCGCATTGTGGCCAAAGTGGCGCAGGCTGTCGCCGAGCGGGAACGCGCGCAGTTTCGCGATCGGCGTGGCGCGCCGCAGCGGTGTCTTCAGCTGGATATGGGTCCGGTCGAATTCCACCCAGCTGGCCTCGACCTCCACGATCTGCGCATCGGCGATGCGTGCATTGGCCGCGCCCTCGGGCAGCGGCTGGCCGACCAGCAGGCGGTCCCTCGGCTTGATCGGCAGGCCCGGGTCGTCCACGCACAGCACGCTGGCGCCGGCGCTCAGCGCCGGCACCGCCTGCGGGCGATACAGCGAGAACTCGCTCAGCGCCGGCAGCGCGTCGAGCGCGGCATCGGTCTCGAAGTCGACCGGCTTGTCGCTGCCCTGGATCTGCGCCTTCAACCCGAACGCCAGCGGCACGCTCACCGCCACGCTGCCCTTGAGCTTGAGCGCGAACGTCGCCTCGCCGCCCACGCCTGGCGCCAGCCGATAGCCGCCGAGCCGCACCAGGTCGGCCACGCTCTCGCGCAGTTGCGCGGTGCGCAGCCAGGCCTCGTTCGCATACAGCGACTGGTAGAAGGTGAGGATGTCGATGACGACCGCGTCGGCCTCCAGCAGCGCGATGCCGGGGTCGTCGACCTCGCGGTGCGTCCACGCCGATAGCGCCGGCGCGGCGTTGAGCCGTTCGAACAGATGCGCGCGCACCTCCGGATAGCGGCCGATGCGGTAGTCGATGCGCGGCAGCCCCGGGCGGTTGTCGAGCGTGCGCGGAAACAGCGGCGGACGCGGGCAATCGTGTTTGCAGCTCATCGCCGGCCCCCGAGGATCTCGAAGTTGAGCCGCCCGGTGTCCAGGTGGCTGGGATCGTTGAGGACCTGGATGATCTCCATCGGCCGCACGGCGAGTTTCTCGACGATCGGCAACGGCACATCCCCGGGCGCGACGGTGATCGTGGCCAGGCTCGGCCCGCTCGATCCGTGCAGGCGGCGTACGCTGACCAGCAGCACGCGGCCCACGCCGGTCACCGCCATCGCCCGCCCGACCAGCTGCGACAGGTGCAGCGGCTGGCCGAAGGTCCATGCGTCCGGATGGAAGAAGCCGCGGCGGCCGTCGGCGGTATGCCCGGCGGAGAATTCCAGCTCCAGGGCGCGGCGCAGGTGCTCGGGCCAATAGTCCGGATGCGCGCACAGGCGCAGGAAGATATCCAGCGGCACGTAGCGCGCCGGGCGCACTTCGATGTCCTCGCCGATCAGCCGCACCGCCTCCAGCGAATCGGCGATGCGCCGCCGCAGCGTCTCGTCGAGCACGTTGCGGTCGCGCGGATCGATCGCCACCCGGACGGTGCGCCACGAGCCGGTCCACGCGTAGCTGGCATGCGCACGCGCGACCTCGGCCAGTTGCTCGGCGCGCTGCGCGTAGTCGGCCAGGGTCACCGCGCGCAACTGGCGGCGGCGATAGGCCTCGGGCACCTTGCGCAGGATCTCGGCCACCGGTTCGGGCGCGCGTCCGTTGCCCACGTCGAACGGATTCCAGACCCGGCTGCCCGGCGGCAATGCGGCCGGCGCGAAGCCGGTAATCGCATCGCAGCCGACGTTGCCATCCAGCCCATCGCCGACCTGGTACAGGCAACGCACGGTGGCATCGGGTGCGAGCGCACGGCCGTTGAGGCCCCAGCCGAAGCGCAGCCGGCTGGTGCGCGATTCGTCGGTCTCGACGATGAAGTGCTCCTGCTCGGGACGCGATTCGATCAGGTCGCTCTGCTCGGCCCACGGATCGGCGAAGCCGGACACCCGCACCAGCAGCGTGCTGCGCGGCGGGGTGATGCCATCGGGCCTGGCGCCGGGCGCAGTGACGTCCAGATAGGCGAGCGGCGCATGCGGCAGCGTGGCCAGCACGCCGCGCCGGGTGAATGCGTAATACGCCTCGTCGGTGTAGCGGAACGCGTCGGGATTGGCTGCCGCCAGGTCGCTGCCCGGGGGCCGCAGCAGCGTGCGGTGCGGGCGGCCGTGGCGGATCGCGACCAGATTGCCGTGGAACAGGCTGACCCGATCATCCGGCAGTGCGAGAGCGCATTGGGTGCTGAAGCAGTAGCGCCGCGCCAGCGCATCGGCTTCCACCCAGTTCACCCGCACGCACCATTGCCCGCCGGCGCCAGCCATCGGATCGAACACCGACTGCGCGTCGCCGCGCAGCAGCAGGCGTTGGCGTGCGCGCGGGTCGCGGCCGTTGACGGTGCCGGTGGACGGATTGAGATGCTGCTGCAGCAGCAGCGCCCGGCCGGGCGCGTTGAGCAGGTCGCGCAGCGCGTCCGCGTCGGCCTGCAGGTCGGCGTTGAGCGGCGGTGGCAGCGCCAGATCGGCACTCGTCGCGCCGGCCTCCAGCGCGGTGACGCTGCCGCCCCAGCTGTACAGCGCCAGCGTGTTGAGCACGCGCCGGCAATCGACCGCGGCGGTGGTGATGAAGATGCACGCGCCCGGCCGGCGCCAATCGTCGCCCGTCCACACCCCGGTCTCGACCGGCAACAGCGTGTCGCTGCCCACTTCCAGCGCCAGCCAGGTGCTGGCCTGGTTGCCGTGGTGCAGGTGGTAGTCCATCAGCCGCGCGTGCCGCGCCAGCGAGACGCGCTTGCGTGCGCTGCCCAGCCAGGCCTCGTTGATGGTGCGGTCCTGGTAGTCGGACAGCTCGTCGGCGTCGGCGGCGATGAGGTCGATGAGCACCTGGTCCAGGTCGGCCTCGCTGCTCGGCGTCCAACCCGGCACGCGGTCCTGCATCGCGCAGATCAGCGTGTGCTTGAACGAGTCGAAGTCCTTGGCCAGGTAGCCGATATCCGGCAGCGGCGGCGCGGCGGGCAGTTGCTGCTCGCCGGCGCAGTTGAGGTTGAAGCAGGCCGGGCGGAACTTGAAAGCGATCTCCGACAGCATCGGATCGATCAGCGCGAAGTCCACCGCCAGCGTATAGGTCGAGTAGTCGCCGATCAGCGGCACCTTCAGCCGCAGCTGGTTCGGTTGTGGCCCGGCCAGCACCTGGGCGACCTGGACCTGGCCATGGGCCGGCCCGGCGACGATCCGGCTGCCGCCGCGAATCGGGAAGATTGCGCGCGGCGCGGTGCCGCCGCCGATCGCGCCCAGGATCGCGGCCAGCTGCAGGGTGTTGTGGAATTCCAGGTCGAGCCAGGCCTCGGTCGGCGCCGGGTCGGGCAGCAGCCGCACGAACAGCAGGTGCACGCCGTTGAGGCCGCGCGCGGCAAGGTTGCGCGCACGCTCGGCCAGCACTTCCTCGTTGACGATGCGGGTGCTGGACTGGGCCATCACGCACCTCCGCCGCGTTCGAAGCGCACCCGGCGTTCTTCGCCGGTGTCGATCACCCGGTAGCTCAGTTCGATGTCCAGCCGCGCGTCCTCGGAGGCGATGTTGAGCGCGGTCACGCTGATCCGGTGGCCCAGCCAATCGCTCAGCGCCTGGCTCAGGCTGGCCTTGGCCAACCCGGCGGCGACCTCGTCGTTGCGCTGGAACAGCCTGCTCGGGTCGTTGCCCTCGAACACCAGGCGCCGCACGTTGCCGCCGAAGCCGGGCAGGAACGGGCGCTCGCCGGTGTTGGTCAGCAGCAGCTGCAGCAGCTCGCCGCGGATGTGCGCATCCAGCGACTCGGGCATCACGGTGCGGCCATCGCGGCCGATCCGGAACGGGAAGGCGAGGTGGCGTCCGTTGCCGTTCACAGGTTGAGCTCCAGCTGGGTGACCAGGTTGATCTCGTCGGCGCCGATGCCGGTATCTTCGCGCAGGGTGATGCGGGTGATCACCTCGTCCTCGTGCGCCTTTAGGTAGGTGAACAGGCCGCGTGCGAAGGCGACGAACAGCAGGCGCCGGTCCTCGCTGCCCTGTTCGGGCAACGCGAAGCCCTTCACCGCCAGCCATTCGTCCTTCATCGCCAGCTCCATCGCCTCGGCCAGGCTGTTGCCGAAATCGGAGACGCGGCCTGCCTTCAGGGCCATGTCGGTGTCCTCCGCATGCGGGTCGCGAGCGCGTTCATCCGGTCTTGACCTTGGTCGACAGCAGCGCCGGGGTGGCCGGCGGCATCGGGGGCACCGGCGTCATCGGCGTTACCGGGAACACCCCCAGCGCCATCTCGCCCGGGTGGGTGTGGGTCTGGTAGATGTTGATCATCTGGTTGAGGAAGTTGAGCAGGTCGTCGCCGAACACCAGCGGGTGCATGCAGTTCTCGACCAGCTCGATCTGCGGCGCCTCCACCACGACTTTGCTGGCGGCGGCGATGCGCACCTTGCCGGCGTTGACCTCGATGGTGACGACGTTGTCGGCCTGGCTGTCGCTGATCGAGATCTGCCTGGCGTCATCGTCGAGGGCGACCAGCAGGCCGCTGTCGCTGCGCAGTATTCGCCGGTTCGGCGTGGCGTCGCTGCCCGACTCGTTCTGCGGCAGCTCGTCGTCGGCCCACCAGGTGCCCGCCCAGATCGGCCGCGACGGATCGCCGCCCTCGAACTCGATCCACACCCCGGCGCCCACCGGCGGCACCGCGTACAGGCCCTGGTTCGGGCCGGCATACGGCGCGCACGGCAGCGCCCACGGCGACTCCACGTCCTGCAGCACCGCCGGCACGTGCGCGCGCAGTCGCCCCAGATGGCTCGGGTCGTCGACCGCGCTGACCACGCCGCGATACTTGCCGAAGAAGCGCGAGCGCGACCGCTCGGCGAGCTCGACGATGAGTTGTTCGATGCCGGCGTCGTACATCAGAACACCCCCCCGAGCAGCCCGCCGGCCGAGGCCCCGCCGGCCGAGCGCGCGTTGCGCTTGAGCGTGAGGTTCTGCCGGTAGTGGCCATCGCCGATGACGTGGTGCACGCGGCTGACCAGGTAGGCGCCGCCAAGCTGGCTGCCGGCGCCGGAGACATTGACCACCCGGTACGGCGCCAGCGACTGGTCGTAGTCGTTGGCGTCCAGCTCCACGCTGGCGGTGTAGGCGAAGCTGGACAGGTCCACCGCCGCAGTGGTGGCCGCGTCCAGGTCGGCCTGCTCCTCGCGCACGTCGCTCATCAGCGTGAGCGCGCTGGGCGAAAGCATCGCGTGTACGGTTTCGTCGCCGAGCGCCTCGACTACCGGCGCGTCGGTACGGCTGTCGAGCAGCTGTTTGTCGGACACCCGCACGCTGCCGGCGCGCGCGGCCAGCGGCTGCAGCGCGTCCAGCTGCGCGGAGAACTTCTGCACGTTGCGCTCGGCGCCGATCAACAGCAGTTCGGCCGCATCGTCCGCGGCCAGGCTGGGACGCGCGAACACGCACACGCTCTGGCCCGGCAGCTCGCCCGGCTTGACGTGCACGAACATGCCGTTGCGCCGCGCCAGCTCGCGCAGCAACTGCATCGCGCTGCCGCGCTGGACCACGAAGCGGGTGTGCGCCGCGCCCGCGGCCGGCACGCTCTGCACGTCGGGGATCAACCCGCCGTCGCTGATCAGCGCCTGTGCGATCTCGTGCGCGGCCATGTCCTCGAACAGCGCCACCTGTTCGGTCTGGCTGAGCAGCACGCTGTCGTCGTGCACCACCAGGGTCAGCGCGCTCTCGCCGGGGCCGGCGCTGAGTTCGAAGCGCTGCGCCACGATCGGCCCGTCGATCAGCGCGCTGTAGTCGCCTTCGCCGATCTTCACCTCCACCCGCACCCGCTGGAAGGCCTGCGCGAACGGCGCCTCGATCGTCGACCACAGGCCCTGGTCGTCCAGGGTCAGGTCGATGTCCAGCTCGCCCTCGGCGGCCACGCCTATCGCCTGGTCCACGCGCACTTCGCGCAGCAGCTCCAACTGCTCGTCGCTGGCCGGCTGGCCGTTGAGGAATACGCGCAGTGCGACCAGGCTCATGGGCGGCTCACTTCGCCGGCACGTCGATGCGACGGCCCGGTTCGCGCACCAGCGTGTTGGCTTCCAGCTCGCTGTTGGCGTCGGCGATGTGCCAGAACCGGGTGCCGTCGCGATAGCGGCGATACGCCATCACGTCGAGCTGGTCGTGGTCGTGCACGCTGGTCGGCTCGCCGGCCGCGCTCGGCAAGCGGCGTGGCGCGACGGCCTGCACCGGCTCGCCGCGCGCGTCGGCGGCGCTCATCGTCGGCAGGCCGTAGTAACGGGAGTTCTTCAGGAACACGTGATTCTCCGGTCGACTAGAAGGGGATGATCTCGATCGCGCTCTGCACCGACTTGGCGAGATTGGCGACCGCCTGCACGTCCTTGATCGCGCGCGTGTAGGCCAGCGCGCCCTGGCCGACCTTGTCGCTGCTGCGGCGGTTGAAGGTGATCACCTCCAGGCCGATCTGCACCTCGGCCTGCACCGGGTTGAGGAACGCATCGAATTTCTGCTCGGTGATCGTCATGCTCTTGATCCGCACCGGCAGCACCCGCGACGGACCCCAAATGAACAGGATCCGCGGCAGCACTTCGCGCGGGGTGGGGCGGGTCGGCGGGGTGGCGTTCGCGCTCAGCCCCAGCGCGCTGCCGACCGCGTCGATCGCCTGCCCGAGCAGCCCGCCCAGCGGCGCGGCCGGATACACCATCTTCTCCAGCGCGGCCAGCTGCGGCCCGATCCCGAACACCCGCGGGATCGCCGACACCGCGCCGCCGCTGCCCAGGTCGTCGGCGGCGCTGAAGTGCGCGCTCACGGTGAAGCTCTCGCTCGGCGGCGAGGGCGTCTGCGCCGGTTCGCGCTGGCGCGTGCGGGCGCCGGTGTTGGCGGCCGGCGGCTCGGGGATGGTGATCGAGCGCGCCAGCTGCTCCGGATTGAACTGGAAGAACACGATGTTCGGGATCGGCCCGATGAAGTCGCCGCTGTATTCCACCAGCACGCCACGCAGCAGGAAGCCGGACATGTCAGGGCGCCTCCGTTTCTTCGCCGGGCTGCGCCGGTGCCAGCAGCGCGGCCAGGCCATCGACGATCAGCCCGCGCAGCAGCGCCGGATCGGTCGCGCCGCGCGCATCCACCGGTGGCAGCCGCAACGTCGGCGCCAGCGCACGCCAGCGCGCCGGGTCGATCGCGCGGGTGTCGAGACGGTGCAGCAACTCGATGTCCAGCCCGTCCAGCGCCGCGCGTGCCAGGTCCGGGCGCACGCCTTGCAGGTGCAGGGTCAGCCGGTCGATCTTCAGGGCGGCGCTCATGGCGACTCCGCGAACAGCGGGCGCAGCAGCGCCTCGTAGGGGCCGAAGGTCTCTGGCGCGTGCGGCCGGTTGAGCTTGTCGAGCTCGCGCTTCACCGCCACCAGCACCGGCGGCATGTCGATGCGCGGCGCGGCGTTGTCGCGCGCGGCCTGCAGGCTGGCGTTGAAGGCGATCGAGCGGATGTGGCCACCGGCCAGCGGGAACAGCCTTGCCAGCAGCGGGAAATCCAGCGCGCCGGTGTCCACGCCCGGCGGGAACACGCCGCGCCACAGGCGCTCGCGCTCGCGTTCGCCCGGCAGCGGGAATTCGATCAGGTAGCGCAGCCGGCGCAGGAACGCCTCGTCCAGGTCCTTGCGGCGGTTGGTGGCCAGCACCGCGATGCCCTTCAGCCGCTCCATGCGCTCGAGCAGGTAGCTGATTTCGATGTTGGCGAAGCGGTCGTGCGCGTCCTTGACGTTGGTGCGCTTGCCGAACAACGCATCGGCCTCGTCGAAGAAGATCACCGCATCGCTCTCCTCGGCCGCATCGAAGACCCGCTTGAGGTTCTTCTCGGTTTCGCCGATGTATTTGTTGACCACCTGCGACAGGTCGATGCGGAACATCGGCAGCTGCAACTCGCTGGCCAGCGCCTCGGCGGCCATGGTCTTGCCGGTGCCGGGCGGGCCGCAGAACACCACCGACAGCCCGGCATCGTTCCAGGTGCGCGCGGTGCCCCAGCCGTGGTGCACGCGGGTCAGCGCACGCATCGCCTGGGCGATCTCCTGCAGCTGCGCCATCTGCGCGGCGGGCAACACCATGTCGTCGAACGCGAAGCGCGGCTCCACCCGCTGCGCCAGGCTGCCCAGGTCCGGGCGGGTCTGGCTGCGGCAGATCGCCTGCAGCCGCGCGCCGTCCAGGTGCGGCTCCAGCGCCGCGGCCGCGCCGACCGCGGCAATCGCCGTCGGGCCGAGCCGGAAGCGCCGCGCGGCCTCGTCGATCTCCGCCGCCAGCGCGCCCGCACGCGGGCCAAGGGCCTGCGCGAAGCGACGCACGCGGGTGTCGAAGTCGGTTGCCGGCAACACGATCGCCGCCTGCAGCGCGCCCTGCGGCAGCAGCGAAGTGGCGGACAGGTCGTGCATCGGCGCCAGCCAGCGCAGCGGCGTGCGCGGCCAGCGCGGGGTTTCGCGCGCGGCGTGTTCCTCGCCCCGTTGCAGCAGTGGCAGCAACACATCGGCCCGGTACAGCCAGCACCAGGCGGCGAGGGCGGCCAAGCGGTTCGGTTCGGGCAACGGATCGGCGATGAGTTCGACCAGCGCACGGCCATGCTGCGCCGCCAGGCGCGTGGCCCATTCGGCGAAGTCGCAGCCGGCGTCGCCGAGCAGCGGCACGAACTGCGTGCGCGGCGGCGGCTCGCGCAGCAGATGCACGGCGATCGCCAGCGCCTCGGGCAGTTGGGCGGCCTCGTTCGCCGCCGCGCCGGCCTGTCGCGGCGCCTCGGTCTGCACGTGGCGCAGCCGCAGCTCGGGGGGCAGCCGGCCGTCGTCGTGCAGCAGCGCCTGCGCGACCAGCGCGCCGGCCTCGAAGGGCAGGTGCCAGGCGGCGCCCTCGTGCAGGCCATCGGCGTTGATCAGCAACGCATGCTGGAACAGGGCATGCACATCGTCCTGGTCCAGTCCGAGATCATTGCCGTTTTCGTCGTCGAACAGGCGTCGCGCCAGCGCCAGCGTGGGCAGCAGCCGCGTGGCGTCGTTCTGGCACGCGGCCAGGACCGGCCCGCTGGCCGGATCGGCGTAGGCCAGCAGCCCGAGCGCCAGCGCGAACTGCGCCGGCTCGCCCAGCCGCAGCCGCTCGGTGATCGCCAGCCACGGGCCCGGTAGCGCTTGCCGCTGCGCGCGCAAGGCAGCGATCCGCGCCTGCAGGAACGCGGCGGTCGCATCCTCGGCGAACAGCCGCCGGCGATCCTCGGCGAAGCGGCGCAGCTCCAGGCTCTCCAGCAACGCATCGCCGCCGGGCGGCAGCAATCCAGCGGCCCCGGCCAGCGTGGGCGACAGCCCGCCGCGCTGCTGCCACAGCCAGCACACTTCGCGCCGCAGCCGCAGCGTCGCCTCGGCCAGCCAACTGGCGGTGAGCGGATCGCTCACCCGCACGCTCGGGCTGAAGGCGATGGCCTCGTTCAACGCCACGCCCTCGTCCAGGGCGGTGGCCTGCGCCTCGGCCGCCGGCACTTCGATCACCGCGGGCGCAGCGGCGTTCACAGCTGCCACTCGACGCGCGGAGTGAGCGTGGCCTGCGCGCCGTTCACGCGCACGATCAGGTAGTACTCGCCCGGCGCCAGGGCATGCGCGGTGTCCACGCTGGCCAGCAGCGAGGTCTGCGACAGCGTGCCGGCGGCCTCCAGGTTCAGCGCCACCACGCCATCGCGATAGAACGCGACGAAGACGCTGTCGTCGGGCCCGCCCAGGCGCTGCCCGGCGATGCTCACGTCGCCGGACAGCTTGCCGGCGCTGTCGGTCAGCGCGCCCAGCCCCGCCGACACCACGGTCGGCAGCAGCGTGGCGAACTGCGGATTGCTGCCCATCCAGCGGCCACTCGGCAGCCGCCGCGCGACAGTGACCGGATGGAAGCCGGGCGACAGCGCCGGCGTGGCCGGAATGCGCGCCTGCACCGCACCTTCGCGCGCGGCGATCACCGGCAACGCGAGCGGGCCGACGTTGACCTGTTCGATCGAGCCGTCCACGCCGGCGCCGCGCAGCTCGATCAGCGTCCCGGCCTCGAAGCGCGCCGGCACCACTTCGTCCAGCCACGGCCCCAGCGTCGGCAGCACGGTCACGCCTTCGGCACCGGCCGGGCCCACGGTCAGCACCGGCGGCGCGTAGGCCGGCGGCACGTCCGGCACGATCAGCACCGGCCGCACCTGGAACGCCACCGACAGCCGGTACTTCTCGTCGGTGCCCTGCATGATCTTCGACAGCAGGTCCACGTCGCATGGATCGAAGGTGAGCTTCAGCGGCTCCGGGTTGTCGGCCAGCGCCGGCACCGTGGGCCGCAGGAAATTGAGTTCGCGCAGGCACGCCATGCCGCGCGCCAGCAGCCGGTGCGCGGCGATCGAGTCGCTGTCGTGGCCCTGGTCGTAGGCGGTGAGCAGGTAGCGCAGGGTCAACCACAGCGGCGCCGGCTGGCCGGCGTCGAGCGGGTGGTTCTTCAGGTACGCATCGAAGTCGGCCTGGTACAGGAACAGGTTGAGCTTGGGCTCCTCGTCGCTGGTCGCGGCCAGGTCCGGCCGGCTCACCGTCACCAGCAGCGCGGTGCGCAGCGACAGTTGCGAGCGCAGCGCCTCTGACACCGCGCCGATCGCTTCCTGGGAGGCGGCCAGAGGCATCTCAGCCGCTCCGCAGGTAGTGGCGGCGCGGGTTGAACGCCGGCCTTGGCGGGGCAGTGGCCGGCGCCGCGGGCGCCGGCGCGGGATTCGGCGCGAACGCCGGCGGCGCGGCGCTGATCTCCAGCTCGATGCGGCCGATGTGGATCTGCCATTGCGCCGGCGCGTCGCTGCGGCGTTCGATGTGCAGCGGCGTGGCGTCGCGTGGTCGCGCGGTCGCGGCGGGTTCGAGTGTTCGCGGCGCCCCGGCGATGCGGGTGGCGGCGTCCTGCTGCGCTGTCGCTGCAAGCGGCGCATGCGATGCAGTCGGCGCCGCGTCGCGCACCGGCACCGGCACCGCCTGCGCCAGCACCGGCAACACGCGCATCGCCGCGACCGGTGCAGGCGACGAATCCGGCACGCTCACCGCGGCCGGGGCAGGCGACGAATCCGGCGCCCTGACCGCGACCGGCTCCGCGTGCGCATGGGTCTCGAGATAGTCGTCCGCGCCAGCGGCAGCGAGGGTTGCCCGCGACGGCGGCAGCGCAACGCGCGGCCGCGGCGCGGCGGCGTGCGAGGCCGGTGAAGGGGGTGTCTGCGGGCGACGTGGTGCGGCGGCCCGAGCGGTCTGCTGGGTGGACGGCGCATGCGTTTGCATGGGCGTCGGTTCGGTGCGCGGCAACCCGCTTGCGGGCGTGGCCGACGTCGTCGCCGCCTGCTGCGAAGCCGCGTCGTGCGTGATCGCCGAATCCGTTGCAACGGCCGGCGTCGCGCGCCTCTCCAGCGCAGGTGCCACCGGTTCCGGCCCGGCCTCGCTCCAACCCTCCACTTCCTCGAAAGGCGCGCTCGCGCGCTCCGGCGCGTCCTGCATCGTTTCCAGCGCCGTCGGCTCGGCCGCGCGCGCCGGCCCCGCGACGGACACATCGGCGCCGCCGCCGCGTTCGGCCAAGCGGGCGAAGTAGGGATTCATCACGCGAACTCCGCCTGCACGCGCGCCAGGTAGCGACGGCGCCGCCAGGCCGGCATCGCCACGATCTGCGCCTCGCTCCAGTGATACGCGCGCGCCAGCCGATGCACCTCTTCCAGCACCGCGTGCTGCCGACGGCGCAGCGCATCGAGCAGCAACGTCTCCAGGTCGATCGCCACCGGCGTGGCGCGGCCGCAGAACGGGCAGGGCACCTCCAGGGTCAGCGCGGTCAGCGGATCGACGTCCTGCAGCGCCTGCGACATCGGCGCCAGCCACGCGTCCGGCAACGGCCACTCGGGCGCTGGCACCCGCCCATCGACCTGCAGCAGCAGCCGACGCGCCAGCCAGCCTTCCTCGCCATCGCCCTCGCGCCACCATGCCTGCAGGTCCACCGGCGTGGGCAGACGGCAACGCACCGTGTGCCCGTCCGGCGCCGACCACGCGAACTCCGCGGGCGCCACCCGCTCGAACTGCCGCAGCCCCAGCTCCAATTCGATTTGCCCCGCGCATTCGCGGTCCAGGCAGCGCGCCAGCGCAGGCAGCACCTCGCCCACGCTCGCTCGCGCGATCGCCAGCAGACCCTGCAGGCGTTCGGCCACGCTCCAATGCCGCAATGCCTCGGCCTCGAACGCCGAACCATCCGGCGCACGCAGGCACAGCAGCAGCAATTCGCTGGCCGCCACCGTCGCCGACTGCGCGTCGAATTCGATGTCCAGGTCCTCGCTGCCACGCGCGAAGGCGCGCGCGCGGAAGCCGGGCAGGGCGGCGCTGACGTGACGGGCGGACATCAGCCCGCCTCGCCCGGCTCGGTCGTAGCGACGTCGCGCTCCCAGCCCTCCAGCTCGATCTTGATGTTTTCGATCGCGATCGCGTTGGCGTTGGCGTCCAGGTCCGGCATCGCGGTGTACTCGCTCACCCAGCACGCATGCAGGAAGTAGCGCTTGGCGACCTGGCCCTTCTCGTTCATCACCTCCAGGGTCAGCTCCTTCTTGTAGCCGGCCAGGTCCATCACCGGGTCGCCGGCATAGGCATGCACCTTGTTCGCCCAGGCCTCGAAGTCCGGGTCGTGGGTGATGCCGCGCTCCAGGGTGATCGGTTCGTAGCTGGTGCGCCCGGGCGACTTGTGGTCGATGCTGTTCTCGCCGCCGCTGCGGTGCTTGACTACCTCGGTGGTGCGCTTGAGCGAACTGGCCTTGCTCACCCCGAGCACCGGCCTGTTGTCCCACAGCACGCGGAACTTGAAGTTCTTGTAGGGGTCGAAGCGATGGGTATTGATGACGAATCCGGTGTTTGCCACGGGCGATCTCCTGGATGGATCGGCCCGCCGCCACCGCGGTCAGGGCCGGGATGGAAGCAACGCGCGCTACAAATCGCCCGCGATCTGCTGGATCTTGATGACCACGAACTCGGCCGGCTTCAGCGGCGCGAAGCCCACCTCGATATTGACGATGCCCTTGTTGCGGTCGTCCTGCGTGGTGGTGTCCTTGTCGCATTTGACGAAGAACGCCTCCTTCGGACCGGTGCCCTGGAACGCGCCCTGGCGGAACAGCGACATCATGTAGGCGTTGAGGTTGAGGCGGATCTTGGCCCACAGCGGCTCGTCGTTCGGCTCGAACACCACCCAGCGCGTGCCGCGATACAGCGACTCCTCCAGCATCAGCGCCAGGCGCCGGATCGGGATGTACTTCCACTCGCTGCCCAGGTCGTCGTCGCCGGCCAGCGTGCGCGCGCCCCAGTTGACCAGCCCGTTGGGAAACACCCGGATGCAGTTCACCCCTTTCTTGTTGAGCACGCCGTTCTCAGCATCGGTCAGTTTCACTTCCACGCCGAGCACGTCGCGGATGTCGGCCTCCAGCCCGGCCGGCGCCTTCCACACCCCGCGCGTGGCATCGGTACGCGCCATCAGCCCGGCGATCGCACCCGACGGGCCGATGTACTTGCGCAGGCCGTTGTTGTCGAACATCAGCCGCGGATAGAACACCGCCGAATGGGTGATCACCGATACCCCCAGCGCGCTGATCATCGCGGTGTCGCCGGTTACCACCGGCCGCTTGTCCTTGTCGGTCCACGACGCCGGCGAATCGACCAGCAGGAACGCGCGATGCTCGGCGCAGTACACGCTGGCCGGTCCCCACAGCGTCTGGTGCACGGCGGGCAGCACGCCTTCGTCGGCGGGCAGCACCAGCAGGTTGAACAGGTCCACCGAATCCAGCGCATGGAAGCCGGTCTGCGTGGCCTCGTCGCCGAGATAGTCGGCTGCGGTCGGCGCGCCGCCCTCGTCGCCGTCCACGCCAGCGGAGGCAAACGGTCCGGTGCTCGCGGTGCCGAGCGCGGTCTGCGCGGTGTTGAAGGCATTGTCCGTGTTGAAGCCGGCCGGCGCCGCCACGATGCCCGCGGGCACCGTGGCCACGCCCGGGGTCTTGGCGATCAGCGCGATCTCGTAGCCCCAGCGCTCGGCGCGGAATGCGGCGGCCGCCTGCGAGTTGATCGCCGCGACCAGGATGTCGAGCTTCTCGCGCACGCCATCGCCATTGCCGGGCGCGCTCTCGTGCCAGAAGTTCGCCGCACCCACCGTGCGCAGGTCGAACGGGCCGGTCGTCAGCGGCAGCGCCGGCTGGCCGTTGAACGCCAGCGAGGTCACCCCGCCCTGGGTCAGTCCGGCCAGGTTGTTGACGTAGGCGGCCAGGTTGCGGTGCTCGAACGGCACTGCGGCCCCGCTGTGCAGGTGCCACAAGCCGGCGCTGGGCGCGGGCCGGAAATTGCTGAAGCGGGTCTGCTCCAGGCCGCCCTGGTCCACCCCGAACAGCAGCGGCCCGGCGATGTCGCGGCTGCTGGCGCGGCTCACCCGTACCGACGCCTTCGCATCGCTGGTGGCGGTGAAGGTCAGCAGCCGGCCGACATTGGCACCGCCATCGACCACGGTGGCCGCCACGGTCTGGATCGGCGACTGCTTGGCCAACGCATCGTTCGCGCGCAGGGTGAGTTCGGCCTCCACATTGGCGGCGGTCAGCGCCGCACCGGCCAGCGACACGCGCACTGGCGCGGCGTCGTTGACCGACAGCATCAGCGTGTCCCGGCCGCCGGTGATCAGCGCCTGCAGGGCAGTGGCCGCCGCCCCGACGTTCGCGCCCAACGGGCGGCGCGCCTGCGAGTAACCGTCGAAGCTGTTGCCCGCCACGTTGATGAAGGAGCCGGGCAGGGTCGGGTCGCCCATCGCCGGCGCCAGCGCCAGCTCGATCATGTCCGAGCTCTGGGTGATGAAGTCCGGCGCGAACCGCGGAGAGCGCGGATTCATCGACAGGCCCAGGTGCCGTTCCGAGGCCACCGTCGCGCCGCCCTCGACCTGCGCGATGCTCAGGTTGAACGTGTCGTGCGGGCTCGGCGTGGCGTAGTCCACGCTCAGCCGCAACTGATTGCCCCACGCGCCTTCCGACTTCGCGGTGGCCACCAGCACCGGTTGCGGCCCGGACCCGAGCAGGCTGTGCAGGGTGATCGAGGCACGCGCCGCGCCGCTGGCGATGCGCACCACATAGCAGTCGGTACCGCCATTGGCGAAGAACTGCCGCACCGCGAAGGCCAGGTCGCTCTGCGGATGCGGCGCGCCGAAGTTGCGCGTGAAGTCGGCCAGGCTCAGGCATCGCACCGCCCGGTTGAGCTTGCCCTTGCCGGTGCGCCCGAGAAACGCGGCGATCGAGGTCGAGACGTTGGTGATGGTGTGCACCCCACTCGACACTTCGTCGATATACACCCCGGGATAGCTGACGGTGACTGCCATACGGAACTCCTTCGGTGGCGTCGGCGTGCGACGCCGCGCGGTGGTGTGGACTCGGACTCAGTGGCCTTGACGGTGAACACTTTCGGAATCGACGCCGACATCGCCGCGTGCATACAGGGCAGTGCCGTCGGGCAGCGTGGTGCACTGCATCTCGCCGCCATCGACCAGGTGTTCCAGGGCCGGCAGCAGCACTCCGAGCGGTATTGCCTGCAACGCCTGCGGCAGCCACCAGCGACGGATGCCTTCCGGGCTGTCGGCGGCTTCGGGATGCCGCTCAAGGTAGCGCCGCAACGCATCGCACAACGCCTGGGACATCGCTGGTGCGTCCGCCGACATGGCGCCTCCGCTGTGCGTCGGCGTGGACGCCCAGTGAGGAACGCAAAACGCGTGCCACCGTGTCGAGGGCCGCAAATCAAACGTTTGCGCCGTTGGCACCCGGGGCAGCGGGTCGTTTCCGACCCACAAACCCGGGTACGCACGCATGCACCGGGTAACGATCGACCCACCCGGCCTGCGCCGCTTGCAGCGGCTTCCGCCGCGAACCACGCCACGCGCGACATACATACGCCGCTGCCACGCGGAGAACACCCTCAACGCGCAGCAATTCCATACTTCTTGATCAGCTTCCCGATCGAGCGCCGTTCCTTGCATGCCAGCCGCGCCGCAGCGGTCACATTGCCGCGCGTCACTTCCAGCAATCGCTGGAGGTAGTCGCGCTCGAAAATTTCGATGGCACGCGACTTGGCACTGCGAAAGTCCGTGTGCTGCTCATCGAAAACAACCGATGCGCCAGCACCCGCACTCGTGGCCGCCACGGCCGCCACCTCGCTTTCCGGCAGATCTTCGAACACGATCTCCGCTCCGTCGCTCAACAGCACCGCGCGATGGATCATGCTCTCCAACTCGCGGATGTTGCCCGGCCAATCGTGGCGCATCATCCACTCCCAGCAATCGGTGCGCAGCGACCGCAACGGCAGCCCATAGCGCGCGCAATACTGCTTCAGATAATGGCGTGTCAGCGGCGCAAGGTCGCTGCGGCGCTCCCGCAGCGGCGGCACGCGCAGATGGATGATGTTGATGCGGTACATCAAGTCGCCACGGAACGCGCCACGTCGCACCAGTTCCCGCAACGGCTGGTTGGTGGCCGCGATGATCCGGCTGTGCGAGATGCGCTCGGTCGAATGCCCGACCGGCCGGTAGCAACGTTCCTGCAGGAAGCGCAGCATCGCCACCTGCCCCTTGCCAGGCAGGGTATCGATCTCGTCAAGAAACAAGGTGCCGTCGTGTGCCTGCGCGACCACGCCGTCGCGATTGCTGCGTGCATCGGTGAAGGCGCCGCGCACGTGCCCGAACAACTCGGACTCGATCAACGACTCGGGCACCGCGCCACAATTCAACGCCACGAACGGCTTGCCATTGCGCGCACTGCAGTAGTGGATCGCGCGCGCCGCCAGCTCCTTGCCCACGCCGGTCTCGCCTTCGATCAGCACGGGTGCATCGGTATGCGAGATCCGCTGGATCTGGCAGAGCAGCCGGCTGAACTCGACCGAATTGCCGATCATGCCGCCCGGATGCGGGCCATCGCTCATTGCGCAGGCGTATGGCTGTTCCGTCAAGCGCTCCGGAGACTGCGGACTTTCCTGTGGCTGCTCCTTGCGTTTCATACGTAGATTTCCTGTTGAACCAACTACAACAACGTAAGCTGCGGCAAATTCGGCCAGCACCACCAGGATCGGACCTGGGCGACCTCCGGTGTTGGGCAGCGGACTGCATTGAAGTCCAAAAATCGGCAACACTTCGATGCCTGAAAACCGGGCATCGCACTCCAATGCGCCCTCAGTAACACATTGATTTCAATGGCAGGAACGTCCGTCGCACGCCGAACTGCGACCACCCTGCACACGGCATGGCATGGATGTCCATGTCGCGCATTCGAGTGCGGCATATTTCGGTGCGCCGCACCGGAACGTGCCCAGTCTTCGCGATGAAGTTGTGATGGATGCCTGGCTACGGGCGACGTTGGTGTCTTCGCTTTCGTACGTCTACGCGCACGGCGCTGATTCGCCATGTGCGGCGCAGGGCAAGCTCCGCCCCTGGATCAGGGATGTCTATCGGGGGCAGGGGAGGGCCGCTTCCGAACCGAAGCTGCCCATGGGTGAAATCGCAACAGTGTCACAGTCTATTTACTTTGCAGGCTTCGAAGGCGCGTGACTGCATGATTGTTTTCAGGATTGAACCGCAGTGACAGTTTGTAATTTTCAATGGCCCCGGCCCGATCGCCGGTATCTTCGAGTAGCTCGCCCAGGCTGTCATAGGCATTCCAGCTCTGTGCGAAGAGCGTGGTATTCAGCCTCATGATCGCCAGCGCCTGAATTGGCTGTTTCTGGTTCAACAACGTGTATCCCCAGGCGTTCAGATCCTCCTCTTTCAGCTGGAACGACGGATTCTTCGCGTGGAGTTCGGCCGCGATTTGCGGCGCCCGTTCGAAGCCTCGTCGCAGCAGTTCGCTACGCAGAAGCCTGATGTCTTGCGGCAGTCCGAACCCTGTGGATGCGTGCATATCCGGGAGATAGTAGGCGGCGACTTCATCGGCGAAGTTCTCGGGGTTGGCCCCTTGCAGATTGGTCAGGATGACAACGGACAGATCGTCCTTCGGATATACAAAGAAGGTCGAGCGCATGCCGCCGATCGGACCGGCAGCCGGATGGTCCGCTCTTGTCGTTACAGGCCAGCCCAATCCCGATCCGTGAAGCAAATCGTTCATGCCCCCCGTCGTACCGTCGTTCAGGACGACCGAGGTCCACAGCAGTTGAACGCTGGCCTCGTCTTTCAGAAGCCTTCCCGACTGCAACGCGATCAACCAGTGCGCGATGTCGGTCGAGGTCGACAATATGCCGGCGGCGGTCCTGAAAAACGTCGGGAAGGTGACGTGGATGGCTGACAGTCGATCGCCGCGTTTCCATTCGCCGTCGACGTTGTGGAGATAGGAGTAGCCGCCTGCGGAATGGGGCACGACGTCGGAAGAGTCGCCAAACCGCGTGTGGTTCATGCCGGCCGGCTTGAACTGTTTTTCCTCGATGAACCTCGCGAACGGCTCGCCGCTCAGCTTGTCGATGATTTTGCCAATGATGACGTAGCCAGTCTGGTTATAGCGGAACCGCTCGCCCGCCTTGAATTCCAGCGGCAGCGTTTTCACGGTGGCCCAGGCCGATGCCTCGCTACCGTCCCCGATCAGATTTTCCTTGTCGTCGATGATATTGGGCAGGCCCGACACATGCGCGAGCACCTGCTTGATCGTGATCGATCGCCATGCCTGGGGCAGATCGTCGAGATACAGCGAGATGGGGTCGTCGACCTTGAGCTTGCCTGCTTCGGCCAGCTGCATGATCGCCACGCCCGTAAATGCCTTGGTGCAGGAATTGATCGAGAAGACGCTTTCGTTCGAGGTGGCCACGGCGTGTTCGACATTCGCGGTGCCGAAGGCGGCCCGATTGACGATCTTGCCGTGGCGGATGACGGCGACCTGCAGCCCCGGAATCTGCTCGTCGCGCATCTTGTCCTTCAGGAACGTCGCTACGCCGTCTTCAGGAGACTGGGCATGTGCCGGAACAGAGAGGCACAGCGCGGCGAGCAGCATCAATCGCTTCATGATTCGGAAATCCAATGTGAGACAGGCGCGTTTTGGCTTGATGGCGGGCAGATGCAAGAGGACAGAGCGCAGGATGCTGCTGCTACGCATGCGCAACGCGTGGGAGTGTCGGTGGGGCTTTCACGAGAACAGTTCCAGCGCACCCAGCGAGTGGCCGGCTATACCGGCCTCACCCATGGACGCCACTTTCAGTGGTCTTTCAACGCCTCCACTATGGCATATCGATGCCGTCCGGGGGCGTCCACCCCAACGCATCGGCTGACCGCTTCTGCGGTCTTCTTCAGGCCTTCAGCGTCCATGAATGCCGTTGCGCCGGGTTGAGTGCGTTGCCGCAGACCAGGGGCCGCTCAGGACATGGAGTTCGGAGGCGGCAGCGGATCCACCGGCAGGGGGATGAATTCGCCGTTGTCGAGATCGGGGAGCTTCATGCATCCCGCGCGCCAGTCGGCCTTGGCTTCTTCGATCCGTTCGAAGCGAGACGACACAAAGTTCCATTCGATGTAGCGGCGCCCGAGCGGCTCGCCGCCCAGCAGCATCACGACCGCACGGGTGCGGGCGAGCACCGAAGCGCTCCTGCCGTTCTGGAAGATCAGCATCTGTCCGGGGCCATCGGTGCGCTGTGACCTCACTCTATCGGTCCAAGCCGATGTCGCATCGCGATGCCGCTTAACCCGGGCGTTCGTCGCCAAGTTCGCTTTGGGTCGGAAGCCGACCTCCGCCAGTCGGCGGCGTCAGACTGGTCAGCTGCGACTGGAACCGTGATGCAGCGGCGTCGGCGCACGCACCCAGTTACGATCGGGACTTCTAGGCCTCTGTTGTTGTATGCGCCGAAGGCGCGTCGCAGGCTGCGTCCCTTGGCCGGTGCGAGTGTGTTCGAATCCATCGAGCGGCTCCATAACCCAAGAATGCGGCGAAGGACCGCCTGGCTGGATTCAGAAGCCCCTGACCAGCTGTAACCATGCCCGTGCGGAGCTGCGCTTGCCGAGCAAGGTGGGTGTCGCGCCCACCGGCGCGGCCAGTTGCACTTGCGCCTGCCAATGGCGCGTGCCGACCCAGCTGAAGCCGATGCCGACGCCATCGAGGTCGAGTTGATTGCGGCCGGCGATCCACGGGTCGGCATTGATGCGCAGGCTGCCATGGTCGACAAACAGGCTGCCCTCGCAGCGGCCGGCGCAGCCGAACGGCAGGTGGTGGCGCAGCTCTACTGTGCCCAGCCAGCCGCTGGCGCCGGCGATGCTGGAGACGTCGTATCCGCGCACGCTGTTCGACCCGCCCAGCAGGAACTGCTCGGAGGAGTCGAGGTTGCGGTTGCTGTACTGGCCGCTGAGGCTCACATACACGCGGGTAGCGGCACTGAGGTTCTGCAGGCGGGCGAGGCTGGCGTTCCAATGGGTGTAGCTACCTTGCGTGCGTGCGGTGGCAGCGTCGGCGGCCGCTGTCGCTGCGTTGGCGAAGCCGAGCCGACCGTGGCCGAGGCTGAGGCTGGCGCTGCTCAGCCCGCCGCCGCCCCAGTCGTCGCCGTGCTGGCTGACGACGCTGGCTGTCCAGTGGTTGCTGTGGCGGTCGTTGCGCAGGGCGGTGCTGTCGATGCGGTCGCGCAGTTGCTTGCGGTCGAACTGCAAACGGACGTCCAGTCGGCTGTCGTGCGTGCGCACCAGCGGCTGCGTCAGCCAGGCACTGGAAACCCGGGCGGTACCGTGCGCATCCAGCGCATCGAGCGGACCACCCAGCGCGTAGGCCAGCATCGAATACGCCGCGCCGAGTCGGGTGCCATGCCCGTTCAGGGTGAACTGGTAGCCCAGCCGGCCGTAGCGCAGGCCGCGGCCGGAGGTGAGTGTCCCCAGGCTGAGCTGGTCGCCGTGGCGCATCGGATTGTTGATGTCGAGATAGGCTCCCGCGCGCAGGCGGCCGGTGTAGCGGCTGCCTGCGGTGTCGGCGACCAACTGGCCTTGCAGAGTTGGTTCGGCGTCGGCCTGCACGTCGAGGGTCGAGGTGCCCGGTTCTGTACCGGGGCGCAGGGTGGCGTGGGGTTCCACACCGGGCAGGTCGCCGAGCAGCAGCAAGCGGGTATCCAGCGTGGACTGGGTGACGACCTCGCCGGAGTGCAACGGCGCCAGCGTGGCGCGCAGCAGGCCGTTGCCGATGCGGCTTTGGTTGGCCAGTTCGATCTGGTCGTAGCGCGCCTCGACCACCAGCAGCCGCACCGTGCCGCCGCTCAAGGTCTGCGCCGGTACCAGCGCACGGGCCAGCGGGTAGCCGTGCGTGTGGTAGTAGTCGGTGATCCGTTGCGCCAGCGCGTTGAGCTGGGTCAGGGTCTGCGTTTTCCCTTCGCCGTCGGCGACCAGCGCATGCAGGGTTGCGTTGTCGAAGATGGAGTTGCCTTCCATCTGCAGCTGCGTCACCGCGAACGGGGTGGCGTCTTCGGTGGTGTTGCTGGTCGGCGATTCGATCACCAGGCCGGGTGCGGCGACGGGTTTCTCCAGCGGCTTCGGCGGCACTTGCTGCAGGATCTGGCCGCTGTTGGGGATCGTCTGCGCTGGCGCGGCCAGCGGCAGGGCGCAGCAGGCCAGTGCAAGCGGGGCGAAGCGAAAGCGGAACGGTGACGGCATGCGGTGATCCTTGCGCGCGGCGCGGAATGTGCGGGTTGCATGGTTCACGGCAGACGAACTCCACCATCGACGATGTGCACATCCGGGGCATGCGGCGCGTGGACAGCATCGGTGGCGTCCGAGGATTGCTGCAGCCCGGCGACGGTGCTGGCGACAAGGCGCGGCGCGCTGCCATCGACCACCTGTAGCGCGGCGGCGTTGCCTGGTGCCTGCTCAAACAGATAGTTGAGTGCGGACAAGCCGCTGCCGTCGATGGCGTACGGCCCGGCCGGGCTGGTCGCGGTGGCTGGCGTCTGCCATGTCAGCGTGCCATCGGTGGCATCGGTCAAGGTATCGCCACCGACGAACCCGGTTACGGCACCGCTCAAACCAGCCGGCATCTGTCCGATCTTGAAGTGGGCGGTATCCGCGCGGTACGTCAGCGTCGCGGGGGTGACATCGGCGGTCGTGGTCGCGCTGGTTTTGAAGCTGTAGTTGTTCGCTTCGCTGCCGCTGGCCGTGATGCCGAAGACGTTGACGGTTTTTCCGGTACCGACATTCTTGGTGAGGAAGCTGCCGGTACCGGTGAAGTGCACCGTATCGCCGGACAGCACACCGACACTTGCCAGCGTGACCGCATCGGCCGTGCTGCCGTCGTAGACGCGGTTGGTACCGGTGGCATCGACGGTGATGCCGAGCGGGCTGATGTCGGCTGTCGTGTTCGTGGTGGTGTTGTAGCTGTAGTTGCCCGCATCGGCACCGCTGGCGATGATGCCGTTGACGGTGACCGCCTTGTTGCTGCCGGCGTTCTTGTCGGCGAAGGCCGCCGAGGCGTTGCCGAAGGTGACGGCATCGCCCGCCACCAGACCAGTTGTGCCCAGTGCTGCGATTTTCGCGGCCGTGCTGCCGTCGTAGACCTTGTCCACGCCGATCGCATCGACCGTGATCGTCTTGGCGGTAATGTCGGCTGTCGTGTTCGCAGTGGTGTTGTAGCTGTAGTTACCCGCGTCGGCGCCGCTGGCGGCGATGCCGCTCACACTGACCGCCCTGGCCGTGCCGACATTCTTGGTGAGGAAGCTGCCGGTACCGGCGAAGTGCACCGTATCGCCGGACAGCACGCCGGCACTTGCCAGCGTGACCGCATCGGCTGTGCTGCCGTCGTAGACGCGGTTGGTACCGGTGGCATCGACGGTGATGCCGAGCTGGCTGATGTCAGCTGTCGTGTTCGTGGTGGTGTTATAGCTGTAATTGCCCGCATCGGCGCCCGTGGCGACGATGCCGCTGACACCGACCGCCTTGGCGACACCGACGTTCTTGTCGGCGAAGGCGCCGGTGCCGCTGAAGTCCACCGTGTCACCGGCGAGGATGCCGATACTGGCCAGTTTTACCGCATCGGCGGTGGTGCCGTCGTAGACGCGATTGGTACCGGTGGCATCGACGGTGATGCTCCGCGCGGTGATGGTGCTGCTGCTGTTGTCGACGTAGGTGACGGCATAGTTGCCGCCGCTGTTGCCGTCGCTCACGGTGACGCCGTTGATGGTCACGTGCTTGCCGATGCCGACGTTCTTGTCGGTAAAGGCGAAATTGCCGCCGCTGAGGGTATCGCTGCCGAACAGCGTGCCGCCGCTCACTACCGCTGTGCCGATCGCGCTGAGCCCGCCATCGTAGGTTTTGCTGACGTTGCTGCTGCTGACCGTCAGCGCGGCCTGACCCACCGAGAGGCGGCCATTCCTGTAAGCGATGGCGTAGTTGCCAGAGGTGAGGCCGTCGGGCGTGATCGTGTAGCCGCCCGCATTGGTGGCGCCTTGCGCATCGCCGGCATAGCGCAGCGCGCCGCCGAGTACCGAGGTGGTCTCGCCGTTGACAAAGCCACTGTAGGTGATGCCGTGGCCGCCCGTATAAGCGAGGCCGTTGTAGGTCTTGCTGTCGTCATTGGCGGTGACCGTCAGCGCGGCCTGGCCCACCATGAGGCTGCCATTTCTGTAGGTGATGGCATAGTTGCCAGCGGTGAGGCCGTCGGGCGTGATCGTGTAGCCGCCCGCGTTGGTGGCACCCTGCGCATCGCCGGCATAGCGCAGCACGCCGCCGAGTACCGAGGTGGTCTCGCCGTTGACAAAGCCGCTGTAGGTGACGCCGTGGCCGCCCGTGTAAGCGAGGCCGTTGTAGGTCTTGCTGTCGTCATTGGCGGTGACCGTCAGCGCGGCCTGGCCCACCGTGAGGCGGCCATTCCTGTAGGTGATGGCGTAGTTGCCAGAGGTGAGGCCGTCGGGCGTGATCGTGTAGTCGCCCGCGTTGGTGGCGCCTTGCGCATCGCCGGCATAGCCCAGCGCGCCGCCGAGTACGGAGGTGGTCTCGCCGTTGACAAAGCCGTTGTAGGTGACGCCGTGGCCGCCCATGTAAGCGAGGCCGTTGTAGGTCTTGCTGTCGTCATTGGCGGTGACCGTCAGCGCGGCCTGGCCCACCGTGAGACTGCCATTCCTGTAGGTGATGGCGTAGTTGCCCGCGTTGAAGCTGCCGCCGGTAGCTGCGTTCGACGTGATGGTGTACGGGCCGCCGGTGACGCCGGCGCTTGCCGCGGCACCGGCGCTGGTGAGCGCGACATCGCCGATGGTTTCGCCGTTCTGCAGGCCGCTGGCCGTGAACTCGTTGCCTGCAAACGTGAGCGTGTCACCGTAGGTCTTGCTGGCGTTATTCGCTGTGATTGTCAGGATGGCCGGGTTCACCGTCAGTGCGGCGGCGTTGCCTGTCGCTTGTGCGAACGTGTAGTTGCCGTAGTTCGCGGTCAGGCCGTTGCCGTCGATGGCGTAACTGCCGACGTTGCTGGTGGCTGTGGCACCGGTAGCGAAACTGGCGGTGCCGGTGGTGGCGTTGGCCAGGGTCTGGCCGTTGACGAAACCGGTCACCGTGCCGGTCAACCCGCTCGGCGTGTTGCCGTAAGTCGTAGTGGCGGTATCGGCCAGATAAGTCAGGAGGGCCGGATTCACCGTGAGTGCGGCGGCATTGCCTGCCGCTTGTGCGAACGTGTAGTTGCCGTAGTTCGCGGTCAGGCCGCTGCCGTCGATGGCGTAGTTGCCGACGTTGCTGGTGGCTGTGGCAGCGGTGGCGAAACTGGCGGTGCCGGTGGTGGCGCTGGTCAGGGTTTGACCGTTGACGAAGCCGGTCACCGTGCCGGTCAACCCGCCCGGCGTGCTGCCGTAGATGCTGCTGGTCGATGTCGCCAAATAGGTCAGGATAGCCGGGTTCACCGTGAGTGCCGCGGCGTTGCCTGTCGCTTGCGCGAACGTGTAGTTGCCGTAGTTTGCGCTCAGGCCGCTACCGTTGATGGCGTAGCTGCCGACGTTGCTGTTGGCTGTGGCGCCGGTGGTGAAACTGGCGGTACCGGTCGTGGCGTCGGCCAGAGTCTGGCCGTTGACGAAGCCGGTCACCGTGCCGGTCAGCCCTGTCGGCGTGCTGCCGTAGGTGGAAGTTGCGGTATCGGCCAGATAGGTCAGGGTGGCTGGGGCGATGGTCAGCGTGCCGGGCGTGAAAGCTATGTCGTAACCCATCTGGCCGGAATACAGGTCGCTAGCCAGCGCGTAGCTGCCGGCATTGGTGGCCGGGGTGCTGGTTCTGGCGTTGGCGTCGCCCAGAATCAGGCTCGCATCCACACTGCTCGACGGCCGCCAATAGCTCGGCGTCAGCGTGCCAAGGACCAGGCTGCTGCTGCCAGCAAAGGCGGTGCCGTTGTAGACCGTGCCGAGATTCTTGGCGCTGACCGCCAGACCAGTCATGAAGATACGCAACAGCGGCGCGGTGTCACCCGCGTAGATCCGCCAGGCCGCAGAGCTGCCGCCGACGGCACTGATATCCGTGCTCCAGGCCGCAAAACTGGCCGGGTCCATCATCTGCACGGTGGTGAGGCCGGTGCCGCCGCCGTCACTGGTGGATCGGCCGGTGGTTTCCCTGTTCCAGTAACTGCCGGTGATGGCGCCTCCGCCGTAGAGACCGACCAGACCCCCGACATAGTTGTTGCCGCCGACCGCCCCCGTGGCGTAGGTGTTGGTGATCGTGCCGCCCGCTTCGTTGGAGCCAACCAGGCCGCCTACGTAGTTGCCGCCGCCGTTATAAAAGATGCCGTTGACCGCCCCTGTGGCATAGGCGTTCGTGATCGCGCCAAGGTTGCTTCCGACCAGACCACCGACATAGTTGTTGCCTCTGACCGCCCCGGTGGCATAGGCGTTGGTGATCGTGCCGCCCGCTTCGTTGAAGCCAACCAAGCCGCCAACGTAGTCGCGTTCGTCGGAGGTCAGGCCGTTGGCCATCCCGGCGGCATAGGTGTTTGTGATCGTGCCGCCGTTGTCTCCTACCAGGCCGCCGACGTAGTTCCGGCCTGCAACCGACCCGCCGAGCAGACCGAGATTGCGGATCGCGCTGCCGTTGCCGGTGACGCCGAACAGGCCGACGTCATCGGTGTTTGGCCAATTGATGGTCAGGTTGTTGATGGTGTGACCAAGGCCATCCAAGACGCCGGTGAACGGTGCGCCTGCGGCGCCAATCGGCCGGAAGCCGTTGTAGGCGATGATGGGGCGGCCTTGGGCGTTCAACTCAACGCCCAGCCATGCGATCGAGGCGCTGGCATCGATGTCGTTGCCCAGCACATAACGGCCGGCGAGGCCGGTGTTCACGGCCTGCAACTGATTCAGATCCAGGATGACGGTGTAGAGGTTGGGCCGGTTGCTGGGCGTCACGGTGCCTGTGGGCAGGTCGTTGGTGTTGAATACCTGATTGCCGGACATGCCCAGCAAGTATGGCGTGGTCTGGTTGCCGACATTGCCCCACCTGGCGGCCGTGAAACCTGCGGGCAGCGCTGCGATCAGTGCCTTGGTAGTCAGGCCGGTACCGCCGCTGCTGGTGGACTGGCCGGTGGTTTCCGTGTCCCAGTAACTGTTGGTGATCGTGCCGGCATTGTTGAACCCAACGAGACCGCCGACGTTGCTGCCGGTGCCGCTGACCGCACCAGTGGCATAGACCTGGCTGATCGTGGTGCCGGATACGTTGTTCCCGACCAGGCCACCGACATAGTTGCTGCCACTGACCGCGCCGGTCGCATAGGCTTGGCTGATCGCGCCGCTGATGTTGTATCCCACCAGACCGCCGACGTCGTTGCTGCCGCTGACCGTACCGGTCGCATAGGCTTGGCTGATCGAGCCGCTGTCGTTGATCCCGATCAGGCCGCCGACGTCACCGCCGCTGCTGCCGACCGTACCAGTCGCATAGGCTTGGCTGATCGGGCCGTGGTTGTTGTACCCGATCAGGCCACCGACAGTGGTCGCGCCGCTGATCGCACCGCTGGCATAGACTTGGCTGATCCGGCCGCTGCTGTCGTTGTATCCGACCAGGCCGCCGATGTTGGCACCGCCGCCGAAGCCGACGTCGGCACCGCCGAGATTGCCGTTGATCGCACCGGTGGCGTAGGCCTGGCTGATCGTGCCGTAGTTGTACCCGACCAGGCCGCCTACGTTGCTTTGCCCCTGGATCGACACGCCAAGCAGGCCGACGTTGCGGATCTTCGTAGTGGTGTAGGTGTAACCGAACAGGCCGACGTTGTTGGAGCCGGGTCGGTTGATGGTGAGACCACTGATGGTGTGGCCGAGGCCGTCGAAGGTACCGGTGAACATCTTGGAATCGGTGGCGTTGAACCTGTGGCCGATCGGCACGAAGCCGGAGCCGATGGCAGAGCCGAAGGCGGAATCCCCCCAGTTGGCCGTGGCGCTGGCGTCGATATTGGCACCTAGCGCGAAATAGCAAAAACAGTTGAGGGCGCCGCTGATGCCTTGCAGGTCCGTTCCGGACGTGCTGCCGGGGGCACCCAACGTCGTGATGATGGTGTACGACTGGCCGTTGATTTTCAGCGTGTTGCTGCCGCCGGTGAAATCCACCCGGCCACTCTGGCCCGGCGTGGTACTGACCATGTTGACATTGACGGTGCCGCCGCCAATCGCCGCATCGCCGCCGTTGGCGGTACTGGGATTCAGCGCGAGGCCGGCGCTGCCGCTGGCCGTCATCACGGCGTTGATATCGACATCGTGGGCGGCGGTGAGCGTGAGCGTGTTGGCGCCCCAGTTCACTAAATCATTGACGTGGATGTCGCCGCTGCCGCTGGCGTTGGCGCCTTGGCTGGACTGAATGGTGACATTGCCACCACCAAGCTGGCTGCTCAAAGTGCCGCCGCTCATGTCGCCACCGCTGAAGGCGATGGTGAAATCGTGCGGATCGATCAGCCAGGTGCCGGCGTTGCCCGTGGCGGCCAGGGTGGTGATCTTTGCGCCGTCGGCCACCCGCACATGCGCCGCCGAGGTTTCGACAAAGCCGCCGTCGCCGCCGTTCGGCGCGCTGGCGTCCAGCGTGCCGTCCACCTGCGTGGTGCCTGCTTCCATGCCGCCGAGCAGCACGATCTTGCCGGCGCGGTTTTCGACCGTCCGCGCCTGGATCGTGCCGCTGTTGTTGACCACGCTGGCCAGCAACGAATCCTTCGCGCCGGCGCTCATCAGCACCTGGCCGCCGTCGGCGACGATCAGCTGCTTGTTCTCGGCCAGCGCATTCAAGGTGCTGGCGTCGATCTGCATGTCGAGCAGGTGGTTGCCGTCGAAACGCAAGGTGACCGCGCTGCCGCCGGCCAGCGCCACGCTGCCGGCAGGCGCATGGATCGCACCCTGGTTTGACACCGCGTGGCCGAGCAGGGCCACGTAGCCGCCGGGTGCAGCGGTGATCGTGCCGAGGTTGGTCACGCGGCCGACGCTTGTGCCGGTAAAGTGCAACGTGCCGCGATCCAGCTGGCTGTCGCTGACGTCGAGCGTGCTGGCGACCAGGCCGCCCGCGCTGACCTGCGCGCCTTGTCCAAACAGCACGCCGTTGGGGTTGATCAGGAACACCTGGCCGTTCGCGTTAAGGTGGCCGAGGATCATGCTGCCGTTGGGATCGGCGATGCGGTTGACAGCGATGGACTGCGCATTCGGCTGCAGGAAATTGACCGTGTCCTGCGCGCCGATATTGAAGCTCAGCCAGTTCAGTGACAGGTTCTGGCTGTTCTGCTGGATAGTGGTGAGGTGATCGCCGTAGTCGATACGGCCGCTGCCGGCGGTGACCTGGCCGCCGGCGGGATGGGTCGAGGATGCCGCCGACGCGATGACCGTCGGCGCGAGCGTCGGATGAGCGGCGACGATGGCGCCCGCCGGACGGGCGCCATCCATCGCCGTAACGCCGCTTGGCGCGGTAGCGAGGGCCAGCATCGGCAGGCTCAGGGGGAGCGCAGCCCACCCGGCCCGGCGCGTACGGCGCGATGTCGAGGTACGCCCGGCCTTGCCGCGGCCGCGGGCGAGTTCGGAAACGACCAGCCAGGCGCGACGGACCTGGCTCCAGACCAGCCGGTAGATGTGATTCATGCGATTCCCCTGTGGTGCAACGCAGATTTCCCCGGGCAAGCTTCTCTTGGACAGGCTCGGATGACCGGGTTGGTTAGCTGGGAATTTTGCGCGTTAGGGCACAGGCGACTTGATCGGCTGTCTCAGTTGGGAAGGGAAGGTTGGGGAATGACGACGTTGGGGTGACGAGCTATCGCTTGCGAGGGCAAGGCCACAGCGGAGGAACGGTTCGCTTTTGTGGGGCAATTGCCAACTTCGCTGTTGTAAAGCGACTCCCGCCTTCGCGGGAGCGACGACATGGGGAAAGAGGTTTTCGTCGGCAAGACGGCAGGCGGTAGCGAGTCGATACGCCAGGCCTGGCGCTGATTCGATGTGCCAGCAAGCGTGAGCGCCAGCGTGGGAGGGTGTTGCGGCATGCCACGACAGGCGGCGACCGGCGGGGATAAAAGCGGGCGCGCGTCCTGTAGCATGAGCGCGAGCGGACGGGGGCCCGGGATGACCAGCAACAGCACAAGCCATGTCGAGGTCGAGGCAAGCGTTCGCGCGCCGATCCGCCACCACTTCAGCACATGCGACGTCGCACGAACGCAGCAACTGGTGGCATGGCGTGATCGAACCTCCTCTTTTCTCGAGATAGCGGTGTCGCACGCACAGGTGGCTGACGGGTTTCGCGCCACGCTCGACCATTACCAGGTCGATGGCATGAGGTTTATGCACGCCTGCACCGACCCGATCACGCAGACCCGCACGGCGCCACAAATTTCCACGGACACCATGCGCGATTATGTCTTTCACATGCTGCTGGTGGGGGGCGGCGGCGTCGAAACCACAACCGGTCTGTATCCGCGGCGCAAGGCGCTGCAATCCCGGCCAGGCATCCTGGCGCTGGACATGGGCCAGACGATGCGCATGGAGCGGGAGTGCAGGAGCCGGGTCATGGCCTTGTTCCTGCCGCGAGCCCAGGTGGAATCGGTGCTGCCCGATGCGGAAGCGCTGCATGGCCGCGTGATCGACTACGTTTCGCCGTGCGCGCGCATGTTTCTCGGCGAACTGGAGGCGCTTTCCAGCAGCATCGATACGATGAGCGTGGCTGAAGCCCGCTCGATGATGGCCACATGCGCGCACCTGATCGTCGGGGCCTTCGCCAAACAATGCGGCCTGAGTGGCGACGCGCGCGCCGCGATCCGCGCGGCGGTGTTCGGGAGGGTACGGCGGCATGTCGAGCAGCACTTGCACGAGCCGGAACTGTCGCTGGAGAGCATCGTCGGTGCATCGCGGCTGTCCCGCGCCGCGCTGTATCGCCTGTTCGAGCATGAAGGCGGCCTGGCCACCTACATCCGCAATCGCCGGTTGCGCGAGGCCGCGGACGAACTCATCCGATTCCCGAAGGCACCGGTCGTGGAGATCGCTTACGGCCTGGGGTTCAGGAGTGCGGCGGATTTCAACCACGCGTTCCGCCGCGCGTATGACATGCCGCCCCGGGACTTCCGTGCCCTGGCCAGGGCGCGCCAAAGCCGGGCATCAGGCCAGAAGTCCGTCGCTTCCATCACGCCGTGAATGGCAAGGACCGACACTTGCAGACCGCCGGACATGCGTCGCGCTATCGCTTGGAGATGCAGATTCGGCGCAGCGCCAGAACTGCCCGGCGAAATGTGCGGGGAGGGACGGGAGCTTGGATTGGGTGATTAGAGAGCGTTAACGCAGGCAGGCACTGCCTGCGGGCAGGCAGCGCCACCGTCGACCATCGCGTATCACCACGCGTTCGCAACAGTCATCCTTGCAATCTGCTCGCTCCCCGGCAGCTCGCGTGGAAATGAACCACCCAAGTGCCGTTCGCCGAGGACGACCGCATCGTGAATGCGAGTCGGTTCCTCGCATACTATTTCTCTCGCGTTACTTGTCCAGAAAGGAAACGAGCGCAGGGATCGTCTGCTCTGGCGCCTCCTCCATCAGCCAGTGGCCCGAGCCCTTGACGATGACGCCTTCGACATTGGTATCGACCAAGCGCGCTTGGTCGATCAGGAACTGGCCACCGGCCTTCTCGCCGGACAACACCAGCATGGGGACATGGAGCGGGGTCCGGGCGAAGCCGGCGAAGTCCTTGGCGTCCTGCTCGAAGTTGCGGAAGTATTCGAAGCCGGCGCGCATGCCTCCCGGCTTGGCGTACTGCGCGGCGTAGAACTGCCGGTCCGCCTCGGAGATCGAACGCGCGCGATCGGCAGCGAAGTCGTTCCAGAAATGCTCGAAGTAGATGCGTTCGCGTCCATCGACCAGCTTGAGCGGCACCTCTCCATAGAAGTGAAAGTGCCAGAGGTCGCGCAGCAACCAGACCTTGGTCCAGTCGCCTACGCCCGGCAGGAAGGCGTCCATCAGCACGACACGCTCGACCTGATCGGGGTACTGGGCCGCGTAGGCGTAGGCTACCATCAGGCCGATGTCATGGCCGACGATTTTGACCTTGGGATAGCCGAGCGACTGCACCAGCGCATGGATGTCCTGGGCCATGGACTTCTTGTCGTAGCCGCCTTGCGGTTTCGAGGACGAGCCTGCACCCCGCAGATCGGGTGCGATCACCACATGGCGGTCGGCCAGTTGGCGCATCAGCGGACGCCACATGTGGCTGGTCTCGGCATAGCCATGCAGCAGCACGACCGGTGTGCCGGTGCCATGGCCGGCCTGCAGGTAGTGCAGCGTGACGCCATTGACGTCGGCCGAGCGGCTCTGGATGGGATCGTTTGCCGCATGGGCGTTGGATATGGCGAGAAGCGTCAGCAATGCGATGACGGCATGCTGGAAGGATCGAAGCAGCGTTTTCATGGTGATTCCTCGTTAGGAGCGTTGCGGGGAGGGACGGTTTCCTCCGGCCACATGGGCGCCGTTGCCGGCAGAGAAGGAACTGGGTCATGGATCGGCGGTGAAGGGCACGCGTGCCAGGAACTCTCGCGTCGTCAGTAGTTCATGGGCATAAGTGGGCCCGTTGATTTCGTGTGCGTAGAACATCACGTCGTGACTCGAGGCCGCGGTGGCATCGGTGACCAAGGTGACGTGGTAGCCCAGCTCGCTGGCATGGCGGGCGGTGGTTTCGACGCAGAGATTGGCGATCAACCCGACCACGACGACGTGGCTGATGCGCTGTTGCTTGAGCAGGAAATCCAGGTCCGTGCTGACGAAACCGTTAGCGCCCCAGTGTTCCTTGGCCACGGTGTCGCCGGGCGCCGGCATGAAGTCCGGATGCCACTGGCCTCCCCAGCCGTTCTTCAGGAACGCCTGGGCTTGCGAGATCACCTTCTGGTAGGGGGTGGGCTGCTGCCAGCGGTCGAAGTCGTTGGGTTCCGCGCGGTGATGGGGCACGAAGAACAACGGCCATCGGGCGCAGCGGATCGCCTGCCGGATCCGGCGCAGGTTCGGCAACAGGTCGACGGCCACGGCAACTTCGGCCAAGCGCGGCCAGAGCTTTCCGCCATCGGACAACGAATCGTTGTAAGGGTCTACCAGCAGCAGAGCGGTATGGCCCGGTGGATAGAACGGCCCCAGCGAATCCATGGCAGCGTCTCCGGGCGCGCCGGTGCGCCCACGACGCCAGCTTCGGCCGGTCGTCGCGAGGCGACATCGCAGAGAATGGTGGCGCGCGCGTCCTCCATTTGGGGGATCCCGCTGCCGCCCCGGGTTTGCGGTACATTGCACCGCGAACGACAGAGGCGGGCGTAGCGGAGCAGGGCATGGCCATCCGGATACTGACCATCGACGATCATCCACTGGTACGGGAAGGCATTTCCGCCATGCTGGAGGTCGAGCAGGACTTGATCGTGGTAGGCGAGGCCGGCGATGTCGACAGCGGCCTGGAAGCGTTCCGCCGCCTGCTGCCGGATATCGTGCTGGTGGATCTGCAGATGCCAGGCTGCAATGGCATCGAGTTCATCCGCAGGCTGCGCGGGGAGTTTCCCGCAGCCAAGGCGGCAGTGCTCACGACCTACGGCGGGGATGGCAATGCGCGCGAGGCGATGGCGGCGGGTGCGTACGGCTACCTGCTGAAGAGCTCGCTGAGGGGCGAACTGATCGACGCGCTGCGCAAGATCGCGCAGGGAAAGCGTTGCGTGTCCGCCGAGGTGTCGCAGGAGATTTCCCGGCACATCGGCGAGGAAGCGTTGACGGCGCGCGAACTGACCATCCTCACGGCGCTGGCGCGGGGCTGGGAAAACAAGCGGATCGCCAACGAGATGGGGATCTCGGCCGAGACCGTCAAGTCGCACCTGACCCGCATCTTCGAAAAGATCGATGCCAGCAATCGGACCGAGGCATTCCAGATCGCGCTGCGCCGCGGCCTGGTGAGGCTGGACGATTGAACGGCTGCTCTGTCCAGGCGATGAGGGCGGCGGCAGCGTACCCCTCAAGGGGAGTTCACGACACCGACTGCAGGGCGCCGGTGGACGCCGCGGCTTCCGCCTGGTCGAGCAGCAACATCGGTTGCGTCCGCGCGACCTGCTGCTTCCAGCCCGGTGTGCCTCGCGGTTGACGAGGCGGCGGGCGATGGTGCAGCAACGTCGCGCCGCCTCGTCGAGGGAGCGGCACTGCCTTGGCCTCGGTCGATCGCGATTGGCAGCAGCGCGATCCAGCCGGCATCGGCCCGGTCGGCAATCGCTGCTGCGCCAGCGCGGTTTTCCCGCCAGTTCAGACAACGGAGCGCACCACGCCACCATCTACGCGTACGGCCGCGCCGGTAGTGGCCGAGGCCTGCTCCGAGGCAAGATAGACACTGGCATTGGCGATTTCTTCGACCGTTGCGAGGCGTCGAATCAAGGAAGTCGGGCGGTGTGTGGCAATGAAGTCGCGTTCGACCTCCGCCTGCGGAATTCCCTTCTCCGCGGCGATTTTCCCAAAGAAGTCGCCGACGCCTTCGGATCTCGTGGGACCCGGCAAGATGGCATTGACGGTGACCCCTGTTCCGGCCAGCGATTCGGCGAGACCGCGCGACACGGCGAGCTGTGCGGTTTTGGTTGCGCCGTAATGAACCATCTCCGCGGGGATCTGCACCCCTGATTCGCTCGAGATGAATTGAATGCGGCCCCAGCCACGCAGGGCCATTTCCGGAGCGTAATGCCTGGCAAGGCGAATGCCACTGAGAACATTCACTTCAAAGAATCGCATCCAATCTTCGTCGGGAATATCGAAGAAGGCTTTCGGCTCGAAGATACCCAGATTGTTGACAAGGATATCCGTGGCCGAGACGGCGCCAATCAGCTCCTGTGCGCCCTTGCTTGTCCCCAGGTCGGCGGCGATGCCCGATACCTTGGCATGGGGAACGTTGCTGGTAATGGCAACGACCGCATCGTCCACGCGCTGATGGGTACGGCCAGTGACAATCACCCGAGCGCCAGCGGCGGCCAGGCCATTGGCAATGGCAAGGCCAATGCCAGCGGTCGAACCCGTGACGATGGCGGTCCTGGTGTTCAGATCGATTCGCATGGAAATTTCCTCTGGCGGACTTCGGCGATGTTGTTCCTGGGATTGCTCGGGCTCGATGGGGCCGCGCATTGCAGCACCATGACATCGGCCGCTCTTCTCCGAGCGCGACGGGCGGGCTCAGCGCTTGGACTGCGGAGCGTCAGCGGGATTTTCGTAGACCGTATCCGTCGGCCCGAATCCGGTGATGAGGACGGTGACCGCCTCGTCGCCGGTCTGCGCGAAATGCGCGGCATTTGCCGGCTCGGTGTAGACCGAACCGGCCGCCAGTGTCTTGAGCTTGCCTGGGTCGAATTTCTGTCCGTAGCCGAAACGCCACGTGCCCGACAACACCGTCCCGACGCGGTCACCGGCATGATGATGCGCGGGGATGGCGGCATGTGGGGCCACGCGAAGCAGTTGGCTGTAAGAGCCGGGCTGCGATGGATCGCCGAGGATGGTGACCACCTGCACTTTCGCATTGCCAGAGCCGCCTGCGCCGCCCGTGGGGGAAATGGCAGAGAGTTCGCCGGGTGTCTTTGCATAGTTATCCGAGAACGTCGGGGCACTCGTCTGCTGCGCATGCGCATCCACTGCAAGAGCAACCAGGAATGCAGTCATCAGCTTGTTCATGTGGGCTCGTCCTTTCGGTGATGTTTGAATTCTCTGCGCCCTTCATGGGCGAGGCGGCCTGCAAGTGCGTGCAGAAGCCTGGTTCCGTGTCGTGCCGGATCGGGTTCCGCATGGCACCATCGACATGGCCACGCGCCCGCTGGCGTTCCGCTTGAGCGGTTGCGTTCCTTGCACGAGTCGGCCCGAGGTGACGAAACGCAAGGTGCCTTGCAGCGCCGCGTCAATGGTCCTCGACCGCGAAAAGAATCTCGGCGAAGCCGGGCACGGTCGCCTCCCGGTTCCAGTCGCGCTGCAGCTCGCAGATCAGTTGCACCCAGCTTGTTGGCTTGGCACCGGCCTGGAGCAGTCGGTCGAGGGCAGCGTTGTGGGCCTCGAGCGAGGTTCCTGCGCAGGCATCAACGACGGGGTAAACCTCGAAACCGTCCTCGATGGCGTCCAAGGCAGGATGAACCAGACACACCTCCGTCCATAGCGCCGCCACGATCAGCTTCTTTCTGCCTGTCGCTTTCACTGCGGACACGAAGTCCTGGTCCTCCCAGGCGTTGATGGAGGTGCGGTCGATGATCGGGATCTGCCCGAGGACGTCGGTAAGTTGATGGATCGTGGGCTGGTTTCGCCCGGTGGAGACGTTCACCGACGAGAGCACGGTCGGCAGCCCGTAGAGCCTTGCGATACGCGCCAGCGCCGTGATGTTGGCGACCAACTGACGCTTGTCGCGCGAGGCGATCGAGCTCACCTGCACCGGCTGGAAATCGATGATCACCACAGCGGAATTCTGTGGGGTAAGCAGGTGGTCGGTGACCGCATCTCGGGCGCTGGGATATGACGTCATTTCGAAGATCCTTTGGGAGAAGGAATGTCATCGGCGCGGTCAGGAGCACCGCGGATCAGGAAGGCCTCCAGGAGAGCGGCATGGCCCGGCGAACGGACTGGCCGCAGTGAATCCATGGCAGGTGCTCCGGGCACGTGCCGTGGCGTCCACGACATCAGCATCGACCGATCTTCGCAGGGCGGCATCGCGGGAAACGGTTGGTCGCCCATCCTCCATTTGGGGGATTTCCCGTGTTGCCCGCGTTCGCCGATCGTCGCGCGCAGCCGGATGCAGCGCTTCACCTGCTGCGCCATACTCCTGACGTCCATCCCGGCGAGGGAGATCGCCGGGCACATCCCTCTGGCTACGACATACCCATGGCCCCTCTGGTCTCCGCCGTGCTGTCCTTCCGGTTTGGCGAGCCGGACGGTGGTGCGCGCCGTCTCCTGGATGCTGGCTTCGCCTTGCTCCTGCTCGGCTTGTGCGCCACGGCACAAGCCCTTTCTCCCGATCGCGCGTTGTCGCAGCTGCGGCATGACCGATGGACTCCCGACCAGGGAGCGCCGGCGCAGGTCATGTCGATCGCGCAGACGCCGGATGGATTCCTCTGGCTAGGATCGCGACAGGGCTTGTACCGGTTCGATGGGGTGCGCTTCGAGCGGATTACCCGGATCGCAGGCGAGGCCATCGTCGACGACGACATCCTCAACCTGTTCGCCGACGAAGACGGCAGCGTCTGGATCGGCTATGTCAGCGGCGGCATGAGCCGCATGGGCGGGCCACGTCCAGCGAACTACGCGTATCAACGCGACGACGTACCCGTCGGTTCGGTGATCGGGTTTGGACGGGACGCGACGGGGCGGCTGTGGGCAGCCACGTCGGCCACGATCGTGTATCTGGACCTCGGCACGGATACGTGGAAGGCCCCTGGGGATATGGGCTTCGATCCGGCGTGGTCGCCGCAGCGCTTGTTCGTCGACCGCGAGAAGGGCATGTGGGTGGCCTTTTCGGACGGAGCGCAACACGGTATCGCGTACCTGGCGCCCGGCGCGAAGCGGTTCGAGCGCGTGCCGCAGTCGATCGAGACTCCATTTTTCGACCAGGCGTCGAATGGCACGCTCTGGGCGGCGGACGAATGGGGCGTCCGTCCGCTTGCGCAGGCAATGCCGCTGCCCGGACACGCCGGAGCCACGGCCAGTTGGCTTGCACCGGATTTCAAGGGCGCCGGCCTTCGCTTCGACCGCGATGGCGTGATGTGGCTCGCCACCGCGGATGGAATCGCGCGCGTACGCGATCCCGCCAAGCTGCATGCGCCGGACAAGGTCCATCCCGCGCCGTCGCCGGAATACTTCGGCACCGCGCAGGGATTGACCTCCGAGGTGGTGTGGACGCTGTTCGAGGATCGGGAGGGCAACATCTGGACCGGTACCGCCAACGGCCTGGACCGCTTCCGTGAGAACGCGCTGGCCGCGATCCGCCTACCGCGGCGCGAGCAGGCATTTTCCGTAGAGGCGGATCGCTCGGGCCGCATCTGGACGGGCAATCCCGACCAGGGGCCGATGCGCGTCACCCCGGATGCCGACCAGGCCAACGGCGCGCTCGTGCAGGAAGTCGGGGGTGCGGATGACGGCGTTACCGCACTGCATCGCGATGGTGCCGGAAATCTCTGGGTCGGAGACGCCGACGGCGGGTTGTGGCGCACCGACGGGGCAGGGCTCCGGCCTGTCCCGCTGCCGCCGGAGGTCGCCGGTGGCGGCAGGATCGTGACGATGGCCAGCGATCACGAGGGCGGACTGTGGCTGAGCAAGGTCAATGGTGGATTGCTGCGGTTCCACGAGGGCCGGTGGGAAGCACAGAACGCCAAGTACGGCATGGCACCGGGGACCGCGCCGCGGGCGCTGGTGGAGGACGCCCAGGGCCGGATCTGGTCCGATGCGGGACAGACGATCCGGGTGTTCGAGCACGGCGGACACCATGATTTCGATGAAGAAGGACCGGGTGTCGGTCGCATCGCGGTGCTGCGCACCTGGAAGGGCGAGCTCTGGATCGGTGGCGTGCAGGGCGTGGCGGCGCGCATCGGCGAGCATTTCCAGCGCCTGCTGGGCCGCGGTGGCGAGGCGTTCGAACGCACAGCCGGGATCGTGATGCTGGCCAATGGCGAGGCCTGGTTCATCGGGCGCCCCGGCGTCACCCGGGTGCCCGCTAGCGAGATCGCACGCTGGCGTGTGCAGCCGTCCTATCGTGTCGCCTTCGATCGATTCGGGGTGTTGGATGGCTTGCGAGGCGCAGCGGAGCAGAGCGGTGCTTCGCCGGTCGCAGCGGCCGACGGCCAGAGTCGGATATGGTTCGCGACCAGTCGCGGCGTCCACTGGATCGATCCGCGGGAGCTCCAGCGCAGCACTGCGGGTCCGGGTGCCGAGCCCGTCGTGCTGACCCTGCACGTCGATGAAAAGAATCTACCGCTCGCATCGTCGCTGACCCTGCCGGCCGGTAGCCGGGACCTGCGGATCGGCTACACGGCGCCGTTCCTGCGCAGGCCCGAACAGGCCCGGTTCCGTTACCGCCTGGATGGACTGGACGATGACTGGCGTGACGCCGGCGCTCGACGCCAGGCGTTGTACAGCCGCCTGGCCCCGGGCACCTATCGGTTCCGGCTCATGGCGGGCGACGGGGCACGGCCGTGGTCCGAACGGGAAGCGGCGTTTACCTTCGAAGTGATGCCAGCGTTCTGGCAGACCTGGTGGTTCGCACTGGCCTGCCTGGTGGTCACGCTGCTGCTGGTCTGGTGGCTGGTGCGTTGGCGTGTGGCGATCGCGCGTGAGGGCCTGCAGCGGGCGTACCGTGCCCGTATCGGCGAGCGCGAGCGTATCGCACGCGATCTGCACGATACGCTGCTGCAATCGATGCAGGCGCTGGTGTTCCTGGTGGATGCCGCGCGGGGACGGCTCGAACGCGGCGATGGCGAAGCGGCCAAGGCCGGGCTTTCCCGCGCGATACGCGAAGCCAATGCCGGGCTGGTGGAAGGCCGCGACCGTATCCGCGACCTGCGGCAGCAAGGCGCGGAGCGCCAGGATCTGGAAGCGGCCCTCTGCGACCTGCCGAAGAAACTCGAGATGTCGCCGGATTTCGCCTACGCGTTCAGTACGCGGGGCAGGCCGGTCCGCTGGCATGCGTCGGAGCAGGACGAGGTGTATCGGATCGTGCGCGAGGCGGTCGCCAACGCGGCGCGCCATGCCGGTGCCACGCACATCCGCGTCCGCGTGACCGCTGGATGGCTTGGCGTCATGGTGGAGGTCAAGGACGATGGTTGCGGGATCGAAGCGAAACTCCTGGCACGCGGCAACCGGGATGGCCATTGGGGACTGACCGGCATGCGTGAACGGGCGAGACTTTTGGGGGCAACGCTCTCGGTGACATCCAGGCCGGCGGAGGGCACCGTCGTGCGGCTGCGCCTGCCACGCTGGCGCGCGGTGAGAGGCGCTGGAGTTTAGGTCGGGTTTTGGCTCCATCCACTCAAGATGCTCATGCGATGGCATCGCCGCTGGCACTGATGGCGTGACGACGCAGCCACGCTGAAGATGCTTCATTCCGGCCTCGATCGCGCTCGACGCAACAGCGGTGTTCCGCGAGCGCCGCGGCAAGGCTTGGTTGCCACGGAACGACGACGTTGCCGGTGCCGCTTACAGCGCTACGCCGACCCCGTAGCGGCGGCCGCAGCAAAGTCGGTGGAGATGCTCAGCGGCCGCCAGCGTTCGAGTTCGGCCATGCGCGCCGTGTCGGCGGCGCCGATGCTGGCCACCGCATCGCTGCCCAAGGCCAGCCGCAGCGGCGGTGCATCCATGGCCGCCACCGCGAGGATGACCTGCGCTGCCCGCGCCGGGTCGCCCGGCTGTCGGCCGTTGTAGTCGCGCTGTCGGCGTGCCGTGGCGCCGACCACGGCATCGTAGTCGGCGCGGCCTTCGCGCAGCGAGCTCGATGCGCCGGCGAAGTCGGTGCGAAAACCGCCCGGCTCAAGGAGGGTGACATGGACGCCGATCAGGGCCATCTCCAGCGCCAGAGACTCGGAGAACCCTTCCACGCCCCACTTGGCAGCGGAGTAGGGCGCCCTTCCCGGGGCACCGAGGCGGCCGCCGACCGATGACAGCTGCAGAATCCGTCCGTTGCGCTGCGCACGCATGATCGGGATGGCGGCCTTGGTCAGGATGATGGTCCCGAACAGGTTGGTCTCGATCTGGCGGCGGAACTCTTCGAGCGGGGTGTCTTCCACGGAATCGACGTCGCCGTACCCGGCATTGTTGACCAGCACGTCCAGTCCGCCGAAGGCGTCGACGGCGGTCTGTACGGCATGGCGAGCGGCGGCGGGATCGGTGACGTCCAATCGCACCGTGCGCACCGCATCGCCGTAGCGTTCGGCGAGGTGCTGCAGTTGGGCCGGGTCGCGGGCGGTGGCGACCAGGCGGTGGCCGGCATGCAGGACGGCGTCGGCGAGGGCGCGGCCCAGCCCGCGCGAACTGCCGGTGATCAACCAGGTGGATGGCATGAGGGAATGCTCCGGTGGTGTCGAGGGAAGCAGGTTGAAGCGCGGCAGCCGAGTGAAGTCGACGGTGCACGGTTACCGCTCGCAACGTGTGGCGTGTTGCTGCAGGACAGCGTCATGGTCGAACAATCGCTCTGTCGGTTGCATGTGCCCAGCTGGCGTCGCCTGGCGAACGGAGCCGGTTGCAGCTGCTTGGCGGCGTCATCCGCCTGCGGTCTGCATCGCCAGCAGCCTGCGGATCTGCGCCTCGGTGGCGGCGTAATCGCCTTCGCCGACGTGCCGATAGACGATGCGGCCCTGCTGGTCGATCAGATAGAACGCCGGCCAGAACTGGTTGCCGTACGCGTGCCAGGTCTGGAAGTCGTTGTCCTGCGCGACCGGCCAGGTGATCCCGAAGCGCTTCACCGCGGCCTCCAGATTGGGCAGTTCTTTTTCCTCGTCGAACTCGGGCGTGTGCACGCCGATCACCACCAGGCCCTGGTCGGCATAGCGGGCGTGCCACTGCTTCACATGCGGCATGACGTTGCTGCAGTTGATGCACGAATAGGTCCAGAACTCGACCAGCACGACCTTGCCGCGCAGCTGCTGCAGCGTCTGCGGCGGGCCGTTGAGCCAATGGCCGGTACCCTTGAACTCGGGCGCCAGCGGCGCCGGCGTGCTAGGGCTGGGCCGCACCGGGTCGGCCGCGGCGCCAGGCGTGCAGGCACTGGCCGCGATGCAGGCGGCCAGCAGGGTGACGATGGGACGAAGTATGCGCATCGGAAAATTCCTTGCCGACGAAGGGGAGGGGATGGCTTTACGCGACGGAAATCCGCACGTCGATGTTGCCGCGCGTGGCCTTCGAGTACGGGCAGATGCGATGCGCCGCTTCCACCAGCGCCCGCGCCTGGGCCCCGTCCAGGCCGGGCACGCTGACGTGCAGGCGCGCCTGCAATTGGAATTCCTCGCCGGCGATGCCCAGGTCGACTTCCGCATCGATCGCGGTCTGCGCCGGCAGCACCAGTTGCAGCGTGCGCGCGGCCTTGCCCATCGCACCGTGGAAGCAGGCCGACCACCCTGCGGCGAACAGTTGTTCGGGGTTGCTGCCGGGCTTGCCGCTGCCCGGTGGCGACAGCGCGATGTCCAACTGGCCATCGTCGCTGCGGGCGCGGCCGTCGCGGCCGCCAACGGTGCGTGTCTTGCCGGTGTACAGAACCTTGTCGATCGCCTTCATGACGGTTGCCTCTCGATTGGGCGCCGTGGGATTCACGGTGCGTAATGGGTGAACACGTAGTCGCGCTGCTTGACCCGGGACGTGTGGCAGGCCGCGCAGGTGCGGTGCTGCGCCTCGTCCACCGGCTGGCCATCGACGAAACGGCCGTAACCCCAGCCGCCGGTGGCGGCATAGCGCTTGGCGTCCTTGACCATCACCTGCACGGTGGTGGCGTGGCCCGGAATGGTCGCCGTCGCGAAATCCGGCGAGGCCTGGCGCTTCCAGGCGCGCTTGACCAGCACCGAGCCGTCGGGGAACGGCAGCACCCCGTCGCGATAGGCGCGCATCGCCACCGGGTTGCCGACCACCACCCGCAGCTCGTCCAGCGGCGCTGCTTCCTCCGCAGGGGCGACCAGGGGCCAGTCGCGGTAGCCCTCCGGCAACGCCACGCCGTAGATCGGCGACACCGGGCGGGGCGTTTGCCCGCAATGCGATGCCCAGCCCAGGCCGAGCGCTGCCGCGACGATAGCGAGCGCCGCGGCGTAGTGAACAGGTTTCATCGTGTCAGCTCCGGTGGCCGCGGTCAGAGGGCGGACGCATCGATCACCGCCTGCGCGAACGCCACCGGCGCCTCTTGCGGCGGGTTGTGGCCGATGCCGCCGGGCAGCAGGCGGTGTTCGTAGCGGCCGGTGAACTTGCCCGCATAGGCCGCCGGATCCGGATGCGGGGCGCCGTTGGCGTCGCCCTCCAGGGTGATGGTCGGCACGCCGATGGTCGGCGCCTTCGCCAGCCGCCGCTCCAGCGCGGCGTACTTCGGCTCGCCCTCGGCCAGACCGAGCCGCCAGCGGTAGTTGTGCACGACGATGGCGACGTGGTCCGGGTTGTCCAGCGCGACCGCGCTGCGCTCGAAGGTGGCCTGGTCGAACGTCCACTGCGGCGACGCCAGCTGCCAGATCTGGCGCGCGAACTCGTGGGTGTAGCGCGCGTAGCCGGCGCGGCCGCGCTCGGTGGCGAAGTAGTACTGGTACCACCATTGCAGTTCGGCCTGCGGCGGCAACGGGGTCTTGCCCGCCTCCTGGCTGCTGATCAGATAGCCGCTGACCGAAACCAGCGACTTGACGCGCTGCGGCCACAGCACGGCGACGATATCGGCCGTCCGCGCGCCCCAATCGAAACCAGCGAGGTTGGCGCGTTCGATGTGCAATGCATCCATCAAGGCGACCACGTCGGCAGCCAGCGCGGCGGGTTCGCCGTTGCGTGGCGTGTCCGCCGACAGGAACCGGGTGCTGCCGTAGCCGCGCAGATGCGGCACGATCACGCGATAACCCTTGGCCGCCAGCAGCGGCGCCACCGCGGCATAGGCGTTGATGTCGTAGGGCCAGCCGTGCAGCAGTACGACCACCTCGCCCTTGGCCGGCCCCAGTTCGGCGTAGCCGATTTCCAGGTCGCCGGCGACCACGCGCTTGTCCGCCAGCAACGCGCGGGGCGACGGCGAGGCCGAGACTGTCTGCGCTGCCGTCGGTGCGGCAGGCGGTGCCGGAGCGGCCGCGGCCATGCCCGTCGCCAGCAGCTGGGCAGCCAACAGCGGCATCAGGCGGGACATCTGGATGCGCGGCGAGCGCGAGGCGGCAACAGCTAAAGATGGCAGCATGGTTTTTCCTCGAAAGGCGGTGGTCAGTGACTCAGCGTCTGGCGCGGAGCGGGCGGAAGGCGGCGCGCAATTCGGCGCTGAATCGCTGCGGCTGTTCCCAGGCGGCGAAGTGGCCGCCCTTGTCCACTTCGCTGAAGTAGTACAGCGTCGGATAGGCGCGTTCGGTCCAGGTCCTGGGTGCGCGGTAGATCTCGCCCCGGAACACCGAGACCGCGACAGGCACGCTGATCTGCGTGGTCCTCTGCGCGGCAGCGCTGAAGTTGTTGTTGTTGTTTTCCCAGTAGAACCGCCCGGACGCGGTAGCGGTGCCAGTCAACCAGTACAGGCTGACGTCATCGAGGATGGCGTCGCGGCCGAGCACGCGCTCGGGTTCGCCGTCGCTGTCGGTCCATTGCACGATCTTGTCGTACATCCACGCGGCCAGGCCGACCGGCGAATCGTTCAGCGCATAGCCGATCGTCTGCGGGCGGGTGACCATCATCGCGCCGTAGGCGGCATTGCGGCCGAAGAAGCGGCTGAGCGTGTCGTAGGCGATGCGTTCGTTTTCCGCCAACCCGGCCGGGGCGGGCGCGCCGTCGTTGATGCCGGCGACCAGTTCGCTGGGCACGGTGGCGGGCATGGTCAGATGGATGCCGAGCAGGCCGGCAGGCGCCTGCCGCCCCATCGCGTCGGAGATGACCGAGCCATGGTCGCCGCCCTGCGACACATAGTGCCGGTAGCCGAGCCGTTTCATCAGCACGTCCCAGGCGTGGCCGACCCGCTCCGGGTTCCAGCCCAGCTCCGTCGGTATGCCTGAGAAACCGTAGCCGGGAATGGACGGGATCACCACATCGAACGCATCCTCGGCGCGGCCACCGAATGCGGTCGGATCGGTCAACGGCCCGATCGTGTCGACGAACTCCAGCACCGAGCCCGGCCAGCCATGCGTCAGGATCACCGGCAGCGCGTTCGCATGCGCCGAGCGGACATGGATGAAATGGATCACCACGCCGTCGATGGTGGTCGTGAACTGCGGCAATGCATTGAGCCTGGCCTCCAGCCGGCGCCAGTCGTAGCCGGTCGCCCACCAGCCGACCAACGCCTGCAGTTTCGCCAGTTGCAGGCCCTGGCTGTCGTCGGCCACCAGCTCGCGGTCCGGCCAGCGCGTGGCCTGCAGGCGGCGACGCAGATCGGTCAGTTCGCTTTCCGGTACATGGACCTTGAAGGGACGGATTGCACCGTCGACCCGCGGCGGCGCCGCCGCGCGCGCAGCCTGCGTCGGCAGCAGGCCAAGCAGTGCACTGCCGGCAGCGGCAGCGGTGGCCGCACCAAGCAGGCGACGACGGGACGGGCTGGCGGCATCGTTGGGCGGGGCGATGGACATGGCGGATACCTCGTGGCGCAAGGAAGAGGGGAGACGCAGGGGAGGGGGCGCGGGACGTTCGACTCAGATCGCCCAGCCGCCATCGATGGTCAGGCTGGCGCCGGTCATGTAGCCGGCCTCGCTGCCGGCCAGCCACGCCGCCAACCCGGCGACTTCCCCGGGCTGGCCGACGCGGCCCAGCGGATTGCGCTGCACCAGTTGGTCGAGCAGGCCGGCGGTGATGTCGGTCGCGATCGGACCGGGCTGGATGTTGTTGATGGTGATGCGTCGTGGCGCCAGGTCCAGCGCGAGCTCGCGCACCAGGGTGGCCACCGCGGACTTGGTCATCGCGTAGACGCTGCTGCCGACCGAACCGCTGCGCACCGCGGTGTTGCTGCCGATGGTGATCAGGCGGCCGCCGTCGCGCATGGCGGCCGTGGCCGCCTGCACGGCCAGGAACACCCCGCGCACGTTCACCGCGAGCATCCGGTCCAAGACATCGGTGCGGAATTCGGCCAGCGGGCTGCCGTCGTAGATGCCGGCGTTGACCACCGCGACCTGCAGCGGGCCGAACCGCGCCACGGCCTGCGCCACCGCGGCCGCGATCGCGGCCGCGTCGGCGCTGTCGGCCTGAATGGCGAGCGCCTGGCCGCCTTCGGCCTGGATCGCGGCCACCACCTCGGCGGCCTTGTCCGGCTGGGAGACATAGGTCAGTGCGACCGCATGTCCTTCGCGCCCTAGGCGCAGGGCGATGGCCGCGCCGATGCCGCGCGAACCGCCGAAGACCAGTGCGGTGGTGGAGGAGGGCTGTGCGATGGCGCTCATGCGGGTGTCCTGTGGGCTTGCCGGCGGAAGAGCCGCTGGCGTCGGAGGCCATTGGATGCCCGCGCGGTATCCGGCAGGTGTCGCCGGCCCCGGGGATTTGTCGGGTTTTCGCGCAATCGCGGCCGTTGATACACAGGCATACAAAAGTCCGCGTCCGGCGCCTGGGCGCGGTGCCGTCGGGCCGGCCAAGCGGCGATACCATGGCCAGCAGGGCCCGTGCGGGCCGCAAGAGCGAACGACACGGAGCCGCGGATGACGACCCATACCGACCACATCCTGGTCGTCGACGACGACGGCGACATCCGCCAGTTGCTCGGCGATTACCTGCGCCGCAATGGCCTGCGCGTGACCCAGGCCGCAGACGGACGCGACATGCGCGCCACGCTGGAGACCAGCGATGTCGACCTGATCGTGCTGGACGTGATGATGCCGGGCGAGGACGGTCTGTCGTTGTGCCGGAACCTGCGCGCCGGCAAGCATCGCGCCGTGCCGGTGGTGATGCTGACCGCACGCGACGACGAGACCGACCGCATCGTCGGCCTGGAAATGGGCGCCGACGACTATGTGGTCAAGCCGTTTTCGTCGCGGGAACTGCTGGCGCGCATCACCGCGGTGCTGCGCCGCGCGCGCATGCTGCCGCCCAACCTGCAGGTCAGCGAGGCCGCGCGCCTGATCCGCTTCGGGCAATGGCGGCTGGACACCACCGCGCGGCACCTGCTGGACGAAGCCGGCACCGCGTATCCGCTCAGCGGCGGCGAGTTCCGGCTGCTGCGCGTGTTCATCGATCACCCACAGCGAGTGCTCAGCCGCGACCAGTTGCTGAACCTGACCCGCGGCCGCGACGCGGAACTGTTCGACCGCTCCATCGACCTGCTGGTCAGCCGCCTGCGCCAACGCCTGGGCGACGACGCGCGCGAACAGACCTTCATCAAGACCGTGCGCAGCGAAGGCTACGTGTTCAGCCAACCGGTCGTGCTGGTCGGCGAGGACGCATGAAGCCGACGGCGCGCTGGCGATGGCCGCGCACGCTGGGCGCGCGCCTGCTGCTGATCCTCGCCGCAGGCATGCTGCTGGCGCATGGCCTGTCGTTCGCGTTGCTGTTCTACGAGCGCGCCATGGCCACGCGCTCGATGATGTTGAGCAATATGGAGGACGACGTCCCGCTCAGCGTCGCGCTGCTGGAACGCCTCACGCCCGACGAGCGTATCCAGTGGCTGCCGCGGCTGGAGCGGCGGACCTACCGCTACCTGTTGCGCCCGGCGCGGCCCGGCGCCGCGCTCGCCAGCGACCGCGCGCGGCGGGTCGTGGCGCTCGTCGACGACGCGCTGGCGCACCGTTACGCATTGCGGCCGCGCGCGGTGTCCGCCGTGCCCGAGCGCTACGAAGTCGAGCTGACCTTGTCCGATGGCCGGCCCCTGACCATCGAAGTGACGCCCTCGCTGCTGCCGATCGCGCAATGGTTGCCTTGGGTCCTCGCTGCGCAGGTCGTAGTACTGCTGGCCTGCGTCTGGCTGGCGGTACGCCTGGCCACGCGGCCATTGGTCCGGCTGGCCGAGGCCGCCGACCGGCTGGACGTGGCCGGGCAGGGCGCCGCGATCGCCGAACAGGGGCCGCGCGAAGTCGCAACCGCGGCGCGCGCCCTCAACGCATTGCAATCGCGCGTCGCCGCGCACGTCGGCGAGCGCATGCAGATCCTGGCGGCGATCTCCCACGACCTGCAGACGCCGATCACGCGCCTGCGTCTGCGCATCGAGTCGCTCGACGAAACCCCTGCGCATGCACGTCTGCTGGACGACGTCACCCAGCTCGGACAACTGGTGCGCGAAGGGATCGACTACGCACGCAGCGCCAACCTCGCCATGGGCGCACCGGTACAGCTCGATCTGCCGGCATTCCTCGACAGCGTGGTGGGCGACTACGAAGACATCGGCAAGCCGGTCGAACGCCTGCCGGGCGACCGCGCCACGCTGCAGACCCATCCGCAGGTACTGCGCCGCATCGTGCAGAACCTGATCGACAACGCACTGGCCTATGCCGGCAGCGCCCAGGTCGGCCTGACGGTGGACGCGGAGGGAAGGACGAGCATTGCCGTGCTGGACCTGGGACCCGGCATCCCCGAAGCATCGATGGCTGCGGTGCTGCAGCCGTTTCATCGCCTGGAACCTTCGCGTGGGCGCGCGAGCGGCGGCACCGGCCTAGGCCTGGCAATCGCCGAGCAGCTGAGCCGGTCGCTGGGCGGGCGTTTGCGATTGAGCAATCGTGTAGGGGGTGGGTTGTGTGCGGAGGTGGAGTTGAATGTGGGAGTGAAGTTGAGTGCGAAGGGAAAGGATGGAGTGGAGAAGAAGGCGTAAGGAAGACCAAAGGCCTCGCATGCGAGGCCTTTGCTTTTTGCCCCGCGGCTCCTTGACGAGGCAGGTGGGCAGGTATGGAATTGGCAGCGGCAAGATGCATGTCTATCCTCGTAGACGTTTTTAACAGTCATCGAGTTGTCGCTTGCGGGCCTATCTGGCCAGCAGTAGGGTTTCTGCAACGCGTTCCTCGTCAAGGACCGAACGATGAAAACCATCTCCAGAGCATTGCTCGGAGTGGTCGTGCTGGCGACTGGCCTCTCTCCAGTCGCCGAGGCAGCGGACCAAGTGACGAACCCAGGCGACGTCATCGACGGCATGGGAGAGCGCGTCCCCCCGGGCAAGAAGAGCGTTAGCCTATCCCCGCTGTTCAAGGTCGACACCTTCGAAAAATCGGGGCTGAAATTCGTTCAAATCAACTATCTGCGGGACGAGGTCATTACGGTCATCGTCGTGACCCCAGGCGCCGAGTCCCGTCTGCCGATCGGCTCCGCAGCGGGCCAGCCACTGCTCTTGATCAACAACGAAGCCGCGAGCTTGCAGTCCGGATAAGGAGCAATGGCGGGACGCTTGGACTCGTCGCTACTGAATCGGCGACTGCCGGGATGTGCCAGCCCAAGTCTGGGAAGCCCCGGTTGGACTGGGGGTTGGGGCGAAGCTGTGTAGTGCTGACGTGCGATCAGCTCAGGTGTCCGGGTGCCGTGGCTGGAGAGGAAGTAGTCATTAGACGTATCTCCGAAGACAACGCCACCGTAGACCTTTAGTGGCTTGATGTCGCGGCAGCATTCGACCATGTTCTCCGCCTCCACCCAGATGCCCTGATTGAAGCCAGAGACCTGGACGGCGATGTTGGTCATGTAGTGCGACCGGCGGATGTAGGTCGCGTTATGGTCCATGTGGTTGGACGTGACCAGAGAGCTTTCATAACCAACGTCGTAATTTCACACCCAAATAGCTTAACTGGGAATGTCCTCAGACATGGAGGTAGATCCATGCTTCGTGTGCAGCAAAGATTCAGCACTCTTGCGCTTGTAACCAGCCCGAAGGGCAATTTGAACGTTCTTGGTATTGGTATTGGAACCGAACAAACGGACCCTCCTCAGTTACAAAACGTCGCTTGGCAATCAAACGCACGAGGCGAATGGATGATTCCCAGCTATCCAGTCCCTGGAAAACAAGATCATCCGATCGACAGCATCACGGCGGCGAAAGGCGGCCATGGTACGGTTGAGGTAGTAGTGCGCTATACCCATGACTTGCGCCTCTGGGTTGCTGCACGCCAAGAGAGTAATGATTTATGGCAGCAAAATTTTGATTCCATAGTGGTCACAGTCGATCGATACGATCCTCCGCTCTTGGTTCCGGGAAACGCTAATCGGCTACAAATGCTCGCCATTAGGCAAAAGGACAGGACGATATGCCTTGCCGCCTGGCAAGACTTAGACGGAAAGTGGAAATATAAAGATCATAGTTTGGATGGCGCTCAGCGTTATACCAGTTTCACTGCGGCTCGAGATGCGGAAGGGTTAGTGCGAGTCGCAGGGGTCCTAGAAGATGGGCGAGTTAAAATTGCTGCTTGGCAGAGTTCAGCAGGTACATGGGCACCTGACGCTGGCGTGGTTGAGGTCTACGGCGAGTTCAAAGACGTACTTATGGCGGATGGCCACTCAACTTTATTCTTGATAGGTATTTTGTCGAACAATATCCCTACGATCATAGGTGTAAAAGCACGCGGCAAGCATTGGAGCTTTCCTGCCAATGGATCTCTAACATTATCTGAGGGACTTGATAACTATGTAATTGGAAAAGGTGAAAAAGGGCGCCTCCAACTTATAGGGCTCAGGGATGGAGACGTATACTGTGTCAGCTCATCGGATGATGAAGATCATTGGTCGCCCTCCAACAGTCCAAGTAGACTTACAAGTGGTCTTGAACTACAAAACATCTGGACTGAGCGGGGCGACGGAAAGCTGCAAGTAATAGGTATTGACCGACATGGCAAGCCTAGCGTCGTGCTTTATCAGGGGGAAGATGAAAAATGGCACCGAGGACGCTCCCTTGCGTTAGAGGACGATTCTGGGCGATGGAGCAGCATCCATCTGGCAGAGGTGCTGAAGGCTTACATAAATGTCCCAGACAATTATAATCGCTTTACATACACAGGCTACAGGCCGCCAATTAGCGAGACCCTCACCCATATTCAAGGGATGGCGCAGTATAAAAATTACTATATCATGACCCATGATGTAATAAGGGGAAACTCATTGATTTATATTTTCAACAGGACAACCAAGAAGCAAGTTCACAAACTAGAAGCACCTCATGGCGACTATCATCACCCCGGAGGCTGCCAGATTATCGGTGATTATCTCGCGATCGAAATCGAGAAGGGTGACGAATCCTATGTGCTTTTTTACTGGCTAGGAACGCTGACGGATACTAGCTCCCCCATCCTCATGCCTGCCAAGATAAAAACGGAGGGCAAGACGGGCGCGAACTGCATTGGCATATCGGATGTGAAAACACGGAACGGCCGAGAGTACGTGATTATAGTCAGGTCAAACGAGGGAATGACTGTGTATCGCTCCAACGGCTTGTATCTGGATGATCCGGAACTTGAGTTTATCAGAGATTTCAACGGCTCGTTTCGCAAGGGAGAATCTACTGGTGCGGACAGTATCAACCTTGTGACACAGCAAGATGGTGAGCTTTTCGCTTTGGTCTTTGCTGGCAATGAAAAGGACTGGCAGTCTGATTACTTTGACTTGTACAGGATTGATTTGCTGGATAAGGAAGTTAAATTCATTAGAACGCGCAGCATAACTGTAAAATCTACAGTTGATTTTATAATGGGATTTCGGTATGGCGCGGGATCCGTTGTGGTAGATCAAGACACTTTGAATATTTACTGCTGTGGCCGGCAAGCAATCCCTACCACTAACTTCCTTCTTATAGATGAGTTCGATTCAAGGCATTGAATTGATACATAAGACAACTCCTCTATTAAGGAGCTCCAGGGCCATTTTCACCGAACGCTCCCGAATTTCTGGCGAGGGGAGGGGGCTTGCTCGCCCTGCTCATCGCTCCATCTTCTCAAGAAAATGGAGTCTCAGAATTACCGGGGTGCTTCAAAGTCCTCAATTGCACTACCTTGCCGCAATTCCGCCCGAGGCGCCCGGAACAGGCGACTGAACCTCACGCAGGTATGCCGGGCTGCACACCAACCTTGTCCGCAATGCCGCCCTCATGTCGCGGAGGCAACCATGATGAGATGACCAGTTCGATGCCGCCCTTCTAGCTGAACAAAGGAGAACGCCATGGATGCTGCGCCATTTTTTCCAAAACGGATCGCCATCGGCACAGCACTGCTTGCCATGTTCATTGCCTTTGTTGCTGGACGATCTATTTCACATGGCACGCCAGATTGGGCACTGGTACTCACAGCCAGCCTAATCGGCAGCCTGCTGATCATTAAGTGGTCCGCCCCCAGAATTCCCTTGTATCAGGCAGGGGAGGTTACCTATGTCGCCACGGGGTGGCCGCGCGCCGCGCCCGAGCCTGATGCCAGGACGTACAACACACGTGAGGCCGGGCTCGTCGACGGTGGTGGCGCGGGTGCGAGCGCAAGCTCGCAGAGCGGCGCCACCGGTGGCGAGCCAACCCGTTCCGGTGGCGTCGTCGTGCGCAAGGCAACCAGGGCGCTCGGCACGTTCACTGAGAACAAGCCCTACGAGACCGCCACGTACACGCCGGCGACCACGCTGGAAATTTAATTTCGTGACGCGTCACTTATAACGAACGACATTAGGCATTCGTGACGCGTCACTATAATATATCACTATCGACAGGCAGTATGGAGTTGCGTGATGCGTGACGAAAAAGACTCGGGCACCATGGAGATGCCGCTGCCACGTCGGCGCGGCCGACCTCCTGTCGGCGATGTTGCTATGACCCCTGCGCAGCGTGCGCGCGAATATCGCTGGCGCCGCAAGGATGCGAGGGATGCTGCCTACCGCAAGGAAGTTTCCGACGCCGCGATGATCGATGCGTTGCGCGATGCCATGGCGAAAGGTGATGCGGATTACGCGCTTGACCTGTTGGCGGATCTGCGCGCTCGCGTCCAGGCGTCTAAAGCATGATCGTAACGCTTCACGAAAATACTACGGTTTGTCTAAGTCCTCTCGATGCCTCTTCGATATGATCCGCCCATAAGGGGAGGGATCATGGCCGTTCGGGTATTTCTTGTAGTTTTGGTTGCGGTCGCTGCGCCCGCGCACGCGCAACAGGTCTATAAGTGCGTCAGCGGCAAGGCTGTCACCTATCAGTCGGCGCCGTGCGTCTCTGGCTCCGCGGTGAAGTCCTGGGATGCCGCACCCGTTCCCGAGCCTTCCAACGCCGAATTGTGGCGCCGCTACCGCATGCAGCAAGAGCTAGACCAGCGCTATGCGGCGCAGCATTCCAGCAGTCGCGCTTATGGTGCGAGTGTTTCGGGTTCGCAATCGGGCAGTGCCTGCGAGGCCGCCAAGCGCCAGCGCGACGCTGTCTACAAAGCGGCCGGGCTGAAACGCTCTTTTGAGCTGTCCAGTCGCATGGATGGCCAGGTGCACGACGCCTGCAAGTAGACCGGGTGCAGGGGCACGCCCCTGCATAGACGCTCTATCCTGCGATCGATCCGAAGTGACGTCCTCGCCAGCTTGCCAGATCCACGACAACGACTTTCACCATCGACTGCTGACGCGCCTTCCTGGCGAGGTTCCGATTTCGTGCCGCGTCACGTAAGTCCGTGGCATCTGCGCGCCATAGCAGGCCGCGCAGCCGGCGTTCGGGGATGTGTTCGCCGGACGGCGCGACCAGGTCCCGTCCGGCGAGACACCAGCCAGCCCAGGGGCCGTGCAGATCCACGTGGTTGTCGATGACGTGCCGCGCGTGGGCCTGGGCGCACGGATTCGGGCAGGGCTGGTCGGCAGCACAGCAAGGCGGCCGCCGGTCCATGTTGTAGCTGTCGCTCATGCTGCGAGTTCCGTTTCGCGAGGGGAGCGCCTGGGCAAGCAAGACTTGATCCATAGCCAGATCCAGCGCACCCGGACCCGTAGTGCATTTCGCATAATGTATATTATGTTAAATATGGTTGCGCCGTGGGTGTCTCAAGCCATACCAACTCCAACTGATTGGAGCGCGACGGAAAACAGCGAACCGTTCGTGCCCAGCGCCGCCGCCCGTCGGATGCGAACCTCCCTGCCCTTGATAGCACCATTGGCTGGCGCTGCTGCCCACTGCCCAGTTGTCCTGGGAGGTCCATGCGCTCCTGGCGCCCCATCGGATTCTGTCGCTGGATGATCCCGCTGCCGGCGCAGCGCCAGATGGACGGCGTGCCGGGGCGAAGATCGCCGAAGCTGCAGGCAGCCAAGCGCTCTATGCCTCCCGACCTCAGACCGTCGTGGATCTGATCAAACAGGCAGCGCAAGGTTCGAAGTGGCTCAGCACAAAGAATGGATACCTCCGGGTGTCCATTCTCCCCTGGTCCCCGCGCACGCCGGTACAAGGACGTGGCCCGTTCGTTCAACCGTTGTCTCGATTATTCGCGACCGGCTCTCCATGCCTGCGCCAGCATGGCGCCTCGTCAAAAACTCACTTCGGAGGCTGCTGTGGAACTGAAAGACGCATTGATTTCCATCGTTCTCGTCCACGGCGGATTCGTGGACGCATCGGGCTGGCGGGGTGTCTACGAGGAGCTGACCAGGGACGGCTACCACGTCAGCGTGGTCCAGAACCCGACAACGTCCCTGGCGGACGATGTGGCGGCTACCCGCCGGGCCATCTCGGCAATCGACGGACGCGTGGTCTTGGTTGGCCACTCTTACGGTGGCGTTGTCATTACCGAGGCAGGTAACGACCCCAAGGTCGCGGGCCTGGTCTATGTCGCTGCATTCGCGCCCGATGCGGGCGAGTCGGTGTCCTCGCTGATCGCCAATCCTCCCCCTGGCGCTCCGGTGCCGCCGATCCTGCCCCCAAACGAGGGATTGCTCCTGCTGGACCGGTCGAAGTTCGCTGGCGCGTTCGCCGCTGATCTGGACCCCGCGCTGGCACAGTTCATGGCCGACTCCCAGCTGCCCTGGGGCGTGAACGCCCTGACAGGCGCGATCGGCACGCCCGCATGGAAAAGCAAGCCCAGCTACTACCTCGTGGCCACGGAAGATCACATGATCCCGGTCCCTGCCCAGCGCTCGATGGCAGAGCGCGTGGGCGCGACGGTTGCGGAGGTCCCCGGAAGCCACTCCGTGTACGTCTCCAAGCCCAGGGAAGTCGCCGCGCTGATTCGCCGTGCGGCCGAGGAGGTTTCCAAGTAGGCCGGGATGACGCGATCACGGCGGCGGCGCATACTCGCGCCGCCGCCGTGCTCTGCTGGCCCTCCGAGGAACCTCATGAGCCTCGATACTGCACACCTAGAGAGAAAGCCTTCCGGCCTCCGGGTCGTTCCCGACTCTCTCCATTTGCGCGATGCCGCCGTGCTCCCTGCAGGTGCCACCTGCAAGTCGGGCATGGGATTTGTAGAGCTGGTCGGCAGCCGGGCGGACGTAGGGATCAGTGAATCCGTTTGCAACGACGCGTTCATGATCGCGGTCCAGCTCAAGGACTGCCCGGATTTCGACTTATTTGTGGATGAGCGGGCGCACCGCCACCGTGGCTTCGTGACCGGCAGTGTCGCGATCTACGACCTTCGCGCCAATCTGGTCTACGACCTGCGCGCGCCGAGGTCGGCGCGGTCTGCCGAATCGTTTCATGCGATCGATTTCTACCTGCCTCGAAAATCGCTCGACTCCCTAACCGACGACATGGGGTGCGGCCGAATCGATGAGCTCAGGCACGAGCCCGCGAAAGTGCTCGCGGATCAGGTTTCGGGCAACCTCTTGAGGGCTGTTCAGCCCACGCTGGCAGCACCGGCCGAAGAGCGCAACGGCCTGTTCGTCGACCACGTGGCAATGGCGCTTGCCACACATGTCGTGCACGCCTATGGCGGAGTCCGGTCGCTGCCACGATCGGCGTTTGGGCGCCTGGCCCCCTGGCAGGAACGGGCGGCGAAGGAATATCTTGCCGCAAATCTCAGCGGCAACATCGCGTTGAGCGACCTGGCAACGATCTGTGAATTGTCGGTCCGACAATTCACGCGGGCCTTTCGCGTGTCCACGGGCATGTCCGCCCATGCTTGGCTGCGGCAGGCGCGAATAGAGAAGGCAAAGAGCCTGCTCGTCGCTCGCAACTCGGTGCTTGCTGACATCGCGTTCCACTGCGGTTTCGCCGATCAAAGCCATTTCACCCGGGTCTTCCAGCGAAACGTCGGCATAGGCCCCGGCGCCTGGCGCCGCATGTATCGACGCTAGCTTCTCCCCTGGGGAATGACCTCGCGTTCAATGGGCCGACTGAGCGACGTCGGCTTTCGGCCAGAAGCTGACATGACGATCGCCACCGCAGCGAGCCCAATCGGGGGCGCCCACCTCACGGCTAACCGGTTTGAGGTACGCACCGATCACGGGGCCAGAGGCAGCGGATCCGATCCCAGTGCGCCGTCAAAGTACGGACTTCAGGGTATCAAAGGCGTCGCGCAAGAACTTGGCGGCCGACCTTCGCTGGCCGCTCTGTTCCCGCCACGCCTGAAGCGCGATCTTCATCGCGCCGATGGACACCATGGCCACCATCCGAAGCGCCGCGCGGCGTTCGGGCTGTCGCCAGACCTCGCACAGTGCGTTGAACAGCGCCTGTTCCTGTTCCGCGTAATGTGCCTGCTTGCGCGCAAGCAGCGATTCGCTCGACAGCATGAGCTTGTCGACCGCGATCATCTGCTCGGTCGTGTATCGCGCGATGTGCTTGACCATCACGTCGCGGACCGCGTCGAGCGGAGGCACGTCGGGCGACGTCTTCAGCAGGCTGGCGATCAGGCTGACGCTGTCAGCGTCCAGCCAGAAGAATATGATGTCGTCCTTGGACTTGAAGTACGAGAAGAAGGTGCGGCGCGAGATGCCGGCCTCCGCTGCGATCGCGTCCAGTGTCGTGCTGTCGTAGCCCTTGCTGAGGAACAGGCGCTGGCCGATCTCGGCGATGCGCTGCTGCGTTTGGCGGCGCTTGCGTTCCCGCAAGCCTTCTGTGGGCACAATGCCCGAGCGGGAAAGGAGTTCCGACATCGTGAATGGCGCCTACCGATTATGCGCTCAGCTTACCAGAGCGTGGCCACCGGGAAGCCCTCGGCAAGCCACTTGGCACGATCCTGCGACGGTTGCGATGCCGCTGGCCGGGCCCGCGTTCTCGCGTGCTGCCCTCGTACGCGCTACCGGCCACGGTCGGCGTGGGAACCTCTTGCAGCGAGAGCAGGCAACCGGATCTCGACGCCAAAGCCGCGGCCGTCGAGCCCCGCACCACAGCGCAGCCGCCCGCCATGCGAGGCGACAACGCGCTCGACCAGCGACAGACCCATGCCGATGCCCTGTGCGCGATGGCCGGTGCCGGCGCGGTAGAACCGTTCGAAGACCCGCTCGTGCTCGCCCTCGGCGATACCCGGGCCATCGTCGGCAACGGTCAGGATCGCCACCGGCGCGCGCTCCTCGTCCTCGACTCGGGTTTCCAGTCGCACGCGCGTGCCCGGCCCTCCGTGTCGCAAGGCGTTGTCGAGCAGGTTGCGGACCAGGATTCCCAGGTCGTCGATGTCGCCATGCACCGGCGCGTGCCCGCCTTCGACCTCGATCGACTGGCCAGCACGCAGCGCGAACAGTTGGAACTCGTCGGCGACCATTCCTGCGACCAGCGCCAGATCGACGTCCGCCGCGCGCACGCTGCCGCCACCGCCCTCCACCCGCGCGGCATCGAGCAGTTGCTGCGCCAGCCGCGAGGTGCGCTCGATCCCGGCGACCAGATGGTCGAGCGCCTCGCGCGCTTCGTCGCGGTCGCCGGCGTGCTGCAGCACCTGCGCCTGGGTCAGCAACGCCGCCAGTGGCGTGCGCAGTTCGTGCGCGGCCTCGTCGAGGAACTGGCGCTCGTGCTGCAGCGCCTGCTCCAGCCGCGCCATCAGCTGGTTGAACGAGCGCACCAGCGGCATGAACTCGTCCGGCAGTCCGTGTTCCGGCAGCGGCGTCAGGTCCAGCGGCGCGCGCGTGGCGAGCGACTGGCTGATCTGCACCACCGGCCGCAACGACCAGTGGATCACCAGCCAGATCGCGATGCCGATGCACAGCAGCAGCAGCAGCGCGCTGCCGAGGCTGGTGCCGAACCACCGCCGCAGCTCCGCCCGCAGCGCCGCCTGCGGCAGGCCGACCTGCACCTGCACCCGCGCGTCGGCGTCGCTGAGCGCGAACACGCGCCAGGGCGCGCCGGCGATGGTCGCCTCCGAGAAACCGTCGGCGAAGTCCGGCACCATCGCATGCGCCGGCGCCGGCCGCGACGACATCAGCCGCCGCCCGGTGCCCCGCTCCCAGACCTGGAACCCCAGCGCGGCGAACTTGCCGCTGGCCCGCGTCGTTTCGCCGCCCAGCGCGAACTGCCGCTGCTGGCCCGCGGTCGCGATGTCCGCGGGCAACGAATACAGGATCTGTTCGGCAACATTGCGCAACATGCCATCGACCTCGCCGCCCTGCCGCGCCGTCATCTCCAGGTACTGCATCAGAAACCAGCCGCCCCAGGTGGCGAGCAGCACCGCCGCCAGCGCCACGAGCAGTCGCGTACGCAGTGCGCGCATCAGTCTTCGCCCCCGGCACGGTAGCCGAAACCGAGCTCGGTCAACACCACCTCGTCGCCGAGCTTGCGCCGCAACTGGTGCACGTACACCGCGACCGTGTTGCTGCCGATCTCTGCGTCGCCGCCGTAGAGCCGATCTCGCAGCTGATCGCGGCTGAGTACGCGGCCGCGCGACTGCAGCAGCGCCACCAGGATGCTGTATTCGCTCGCGCTCAGGCTCACCCGCTTGCCGCCCCGGGTCACCGTCCGCGCGGCCGGATCGACCTCGACATCGCGCCAGCGCAGCACTGGCGTCACCGCGCCGCGGCTGCGGCGCAGCACCGCGCGCAGCCGAGCCAGCATCTCGTCGCGCTGGAACGGTTTGACGATGTAGTCGTCGGCGCCGGCGTCCAGCCCGCGGACCCGGTCGCTGAGTTGATCGCGCGCGGTGATGATCAGCACCGGCGTCGGGTCATAGCGGCTGCGCATCGTCGCCAGCACTTCCAACCCGGAGCCGCCGGGCAGCCCGAGGTCGAGCAGCACCGCGACGAAGGCATGGTCGACCAAGGCGGCACGCGCGGATGTCGCGTCCTCGCAATGGACCACGCGCCAGCCTTCCTGGCCAAGCGCGGCAGTCAGCGCACGGCCGAGCATGTGGTCGTCTTCGACGAGAAGGAGTGCATCCATAGCGGCGGGCAGAAGAGAAAGCGATCGGCGATGGTCCGCTGCCGGCATTAATACCGGATTAAACGCCGCCGTCAAAACCCGCCGGGTCCCTCGCCCGCCGTGGCAGGTCCCCCGCGCGCTGCGACAGCGCCTGCATGGCGCCTTAAACGCAAATTAATCGCGCCCGCAGAAGTTGGCGGCGCTCGCTCCCGCCGATGCATGGATGCATTGCATCCGATCCCTTTCACCTCCCCCGCAAGGCACAGACCATGGCCCACTGGACAGCGACCGGCATTCCCTCTCGACGCGCGCTCTCCGCGGTCGGCATCGACACCGCAAGCCGCGCTCCCATCGCACGCCCGCTTTCACGATGGCGCACCTTTCTCGCCGCGCCTGGCGCGCTGCCGCCTTCCGCGTGCGCTGCGGGTGGCCCGATCGCGCGGGGCCAGCCCGAGCCGGACGGGAGCACTGCGTGGCCCACTCGGCTTCGCACCCGATGCCCAGCGCGCCATCCGCCTTTGGACCTTCCGCGAACAGCTCAGCCGTGCGCGCTCTCCGTCGCGCCTTGCCGGATGAATTGCCAACGCACGCCCCTGCGGCGCGCACCGAACCAGGATTCCCACGCATGAATCGAACCACGACACCGGCGCCGCATCGCCCGAGCCCGTTGCAGGCCCTGTTCAATCTCCGCCGCGAGGAGGCCGGACCGGTACTCGTCGCATCCCTGTTCTTCTTCTGCGTACTGACGGCACTGATGCTGCTGCGCCCGGCCCGCGACGCGCTGGGCATGGAGCGCGGTATCGAAGGCATCCGCTGGCTGTTCATCGGCACCGCGGTGGTGACGCTGGCGGTGAACCCGTTGTTCGGCTGGCTGGTCGCCCGTCTGCGGCGACTGCAGTTCATCGCCGCCACCTACGGGTTCTTCGTGCTGAGCCTGGTGGGCTTCTGGGCGCTGCTGTCGTTCGCGCCCGGCGCGATCGGGCAGCGCAGCGGGCAGGTGTTCTACGTCTGGTTCAGCGTGTTCAACCTGTTCGTCACCATGGTGTTCTGGGCGCTGCTGGCCGACCGTTTCAGCCTCGACCAGGGCAAGCGATTGTTCGCCCTGATCTCGGTGGGCGGCACTCTCGGCGCGATCTTCGGGCCCTGGCTGACCTCGCGGCTGGCCGAGCCGCTGGGCACGCCGAGCCTGCTGCTGGTCGCGTGCGGATTCCTGCTGTTGGCCCTGGCCGCGGCCTGGTTGCTGGTGCGCGTTGCGCCCGACAGGACGGGCACCGAGGCACCTGGCGCCGATGTCGGATCGGCAACCGAGGCCGGACCTATCGGCGGCAGCGCCTGGGCGGGCGTGCGCGCCGTGCTCCGGTCGCGCTACCTGACCGGCATCGCCGGCTACATCATGCTGATGACCGTACTGGCGACCTGCATCTACTTCACCCGCCTGCAGATGGTCGCGGCTGCGGCGGACGGCCTGGACGCGCGCGCGGCGATCATGGGCAACATCGACATGTGGACGCAGGTCGCGGTGCTGGTGCTGCAGTTCACCCTCACCGGGAAGATCATCCAGCGCTTCGGCCTGGGTGTGACGCTGGCGATCCTGCCGGTCGCGACCGCGCTCGGCTTCATCGGGCTGGCGATCTACGGCTCGTTCGCGGCGCTGATCCTGCTCGAGGCCGCCAACCGCGCCGTGCAGCGTGGCATCACCCGACCGGCGCGCGAAGCGCTGTTCACCGTGGTCAGCCGCGAGGAGAAATACAAGGCCAAGGCCTTCGTCGACACCTTCATGTACCGCGTCGGCGATGTCGTCGGCGCGCAGGCCGAAGGCGTGCTCGGGCGATTGGGCCTGGCCATGGGCGGACTGGTGGGCGCGGTCGTCCCACTGGCGCTGGCATGGGCCGCGCTGGGCATCTGGCTGGGCCGCGCGCAAGCCCGACGCAGCACGCCGCCGGCAGACGCCGCGTCTGCGCCTTCCGGAGGCGCGCACCAAGACCCTCCCCCTTCTGCAGCGCATACCGCCGCTTCCTCCGCGCGCTAGCGCGCATCGAACGAGCCCCACCCACCCATCACCACGGCAGCCACGGAATGAACATGACAACACGCAACCTCGTAAAGCTCGCCCTTCTCGCGCTTCCCGCCACCGCGCTCGGCCAGCAGCCCCCGCCCGCCTCCGGCGCATGGTCCATCGGTGCCGGCGCTGCGGCCATCGACAGCCCGTATGCCGGCGAAGGGACGCGGGTACGCCCGTTCCCCCTGGTCGGCTACGAGGGAGAACGCGTATTCCTGCGTGGCGTCTCCGGCGGCGTGCACGTGTACAAGTCCGACGGGTTCACGCTCGATGCGCTGCTGTCCGCCCGGCTCGACGGGTTCGACATCGGCGATCTCGGGCGGACCGAGCTTCTCGCCAACGGCGTGAATCCCGCCCTGCTGAGCGATCGCGACGACGGCATCGATGCCGGCTTTCGCGCCAGCGTCGGCTCGACGTGGGGCGCGATCTCGCTCGAGGCCGTCCACGACATTTCCGATACCAGCGACGGCTACCAGATCTCCCTGGACTACCGGTACACGTGGCTGTTCGACCGCAGCACGCTCACCACCAACGCGGGCGCGAGCTGGATGTCGTCGCATCTGGCCGACTACTACTTCGGAATCCTCGACGAGGAAGTCGCGCGCGGCGTCGCCGCGTACGCGCCGGGATCGGCGCTGGTCCCGCGCGTCGGGCTGACCCTGATGCAGCCGATCGGGACGACCAAGTGGCAACTGCTCGGATCGGTCGAGTATCGGTTCCTGCCAAGCGAGCTCAGCGACAGCCCGTTGCTGGAACCTGGACGCAACGGAATCGGCCGCGTGGTGCTCGGACTGAGCAGGCGCTTCTGATCCAGCGCCATACGCAATGCCGCTATCGCAACCAAGCGACTCGCCCCCCTGCTCCCCCATCACCTTTAGGAAGACGATCATGACCAATTGGACAGTTCGCACGATTTTCTCTCGACGTCGGCGCCCGGCGCTGGCCGCTGGAACTGGCAGCCACAGCACCCAAGATCGGCGTGCCGCCCGCCATGGATGGCGGAACCGGCTCGCCGCCCTCAGCGTGCTGCTGAGCTGCGCTTTCTCGACAGGCAGCGCGCTTGCGCAGGACCCGCCGAAGCCCGATTGGGGCCTGGCCGACATTCCGTCGCAGAAAGGCCACATCTTCCTGATCACCGGGGGCACCAGCGGCATGGGATACGAAGATGCCCAGGCCCTGGCCGCTGCGGGCGCCCAGGTGGTGATCGCGGCGCGCAACCCGCAGCGGGGCCAGGAAGCGATCGATCGGATCAAGCAGCGGACGCCCGACGCCCAGGTGCGGTTCGAAGCCGTCGACCTGGCCGACCTGTCCTCGGTTCGCGCGTTGGCGAGACGTCTGGGCACCACCCTGCCCCGGCTCGACGGCCTGATCAACAACGCCGCCATCATGGCGCCGCCGGAGCGCGGCACGTCGGCGGATGGCTTTGAGATGCAGTTCGCCACCAACTACGCGGGGCATTTCGTGCTGACCGCCGAGCTGTTGCCGCTGCTGCGCAAGTCCCAGTCCCCCCGCGTGGTCACGGTATCCAGCATCGCAGCGCAACGCGGCCGCATCAATTTCGACGACCTCCAGTTCAAACAGGCCTATGACCCGATGGGCGCCTACGCCCAGTCCAAGCTGGCGTGCCTGATGTTCGCCTTCGAGCTGCAGCGGCACAGCGAGGCCGAAGGCTGGGGCATCCGCAGCATCGCCGCCCACCCCGGCGTGGCGGTGACCGAACTGGTGGCACGCGGCCCGGGCCTGGACAGCGCACAGGGCCGCCAGTGGTCCAGCAACCGCGAGCACTTCCAGACCGCCGCCCAGGGCGCGGTACCCACCCTGTACGCCGCCACCGCGGCCGAAGCGCAAGGCGGAGCCTACTACGGCCCGACCGGCCCGAACGAACTGGCCGGCCCGCTCGGCCTGGCCGCCGTTCCCGCCGCAGCCAGCGATGCGACGGTGGCGGCCTACCTGTGGACGATCAGCGAAGAACTCACCGGCACGCGCTTTCCCACGCGCGCCCGGTGATCCCGTCGGCCACCGTCCGGCGCGAGGCATCCCGACGCCCGCACAGGAGAAGGTCGCAGGCGCTGCCCAGGCGTTCTGCGATCTCTGTGCGCAGGCCCCGCCCGCCGTTTCGCGCCCCCCTTCCTGTGAGCATCCGGCATGGCCGCCGTGTGCCTGACTGCACCGATCGAGCGCTCGCGTCCCAGACGCCGGCGCGCCCGGGAACCACCATGAGCCGGACCGACATCTCCGCCCAGCGCCCGCCTCTGTGGGAGGCAGTGTTCAACCTCCGTCGCGACGAGTTCGCGACGGTCGTGATCGCGTCGCTGTTCTTCTTCTTCGTGCTGACCGCCCTGATGGTGTTGCGGCCCGCGCGCGACGCCCTGGGCATGGAGCATGAGATCGAAGGCGTGCGCCGGCTGATCGCCGTCACCGCGGTATTGACGCTGGCGGCGAACCCGCTGTTCGGCTGGCTGGTCAGCCGCCTGCGCCGGCTGCAGTTCATCGGCGCGACCTACGGCTTGCTCGCACTGGCCCTGGTGGGCTTCTGGGGCCTGATGACGTTCGCGCCCGCTGCGGTACGCCATGGCGCCGGCCAGGTGTTCTACGTCTGGTTCAACGTGTTCAACCTGTTCGTCACCATGGTGTTCTGGGCGCTGCTGACCGAACGCTTCACCAGCGACCAGGGCAGGCGCCTCTTCGCCCTGATCTCGATCGGCGGCACGCTCGGCGCGATCTTCGGCCCATGGCTCGCCTCGCGGCTGGCCGAGCCGCTGGGCACGTCCAGCCTGTTGCTGGTCGCCAGCGGCTTCCTGCTGCTGGGCATGCTGACCGCCTGGCTGCTGCTGCGCATCGTGCCCGACCGCGCGGCCGACACCGGCCTGGCCGCGTCGCTGCGCGCGGACGACGCCGCACGCATCGGCGGCAGCGCCTGGGCCGGCATCGGCCTGGTGCTCCGCTCGCCCTATCTGGCCTGCATCGCCGGCTACGTGATGCTGATGGCGGTGATGGTGACCTTCGGGTACTTCACCCGCCTGCAGATGGTCGCGGCGATGGTCGACGGCATCGACGCGCGCGCGGCGATCCTGGGCAAGATGGACATGTGGGCGCACGTCGCCGCGCTGGCGCTGCAGCTCACCCTGGCCGGACGGATCATCAAGCGCTTCGGCCTGGGCGTCACGCTGGCGATCCTGCCTGTGGCCACCGCAGCCGGTTTCATTGGATTGGCGATCTACGGTTCGTTCGCGGCATTGGTGCTGCTGGAGGCCGCGACCCACGCAGTGCAACGTGGCATCACCCAACCGGCGCGCGAGACGCTGTTCACCGTGGTCGACCGCGAAGGCAAGTACAAGGCCAAGGCGCTCGTCGACACCTTCATCCACCGCGCAGGCGATGTGGTTGGAGCCCAGGCCGAGGGCGCGCTGGGTCGGCTCGGGCTGGCGATGGGGGGCCTGGCCGGCGTGGTCGTGCCGCTGGCGCTGGCGTGGCTGGCGCTGGGCCTTTGGTTGGGCCACGCACAGGCGCGGCGCGCGGCGCCGCCGCTGGCGCGCGGCAGCCCGCCGCCAACCGGCGCCACGAACAGTCGTCCCGTCCGACCCGTCGCGTAGTTCCCGCGCCCTCCGCTGGTTTGGCGCTGCTGTCCCTGGAGAGTCCATGACGTGCGAACGAGTCGTTGCAAAGCGCGCCCGGATACTCATATTATGCACTGAGTGCAATTTTTAATGCACTTGGCGCAACCACTCTAAAGGCAACCACCATGGCCCACTGGAAAGCTACCGACATACCCTCTCAACGCGGTCGCATAGCGGTCGTCACTGGCACGGGCGGACTCGGGTTCGAGGATGCATTGGCGCTGTCGCGTGCCGGTGCGCACGTCATCATTGCCGGCAGAAGCCCGTCGAAAGGGGCGATCGCGGTCGACCGGATTCGCAAGCGCGTTCCCGACGCGGATGTCCGGTTCGAAGCACTGGACCTCGCCAGTCTCGCTTCCATCGAAGCGTTCGGAGAGCGGCTGCGCTCTTCGATCGACTGCCTCGATCTGCTGATCAACAACGCCGGTGTGATGGCGCCTCCGAAGCGGCAGGTGACGGCCGACGGGTTCGAATTGCAGTTCGGTACGAACCACCTGGGCCACTTCGCCCTGACAGCGCAGCTGCTTGGGTTGCTGCGCCGGGGCAGGCAGTCACGCGTGGTCACGCTGTCAAGCGTCGCCGCGCGTGGCGGTGCAATCAACTTCCACGATCTGCAGTCCGAGCGCGACTACGTACCGATGACCGCCTATAGCCAGTCGAAGCTGGCCTGCCTGATGTTCGCGCTCGAATTGCAACGCCGCAGCGATGCGGCTGGCTGGGGGATCCGGGGCGTGGCGGCTCATCCAGGCATTTCGCGCACCGATCTGTTGCCCAATGGTGCGGGCGCAGGGAGCACTGCCGGCCTGGTCCGTCGCTTCCTGTGGTTCCTGTTCCAGCCGGCCGCGCAAGGCGCGTTGCCCACGCTCCTCGCCGCGACGTCGCCACAGGTCCAGGGCGGCACCTACTACGGCCCGGACAAGCTAAGCGAGACGCGAGGCTACCCTGCCGCCGCCAAGGTGCCTGCGCAAGCGCTGGACCTGGGCGACGCCGAAAGGCTGTGGCGCGAGTCGGAACGACTGACGGGCGCGGTTTTCCCTGCCGCCCACGCCCAGGATTCCAGCGTGGCGTACATCGGGAAATGATCGCAACCACCGCCACCGCCAGCCCTGTACCGGATTCATTCCCGGCGCGGAGCCACCTGGTCGCCCACGCCAATGGGCCGTGCGCCGACGCGCATGGCCGCTGTCGCCGGCGAGAAGCCGCTCGCCGCACCGATCATCAGGAGCAAGCACCATGCACAAGTACATCGTCTATGCAGCCTACGGCTGGCTCGCCCTGAGCGGGGCACTGCACTTCATCGTCGACGTGGCATCCCAGTATCTACGCGGGAAACGCGAACCCGGCTTGGAAACGACGCTGTACTACGGGCTGAACTCCGCCTTTTCCCTAGGGCAGCTTGCCTTCGGGCTGCTCGGGGTCTTCCTGGCCTGGCGGGCCATGGACCTGGTGAGCGCGACACCCGTGCTGATCCTGTCGATCGCGGCGGCGCTTGGATGGCTCGCAATCACGTTCATGTTCATGGAGTACTGGGAGCCCAAGCTCAACGCTGGAGTTTTCCTTGCGCTGCTGGTTGTCGTCTTCGTCACCCGGTGATATCGCGGCTCGCACCGGTCCAGAGCGGATCCTCCATTCCTGTCGCACGATCAGAACGTGTCCCTCGCCGTCCACCCATAGGCAAAAAATAGGAGGTCCCGTCATGAAGCACGGCATCGTTCGTCAAGTCGCCAATCTCGCGCTCCAGCTCGACAACGACCCGGAGCACGTTTATCGCTGGATAACCGAAGAGCAGATTCCAGCCCTCGATGATCGAAGGCCGATCGAACTCATCTGGGAAGATAAAGGCGAGCTCGTGCTTTCCTTTCTGTCTGATCTCATCGGCAGGAACGTGCCATCCCGAGCGTTCGCGCCGTCCCGCGCCGGACCGCTGGACGAACATCGCTAGCTGCCGTTACCCATCCCGGAGCGCGCGACCGGCAGTGGCGCCATCGCCTGCTCGATGACGCATGGGATTCAGACACAATCATGTGTATCTTGCACTCTTCTCGAAAGAGGCATACGCTGCCGCCCAATTGAGTGCATTTTGCACATATGGAGGCGGTATGAACGACAGTCAGCCACTGGACGTGTTGATCTGCGGCGCTGGCGCCGCGGGCCTGACCCTGGCCTTGGAGCTGGCGCGGCGCGGGGTCGGCTTTTGCCTGATCGACAAGATCGACGAGCCGTTCGGCGGGTCCCGCGGCAAGGGCATCCAGCCACGGACGCTGGAGATCTTCGAGGACCTGGGGATCGCCAATCGGCTCGCCGCGGTGGGCGGTCCCTACCCGCCTGAGCGGAAGTACGGCGAGGACGGCAGAGAGTACGTCGCTGCTGCCGAACAAGCCCCGCCAGCGCGGCCCTCCGAGCCGTACACGCTGCCGTTGATGGTGCCGCAGTTCCTGACCGAGCGCGTCCTGCGCGAGCGGCTGGCCGAATTCGGGCATGCCCCTAGCTACGGGTGCGAACTGGTGGATGTGCTGCAGGACGCCGACGGCGTGACCGCCCAAGTGGTCGACGCTGCTGGCACGCATCGCATTCGCGCGCGCTTCCTGGTCGCGACCGACGGCGGGCGCAGCTTCGTGCGGCACGCGCTGGCGGTCGATTTTCCCGGCAAGACGCTGGGGGTTCGCGCCATCGTTGCCGACGTCGCCTTGGGCGGTCTGGATCGGGCTTGCTGGCACCGCTTCAACGAAGCGTCCATGCAGCGCCACGTCTCGCTGTGCCCGCTTGCCGGCACCGATCTGTTCCAGGTGCAGGCGCCGATTCCGCTGGAGGGCGAAGTCGACCTGTCCGCTGCCGGCATCGATGCCATGATCGCGGAGCGTACCGGGCGCACGGATATCCGCATCCACCAGGTCTTCTGGGCATCCGCCTATGCGATGAACGCCCGCCTGGCCGATCGCTATCGCGTCGGCCGCATCTTCCTGGCCGGCGATGCTGCCCACATCCATCCGCCGACTGGCGGACAAGGCCTCAACACCAGCGTGCAGGACGCCTACAACCTGGGCTGGAAGCTGGCCGCGGTGATCGCCGGCGCCGCCGACGCGTTGCTGGACAGTTACGAGCAAGAGCGGCGCCCTATCGCCGCGGGCATGCTCGGCCTGTCGGTCAAGCTGCTGGGCGCGGCCAAGCAAGGCGACATGCGCCGGGGCCGCGAGACCCAACAGCTGGACCTGTACTACGACGCTTCGGTCCTGGTGCAACCGGCCATGTCTTCTTCCAGGATCGCCTCCGGAACGCGTGCGCCCGATGCGCCGCTGCTAGGTGCGGCAGGCCAGATGACGCGCCTGTTCGAGCTGTTCAAGGGGCCGCACTGGACGCTGCTGGGCTACGGAATCGAACACGCGGCACTGCCGGCCCGTCGCGGTGTGCAGGCGTATACCGTTGGCGAGCGCGGCGACGTGCGCGACATTGGCGGGCATGTCGCCGAGGCCTACGGGCTGTCGCCGGGCGATGTGGTACTGGTGCGGCCGGATGGCTATGTCGGCATGACCGCGCAGGTCGGCGAACGGCATGCGCTCGCCGATTACCTGGCGGCGCTCGGCCTCTAGTCTGCGGGCAGCTTGCCTTTGATGTCGTCGGCGAACTTGCACATGAGCCGGACCAGTTCCTCGACATCCCGATCCTCCCAGTCGGCGAAGACCGAGACGCCGATCCGCTTGCGCGCCTCGTCGACACGGTCCGTCATCGCCTTGCCCTTGTCGGTGACGACGGCCTCGCGGATGCGGCGGTCGCTGGCGCTTTCGCGGCGGTTGACCAGGCCGTGGCCTTCCAGCTTGGCCACCTGGCGGCTGACGGTGGTGTAGTCGCGCCCCACGCGATCGGCCAGCTCGACGACCCCGATCGGTCCAAGCCGTTCCACCAGCACCAGCAGCGGGAACAGGGCGCGTTCCAGGGAGATTCCCGCTTCCCGAATCATCGCCTCGTCGCGCTGCGGCCTGTTCATGACGCCGACGATCTCGAGCAACGCCCCGTGCAGATCGCGGAATCGATCGTTGCGCTGTGCCTGTTTCGCCTTCTTCATCGACCCTGAATCAGCTTTCTTCGATGCGTGCATGCTACACCCATGCACCTGGGAACGAGGTCTCAGGCGGCATGCACGGCCAGCGTTCGCGCCAGCACCGCCAGCACCGCCAGATGCCCCACGTAGTAGATGTAGAACGCCCAGCGCGTCCGTGGAATGGGGAAATCGCGGTTCGCCAGCAGCACCACCATCGGCAATGCCAGCAAGGCCCAGCCGTTGCCGTTCCACCAGCACAGCGGTCCGAACGCCACGACGAGTACGGCGATGCGCGCATAACGGTGTTCAATCACGTCGCGCAAGCCGCGCCGGCGCGCGCCCTGGCGTGGCGCGTGCGGCATCGCGCGCAAACGGAACACCCACCAGGCGGCCAGTACCAGGATCAGTCCGGCCCAGTTGTAGTCCACCAACGGCGGCGCCGCCAGGACGCACATGCCGAGCAAGGTCCATTGCCGTCGCTGGATACTCCAGATCACCGCCGCCGCCAGGGCGAAGCTCAGCAGCACGTTGAACGGCATCCAGTAGCCGAACGCCAGTCCGTACGCCGGCTGGGCCAGGATTCCCCACAGCAGCAGCCTGCGCACGGACTTGAGCAGGTCGGCGCCAGGCTGGGCCAGGTTGTAGGCCATGACCAGGGCGAACAGCGGGAACGCGACGCGACCGAGTTCGGACACGATCGGGATATAGCCGTGGACCAGCACCTTCGCTGCGTGATCGCCGGTCATCAGCAGCAAGGCGATCCATTTCAACAGTTCGCGGGCACTGCTGGTCATCGTGTCGTTCAGAACGCCGCTCCTGGCGGCCAAGTGTCCGCCCTGCCCCTGCCTTGCCGCCATTGCCTGTGACGGCGGCGCGGCGCGCATCGCGGCGGTTCGGCGAGCAGCCGGCGCGCATCGCTGTCGAAGCCATGGACGGTAGACTGTTCCGCGCAAGTCGGCAATACGGGCGACTGCGTTTCCCGGCGCGGCGCGCCATCGCGGATCGCGCCATGGATGCGGCCGCGGTCAGTGCGGCTGTGGCTGCGCCATCGGCAATGGTGCGGAAGCCGGGCGCGCCATGTGCAGGCAGCGGTCGGCCACGGCGGACAGGCTGGTCCGGTGCGATACCACGACCAGCGCGGTGCGCGGCAGGCGTTGCCGCAGCGTCGCCAGCACGTGCTGCTCCGAGACCGCGTCGAGAGCGCTGGTGGCCTCGTCGAGCAAGGCGATCCGCGGTTGCCTGAGGATCACCTGCGCCAGCAGCAAGCGCTGCAGTTCGCCGCCGGAGAGTTTGGCGGCGGCGCTGTTCAAGGTGGTGTCCAGGCCCTGCGCGCCAGTCTGCAGGCGCGCGGCCAGGCCGACGTCGCGCAGCGCCTGCCACATCGCCGCTTCGCTGGCGCCCGGCTCGGCCCAGGCCAGGCAGTCGCGCACCGTGTGCTGCCACGGGCGCACGCTCTGGCCGACATAGGCGCCATGCCGCACCAAGGCGCGGTACGCCGCGAAATCCAGCGTTTGCCCATCACATTGCGCCGCGAACACGCGAGGTTCGACCATGCCGGCGAGCACGTCCATCAGGCTGCTCTTGCCGGCACCGGAGTGTCCGCAGATCAAGGTCATGCTGCCGGGCGCCAGGATCAGTTCGCCGATCACGACCGCGGCCAGCGGCGGCGCCAGGCCGATCCTGTGGATCCGCAACGGGCCATGCATGGGCGCGGCCGCGTGCGGCGTTGCCGGTGTCGCCCTCGCCGTCCCCAGGCCCACATAGTGCTGCCACAGCTCCAGCGCCGGTGCCGCCGAACGCAGTTGCTGGAAGCTCTGCCGGGTCGAGACCAGATACGGCAGCAGCCGTCCCAGCAACAGGCCTACGGTGATCAACGCGCCGCGGTCGATGCCGTGCCAGAAGCCGGCCAGCAGCATGATCGCCGCGATGGCGGCGACGGCGCTGAGTTCGAGCAGCAGCCGGCCCGAGGCGACCAGCGCCTGTTGCCGCCAGTAGCCATGGCTGAGCCGGCTGGAGATCGCGTCGTAGCCGCTTTTCTCCAGGTCTTCGCGTTCGAACGAACGCACGTGGCGCAGGCGCCGCGGGAAATCCTCGCTGAGCCAGAACAGCCGGGTCATGTCGGCGACGTACTGTCGGCTCACCCGCGCCTGTTCGTGGCCGGAAATGCGGAACGCGAGCACGGCCAGGCCCAGCAGCGGCGGCAGCGCCAGCACCAGGGTCGGCGACACCAGGAAGGCGATGCCCAGGCTGACGCCGGCGGTGATGGCGGCCACCAGCAACTGCAGCAATGCGCTGAAGCCCTGGACGATGATCTCGATGTTGTAGGTGAGGACGTTGGCGATTTCCGCCGAACTGGCATCGGCAAGCGCCGGTAGTGGCGCGTCGAGCAGGCGCGCGTGCACCATGCGGCGCAGGCGCGCCGCATGGCCGCTGGCCAGGTCGGCGGCCTGCCGCGCGCCCGTCCAGCGCAGCAGGGCAAAGCCAACGCTGGCGACGACGAAGATCGCCGCCTGGGCGAGGACGCCGTCGGGCAACGCGAGCACGCGGCCGCCGAGCGTCAGTGCATGCCCGGGTTGCACCAGCGGCACCAAAGCGACCGTGGCGACGCCGCCGGCCAGCGCGCAGACCAACGACAGCACGACGTAGACACAGATGCGCATCCGCTCGCCACGATCCAGGGTGGCGATGAAGGTACGCAGCAGCGGCGCCGGGTCGGGCGCGCTGTGGCGGTGCGCGGTCATCGGTGCCGGCCCGGGGACGGCGCCCGTTCGCCGGTCAGCGTGGCAGGCTGCGGCGCGCCAGCATGCCGCGCCACTGCGAGCATGGTGCCGCGGCCGCCCTCGCCTGCGCGCGACGTCGCCGTTCTCATGGCCAGCATACGTTCGTCGTCGCCGCACTCATCGCAGCAACTGCAGCACGGCGTCGACCGAAGCATCAGGATGCGTGCCGCGTTGCAGTTCGTGCACGCCCAGTCGCTGCAGCTGGCGTGCGAACAGCGGCCATCCCGGTTGCGCGGCGGCATAAGGCTGGTCGGCGGTCAGGCGCTCGAGTACCTCGGGCTCGGCAATGGGCCGCAACAGCTGCTGGGGATCCGCGGCAGCCGTGCTGGAAACGAACACCGCACCGGCAAGCTGCAACGGCGCGGGCGCAAGACAGGCGCGACCGTTGCGGATATCGACTTCGTGCTTGACCGCGCCGCTGCGGCGCCGGATCGTCGGCGCGGCGGCGATCCAGGCGCGGGTCCGCGCGTCGACCAGTCGCAGCAGATCCGGCCGCAGGTGCAGGAAATTGCCGATGCCGGTGGCGAGCATGCGCTGCGGTTCGACGAACAACGCGTCCTCGGCGAGGAATTCCAGGCCGCGCAGCAGGCTGTGCAGGGCCAGCGTGGACTTGCCCGCACCGCTGGCGCCGAGCAGCAGCACGCCGCGCCCGCCGGCGCCGACGCAGGCGCCGTGCAGCGGCACCAGGCGCATCGCGCGCGCCGCCAGCACGAACACCGCGAACTCGATCAGTTCGTAGCGCACATGGTAGGGATGGGCGAGCATGTCCTCCGACACCACCAGCAGCGCCCTGCCCTGGTCCGGCATCAGCACCATGTAGTTGTCGGCGTCGATGACCCCGCACAGTACGCCGGCGCCGGAATGGGTCTGCACCGGCGGCGGCTGCAGCGCGAAGACATAGGGGGCGTCGTGGCGCGCGACCAGGTTCAGTTCGATATGAAAGTCGGCCGCCTCCGGCAACTGGTGCGGCGGTACGCCGCCGAACGCCGCTTCGACCAACTGCAGCAAGGCCTCGCTGTTGCTTTCGAAGCGGAAGCGACCGCCCAGCAATTGCTTGCTGAGCACGTGGTCGCGCCGCAGCCGGTCGTGAAACGGATCGGCGGCGACGCCAGCCTGCGTTGCGGCAGTGCTGGCCGCAGGCTCCCAGCGTTGCGTGCGCATGGTCGAGAGCTGCATCGGGGATGGGTCCGTGGGGTCGATGCGCGTGAGTGCGTGCAGCGGCAGGAAAGGTTGCGCGGGTCATGCGCGACGACGCGCCTGCGCGGCGTGCACAACCAAAGACGGCGCCGGCGGCACTTACGGCACGGCCACCTGTGCGCGGCCACTGCTGCATGCGCCGCGGCATCCGTTGCCGGCGCCGAACGAGACCCTTCCGCCGATGCCAAAGATCCAGGTCAGCCACTCCTATTTCCTGCGCTACGACCCCAAGCAATGGGAGCGCGGAAAGCCGTATCCGCCGCTGGCCACACTGCAGGTGGCCACGCTGCTGCGCCGGCACGGGCACGAGGTGACGCTGTTCGACGCGATGCTGGCCGACGGCGTGGAGGACTACCAGGGCTCGCTGCGCGCGGCACAGCCGGACCTGGTGGTGTTCTACGAGGACAACTTCAATTTCCTGACCAAGATGTGCCTGAGCCGGATGCGCGAGGCCGCTTGCCGGATGATCGCCGAGGCGCGTGCCGGCGGCAGCCGGGTGATCGTGGCCGGCTCCGACGCGTCGGACCACCCCGAAGCGTTCCTGGCCGCCGGCGCGCACGCGGTGCTGATCGGCGAAGGCATCGCGCCGCTGCTGGAACTGGTCGAGCGGCTGCAGCGAACGCCCGACATCGATGCCGCGGCCTGGGTGGCGGACGTGGCCGATGTCGCCACCGCTGCGCTGCCGCAGCTCAAGCGCGCGCAGATCGGCGCGCGGCCGCCGGATCCGCGCCTGTCCGGGCTGGCCGCCTGGGACCTGGTCGATATCGAGCGCTACCGGCGCCTGTGGCTGCAGCGGCACGGCTATTTCAGCCTGAACATGGCCGCCTCGCGCGGCTGCCCATTCCGCTGCAACTGGTGCGCCAAGCCGATCTGGGGCAACCACTACAAGCGCCGCAGCGCGCCGGAAGTGGCCGCGGAAATGATCCATCTCAAGCGTGCCTTCGCCCCCGACCATATCTGGATGGCCGACGACATCTTCGGCTTCCACATCGAGTGGGTGGAAGAATTCGCCGCGGTGCTGGCCGCCGCCGATGGCTCGATCCCGTTCACCATCCAGACCCGCGCCGATCTCGGCAGCGAGCGCATGGCCGCCGCGCTGGCCCGCGCCGGCTGCGCGGAAGCGTGGATCGGCGCGGAAAGCGGCAGCCAGCGCATCCTCGACAAGATGACCAAGGGCACCGCGGTGGAGGACGTGATCGCCGCCCGCCAGCGCCTGGGCGCGCACGGCATCCGTGTCGGTTTCTTCCTGCAGCTCGGCTACCTGGACGAGCAACTGGACGACATCCTCGCCACCCGTGCGCTGGTGGCGACGGCGCGTCCGGACGACATCGGCGTCAGCGTGTCCTACCCGCTGCCCGGAACCAAGTTCTACCAGCAGGTGAAGAACCAGCTCGGCCGCAAGACCCATTGGCAGGACAGCGACGACCTGGCGATGATGTTCCATGGCGCCTACGACTCGGAGTTCTACCGGCGGGTGCGCGATCTGCTGCACCGGCAGGTGAACCTGCAGCGCAGCGAGGCCACGCGGCCGGCGCAGGACTATGCGCAGGACTGGGTGGCATTGGATGCGCAGTGGGACGCATTGATCGCCAGCGAAGGCCGGCACCGGACCGACGCCGCCCTGCCGGCCGCAGCCACTGCCTCCGACCGCCGCATCCCGCTGGTGCAACGCCAATGACCGCGCAGGCGACGCCGCAAACGCATGCGCCCTCCTCCGCCGATCCCTTTGCCGAGCGTGCGACGCAACCTGCGTTGAAGCATGTCGGCACCGGGTTGCGGCTGGCGACCGAAACCCTAGCGCGCGAGCTGGCGCGGCCGGGCAACGCGATGCCGCAGTGGGACCGGCTGCAATGGCAGCTGGCCGCGGCGGCGACCGCCGCGCACGGCATCGGGCCGTTGCTGAGCCGGCTGTCGGTATGGCCCGATCGCGACTGGAGCGCGTTCCTGGCCGAGCAGCGCGAACACGTCGCCCACCGCTACCGGCGCATCGCCGCGCTGCTGGAGCGGATCGATGCGCTGGCGCAGGCCGCCGGCGTGGCGATCGTGCCGCTGAAGGGCGCGGCCTTGCACGCACAAGGCCTGTACCTGCCTGGCGACCGGCCGATGGCCGACATCGACCTGCTGGTGCGCGCCGAAGATGCGGCACAGGTGGGTGCGCTGCTGGAAGAGCTCGGCTACGTGGCCGAGTTCGCGCAGTGGAAGCACCAGACCTTTCGCCCGGCGCAGGCGCACTCCGTCGCCAGCCTGGGCGAGCATCGCGACACGCCGATCAACATCGAGCTGCACCTGCGCATCCAGGAGCGGCTGCCGCTGGCCACGGTCGATATCAGCGAGCGGATATTCCCGCGCGACAGCCGCCCGGGGCTGAACCCCTACCCGTCCAACGGCGCGCTGATGAGCCATCTGCTGCTGCACGCGGCCGGCGGCATCTGCAGCCGCAGCCTGCGCTTGATGCATCTGCACGATATCTCGTTGCTGGCGACGCGGATGAGCGGCAAGGACTGGCGGGTGCTGTGCGACACCGCCGATGGCGCGGCGTGGTGGGCGTTGCCGCCGTTGCAGCTGGTGCTGCGCTATTACCGCACGGCGATTCCGAAGACGGTGCTGGCGCAGCTGCGCGCGCAGTGTCCGCCGCTGCTGCGGCTGGTCTCGCGGCGGCTGGACCTGACCCGCGCCTCGTGCTCGCAGCTGTGGCTGCCGGCGCTGCCCGGGATCGAGTGGGCGCGCTCGCTCGGCGAGGTCGTGCGCTATCTGCGGCAGCGGCTGCAGCCTTCGCAGGAAAGCCGGCAGGAACGCGCGGACATGATCCGCACCCAGCTGTGGCTGCAGGGCCAATCCTGGGTCGCCCTGCCGCAGCGTCGGCGCGTGCTGCTGCGCCTGCTGCGTCCGGTGCCGCGCATGGATACGTTGTATGCGGTGCGCAGTGCGCTGCAGGGATATGCGGCGGCGCGTTGAGTGATGTAGCTCCCTGTAGGAGCGGCTTCAGCCGCGACAGGCAGTGCCGGAAACGCTGTCGCGGCTGAAGCCGCTCCTACAGGGAAAACGTTATGTTCACGCGCGCGCCGGGCACAGCCGGCGGTAGATCGCGCCGAAGCTGCGCACGGTGTGCTCGGCATCCTCGCGCACCGCGCGGCACTGCGCGGACCAGGCCAGGCGCAGGCGCAGTTCGTCGTCGGCCAGGACCTGGCGCAAGGCTTCGGCCAGACCGGCCCAGTCGCCGGTCGGCACTGCCAGCGCGGCCGACGGCGCCCATTCCAGCAGGTGCCCTACCCCGGTGCCGACGGTGGGCACACCGGCCACCGCCGCTTCCAGCAGCACCATCGGCCCGGCCTCGTGCAGCGACGACAGCACCAGCAGATCGGCGGCCTCCACCAGCGGGCGCAGTTCGCGCTGGGTCTTGAAACCCAGGAAGCGCACCTGCCGCGAAAGCCCCAGTTGCGCGACCAGGCGCTGCATCTCGCCGTCGAGCGTGTCGACGCCGACGATGTCGATCCGGAACGCGACCCCGGCACGTGCCAGTGCCGCCAGTGCGCGCAGCAGCGTCGGCTGGTCCTTGACCCGGTTGAGGCTGGCGACGTGCAACAGCTGCGCCGTGCCGCCACCGCGCCGGCGCGGCGCGCGCTGCGGCCAGGCGCGCAGGTCCACGCCCAGCGGCACGCGTTCGGCGGCGATGCCCAGCGCCTGCACTGCCTCGACGATCGGCGCGCTGGCCGCGGTGACCGCGTCCGCCAGCCGCAGCACCAGCGCTTCGCGCAGCCGCCCTTGCCATTTGCGCCGCCCGCCATAGCCGATGGCATGCAGCGCGACCAGTTCGCCGCCGGCGATGTGCACCAGGCTCGGCCGCCGCAGCAAGCGCGCGGCGGCCACCGCGATCAGGCTGCAGTGGCCGGAGAAGATCGATTGCACCAGGTCGAACGGCGCCCGCCGATGCTCGGCGCGGATCGCGGCGACCGCGCGCAGCCGGGTGCGGCCGTCGCCGATGTTGTGGATGCGCGCGCCGAGCAATTCCCAGCACGCCGGCGCAGGCTCCTGGTGCAGCACGAACACATGCACCTCGTGGCTGCGCGCCAGGCGCTCGATCAGGGTCAGCAGCACCGGGATCACCCGGTACTCGCCGCTGCGATCGACTCCGCCGGGCACCACCAGCGCCAGCTTCATGCGTCGCTCCGCGCTGCTTGCTCCAGCAACTGCGCATAGGCGCGCGACCAGCGCCGGCCCACCGCCGCGAACGACAGCTGCGCATCGAAATGGGCCCGGACCTGCGCCGGCGACGGCCGTTCGCTGGCGGCATGCACCAGCGCCTCGGCGAGCAGTCCGGCATCGCCGCACGGCCACAGTTCGCCGACGCGGCCGCAGTCGGTGAGCGCACGGAACGACGGGATGTCGGTCAGCACCGGCAGCGTGCCGCAGGCGAACGCTTCCAGCGCCGCGTAGCCACAGCTTTCGGCCAGGCTGCCCGACACGAACAGATCCGCCGCGCGCATCAGCGTCTGCACCTGCGCGTGGTCGACCTTGCCCAGCAGATGCACGCGCCCGCGCAGACGCGGATCCCGCTGCACGCGTTGCTCGACCGCTTCCAGCAACGGCGCGCTGCCGAACGCGCAGAACAGCTGCAGTCCGGGCAGCCGCGCGGCGGCGCGGGCCACGCCTTCGAGTACGGTCAACGGATCCTTGCCGGCGCTCAGGTGCCCTACCCACAGCACGCAGGGCGCGCCATGCAGGCCGCTCTCGCGCCGCGCCTGATCCCGATCGCCGGGGGTGAAACGACAGCTGGATTCGGGGATCGCGAACAGCCGGGTGGACGGCGCGAACAGACCGGCATGCACGAACGTTCGCGCCAGATCCAGCGAGGTGAAGGCGATCCCCGCTGCGGCCGCGTACCACTGCCGCCACTGCGAACGGCGCCACCAGCGCGGCGGGCGATTGGCGTGGTCCTGCAGCAGGATCGGCACCTGCGGCAACTGCCGCGCCATCGCGCAGGCCTCGCGCGCGAACTCCAGGCCGTGCACGTGGACCACGTCGGCGCCGATCGCGTGCACGATGCCGGCGATGCGCCGCGCACGGCTGCTGGTGCCGGCGTTGCCCGGATCGGTGAAGTGATACTCCAAGCCGTTGCGCAGCAACTGCTCCGATGCGTCCGCGGCCTGGATCACCGACACGCGAGTGCCGGCGCTGGCCACCGCTTCGGAGATGTCGGCCAGCGACGGCCAGTGCGCGAACACCTGCGCCGGCGCCAGTCCCGGCGGCGTGCGGACGAAATTGATCTGGGCGACGTGCATGGGTTTTCCGCTGGGGGGCGACACGCCTAGATGCCGGAGACCTGCGGCCGGCGCAGGCGCACCAGCCAATTGGCCAAGTTCAGCTCCCACGGCCTGTCGTAGCGTCGGTAACGGTAGCGCCATGCGGCCATCGCGCTGAGGCCGCGCTTGGCCCAGCGCGGTGAGCGCAGGTCCTGCGCGGTGGGATAGCGGCAGCCGAGCACGGTGACGAAGTCGCGGATGCGCTGGCGCAGCGCGTCGTCGAGCCAGGGCGCATCGGCATGGCAGGCGTAGTCCACCCATTGCGGCTGGGTCCACTCCTCCGGCGTGCGCGGGAACTCCACCGGCGCACCGTGCAGGTCGCGCAGCGGCATCGATGCGCGCTTGCCGCGATCCTTTTCGTGGCGGCTGGCTTCCGGCAATGGCGTGTACACGTAAACGATGATTTCCGACTGCGGATTGATCCGCTTGAGCTCGCGGATGAACTCGAAGGTCTGCTCGGTCTCGTGCGCGGTGTCCTGCGGTGGCGCGACCATGAACGACAGTTCCGGGATCACCCCGTTGCGCCGGCACAGCTCGGCCACTTCCAGGGTCTGGTCCGGGCGCGTGCCCTTGCGGATTTCCTTCAGCATCGCCCCGCTCGGCGATTCGGCGCCGATGTAGGCCATGCGCAGCCGGCTCTTGCGCACCAGCTTCCAGGTGCTCTCGGACAGGTTGAGCAGCGCGTCGGCGCGCGCATAGCACCACCAGGGCATCTCCAGCTTGGCCATGACCTCCAGCAGCGGGATCATCTCCGCCTCGCGGTCGAAGAAGTTGTGGTCGAAGAACTGGATCGAATCGGCGCCCAGTTCCTCTTTCAGGTAGCGCAGCTCGCGCTCCAGCCGCGCCGCGGTGGGCAGCGCGGTGGCGCCACCGAACATCGCCGCCACGCCGCAGAAGGTGCAGCGGAAACGGCAGCCCAGCGCGGCCTGGTGCGACGCGGTGCGGCGGCCGAGAAAGCTGCGGCCCAGGTACTGGCGCGGGTCGCCGAGCTTCGCGTACGCCAGCGCCGGCGCCGCCTCGCCGCGGCTGAAACCGCGATTGCGGTTGTGCACGATCGCGCCGTCCTGTTTCCACGACAGGCCCTCGATCTGCGCCAGGCCGGGGCCTTCGCCGCGCAACGCCGCAACCAGTTCCGGCAGGGTGTCCTCGCCCTGCGCGCGGATCGCATAGTCCACGTACGGCGCGCTCAGCGCGGTGTCGGTGTACAGGGTCGGGAAATAGCCGCCCCAGACGATCGGCATGGCCGGGAAGCGTTCGCGGATCGCCGTGGACAGCGCGATCGACGGTGCGATCTGCGGCCCGCCCATGACGCTGATGCCGACCGCGTCGTAGCGTTGCTCCTGCAACGCCTGCAGCGCGCTGTCGATGAAGCCGCGATCGACGTTGCCGTCGATGATGCGGCTGTCGCCGCGGCGGTCCAGCGCCGCGGCCAGGTTCAGCAGCGCCAGCGGGAAGCGGGCGTTGCCGCGCGAGGTGATGGTCGGATTGACCAGCAGCGTGTTCGGTGTGGAAGGCATGGGAGGAGACCGCAGGACGAGGCTCACGGCAGGCGCCGCAGCCGGAACACCAGCGCCACCGGGACCTGCAGCGCGGCAGGATCGAAGTGCGCGCCGGCGGGAATGTCGGCAGGATCGAGCATCGGTTCGCATACCGCCTCGATCGCCAGCCCGAGCGCGGCGCAGGCCGCATGCCAGTGGCTGTAGAGGTGCTGGGTATGGCGCACCGCGTAGCGTTGGCCAGCGGCCTTGAAATCGCGCTTCCAGCCCAGCGCGTGGCCGATCGGGTGCACGTCGCTGCACAGCACGCTGCCGCCCGGGCGGGTGGCGCGGCGCAGTTCGGCCAGCGCCGGCAGCAGTTGCGGCAGATGCCCCACGACCAGGGCGCAGATGCTCAGGTCGGCGTCGGCATCGGCCACCGGCAGCGCGTCCAGGCTGCCTTCGCACAGCGTGTAGCGATTGCCGACGCCGGCCGCATCCAGTTCGCGTGCGGCGCGGCCAAGCATCTGCGGCGACAGGTCCACGCCGGTGGCGTGCGCGGCGTGACGCTCCAGCGCATGCAACAGATAGCGTCCGCTGCCGCAGCCGGCATCGAGCACGCGCTGGCCGTGCAGCGCGGGCGGCAACAGCGCCAGCATGGCGCGCTGCTCGGCCTGCATCACCGGGTTGTGGGCGTGCGCCGGGTAGCTCGCCGCCCACAACGCATAGGCCTGGACCGGATCCAGGATCGGCACGGCGCTCATGCGCGGCGCGCCTGCAGCGCGGACGGCGCGATCGTGCGAAGCGCAGCGCCGCCTTGCAGCTCCAGCCCGGGTTCGAGCGCGAGCAATGCGGGGTCGGCCAGTTCCGCGGCCAGCAGCTTCGGCACGCCGTCCAGCGTGACCGGCACCGCCGCCACGCCGGTGGCCTCGAACCAGTCGGCGAAATCGGGATCGGCGATGCGCGGGCGGCCATCGCGCACTACCGCACGCAGTTCGCTGCGTGCCAGCCCGACCAGGCTATGCGCCGGATCGCCGCCGCGGTCGCCGACGATCAGCAGGTCCGCGGCGCTGCCGACCGCGAGACTGCCGCGTCCGGGCAGGCGCAGGATGCGCGCCGCGGCGGTGGTCGCCAGTGCGAGCGCCTGTCCGGCATCCAGGCCGTTGGCGGTGGCCACCTGCAGTTCCTCGAGCAGGTCGCGCGCGCCGCTCAGGCGCGAATCGCTGCCCAGCGCCAGGCGCCCGCCCGCGTACAGACGGCGTGGATCCAGCGTGCGCCCCAACAGCGTCAGGTTGCTCGACGGGCACCACACCACGGCGGCGCCGCAAGCGAGCACGCGCTCGATGTCGGCCGCGCCGAGGCCGACCCCGTGGATCAGCACGCTGTTGGCGGCCAGGCAGCCGCGCCGGTCCAGCTCGGCCAGTTCGCCAGCGGCGACCGCATCGGTGCCCTCGGCCAGGTGGATCATCCACGGGCGGTCGGCGGCGGTCGCGGCGAAGCTCTGCGCCAGCGGCGGGCCGTAGTCGGGGCCGTGCAAGGCGTAGCTCCAGCCGAACTCGCGCAGCAGCGCGACCGGGAAGTCCGCCGCGTCCAGTTCGGCATGCCACGGATCGTGGTGGGCGACGCAGGTGACACCGGCGAGCAGGTTCTTCAGCGCGCCGTGGCGCAGTCGCAAGGCTTTCGGCAGTTGCAACGCGGCGGCGACGGCGGGATCGCGGAAATGCGCGGCGAACGCCTCGATCCACGCGTAGCTGTTGGCGAACGGCGCGGTCTGCGGCAACGGCGGCACCGCGTTGACCTGCAGGTGCTCGTGCGCATTGAGCAGCCCCGGAAACACCAGGTGCCCATGCAGCGCGACCCGGTACGCCGCAGTGGCCGGCGCAGCGGCGATGCATGCGCCGCGCAACCCCAGGGACGCGCGTATCGCGCCGGCCGGCGTGGCCAGGCGCGCGCCGTGCAGGCAGATCTCGGCAGCAGCGGAAGGCATGCGCATCGGTCAGCGCTTGCGCATCACGATCAGGAAGTGATCGCCCATGTCGCGCAGCAGCGGCCAGCCGCCGATGCGGTCGTCGAGCCGGCCCAGGCGCTCGCCCCAGCGCGGGTGGCGCCGGTAGTGGTCGACCAGGTACGGCGGCGGCAGGCACAGGCTGAGCGCGCGGTAGGAGTCCAGTTCGAAATGCGCGGAGAAGGCGCGGTAGAACTCGCGTGGCAGGTAGTACCAGGTCCAGATCGTGTGCCCGTTCATGCCCACCGCGGTGACCCCGCGCGCGCCACGCACCGCGGCGCGGCGGAAGCGCCCGCGCAGCGCGTAGTGGCCCACTTCCCACGGGCACAGGCGGCCGATCACCGAAAACACCAGGCGCCCGTCGCGGCGCAGCAGGCGCGCGCATTCGGCGGCGACCGCGGGCAGATCCGGCGCGCAGTTCAGCGGGCCGAAGTTGGAATACATGCCGTCGAACTCGCCGTCGAGGCGGTCCAGTTGCTGGATGCCGACGTGCGCCGCGCTGAGCCGCCCCTGCAGCGCCGGGTCCTGCGCCCGCTGCCGGGTGCGCGCCACCATCTGCGGCGACCAGTCGGTGGCCAGCACGCGATAGCCGCGTTGCGCGAACTCGTGGGCGTCCAGGCCGGTGCCGCAGCCCAGGTCGATCAGCCGAGCGCCAATCGGCAACTGCGCGGCCACCGTGTCCCACAAGGTGGTGCGCATGCGCTGGATCAGCTCGTTGTTGCCGCGCGGGCCGTCGTAGTCGGCGGCGACGCTATCGAAGGCGCGCTGGGTCTCCAGCAGCAGCGCCGGATCGATCGTCGCCGCGCGCGCAGCGGCGCCGGGCTTGCCATTCGCAGTCACATCCACTCTCCACTCGCCTGCCGTCGTCGTCGGGAATTGCCGTGCCGGCCGCAAGCGCGGATCGCACGGTATGCCAGTGAGTGCGGGTGGCGGGCGGTTTGGTTGAATCGCCGTGAGCGGCGTCGTGCGTCTTCGCGCTTATGCGCCGCTGCCGGCCGGCGCGGGCTGCGGCATGCGTGCGGCCTGCCGGCGCCGCAGCGCGTTGCGGACGATCGCGGCGAACACGCCAAGCCCGACGCCCAGCATCAGCCCCACCGCCAGCACCAGCACCGGATTGGGAAATGCCGGGCGTTCGGGCACGTAGGCCGCCCATGGCGCGGAGGTGTCGTAGGTATAGCGTGCGCCGAGCCGGGCGAGCAGGTCGTCGCGCTCGGACTTCAGGCTGCGGATGGTCGCGTTCTTCTCCGACAGCAGCATGTTGCCGAGCAATTGCTGCTCGACGCTGCCCTTGCCCTCGGCCTGCTGTTGCAGCAGGCGCGCGCGCTCGGCCTGGGTCGCGGCGAGTTCGCTGCCGATGTCCTGCAGGCGTTCGCGCGTCTGCTGCATCGGCACGGCCTGGATGCGCCGGTGCAGTGCCTGCAGCTGCGCCGTGGTCGCCGTGGCCAGGGCGCGCGCCTGCTGCGCCGAATCGGCACGCAGGCTCAATTCGATCAGGTTGGCATAGGGATCCGGGTCCAGCTTCAGGCTGCTGCGGTACAGCGCGGCCTCGCGCCCGTTCAACGGCAGGCCCAGGCTCTGCAGCACCTGGTCCTGGAACAGCCGGGTCTTGATCCGCTCGATCACGCGCTGGAACGGCTCCAGCTTGGGGTCGCGCCCGGCCGGGGTCGGGCCGAATTCGCCGACCTGCACCCACGCGGTGGCCTGCCACTGGCGCGTGGCGCCATGCAGGAAGGCGAACGCCAGCGCCAGCGCGGCGAGCAGCGGCAGCACGCACCATCTCCACTCGCGCCGCAGGATCCGCCACAGGTCGATCAGGTAGATTTCGTCTTCTTTCATGGCAGGGCACTTCCCGGAGAAAAAGGTGGCGACGGCGCCTGCCCCGCCCCGCCCGGCGCCGACAGCGCCGCGCGGCGGTTCGGCAGCAGCGCGCTGCAGGCGTGCAGGACCAGGCACAGCGCGATGAAGCCGGCGTTGGTCCAGGTGAAGGCCTGCGGCGCGAACGGCGACATCAGGCAGGCGTAGGCGATGCGCAGGAACACCAGCAGGTTGAACAGCGACACCGTGCTGCCGAGCAGGCGCACGCTCCACAGCAGCGCCGCGTACAGCGCCAGCATCGCCGCCAGCGCGGCGCCGGCGCCGCCGGCCAGCAGGAACGGGAAGAATTCGGTGCCGACGTTGATGTTCGGCGCATCCAGCGGAATGCCGGTGCCGGCGGTGGCGATCGAGCCGCTCAGCGGCACCAGCTGGTTGACCAGGAAGCTGGCGTTGACGTAGTCCTTGGCCAGCATCGCGCCGAAGTTGTACGGGCCGGCGCCGATGTACAGCAGCAGCCACTTGATGCCTTGCGGCGCGGCGCGGTACAGCGCGCCGAACGGCAGCGTCACCGAATCCAGCGACCCCGAACGCAGCGTGCCCAGCAGCGAGAACGCCGCGCCGCCGGCGACCAGCAACGCCATGATGGCCTTCCACGGCACCGGCCGCGCCGGATCGCGCCGCAGCAGCAGGAGCAGCGCGAAGCTGAACAACGCGGCGAAGATGCGGTTGCGGTCGATCACCAGCACCGGGAACACGAAGCCGGCGACGATCATCGCGTTGCGCAGCGTCTTGTCGCGCACGCACAGCAGCGCGATCGGCGGGAGGATCCAGCACATGTTGGACAGGTGCCGCACGTGCGAATGCAGCGGCGTCAGGTCGGCATACGCGGAGGGATTGGTGAACAGCGGGATCGGGAACAGCGCCAGGTCCAGCACGCAGAACACGCCGACCAGCGCGGCCAGGCACAGCGCGACGAAGGCCTCGCGCGTGCCGGCATAGCGGCGCGCGCGAAACGCGGCCAGCGACGGCAGGCGGATGCCGTGCAGCGCATCCAGCAACAGCGTCGCGGCGGCCGCGGCGGCCAGCAAAGCGATGCCGGCGGAGTAGCCGGGCGGCAGATCGAAGCTGAGCAGGGTCAGCGCGCAACTGAACAGCAACGGCAGGCCGAAATAGCTCGACGGCAGGCGCAGCAGGCGCTTCATGCGCGCTCCGCCAGCGGCGCCGCTGCGGCCGGCCGCAGGCGTGCCAGCAGCGACAGCCAGGCATGCGCCAGCAGGTGGCCGCCCAGCGCCGCCGGCTGCCGCCGCAGGAACGCGATCTTGGCCGCGATGTAGTGCGCCTGCGCATGCAGCAGCGTGCGGCATGGGGGATCGAACAGCGCGGCGCGGCGCAGCGCCACCTGCCGCGACTCGGTCAGATTGGCCAGGCGGCTGGGCAGGTGCCGGGTCCTGCTGGCGTTGGCGCCATGCAGCCGGTACGCGCAGACGCCGACGTCGATGAAGCCCAGCGCGTCGCGCGCGACCAGGCGCAGGAAGAAGTCCCAGTCCTCGATGTGCAGCTCTTCGTCCCAGGCCACGCGCGCCTGCAGCGCGCTGCGCCGCACCAGGGCCACCGCCCCGCTCACCGCCCAGTGCCGGATCACCGCGCGGCGGATGCCGGCGTCGCTCAGGTACAGGCGTTTGTCCACGCCGTGCAGGTCGCGCATGCTGCTCTGGTGCAGCAGGCGCCCGTCCGCGTCGACCACGACCGCATCGCCGATCACCGCGGTCTTGTCCGGCGAGGCGCGCAGATAGGCGACCTGCGCGGCCAGACCGCCCGGCAGCAGATAGTCGTCGCTGGCGCCCAGGCGCAGGAACTCGCCGCTGGCCATCGCCACCAGGTGGTTCAGCGTGGCGGCGATGCCGCGGTTCTCGCGCGGCCAGAACCGCACCGTCAGGCGCTGTCCGTGCAGCGCGATCCACTCGGCGATGCGCGCGGCGGTAGCGTCGCTGGAGCCATCGTCGACGATCACCAGTTCCTTGTTCGGATACGGATCTTCCAGCACGCTGTCCAGGCAGCGCTGCACGAAGCGTTCGTGGTTGTATGCCGGCACCAGCACGGACACCAGCGGCACGTCGTGATGCGGTCCAAGTTCGGCCATCAGCGCAACCCTCCCAGATAGCGCCGCACCACCACGACGTTGAACGCCAGGTACAGCGCATAGTTGACTGCGAATGCGTAGGCCGCCCCGATCAGGCCCATGCGCGCGGTGAACAGATAGACCAGCCCCAGATAGCTGGCGGCGAACACGCATTCGGAGATCACGAACAGCCGCGTCATCGCCTTGGCCAGCATCAGGTACGACAGCACGAACGAGGCGATCTTGATCACGTCGCCGACCAGCTGCGGCGCGTACAGCGGCGCGGCGGCGGCGAAATCGGCGGCGAACAGCAGCCGGGTGAGCCAGTCGCGGCACAGGTAGATCGCCGCGGCCAGGGCGATCACCGCCGGCAGCACGTAACGGTAGGCGGTGCGCAATTCCAGCAGCAGCCCGGCGCGATCGCGCAACGCCGCCAGCTTGGGCAGGTAATAGACGTTGATCGCGGTGGTGAAGAACAGCAGGTAGGCCTCGGAGACCTTGCTCACCGCCTGCCAGTAACCGACCTGCCGCCAGCCGAAGGTCTCGGCCAGATGGTCGCGCACGCCGATGTTGACCAGCAGCGGCAGCAGTGCCGAGGTCAGCGTCATCACCGAGAACGCGGCCAGGCGCCGGGTCATTTCCGCATCGAAGCGGATGCGCAGCATGTCGCGGCGGAAGTATGGGCTGCGCCACAGGGCCGGCAGGCCGGCGCACAGCCACAGCACCTGCCCGGCGACCAGCGCCAGCAGCGCGCCGTACAGCTGCAGCCAGCGCGACAGCCACAGCACCACCAGCACGCTGAGCACCGAGCCGGCGACCTGGATGAAGGCCAGTCGGCGCACGTCCATGAAGCCGTTGACCACGGCCAGGATGTAGTTGACCAGGGCGATGCCGAGCTGGGCCACGGCCAGCACGCAGATCAGGCTCTGGTACTGCGGATCGCCGAGCAGGCGCTGCGCGATCTGGCGGCTGAACAGCAGCGCGAGCACGCCCATCACGCACGCGGCGCAGCAGGCATAGCCCAGCGCCGCACCGAGCAGCCGCGCCAGTGTCTGCGCATCGTCGCGGTACTCGGCCACGTACTTGACGATGCCCGCACCGATGCCGCCGCCGGCCAGCACCGCCAGCAGCGACATCAGGCTGGTGAACTGGCCGAGCCGGGCCACGCCGGCCGGCCCCGCGTAGACGGCGACCAGCTTGAGCACCAGCAACGCGGCCAGCAGCTTGGCCGCGGTGGCCGCGCCGCTGTACAGGCCGCTGCGCAGCACGTTCATGCCGCCACCGCCTCGAATTCCAGGCAGGCTGCGATCACCTGTTCCACCGCATCCGCGTCCAGGGTCGGCCCGATCGGCAGGCTCAGCACCTCGCGGTGCAACTGCTCGCATAGCGGCAGGCTGAGTCCGCTCAGTGCGGCATAGGCCGGCTGCCGGTGCGGCGGCTGAGGATAGTGCACCAGGCAGTGGATGCCGCTGGCCAGCAGATGGCGCTGCAGCGCGTCGCGCCGAGCGCAACGCACCACGAACAGATGCCAGGCGTGGGCCGCATCGTCGGCCACCTGCGGCAACTGCAGCTGCGGATGCACGATGCCTGCGCGGTAGCGCCGCGCCACATCGCGGCGCAAGGCGATGTCGGCATCCAGGTAGCTCAGCTTGACCCGCAGCAACGCCGCCTGCATTTCGTCCAGGCGCGAGTTCACGCCTTGCACCAGGTGCCGGTACTTGATGTCCGAACCGTAGTTGCGCAGCATCCGGATCTGCGCGGCCAACGCGGCATCGTCGGTCGTCACCGCGCCGCCGTCGCCGAGCGCGCCCAGGTTCTTGCCGGGGAAGAAACTGAAACCGGCGGCGTCGCCGAAACTGCCGGCGTGGCGCCCGTGCCGGCGCGCGCCGTGCGCCTGCGCCGCGTCCTCGATCAGCAGCAGGCCGTGCTGTCGCGCCAGCGTTCGCAGCGCGGCCATGTCCGCCAGCTGGCCGTACAGGTGCACCGCCATGATCGCCCGCGTGCGCGGGCCGATCGCGCGTTCCACGCTGGCCGGGTCCAGGTTGAAGCTGACCGGGTCCGGCTCCACCGGCACCGGCAGCAGCCGGTTCTCGCTGATCGCCAGGAAGCTGGCGATGAAGGTGTTGCCCGGCACGATCACCTCGTCGCCGTCGCGCAGCCGGCCCAGTTCGCGGTAGCCGCGCAGGATCAGGGTCAGCGCGTCCATGCCGTTGCCCACGCCGATCGCATGTTCGGTGCCGCAATAGCCGGCGAATTCGCGCTCGAACGCGTCCAGTTCCGCGCCCAGCACGTACCAGCCCGAGTCGATGACCCGTGCCGCCGCGGCCTTCAGTTCGTCGGCGTAGCGGGCGTTGAGCGCGCGCAGGTCCAGGAACGGCACGCTCATCGCAGGTCCCAGGCGTAGAAATCGTGGACCACGCCGCGCGCGCCGAAGCGCTCCTTCTGCGTGACCAGGCCGTCGTTGAGTGCCTGGCCCTGCTGCTCGGTGGAAATGCCGAGGCTGAAGTAGTCGCGCTGCGCGTAGCGGTCTTCGATCAGCTCGGCCAGCAGCAGACTCAGCGCGTCCACGCGCCGGCCCTGCTCGGAGCAGGCCAGGTACTGGGTGTGCACCACGCGGCCGAAGTCGTACAGCAGCGTGCCGGCCAGCAGCGTCTCGCCATCACGCACTTCGTACAGCACCAGGTGTTCCGGGAAGCGCCCGCACAACAGGCGCAGTTCCTGCAGGCTGTGGGTGGGCGTGGCGCCGTGGCGCTGCAGCACTTCGCTCAGCAGCGCATGGAACGGCGCCGGATCGTCGCTGCGCTGCACGCGCAGGCCGGCCTTGCGCGCCTTGCCGACCGAGCGCCGCCGTTCGGCGGCGAAGCGCGGCGGCTCGCGCAAGGCGATCGCCGAAGACAGGTCGCGGCGCTGCAGGCGCGCACCGAGCCGATGCAAGGCGTAAAGATCCTCTTCCGCAGGCGCGGCATGGAACAGGTGCGGCACCGCCTTGTAGAGCAGCTCGCGTACGCCGCGGGCGCGGTAATGCGCGGCGATCTGCTCGAACACGTCCAGCGTCGCCGCCGCGCGCAGGGCATGCGCGGACAGCAGCCCGGCATAGCTCAGCCCGGCATGGCTGACCACGCGCGTGCCGTCGATGTTGGCCGGGAACGCGGCCACCAGCGCACTGCCGCGTTCGACCAGCAGCGAGGCGTCGACGAAGCGCTCGGCGTGGTAGTCCATGTAGCCGCGCCGGTGCAGCAGGTTGCCGTTGCGGGATTCGGCGATCAACGCGTCCCAGGCCGGCGCATCCTCGGCGCGATAGGGCCTAACCGAATACATCGCCGCTCCCCTCGCCCGCACCCTGCGCAAGCGGCGCCACCGCCACGCCGAAGCCGTCGCGGCCCATGTCGTTGCCGTTGTAGAACATCAGCACGCGGTCGCGGTGCCGGATCAGCGCCGGATAGCACAGCGTGCGCGCGTCCCAGCCGCCGGGCGAAAGCGCCAGACCGAAGGCGTCGTCGCAACGCTGCCAGTGGCGGCCGTCGTCGCTGCGCGCCACGCCGGGGAAATACGCCCCATCGACGTTGCCGCGGGTGAAGTACATCAGGTAGCCGCCCTGGTGGCGGTACACGCGCGGGCGGCCGATGCGGTATTCGCTGCCCTGCGGTTGCAGGCACGGCGTGTCCTGGCGCGGGATCGCCTGAAGGTCGTCGGTCTCGGCGTAGCGGATGTGGTAGCGCGGGAACGGCGTGCCGTCGATCCATTCCCAATCGTCGCCGACCGCGTACCACAGTCGCCAGCGGCCGTCCTCGTAGCGTGCCGAATGCACTGCGGCGATGGTGCTGCGCCCGGGCGCACGGTCCAGCAGCGGCGTGTCCTGGCGCCGCTGGAACGTCTCGCCGCCGTCGCTGGACACCGCCAGCCCGGTGAAGGCCAGGAACTTGGCCTTGGCCACGCGCTGGAAACCGACATAGAACATGTACAGCCCGTCCGGCGCGGAGACCACGTCGCCGAGGATCATGCCGTTGTCGTCGAAGCAGCCGTCGCGGCCGATATCCAGCACCGGCGTGGCGCTGACCCGCACCACCCGGGTCGGGTCGTCGCCGCGCACGTCGACGTAGCCGATGCGGCTGATCCCGGCGTCGTCGCGGAAGCCGGCGTAGACGCGGATCAGCTCGGCATCCAGGCGATGCGGGGTCGGCGTCAACGCCGAATGCCGCATCCAGCCGCCGACGCCGTCGCGTGCGGTGGCGAACGCCAGGCCGCGTTTGCTCCAGTCGAACATGGCGTCAGAGCGTCACGTCGAAGCTGGACTTGCCGGCCACCGCGCGCGCCGGCGCGCCGACGTAGACCCGGCCCGGCTCGGTGTCGCGGGTGACCAGCGCGCCGGCGCCGATCACGTTGTCCGCGGCGACCTTGACCCCGTCGCTGAAGGTGGCATTGACCCCGACGAAACTGCTCTGGCCGATCTCGCAGTAGCCGGAAATCACCGCATGCGAGGCGACGAACACATGGTCGTGGATCACCGTGCGGTGGCCGACGTGGTTGCCGCTCCACAGGATGCAGTTGTCGCCGATGCGGGTGAACGGCTGCACCACATTGCCTTCGAACACGAAGCAGTTCTCGCCCAGCTGCGCATTGCGCCAGACGAAGGCGCGCGAACTGACGTAGCTGGCCAGGCGATAGCCGCGGCGCTTGGCGTCGAGGAAAAACCGCGTGCGCAGGCGGTTGAGGCCGCTGGCGGGAATCGCCACGAACGCCTCGACCTCGCCTGGCGGGTACAGCCGTTCCAGCTCCTCGTACGCCACCACCGGCCGTTCGGCCAGGGTCGGCGCGGCGATGTAGGCGCGCTCGGCGCTGAAGGCCAGCACCTCGTAGTCGCTGTCGTGGCTGAAGTACTCGCAGGCGATCTGCGCCAGTTCGCCCGCACCGATGATGACCAGCGGTTTCGCCATGGCCCTACGCCTCCTGCCTGCGTTCGCCCGCGGCTTCGCGCAGGAACTCGTCGTAGTCGAGGATGTAGTCGGCCGGATCGTAGGCCTGGTCGGCCAGCACCATCAGCACGCAGTCGGCGCTGAAGTCGTACAGGTCGCGCCACACCATGCTGCCGAGCAGCAGCCCCTGGCAGGGGTCGTCGAGCACCACCTGCACCGGTCCGCTGCCGTCGTCGAGCAGGAACGATACCGAGCCATGCAGGGCCACCGCCAACTGATTCAGATGGCGGTGCGCGTGCTGGCCGCGGTGCACACCGTGCTTGGTGGCGAACAGGTAGTACACGCGCCGGATGTCGAAGGGCACGTCGCGTTGCTGCTCCAGGGCCACGAGCAGACCGCGCTCGTCGCCGTGCGTACGCAACTGGATTCGTTCGATTGCCATAGTGTGTCCGACACGGACTCCGACGCGGAGTTACCAGGCTGAGTGCCGCCGGCCTGCGGAAAGGTTGCGCCATGCCATCGCAGCGCGATCCGAAGGTGACCGCCACGCCGACGCAACCTTTTGCCGCGCCCCCGGCACCCATCTGCGACCACCACTGCGCCAGCCGTTGCGCTGCCCGCCGGTGGCGCAGCACGACGCCGCGAACGGCAGCGCGCATTCCATCGACACGACCTGGACAGGGCACGCCACCATGACTTCATCCACGCAGGCCGACGACGGCACCTCTCTCTCCGACGCGGCGGCGCATTCGCCACCCGCATCTGCCGCTGCAGGGTTGCCGCGGCCGATGGTGCTGCTGCACTGGCTCACCGTGCTGTGCCTGGTGCTGGCGGCGGGCCTGATCCTGCTGCGCGAAGAGGTCGAGGGCCGTGCCGTGCGCCAATGGTTGCTGGAGGGACATCGGCATTTCGGCCTGTTCGTGCTCGGCCTGTTCTTCCTGCGCGTGGCGCTGCGCCTGCGCCTGGGCAAACGCCACGACCCCGAGGCCGCCTCGCCGCTGCTGCGTGCGGAGGCCGCCTCGCCGCTACTGCGTGCGCTTGCCGGGCTCACCCACGTGGTCATGTACGCGCTGCTGCTGACCCTGCCGGTGCTGGGCTGGGCGCTGAGCCAGTCCATGGGCAAGCCGGTGCATCTGTTCGCCGCCACGCTGCCGGAACTGGTCGCCCCCGATCCGGATCTGGCCGACACGCTCGGCGCCTGGCACGTGTATGCCGCCTGGGCGCTGCTCGGCCTGATCCTGCTGCATATCGGGGCCGCGCTATGGCACCACTTCGTGCGCCGCGACGACACCCTGCGGCGAATGCTGCGCTTGCGCCGCGGCTGAACCGTGCTTTACGCCCTTCCCTCGTCCGCCGCCGCGCCGACCCGCTCAAGGACCCATCGCATGCAGACCACCCCGTCCCCTTCTTCCTTCTTCCGTCCAGGCACGCTGCGTGGCGCCGAGCAGGTGCTGCTGTGGTCCACGCTCGGCTCGCTGTTGCTGCTGGCCAGCCCGCGCGCCGCGGCGGTGCCGGCGTTCGCGCGGCAGACCGGCTCCTCCTGCGCGGACTGCCACATCGGCGCCTACGGCCCGGCGCTGACCCCGTACGGCATGCGCTTCAAGCTCAACGGCTACACCGACAGCGACGGCAACGGGACCAAGATCCCGGCCTCGGCGCAACTCACCGGCACCCGCAGCGTGCCGGTGCGCGGCAAGACCAACAACCAGCTCAGCGAGGCCGACCTGTACCTGGCCGGCCGGGTCAGCGACAACGTCGGCGGCTACATCAAGGTCTCCAGCACCAACAACGGCAAGGACAAGTTCACCACCAAGCTGGACAACGTGGACCTGCGCTTCGTCGCCAAGACCTTCAAGCTCGGCGGCAAGGACGCGCTGCTCGGGGTGAGCGTCAACAACAACCCCGGCAGCCAGGATCCGATCGGCGTGCTGCCCAATGCCTCCGGCCTGGGTCCGGCCTCGGCCTACGCCGGCTCCACCACCCTGCTCAACCAGTCCTCGCTGTCCAACCGGGTGATCGGCACCAGCGTCTACGGCGTCTACGACCGCAACTGGTACGGCGAGATCGGCACCTACAACGCGCTGCCGGTCTCCACCCAGGACGACCTCGGCTACGCGGTCGGCGGCGACCCGGGCAAGCTCAGCGACACCGGCTACCTGCGCCTGAGCTACATGAAGGACATGAAGAAGCAGTTCTTCTCCGCCGGCGTGGTCGCGCTGAGCACGCGCCGCCAGCTGCCGCGCAGCACCGGCCCGCGCGACGACTTCACCGACCTGGGCTACGACCTGAACTACCAGTTCCTCGGCACCCGCGAGCACATCCTCAAGCTCGGCTACCTCAACATCTACGAGCGCCGCCGCTACGGCAGCGCGGCGATCGACCCGGCCGACCCCAGCGTGGCCGGGCTGCGCCGCGGCAGCATCCGCGACCAGTCGATCAATCTCAGCTACACCTACAAGCAGAGCTACGGCCTGCTGCTGGCGCACTTCATCAATACCGGCTCGGCCGACCCGTTCCGCTACAGCCCGTACGGCACGCCCGACACCACCAGCAACCTGATCAGCGCCTCCTGGGCGCCGTTCGGCAAGGACGACTCGTTCACCTCGATCGCCAACCTGCGCCTGTCCGCGACCTGGTTCCGTTTCAGCAAGTTCAACGGCACCACCGGCAACGTGTTCGGCGCCCTGCCGGTGACCCGCCCGCACGACCTGAACCAGTTCTCGCTGGCCCTGAGCCTCGCGTTCTGAGCACACCTTTCCCCCAGTACGGATCGTCATGAAACCAGCCAACGCATTTCCCCTGTGGTGCACCCTGATGGCCAGCCTGCTGCCGCTCGGCGTCGCGCTCGCACCCGCCGCGCATGCCGGCGGCGGCCTGCCCGGCGCCGGCGTGTTCGCCACCGAATGCGCCGAATGCCATAGCGCGGCGCCGGGCAAGAACAAGAAGGGCCCGACCCTGTTCGGCGTGGTCGGGCGCAGCGCCGGCAGCGTGCCCGACTACCGCTACTCGGACGCGATGAAGAAGACCCAGTGGACCTGGAGCGACGACAAGCTGCGCAGCTACCTGGCCCAGCCCGCGTCCAAGGGCATCCCCGGCGCCAACATGAAGTACGACGGGCTCGACGACAGCAAGCAGCTCGAGGACCTCATCGCCTATCTCAATACCCTGCATTGAAGTCGGCGCCCGGCCCCGGCATAGTCGAAACTGAACCCGGCGGTCCACGCCGGGTGTGCGCCGCGTCGCCGCCAGTCCGCAACGCCGATAATGGCGAGCGTCCACGCGGCGAGCGCTCCGGCGTTGCCGCTGCCACGCGCCCCAGCGTCCCCTGCGATCCGACCCGCGACCATCGAGCGACCGTGCACAACCGCCCTTCCGCCGCCGGCTCCCTGTCCCCGACCGCCCTGCCCGCGACCGACATGGGCCGCCGCCGCGGACACCGCCATGCATGGGCATCCCGACCGGCATGACCGCGGCCGCAGGTGACCTGGCGCAGCGTGCCGCGCGCCTGCGCCCGCTGCGCGGCACGCTGGCGCTGGCGGCGGCGCTGTGCCTGCCGGGCACGGCGCTGGCGGCCAAGCTGGGCGGCGCGGTCGGGCTCAGTTCGCAATTGGTCGATCGCGGCATCGCGGTGACCGCCGACACCCCGTCCCTGCAGCTCGCCGGCTACTGGCTGCCCGCGCCGGGCTGGTCGCTGGGCGCGTCCGCCAGTACCGCGCTGGACGCGCCGGGCCACCAGTTGCTGACCACGATCGAGCTGTCGCGCAGCTGGACCCTGTCCGACAGCTGGCAGATGCAGGCCGGGCTGCTGCGCTACGACTACCCCGGCAACCGCATCAACCGCCTGTTCAACCGCAACGAGGCCAGCCTCGGCTGGTCCTACCGGGACCGGCTGAGCGTATCGCTGGCCGCGTTCGAGCTGCCCGACAGCTACCGTGGCCGCTGGTACGGCGCGGCCGACCTCACCGTGCACCAGCCGCTGCCGGGGCAGCTGTCGCTGTCGGCCGGGATCGGCATCAGCCAGGCCCCGCCGGCGCTGTACGGGCTGGACTACGCCGACCACTACAGCTACGGCCACGCCGGGCTGATGTGGAACGCCGGCGCCTGGAGCGTGGAGGTGGACCGCGTGTTCAGCGACGCGCGCAGCATCTACGCCAGGCGCGGCAACGGGATCTGGCCGTGGGTGGTCACCGTGTCGCGCGCCTTCTGATCCGCACGCAACCTTTCCGTGCCGACCCGGCACATACCGGTGCCCGTTGCCAAGCCAGCCCTCCATGACCGACACCGATCCACTAGGCGATGCCACCGACCGCATGCTGCTCCGGCGCATGGCCGGCGGCGACCGCGATGCGCTGGCCACCCTGTACCGCAACTACCACGGGCGCCTGTGCCGGTTCCTGTCGCGGCTGACCCGGCGCCCGGACATCATCGAGGAGGCGATCAACGACTGCTTCTGGATCGCCTGGCAGAAGGCCGGCGATTTCCGCGGCGACTCGCAGGTCTCGACCTGGATCATGGGCATCGCCTACCGCTGCGGGCTCAAGGCGATCCGCCACCACAGCGACGAGGCGATCGAGGACGGGGTGAGCGCCGAAGAGCATTTCGCCTCCTCCGCCGACCCGGACGAGGACCGCGAACTGCGCGACTGGCTGGGCAAGGGCCTGGAGCGGCTGTCGGCCGACCAGCGCCTGGTGGTCGAGCTGGTCTACGGCCTGGGCCACAAGCTGGAAGAAGTCGCGGCGATCATGCAGTGCCCGGTGGGCACGATCAAGGCGCGGCTGTTCCATGCCCGGGTCAAGCTGCGCAACGTGCTGCCGGGATTGGCCGGCGGCGCTTCCCCTCTGACGGAGAGCGTGTCATGAAGACAGGCTTCAACGAGCCGGGCAACGAGTGCTCGCATGCCTGGGAACTGATGCCGTGGGTGCTGCAGGCCAGCGCCACGGAAGAGCAACACGAGTGGCTGATCGCGCATCTGGCCAAGTGCAGCTTCTGCAGCGCCGAGTTCGCGCAGCAGAGCCGGCTGCGCATGGCGATGTCGCTGCCCAGCGACGTGGCGGTGGACGCCGAGGCCGGGCTGCAGCGCCTGCTCGGCCGCCTCGACGCGCCGGAACCGCAGCGCCTGCCGGCGCGCGCGCGCTCCAGCTGGACCACGCGGGCGCTGGTCGCCGCGGCGCTGGTGCAGGCGGTCGGACTGGGCGTGCTCGGGGTCAGGCTGTCCGCCAGCGACCAGGGCCAGGGCCAGGGCGCCAGCTACCGCACCCTCAGCGAGACCGCGCAGCCGCTGGCGAGCGACGCGATCCGCGTGGTGCCGGACGCGCGCATGACCCTGGCCGACTGGGACGCCGTGCTGCGCAAGCTGCAGCTGCGCGTGGTCGGCGGCCCCAACGGCGCCGGCGCCTACACCGTGGTGCCGGTCCAGGCCGGGTCGCCGGCGCAGCCGCAGCGCAGCGTGCAGCAGCTGCGTGCGACGCCCGGCATCCGCCTGGCGGAGCCGATTTCCGCACCATGAGCCTGCGTCGTCTCTGCTTGCTGATGGCCTGCCTCGCGCTCGGCGCCTGCGCCCATGGCGGGCGCAGTGGCGCCGACGCGCCCGTCGCTGCCACAGCGGCGCCGGCCAAGACGCCGACCCTGGACGCCTCGCCGGCGTTGGACAGCCAGCGCCAGATCGTGCTCGCGGTGGCCAACCCGATGGCCGCACCGGGCCGGCATGCCGGCTCCAACCTGATCGGCTATGCCTCTTCCAAGTATTACGGGGCCGGCACCCAGGCGGCGGCGACGCTGGACGCGCTGGCCCAGCGCTACGGCCTGCGCCAGGTGACCGGCTGGCCGATCAAGCCGCTGGGCGTGTACTGCGTGGTGTTCGAGCCGGCGCCGGGCGCGGCGCGCGACGCGCTGCTCGCCGCGCTGGCCAAGGACGAACGCGTCGCGCTGTCGCAGCCGTTGCAGGAGTTCGCCACCTACGCCGACCCGGCGCCGCCGGCCAAGCCCGCGCAGCCGCTGCGCTACAACGATCCCTACGTCGACATGCAACGCGGCTTCGCCGCGACCAACGCCGCCACCGCGCAGGTGCTGAGCCAGGGCCAGGGCGTGGGCGTGGCCATCGTCGATACCGGCGTGGACACCGCCCACCCCGACCTGCAGGGCCGCCTGCGCGAGGTGCGCGACCTGGTCGGTGCCGACCCCGCCGCGTTCAATCGCGATCACCACGGCACCGAGGTCGCCGGGATCATCGCCGCCGGCAGCAACAACCATCTGGGCATCGTCGGCATGGCGCCCAAGGCCATGCTCGACGTGTACAAGGCCTGCTGGTACCCGCAGCGCGCCGGGGCCGGCGCCGGCTGCAATTCCTTCACCCTGGCCAAGGCGCTGGTCGCGATCGGCGACACGCGCACGCGCATCATCAATCTGAGCCTGGGCGGGCCGGCCGATCCGCTGCTGCGCAAGCTGCTCGAGCAGTTGCTGCGGCAGGGCCGCATCGTGATCGCGGCGATGCCGCCGGACGGCCGCCTGGACGGCTTTCCCGACGGCACCCCGGGCGTGATCGTGGTACGCACCAGCAGCGCCACCGCGTCGCCGCCGGGGGTGCTCAGCGCGCCGGGCGAGGACATTCTCACCACCCAGCCCAACGGCGCTTACGATTTCACGTCCGGCTCGTCGATGGCCACCGCGCACGTCAGCGGCGTGGTCGCGCTGCTGCTGTCGCTGGCGCCGCAGCTGGACGCGCGCAGCGTGCACGAGCTGCTGCGCCGGACCAGCCGGCAACGCGACGGCCTGCTGCAGGTGGATGCCGCCGCCGCGGTACAGGCGCTGCCCCGCGCCGCCACGACGTCCCGCTGAGCGCAGCGGCCATGGCCAAGTGGATTCCGCACTGGATGCACCGGCTCGCCTCGCCGCCAACGTTCTATCGCGTCGCCGGCGCGATCCGGCCATGGGCGCTGGGCGCGGCGCTGCTGCTCGGCGCAGTGGCGTTCTACGGCGGCCTGGTGCTGGCGCCGCCGGACTACCAGCAACACGACGCCTACCGGATCATCTTCATCCATGTGCCCAGCGCCTGGATGAGCCTGTTCGTCTACGCCGCGATGGGCGCGGCCGCCTTCGTCGCCCTGGTGTGGCGGCTGAAGCTCGCCGAAGTGGCGTGCATGGCCTCCGCCTCGATCGGCGCCGCGTTCACCTTCATCACCCTGTGCACCGGCTCGCTGTGGGGCAAGCCGATGTGGGGCGCCTGGTGGACCTGGGACGCGCGGCTGACCTCGGAACTGGTGCTGCTGTTCCTGTACCTGGGCGTGATCGGCCTGTACCGCGCGATCGAGGATCCGCGCCAGGGCGCGCGCGCCGCCGCGCTGCTGGCGCTGGTCGGGCTGATCAACCTGCCGATCGTGCATTTCTCCGTGGTCTGGTGGAACACCCTGCACCAGGGCTCCACGGTGCGCGTGCTGGGTCCGTCGAAGATGCCGCTGGCGATGCTGTGGCCGCTGCTGACCGCGGTGCTGGCGAGCAAGTGCTATTACCTGGCCAGCCTGCTCGGGCGCATGCGCACCGACCTGCTGGCGCTGGAGCGCGGCAAGGGCTGGGTGCGGGCGCTCGCCCTGGCCGCACACGCGCCGGCGCCGCTGCCGGAAGCGCGCCTGGCGGCGGAGCGCGCGGCATGAGCGGCTTCTGGGCGATGGGCGGTTATGCCGCCTACGTATGGCCGGCCTACGCGCTGTTCCTGCTGGTGCTGCTGCTGGACACGCTGCTGCCGCGCTGGCGGCAGCGGCGCCTGCTTGCCGAGACGCGCGCACAGGTGGTGCGCGAACACAGCCGCCGCCAGCGCGGCGCCGCGCCGCTGTCGCCAGGTCCCGCCCATGAATCCCACCCGTAAGCGCCGCCTGCTGATCGTGCTGCTGGTGCTGGGCGCCGCCGCGCTCGCCACCGGCCTGTTCGTGCTGGCCCTGCAGCACAACATCAGCTACCTGTTCACACCGAGCCAGGTGCAGGCCGGCCAGGCCGACGGCTACCGCGTGTTCCGCCTCGGCGGCATGGTCAAGGCCGGCTCGATCCGGCGCAGCGCCGATTCGCTGCGGGTGGACTTCACCGTGATCGACGCCTCCGGCGCCACCGCGGTCGCCTACACCGGGATCCTGCCCGACCTGTTCCGCGACAACCAGGCGGTGATCGCCACCGGTTCGCTGCACGGCGCCGCTTTCGTCGCCACCGAGGTGCTGGCCAAGCACGACGAGACCTACATGCCGCAGGAGCTGAAGGACGCGATGGCGCAGGCCCATGAGGGCCGCACCGCAGCGGCGGTTTCCGCGTCGGCGGCCACGTCCGCGACGCCATGAAGCCGATGCCGCCCCACCGCGCCGCGCTGCGCTGGCCACGCTCGGCCGCCCTGCCGCGATGACCGCCGAACTGGCCCAGCTCGCGTTGATCCTGGCCCTGCTGCTGGCGCTGGCGCAGGGCCTGCTGCCGCTGCTCGGCGCCTGGCGTGGCGACCGTGCGCTGATGGCGGTGGCACGGCCGGCCGCCTGCGCGCAGGCGCTGTTCGCCTGGCTGGCCTTCGCCCTGCTCGCCTATGCGCTGCTGCGCCTGGATTTCTCGGTGCGCTACGTGGCCGCCAACGCCAACCTGGCGCAGCCCTGGTACTACCGGCTGGCCGCGGTCTGGGGCGCGCACGAAGGCTCGCTGCTGCTGTGGATCGCCATCCTCGACCTGTGGACGGTGCTGCTGGCGCGCAGCAGCCGGCACCTGCCGGAGGCGTTCGCCGCGCGTGTGCTGGGCGTGCTCGGCCTGATCGCCGCCGGCTTCCTGGCCTTCGTGCTGTTCACCTCCAACCCGTTCGCGCGGCTGTCGCCGATGCCGCTGGACGGCAACGAACTCAACCCGGTGCTGCAGGATCCGGGCATGGTGTTCCACCCGCCGGTGCTCTACACCGGCTACGTCGGCTTCTCGGTGGCCTTCGCCTTCGCCATCGCCGCCCTGCTCGGCGGCGAACAGCAGCAGGCCTGGGTGCGCTGGGCGCGACCGTGGACCAATGTCGCCTGGGGCTTCCTCACCGCCGGCATCGTCGCCGGCAGCTGGTGGGCCTATGCCGAACTGGGCTGGGGCGGCTGGTGGTTCTGGGATCCGGTGGAGAACGCCAGCTTCATGCCGTGGCTGGTCGGCGCGGCGCTGATCCACACCCAGGCGGTCACCGAAAAGCGCGGCGCGCTCGGCGCCTGGACCCTGCTGCTGTCGATCCTGGCCTTCTCGCTGTCGCTGCTGGGCACCTTCCTGGTGCGCTCGGGCGTGCTGACCTCGGTGCACGCCTTCGCCGCCGACCCGCGCCGCGGCCTGTACATCCTCGGCTTCCTGATCGTGACGGTCGGCGGTGCGCTGCTGCTCTACGCGCTGCGCGCGCCGCGGCTGGCCGCCGGCAAGCCGTTCGCGGCGCTGTCGCGGGAAACCGCGATCCTGGTCGGCAACCTGATGCTGACCGTGGCCGCGGCGATGGTGCTGCTGGGCACGCTGTTCCCGCTGCTCGGCGATGCGCTGCGCTTGGGCAAGGTCTCGGTCGGCCCGCCCTACTTCGGCCTGCTGTTCCCGCTGCTGATGCTGCCGGTGGTGCTGTTGCTGCCGTTCGGCCCGTACCTGCGCTGGGGCCGGACCGAACCGGGCGCGCTGCAGGCAGTGGCCGTGCGCGCGGTGCTGGCCGCACTGGCCTGCGCGCTGGTCGCCTTCGTGTTGACCGACGGCTCGGCCCGCGCGGTGGCCGGCGTCGCCGCCGCCACCTGGATCGGCATCGGCACCGCGCTGTATGCCTACAAGCGCCTGCGCGAAGCGCCGCGCGGGCGCCGCTTCCCGGCGGAGCTGGCCGGCATGCTGTTGGCCCATGCCGGCGTGGCGGTGTTCGTGGCCGGCGTGCTGCTGTCGGAAAGCCTGTCGATCGAGCGCGACGTGCGCCTGGCGCCCGGGCAAAGCGAACAGATCGGCGGCTACGCGTTCCGCTTCGATGGCGTGCGCATGATCGACGGGCCGAACTGGAAGGCCGAGCAAGGCACGCTGACGGTGAGCCGCGACGGTGCGGCGGTGGCGGTACTGCATCCGCAGAAGCGCCTGTATTCCAGCGAACGGATCCAGACCGAGGCGGCAATCGATGCCGGCGTCGTCCGCGATCTGTACGTCGCGCTGGGCGAGCCGATGGACGACCAGCACATCGAGAACGCCTGGACCCTGCGCCTGTACTACAAACCCTTCATCCGCTGGATCTGGCTGGGCGGCCTGCTGATGATGCTCGGCGGGTTCGTCAGCGCCTGCGCGCGCCGGCTGCGTGCGCCGCACCCGGTCGCACCCGGCGCCGAGCTTGCCGCGCCGCTCGCCACGACCGCATCGGCGATACCGACATGAGCCGGCTGCTGCCCCTGCTTGGTTTCCTGCTGCTGGCCGCACTGTTCGGTTTCGGCATCTACTGGAGCCGCGCGCACGACCCGCGCGAGGTGCCCTCGCCGCTGATCGGCAAGCCGGCGCCGGCGTTCTCGCTGCCGCGCCTGGACGATCCCGCGCAACGCGCCGGCAGCGCCGAATTGCGCGGCCGCCCGTACCTGCTCAACGTGTTCGGCAGCTGGTGCCTGGCTTGCGGCGAGGAGCATCCGCTGCTGCTGGCGCATGCCAACGACCTCGGCGTCGCACTGATCGGCTACGCCTACAAGGACGACCCGCGCGACGCGCGCGCCTGGCTCGCGCAGCGCGGCAATCCGTATGCGCTGGTGGTGGTCGATCAGGATGGACAGCGCGCGATCGACTTCGGTGTCTACGGTGCTCCGGAAACCTTCCTGATCGATGCCCGGGGCGTGATCCGCTACAAACATGTCGGCGTGCTGACGCCTGCAGTGATCGCCGGCGAACTGCGTCCGGCGATCGCCGCGCTGGACGGAGCGCAGCGATGAGCGGTCCATTTGCGCGGGCGCTGCGCGGCCGGCCATGGACCAGGCCGTGGCTGTCGCTGCTGGTCTTGCTGCTGCTCGCCCACGCGTTGCCGGCGGCGGCGCAGGCGGTGGATCCGTTGCCGTTCCGGGATCGGCAGCAGGAACTGCGCTTCCAGCGCCTGACCGCGCAGTTGCGTTGCCTGGTCTGCCAGAACGAGAACCTGGCCGACTCCAACGCGACGCTGGCGCGCGACCTGCGCCACCAGGTGTTCGCGCAATTGCAGGCCGGCCGCAGCGATGCGCAGATCAAGCAGTACATGGTCGATCGCTATTCCCGGTTCGTGCTCTACGACCCGCCGCTGGCGCCCGGCACCTGGCTGCTGTGGTTCGGCCCGCTGCTGTTCCTGCTCGGCGGCGCGGCCATGGTCGTGGCCACGCTGCGGCGCCGGGCCGCCGCCGCGGCGCACGTGGCGCCGGACCAGGAGCCGGAAGAACAATGGTGACGGCCGGCTTCGGCATTGCTGCCGCGGGAATGGTCGGCATCGCCTTGGGCGCCTTGCTGTGGCCGCTGCTGCGCCGGCGGCCCGGCGCCCGCGTGCAGCGCTGCGTCGCCGCGGCGCTGGTGGCGGTGACGCTGCCGCTGGCGAGCGCGGGCCTGTATCTGCTGGTCGGCGATCCCGCGGCGCTGGCAGGCATCCCCGTGCAAGCCGCGCCTGCGCCCGACCCGGACGCGGCGCAACGTGCGCTGCAGCGATGGATGGAGCAGGCCGCGGCCGCGGCGCAGGCCAAGCGCAGCGCCGAGGCGCGCGACGCCTACGCGCAGGCGCTGCGGATCGCCCCGGACGACAGCGAGGCGATGCTCGGCTGGGTCGAGGCGGACATGGCGCAGCAACCCGACTTCGCCGTCGGCCCGGCCGCGCACGGCATGCTCGAGCGCATCCTCGCGCGGCAACCGGACAACCAGCGCGCGCTATGGATGCTCGGCATCGGCGAGTTCCAGCAACACCGCTACGCCAACGCCGCGATGCGCTGGCGTCACCTGCGGACCTTGCTGCCGGACGCTTCCCCGCTGCGCGCGGCGGTGGCACAGAAGATCGTCGCCGCCGACGCGATGGCCGCTGCGCCCGCCGCCCGGGCGCCTCCCGCGACGCGTTGAAGCGCGACTGTCGATACCGCCGCGACGGCACGCTGCCTCGGCATTCCCCGCACATGCGAGCCCAGGCGCCACTTGCGCCGATCGAGGCCTGCGGTGCGATCGGCCCGCAGGTGGCCGGCGCTGCCGGTCAGTCGCGCTGCGCAGCCACGGCGCTTGCCCGCCTTGGCCATGCCGCGACCAGCGCACGCACCGCAGGCCGGTTGGACCCTGTCGCATCGCCGATCGCCGAAACCGGTCAGAGCACGGCCTTGATCTTGCCCTGCAGCGTCTCGGCGTTGAAGGGCTTCATGATGTAGCCGCTCGCCCCCGCCTCCTTGAGGGCGGTGATGTCGTCGCGCCTGTCGTTGGCCAGGACCATGATGAACGGCGTGCCGGCCAGCGCACGGTCGCTGCGGATTTCGCGCAGGAGCTGCAGGCCGGTCATCGGCTGCATGTTCCAGTCGCACAGGACCAGGCCGATCCTGTCCGCCCGCAACGCGGCCAGGGCCGACGCACCGTCTGCAGCCTCGGCCACGTCGTCGTAGCCGAGCCGATTCAACAGGTTCTGGATGACACGCCGCATGGTGCGGTAATCGTCGACCACGAGAATCTTCATCCATCGCATCTCCGCAGTGATCCGTTGCCGGCATCGATCGGCCATCGTGCGCGTCAGGCGCGGGACCGTGCCGTGACGGGAGCGCGGCACCGGCCGTCGGTCCCTTGCGCTCGGCATCGTTGCCTGGCCCATGGTGCCAGCAGCGCGGGAAGGATGGCAGCGCCGGAACATGCCGCGAGAGATCGTCATTCGTCCCGAGCCGCTTGCCGGCGCCGTGGCCTGACTGCCGCCTCCGCTACCTGCGGCCATGGCACCAGGCATGGCCGCAAGGTTCGAGCGCCGCCGCTGCGGATCGCTCCGCCAGCGCTTCAGCCGACGGCCAACCCCGGCGGCACGTTGCGCAGCGTGGTCCTGGCATGCGCTGCGCCCACTGCCGCATTGGCGGCGCATTGCGCAGCAAAGATAGGAATGCGTATCATTAACGTGTTCGGCATGCTTCATCGCCGCCACGCTCCCGCCTAGCCCGATGCCAAGCCGGTGCCTTTTCCCGACAGGCTTCCATGCATCCAGTTCCTCCCGCGCCCCTGCACGATCCCCACGCCTCGCGCCCGCCCGCCGCGTCGCGGCGTCCATTGCCACCCTGGCTGGGCGTGCTGTCGCGCACCCTGGCGGCGATCTTCGGCGGCTATGCGCTGGCCGCGGCGACCTCCGCGCTGCTGCCACTGCTGTGGCCGAGCCTGCGTGCGCAGGCCGTGCTCAGCGGCATGATGCTGGGCATCCTGGTCTGCGCCTGCACCGCGTTGTGGGCGTTCGCCGCGCGCAGCGCCGCCCGCGCCTGGCTGGGGATCGTCGCGTTGCTGGCGCCGATGGCCCTGGCCATCGCCTGGCTGCAGCAGCACACGCCATGAAGCAGGGATTCCGTCAGTCGATGGCCTGGCTGCACACCTGGACCGGGCTGCTGGTCGGCTGGGTGCTGCTGCTGATCTTCATGGCCGGCACCGCCAGCTATTTCCGCAACGAGATCAGCCGCTGGATGCGCCCGGAGCTGCCGCGCGCGTCGCTGGGCACGGACACCGTGGCCGCACGTGCAGTCGCGTTTCTGGAGCGGCAAGCGCCGCAGTCGCCGCAATGGACGGTGTCGCTGCCGGGGGCACGCTCCTCGTTCACGCAACTGTTCTGGCGCAATCCGCCGCCGGCCGACGGCAGCGCCCAGAGCCGCAAGCAGATGTTCGGCGACGCACTGCTGGATCCGCTCAGCGGCCAGGCCAGCACCGCGCGCGACACCCGCGGCGGCGAGTTCTTCTATCGCCTGCACTTCGACCTGCACTACATCCCGGTGATGTGGGCGCGCTACATCGTCGGTTTCTGCGCCATGTTCATGCTGGTGGCGATCATCAGCGGGGTCATCACCCACAAGAAGATCTTCAAGGACTTCTTCACCTTCCGCCCGGCCAAGGGCCAGCGCTCGTGGCTGGACTTCCACAACGTCAGCGCGGTGCTGGCCCTGCCCTACCACGCGATGATCACCTACACCGGGCTGGTCACGCTGATGCTGATGTACCTGCCGTGGGGCATCAAGGTCGCCTATCCGAATGCCGAAGAAGCGTTCTACGCCGAAGCGTTCTCGCAGCCGGAGAATCCCCGCGAAGCCAGCGGCCGGCCGGGCACGCGCCTGCCGATCGCGCGCCTGCTGGACGTGGCGCGCGCCGAATGGGGTGCGCAGGCTCCGATCGCCGGATTCTCGCTGTACAACCCGGGCGATGCCGCGGCGGTGATCGAGATCCGCCAGGGAGAGGGCCGGCGCCTGGCCTACGACCCGCCGGCGCTGCTGCTGGACGCCGGCAGCGGACAGGTCCTGGCGCGCAGCGGCAGCCCCGGCGCGGCCGCGCAGACCCGCAGCACGCTGTACGGCCTGCACCTGGCGCACTTCGCCGGGTCCGGGCTGCGCTGGCTGTTCTTCGGTTCCGGCCTGCTCGGCTGCCTGATGGTGGCCAGCGGCGTGATCCTGTGGGCGGTCAAGGAACGGCCCAAGCACGCCAAGGCCGGCCGGATCGGTGTCGGCCTGCGCCTGGTCGACGCGCTGAACATCGGCACGGTGGCCGGCCTGCCGATCGCCTTCGCCGCCTATTTCTGGGGCAACCGGCTGATCCCGGTGCATCTGGCCGAGCGCCCGGAGCAGGAAGCGGCGGCGTTCTTCCTTGCCTGGGCAGCGGCGCTGGTCGCCGCCTTCGTCTGGCCAAGGCGCGCGATGTGGGCCTGGCAGTTGTACCTGGGTGCGGCCCTGTTCACGCTGCTGCCGGCGCTCAACGCACTGACCACCGACGCGCATCTGGGCAATACCCTGCCGGCCGGCGACTGGGCGCTGGCCGGTGTGGACCTGGTCTGCTTCGGGCTGGGCTGCGTGCTGGCGGTCGCGGCGCGGCGCATGCAGCGCTGGCAGCCGCCGCTGTCGGCGGCCGAACGCCGCGCGCGCGAACGGGCGGCGGCGCAGCCCGTGTCGACCACGGCACTGGAGACGCCATGAACCTGCTCGGCCTGGGCCTGGCCTTTTCCGGCTTCGTCGCGCTGTGCCTGGCGATGGAGAAACACCAGCTGGAACTGTACGGCGCGCAGCGCGCCGCGCCGGCGCGGATGCGCCAGCTGCGCATCGGCGGCTGGCTGCTGCTGGCCGCGGCGTTCGCGTGCTGCGTGACAGCGCTGGGCTGGACCATCGGCCCGGTGCTGTGGCTGGGCACGCTCAGCGCCAGCGCCGCGCTGCTGACCTACGGCCTGCTGCCGTACCGGCCGCGCGCCATCGTGCCGCTGGCGCTGGCAGCGCCGCCGCTGGGGCTGGCGGCCGCGCTGCTGTCCTAGCACGCACGGCCAATGCACTCACTTGCCGGCACTGGCTGCCGGCGGTCGCAGTTCGGTCGCCACACGGGCGCCGCCGATCACCAGCAGCAGGCCCGCCGCCAGGGTGATCGCCAGGTACAGCGGCACCATGCCGCCGCGCCCGTTGCGCAGGAACACCAGGCTTTCCATCATCAGCGAGGAGAACGTGGTCAGGCCGCCGAGCAGGCCGACGACCAGCAACGCACGCCAGTACGGCGCGCTGGCGCCCTTGCCTTCGATCCAGACCAGCAGGAAACCGCCGAAGAACGCGCCGACCAGGTTCACCGTCAGCGTGCCCCACGGGAAACCGGCGCCGTAGCGCTGCAACAAGGCGCTACCGACGGCGAAGCGCACACCGGAGCCGACCGCGCCGCCGGCCATCGCAAGCAACAGCTGCTGCCACCACAGGGCGAAGTTCATGCGCTGCCCCGCTGCGCGGCGGCGCGGCGGCGTGGGAAAACGAAAACGAAGTGCGGCATCGTGGTCTCCAGATCGGGCGATGCCGGGGCGCAGGCCTGCCGCCCCGGCGGGGGTTGGGCAGGCATCATCAGCGCGCAGGGACTGCGGGCGGTTCGAGGAGGAATGCCATCTCCTTGATGCCGATTATGAGCGCGTCGGCTTGGCCTTGTCAGCCCGTGCCTGCTCGCGTGCGGCGCGCAGCCGGTCGAGCTTGTCCTTGAGCTTGATCTCCAGGCCGCGCTCCACCGGCCGGTAGTACACGCGCTCGCCCATCGCATCCGGAAACCCGGTCTGGTCCAGGGCGATGCCGCCTTCGGCATCGTGGTCGTACTGGTAGTGCTCGCCGTAGCCGAGGGTCTTCATCAGCTTGGTCGGCGCGTTGCGCAGATGCAGCGGCACTTCCTGGGTGCCGCTCTCGCGCACTTCGGCCTTGGCCTGGTTGAACGCGGCGTAGCCGGCGTTGGACTTGGCGGTGCTGGCCAGGTACAGCACCAGTTGCGCGAAGGCCAGCTCGCCTTCCGGACTGCCCAGCCGCTCGTAGATGTCCCAGGCTTCCAGCGCCATCTGCTGGGCGCGCGGATCGGCCAGGCCGATGTCCTCGATCGCCATGCGGGTCAGGCGCCGCGCCAGGTAGGCCGGATCGCAGCCGCCGTCGAGCATGCGCGTCAGCCAGTACAGCGCCGCATCCGGATTGGAGCTGCGCACCGACTTGTGCAGCGCCGAGATCTGGTCGTAGAACTGCTCGCCGCCCTTGTCGAAGCGGCGGGTGCGGTCGGCCAGCACCTGCAGCAGGGTCTGCGGGGTGATCTCGCCGTCCTCGCCCTGGGCCAGCTCGGCGGCGATCTCCAGCAGGGTCAGCGCGCGCCGCACGTCGCCGTCGGCGGCGCTGGCGATCTCCAGCAGCGCGGCGTCCGAGACCCGGATCGCGTCCTCGCCCAGGCCGCGCTCGCTGTCGTGCAGCGCACGCTGCAGCGCCTCGACGATGTCCTGCGGCGACACCGATTCCAGCACGTGCACGCGGCAGCGCGACAGCAGCGCCGAGTTCAGTTCGAACGACGGGTTCTCGGTGGTGGCGCCGACGAACAGGATGGTGCCGCGCTCGATGTGCGGCAGGAACGCGTCCTGCTGCGCCTTGTTGAAACGGTGCACCTCGTCCACGAACAACACCGTGCGGCGCCCGTCGGCGAAGCGCTGCGCGGCCTCGGCCAGCACCAGCCGCACCTCCGGCAGGCCCGACAGCACCGCCGAGATCGCCTTGAACTCGGCCTCGGCATAGTGCGCCAGCAGCAGCGCCAGGGTGGTCTTGCCGCAGCCGGGCGGTCCCCACAGGATCATCGAATGCACGCGCCCGGACTCGACCGCGCGGCGCAGCGCGCTGGCCGGGGCCAGCAGGCGTTTCTGGCCGACCATTTCGTCCAGCGTGCGCGGGCGCATGCGCTCGGCCAACGGGCGCATCGCATCGCGATCGACGCTCAGCAGGTCGGGGGTATCGGGGGCGAGGAGTCTGCGCTTGGCCACCTGCGCATTCTATCGCCGGCGCGTGCAGGCCGCGCGTTGCCGGTGGCGCCGGCAGCGCAAACCGGCGCCGCGCTGTCGCTACAATCCGTTGCGTTCCCCCTGCCCTGCGAGTGCCCCGATGAGCCACCACCGCACGCTGGACGCCTTCACCCATGCGCACGACTTCCTCGGCGATCGCCACGAGCGCAACGCGCGCCGGACCTGGGCGGTGGTCGCGCTGACCGCGGCGATGATGCTGGTGGAGATCGTCGCCGGCTGGTGGACCGGCTCGATGGCGCTGCTCGCCGACGGCATGCACATGGCCACCCATGCCGGGGCGCTGTCGATCGCCGGCTTCGCCTACTGGTTCGCGCGCCGCCACCGGCACGATCCGCGCTTCAGCTTCGGCACCGGCAAGGTCGGCGACCTGGCCGGGTTCTGCAGCGCGCTGATCCTGGCCCTGATCGCGCTCGGCATCGGCGTGGAGTCGGCGCTGCGCCTGGCGCAGCCGGTCCACATCGCCTACGACGAGGCGATCTGGATCGCGTCCTTGGGCCTGTTGGTGAACCTGGTCAGCGCCTGGATGCTCGGTGCCGACCATCACCATGGTCACGATCACAACCACGATCACGGGCACGGCCATTCCCACGCGGCGCAGGCGCCGGCCGCGCAGCGCCACGCACATCACGACCACGACCACGACCACGACCACGACGATCATGCACACGGGCACGGGCACGATCATGCCCACGCCCACAACCATGGGCCCGACCATACGCATGGCAGCAGCGCCCACACCGCGCACGCGCACACCGACCACAACCTGCGCTCGGCCTACGTGCACATGCTGGCCGACGCCCTGACCTCGGTGCTGGCGATCGTGGCCCTGCTGCTGGCCAAGACCCTGGGCTGGCTGTGGATGGACGCGCTGATGGGCATCGTCGGCGCCATCGTCATCGCGCGCTGGTCGCTGGGCTTGTTGCGCGACACCGGCGCAGTGCTGCTCGACGCTTCGGCGCCAGCCGCCTTGCAGGCGCAGATCCGGCAACGCCTGGAACAGGACGACGAGCGCATCGCGGACCTGCACGTGTGGCGGATCGGCCCCGGCCAGCATGCGGCGATCGTGTCGCTGGTGACCCACCGGCCGCGGCCGGCGACGTTCTACCACGCGCGCCTGGAGGGCGTGGCGACACTGGGGCACGTCAGCATCGAAGTGCAGACCTGCCCCGATTGAGCCGGCCCGGCGTGGCCGCAGCCGGCGTTCGGCGCCTCAGCGGTCGCCGACCACGTCCACGTCCTTGTCCGGCACGTAGCGGAAGGTGCCGGCGGCGAAGGCCGGGTTGCGCTGCCAGCCGCTGAAGCTGATCTCGGTGCGCTGGCCGACCGCATCGACCACCTCCATCCGCGCCAGGCCGTTACCGTCGAAGCCGAGCTTGGCGATCTGGAAGCTGGCCTCGGTGTCCACCTTCGGCGTCATCGACAGCCACTGCAGGCCGTCGCGCGCCACCGCTTCCTCGCTGACGTCGTACTGGCGGTCCAGCTTGCCCGGGTCGATCAGCGCGGTCAGCGGGCTGTTCTGCTCCTCGGCGCCCTGGGTGCGCACGGTGACCTGCTTCAGGTCCGGATCGTAGACCCAGACCTTGGCGCCGTCGGCGACGATCAGCTGCGTATAGGGCTTGCGGTATTCCCAGCGGAACAGGCGCGGCGCCGACAGCGCGACGCGGCCGCTGGCGGTTTCCTTCAGCGCGCCCTTGCCGTCGTAGACCTTCTGCGCGAACTGGCCGTCCAGGCCCTTGAGCCCGCGGGTGAAGGTGTTCAGGTCGTCGCGCGCGCCGGCGAAGGCGCTGCCGGCCAGCAGCGCGCTGGCGAGGACGGTATAGCGGAGTGTGCGAAGCATGCGGATGGAGTTCCGGATGGAGTGTGGGAAGTGTGCCGCGAACAAGCTGAATAGGCGATCAGACCCCGATGCGCTCAGTGCCCGGTCTGCATGCGGCCGAGGTCGCCGTACAGGATCTGGCCGCGGAAGCCGCGCCGCACCTGCTGGTACAGCTCGCGGAACGCGGCATAGTCCTGCGGCTGGCACAGCGCCTGCGGGCCATGCACCGCACGCCGGTGCAGCGTGTGCGTGGCGACCACGGTCTGCCCGTCGCGCACCCAGGTCGCGGCGTATTCGCCGGCGGCGTTGCGGAAATGGGTGTCGGCCGGGATCGCGATGATCGGCACGCTGTCCGGGAAGGTCAGCCGGTAGGTCTCGCTGCGCGCGTTGTCGTTGCAGTAGAACGGGGTCAGGTTGCGCTCGGCCGAGGTGGTCGCATAGACCCCGCGCACCGAATCGGCGCCGGGCATCTGCGGCAGGGTCATGCCGCCGACCACGCCGAAGTCGACGTAGTCGGTGGCGTGAAATTTATAGGCGTAGCCGAACGGCCGGCTCAGGTCCTGCGGCGCTCCCTGCAGCTCCAGTTCGCCGCTGCCGTCGAAGCCGGACGTGGCCAGGATCGATTCCTCGATGCGGGTGCGGTTCTGCGTATTGAGCTGCACGAACATGGTGCGCAGGCCGATCTCGCCGATCTGGCCGCTGTCCAGCCGGGTGGTGCCGCTCAGGCTGCCGTCGGCGGCGAAGCGGTAGTCGGCCTCGGCCTGGTACAGGTTGACCCGCGCGTCGTTGGGCGGGGTCCGCGCCACGCTGCCGTCGACGGTGTGCAGCACCGGCACGCCGAGATCGCCGGCCGGCAGCTGGCCGAAGCGCGCGTAGGGATTGGTCGAGTCCACGTACAGCTTGAACTCGGGCAGATAGGTGATGGCGTGGTTGAAGCGGCCGAGCACCGGCACCTCGGGCAGGGTCGGCCCGCCTTCGGCGCCGATCAGCACCGGCGTGCTGGCGATGCCCTTGGCCGCCAGCAGCGCCTCCAGCACCACGGTGTGGTCCTTGCAGTCGCCGTAGTGGTTGTCGAGGATGCTGTCGGCGCTGTTCGGCTCCAGCCCGCCGTTGCCCAGGTACACCGCCACGTAGCGGATGTTGCGCGCTACCCATTCGTACAGCGCCGCGGCCTGCGCACGGCGGTCGCCGATGCCGGCGGTGATCTGCTCGGCGCGGGCGCGCACCTTCGGCGTGACCTGCGCGGCGACGCCGCTGCTGCGCTGGTAGGCCTGGCCCATCTGCGACCAGCGGCGGAAGCTGCTGGCCATGATGGTCGGGCTGAACTCCCAGGTCGCCGCCGCCCAGTTCTGGCTCTTCATCGGCTCGCGGCGCTGGTAGCGCCATTCCCAGCGCGCCTGCGCGCCATCGATCTTCGGCGTGTCGGCGCCGTCCACGCCGCGCGTGGACACGTGCATCGGCATGCGCCGCGGCGCGACCAGGGTCACCGTCGCGTCGTCGTACTGGGAGAACACGCTGAAGGTCTCCCACAGGCTGAAATAGCCCGGGAAGTACGGCACGGTCTGGGTGCGGCGCACCCGGTACACCAGCCGCGTGCCCGGCATCAGGTTGGGGAACACCACCACCTTGACCTTGCGGTCGGCGTACATCGCCGCCGAGGCGCTGGAGTAGCTTTCCTGGGTGTAGATCTTGTCGGCCGGCACGTCGTGGCGCAGCCCGTCCGGGGTGATCGCGTAGGCCGCCAGCACCTCCAGCGTCTCCAGCTTCTCGCTGTAGCTCAGCCGCACCTGGCTGAACTTGTCCACGCCGGCCTTGGTCTTCAGCAGCAGCTCGTACTCGTCGGTCTCCACGCTGCTGGCGTCGTCGCGCACCTCGTAGTCGGCGCGGTAGCGCACGTAGCTGTAGTTGTTGGCGACTTCGGGCGTGGCCGCTGCAGGGCTGGCCGCCGCGGCGGCAGCGGCTGGCGGCTGCGCGGCGGCAGCGGATCCGGCCACGGCAAGGACGGCGCACAGCAACAAACGCACGGTGCAGGCGGTTCGGGACATCGGCAACGGCAGCGGGCGGAAACGGCCGCCAGCATCGCATGCGGCGCTGCGCCGGGCGGTTCCGATGGCCGGGAACCGGGATGCGGGCCGCGTCGCGCGTCTCACTTCGGCGGCGGCGGCGCCAGCACGCTGCGGTCGCCGTTGTGTTCGGGCGGGCTGACCACGCCGGCCGCTTCCATCGCTTCGATCAGCCGCGCGGCGCGGTTGTAGCCGATCTTCAGCCGCCGCTGCACGCCGGAGATCGACGCGCGGCGGGTCTCGGTCACGATGCGCAGGGCTTCGTCGTACAGCGGGTCGGACTCATCCCCGCCGCCGCCGCTGCTCTCCGGCAGGCCGGTGGCGCCGACCACGGTGCCGTCGCCCATGGTCTGTACCTCGTCGAGCACGCCCTCGATGTAGTCGGCCGGGCCGCTGGCCTTGAGATGCTCGACCACGCGGTGCACTTCCTCGTCGCTGACGAAGGCGCCGTGCACGCGGTCGGGCATCGCCGTGCCCGGCGGCAGGTACAGCATGTCGCCGTGGCCGAGCAGGGTCTCGGCGCCGGACTGGTCGAGGATGGTGCGCGAGTCGATCTTGGAGCTGACCTGGAACGCGATGCGGGTCGGGATGTTGGCCTTGATCAGGCCGGTGATCACGTCCACCGACGGGCGCTGGGTGGCCAGGATCAGGTGGATGCCGGCGGCGCGCGCCTTCTGCGCCAGGCGCGCGATCAGCTCTTCGACCTTCTTGCCGACGATCATCATCATGTCGGCGAATTCGTCGATGAAGATGACGATGAACGGCAGCGTGTCCAGCGGCCGCGGCGCCTCGGCCAGGTCCGGGTTGGGCTTGAACAGCGGGTCCATCATCGGCTGCCCGGCGTCCTGCGCGTCCTTGACCTTCTTGTTGAAACCGGCCAGGTTGCGCACCCCGACCGTGCTCATCAGCTTGTAGCGGCGCTCCATCTCCGCCACGCACCAGCGCAGGCCGTTGGCGGCCTCCTTCATGTCGGTGACCACCGGCGCCAGCAGGTGCGGGATGCCCTGGTAGACGCTCAGCTCGAGCATCTTCGGGTCGATCATCAGCATCCGCAGTTCCTTGGCCGAGGCCTTGTACAGCAGGCTCAGCACCATCGCGTTGACCGCCACCGACTTGCCCGAGCCGGTGGTGCCGGCGACCAGCAGGTGCGGCATGCGCGCCAGGTCGGCCACGGTCGGGCGGCCGGCGATGTCCTTGCCCAGCGCCAGGGTCAGCGGGCTGGCCGACTTGTCGTATTCCTTGGAGCGCAGCAGTTCGCTGAGATAGATCATCTCGCGGCTGACGTTGGGGATCTCCAGACCGACCACCGACTTGCCCGGGATCACGTCGACCACGCGCACCGACTTCACCGACAGGCCGCGCGCGATGTCCTTGTCCAGCGAGCTGATCTGGCTGACCTTGACGCCCGGCGCCGGCTCGATCTCGAAGCGGGTGATCACCGGGCCCGGATAGGCGCCGACCACCTGCGCCTCGATGCGGAAGTCCTTGAGCTTGAACTCGATCTGCCGCGACAGGGTCTCCAGGGTTTCCTCGGAATAGCCCTTGGTCTGCGGCTTGGGATCGTCGAGCAGGGCCAGCGGCGGGATGCCGGACTGGTCGCCGCCGGTCCCGTGGAACAGCGGGATCTGCTGCTCGCGCTTGGCCCGCTCGCTCTTCTCCACCACCGGCGCCGGCGGCGGCTCGATCTTGACCGGTTCGCGCTTGGCGCGCTGCACCGCATCGACCTTGCGCACTTCCTCGCGTTCCTCGCGCATGGCGCGGGTCTGCTGCCATTCGTTGGCCTGCTGGCTGCCGCGCCGGGCCAGCGTCGGCAGGGTCATCACCGCGCGGCCGATGCGCTCCATCACCGCGAACCAGGACAACCCGGTGGCCAGGGTGATCGACACCAGCAGCAGCACCAGCACGAACAGGTTGCTGCCCAGCGCGCCGAAGCCGGCGGTCAGCGAACTGCCGACCAGCTTGCCGAGGATGCCGCCGGCACCGGCCACGTCGCCGCTGAACAGGCGCAGGTGCAGCAGCCCGGTGCCGGCGATCAGGAAACCGACGATCCCGACCAGGCGCAGCGCCGGGCCCAGGTCGGCCTCGCCATCGCCATCGCTGTCCATGCCGAACAGCGCGATCCAGGAGACCGCGCCGATCACCACCGGCAGCAGGAACGCCACGTAGCCGAACAGCTGCAGCAGCACGTCGGCGATCCAGGCGCCGAACTTGCCGCCCATGTTGTGCACCGGCGCGACCACGCTGCCGGTATGCGACCAGCCCGGGTCGGTCGCCGAATAGGTGGCCAGGCTGGCCAGCAGGTACAGCAGCAGCGGCGCGATCGCGATCAGCGCCAGGTCGCGCCACAGCTTCTGCCGGCGCGGATTGGCCGCGGCGGCCTGCTTGCGTGCGGCCGCGTTGGCGCCCTGGGATTTGCCGCGTTCCGGAACCTGCTTCGCCACGCTATGACCAGACCTTAGAAATACACCGTTAGTGATTGATAATAAACGAATCGGATCGGCATTTCAGCAGTCGGCACCGGATCGGCAGGCGAAGCCTGAATCGTCCAGCGCCCTCTCCCCCACCGCGACGCGGCGGCATGGACACGCGGCGGGCGCAAGGCGGCGCGCTGGCCGCAGGCCGCAGCGTTCTCGCCACGCGGCTTGATTCATCCCAGGCCGGCCGCCACTCTATGCGACTACGCCGGAAGCCGCGCAATGCCGCGAATCCGCCGCCATTTCCACCTCTTCGCGAGTATACATGAGCTCTTCTGTCGCCAATTCCGCCAAGCATTCCCGCCTGCTGATCCTGGGGTCGGGCCCGGCCGGCTGGACCGCCGCGGTCTACGCCGCGCGCGCCAATCTCAAGCCGGTGGTCATCACCGGCCTGCAGCAGGGCGGCCAGCTGATGACCACCACCGAGGTCGACAACTGGCCCGGCGACGCCCATGGCCTGCAGGGTCCCGACCTGATGGCGCGGATGCAGGCGCATGCCGAGCGCTTCGATACCGAGGTGATCTTCGACCACATCCACACCGCCGACCTGTCGCAACGCCCGTTCAGGCTCAGCGGCGACAGCGCCGAGTACACCTGCGACGCGCTGGTCATCGCCACCGGCGCCACCGCCAAGTACCTGGGCATCCCCTCGGAAGAAGCGTTCAAGGGCCGCGGCGTGTCCGCCTGCGCCACCTGCGACGGCTTCTTCTACAAGGACCAGGACGTGGTCGTGGTCGGCGGCGGCAACACCGCGGTGGAAGAGGCGCTGTACCTGTCCAACATCGCCCGCAAGGTCTACCTGGTGCACCGCCGCGACACCTTGCGCGCCGAGAAGATCATGCAGGACAAGCTGTTCGCCAAGGTCGCGGCGGGCAAGATCGAGACCGTCTGGCACCACGCCATCGACGAGGTGCTGGGCAACGAGGCCGGCGTCACCGGGGTGCGGGTCAAGTCCACCCAGGACGGCAGCACCCGCGAGATCGAAGCGCATGGGTTCTTCGTGGCCATCGGCCACCACCCGAACACGCAGTTGTTCGACGGCCAGCTGGCGATGAACAACGGCTACCTGGAGATCCGCTCCGGCCTGGGCGGCGCGGCCACCGAGACCTCGGTGCCCGGCGTGTTCGCCGCCGGCGACGTCGCCGACCAGCACTACCGCCAGGCGATCACTTCGGCCGGCTTCGGCTGCATGGCCGCGCTGGATGCCGAGCGCTATCTGGACAAGGGCGCTTGACCGAATCGGGCTCCCGGGCCGGCGAGCGCGGCCGCCGTGGCGTCGCGCTCGCCGGCCTGCTCGCGGCGGCGGGCGCGCTGCATGCCGAGCCCGTGGCGCCGCCGCTGACGATCGGCTCGGTGGAAGCGGCGCATATGGCGTTCTGCATGTCCCCGGAACAGGTCGATGCGCTGGCCGCGACGATGGCCGGCGGCTTGCTGGGTACCGGGGCCGACGACAGCATCAAGCTGCTGATGAGGTCGATGAGCAAGTCCGTGCGCGACACCGGCGACCGCATCACGGCCGAGGCCATCGCTGGCGATGCCGGCGCGCGGGCCGTGTTCACCCGTTTTCTCGGCGAGTGCCTGCTGGCTGGCATTCCGACCGCCCCGCAGCGCCGCGAGCGCGCCCTGGGCTGGTTGCGTGAGGACGCGGCTGGCGGCACCGTCGACGCGGCCGACACGCTTGCGGCCCTGGTCGCGCTGGGCGATCTTCCGGGCGGCGCCAGCGAAGTGCAACGCTTGCTGGCAGCGCACCCTTCGCAGGCGCCGGCAGGCGAGGCCGCCGTGCAGACCGAGGCGGCGCAGCAGCACCTGGCGCTGGCCTCGGCGCTGTTGCGCGGCGCGATGAGCACGTTCTCCAGCGAACTGGGCGCCAACGCGTCCGATGGCGCCCAGTTGCGCTTTCTCTACCGGCCCTGCCCGGGCTCGTTCGAATCCAGTGCAGCGCAGGCGGTGGCGGCGCCGCCGCAACGTGCCGCCGGCCTGGCCCGGGTGACGGCGCGCCTGGCGCAGTTGCCCAGGACCGGGCTCGACTGCACCGACCCGGCGCTCGCCGCGGTCGTCCTGCCGCTCTCGTTCACCGCGCCGGCCCGTCCCGAACCAGCCCGGCGATGACCCAGGTACGCTGGCTGCACCGGCTCGACGAGGTCGCCGCGTCCGCCTGGGATGCCCTGCACGACGGCCGCAACCCGTTCGTCGCGCACGCGTTCCTGGCCGGCCTGGAACGGCATGGCTGCCTGCGCCCGGACTGGGGCTGGAATCCACTGCACCTGACCCTGTGGGACGGCGAGGCGCTGGTCGCCGCTGCGCCGGGGTACCTGAAGACCAACTCGCACGGCGAATTCGTGTTCGACCATGCCTGGGCGCACGCCTATGCGCGCTACGGCCAGGACTACTTCCCGAAATGGCTGTGCGCGGTGCCGTACTCGCCGGTGACCGGGCCGCGCTTGCTGGCACGCGATACGACCGGCCGCCAGGCGCTGCTGGCGGCGATGCAGGCGTTGACCCAGGCCAGCGGCCTGTCCTCGGCGCACGTGAACTTCCACAGCGCCGACGAGGACGCCGCGTTCGGCGACGACTGGCTGGCACGCAGCGACGTGCAGTACCAGTGGCACAACGACGCCGGCTGGACCGAGTTCGATGCCTACCTGGCGGCGATGGACCATAAGCGGCGCAAGAACATCCGCCAGGAGCGGGCCAAGGTGCAGCGCGCCGGCATCGGCTTCCGCGTCGTGCACGGCGACGAGGCCAGCGCCGCCGACCTGCAGGCGATGTACGCGTTCTACCTGCGCACCTTCGACGACTACGGCAACTCGCCGGCACTGACGCTGGAGTTCTTCTCGCATCTTGCGCGAGAAATGCCGCGTAATTTCCTGATATTTCTAGCCACTCTGGATGAAACGCCGGTGGCCGGAGCGCTGTGCCTGCGCGGCGGCGACACCTTGTACGGCCGCTACTGGGGCGGCGACACCCTGCCCGGCCTGCACTTCGAGACCTGCTACTACCAGGGCATCGACTACTGCCTGCGCGAGGGCCTGACCCGGTTCGAGCCCGGCGCGCAGGGCGAGCACAAGATTGCCCGCGGCTTCCTGCCGCGGCTGGTGCGCAGCCGCCACTGGATCGCCGACCCCGGCTTCCGCGCGCCGCTGGCGGACTGGTGCGCGGAGGAAACCGTCGCGGTCCGCCAGCATGCGGCGACCCTGCTGCGGCACTCGCCGTTCCGCCAGGACTGAACCGCCCGCCCGATCGGCTACCCTGCGCCGATGCGCCGTCTCCCTGCCCTGCTTGCCGCCGATCCGGCCGCCCCGTTCCCGCCCGCGGCGAGCGCGCTGCGCGAACCGGAAGGCCTGCTCGCGATCGGCGGCGACCTGACCCCGACGCGCCTGCTCAATGCCTACGCGCACGGCATCTTCCCCTGGTACTCGGAAGGCGATCCGATCCTGTGGTGGAGCCCGGACCCGCGCACCGTGTTCCGCAGCGACGGGGTGCGGCTGTCCTCGCGCTTCCGCCGTTCGCTGCGCCACTCGCCGTGGCGGGTGCGCGCCGACACCGCGTTCGCGCAGGTGATCGCGGCCTGCGCGCAGGCACCGCGCCGCGGCCAGGACGGGACCTGGATCACCGCCGAGATGACCTCCGCCTACGTCGCCCTGCATCGCGCCGGGCACGCGCACTCGGTGGAGGTGTTCGACGGCGAGGCACTGGTCGGCGGCATCTACGGCGTGGCGCGCGGACGCATGTTCTTCGGCGAAAGCATGTTCAGCGCGCGCAGCGGCGGCTCCAAGGTGGCGCTGGCGGCATTGGCCAGGCGCCTGCATGGCTGGGGCTGGCCGCTGATCGATGCCCAGGTCGAGAACGACCACCTGCTCAGCCTCGGCGCCGAGCGCTGGCCGCGTGCCGCGTTCCTCGACGCGATCGCCGCGCTGGTGGCCGAGCCCGGCCCGGCCGGCCCGTGGACGCCGCGTTTCGGCGAACTGGCGGCCGCGGAACTGGCCTTCCCCTGAGCCGCATTAACGCAAACTTTGCATGCTGCGGCCGAGGCGAGTAAAATCCCCGCTCTTAAGGCCTTTGGCCGCACGCGAAATCGCACAGGATTACATGTCGAAAGACGACTCCATCGAATTCGAAGGCACCGTCAGCGAGACGTTGCCCAATACCACCTTCCGGGTCAAGCTGGAAAACGGGCACGAGATCATCGCCCACATCTCCGGACGCATGCGCAAGAACTACATCCGCATCCTGACCGGCGACCGGGTGAAGGTCGAGATGACCCCGTACGACCTGACCAAGGGTCGTATCACCTACCGCATGAAGTGACCGCCCCGCAGCGGTTGTAAGAAAGGCGGCCATCGGCCGCCTTTTCGTCTCTCATCGGTGACATCGCAAGGCGACTGCAGGGTCTGCAGCCGCCTTTTGTCGTGCCTGGCGTTCTAGCGCGCCATCACTCCACGGTCGCCGGCAGCAGGCGCTCCGGCTCGGCCTGGGTGTCCACCACCAGCTCGCCGTCCTGCACGTCGATGGTGACGCGGCCGCCGCCGACCAGCTTGCCGAACAGCAGCTCGTCCGCCAGGGGGCGCTTGACCTTGTCCTGGATCACCCGCGCCATCGGCCGCGCGCCCATCAGCGGGTCGAAGCCGTGCTGGGCCAGCCAGTCGCGCGCGGTCGGCGTGGCCGACAGCGACACGTGCTTCTCCTGCAGCAACATCTCCAGTTCGATGATGAACTTGTCGACCACGCGCAGGATGTGGCTGAACGCCAGCGGCTGGAACTGCACCACCGCGTCCAGGCGGTTGCGGAATTCCGGGGTGAAGCTGCGGCGGATGGTTTCCATCGCGTCGGTGGAATGGTCCTGCTTGGTGAAGCCGATCGAGCGCCGCGAGGCCTGGGTGGCACCGGCATTGGTGGTCATCACCAGGATCACGTTCTTGAAGTTGGCCTCGCGCCCGTTGGTGTCGGTCAGCACGCCGCGGTCCATGACCTGCAACAGGATGTTGAAGATGTCCGGATGCGCCTTCTCCACCTCGTCCAGCAGCAGCACGCAGTGCGGGGTCTTGACGATCTTCTCGGTCAGCAGGCCGCCCTGGTCGAAGCCGACATAGCCGGGAGGCGCGCCGATCAGGCGGCTGATCGAATGCGGCTCCATGTACTCGGACATGTCGAAGCGCACCAGCTCGATGCCCAGCTGCAGCGCCAGCTGCTTGGTCACCTCGGTCTTGCCGACGCCGGTGGGGCCGGCGAACAGGAAATTGCCGATCGGCTTTTCCGGATTGGCCAGGCCCGAACGCGCCAGCTTGATCGACGAGGCCAGTGTCTCGATCGCCGGATCCTGGCCGAAGATCACCATCTTCAGGTTGCGCTCCAGGTGCTGCAGCACGTCCTTGTCGGTGGCGCTGACCTGCTTGGCCGGGATCCGCGCCATCTTGGCGACGATGGTCTCGATCTCCTCGATGTCGATCAGCTCCTTGCGCACGCCCTGCGGCAACAGCCGCTGGCGCGCGCCGGCCTCGTCCATCACGTCGATCGCCTTGTCCGGCAGCAGGCGGTCGCCGATGTGCTTCACCGACAGGTCCACCGCCGCCTGCAGCGCGTCGTCGGCGTAGGTCACGCCGTGGTGCGCCTCGTACTTGGGCTTCAGGCCCTGCAGGATCTCGAAGGTCTCGCCCACGGTCGGCTCGACGATGTCGATCTTCTGGAAGCGCCGCGCCAGCGCGCGGTCCTTCTCGAAGATGCCGCGGTATTCCTGGAACGTGGTCGAGCCGATGCAGCGCAGATCGCCCGAGGCAAGCGCCGGCTTGATCAGGTTGGAGGCGTCCATGGTGCCGCCCGACGCCGAGCCGGCGCCGATGATGGTGTGGATCTCGTCGATGAACAGCACCGCGTTGGGCACCTTCTTCAGCGAGGTCAGCACGCCCTTCAGGCGCTTCTCGAAATCGCCGCGGTACTTGGTGCCGGCGACCAGCGCGCCCAGGTCCAGCGAGTAGATGACCGCGTCGGCCAGCACCTCGGGCACGCTGCCCTCGACGATGCGCTTGGCCAGGCCCTCGGCGATCGCGGTCTTGCCGACACCGGCCTCGCCCACGTACAGCGGGTTGTTCTTGCGCCGGCGGCACAGCACCTGGATGGTGCGCTCGATCTCGTCGGCACGGCCGACCAGCGGGTCGATGCGGCCATTGCGCGCCTGTTCGTTCAGGTTGCTGGCGTATTCGGCCAGCGCGTCGCCCTTGGGCTCGCCCTCACCCGCCTCGCCCTTGGCTTCGCCGTCGGACGGCGCCGGGCTTTCGCCCTCCTCGCCGAGCTTGGCGATGCCGTGCGACAGGTAATTGACGATGTCGAGCCGGGTGATGTCCTGCTGATTCAGGAAATACACCGCATGCGAATCCTTTTCGCCGAAGATCGCGACCAGCACGTTGGCGCCGGTGACTTCCTTCTTGCCCGAGGACTGCACGTGGTAGACCGCGCGCTGCAGCACCCGCTGGAAGCCCAGCGTGGGTTGCGTGTCGCGGCCGTCGTCTTCGGCCAGGCGCGACACCGAGGCTTCGATGGCCTGCTCCAGCTCGCCGCGCAGGCGTTCGGTATCGGCGCCGCAGGCTTTCAGCACCGCCTGCGCCGAGGGGTTGTCGAGCAATGCCAACAACAGGTGTTCGACCGTCATGAACTCGTGACGGGCTTCCCGGGCGCGCTTGTAGCACTGGCCGATGGTTTGCTCGAGATCTTTGCTGAACATGGTTCACTCCGACGTCTGTTGCCAACAATATGCGGCTGGAGTTGCGAATTTCCACAACCCTATCGGATCAGTGTGTTCAGACCGCGTTAGTCCGGGCAAACCGGTGACCGACGCTTACCAATATCAGGCTTTTTCCATCGTGCACAACAGGGGATGCTGGTTCATCCGCGAAAACTCGTTGACCTGAGCTACCTTGGATTCAGCCACTTCGCGGGTGTACACCCCGCAAACGCCGCGGCCGCGGGTATGCACGTGCAGCATCACCTGCGTGGCCTTCTCCAGGTCCAGCGAGAAAAACTGCTGCAACACGGTCACCACGAAGTCCATCGGGGTGTAGTCGTCGTTCAGCAACAGCACTTGGTACATCGGCGGGCGGGCGACTTCGGGCTTGCCGGTCTCCACCATTACGCCGTGGTCGTGGTCTGAAGAATTCTTGCGAGGCATGCGCCGATTATATACGGCGGCTGTCGGCCCGGATTGGACGACCGCCGATCCTGCCCGCACAATTCCCCTTCTTTGATGGCGCAACGCATGCAATCGACGAATTTCCGCACGGCCGCCCTGCTCGCCGCGCTCCTGGCCGGCACCGCCGCGCCGGCGCTGGCCGCGCCGGACCAGGCGCTGGGCAAGCGCCTGAAGGCAATGGGCTACGACGTCCAGGCCGATGCCGACGGCGACTACCAGTTGCTGTTCGGCCTGCGCGAACAGGGCCGCGAGCGCCAGCAGCTGATCTACGTGCGCTCGCCGGTGGAGAGCTTCGGCAGCCACCGGATCCGCGAGATCTGGTCGCCCGCCTACCAGGCCAAGGGCGACACCCTGCCCGCCGCGGTCGCCAACCGCCTGCTGGAAGACGCCCAGGCCGACATCCTCGGCGGCTGGGTGCGCCAGGGCGGCACCGCGGTGTTCGTGGTCAAGGTCGCCGCCGATGCCGACGACACCGCCTTGCGCGAGGCGCTGGAAGCGGCCGCGCGCGGCGCCGACGCGATGGATGCCGAACTCAACGCCGGCAAGGACGCGTTCTGATGGCGCTGGCCCCCGGCCCCTGGCAGCCCGACGTGACCGTGGCCACGGTGGTGGTCCGCGACGGGCGCCTGCTGCAGGTGGAGGAGTCCATCGCCGGCGCGCTGGTGCTGAACCAGCCGGCCGGGCACCTGGAGCCGGACGAGAGCCTGCTGCAGGCGGCGCTGCGCGAGACGCTGGAAGAGACCGGCTGGCAGGTGCGGCTGACCGCGTTCATCGGCGCCTACCAATGGAAGGCCGACAACGGCCGCCACTACCTGCGCTTCGCCTTCGCCGCCGAGCCGGTGGCGCACGACCCGCAGCGTCCGCTGGACGACGGCATCGTGCGCGCGCTGTGGATGACCCCGGCCGAGCTGCAGGCCGCCGCGCCGCGCTGGCGCAGCCCGCTGGTGTGGCAGGTGGCCGCCGATTTCCTCGCCGGCAAGCGCTATCCGCTGGACCTGGTGCGGCAACTGGCATGAACGGCGCGCGGATCATGGTCGGCGTCTCCGGCGGGGTCGATTCGTCGGTGGCGGCCTGGCAACTGGTGCAGCAAGGCGCCGACGTGGCCGGCCTGTTCATGCAGAACTGGGCCGACGACGGCAGTGGCGATTGCCGCGCCGAGGACGACCGCCGCGACGCGGTGGCGGTGTGCGGCCTGCTCGGCATGCCGTTCCACTTCCGCGATTTCTCGCAGGAATACTGGCAAGGCGTGTTCGCCCATTTCCTGGCCGAATACGCCGCCGGGCGCACCCCGAACCCGGACGTGCTGTGCAACCGCGAGGTCAAGTTCAAGCATTTCCTGGACGCGGCGCGCGAACTGGGCGCCGAGCGCATCGCCACCGGCCACTACGCCCGGGTGGCGTTCGCCGACGGCCGCTGGCGGCTGCTGCGCGGGGTGGACCGGAACAAGGACCAGAGCTATTTCCTGCACCAGCTCGGCCAGGCGCAGCTGGCCGCGACCCTGTTCCCGGTCGGCGAGTTGCCCAAGGAACAGGTGCGGCGCATCGCCCGCGAGGCCGGCCTGCCGACCCATGCGAAGAAGGACTCCACCGGCATCTGCTTCATCGGCGAGCGCGACTTCCGCGAGTTCCTCGGCCGCTACCTGCCGGCCCGGCGCGGCGAGATCCGCGACCCGCAGGAACAGGTCGTGGCCGAGCACCCGGGGGTGTTCTATTTCACCCTAGGCCAGCGCGAGGGCCTGAACATCGGCGGCGTGCGTGGCCGCGCGGCGGCGCCGTGGTACGTGGTCGGCAAGGACGTGGCGCGCAACGTGCTGTACGTGGACCAGGATCGCGACAGCCCGCACCTGATGTCCATCCAGCTGCAGTCCGAAGCCGCCCACTGGATCGCCGGATCGGCGCCGGCACGGCGCTTCGACTGCACCGCGCAGACCCGTTACCGCCAGGCCGACGAGCCGTGCACGGTCGAGGTGGCCGACGACGGCACCCTGGCGGTGCGCTTCGCCCGCCCGCAGCGCGCCGTGACCCCCGGCCAGTCGCTGGTGCTGTACCAGGGCGACGAGTGCCTGGGCGGCGCCGTGATCGCCACCACCGATGCCCCGCTGCAACGCCGTCTGGCGCAGCGCACCGATCTACATGAGGAAACCACCCGATGACCGATTCCATGGACGCGCGCGTGCTGGCGCTGGCCGGCGTCGCCCAGGCCCTGCAGCAGGTCAGGCGCATCGCCGAGACCGGGCAGTCGGAGGCGTCGCTGGTGCGGACCCTGCTGGACAGCGTGTTCCGCACCGATGCCGATACGCCGGAGGCGGTCTATGGCCGGGTCGGCGACGTCGCGCCCGGGCTGCGCCTGCTGCACAACTATTTCCGCAACCAGGGCCAGGACGAGGAGCTGCCGCGGCTGGCGCTGGCGGTGCTGCAACTGGAGCGGCGCTTCGTGCGCGACACCGAGACCAGCGCCAAGGTCACCGCCGGCATCGCCCAGATCGCGCCTAGGCTGGCCGAGCACGCCGACAGCGCGCATCCGGAGGTGATCGGCGCGCTCGGCCAGCTGTATGCCGACACCATCAGCCACCTGCGTCCGCGGGTGATGGTGCAGGGCAATCCGCATTACCTGGGCCAGGCCGGGGTGGTGGCGGAGATCCGCGCGCTGCTGCTGGCCGCGGTGCGCTCGGCGGTGCTGTGGCGGCAGATGGGCGGCAGCCTGTGGGATTTCCTGCTGGCCAAGCGGCGCATGATCGACGCGGTGGACCGCGCGCTGGGCTGAGCGCGGCGCTGGCGCCGCCGGCGCAGGCTCGATGCAGCGCACGTTTCGCCGCGCGGACGCGATCGGCAGCACACCGCGGCTAAAGACCGAGGGGGTACGGCCGATACAGCAATCGTGAATCTGCCGAGAACGTCCATGTACTCACGCCTCCTGATCCGTCTGGCTGCTCCGCTCGCCCTGACGCTGCTGTTCCCCATCGCCGCCGGTTTCGATTGGCCGGCCCCGGTCCGTTGGGCCATCCTCACCACGATGACGTTGAGTTGGCTGGGCTTCGCCGCCTGGACAGCCTATAGCCAGAGCCGGCGTTCGCCGGAGCAGTCCAAGATCATGCGCGAGCAGGATCAGCTGCTGAGCGAACTGCGCAGCTTCGTCGGCAACGAGATCGACGGCTCGCGCAGCGAGATCGAACGGGCCCGCGAACTGATCCGCCAGGCGGTCAGCGGCCTGGGCGGCAGCTTCGAGGCGATGAACCGCAAGTCGCGGCAGCAGAGCGTGGCGCTGGCCCGGATCGTGGATCGCGCCGGCGACGACGGCGGTGCCGGGGTCGACGTGGCCCGCTTCGCCCAGCATGCCAGCCAGCGCATGGAGCAATTGGTCGAGGCGCTGGAACAGGTCAGCGGCCAGAGCAGCGCCACGGTGCATTACATCGACGACATGTCGCAGCACCTGGACGGCATCTTCGCCCTGCTGGAGGACGTCAAGTCGATCGCCGACCAGACCAATCTGCTGGCGTTGAACGCGGCGATCGAAGCGGCGCGTGCCGGCGAGGCGGGCCGCGGCTTCGCGGTGGTCGCCGACGAGGTGCGCAACCTGTCCGAGCGCTCGACCACCTTCAACGAGCAGATCCGCAAGCTGGCACACAGCTCCAAGGACGCCATCGCCAAGGTCCGCGAGACGGTCTCGCACATGGCCTCGCGCGACATGGACCGCTCCCGCGAGGCGCGCGCCGAGGCCGCGTCGATGCTGGACAACGTGGCGGCGATCAACAACTCGCTGGGCGAAGGCATGCGCGAGATCTCCGAGTGCGGCCGCGCCATCGACAGCAGCGTCGCCGAAGCGGTACGCGCCCTGCAGTTCGAGGACATCGCGACCCAGGCCCTGGGTGGCGTGCATACCCACCTGGACCGCCTGACCGCGATCAACCGCGAGGCGGTGGCCCTGCAGGAACTGCTGCATCGCAACGGCGGCGTGTTCGACAGCGAGTTGGTCGATGCGCTGCAACGGGTCGGCACCCGCCTGCGCGAGATGCGCGTGGAGTGGGAGCGTCCGCCGCACAAGCCGGTGGCGCAGCAGAGCATGGGCGCCGGCACCGTCGAGCTGTTCTGACCGACACCGCGTGCACCCTGCCGTACCATGAAACGACCAGTCCCCGGCCCTGTCCGGGGCTTGTCGTGTCTGCCCTCCTCCGACCGTTCGAGCCGATGCCTTTCCAGTCCCAATCCCGAGTCGAGGCCATGTCCTGCGACGACCTGAGCGCCGAGCACGGCGCCCTGCCCGCTCGCGCGCACCCGGCACCGGGTGTGGCCGCCAACGTCACGCCCGTCGCGGCGCGGCGCCAGCCGGGCAGCGCGCTGCGGCAGCTTGAAATGCTGGCGCAGGACGAACTGCGGCAGATGCTCGGCGGGCGTGGCCCGATGGCGCAGAGCGACGGCATCGCCGACCTGATCTGGGCCGGCCTGGCCTGGGACATGGGCCTGAGCGGGACCGCCATCGCCGCGGCCGGCACGCCGCACCCGCTGCCCGGCTACGCGGCACTTTGCGACAACGACTGAATCGGTCCGCGCGCGCGCGCCGCCATCTGCGCTTGCGGATGCAGCCACCCGACCGCATCGCGACATCGCCACGGCCGCTGAAATGCCTTGGCGCCGCCAATCCTGTAGGAGCGGCTTCAGCCGCGACCGGGCGTTCCCGGTGAGACCCGGTCGCGGCTGAAGCCGCTCCTACAAGAGCGCGGGCGAACCAGCTAGCTGGGATTCTCCAGCGAAAACAGGTCCGCCTGCTTGTCGTAGGCGAAGTACTCGGCGTAGCGCGCCCAGCTGATCACTGCCTGTACGGTTTCGGCCGCATAGTCCTCGGACATGTGATCTTCCAGCTCGTCGCGGAAACGCCGCGCCGGCGCATGGTGGGTCGGGCGTTCGTCGAGCACGCGGCGGATGTGCGCGGCCAGCGGCACGTAGGTGGCCAGGTGCTGGGCGAACATCTGCTTGCGCGCGTCGGTGCCCAGTTCGGCGAAGCGTTGCCCGGCCGGGGTCAACTGCAGGTCGCCCTGCTCGAACACCGCGAAGCGCAGCAACTGCAGGGTTTCGGCGATCGGGAACAGTTCGTCCACTTCCAGCTGCAGGCTGGCCGCCAGCGGCGGCAGGTCGGCGCGGCCGTGGTAGGGCTCGGCCGCCACCGCCTCGACCAGGCCGGCCAGCAGGTTGCTCGACACCCGCGGCAGCACCATCGCGATGCCGCTGCCGGGGAACACGCCTTCGCGCGCCTGCGGCCGCTGCGGGCTGGCGGTCATGCGCGCGTAGATGTCGTCGACCAGGGCGCGGAACGCCGGCGCCAGGCGGTTGCGCGGCTGCGGCAGGGTGACCTGGATCTCGCCGATCACCCGGCCCGGATTGGCGCCGAAGATCACGATGCGGTCGCACATCAGCACCGCTTCCTCGATGTTGTGGGTGACCATCAGGATCGACTCGATCGGCATGCGCCCTTCCGACCACAGGTCGAGCAGGTCGGTGCGCAGGGTCTCGGCGGTCAGCACGTCCAGCGCCGAGAACGGCTCGTCCATCAGCAGCAGTTTCGGCCGCACCACCAACGCGCGGGCCAGGCCGACGCGCTGGCGCATGCCGCCGGACAATTCCTTCGGGTAGGCGCCCTCGTAGCCGTCCAGACCGATCAGGTCGATCGCCGCCAGCGCCCGCCGGCGGCGTTCGTCGGTGGCCACGCCGCGCGCCTCCAGTCCGACCTCCACGTTCTGCAGCACGGTCAGCCACGGGAACAGCGCGAAGCTCTGGAACACCATCGCGATGTCGTCGATCGCCTGGGTCGGGGTGGCGTCGCGGAACGCGATGCTGCCGGCGCTGGGCTGCAGCAGCCCGGCGATGGCGCGCAACAGCGTGGACTTGCCGGAGCCGGAGCGTCCGAGCAGGCCGACGATCTGGCCCGAATGCAGGGTCAGGTCGACATCGTCCAGCACCACCAGCGGCGTCGCCCCGCCCTTGTCGTAGCTCTTGCGCACGCCGTGCACGCGGACCAGCGGGGCGCGCTCGGGCGCGCTTGCGGAAAAGGTCATGGTCGGAATCTCCAAGGATGGTCAGTCGAAGCGCAGGCGGCGTTCGGCGAAGGCGTACAGGCGCCGCCACACCGCGCGGTTGAAGACGGTCACGAACAGCGACATCACCGCCACCCCGAGCAGCACCCGCGCGCCGTCGCCGGCGGCGGTGGCGCGGGCGATGTAGGAGCCCAGCCCGTAGGCCTGCACCTGGGTGTCGCCCCAGCTGGCGAGTTCGGCGACGATGCTGGCGTTCCACGAGCCGCCGGAGGCGGTCAGCGCGCCGGTGATGTAGTACGGGAAGATGCCCGGCAGGATCACCCGCCGCCACCAGGTCCACGAGCGCAGTTGGTAGACCGTGGCCGCCTCGCGCAGGTCGGTGGGAAACGCGCTGGCGCCGGCGATCACGTTGAACAGGATGTACCACTGCGTGCCCAGGATCATCAGCGGCGACAGCCAGATGTTGGGATTGGCGCCGGTGGCGACGATCGCCAGCACCGCGAACGGGAACAGCACGTTGGCCGGGAACGCGGCCAGGAACTGCGCCAGCGGCTGCACCCGCTGCGCCACCTTCGGGCGCAATCCGATCCACACCCCGATCGGCACCCACACCACGCTGGCCAGCGCGATCAGCACCACCACCCGCAGCAGCGTGGCCAGGCCGCCGCCGAACGCCTCGACCAGGTCGTGCAGGCGCAGGTGCTGGCGGCCGTAGTCGAACGCGAACCAGGCCGCGGCCAGTCCCGCGAGCGCCAGCGCCGCGCTCCATAGGCGGTCGCCCCAGACGTTGCCGCTGGCGTCCTGCACGGACGCCGACGCCGGACGCGGGCGCCGCGGCGCCCAGCGCAGCAGCAAGGTGCGCTGCCACACCCAGGCCAGCGGCGCGACCAGGCGCTTGGCCAGGCGGGTGCGCCGCAGCAGGTCGTACAGCCACGATTGCGGCTTGTCCTGCGAGGCGGTGAGTTCGGCGCGGAACTTGTCCGACCAGGCGACGATGGGGCGGAACAGCAACTGGTCGTACAGCACGATCAGCACGCCCATCGCCAGCACCGCCCAGCCGACCGCGGCGAAATTGCGCTGCGCGATCGCCAACGCCAGGTAGGAGCCGATGCCGGGCAGTTCCAGGGTGTGGTCGCCGACCGTGATCGCTTCGGAGGCGACCACGAAGAACCAGCCGCCGGACATCGACATCATCATGTTCCAGATCAGCGCCGGCGTCGCATACGGCGCTTCCAGCCGCCAGAAGCGCTGCCACGACGACAGGCCGAAGCCGCGCGTGACCTCGTCCAGGTCGCGCGGCACGTTGCGCAGCGACTGGTAGAACGAGTACGCCATGTTCCAGGCCTGGCTGGTGAAGATGGCGAAGATCGAGGCCAGTTCGGCGCCGATCTGGCGGCCGGGAAACAGGCCCAGGAAGAAGGTCACGGTGAAGGTCAGGAAGCCCAGCACCGGTACCGACTGCAGGATGTCCAGCGCCGGCACGATCAGCCGCTCGGCGCGGCGGCTCTTGGCCGCCAGGGTCGCCACGACGAAGGTGAACATGAGCGAGGCGGCCATCGCCGCGAACATGCGCAAGGTGGTGCGCAGGCCGTATTCGGGAAGCTGGCGCAGATCCAGCGAGACCGCTTCGGTGCCCGGCGGCGGCAGCGGCGCGCGCATGTCGGCGGCGCCGTGCAACAGCAGCACGCCCAGCGCCAGCAGCAGCGCGAACACCGCCAGATCGTGGAAATTGGGCAGCACGCCGGGGCGTGCGGCGACAGTACCGGGCGCGTTGCGGTCGCGGGGGAATAGCACCATGGGAAGGTTCCGGCAGGACGGCGGCGCCAGCTGCGCCGCACGGATGGTAGGGAATGAGGGAAACCGGCGGGGGACGACCGCTCAGTGTGGCAAGCGAATATGCAAGCCAGGCGTCAGCCGCTGCTGCGCCGCGTTCGTGGTGTGCCCAGAGGCCACCTGGCCGATGCCGGTCGCGGCGTCGATCGCGGCAGGCGCGCCGGCGTCGGCCAGGGCCGCAGCGCGTCCGTGACGGCACATGCCCAGCCGGATCGGGTTGCCGGCGGCGCGACCGGCAGCCGCGCCGCTGCCGCGCGCCGGCGTGCAGCGCGGATCGAGCAGCGGCGGCAGCATGCCCCGCCGCGGACCATGGACCGCGGCGGGCGCGCGTACGCACAACCGGCGGCGCTCAAGCGGCGTATGGCGACAACGACGACGACAGATGCATGGGCGGCTCCGGAATGCGGAAACGCCAGTGGCCACGCTCGGGGTCCTCGCGGATCGGGCTTGCGTACTGCGGGAGTGTCTTGCCAGCGCCGGTGCGGCGGTGGCGAACGATCCCGTCCTGAGCGGACGGGACCCATCTGGGACGAACCCAGACCTTGGCGGTCCTGTCAGCTCGACAGCTGCAGCGTCGGTCTAGGATGACTGTCCAAGGAAGTGGCCTCTGGCCGGGAACGATGGGCGCGAAGTATAGCCAGCAACCGCGGTACCGCAACAGCGTCCGACGGGCGCCGGCGGCGAGCGTTCACTGGCCAGCAAGCACCAGCCGCGGCAGCGTCGCCGGGGTCTCGGCCTGACGCGCGCGCAGCCAGGCCGCCAGCTCGCGCGGCGGCAGCGGCCGCGAGTGCAGATAGCCCTGGATCTCGTCGCAGCCCTGCTCGCGCAGCAGCGCCTCCTCCTGCGGCGTCTCCACGCCCTCGGCCACCACCTGCATGCCCAGCGCATGGCCGAGTTGCACGATCGCCTGGGTGACCTTGGCGGTGCCGCTGTCGATGAGCATGTCCTGCACGAAGCTGCGGTCGATCTTCAGCCGCTGCACCGGGAAGCGGTTGAGGTAATGCAGGTTGGAGAAGCCGGTGCCGAAGTCGTCCACCGCCAGCAGCACGCCTTCCTGCTCGAACAGTTCGAAGCAGCGGCGCAGCGATTCGGTGTCGCGGATCAGCGCCGATTCGGTCAGTTCCAGCTCCAGCCGCTTGGGCGACCAGCCGTTGCGCTGGCACAGCTCGATCACCCGCTCGGCGAAGCCGCGGTCGCGCAGCTGCATCGCCGAGACGTTGACCGACACGCGGTCGAAGCTCAGCCCCGCCGCATCCCAGGCCGCGGCCTGGCGGCAGGCCTCGTTGATCACCCAGTCGCCCAGGCGCACGATCTCGCCGCATTCCTCGGCGATGGGAATGAACTCGGCCGGGTTGCAATGGCCGTGGCCGGGGCGGTGCCAGCGCAACAGCGCCTCGACCGCCGGCGCGCGTTCGCCGGCCGCATGCACCAGCGGCTGGTACACCAGCGAGAACTCCTCGCGGTCCAGCGCGCCGTGCAGCGCATGTTCGATCTCCAGGCGCCGCTGCGCACGCAGCAACACGTCCTGGCTGTAGTAGTGGCAGGTGTTGCGGCCCGATTCCTTGGCCGCGTACATCGCCGCATCGGCGGCGCGCAGCAGGCTGTCGAAGTCCTGGCGCCCCTCCTCCATCAAGGCGATGCCGATGCTGGCGCCGATCTTGATCACGTTCTCGCCGTTGTGCAGCGGCTCGGCCAGCGCCGCGATCAGCTTGCGCGCCACATGGCCGGCATCGCCCGGCTCGGCCAGGTCGCGCAGCACCACCAGGAATTCGTCGCCGCTGAAGCGCCCGAACAGGTCGCTGGTGCGCAGCTGCTGGTGCATGCGCGTGGCCGCCAGTTTCAGCAACGCATCGCCGGTGGCATGGCCGAAGGAATCGTTGATGCTCTTGAACCCGTCCAGGTCGACGAACAGCATCGCCAGCGTGCTGCCGCGCTCCACCGCGTCGTGCATCGCCGCTTCCGCCTGCTCGCGCAGCAGCTGCCGGTTCGGCAGCCCGGTCAGCAGGTCGTAGTGGGCCAGCAGTTCGATGCGCTCGCTGGCCTCGCGTTCGCGGCTGATGTCGCGGAACAGCACCACGAAGCGCGGCGGCAGGCCGTCGCGGTCGTCCAGTTCGATCAGCACCTGCACCCACACCCGGTGCCCGGAGGGGCGGTGGAAGCACAGGTCCAGTTGCTCGGGCAGGCCGCCGTGGGCGATCCGCGCCAGCGCCGTTTCGAACGCGTCGCGCGAATCCAGGGTGTACAGGGCCAGCGCCTGGTCCAGGTCGATGTTTTCCTTGCGCAGGCCGTGGATGCGGTAGCACTCCTCGGTCCATTGCATGCGCCGGGTGCCGACCTCGATCTCGCAGCCGCCGATCTTGCCCAGCGCCGAGACGCGGTTGAGCAGTTCGGTGCGCCAGCGGATCAGCGCGTCGGTCTGGCGCTGCTCGGTGATGTTCTGCACCTGACCGAGCACGCGCTGCACGGCGCCGTCCGCTTCCAGCTGCGGTTGCGCCCATACCCGCAGGTGCAGCGGCGCCTCGCTGCCGCGTACCAGCTCGACCTCGAAATTGGCCTGCTTGCCGTCGCGCTGCATGCGCCGCCAGGTGGAGATCACCTGCGCCGCCGACTCGCGGCTGAGCAGGCGCAGCCAGCCGCGGCTGCTCGGCACCTGATCCTCGGCCAGGCCGGTCACGCGCAGGAACTCGCGCGACCACCAGATCCGGTTCTGCAGCGGATCCCACGACCAGCTGCCCATGCTGGTCATGCGCTGCGCCTCGCGCAGCAGGGTCTGCTGGTCGCGCAGGCGCTGCTCCAGCAGCTTCTGTTCGTGGATGTCGGTATGCGTGCCGACCATGCGCAGCGGGCTGCCGTCGGCGGTGCGGGCGACGATGCGGCCGCGGTCCAGGATCCAACGCCACTGGCCGTCCTGCTGGCGCAGCCTGAATTCGCACACGTAGGTCGCGCTGCGGCCTTCGAAATGGGCGCGGATCGCCTCGCGCAGGCGCGCCTGGTCGTCGTTGTGCACCAACGGCAGCAGCGCGTTGAGTCCGTAGTCCGGCGCGTTGCCTTCGTAGCCGAGCATCTGCTTCCAGCGCTCGGAACGGAAGATCCGGTCGCTGGGGATGTCCCAGTCCCACAGGCCGTGTTCGGCGCTGTCCAGGGCGATTTCCCAGCGCGTGGCGCCGTCGCTGCCGACCGGCTCGGGCACGCTCAGGGTATAGGCCAACAGCGCGCCGGCATCGTCGCGCACCGCGCGCAGCCACCCGTCCAGGCGCCGCCCGGCGGTGCCGGGCAGCGCGCAGGCGAGCATGCTCTCGCCGTTGACCAGTCGCTCGCGCACGTCGCGCATCAGCTCGGCATAGGCCTCGACCGTACGCGGCAGCTCCAGCGCCTGCGCGGCCCGGTTCGCGGCCAGCGGCCGCCCTTCGGCGTCCAACAGGACCACGGCCGAGGTGAGCGGATGCTGCAGCAAGCTTGCGATGACGCCTTGATCCACGCCGAGGTGCTCCGTTTCTGCCGCGCTGGTGCTGGCGGACGAAGGTGATAACGGCACCCGGCGGCATTAATTGAGCGCCCGGCCGGCCGCGGCGCCGGTCGCGCTGGGCCGCAATGGCCGCTTGCCGGTAAGATGGCGGCGGACGAATACCGCCGCATCGGGCTGTCGGGGCATGCAACCACAACGCGATCTCTCCCCGACCTCCCCGTCCTCGGGCATGCGTCTGGCGCAGCGGCTGGACCGGGGAATCTGGCGGACCGCGCTGCTGTACCTGCTGGTCGGCCTGATCTGGTCGCTGGGCAGCGACCTGCTGCTGGTTCGATTCGTGGACGACACGCAGACCCTGGCCATGCTGCAACTGGTCAACGACGCGGTGTTCCTGCTGTTGACCGCCATCGCCCTGTACTGCCTGCTGCGCCCGCTGGTGCGCGGCGCGGTGCAGGTGCACGCGCAGCTGGCGCTGTCCGAGGCCGGCTACCGGCAGATGTTCCAGGCCAATCCCAGCCCGATGCTGGTCTACGATCCGGAAACGCTGCGGGTGGTGGACGTCAATCCGGCGGCGATCGCCTTTTTCGGGTGGCCGCACGACACCTTCGTCGGGCTGGAACTGGGCCGGCTGTGGCCGCCCGGCGCCGCCGAGCGCATGAGCGACGTGATCCAGGCGATCCGCGACGCCCCCTCCAAGGTCTGCGTGGTGGCCGAGCCGCTGTGCCTGCGCGACGGCAGCCAGCGCATGGTCGAGGCGCGCAGCACCGGCCTGGACTACCGCGGCCGCGGCGCGCGGCTGGTGGTGATCAGCGACCGCAGCGCCGAGCACGAGGCGCAGCAGCGCCGCGACCAGGCGCTGCTGCGGCTGGAGGAGGCGCAGGCGATCGCCCGCCTCGGTTCCTGGCAACTGGACCCGGCCAGCGGCCTGGGCCGCTACTCCGACCAGGTCTACCGGATGCTCGGCCGGCGCGCGCCGGAGTCGCCGCGCCAGCATCGCCTGGAGGAATTGCTGATCCCCGCCGACCTGGCGTCGCAGGCGCGCATCCAGCGCATGCTCGAGGACCTGTGCGGCACCGCACCGGTGCAACTGGACATGCTGCTGCCGGTGCTGGCCGCCGACGGCCAGGCGCGCATGCTGCACCTGCGCGCCGAATCGGCCAACGACGACGATGGCGCGTCCTGCGTGCGCGGCACCCTGCAGGACGTGACCGAGCACGAACGCTCGCGGCGCCTGCTGCACGAGCGCGAGGAACAGTTCCGCGAACTGGTGCGGGTGCTGCCCGACGGAGTGGCGATCCTGCACCAGGAACACGTGCTGTACGCCAATGCCGCCTGCGCCGGGCAGTTCGGCTACGAGGGCGAGAACCTGCTCGGCGAACCGTTGCAGGGCCTGGTCTACCCCAGCGATCTGCAGCAGGTGCGCGAGCAGATGCGCGATGCCGGCGACAAGGGCGAGCGCGGCGCCGCCGCGCGCATGCGCCGCCGCGACGGTTCGCTGTTCCACGCCGGGCTGTCGTTCGGCAAGGTGCGCTACAGCGGCCGCGACTGCAAGCTGCTCATCGTGCGCGACCTCAGCGAGCCCGAGCGCATGCGCGACGCGCTGGCGCTGAGCAACCGCGAGCTGCAGGCGATGGCGCGGCGGCTGTTCTCGCTGCAGGAGGACGAGCGCCGCGCGATCTCGCGCGACCTGCACGACGACATCGGCCAGGCGATCACCGCGATGAAGCTGTCCGCGCACGCGGCGCTGGACGAAACCGATGCCGAGCGCCGCCGCGAAGACCTCAACGAGATCGTGCAGCTGGCCGACAGCAGCATCACCAAGCTGCGCAACCTGTCCACCCTGCTGCGCCCGCCGCAACTGGACGCGCTCGGGCTGGAAGCGGCGCTGCGCTGGCAGGCCGGCATGCTGTTCCGCGCCTCGCCGGTGCGCCTGCAGCTGGAGATCGCCACCCTGCCCGCGCGGCCCAGCGGCGAGGTCGAGCAGGCCTGCTTCCGCATTGCGCAGGAAAGCCTGACCAATGTACTGCGCCACGCCTGCGCCGGCGAAGTGCGCATGGCGCTGAGCGACGAGCAGCACCGGCAGCTGCGCCTGGAGGTGGTCGACGACGGCGACGGCTTCGATCCGGCCGGACCGCGCGGACTGGGCCTGATCGTGATGCGCGAGCGCGCGCAGAGCGCAGGCGGTACCCTGCAGATCGACACCGCGCCCGGTGCCGGCACGCGGGTGACGCTGTGCCTGCCCTACACGACGGCGGCGACGCCGACGCACCCACCTGGACCCTGAAGACGATGTGGAATCCCGCTGCCCCCGTGCCGCCAGACGACGAACTTCCGTCGCGCCTGGGCGCAGGCCACCCGGCGCTGACCGGCATGATCGCCGAGGCGCTGGCCGGCGGGCCGGGGGTGATGCTGCTGCACATCGACATCGACCACTTCGCCTCGATCAACGAGAACATGAGCGCGGAAGTCGGCGACCACGCGCTGGCGCTGCTGGCGCATCGGCTGCAGGCGCATCTGCGCGGGCGCGGCCTGCTGTGGCGCCACGGCAGCGACGAACTGGTCATGGCGGTGCCGCGCACCGCCGACGTGCCGCCGCCGGAGGCCTTCGCCGAAGAGGTGCGGCAGCAGATCGAACTGCCGCTGTCGGTACTGCCGTACACCTTGTTCATGACCGGCAAGATCGGCGTGAGCCTGTGCCCGGAACACTCAACGCGGCTGTCCACGCTGCTCGACTACGCCGAGGACGCGGTCTACCAGGCCGCGCGCGAAGGCGGCAACATGGTGCGCCTGTACGCGGCCGACGGCCCGCCCAGCGCGCACAGCGAGAGCATCATCTCGCGGCAGATCGTCGATGCGATCCCCAATGGCGAGCTGCGCCTGCGCTACCAGCCGATGGTCAGCGCCCGCGACGGCCGCGTGGTCGGCATGGAATCGCTGCTGCGCTGGCAATCGCCGACGCTGGGCATCCTGGTGCCGGAACGGTTCATGCGCACCGCCGAGCGGCTGGGCGTGATCGTGCAGATCGGCACCTGGGTGATGGAGGGCGCGCTGCGCCAGGCGCGGCTATGGCGCGACCAGGGTTTCGACGACTTCACCATCGCGGTCAACGTCTCCACCCTGCAGCTGCTGCGCCCGACCTTCTTCAACGAAGTGATGTCGGCGCTGCAGGCGGCCGGCGTGCCGCCGCAGATGATGGTGCTGGAGATCAACGAAAGCGCGCTGACCAACAACGTCAACTTCGTCCACGAGACCCTGGCCAACCTGTGCCGCGAAGGCATCAGCCTGAGCCTGGACAACTTCGGCACCGGCGATTCCAGCCTCAGCGCGCTGGTGCGCTATCCGGTGGACAAGCTGAAGATCGACCGCAGCTTCATCAAGAGCGCGCCGGCCGGCAACCGCGAGGCGGCGATCGCCCGCGCCATCATCGCCATGGGCCACCAGCTGGGCATGGTGGTGATCGCCAACGGCGTCGAATCGCAGGCGCAGCTGGGCTTCCTGCGCCGCAACGACTGCGACATCTTCCAGGGCTACCTGTTCGGCGAGCCGATGTCGGCCGAGGCCGCGGGCATGGCGTTGCGGCGCCGTTACCTGCGCCCGGAATCGTTCACCGAGACCCGTCCGGACCGCACCCTGCTGCTGCTCGACGACGAGGAGAACGTGCTGCGCTCGCTGGTGCGCCTGTTCCGCCGCGACGGCTACCGGATCCTGGCCGCCGGCAACGTGCGCGACGCCTTCGACCTGCTCGCCACCAACGACGTGCAGGTGATCCTGTCCGACCAGCGCATGTCCGACATGAGCGGCACCGAGTTCCTGGGCCGGGTGAAGATGCTCTACCCCGACACCATCCGCCTGGTGCTGTCCGGCTACACCGACCTGGCCACGGTCACCGACGCGATCAACCGCGGCGCGATCTACCGCTTCCTGACCAAGCCCTGGAACGACGACGAACTGCGCGAACACATCCGCCAGGCGTTCCGCACGCACGACGAACAGCGGCGGGATGCTGGGCCCTGACGGGCCGGGATTGGGCATTCGGGATTCGGGATTCGCAAAAGCCGCGGCGTCGGCTTTTCATTGGCTCGCGAGGGGATGGAGCAGCAAACGCAAACCGCTCTTGCGAATCCCCAATCCCGAATGCCGAATCCCGGCTCCTACTTCGGCTGCCTCACCGGAATCACGATCCGGAAGCTGGAGCCCTCGCCGACGGTGCTGGTCACGTCGATGCGGCCGTGGTGCTTGTTGATGATGCCGTAGGAGATCGACAGGCCCAGGCCGGTGCCGCTGCCGACCGGCTTGGTGGTGAAGAACGGGTCGAAGATGCGCTGCAGCAGGTCCGCCGGGATGCCGGCGCCGGAGTCCTTGAACTCGATCCAGACCTCCTCGCCGTCCTGGCCGGTGCTGACCACGATGGTGCCGCGCTCGCCGATCGCCTGGCCGGCGTTGAGCAGCAGGTTCATGTACACCTGGTTGAGCTCGGACGGCAGGCACTCGACCAGCGGCAGGTTGCCGTAGTGGCGGTCCAGGGTGACCTTGTACTTGAGCTCGTTCCAGATGATGTTGATCGTGGACTCGAGCCCGGAATGCAGGTCCACCAGCTTCCACGATTCCTCGCGGCCGGAGTACGAGAAATCCTTGAGGTCGCGCACGATGCGCGTCACCCGCTCGATGCCTTCGCGCGACTCGGCCATCAGCTGCGGCAGGTCGCGGCTGATGAAGTCGATGTCGAAGCGGTTGCGGATGTCGTCGATTTCCGGGATCAGCGCCTTGGGATCGGGCGCGCGCAAGGCGCGCTCGTAGGCTTCGATCAAGGTGAACAGGCTGCGCAGGTATTCCTGCAGGCTGCCCAGATTGGAATGCACGTAGCCGATCGGGTTGTTGATCTCGTGCGCGACGCCGGCGGCGAGCTGGCCGATCGAGGCCATCTTCTCCGACTGCAGCAGTTTTTCCTGCGCGCCGTTGAGGCGCAGATAGGCCTGGCGCAACTCGGCGTGGCGCTGCTGCAGTTCCTGTTCGTAGTCCTGCTGGCCTTCGATGCCCTGGATCAGCACCAGAAAGTGGCCATCGTCGCCGTCGGCATGGAAATACAGATGCGCCAGCACCACGTGTTCTTCGGTCGGCAGGCTGCCGCTCCAGCGGCCATGGCTGCGCGCCTGCGACAGCGCATCGCTGGGCAGCCACTGCGCCAGGCGCTCGCCCAGGGCGCAGTCGTCGAAGACTTCGGCATTGCACAGATGGCCGCGCGCGGCACTGTTGGCCAGCAGCAGGCGGCCATCGGCGCGGAACAGCACCAGGCCTTCGTCGATCAGCTCGCTCAGCGCGAGCAAGCTCTTGCGCGAAGGCAACGGCACCGTGTCGGTGTAATCGGGATCGGCGAAATTCACGAAAGGCAACGGGTAACGAGCGGACGCTCAATATACGCCGATGCCATCGCCAGGTGCGTGGATGCCGGCACATGGCCGGCACGCGGTGACGCGCCTGGCGTTTCTCAGGCGATCGCCAGCGGGCGACTCATCCGCAAGGTGCTGGACTGGCCATTGGCATCGTAGGACGAGGCGCTCTCGCTGCGCCCCAGATGCCGCAGCGCCCAGTTGACCTCGCGCCGCCGCCGCGACAGCAACGCGCCGTTGGCGCGGTTGGCGTCGGCCAGCTGGCGCAGCAGCGACTCGGCCTCGGCACCGGCCGGCACGTTGGCCTCCAGCGCCCGCAGCGCGGCCAGCTTGTCGCCGGTCGCCTGCATCAGGCCTTCCACGTTGTGATCCAACAACGCCTGCCGTTCGCCGGCGAGTGCGTCGCTGAGCTGCTGCAAGGGGTTGGTCACGGTCGTGTTCATGCGCTGAGCTGCTGGTCCATCTGCAGCATGCGGCTGGCGATCGCGTCCGGATTGATCTTGTAGCTGCCGCTCTGCAGCGCGCTGCGCACCGACTCGACGCGGTTGCTGTCCACCGCCGGCGCCGCCGCCAGTTCGCGCTGCAGGCTTTGCAGCCCGGACGCTTCGCCGGTCAGGCGCAGACTGTCGGTCGCGGCCGTGGCGCCCACCGCACTCGTCTTGCCGTCCTCGGACGCGCCGGAGGCGGCCTTGGTGTTGACGGTCGACGTGCGAAGGGTGGCCTGGGTCGGCGAATTCCCTTCAATTTTCTGGCTCATGACGAAATCCTGCTACGGGTTCGGTGTAGGTAACGGCCCTACACCGACGAACTTTAGGCCAGATCTCAACGCGTCACAAAAACGTCGCCATTTTGTGACACGGTTCCCTGAACGACGCGGCGAGACGACAGGTTTTCGACGGTCACCCGCTCGTTCTCGCCGCCGTCGCTGAGCGCGCGCCCCGCCATGCGCACTTCCAGCGCCCCGTTGCGCGCCACCAGCGCCACATTGTCGCCGCGCCGCACCAGCCGCTGCGCGACCAGATCGCTGGCCGACAGCAAGGTGCCGGCCGGCAGGGTACGCCGCACCACCCTGCCGATCGCCGCGGCCGGATCGGTCATTGCCGCACCGACGATCCGCGCCGCGTCGCGCTTCTCGACGACCATATCGGCGGCACCGACGGTTTCTCCAGCGGCCAGGCCGCGGCCCAGCACCAGCACGTTCTGCAGGCGCCGCACCTTGACCGGCACGAACAGGCGCCAGCCGGCCTCGCGCGGACAACTCACTTCCACTGTCGTGGTCCCGGTCGGCTGCGCCTGCAGCGACACCGGACACAGCGGCACGCGCACCGACGGGTCCAGCGTCGCCTCGGCTTCGGCATCGGCGCCAAGGGTGGACAGCGCCGCGGCGCGGATCGAGTCGACCGATTGGAATTCCGCGGCCCAGGCCGGCATCGCCGCCAGCAGGACCACTAACAGGATCAGGCGCATGGCCGTCTCTCTAATGAAGGTGTCGCCAGTCCCATGCAAAGCGCGTGCCGCAATTCGCGCCCCTCGCCGACAGCCCGGCCTCAAGTTCCGCCGCGAAGGCGCCGATATGAACCCCATGTCTCATGACCTGCTCAACCGAATCGACCAGCGCACCCGCTTGGCGGGCCACAATCGGCTTGCCCTGCTGCTGTTCCGGCTGGGCGGCCGTCAGCTTTTTGGCGTGAACGTCTTCAAGGTGCAGGAAGTGCTGCGCCGGCCGGAGCTGTTCCAGGTGCCGGGGCTGCCACTGCAATTCTCCGGGGTCGCCGATGTGCGCGGCCGTTCGGTGCCGGTGCTCGACCTGGGCCTGGCGATCGGCCATCCGGAACGCGAGACGCAGGCCGACAAGGCGCCCGGCTACCTGGTGGTCACCGAGTTCAACCGCTCGGTGCAGGGCTTCCTGGTCAGCGGCGTGGAGCGCATCGTCAACATCGCGGTGGAGGACATCCATCCGCCGCCGGAACTGGGCGCCGAATCCAGCTACCTGACCGCGGTGACCCGCTTCCAGGGCGAGCTGATCCAGGTCATCGACGTGGAAAGCGTGCTGGCCGACATCGCCCAGAACCGCACCGAGGCGCTGATCGACCCGTCGCTGGCGCTCACCGGCTCGCAGCTGCAGGTGCTGGTGGTGGACGACTCGCGCGTGGCGCGGCAACAGATCCGCAGCGTGCTCGACCAGCTCGGGGTCGGCGCCACCCTGCTGTCCGACGGCCGCCAGGCCCTGGACCACCTCCTGCAGATCCACGCCGGCGGCGAGAATCCGGCCGACCGCTACGCCATGGTGATCTCCGACATCGAGATGCCGGCGATGGACGGCTATACGCTGACGACGGAAATCCGGCGCCACCCCGGCCTGGCCGGCCTGTACGTGCTGCTGCACACCTCGCTGTCGGGGGTGTTCAACAACGCCATGGTCGAGCGCGTCGGCGCCAACGCCTTCGTCGCCAAGTACAGCCCGCACGAACTGGCCGATTACGTGCTAGCGCGGCTGCGAGTGGTCGCCGAGGCCCAGGCCGCCTAGCGTTTCGCGGCCCCGGCGCGACGCCGGGCGCCCAGCAGCACGCCTTCCGCCGCAATGGCGAAGGCCGCCCCACCGCGCCGCACGGCGCGCGCACCCCGGTTCTGGCACAGACTTTGCCTGTACTCCTGCAACGAACCGCGGGAGCGCGCCATGCCCAATCTGATTTCATCCTACCTAGGTGTCCACGGCGACGCCCTGCCGCTGCGCGAGCAACGGATGAAGCTGATCGCCAGCAACCTCAGCAATGTCGACACGCCCGGCTACAAGGCGCAGGACCTGGATTTCGACGCGGCGATGCGCGCCGCGCAGGGCCAGCGCGACGGCAGCCAGATGCAGGTCACCGACAGCCGCCACATCGCGGTCGGCGGCAGCACCGGGCTGAATCCGTTCCAGGTCACCCGCGAGGCCAACCAGCCCAGCCTCGACGGCAATACCGTCGATGCGGACACCGAACGCGCCGCCTACGGCCGCGCCGCGCTGGAATACCGCGCCTCGCTGAGCTTCGTCGAATCCAAGGTGCGCAGCATGCTCACCGCGATCACAGGCCAATAAGCATGAGCAATCTGCCGATTTTCGACGTCGCCGGCTCCGCGCTGCAAGCGCAGTCGGTGCGCCTGAGCACCATCGCCAGCAACCTGGCCAACGCCGATTCGGTGGCCGGGTCGGCCGAAGCGGCCTACAAGCCGATCGAGCCGATCTTCCAGGCGGTGCGCAACCCGCACGACAGCAGCCTGACCGCGGTCAACGTCAAGGAAATCACCCAGAGCAAGGATCCGCCGATCAAGCGCTACGAGCCCGGCCATCCGCTCGCCGACGCCGACGGCTACATCTACTCGCCGGACGTGGACCCGGTATCGCAGATGGTCAACCTGATCTCCGCCTCGCGCAATTACCAGGCAGGCGTGGAAGTCCTCAACACCGCCAAGGAACTGGCGTTGGCCACCTTGTCCATGGGCCGCTGAGCCCTCCCCTCCCGCCTAACGGCCTAGGACGTACTGATGAGCACCGTTTCCAGCGACATCTATTCCAGCCTCGGATTGACCGCCTCCAGCACCACCAGCACGTCCAACAAGTCCTCGTCGCTGGACCAGGCCGACTTCCTGAAGCTGATGACCGAGCAATTGCAGCACCAGGATCCGCTCAAGCCGATGGACAACAGCCAGATGGTCTCGCAGATGGCGCAGCTGTCCACCGTGCAGGGCATCGGCGACCTCAACAAGACCGTGACCGCGCTATCCGATTCGATGAGCACCGACCAGATCCTGCGCGGCGCGCAGCTGGTCGGGCACAAGGTGCTGGTGCCGTCGGCGACGATGCCGCTGGGCAGCGACGGCGGCACCACCGGCGTGATCGCCGCGCCCAGCGCGGGCATCGTCAACCTCACCGTCACCGATGCCAACGGCAACGCGGTCAAGCAGATCAGCGTCACCGCCAGCAAGGCCGGCGAAGTCAATTTCAGTTGGGACGGCACCAACACCGCCGGCGAGCGCATGCCGGCCGGCGCCTATGGCGTCACCGCCACGCATACCGACAGCAAGGGCACCAACACCGCGCTGTCCACCTACGTCCAGGCCCCGGTCGAGAGCGCCACCATCGGCTCGGACGGCATCTACCTCGACCTGACCGGGCTGGGCACCGCCCCGCTCGCCAACGTGCTCCGCGTCAGCTGAGCCGGCCAATCCACAGGAGTCCATCATGGGTTTCAATACTTCGCTGTCCGGTATCAAAGCGGCCAACTCCGACCTCAACGTCACCGCCAACAACATCGCCAACGTCAACACCACCGGCTTCAAGGAGTCGCGCGCCGAGTTCGCCGACCTGTTCTCCGCCACCGGCTACGGCCTGGCGCGCAACGCGATCGGCGCCGGCGTGCGGGTCAGCAACGTCGCCCAGCAGTTCTCGCAGGGCAACGTCGACCCGACCGGGCGCAACCTGGACCTGGCGATCTCCGGCGACGGCTTCTTCACCCTGACCAACAACGGCGCCAAGGTGTATTCGCGCGCCGGCAACTTCCAGACCGACGAGAACGGCTACGTGGTCAACCCGCAGGGCGCCAGGCTGCAGGTGTTCCCGCCGGCGGCCAACGGCAACGGCTTCGCGGTCGGCACGCTGAGCGACCTGCAGCTGCTGACCACCGACAGCTCGCCCAAGCAGAGCGAAACGGTGAACCTGATGTTCACCCTGCCCGGCAACGCCAGCGTGCCGACGGTGACCACCTTCGATCCGGCCGACGCCAACAGCTACAACCATTCCACCGGCGGCATCACCGTCTACGACTCGCTGGGCGTCAGCCACACCCAGACCTCGTATTTCGTCAAGACCGCCAACGCCAACGAATGGCAGGTGCACAACTATGTCGACGGCACCGCGGTCGGCACCCCGAGCACGATCCAGTTCGACGGCAACGGCAAGCTCACCACTCCCGCCGACGGCAGGATCGCGCTGAGCACCTTCACCCCCAGCACCGGCGCCGGCACCCTCAACCTGACCCTGGACATCAGCGGCTCGACCCAGTACGGCGAGGCGTTCGCCTTGCGCGACGCGCGCCAGGACGGTTACGCCAGCGGCAAGCTCAACTCGATCAGCATCGACGCCAGCGGCGTGGTCTACGCGCGCTACTCCAACAACGCCGACAAGGCGCTGGGCCAGGTGGCGATGACCAACTTCGTCAATCCGCAGGGGCTGAGCTCGCTCGGCGACAATGTGTGGGCGGAAAGCTCGGCCTCGGGCAACGCGCGCACCGGCGCGCCGGGGACCTCGGATTTCGGCAGCGTCCAGTCCGGCGCGCTCGAAGCCTCCACCGTCGACCTCACCGAACAGCTGGTCAACATGATCGTCGCGCAGCGCAACTTCCAGGCCAACTCGCAGATGATCTCGACCCAGGACCAGGTCACGCAGACCATCATCAATATCCGTTAAGGCCGGGATTGGTGATTCGGGATTGGTGATTCGTCACGGCTGGCATTCCGTCGATCGGAAGCCAGCCTTGCACGCCACCCCTGATCGTTTGCGGCACCCCCGCTTCTTCGAATCCCGAATCCCCCCATCCCGAATCACGGCTCACACCCATGGACAAAGCACTCTACGTCGCCATGACCGGCGCCCGCGCTTCGCTGCAGGCGCAGGGCACGGTGTCGCACAATCTGGCCAACGTCGATACCGCCGGCTTCAAGGCGGCGTTGGCCAATACCGAGGCGTACCGCATCAAGGGCGCCGGCTATCCGTCGCGGATCGATGCGCTGCACATCGACCAGGGCTTCAATCGCGATGTCGGCGCGCAGCAGGTGACCGGCAATGCGCTGGACGTCTCGCTCAGCGCCGACAACTGGCTGGCGGTCCAGGCCAGCGACGGCAAGGAGGCGTACACGCGCGGCGGCGAACTGGCGTTGACCCCGAACGGCCAGCTGGTCACCTCCAGCGGCCGCGCGGTGCTCGACGACCAGGGCAATCCGATGGCGATCCCGCCGCACCAGTCGCTGGAGATCGGCGGCGACGGCTCGGTGTCGATCGTGCCGCTGGGCGAAGGCCCGCAGGCGATGACCGTGGTCGGCAAGATGAAGGTGGTGCAGGCGCCGGCCGAACGCCTGGAACGCCGCCCCGACGGGCTGATGCGCAACATCAGCGACGATCCGACCCAGGCTTTCGCCCTGGCCACCGGCACCGCCGTGCACACCGGTGCGCTGGAAGGCAGCAACGTCGATGCCGCCGGCGCGCTGGTGCAGATGATCCAGCTGCAGCGCCAGTTCGAGATGCAGGTGAAGGTGATCAAGCACGGCGACGAGAACGCGCAGTCGGCCAACACCATGCTGCGCCTGAACGGCTAAGCCCGCCATGGGCGCCGCGCCGCTGCCGACGAAAAGCCGGCGCATTTGTGGCACGGCACATGCATCAATCCCCCTGCCCCTCGCGGATCTCGGGGCCACCATCAGAGGAATCGGGTCATGAATCAGGCTTTGTGGGTCGCCAAGACCGGACTGGATGCGCAGCAGACGCGCATGTCGGTCGTGTCCAACAACCTGGCCAACACCAACACCACCGGCTTCAAGCGCGATCGCGCCAGCTTCGAGGACCTGCTGTACCAACAGGTGCGTCAGCCTGGTGGCGCGACCTCGGCGCAGACGCAGTTGCCCTCGGGCCTGCAGCTGGGCACCGGCGTGCGCGTGGTGTCCACCTCGAAGGATTTCGAACAGGGCAATCCGCAGCAGACCGGGCGCGCACTGGACGTGATGGTCAACGGCCGCGGCTTCTTCGAAGTGCAGATGCCCGACGGCACCTCGGCCTACACCCGCGACGGCAGCTTCCAGATCAACTCGCAGGGCGAGCTGGTCACCAACAGCGGCTACGCGATCCAGCCCGGCATCCAGGTCCCGGAAGGCGCGCAGTCGCTGACCATCGGCACCGACGGCACGGTCAGCGTGCAGGTCGCCGGCACCGCCGCGGCGCTGGAGATCGGTTCGTTGACGCTGAGCGACTTCATCAACCCCTCGGGCCTGCAGGCCAAGGGCGAGAACCTGTACGCGGAAACCGCCGCCTCCGGTCCGGCGCAGAACGGCACGCCCGGCCTCAACGGCCTCGGCACCACCGTGCAGGCCTCGCTGGAAGGCAGCAACGTCAACGTGGTCGAGGAGCTGGTCAGCATGATCGAGACCCAGCGCGCCTACGAGATGAACGCCAAGGCGATCTCCACCACCGATTCGATGCTCGGCTATCTGAACAACAACGTCTGATCCCGACACTTCTTCTGGAAACCGCCATGTCGCGTCCGTCCTCCTTCTCTCTCATCGCTGCGCTGGTCCTGCCCGCGCTGCTCGGCGGCTGCGCCGGGCTGGGCATCGCCGCCGGCGACGTGCGCCCGTATGCGCCGATGGCGCCGATCGTGCCGGTGGTGGCGCAGCCCGCGCAGCCCAGCGCCGGCGCGATCTACGCCGCCGGCCCGAGTCTGTCGCTGTATTCGGACCGGCGCGCGCGCGACGTCGGCGATCTGCTGACCATCACCCTGGTCGAAAGCACCAACGCCAGCTCCACCGCCAACACCAGCATCACCAAGAAGGACGCGGTGACGATGGCCACGCCGACCCTGCTCGGCGCGCCGCTGACGGTCAACGGCATCAACGTGCTCGAAAACAGCACCAGCGGCGACCGCAGCTTCGCCGGCAAGGGCAACACCGCACAGAGCAACACCATGCAGGGAAGCATCACCGTGACCGTGGTGCAGCGCCTGCCCAACGGCAACCTGGTGATCCAGGGACAGAAGAACCTGCGCCTGAACCAGGGCGACGAACTGGTGCAGGTGCAAGGCATCGTCCGCGCCGCCGACATCGGTGCGGACAACACCATTCCGTCCAGCAAGGTCGCCGACGCGCGCATCGCCTACGGCGGCCGCGGCGCCGTCGCCCAATCCAACGCGATGGGCTGGCTGAGCCGCTTCTTCAACTCGCGCATCTCGCCGTACTGAGGCCTGCCATGAACCTTCTGTCCCTGTCCTGCCGCCTGCTCGCCGCGTTCGCGCTGTGCGCCGGCCTGGCCGCCCCGGCCGCCGCCGAACGCATCAAGGACCTGGCCCAGGTCGGCGGCGTGCGCGGCAACGCGCTGGTCGGCTACGGCCTGGTGGTCGGCCTGGACGGCAGCGGCGACCGCACCAGCCAGGCGCCCTTCACCGTGCAGAGCCTGAAGAACATGCTCGGCGAGTTGGGCGTCAACGTTCCGTCGAACGTCAATCCGCAGCTGAAGAACGTGGCCGCGGTGGCGATCCACGCCGAACTGCCGCCGTTCGCCAAGCCCGGCCAGCCGATCGACATCACCGTGTCCTCGATCGGCAACGCGGTGTCGCTGCGCGGCGGTTCGCTGCTGATGGCGCCGCTGAAGGGCGCCGACGGCCAGGTCTACGCGATCGCCCAGGGCAGCCTGATCGTCGGCGGCTTCGGCGCGCAGGGCAAGGACGGCTCGCGGATCTCGGTGAACGTGCCCAGCGTCGGCCGCATTCCCAACGGCGCCACGGTGGAGCGCGCGTTGCCGGACGTGTTCGGCAGCAGCGGCGAGATCACCCTGAACCTGCACCAGAACGATTTCACCACGGTGTCGCGGATGGTCGCGGCGCTGGAGAACACCTTCGGCCCCGGCAGTGCCCACGCGGTCGACGGCGGCACCGTCGCGGTGCGCTCGCCCACCGACCCGAGCGCGCGCATCGGCCTGCTGGCGCGGATCGAGAACGTGGAACTGTCGCCGGGCGCGGCGCCGGCCAAGGTGGTGGTCAACGCCCGCACCGGCACCGTGGTCATCGGCGCGCAGGTGCGGGTCAGCCCGGCGGCGATCTCGCACGGCTCGCTGACCGTCACCATCAGCGAAGGCACCCAGGTCAGCCAGCCCAACGCGCTGAGCAACGGCCAGACCGTGGCCACGCCGAAATCGACCATCACCGCCACCAACGAAGGCAGCCGCATGTTCAAGTTCGAGGGCGGCACCTCGCTGGACCAGATCGTGCGCGCGGTCAACGAAGTCGGCGCCGCGCCGGGCGACCTGATCGCGATCCTGGAAGCACTGAAGCAGGCCGGCGCGCTGAGCGCGGAGCTGGAGGTGATCTGACATGCGCATCTCGGCCTCTCCCATCGAACTGAGCGCGACCACCCAGAACGATCCTGCCCGGATCGACAAGGTGTCGCGCCAGTTGGAAGGACAGTTCGCGAACCTGCTCGTCAAGAGCATGCGCGACGCCAGCTTCGGCGATTCCCTGTTCCCGGGCGAGAACCAGACCTTCCGCGACATGTACGACCAGCAGATGGCCAAGGCGCTGACCGAGGGCAAGGGGCTGGGCCTGGCGGCGATGATCGCCAAGCAACTGGGCGGCGGCAAAAGCGCCGACGCGCCGGCCATCAACACCTCGATCGGTGCCGCGCAGGCGGCCAAGGCGTATTCGCTGGTGTCCGGCCAGGGCGGCGGCAGCGCCGGCAACAGCGCCAACGCCGGTGCCTCCGCGCTTGCCGATACCGGCGCAGCCGCAGGTGCCGGTGCCGCTGCCTGGGGCGGCCTGGACGCCGCCGACGCGCCGCAGCAGCAGGTCGCGCGCGTGCTCGACCTGATCGCCGGCCGCGAGACCAGCGCCATGCACGAAGCGATCGGCAGCAATCCTGCCGACGGCAGCGCCAGCCTGGCCTGGACCGGGGCGGACGACCGCTGGTCGGATCTGGCGACGACGGCGGCGGACGACAGCATCGGCATCGATGCCAGCGCTACCGCCGCCGCCAAGGCCGCCGCGGCCAGCCTCGGCGAGCGCACCCCGGAAGGCTTCGTCGCGCAGATCTGGACCCATGCGCAGAAGGCGGCCAAGGAACTGGGCGTGGATGCGCGGGCGCTGGTCGCGCAGGCCGCGCTGGAGACCGGCTGGGGACGCCGCGGCATTTCCCGCGGCGACGGCGCCAGTTCCAACAACCTGTTCGGGATCAAGGCCACCGGCTGGAGCGGCGAGCGCGTCACCACCGGCACCCACGAATACGTCGGTGGGGTCAAGCAATCGCAGACCGCCGATTTCCGCGCCTACGCCTCGCCGGCCGAGAGCTTCGCCGACTACGTGCGCCTGCTGAAGACCAATCCGCGCTACCAGCAGGCGCTCAATGCCGGCACCGACATCCGCGGCTTCGCCCAGGGCCTGCAGCGTGCCGGCTATGCCACCGATCCGTCCTACGCCGCCAAGATCGCCGCGATCGCCGGCGGCCCGACCATCGGCCGCGCCGTCGCCGCGATCGGCAACGCCGCCGCCAGCGGCATCGAACGCGCGTTCGCCAGCACCTCCGATCCATCCAACAGCGTCCTGCGCTGAGGTAGCCGTCCATGTCCGTCCTGTCCACCGGCACCAGCGCCCTCATCGCCTTCCAGCGCGCCCTGGCGACCGTGAGCCACAACGTCGCCAACATCAACACCGACGGCTACAGCCGGCAGCGCGTGTCGTTCGCGACCACCACGCCGACCCAGTACGGCTCGGACTACATCGGCAACGGCACCAAGATCACCGACATCTCCCGCGTCGCCGACCAGCTGGCGACCTCGCGGCTGCTGGACAGCAGCGGCGAACTGGCGCGGCTGAAGCAACTGTCGAGCCTGTCCGACCGCGTCGACGGGCTGTTCTCCGACAAGGCCACCAACATTTCCGGGCAGTGGTCGAACTTCTTCGACGCCACCACCGGGCTGTCCTCCAACGCCTCGGCCACCGCCAGCCGGCAGAACGTGCTGGACAACGCCAACTCGCTGGTGACCCGCTTCAAGCAGCTCAACGGGCAGATGGATTCGCTCGGCAACGAGGTCAACAACGGCCTGCTCTCGGCCACCACGGAAGCCAACCGCCTGGCCACCGAGATCGCCAAGATCAACGGCCAGATCGGCGGCGACGCCAGCTCGGCCGCGCCGGACCTGCTCGACCGGCGCGATGCGCTGATCACCCAGCTGGTCGGCTACACCGGCGGCAGCGCGGTGCAGCAGGACGGCGGTGCGATCAACGTCTATACCTCCGGCGGCCAGGCGCTGGTGGTCGGCACCACCGCCTCCACCCTGACCACGGTCACCGATCCCTACCAGCCCGGGCGCCTGCAGGTCGCGCTGAAGGCGCAAGGCACCACCATCACCCTGAGCGACAGCTCGCTGGGCGGGCAGATCGGCGGCCTGCTCGAGTTCCGCAGCAGCGTGCTGGATCCGACCAAGGCCGAGCTGGGGCGCATCGCCACCGGCCTGGCGGTCACCTACAACCAGCAGCACAAGGCCGGCGTGGACCTGTACGGCAACCTGGGCAGCGACTTCTTCTCGCTGTCTGCGCCCAGCGTCAACGCCAACGCCGCCAACACCGGCACTGCCAGCTTCAGCGCCAGCGTCAGCGACCTGAGCAAGCTCGACGGGCAGAACCTGCTGCTGAAGTTCGACGGCAGCACCTGGACCGCCAGCCGCGCCGACACCGGCGCCAGCGTGGCCATGACCGGCACCGGCAGCAGCACCGATCCGTTCGTGGTCAACGGGGTAACCCTGCAGGTGTCCGGCAGCGCCGCCGCCGGCGACAAGTTCCTGCTGCAACCCACCGCCAACGCGGTCACCGGCCTGGCGGTGGCGATCACCGATCCGTCGCGCATCGCTGCGGCCACGCCGGTCACCGGCAGCGCCGACCTGGACAACCTGGGCACCGGCAAGGTCAGCAACGTGCGCGCCACCGACGCCAGCAACGCCAATCTGCTGACGCCCTCCAGCATCGCCTTCATCGACGCCAACCAGTACACCATCGACGGCGCCGGTCCGTTCGCCTACACCGCGGGGCAGACCATCAGCGCCAACGGCTGGAGCATGACCCTGGACGGCGCGCCGGTCGCCGGCGACACCTTCGCGGTCAAACCCACCGGCGCCGGCTCCAGCAACAACGGCAACGCGCTGACCCTGTCCAACCTGGACGACAGCAAGGCGTTCAACGGCGGCACCATCACCCTCAATGGCGCGGTGTCCGGACTCACCACCACGATCGGCTCGGCGGCGCGGCAGGCGACCTACGCGGCCGACGCGCAGGAAGTGATCCACACCAGCGCGCAGGACGCGCGCGACTCGGTTTCCGGCGTCAACCTGGACGAGGAAGCCTCGGACATGTTGCGCCTGCAGCAGGCCTACCAGGCCGCCTCGCAGTTGATCTCCACCGCCGACACGATGTTCCAGTCCATTCTGGGTGCGATCCGATGAGCAACCGTATCTCCACCGGCATGATGTTCAGCCAGTCGGTCAACAACATGCTGGGCAAGCAGGCCAAGATCTCGCATCTGGAACAGCAGCTGGCGACCGGCCAGCGCCTGGTCACCGCCGCCGACGATCCGGTCGCCTCCGGCACCGCGGTCAACCTGGACCGCGCGGTGGCCGAACTGGAGCGTTTCGGCCAGAACGCCAACAACGTGCAGAACCGCCTGGGCCTGCAGGAGAACGCGCTGTCGCAGGCCGGCGACCTGATGGCCCGGGTCAACGAATTGACCGTGGAAGCGAACAGCTCGGCGTTGACCACCGACAACCGCAAGGCGATCGCCTCCGAACTCAAATCGCTGCACGATAGCCTGCTCAGTCTGTCCAACAGCACCGACGGCAGCGGCCGCTACCTGTTCGCCGGCGCCGCCGACGACAAGGCGCCGTTCGCGGTGGTCAACGGCAGCGTGGTCTACAGCGGCGACCAGACCCAGCGCAGCGTGGAGGTGGCGGCCGACACCCAGGTCGCCGACGCCCTGCCCGGCAGCGAGATCTTCATGCGCATCCGCACCGGCGACGGCACCGTCGATGCGCACGCGGCCAGCACCAACACCGGCACCGGCCTGCTGCTGGACTACAGCCGCGACTCCGGCGCCGGCGGCTGGAACGGCGGCAGCTACAACGTCGCCTTCACTGCCGCCGACACCTATGAAGTACGCGACAGTACCGGCACCGTGGTCACCACCGGCACCTATGCCGCCGGCGAGACGCTCAGCTTCGGTGGCCTGAAGATGCGCCTGGACGGCGCGCCAGCGGTCGGCGACAGCTTCCAGATCGGCGCCTCCACCACCAAGGACGTGTTCTCCACCATCACCAATCTGGTCAATGCGCTGAACACCGACCCGATCACCGCGACCGACAAGGCCGCGTTGCAGAACACCCTGCAGTCGTCGATGCGCGACATCAGCCAGGCCTCGGCGAAGATGATCGATGCGCGCGCCGCCGGCGGCGCGCAGCTGGCCGCGCTCGACAGCGCCGCCGAGCTGCGCGAATCCAATGAAGTGACGCTGAAGACCACCCTGTCCTCGCTGCGCGACCTGGACTACGCCGATGCGATCGGCCAGTACCAGCTGGAACAGGCCGCGCTCAAATCGGCGCAGACCATCTTCACCCAGATGCAATCGATGTCGCTGTTCAGCATGATCCGTTGAATCCCGATTCCACTCCATACGCGAAGGCCCGGAGCGCAGCGATGCCTCCGGGCCTTTGCCTTTATACCGAGTTCGTCATCGCTGCCGATCCCGCCAAATTTCGTGCCAAGGCCGCTAAAGTTTGCCAAACCGCGGCCGAAACAAGCTCTTCGCCGCGCGTGCCACAGGCTCCCGGTTCGCCACATCGCGATAATTTCCGCAGCGAATCGCTAAAGGTTGTTGACATCGCGCCGTTATTTATCTCAGCAGCGGCAACGGCCAATTGATGGCCCCCCTGCGGAGGCTCCAGGCACCGATGGGTTGCCGGATAAATCGCTTAGAGGAGATATCAAAATGGCACAGGTAATCAACACCAACGTAATGTCGCTGAACGCTCAGCGTAATCTCAACAGCACCAGCGCGAGCATGGCGACGACGATTCAGCGTCTGTCTTCGGGCCTGCGCATCAACAGCGCCAAGGACGATGCCGCCGGTCTGGCGATCTCCGAGCGCTTCACCACCCAGATCCGCGGCCTGGACGTCGCCTCGCGCAACGCCAACGACGGCATCTCGCTGGCGCAGACCGCAGAAGGTTCGATGGTTGAAATCGGCAACAACCTGCAGCGTATCCGCGAGCTGTCGGTGCAGTCGGCCAACGCCACCAACTCCGCCACCGACCGCGAGGCGCTGAACTCGGAAGTCAAGCAGCTGACCTCGGAAATCGACCGCGTCGCCAACCAGACCAGCTTCAACGGCACCAAGCTGCTGGACGGCTCGTTCTCCGGCGCGCTGTTCCAGGTCGGCGCCGATGCCGGCCAGACCATCGGCATCAACAGCATCGTCGACGCCAACGTCGATTCGCTGGGCAAGGCCGGCTTCGCCGCCACCCAGACCGGTTCGGCCGCCCTGGCCTCCGGCACCGCGACCGCCAGCGGCAGCTTCTCCGGCATGTCGGTCAACGGCACCACCATCGCCTCGGTCGCCGTCGCCGTCGGCGACACCGGCAGCGATATCTCCAAGAAGATCGCCGCCGCGATCAACGACAAGCTGGACCAGACCGGCGTGTATGCCTCGGTCGACAGCACCACCGGCGCGCTGAAGCTGGAATCGCTGAAGGCCGGCAAGGACTTCTCCTTCACCGCGGGCTCGGCCACCGGCGCCACCGGCGTCACCTTCAGCAACGCAGGCATCGCCGCGTCGGCCACCGCCGTCGCCGGTACCACCAACACCCTGAAGGACCTGGACATCTCCACCTTCTCCGGTGCGCAGAAGGCCCTGGAAATCGTCGACAAGGCGCTGACCGCGGTCAACTCCTCGCGCGCCGACATGGGTGCGGTGCAGAACCGCTTCACCTCCACCATCGCCAACCTGAGCTCCACCTCGGAGAACCTGTCGGCCTCGCGTAGCCGCATCCGCGACACCGACTACGCCAAGGAAACCGCCGAACTGACCCGCACGCAGATCCTGCAGCAGGCCGGTACCGCGATGCTGGCGCAGGCCAAGTCGGTCCCGCAGAACGTGCTGAGCCTGCTGCAGTAACAGCCCGCTCGACACCGGCAAGACCCGAAAGCCCCTCCGCAAGGAGGGGCTTTTTTGCGTCTGGCCGGGCGCAGGCACAGGATTTGCATTGCCTCCAGGGCATTGCCGACGCGCGCGCGGCCTCAAGAACCGCCGTGCGCCGCCGATACCCCTATCTACCGCTGGCCTCCGCGCCCGCTACCGTAAGGAAGCCCATCCATGGCTACTTCATCGCTCTCTGCCGTCGGCTCCGGTATGGACGTCGCCGCAGTCGTCAAAACCTTGGTCGCCGCCCAGCGCGCTCCGCAGGAAAACCGGATCAACGCCGACGGCACCGCGTCCAGCGCCCAACTTTCGGCGCTGAGCACGATCAAGGGTGCGCTGTCCAACCTGCAGACGGCGATGAACGCGATCGCCAAGAGCGCCGACAAGAGCGCGGTCAAGGCCACCGTCGCCGACGGCGCCGGCTATACCGCCAGCGTCACCGAGAGCGCCACCGCCGGCAACTACAGCGTGGAAGTGGTGAAGCTGGCCGAACGGCAGAAGCTGACCTCGGCCGCCTACGCCGACGACGCGGTGGTCGGCGACGGCACCTTGACCATCGGCTATGGCGACAAGACGCTGAACGTCACCGTGGCCGAAAACAGCAAGCTCAGCGACGTCGCCGCCGCGATCAACAAGGCCGCCGGCGGCAGCGGGGTGACCGCCAGCGTGGTCAGCGCCGACGACGGCGACCACCTGGTGCTCAACGCGGTCGATTCCGGCACCAAGGGCGCGCTGACCATCACCAGCGCCGGCGGCAACGGCGGACTCGCCGCGCTGACGTACAGCAGCGGCAGCAGCGGCGGCCTGACCCAGACCGTGGCCGCGGCCGATGCGGTGGTGCGCGTGGACGGCTTCGAACGCACCTCCAGCAGCAATGCGATCGCCGACCTCGTGCCCGGCGTCACCCTGAACCTGACCAAGGCCGCGGAAGGCACCAAGTACAGCCTGACCATCGCCAACGACAGCAGCAGCCTGAAGGCGAACCTCACCGCGTTCGTGACTGCCTACAACACCGCCAACACCCTGCTGAAGTCCTCCAGCGCCTACGACGCCACCAACAAGAAGGCCTCGGCGCTGACCGGCGACTCGATGGTGCGCGGGCTGCAGCAATCGCTGCGCAAGCAGGTCAGCGACAACGTCGTCGATCTCAAGGCGATGGGCGTGACCATCGACAAGGCCGGGGTGATGAGCTTCGACAGCGCCAAGTTCGACAGCGCCATCGCCAGCGACCCGGCCTCGGCCAAGGCGATGTTCGGTACCGACGGCAGCTTCACCGCGGGCGTGACCACGCTGCTGAACAGCAACCTCGACGTTACCAACGGCACCATCACCCAGCGCACCGCCTCGCTCAACAAGCACATCACCGACCTGACCGACCAGCTCAGCGACCTGGACAAGCGGATGGACACACTGACCACCAACTACACCGCCAGGTTCACCGCGATGGACACCATCGTCGCGAAGATGCAGACGATCAGCCAAAGCCTCTCCCAGTTCTCCTCGTAGCGGCAACGGCATCGGAATGAAAGACGCTGCCAGCGCTCAAGTCCGAGCGGGCAGCTGCCGATATCTTTAGCATCGACAGTCATTCCGGACTGGCAGCACGTACCGCCGCCGCGGCGCCTTCGCCGTCCGGCGCGGCAGCGCGGCACCAGGCCACCCGAGGGAGTTTTCCATGCACGGTTCCAGTCGCCAATACGCCGAGCAATATCGCAAGATGAGCGTGTCCACCAGCATCACCGATGCCGACCCGCACAAGCTGGTGGCGCTGCTGTTCGCCGGCGCGTGCCAGCGCATCCGCCAGGCCCAGGCCTGCCTGGCGCAGGGCGACCAGGCGCGCAAGGGCAAGGCGATCGGCGAAGCCTGCGCCATCGTCGGCCACCTCAACGGCTCGCTGGACCACGAGGCCGGCGGCGAGATCGCCAACAACCTCTCGGCGCTGTACGACTACGTGATGCACCGGCTCACCGAAGCCAACCTGCACAACGACGACAGCGCGCTGGTCGAGTCGCTGGAACTGCTCAGCGAGATCGATGCGGCGTGGAACGCCATTCCCGTCCAGCAACGCGAACTCGCCGCGGTCGCCACCCTATGATCGCCGTCAGCATCGAATCGCTGCACGCCGAACTGCAGCAGCTGCAGCAGGTGCTGCACGGCGACGACCACGCGCTGGCCGAGCGCATGGTCGCCGAGCACGACCAGCACCTGCGCGAATACCTGCAGCAGGCCGGCAGCGACGTCTCGCGCGAGGGCATCGGCTCGCTGCTGAAACTGCAGCAAGCGGTGATCGCGCAGATGCTGCAGGCGCGCGACGAGGCCGGCGACTGGCTGCGCGCCAACCGCCTGTCCAACAATGCCGCGCGCGCCTATTCGCAGGCCGGATCGCTGAGATGAACAGCGCGTCCGACGGCGTCGTGCACCACCCTGCCGAAACGGAGCTGTTCCACGACACCCTCAGCTGCGAACTGGCATTGCCGGCCGACTTCAAGCTCGGCAACGGCATCGGCCGCTTCGGCGCCGGCGAAGCCCTGCTGCGCGGCCTGGCCCAGGTCGAGGACCTGCGCAGCGAGGACGGCGGCGAGGAGCGCAGCGACCAGCCGCTGCAACTGCAGCGCATGGACGCCAAGCTCGACCTGATGCTGGTGCTGCTCGGCCGCCTGGCCCGGCAGCACGAGGAAGGCCTGCCGCTGCGCCCCGTGCGCTGGTCGCGCCGAGGCCTGAGACTGGAATTGGGATCGCGCTCGGGCGCGCTGCCGGGCGCGGCCGGCCTGTTGCGCCTGCAGCCCTCGGACTGGCTGCCCGACCACCTCGAACTGCCGGTCCAGGTGCTGGCCGAGGCCACCGCTGGCGGCGGTTTCTATCTCTGGCTACGATTCGAGACACAGCCACCCGGCCTGGAAGAAGCCCTGGAACGGCACCTGTTCCGCCTGCACCGGCGGCAGATCGCCGACAGCCGGCGCGCGCGCTGAATCGCCGCTGGCCGCCCCGCCGCGGCGCCGCGAGGTTGGCGGCGACGGCGCGCTCGGCTAAGGTGCGGTACTAGAGTAGAGAGATCTTCCCACTGTGCGAGTCATCATCGTCGACGATCACACCCTGGTCCGCGCCGGCCTGAGCCGGCTGTTGCAGACGTTCGCGGACATCGACGTGATCGCCGAGGCCAGCAACGCACAGGAAGCGGTGGACCTGGCCAGCCTGCACCGCCCCGACCTGGTGCTGATGGACCTGTCGCTGCCCGGGCGCAGCGGCCTGGACGCGCTGACCGACGTGCTGCAGACCTCGCCCAAGACCCGCGTGGTGATGATGTCGATGCACGACGATCCGGTACACGTGCGCGACGCGCTGGACCGCGGCGCCACCGGCTTCGTGGTCAAGGATGCGGCGCCGCTGGAACTGGAACTGGCGCTGCGCGCGGCCAGCCTCAACCAGGTGTTCCTGAGCCCGCAGATCTCCTCGAAGATGATCGCGCCGATGCTGGGCCGCGAGCGCCCGGTCGGCGTCGCCGCGCTGTCGCCGCGGCAGCGCGAGATCCTGCGCCAGATCGGCCGCGGCCAGAGCAACAAGGAAATCGCCTCGGACCTGGGGATCAGCGTCAAGACCGTGGAGACCCACCGCGCGCGGATGATGGAATCGCTGGGCTGCCGGCGCGCCAACGATCTGGTCCTGCTGGCCGCGCGCCACCAGAACGAATTGACCTGAGCGGCCGGGAACGGGTTCCCGACGCGACGCACTGGCATGCGGCTTGCCTTAACCGCTCAGCTGCCGCCGTGAAACCGTCGAAGCCCGCCAGCGTTGACTCTGCAGCGCCGATCGACCGGCGCCCCCTACGGTCATGTAGGGATTTTCCCCACATGCTGTCGGGAATTTGACTACCTCACTCAGGAACGCCCTGATTCTGTTACCGTCAGGTGGCAAGCACTATGCATTCCACGGGCGCCAGAGGGTTGGCGCCAAACCGAGGAAGTTCGCATGAAGCCGACCGTCTCCGCCCAGCTAGGCCAGCAACTCCACCTGACCCCGCAATTGCTGCAGTCGATCCGGCTGCTGCAACTGGACGGGATGCAATTGGAAATGGAAATCCGGCGCGCGCTGGAAACCAATCCATTGCTGGAACTGGAAGAGCCGGAAGGCGTGCTCGAGCCGGTGGTCGATCACGACACCACGCTGGAAACCGCCGCGTTCGACGAGCTGCCCGAATCCTCGATGTGGGACATTCCCGCCGCCGGCTGGAGCGAGGGCGAAGACGACCGCATGCAGCGCATTGCCGCCGGCGAGTCCACCGATCCGCAGCTGCGCGTGCTGCAGCGCCTGGCGCTGGAACTGGACGAGCGCGACCTGGAAGTGGCCGCGTTCTGGCTGGAGCACAGCGACGATGCCGGCTACCTCGACGGCGCGCTGGACACCCTGACCCTGCTCGCCTGTGCGCGCTTCGACCGTTCCGCCGCGCAGGTGGAAGCGATCCGCCAGCGGCTGCTGCACGGCGACCCCGCCGGCCTGGCCGCCTGCGACCTGCGCGAATGCCTGAGCGTGCAGCTGGCCGCCCTGCCCGGCCGCGTCGCCGGCCGCCACCTGGCCGCGCGCATCCTCGCCGGCGACCTGAATCTGCTCGCCAGCCACGATTACCCGCTGCTGGCGCGCCTGCTCGACGCCGAAGCCGACGACGTGCGCGAAGCGGTGCGGCTGATCCTGTCGCTGCAGCCGCGTCCCGGCGACAGCCTGCTGCCGGAGAACCTGGGCCACGTGATTCCCGACGTGGTCGCCTGGCACAGCGACGGCACCTGGCGGGTGGCGCTGAACCCGGCCACCACCCACCGCGTCAGCGTCAATCCGATGCACGAGCGCGCCCTGGCCGAGGCCGGCGAGGCGGCGGCGCCGTTGCGCGAAATGCTGCAGGAGGCGCGCTGGCTGACCCGCGGCCTGTCGATGCGCTACGAGACCCTGCTGCGCACCACCCGCGCCATCGTCGAACGCCAGGCCGCGTTCCTGGTCAAGGGCGAGGAAGCGATGGCGCCGCTGACCCTGAAGGAAGTGGCCGACGCGATCGGCATGCACGAGTCCACCGTGTCGCGCATCACCACCGGCAAGTACCTGCAGACGCCGCGTGGTACCTTCGAACTGAAGCATTTCTTCGCCGTGCGCCTGGAAGGCGCCGCGGTCTCGGGACAGGCGGTGCGCGCGATGGTGCGGCGCCTGATCGAATCCGAGCCGTCGGGGCGGCCGCTGGCCGACGAGGCGATCGCCGGCCTGTTGTCGCGCCAGGGCGTGAACGTGGCCAGGCGCACCGTGGCCAAGTACCGTGAACAACTGGATATCGCCCCCGCCCGCGAACGCCGTCGCGCCAAACCGCTGCTGGCCCGCGCGGGCTAAGGAAACACTACACATGAACAAATTGTCCGTGCTTCTGGTCGACGACCACGAAGGCTTCATCAACGCCGCGATGCGCCACTTCCGCAAGCTCGACTGGATGGAAGTGATCGGCAGCGCCGCCAACGGCCTGGAGGCGATCGAACGCTCCGAGTCGCTGCGCCCGCAGGTGGTGCTGATGGATCTGGCCATGCCCGAAATGGGCGGCCTGCAGGCCACGCGCCTGATCAAGACCCAGGACCAGGCGCCCTACATCGTGATCGCCAGCCATTTCGACGATGCCGAGCACCGCGAGCACGCCATGCGCGCCGGTGCCGACAACTTCGTCAGCAAGCTGTCCTACATCCAGGAAGTGATGCCGATCCTGGAGGGCTTACGCACAGAGGGAGTACCGGCATGAGCGAATCGCGCATCCTGGTGATCGATGACGACGCGGTCCGCGCCGAACGCACGGTAAGCCTGCTCGAATTCATGGACCTCAACCCGCGTTGGGTGACCGACGTGGCCGACGTCAATCCCGGCCGCCACCGGCAGAGCGAGTGGATGGCGATCCTGGTCGGCGGACTCGACGACCAGGCCCAGGCCGACGCGTTCTTCGGCTGGGTCGCGCGCAGTCCGCTGCCGCCGCCGGTGCTGCTGCTCAATGGCGAGGCGCAGGCGTTCGCGCAGCGCCACGGCCTGCACGAAGCCAACGTGTGGCAGCTGGAAGCGCCGCTGCGCCATGCGCAGCTGGAAACCCTGCTGCGCCGCGCCAGCCTCAAGCGCCTGGACGCCGAGCACCAGGCCGGCGCGGTGCAGGACAGTGGCCCGACCGGCAACAGCGCCGCGGTGGTGCGGCTGCGGCGGCTGATCGACCAGGTCGCCGCGTTCGACACCACCGTGCTGGTGCTGGGCGAGTCCGGGACCGGCAAGGAAGTGGTCGCACGCGCGATCCACCAGCAGTCGCCGCGCCGCGACGGCCCGTTCGTGGCGATCAACTGCGGCGCGATCCCGCCGGACCTGCTGGAAAGCGAACTGTTCGGCCACGAGAAAGGCTCCTTCACCGGCGCGCTGTCCGCGCGCAAGGGCCGCTTCGAGATGGCCGAGGGCGGTACCCTGCTGCTCGACGAGATCGGCGACATGAGCCTGCCGATGCAGGTCAAGCTATTGCGCGTGCTGCAGGAACGCAGTTTCGAGCGGGTCGGCGGCAACGTCACCATCCGCTGCAACGTGCGGGTGATCGCCGCCACCCACCGCAACCTGGAAGAGCGCATCGCCGGCAACCAGTTCCGCGAGGACCTGTTCTACCGGCTCAACGTGTTCCCGATCGAGATGCCGGCGCTGCGCGAACGCAGCGACGACCTGCCGGCGCTGGTCAACACCATCGCCGCGCAGCTGGCGCGCACCGGGCGCGGCGAAGTGCGCTTCTCCGAAGAAGCCTTGCAAGCGCTGCGCGGCTACGACTGGCCGGGCAACGTGCGCGAGCTGACCAACCTGGTCGAGCGCCTGGCGGTGCTGCATCCCAGCGGCCTGGTGCGGGTGCAGGACCTGCCGGCGCGCTACCGCGGCGACTTCGCCTCCTCGATCGACGTGTCGGCGCCGCCGGCGCCGATCGCCGCACCGGATCCGCGCCGCGTGCCCAACGTGGTCGACCTGCACGTCGGTCCCAAGGCGTTCTCCGATCCGTCCGAAGCGGCCGCGCAGACCGCATCGACGCTGCCGGAGAGCGGCCTGGACCTGCGCGGGCACATGGCCAACATCGAGTTGGCGCTGATCAACGAAGCGCTGGAGCGCACCCAGGGCGTGGTCGCGCATGCGGCCCAGCTGCTGGGCCTGCGTCGCACCACGCTGGTGGAGAAACTGCGCAAGTACGGCATCGATCGCGACCAGACCGAACTGGCTGGCTGAGCGCGCGTCGCGAGCAGATCCGCGTCGCCACGCGCGTGCTGCGCTACGGAACGACCGCGGTTCGAAACTGAAGTACCCTCCCCTCTACGCATCGCATGCTTTCCGGACGTGCGTCCGGCCGGCCCGCTGCGGCTGTGTCGCGAACGATGGGGATCGTCGCGCGCTCGCACGCTTCTCGCAGGCGAACGCGGAAGCAGTGGACACGTCTGTTGGCATATGGCTTGCTTTCAGAACAGGAACCCCGTCGCCACGATCCGCGCCGCGGATTCTCCACACGTACCCACGCAGGCCACCATGCCCATTCCCGTCACCAGTCCGCTGCTGCCTCCCCTGGACGAGTTCGTGCCGTACCTGGAGAAGATCTGGAGCAGCCGCATCCTGACCAACGGCGGCGACATGCACCGGGCGCTGGAGAAGGCGCTGGCGGAGTACCTGGGCGTCGGGCATCTGGCGTTGCTGACCAACGGCACGCTGGCCCTGCTCACCGCGCTGCAGGCGCTGCGCGTCACCGGCGAGGTGATCACCACGCCCTACTCGTTCGTGGCCACCGCGCACTCGCTGCTGTGGAAAGGGATCAAGCCGGTGTTCGTCGACATCGATCCGGTCACGCTTAACCTGGACCCGCAGAAGATCGAGGCCGCGATCACCCCGCAGACCACCGCGATCATGCCGGTGCACTGCTACGGCACGCCGTGCGACACCGCCGCGATCGAGCGCATCGCCGACACCTACAACCTCAAGGTCATCTACGACGCCGCGCATGCCTTCGGGGTCAAGGACGACGGCGGCTCGATCCTGCGCCACGGCGACCTCAGCGTGCTCAGCTTCCACGCCACCAAGGTGTTCAACACCTTCGAGGGCGGCGCCATCGTCTGCCCCGACGAAAAGACCTACCAGCGCATCAGCCGGCTGAAGAACTTCGGCTTCGTCGACGAGACCACGGTGGTGGCCACCGGCATCAACGGCAAGATGAGCGAGGTGAACGCCGCCTTCGGCCTGCTGCAACTGCAGCACATCGATCGTGCGCTGGCGCAACGCCGCGAGATCGACGCCGACTACCGGCGACGCCTGGCGCAGGTCCCCGGCATACGTTGCCTGGCGCCGCGCTCCCCGGACCTGGCCAACTACGCCTCGTTCCCGATCCTGATCGAGGACGACTTCCCGCTGACCCGCGACGGCCTGCATCAACTGATGCGCGAGCGCGAGATCCTGGTGCGCCGCTACTTCTATCCGCTGATCAGCGATTTCCCGATGTACCGCGGCCTGCCTTCGGCCGCGCCGGCCGGCTTGCCGGTCGCCCGGCAGATGTCCGAACGGGTGCTGTGCCTGCCGATCTATCCCGGCCTGAGCGCCGGCGACGTGGAGACCATCGCCGACCTGATCGCGGGTGCCGGTACAGCCGCATCAACCGCTGCAAAAATCGGTCGCCCTGCCGCGACCCTCCCTTCCTCCGCCCACTCCGTGGAACAAGAATGAGCCAAGCAACGTTTATCGAGAATTTCCTGTCGGCGACCGATTTCCAGACTCCGGTCGAGGTGACGACGGACACCGTGCTGCGCGAGCTTCCCGAATGGGACTCGCTCGCCGCGCTCGGCGTGATCGTGATGTTCGACATGGAATACGGCAAGACCATCACCGGCGAGCACCTGGCCGCCGCCGTCACCGTCGGCGACCTCTACCAGCTGACCGAGGCATAGCATGCCGATCTCCACCCTGCACAACGTGCGCTTCGCCGGCATGGCGACCTGCGTGCCCAAGCGCATCGTCTCCAACCTGACCGATTGCCGGCCGCAGATCCGTTCCGAGCGCGAGCGGCTGGTCCGCAACATCGGCATCGAGACCCGGCGCATGGCGCAGGAGTGGCAGTGCTTTTCCGACCTGGCGTTCGATGCCGCGCAGGGCTTGATCGAACGGCTGCAATGGCAGCGCGAGGAGATCGATGCGCTGATCGTGGTCACCCAATCGCCGGACTATCCGATCCCGGCGACCGCGATCATCCTGCAGGATCGGCTGGGCCTGTCGCATGCCACCGTCGCCTTCGACGTCAACCTGGGTTGCTCGGCCTATCCGTTCGGCATCAACCTGCTGGGCTCGATGATCGCCGCCGGCGGGGTCAAGAAGGGCCTGCTGCTGGTCGGCGACCGCAGCGCCAACCTGGAGGACCCGATCTTCTCCGATTCCGGCACCGCCACCGCGCTGGAATTCAGCGCCGACGCCGCGCCGATGCATTTCGACCTCAACAGCGACGGCAGCGGCTACAAGGCGATCATCCTGCCGGTGGGCGGCCAGCGCGAGCCGGTCGGCATCCAGCACCTGATGCCGTTCCGCGCCGACGAGAACGATTACTGGCATCGCGGCGTTGACCTGCAGCTGGACGGCGTGGCGGTGCTGAGCTTCTCCACCCAGCGGGTGCCGCCGGCGGTGCAGAAGCTGCTCGACTACACCGGCGTGTCCAAGGACGAGATCGACTACTTCGTGTTCCACCAGGCCAACCGGATGATCAACGAGACCATCCGCAAGAAGCTCGGCCTGCCGGTGGAGAAGGTGCCTTCGACCCTGCGCGACTTCGGCAACACCAGCGGCGCCTCGCTGCCGGTGACCATGACCGCGCGGATCAACAAGGAACTGGAATCGGGACGCAAGCGCGTACTGCTGTGCGGTTTCGGCATCGGCCTGTCCTGGGGAAGTTGCCTGGTGGACATCGAGGGCGCGGTGTTTCCCGACCTGATCGAATCGTGACGATGGCGGCTTCCACCGAGGCGTTCGGCCTGACGGACAAGGTCGTGCTGGTGACCGGAGCCTCCTCGGGCATCGGTGCGGCCACTGCCAGACTGTGCGCGCGCCTGGGCGCCAGGCTCGTCGTCACCGGGCGCGACGCTGCGCGGCTTGAGGCCGTGGCCACCACGCTCGAAGGCACCGGCCATGTCAGCGTGATCGGCGACCTGACCGACGCGCAGACCCGGCAGCAGTTGCTCGACGCCGCCGACGGCTACCACGGCATGGTGTCCTGCGCCGGCGTCGCCGCCCTGGTGCCGTTCCGCATGGCCGCCGAAAAACACCTGCAGCAGATGCTGGCGGTCAACTACCTGGCGCCGATCACCCTGACCCAGCAGTTGCTGTTCAAGCGGCGCCTGCACGACAACGCTTCGCTGGTGTTCGTGTCCGCATTGTCGGCGCGCGCGGCGCCGCAGGCGGCGGCGGGCTATGCCGCATCCAAGGCGGCGCTGGAAGCGGCGGTACGCACGCTGGCGCTGGAGCAGGCCAAGCATGGCATCCGCGCCAACTGCATCGCGCCTGGCTATGTCGATACGCCGATGCTGGAAAAGCTGGGCACGGCCACGGACATGGACGACAAGATCGGCCTGACCCCGCTGGGTCGCATCGATCCGGACGACATCGCCAAGGGCGCCGTGTATCTGCTCTCCGCCGCGAGCCGCTGGATCACCCGCAGCACCTTGACCATCGATGGCGGCATCTCCCTGCCGATACGCTTATGACCGAACTCGCAGCCGCCTCCTCTTTCGATACCGCGTCGGCGCTGTTGCGCGACATGTTCGGCCTGCAAGGCAAGACGGTCCTAGTAACCGGCGCGTCCAAGGGCATCGGCCAGGCCGTCGCGCAGACCTGCGCCGCCGCGGGCGCCCGTGTGCTCGTCGCCGGACGCGACGCGGCGCGCCTGGAGGCGGTGCGCGCAGCGCTGGACGGCGACGGGCACCGGTCGTTCGTCGGCGATCTAAGCGATTCGACCACGCTGCAGCGCCTGGCGCTGGAAAGCGGGCCGATCGACGGGCTGGTGCACAGCGCAGGCATCCGCGGCCTGTCGCCGATGAAGCTGGTCGGCGAGAGCTTCCTCAAGGAAGTGCTGGACATCAACTACGTCGCGCCGGTAATGCTGACCCGGCACCTGCTCGCACGCCAGTCGATTCGTCCAGGCGGCGCGATCGTCTTCATCTCGTCCATCGCCGCGTTGACCGGCACGGTCGGCGTCGGCCCCTATGCCGGCTCCAAGGCGGCGCTGATCGGTACGCTGCGGCCTCTGGCGCTGGAACTGGCGCGGCGCAACATCCGCGCCAACGCGCTGTGCCCGGGACTGGTCGAGACCACGCTGATCACCGAGGACAAGAGCTGGTTCGAGGAGAGCCGCAAACGCTATCCGCTCGGCGTCGGGCAACCGGACGATGTCGCCCTGGCCTGCCTGTACTTTCTTTCCGACGCCAGCGCCAAGATCACCGGACAGGTGTTCAGCATGGACGGGGGGGTGGAATTCGCATGAGCGCTCTCTCGTTCTGGCATGTACTGATCGTGGGCGCGGGCGGCTTCGGCAAGGGCGTGGCCGCCATGGCCGTTAACGACGATCCGGGGTTCGGCACGAAGTGGGACATCAAGGGCTTCCTCGACGATCGCAGCGGGTTGGCGCAAACCTCGCGCTGGCCGATCGTCGGCGACCCGCACACCTACCAGCCGGTGGAAGGCGACCTGTTCGTGTGCGCGCTGGGCGATCCGGCGACGCGCCGTCGCTACACCCGGGCGCTGCTGGAGAAAGGCGCGGACTTCATGGTGCTGCGTCCGGGCCTGCGCGAGGCATCGGCGACCCGGATCGGGCGCGGCGGCCTGTTCGAGCCGGGCGTGTCGATCGGCGCGGACAGCCAGCTCGGCGAATTCGTCACCGTGCTCTCCACCACCATCATCGGCCACGACGTGACGATCGGCGACTACGTGCAGATCGGCAATTTCGTGTTCATCGGCGGTGGCGTCCGCATCGGCAGCGACGTGGTCATCCATCCGCATTCCACCCTGATCCCGGGGATCACGATCGGCGACGGCGCGGTGATCGGGGCCGGCAGCGTGGTGGTCAGGGACGTTCCGCCCAATGTCACCGTCGCCGGCAATCCCGCACGCACCATCTTCAGCAAATAGCAGGACCCGCACCATGCCCCGCCATGCACTCGATGCCGAGCACTACATCAGCGAGCACAGCCTGCGCCTGGAACAGCAGCGGCTGTTCGGCAAGCTGTGGAACTTCGTCGGCTTTTCCTCGATGGTGCGCGAACGCAACCAGTTCTTCGCGCGCCAGGTGGCCGGCGTGCCGGTGCTGGTGCAGCGCACCGATGCGGGCATCCGCGCCTTCCTCAACCAATGCCCGCATCGCCAATCGGCGATCCAGATCGAGGCGCAGGGCAAGCGTCCGCTGGTCTGCCCGTACCACGCCTGGTCGTTCGGCCCGGAAGGCGAACTGCGAGGGCTGCCGAATTCCGGCCTGTACCAGTTCACCGCGCAAGAAAAGGCCGGTATCTGCCTGACCAGGTTCCGCCTGGAGCAGGTCGGCCAGCTGCTGTTCGTGAACTTTTCCGACGACCCGTTGCCGCTGGAAGAACAATTTTCGCCAGAGTATCTCGAGAACCTCCGCACCGCGTCGTCGCACCTGGATGCGCAGATCATCTACAGCTGCCATCGCGTGCGCTACAACTGGAAGTTGAACATGGAGAACGTCAAGGACTACAACCATGTTCCGTTCGTCCATCCCAAGACGTTCAGCCCGTTGATGGTGGGTGCGAGCAAGCCGTCCGCCAGCGTGGAGCGGCCCGCAGACGTCGCGTCCGAGGTGCAGCAGCTGCTGCAGGCGCAGGCCCGCCCGGCGCTGAGCGAACTGAGCTTCCCGGTCAAGGCGCCGATCACGCCGCAGGAAAACTGGTTCCGCGAGCTGTGCGAGGCCTATGGCGAAGAATCCGCCTACTACAACTGGTTCATCTATCCCAATGTGAACTTCTGCAGCGTGCGCGGCGATTACTTCCTGCTGCAACAGTACGATCCGGTGTCGGCGCACGAAACCGATTACCACCTGTGGGTGATGACCGCGCGCCGAAAGAGCGAGCGCACCGATTTCACCGCGCTGTTGAGCAACCTGATCCGCGGCGAGCGCACCGTCATCGCCGAGGACACCGTGTTGCTGGAACGCATGCAGGCCGGCCTCGGCGCGCATTCGCCGCGCGTCATGCACGGCGACTACGAAACGCAGCTGGTGCGACAGCACCTGTGGTATCGCGCCAACGTGCTGGGAGAGCCGGCATGACCTCGCTGCTGTTGCTGGGCGAAGGCGCCGCGCTGGAGCAGGCGCAGCGGACCGCGCAGGACTGTGGACTCGTCTATGCGTCTCTCGCGCTGACTTCAATCGACCACTACAACTTCGATCTAGGCGCGCTGCTGACGCACCACGCCGCTGCCGATACCGAGGTGTTCGTCGCGCTCGACGAACGCGCGGTCAACCATGCGCGGCACAAGCTGCTGGCCGATGTGCGCCTGGCGGGTTACCGCACGATCAATCTGGTCTCGGCGTCCGCGCACCTGGATGCCGACGTGCGCCTGATGGGCAACGTGCATATCGGCCCTGGCTGCAACTTGGCGTCGGGCACCCGTGTCGGTCCTGGCTGCTGGCTGGAGCGGCAGGTGATCGTGGAACGGGAGGTACGCCTGGGCGCCTGCGTGACCCTGCATGCCGGAGTGCATCTTGGGCGCAGCACGCAGATCGGCCAGGGCAGCACCCTGGGCAGCGGCAGCCTGACCCGCATCAACAGCAACATCGGACGCCATTGCGAATGGTTGCTGCCGGGCATGCTGCCCGATGCACTGCCGGAGCGATCTTTTCACGATGCACTGATGCCGGAAGGCGCACGCATCTTTACCGGAACACACTCATGAACGACATCGCAGCGCTTCGCTCCGACCCGTTGGATGCGCTCGCAAAGGCACGGGCGGTCTTCTTCCTGGCGCCGAGTTCCCACATCGGCAGCATCCACATGCCGCAGGTCCTGGTCGAATGCAGGCAGCGATTTCCGGGAATCCGCCTGGTCGCGGTGGACGACATGTACCATGCCGCGCCAGGCATGGTTGAAGGATACGACCAGATCCTGCCAGTGGCCGACTATGTCGGCGAGCCGCACTCTGTCGCCGTGAATTGCGGTCATCTGCTGGCGACATGGCTGTATTTCGACCACCTCGCCAAAGCCAGGCAAGGCAGCGTGATCGACCTTCCGGAGCTGTTGTACGCCTTCGACATGGTGCTGGTCTATCAGAACGGAAAGACCACGCGCGCGCAGACGCTCGAACACGCCGAACGATTCTCCGCGCTGAAACGCCGATTTGCTGACGCGCACAGCGTCGATACGCTCGATGCCGTGCTGCGCATGAGGATGACGGGCGACCGAGCGCATCTGCTGGATGTGATATGTCCCAGCGAGCAGGAATACTTTTCCATGTATCGCTCCGAGCTCACCCCGATCACGCTGCACGATAGCGAACACTATGTGGACATCGGCGCCTACGATGGCGACACGCTTCGCAAGTTTCTGACCGCCGCGCGCCATCGCTACCGGTCGATCCACGCGTTCGAGCCGGACCCGAGCAATTTCGCCGCCCTGCAGCAGCGCATGGGCTCCGTACCCGGACCGATATTCCTGCACAACCAGGCGGTCGGCAATTCGGACCAGCCGCTGTCGTTCTCGGCCAAGGGCAACATGGGCAGCCGGGTAGAGGTTGGCGGCGACATCCAGGTGCCGAGCGTGCGACTGGACGACGTGCTGGACGAGATCACGCTGTTGAAGATGGACGTGGAAGGGTTCGAGGCCCAGGTGTTGCTCGGCGGAGCGCAGGTGATCGGCCGCTGCCGTCCGCGCATGGCCATCACCTGCTACCACCATGCGCTGGACCTGCTGGACATCGTCGCTGTGCTCGACCGGATCTACCCGGACGCGCGCCTGCGGCTGCGGCACTATGCGATGTTCTTCTACGACACCATCCTCTACGTGGAGTGAGCGAAAGACCGTGCGAGCGAATCGATACACCTGCGCCGTTGGCGGCGACCGCTAACGGAAAATGGCGCAATGAAGCCCGATTACATCTTCATAGCCGGTACCGACAAAAGTGGCACCACGGCGTTGGCCAGCTGGCTCAGCAGCAATGGCCTCGCGCGCTTTGTCTTGCCTGGAATCAAGGAACCGTACACCTATCTGTCGGAAGGAACTGCGCGGCCGCTGCCGGCGGAACTGCCCTGGCTCGATGCCAGCGTCAACTATGCGATCAGTCCCCACGTGATCGCACGCCTGCCGGAGCACCGCACCAAGATCGTGCTGTGCGTCAGGAACCCGCTGGAGCGGGCCTGGAGCTCGTACCGGATGAAGAAAATCGCCGCGCTCGGCGGTGCGGTGGCGGCACGGATGTTCAGCGACTACCACCAGCATGGAGGCTGTATCACCGATGCCACCCCCGCGGGCTCGCACTCGGACGCGGTTTCCCTGGACGTCCTCAGAGACATTACCGCGCTCTGCTTTCCGCGCGCGTCCTCCCCCCATGTCCAGCGCCACTTCCAGGCCGAGGCCGAACGGCTGCGCGTCACCACCTTTGCCGCACGCGCCGATTACGAGATGCAGTTCCTGATGACGCGCCGCGCCTTCCCGTTCCTGTCGATGCTGGAAGGCAGCTTCTACTACGCCGCGCTGCGTCCACTTTCAGCGCGCTATCGGCCCGAGGACATCCTGCTGGTGTCGCTAGGTCGGCTGCGCGAGCCGCAGTACCGTGAGACGTTTCTGCGGCGCCTGATCGGCCACGCCCCGGCCACCGAACCGGTGCCCTTCGTCTTCTCCAGCCGCGAACTGGCGTTCGACGAGCCGGTGCCCGACTTCGCAGCGCCGGCGCTGCAGGCGCTGCGCGGCGCCCTGGCTTATGATTTCCGGCAATCCACCGAGCTGATCGCAGCACAGGGAATCGATGACGACTTGCTGGACATGGACGACATGCGCCGGCACCTGTTGTAGAGCCGACGTGGAAAAGCGCACGGACCTGCCGTTGCGTCAGCGAGCCGTCCGCGGCACGCATGCTGCATCTGCAGCGGACCGGCCTGCTCATGGGATCCAACGCCCCGCTCAGCATCGTCGTGCCGGCCTGCATGCCTTTGCGCCGCGTCGGCCAGACTCGCAGTACCGGCTGCCGATCGCCATGACCGGCATAGCTCCGCGCCGCGGATGCTGTGCATGATGTGCGCTCGCGTGCCGCTGCCGGCAGCGATGAACGTCCGCATTGCGGCGTGCGGAGAGCAACGGCCACGGCCGCGGACTTTCCGCAAGGCGTTTTCTTGTTCGCGACATCGCGAGGCATCGGACACCATGCGTTTCACCAGGAACCTCCGCCAAAGAGCGGTACGCCTGATCGCCGTTGCGTTTGGTTTCGCTATCGCCGGGCCGGCACTGGCGACATTTTCGATCGTGGCTTGCGCGCCGTCCGGCACGTGCGGGGCCGCGGTCGCAACCAACAATCTCGCCGTGGGCGCGACCGTCATCTATGCCCAGGCGAACGTCGGCGCAGTAGCCTCGCAATACGAAACCAATCCCTCCTACGGCCCCAAAGGCCTCGCCTTGCTGCAACGGCACGTCAGTGCGCGCGCAGCACTGGATGAACTGGTGCGGACCGACGACGGCTTCGAAGGGCAGGATGCCGCGTTCCGGCAGGTAGGAATCGTCGGAATCGGTGACGAGGGCGCTGCTTTCACCGGCGAGCAAGCCATGGCGTCTCCCTGGTCGGGGTCTGCGACCGGACCTGGCTACGCGATCCAGGGCAATGGCCTGAAAAGCGAAGCCGTCATCGCCGCGATGCGCGGCGCCTTCCTCGATGGCAAGGGATCGCTCGCCGATCGCCTGCTTGCGGCGCTCGCCGCGGGTCAGCGCGCCGGGGGCCAGACGACGGGAAAGATGTCCGCCGCGTTGTTGGTGCGAACGCAGGAAGGCGGCTTCCAGGACATCGATCTGCGCATCGACGCCGCTGCCGACCCCGTACCTGCTCTGCGTCATCTGCTCGATCTGCACCAGGCCAACAGCGCGATGGTCCGGGCCGAGCGCGCGCAACGCCGGGGAAAACGCGAACAGGCGCGCATCGCGCTGCACGAGGCGATCAGGCTTGGCGCCGACTGGGACCGGGTCTGGCGCCGCGCGGCGCGCCTGCAGATGGCATTGGGCGACAGCAACGGCGCGCTGCAAGCGCTGGCCGCGTTCGCGCATCTGAACCCGACCTGGGCGCAACTGGAAATGCAAGACCCGCTGTACACCGCCTTGCCCGCGGACCAGTTGCCCAGGATCGTCTCCCCGGCGCCGGATTAGGCCAAGGCGTGTGGCATTGGCGGACGTTAGCCGGATCGCGCGCCGCCGCGCCGGCCTCCATCTGAGCGCGCGGTCGTTCACCTCCCGCACGCCTCCACGGCACGCATTTTGCATCGCCTGCAGATCGGCAGCGCCAACGCCATCGTCGACCCGGCGCGTGCCGTGAACCGGCAAAACGCGCCTCCTTCCTCCTTCGAGACGGCCCATCCCGCATGAGTTCCAACGCCCTGGTCAGCATCGTCATGCCGGCCTACAAGTTCCGCTACTTCGAGCGGACGCTCGACAGCGTGCTGGGCCAGACCCATCCGGCGCTGGAACTGGTGATCTGCGACGACAACCCCGATGGCACGATCGCCGCGGCGGTGGAGCGCAGGCGTGCTGCGGCGCGCTTCCCGATCCGCTACCAGCGCAACCCCAGCCGCCTGGGCGAACTCGGCAGCACCATCAAGGGCATCGGCCTGGCGCAGGGCGACTACGTCAAGTTCCTGCACGACGACGACGTGCTGGAACCGGACTGCATCGCCGCGCTGGTGCAGGCCATGCAGGCCAGCCCCGACGTGGTGCTGGCGTCCTCGCGCCGGCAGCGCATCGACGGCGACGATGCGCCGCTGCCGGACATCCACGCCACCAGCTTCCCGTTCGCCGGCGACGTGCTGCTCGACGGCCCGGAGCTGCTGTCCTTCCTCGCCGACCACACCATCAACTTCATCGGCGAACCCAGCTGCGTGCTGTGCCGGCGCCAGGATCTGCTGGAGATCGGCGACCAGCTGATGATGCTGGACGGCAAGGTGATCCACTGGGTCGGCGACCTGGCGCTGTACGCCAAGCTCCTACACCGCGGCAACCTCGCCCTGCTGGCCAGGCCACTGACCCGCTTCCGGGTGACGCGGGACCAGTACAGCCAGGCCGGCCGCGACCAGCCGGGGATCGGCGACCAGGGCCACGACGATTTCCGCCGCGGCGTGCGCGCCATGGGCTGGTACCGCGGCGACGGCGACGTGCGCCTGGTCCATGTGACCCCGCTGGACGGAGGCCGCGCCGAACCGGTCGATCTGCTGCAGGCGATCCAGGCCGTGTATGCGCGCGGCCGCGCCCAGCTGGCGCTGCGCGACTGGCAGGCGCAGCGCCAGCTGCCGCCGGCCAAGCGCGCCCTGTTCGACGCGCGCCTGGCGGAACTGGGCGGCGGCGCGCGGCTGGCGGTAATGCTGGACGCGCGCAACGCCGACGCGGCCGCGCTGCAAGCCAGCCTGCACAGCCTGCTGCTCGACGGCGCCGCGTTCGCCACGCTGAGCGTGGCCGTGCTCGGCGCCGCGACGGCCACGCCGTGGCCGGATCCGCGGGTCCGGCATCTGCCGCTGGCGTCCGCCGACGAGGCCGCCGACCGCAACGCCGCGCTGGCCGAACTCGACCGCTCTGACTGGTTCCTGTGCGCCCGCGCAGGCACCGTTTTCTGCGCGGGCGGCCTGCTGCGCTTGGTGCTGGAACTGGCGCAGCAGCCGCACGGCAGCGCGCTGTATGCCGACGAATGGCTGGCGCTGGACGCCCAGACGCTGGCCCCGGTGCTGCGCCCGGATCCGGATCTGGACCTGCTGCTGGGTAATCCGCTGGCGACCGCCGGGCACTGGGTGTTCCGCCGCGCCCTGGTGCAGGAGCTGGGCGGGTTCGATCCCGATCACGACGGCGCGCTGGAATTGGAGCTGATCCTGCGCCTGTTCCAGCGCGATGCCGGCGCCAGCCTGGGACATCTGCCCGAGCCGCTGCTGATCGCGGCGCCGGCCGACGCCGCCGCGGGCGCCGAGGCGCGCCAGCGCGCCGTCGCCAGCCATCTGCGGGCACGCGGCTATGCCGACGCCAGGATCGACGCGCTGCCTGGCGGGCTGCATCGCATCGACTATGGCCATGCGCAGCAGGCGCCGGTCTCGATCGTGACCATCACCCAGGACAATCTGCCGGCCCTGCAGCGCCTGGTGGTCGGCCTGCTCGAGACCACCGCCTACCCGGCCTACGAACTGCTGCTGGTCGACAACGCCAGCGACGCGCCGGCGGTGGGCGCATGGCTGCAGGCGGTGGCCGAACTGGGCAACGGCCGCATCCGCGTGTTCGCACTGGAGCAGCGCGTGGCCCAGGCCGAGGCGCGCAACCTGGCCGCGACCCAGGCGCATGGCGACTACCTGCTGTTCCTGGACGCCGACAGCGCCGTGGTCCAGGGCCGCTGGCTGCACGAACTGATGAACCACGCGCAGCGCCCGGAGGTCGGCATCGTCGGCGCCAAGGGCGTGTCCGCGGACGCCACCATCACCCACGCGGGTCTGCTGCCCGGGCTGTTGCCCGGTGCCGGCCACGCCTTCGCCGGCGAGCCGATGGCGCAGGCCGGCTACATGGGCCGGCTGCAGGTGGCGCACCGCTACAGCGCCGTGTCCGAGCGCTGCATGCTGGTGCGGCGCGACCTGTTCGAACGCTTGTCCGGCTTCGATGCGGGCGGGTTCGGCGACGGCGGCGCCGACGTGGACCTGTGCCTGCGCGCCGCCGCGCTGGGCGAATGGACGCTCTGGACGCCGGAGGCGCTGCTGCTGCAGCCCGCCGCGCCGCCACGGCCGCAAAGCGCGGACGATGCGCTGCTGCAACGCTGGCTGCCGGTCATGGCGCACGATCCGGCCTACTCGCCGAGCCTGGGCCTGGAGCAGCCGGGCGGCTTCAAGCTCGGCGAATCCGAGTTCTCCTGGCAGCCGCTGGCGTGGAAGCCGCTGCCGCGGATCCTGGCGCATCCCGGCGACGCGTTCGGCAGCGGCCACTACCGGGTGATCCAGCCGTTCCAGGCGCTGGCCGAGGCCGGGCAGATCGACGGCGTCTACTACGCGCGCCTGCTCGACCCGGTGGAGATGGAGCGCATCGCCCCCGATGCGGTGGTGGTGCAACGCCGGGTCGGCGACGTCGAACTGGCCAAGATGGAGCGCATGCGCCGCTTCTCCACCGCGTTCAAGGTCTACGAACTCGACGACTACCTGCCCAACCTGCCGTTGAAGAGCGTGCATCGCGAACAGATGCCCAAGGACGTGCTGCGCTCGCTGCGCCGCGCCGCGGCGCTGGTGGACCGGGTGGTGGTGTCGACCCCGACCCTGGCCGACGCCCTCGCCGGCCTGCATGCCGACATCCGCGTGGTCCACAACCGGCTGGATCCGCGCATGTGGGGCGATCTGCCTGCACCGACCAGGACCAGCGCCGGCGCCAAGCCGCGGGTCGGCTGGGCCGGCGGCGCCAGCCACACCGGCGACCTGGAACTGATCGCCGACGTGGTGCAGGCGCTGGCCGGCGAGGTGCACTGGGTGTTCATGGGCATGTGCCCGGAGCGGCTGCGTCCGCATGTGGCCGAAGTGCACCCGGGGGTGGACTTCGAACGCTATCCGCAGGCCCTGGCCGCGCTGCGCCTGGACCTGGCGCTGGCGCCGCTGGAAGACAATCTGTTCAACCGCTGCAAGAGCAATCTGCGCCTGCTCGAATACGGCGCCTGCGGCTACCCGGTGGTGGCCAGCGACCTGCCGCCCTACCAGCACGGGTTGCCGGCGACCCTGGTCAAGAACCGCTTCCGCGACTGGGTCAATGCGATCCGCATGCACCTGGCCGATGCCCCCGCCCGGGCTGCGGCCGGCGACGCGCTGCACGCGGCGGTGCGCCGCGACTGGATGCTGGAAGGCGCCAACCTGCAGGCCTGGCGCGCGGCCTGGCTGCCGGACTGAGCGCAGCGGCCGCCGGGACCGGCACCAGGATTGCATCCTGCTGATCCGGTCCAGGACCCGGGCCGGCACGGCGCGTCAATCGGCCGTCACCAGGGCAGCGACGACCGCGGCCGGGCTGCGTCGGGAAGCCGACGCCGCCGCCTGCCCTCGCACGGCGCGCGCCTCCCTTCTCCCCCGGGAGAAGGTGCCCCGAAGGGGCGGATGAGGGTAAGGGCGACGCTTCGTGTCGTTCGATGCGGCCATGCGTTCGCCCGTCCTTCCGGGTAGCCGATCGGCACCCGCCGGATTTCGGCACACCGCTTGCATCCATCCCGGGTAGCCGCCCCGGCATGGACATCCCCGTATGAGCGACTCCATCAGTTCCATCCTCTCGCAGATCCGCAGCTACCAGAGCCAGGTCGGCCAGGCCGCGCCTGCGCAGGTGGCCGATGCCGGACGCAGCAATGCGATCGAAGGCCTGACCGGGACCCAGGGCACGCAGGCCCCGAGCTTCAGCGAAACCCTGCGCAGCGCGATCAGCGGCGTCAACGACACCCAGCAGAAGGCCGGCGATCTGGCCAAGGCGTTCGAAATGGGCGACCCCAACGCCGGCCTGGCCAAGGTGATGATGGCCGCGCAACAGTCCCAGGTGGCGTTCCGCGCCACCGTGGAAGTCCGCAACCGACTCGTCCAGGCGTACCAGGACGTGATGAACATGCCGCTGTAAGGTAGACAACGATGGCTCTTGCGCTCAGCAAAGACACTCTCAGCGGCGAAAAGGCAGGCGCCTGGTTCGATCGCCTGCAGAGCCTGCAGATCACCCGCCGCATCGGGCTGATGGCGATGATCGCCGTGGCGGTGGCCGCGGGCCTGTTCGTGTTCTTCTGGTCGCAGAAGCCCGCGTACACCCCGCTGTACACCGGCCTGGACGAAAAGGGCACGGCCGAGGCCACCGATCTGCTGCGCACCGCGCAGATCCCGTTCAAGCTCGACCAGACCACCGGCGCGATCACCGTGCCGGAGGACAAGCTCTACGACGCGCGGCTGAAGCTGGCCGGCTCCGGCCTGACCGACACCGGCAACATGGGCTTCGAGGTCATGGAGAAGGATCCGGGCTTCGGCGTCAGCCAGTTCGTCGAAAACGCGCGCTACCAGCACGCGCTGGAGACCGAACTGGCGCGCACCATCGCCAGCCTGCGCCCGGTGCGCGAGGCGCGGGTGCACCTGGCCATCCCCAAGCCCAGCGCGTTCACCCGCCAGCGCGACGTGGCCAGCGCCTCGGTGGTGCTGGAACTGCGCGGCGGCACCACCCTGGAACGCAACCAGGTCGATGCGATCGTCAACATGGTCGCCTCCAGCATCCCCGACCTGACCCCGGAGCGGGTCACCGTGGTCGACCAGAGCGGGCGCATGCTGACCATCGCCGACCCGAACAGCGACGCGGCCCTGAATGCGGCCCAGTTCGAGCAGGTGCGGCGCCAGGAAAGCTCCTACAACCAGCGCATCCGCGAACTGCTGGAGCCGATGACCGGCCCCGGCCGGGTCAACCCGGAAGTCAGCGTGGACATGGACTTCTCGGTCACCGAGGAAGCGCGCGAGCTGTACAACGGCGAGCCGCCGAAGCTGCGCAGCGAGCAGGTCAGCGACAGCAGCATGGCGGCGGCCGGCCCGCAGGGCGTGCCCGGCGCGACCAGCAATTCGCCGCCCGGCGCCGCCGCGCCCGGCCAGCCCGGTGCCGCCGGCACCCCGGGCGCGACCCCGGCCAACACGCAGCAGGCGGCCGCCGCGACCCCGACCGAAACCTCCAAGAGCGCCACCCGCAACTACGAGCTGGACCGCACCCTGCAGCACACCCGGCAGCCGCCGGGCCGGATCAAGCGCGTGTCGGTGGCGGTACTGGTCGACCACGTGCCGCGGCCGGGCGCCAAGGGCAAGATGGTCGAGCAGGCGCTCAGCGCCGCCGAGCTGACCCGCATCGAAGGCCTGGTCAAGCAGGCGGTCGGTTTCAACGCCGAGCGCGGCGACACCGTCTCGGTGATGAATGCGCCGTTCGTGCGCGAAGCGCCGGAAGCGGCGGACAAGCCCGGTTGGTGGGAAGATCCGCGGGTGATGAACGGCTTGCGCCTGCTGCTCGGCGCGGCGGTGGTGCTGGCCCTGCTGTTCGGCGTGCTGCGCCCGGCGCTGCGCCAGATCGCCGGCCCGGCGCCGGCCAAGAACACCGGCAAGGACAAGTCCGAGCCGCACAACGCCAATGTGTCGATGCTGGACGACGACGACCCGCTGCTGCCGTCGATGGCCGAAGACACGGCCAGCATCGCCGGCGGCAGCCGTCCCGCGATCGCCCTGCCCGACGCCTACGAAGAGCGTCTGCGCCTGGCCCGCGAAGCGGTCAAGCAGGATTCCAAGCGTGTCGCGCAAGTCGTGAAGGGATGGGTCGCCAGTGAAGCCTGATGCCAGTGCAATCAATGGAGTGCAGCGCGCCGCGGTGCTGCTGCTGTCGCTCGGCGAAGCCGACGCGGCCGAGGTGCTCAAGCACATGGACCCCAAGGAGGTGCAGAAGATCGGCATCGCCATGGCGACCATGAGCGGCATCTCGCGCGACCAGGTCGAGAAGGTCATGGACGAGTTCAACAACGAACTCGGCAGCAAGACCTCGCTGGGCGTGGGCGCCGACGACTACATCCGCAACGTGCTGGTGCAGGCGCTGGGCGCGGACAAGGCCGGCGGCCTGATCGACCGCATCCTGCTCGGCCGCAACACCACCGGCCTGGACACGCTGAAGTGGATGGACCCGCGCGCGGTCGCCGACCTGGTGCGCAACGAACACCCGCAGATCATCGCCATCGTCATGGCGCACCTGGACAGCGACCAGGCCGCCGAGGCGCTGAAGCTGCTGCCCGAGCGCGTGCGCGCCGACGTGCTGATGCGCATCGCCACCCTCGACGGCATCCCGCCGAACGCGCTGAACGAACTCAACGAGATCATGGAGCGGCAGTTCTCCGGCAACCAGGGCCTGAAGTCGTCCAACGTCGGCGGGGTCAAGGTCGCCGCCAACATCCTCAACTTCATGGACAGCGGCCAGGACCAGGGCGTGCTGGCGGCGATCGGCAAGATCGACGCCGAGCTTAGCACCCGCATCCAGGACCTGATGTTCGTGTTCGACAACCTGGTCGAACTGGAAGACCGCGCGCTGCAGACCCTGTTGCGCGAAGTCAGCGGCGACCGCCTCGGCCTGGCCCTGCGCGGCGCCGACATCAAGGTGCGCGAGAAGATCACCAAGAACATGTCGCAGCGCGCCGCCGAAATCCTGCTCGAGGACATGGAAGCGCGCGGTCCGGTGCGCCTGGCCGACGTGGAGGGCGCGCAGAAGGAAATCCTCACCATCGTGCGCCGGCTGGCCGATGAAGGCGTGATCAGCCTCGGCGGCGCCGGTGCGGAGGCGATGGTATGAGCGGCAACGTGGTGCGCTGGTTCGCGCCGGAGCTCAACGCCGCGCCGGTACCCGAGCCGCAGTTCGAGGACGCCCTGCCCGAAGAGCCGGTCTTGCGTCCGCCCAGCCTGGAAGACATCCAGGCGATCGAGGCGGCCGCGCAGCTCGAAGGCTTCGAGCGCGGCCACAGCGAGGGCCTGGCCCAGGGCCAGGCCGAGATCCGCCGCCTGACTGCGCAGATCGAAGGCATCCTGGACAATTTCTCGCGGCCGCTGGCGCGGCTGGAAAACGAAGTGGTCGGCGCGCTCGGCGAACTGGCGGTGCGCATCGCCGGCAGCCTGGTCGGCCGCGCCTACGAGGCCGATCCGGCGCTGCTGGCGGACCTGGTCGGCGAAGCGCTGGACGCGGTCGGCGGCGCGCGCCGCGAGGTCGAGGTGCGCCTGCATCCGGACGACATCGCCGCGCTGACCCCGTTGCTGGCCTCGATGGCCGACGGCACCCGGCTGGTGCCGGACCTGACCCTGAGCCGCGGCGACCTGCGCGTGCATGCCGAAGCGGTGCGCATCGACGGCACCCTGGAAGCGCGCCTGCGCGCGGCGCTGGAGACGGTGATGCGCAAGTCCGGAGCCGGCCTGTGAGCGCGCTGTCCGGCACCCATCCGGCCGACTGGCTGGACGCGCGCAACCTGCGCCTGGCCTCGCGCCTGGGCCAGCTCGACCTGGACGCCGCCGCCGGCCGCGGCCTGATCCGCGAAGGCATCCTGCGCCGCGCGGTCGGGCTGACCCTGGAAGCGGTCGGCTGCGAGGCGCCGATGGGCGCCACCTGCAAGGTCGAGGTCGACGGCGGCTGGGTCGATGCCGAAGTGGTCGGCTTCTCCGGCGAACGCACCTCGCTGATGCCCAGCGCCGAAACCCATGGCCTGCTGCCCAACGCGCGGGTGGTGCCGGTGCGCCGCCGCGGCGGCGTGGAAGTGGGCGAAGGCCTGCTCGGCCGGGTCATCGATTCGGACGGCGTGCCGCTGGACGGCAAGGGCCCGATCCGCGCCGAAGGCTCGGTCGGCATGGCCGGCATCTCGATCAATCCGCTGGCGCGCGAGCCCATCACCATGCCGCTGGACGTGGGCGTGCGCGCGATCAACGCGCTGCTGCCGATCGGCCGCGGCCAGCGCGTGGGCCTGTTCGCCGGCTCCGGCGTCGGCAAGTCCACCCTGCTCGGGATGATGACCCGCTACACCGCCGCCGACGTGATCGTGGTCGGGCTGATCGGCGAACGCGGCCGCGAAGTGCGCGATTTCGTCGAGACCACGCTGGGCGAGGAAGGCCTGCGCCGCGCCGTGGTCGTGGCCGCGCCGGCCGACCGCCCGCCGCTGGCGCGCCTGCACGGCGCCTACCGCGCCACCGCGATCGCCGAATGGTTCCGCGACCAGGGCCTGAACGTGCTGCTGCTGATGGACTCGCTGACCCGCTTCGCCCAGGCGCAGCGCGAGATCGGCCTGTCGGTCGGCGAACCGCCGACCACCCGCGGCTACCCGCCGTCGGTGTTCGCCAAGCTGCCGGCGCTGGTCGAGCGCGCCGGCAACGGCGCCAAGGGCCGCGGCTCGATCACCGCCTTCTACACCGTGCTGACCGAAGGCGACGATCCGCAGGATCCGATCGCCGACGCCGCCCGCGCCATCCTCGACGGCCACATCCTGTTGTCGCGGCGCGTCGCCGACAGCGGCCTGTATCCGGCCATCGACGTCGAATCCTCGGTCAGCCGCGTGGTCCAGGACATCGCCGACGAGCCGTGGCGGCTGCGCATCCGCGCGCTGAAGCGGCTGGTCTCGGCGTACTCGGCCAACCGCGACCTGATCACCATCGGCGCCTACCAGCGCGGCAACGATGCGGCCGTGGACGAGGCGCTGGAGCGTTGGCCCGAAATCATGGAATTCCTCGGACAGGATGTCGCCAAGGCCGCAGATCTGCCCCACAGCCAGGCCGCGTTGAAGCGCCTGGTCGAACGTGAGAACTAAGCCATGATGCAATCACAGCGTATCGATCCCCTGCTCCGCCGCGCCCAGCAGCACGAGGACGAGGTCGCCCGCGACCTGGCCGAGCGCCAGCGCGCGCTGGAGACCCACGAGTCGCGGCTGGAAGAACTGCGCCGCTACGCCGAGGAATACGCCAACAGCCAGATGGCCGCGACCAGCCTGGCGCAACTGGCCAACCGCCGCGCGTTCCTGGATCGCCTGGAAAGCGCGGTGCAGCAGCAGTGCCAGACCGTGGACCGCAATCGCGAGAAGGTGGAAATGGAGCGCAGCCGGCTGTTGCTGGCCAGCCGCGACAAGCAGGTACTGGAACAACTGGCGGCCAGCTACCGCGCCCAGGAACGCAAGGTCGACGACCGCCGCAGCCAGCGCGAGATGGACGACCTCGGCGCGCGCCGGGTGCGCCTGGCGGTGGCCGCGGCCGACAGCGACAACGACAACGGAGACAGCCGATGAGCAACGCACTTTCCGCGCTGGGCGGCAACGCCCGCGCCAGCGCCTCCGGCAACAGCGCCGACACCCAGGGCCGCGACCGCAGCGGCGGCCAGGACTTCGACAAGCTGCTAGGCAACGACAGCGCGCGCGCCGCGCCGAAGCCGGCGCCGCGGTCGAGCGCCAAGTCGCAGCAGGCATCCGCCGACAAGGACGCGGCGGCGAAGCGGCCGGAGGCGGCGGACGACAACGCCAGCGAACCGGCGCGCAGCGCGCAGGCCGGCAACCAGGCCGCCCGCGACAGCGAAAAGAGCAGCGAGGACAGCAAGGCGCCGAGCAAGGACAGCAAGGCCGCCGCCAAGAAAGGCGAGGACGGCGAGGAAGACGCCGGCTGGCCGCCGGCGGGCCTGGCCGGCATCGGCATGAGCCTGTTGCCGACGCTCGCTGCCGCGCTGCCGGCGGCGAGCGCCGGCCCGCTGGGCGCGGCCGGGCTGGCGATCGGCGTCGCCGGCGCCGCCGCCCAGGGCGTGGCCGCGTTGCTCGGCGGCGACACCCTGGCCGCGGCGGCCGGCGCCGATACCGCCGCCGCCGGTGCGGCCGCGACCGCCGCCGCGCCGGCCACCGCCGCGGCCAACAGCGGCGCCAGCGCCACCGGCTTCGGCGGCATGCTGGCGCAGGTCGCCGGGGCCGCGGCGCAGGCCGCCAGCGGCGGCGATGCCACGGCCCCGGTCGCCGCACTGGCGGCGCTGGCGACCGCCACCGACAAGAGCGCCGACAGCGGCAGCGATGCGGCCAGCACCGGCACCGATCCGATCAACCTGCTGGCCACGGCCGGGATCCACGCGCCGGCGCGCAGCGCCGACACCGCCGCGCCGTTCACCGGCTCGCCGACCCCGACCCCGAACCTGCACGGCGACAACTTCGACGACGAACTCGGCGCGCGCATGAGCTGGCTGGCGGACCAGAAGATCGGCCACGCGCACATCAAGCTCAGCCCGGCCGACCTGGGCCCGGTCGAGGTGCGCCTGCATCTGAACGGCGACCAGGTCAACGCCAGCTTCAGCAGCGCCCAGCCCGAAGTGCGCCAGGCGCTGGAGAACAGCCTGCCGCGGCTGCGCGACATGCTCGGCCAGCACGGCTTCCAGCTCGGCCAGGCCGACGTCGGCCAGCAGCAACAGCAGGCCTCGCAGAACGCCCGCCAAGGCAGCGGGTCGAACGCCGGCAATGCCGGCGGCGGCGTTGGCGACGAGCTGCTGGGCAACGTCGGGATTCCGTCGGTGGTGCTGCGCCAGCGCGGCCTGCTCGACGCCTACGCGTAAGCCGACCGCAGCATCGCGGCGGCCTCGGCCGCAACCGCTGCCTGTGGGAGGGGCGTCAGCCCCGACGCGGGTCGCCGATCAAGCCCGTCGGGGTTGAACTCCGTCCCACAAAAAGCCGCATCCATCGGCCGTCGCAGCCACCGTCAAATATCCGGCGAGTCCATCCCGCCGTTTCGGCACGCCGATTGCATCCTTAGGGGCAGAGTCCCCCCTTAAGGAGCCCATCCGTGGCAGCAGCAGCCGACAAATCCAAGAAATCCGCCGACGCCAAGGATGCCAAAGAGGCACCGGAGGGCGGCAAGTCGAAGAAGAAGCTGCTGATCATCGTCATCGCCGCGGTGCTAGTGCTGGGCGGCGGCGGCGCCGGCGCCTGGTTCTTCCTGAAGAAGCCCGATGCCGCCCATGGCAAGGCCGCGGCCAAGACCGCAGAACTTCCCAAGCCGGCGCAGTACTTCGCGATGGACCCGGCGTTCGTGGTCAATCTCAACGGCAGCCCCGACGAGGGCCCGCACTACCTGCAGATGGAAGTGCAGCTGATGACCCGCGACCCGGAAGAGCTGAAGCTGATCACCGAGAACGCGCCGGCGATCCGCGCGCACCTGCTGATGCTGTTCTCGCAGGTGCAGGCGCAGGACATCGCCGACATCGCCGGGCGCAAGAAGCTGCAGGCCGCGGCGCTGGCCGACGCGCAGAAGCTGATGACCGCCGAGACCGGCAAGAAGTGCGTGGAAGACCTGCTGTTCACCAGCTTCGTGACCCAGTAAGGCGCCGCCGCGATGACCGACCTGCTTTCCCAAGACGAGATCGATGCGCTATTGCATGGCGTCGATGCCGGCGCGGTGGACACCGGACCGGCGCCGCCGGCGCCCGGCGAAGCGCGCCAGTACGATTTCTCCAGCCAGGACCGGATCATCCGCGGGCGCATGCCGACCCTGGAGATGGTCAACGAGCGCTTCGCGCGGCTGTGGCGGATCGGCCTGTTCAACCTGATCCGGCGTTCGGCCGACCTGTCGGTGCGCGGCATCGACCTGATCAAGTTCAACGACTACATGCACTCGCTGTACGTGCCGAGCAACCTGAACCTGATCAAGTTCAAGCCGCTGCGCGGCACCGGCCTGATCGTGTTCGAACCGACCCTGGTGTTCACCGTGGTCGACAACTTCTTCGGCGGCGACGGCCGCTATCCCACCCGCATCGAAGGCCGCGAATTCACCCCGACCGAGATGCGGGTGATCCAGCTGATGCTCAAGCAGACCTTCGCCGACCTGCACGAGGCCTGGGCGCCGGTGATGGAGGTGGAGTTCGAGTACCTCAACTCCGAGGTCAACCCGCACTTCGCCAACATCGTCACCCCGCGCGAGTACGTGGTGGTCAGCCGCTTCCACGTGGAGCTGGAAGGCGGCGGCGGCGAGATCCACATCACCCTGCCGTACTCGATGCTGGAGCCGATCCGCGAACTGCTCGACGCCGGCATCCAGAGCGACCGCGTGGACCGCGACGAGAGCTGGAACATCATGCTGCGCGAGCAACTCAACACCGCCGAGGTCACCATCTCCAGCGTGCTGGCGCAGAAGCAGATGACCCTGCGCGAGCTGACCCGGCTGAAGATCGGCGACGTGCTGCCGATCGAGCTGCCCAAGCAAGTGCCGCTGTGCGTGGAGAACATCCCGGTGTTCACCGGCGAGTTCGGCATTTCCCGCGGCCAGAACGCCGTGAAGATCACTTCGACCCAACCCCCGGGCGCGCTGCGCCGCCGCCCCGCCCTTCAGGAAGACGCGTCATGAGCCAGAACGAAATCCCCGAGCCGGTCCCGACCCAGTTCGACAGCCTGCAGCCGGAAACCGGCAGCGACGGCAACGAGCTGAATCTGGACATGATCCTGGACGTGCCGGTGACGCTGTCGCTGGAAGTCGGGCGCAACCGCATCCCGATCCGCAACCTGCTGCAGCTCAACCAGGGCTCGGTGGTGGAACTGGAGCGCGGCGCCGGCGAGCCGCTGGACGTGTACGTCAACGGCACCCTGATCGCGCACGGCGAGGTGGTGACGATCAACGACCGCTTCGGGGTGCGCCTGACCGACGTGGTCAGCCCCAGCGAACGCATCCGGAGACTGCGGTGAGCCTATTGCTCGCGGCCGCCACCCAGGCGGCCAAATCGGCCTCGGGCGTCGGCAGCGCCGCGCCCTCGCCGCCCAGCCTGATCGGCGCGGTGTTCGCGCTGCTGCTGGTGTTGGGGCTGATCCTGGGCATGGCCTGGGTGCTCAAGCGCCTGCCCGGCAGCGGCTTCCGCCCGGCCGAGGGCCTGCGCGTGGTGGCCAGCCTGGCGGTCGGCGCCAAGGAGCGCGTGGTGGTGGTCGAGGTCAACGGCGAGCAGTTGCTGCTGGGCGTGTCGCCGGGCGGGGTACGCACCTTGCATCGCCTGCCCGAGCCGCTGCCGCAGGTGCCGGCGCCGTCGCTGCCGAACCTCAAGCAGCTCAAGAACCTCCCCGATTTCGCCCAGCTGCTGGCGCAGAAGCTGCGCAAGGACAAATGATCATGTTGCCTCGTTGGAACCGTTATGCGCGCGGCCTGCGCCTGCTGCTGATCCTGCTGACGCTGAGCCTGCTGCCGGCGCTGGGCTGGGCCCAGGCCGCGCCGACCGCGCCCGCCGCGCCGGCCGCGCAGAACGCCGCCCCGACCCTGCCCTCGCTGCCGGAAGTGAACGTCGGCAAGGTCGGCGCGCAGCCGGTGAGCCTGCCGCTGCAGACCCTGCTGCTGATGACCGCGATCACCCTGCTGCCGTCGATGCTGCTGGTGCTGACCGCGTTCACCCGCATCACCATCGTGCTCGGCCTGCTGCGCCAGGCGATGGGCACCGGGCAGACCCCATCCAACCAGGTGCTGATGGGCCTGGCGCTGTTCCTGACCGCGCTGGTGATGATGCCGGTGTGGGAAAAGGCCTGGGGCCAGGGCATGAGCCCCTACCTCAACGGCCAGCTCGACTTCCAGACCGCGTGGACCCTGACCACCCAGCCGCTGCGCGCGTTCATGCTGGCGCAGATCCGCGAGGCCGACCTGATGACCTTCGCCGGCATGGCCGGCAACGGCACCTACAGCAGCCCCGACGCGATCCCGTTCCCGGTGCTGGTGGCTTCGTTCGTGACCTCGGAGCTGAAGACCGCGTTCGAGATCGGCTTCCTGATCTTCATCCCGTTCGTGATCATCGACCTGGTGGTGGCCAGCGTGCTGATGTCGATGGGCATGATGATGATGTCGCCGATGCTGGTCTCGGCGCCGTTCAAGATCCTGCTGTTCGTGCTGGTCGACGGCTGGGTGCTGACCGTCGGCACCCTCGCCGCCAGCTTCAACGGAGTCTGAGCCGATGAGTCCCGAATTGGCCCTGACCGAATTGCGCGGCGGCCTGATCACCGTGTTGTGGGTGGCCGGCCCGTTGCTGCTGTCGATGCTGGTGGTGGGCGTGGTGATCGGCGTGTTCCAGGCCGCCACCCAGCTCAACGAACCGACCATCGCCTTCATCGCCAAGGTCATCACCCTGACCGCGATGCTGTTCGCCACCGGCAGCATGCTGCTGGCGCACCTGGTCGAATACACCACCATGCTGTTCCAGCGCATTCCGCATCTGATCGGCTAGCGGGCCGCCGGCGCCATGGATTCCGCAACGCAAATGGTCATCGATGGCCAGCAGGCCTTCGCCATGGTCGGGGCGATCCTGTGGACCATGCTGCGCATCGGCGCGATGCTGATGGCGATGCCGCTGGTCGGCACCCGCGCGGTGCCGGCGCGGGTGCGGGTGATGCTGGCGGCGACGCTGGCGATGGCGCTGGCGCCGCTGCTGCCGCCGGTGCCGGACTGGAACGGCTTCGACGCCGCGGTGGTGCTGAGCGTGGCGCGCGAACTGGCGGTGGGCGCGAGCATGGGCTTCATGCTGCGGCTGATCTTCGAGGCCGGCGCGCTGGCCGGCGAACTGGTCTCGCAGAGCACCGGCCTGGGCTTCGCGCAGATGGCCGATCCGCTGCGCGGGGTCACCTCCGGGGTGATCGGGCAATGGTTCTACCTGGCCTTCGGCCTGCTGTTCTTCACCGCCAACGGCCACCTCGCCGTGGTGCAGCTGCTGGTGGACAGCTACAAGGCGCTGCCGATCGGCAACGCGCTGCCGGATGCGCAGGCGATGGCCTCGGTGGCGCCGGATTTCTTCATGAGCATGATGCGCGGCGCGGTGACCCTGGCGCTGCCGGTGATGGTGGCGATGCTGGCGGTGAACCTGGCGTTCGGCGCGCTGGCCAAGGCCGCGCCGGCGCTGAATCCGATCCAGCTCGGCCTGCCGGTGGCGGTGGTGATCGGCCTGGCGCTGCTGGCGGTGCTGGTCGGCGAGATGGGGCCGCCGGTGCAGCGCCTGTTCGATGCCGCCTTTGACGCCGCCCGGCAGGTCACCGCCTAGACTACGCGGGCGCAGGCGCGCTGCCGGGCCTTGCGCATTCAAGCCCCGTGCGGCTGCGCCGATATCCTTTCCAACGGTGTTGCGCGTGCAGCACTTACCGCCGCGCAGCGCCTTCCGGGGACGCCAGTCATCGCCGTGCCGAACAGCCACCCGCCGCTGTCGCCCTCCCCGTCGCGCGGCATCGCATGGCGGCTCGCCGCCCTGCTCGCGCTATGCGCCTGCGTCGGCGCCGCCCCGGCGCAGGAATACAGTTTCCGCGACTACGCGCAGGCCGACGGCCTGCAGGGCCTGAGCATCAATTGCCTGTACGCCGATCGGCACGGCGTGGTCTGGGCCTGCACCGAACTGGGCCTGCACCGCTACGAGCGCGAACGCTTCGAACAGGTCGGCACCGATGCCGGCTTCGGCAGTCCGCTGGTCTATTCGATCGCCGAGGATCGCCGGCAACGCATGTGGGTCGGCACGTCCAATGCGCTGTACGTCGGCGACGGGCGCCGCTTCGCCGCCGTGCCCGGCGCCGACGGGCGCCGCCTGCGGATCGACCAGGGGCAATCGCTGGCGGCGTTCGGCGACGCCATCGTGGCGCTGAGCGGCAAACAGCCGCTGCGGATCGCCGCTGGCGCCGCTGGCGGCTGGCAGGTCGCGCCGCTGCGCACCGCCGACGGCGCGCCGCTGGCCGAGATCTCCAGCGTCACCGCGATCGGCGAGGCGCTGTGGCTGGGCTGCGGCCGCCAGCTGTGCCGGCTGGACGCGCAAGGCCGCCTGCAGCGGCTCGGCCGCGCCGAGGGCGTGCCCGACGACAGCTGGCTGGCGCTGCTGCGCGACCGCAACGGCACGCTGTGGGCGCGCGGCATCCACCACGTGCTGGCCTGGCCCGCCGGCGCGGCGGGCTTCGCCGAGCGGCCGCCGCCGCCGGGCAGCAGCCTGTCGACCATGGCGGTGGGCATCAACCTGGTCGAGGACGCCGCCGGCCGCGTACTGACCCGCAGCGACACCGGCCTGCTGCGCTGGGAAGGCGGGCATTGGCGCGCGTTCGAGCGTGCGCAGGGCCTGGGCGCGCTGGCGGCCAACATTTCCCCGATGCTCAGCGATCGCCAAGGCCGCCTGTGGATGGGCACCCGCGGCCGCGGCGTGCAGCGCTGGCTGGGCTACGGGCTGATCCAGCATTGGGAGGAACCGCAGGGACTGGCGACCGGGCCGACCTGGTCGATCCTGCGCAGCCGCGGCGACGGCCGCCTGTACGTGGGCAGCGAAATGGGCGCCAACGTGCTCGACGCCGACAGCGGGCGCATGCTGCCGCTGACCGACCGCGACGGGCAGGCGTTGCGGCAGACGGTGCAACTGATCGATGCCGCCGACGGCAGCCTGTGGCTGGGCCAGTCGTCCGGGCGGGTGCTGCAGCTGGATCGCGGCAGCGGCCGCATGCTGGAGCGGACCAAGGTGCTGTCGGCGCTGAAATGGATGTTCTTCGACGACGCCGGCACGCTGTGGCTGTTGACCACCCGCGGCATGTTCCTGCTGCCGCCGGGCGAATCCAGCGCACGGCCGGCGCGCGACGTGCCGCGCGACCAGTTCGTCGGCGGCGGCTGCGATGCGCGCCGCCGCCTCTGGCTGGTCGGCAAGAACGGCCTGTACCTGCGCCAGGCGCAGGGCTGGCAGTCGATCCGCCTGCGCGGCGCCGCGCTGCCGGATGCGGAACTGGACAAGTTCAGCATCGACGCCAGCGACGAAGCCTTGCTGTCGTTCGACGATGTCGGGATCTGGCGCGGGCGCTTCGACCCGCGCAGCGCCAGCCTGTCGCTGCGCAAGGTGGACGACCCGCTGCTGGCGCGGATCGTGCCCTACGTGTTGCGCCAGGACCGGCAGCAACGGCTGTGGGTCGGCAGCAGCCAGGGCCTGGATTTGTGGTCGGGCGGACGCTGGATCCGGGTCACCCAGGCCGACGGACTGCTGTGGGACGACACCTCCGAATCGGCGTTCTTCGAGGACAGCGACGGCTCGGTGTGGATCGGCAACAGCAAGGGCGTCAGCCAGATCCTGGACCCGGCGCGGCTGTTCGCCGTGCGCCCGCTGCAGTTGCGCTTGCTGCGCGCCACCCGCGCCGGCAAACCGGTCACCGCCGGCGCACAGCTGCCGTGGTCGCAGCAGCCGATCGAGTTCGCCTTCTCGGCCCCCGGCGCGGTCGGCGGCAGCGACAGCATCGGCTTCCGCTACCGCCTCGAGGGCCTGCAGGAGCAATGGGCCGGCACCCAGCAGGCGCATCTCAGCTACACCCTGCTCTCGCCCGGCCGCTACGCGCTGGAGGTGCAGGCGCTGGACGAACGCCAGCGCACCCGCAGCAACCTGGTGCGCCTGGAATTCTCGATCATGCCGCCGTGGTGGCGCAGCCCGCTGGCATGGATGGCGTACCTGCTGGCGGCGGCATTGCTGCTGACCGTGGTCTGGCGCTGGCGGGTGAAGCAGTTGCTGGTGCGCGAGCGCACCCTGGCGCGCCTGGTCGCCGAGCGCACCCAGGAACTGGAGCACGACAAGCGCGAACTGGAGCAGGCGCGTGCCACGCTGGCGCTGAAGTCGGTGCGCGACGACCTCACCGGCCTGCTCAACCGCGTCGGCATCCTCGACGCGCTGGCGGTGCAGATCCAGCGTTGCCAGGACGACGGCAGCCCGTTGGCGGTGGCGATGATCGATCTGGACCACTTCAAGCAGATCAACGACCAGCACGGCCATCTGATCGGCGATGCGGTGCTGGCGCGGGTCGGGCGGCGCATGAACGCCAACCTGCGCGGTGCCGACCTGATCGGCCGCTACGGCGGCGAGGAACTGCTGGCGGTGCTGCCGGGCCTGTCGCCGCCGGCGCAGAGCCGGCTGCGCGCCCTGCACCAGGTGATCGGCGCCACCCCGTTCCTCACCGACGCCGGCCTGCTCGAGGTCACCGCCTCGATCGGCGTGGCCTGGTACCGCGAGGGCGAGTCGGTGCAACAGTTGCTCAGCCGCGCCGACGACGCGCTGTACCGGGCCAAGCATGGCGGCCGCAACCGGATCGAATTGCATCTGGACCCGGCCCTGGGAGCCAGCGTGCCGCGCTGAGCGGCGCCGGCTCAAGCCCAGCCGCGGCGCGGCCGATAACAGACAGCGAGCGACGCGCCGCGCGCGCAGCGCCACGGCCGCCGACCGCTGCGACCACGGCACGCAACGGTCGCGCTCCTTCTCCACTTCTTGCCCGGTGCCGCACGCGATGTCGGATTTCCTGCCAGCCCCCGCCGATGACTGCCGCGGCACACGCGGCGGCTGAGGGGCCCGGTATGCGCGCGCGCCGGCGCGGCCTGTGGCCGCTGCAGGCCCTGCTGCTGTGGCTGGCCCTGGAACTGCTGTCGGCCGGCGTCGCCCGTGCGCAGTCGATTCCGTTGCGCCGCTACGCCCACGACCAGGGCCTGCTCGGCCTGGCCGACACCTGCCTGCTGCAGACCGGCGACGGCAGCCTGTGGGTGTGCACCGAGAGCGGGCTGTACCGCTTCAATGGCCATCGCTTCGAACAGGTGCCGCTGCAGGGGCAGCGCGGCCATTTCATCAGCGCCGCGACCGAGGACGCCGAGCACCGGTTGTGGGTGGCCACCTTCGACGCGCTCTATGTCGGCGACGGCACCCAACTGCGCCGGCTGACCACGCAGGAGACCGGACCGCTGCACAAGAACAAGCTGCGCCTGGCCAGCGCCCCCTGGGGCATGGTGCTGCTCAACGGCCAGCAGGCGCTGCGCGCGGTGCCCGCCAGCGACGGCCGCTGGCGGCTGCGGCCGCTGTTCGACGCGGCGACCCTGGCGCGGCTGCCGCAGCTCGGCAAGCTCGCTGCGGCGCAGAGCGAAGCCGACACGCTGTGGCTGGGCTGCGACCAGGAGCTGTGCCGGGTCGCCGCCGATGGTTCGGTGACGGTCTACGGCCAGGCGCAGGGCCTGCCGCCCGATCGCTGGCGCCATGTCGTGCGCGACCACGACGGCGCGCTGTGGCTGCGCGGCGACCACCACGTGATGCAGTTGCCGGCCGCGGCCGAGCGTTTCGTCGCGCGGCCCCCGCCCGGCGCCGGCCAGCGCCAGGTGGTCGGCCAGGCGCAGATCCTGCTCGATCCGCAGGGGCGCGTGCTGGTCCGCACCGGCCAGGGCCTGGCGCGCTGGGAACATGGCCACTGGCGCCAGTTCGACCGCAGCAACGGCCTGCCCGACGGCGGCATCGTGGTGCTGCTGTTCGACCGCGCCGGCGACCTGTGGATGACGGTGGACGGCGAAGGCGTGGTGCGCTGGAACGGCTACGGCTGGATCGAGAACTGGGACGTCTCGCAAGGCATGAGCACCGCGCCGACCTGGAGCATCCTGCGCAACGGCGACGGCGCGCTGCTGCTCGGCAACGAAGCCGGCATCAACCGCCAACGCCGTCCCGACCAGCGCTTCCAGCCCTGGCTGGCGGATGCCGGGCTGCAGGTCATCAGCCTGCAGATCGCGGCGGACGGATCGCTGTGGAGCCTGGGCTCGCTGGGCGAACTGCGCCACCACGATCGCCACGGCCGCCTGCTGCGCAGCTATCCGCGCCTGGGCGGCTCGATCAGGCGGGTGTTCCTGGATGCCGACGGCCGGATCTGGATCCTCGCCGCGGATGGGCTGTACCTGCTGCAGCGGCCGCAGTCCGACGACGTGCCGCAGCGGGTGCAGGCACTGCCCGCCGGCGAGTACTCGGACATCCAGCAGCGCCGCGACGGCACCCTGTGGCTGGCCGGCGCGGCCGGCGTGTTCCGGCTGCGCGGCGACACCTGGACCCCGATCCGGCTGCAGCTGGACGGCAAGCCGGCGCAGCCGTGGGTCAGCAAGCTGCTGATCCAGGAAGACGGCCAGGTCTGGGCCGCGCTGTACAACCCGGGCGTGTGGCAGGGCCGGCTCGACGGCGACACCCTGCAGTTGCGGCCGAGCGCCCAGCCCGAGCAGCGCGAACTGCAGATCTACCTGATTCGGCGCACCCGCAACGGCTGGATCTGGATCGGCCACAACCAGGGCGTGGACGTCTACGACGGCCGCCGCTGGTCGCGCCTGACCCAGTCGCAGGGGCTGCTGTGGGACGACATCTCCGAATCGGCGTTCTTCGAAGACCACGACAGCTCGGTGTGGATCGGTACCAGCAAAGGCGTCAGCCATATCCTGGCCCCGCCGCGCCTGTTCCAGGCCAACGCGCCAGGGGTGATGCTGAGCGAATTCAGCCGCGGCGGCCATCCGATCGCGGCCGGCGCGCGCCTGCCCTGGAACGAGGAGCCGCTGCACATCGAGGCCGGATCGCCGGACCTGTACGACGACCGCAACCGGGTTTCGCTGCGCTACCGCTTCGAAGGCGCGCATACGCGCTGGATCTACACGCCCAACTTCGAGATCGAGCATCCGCCGCTGGCGCCGGGCGACTACACGTTCGAACTGCAGTTGCTCGACGCCTACCGGCACAGCGCCTCGGCGCCGGTGCGGGTGGCGTTCTCGGTGGCGCCGGTGTGGTGGCGCAGCCAGACCATGCTGGCGCTGTACGCGTTGCTCGGCGGTGGGCTGGCGATCGCCGCGCTGCATTGGCGCGAGGGCCGCCTGCGCCAGCGCGAGCGCCACCTGGCCGACCTGGTCGCGCTGCGCACCCAGGAACTGGAGCACGACAAGCGCGAACTGGAGATCGCCCGCGCCGCGCTGGCGGTGAAGGCCTCGCACGACTCCCTGACCGGCCTGCTCAACCGCGCCGGCATCCTCGATGCGCTGGCCGCGCAGATGCGGCACAGCCTGGCCGAAGGCTGGCCGCTGGCGGTGGCGATGATCGACCTGGACCACTTCAAGCGCATCAACGACACGCACGGCCACCTGATCGGCGACGCGGTACTGACCAAGGTCGCGCAGCGCCTGAACAGCAATCTGCGCGAATCGGACCTGATCGGCCGCTACGGCGGCGAGGAACTGCTGGGCGTGCTACCCGGCCTGCCGATCCCGTCCCACGAGCGGCTGCAGGACCTGCGCGTGGCGGTCTCCGGGCATCCGCTGCGGGTCGGCACGCAGAGCCTGGCGGTCACCGCCTCGATCGGCGTGGCCTGGTACCGGCCGGGCGAGAGCCTGCAGCAGTTGCTGGCCCGTGCCGACGAGGCGCTGTACCGGGCCAAGCGCCTGGGACGCAATCGCGTGGAACTGCAGCAGGACTAGGCAGAGGCGCCGCGGCGGAGACGCGGCGCGGCCGTGCAGCGAACGGTACGGTCCTTGCAAGAGGCTGGGTTGAATCCCCTGCCCGGCACGCCTCACCGTCATGTCCGAAAACGAAGAAGGCACCGAAAAAACCGAACAACCGACCGAAAAACGCCTGCGCGAGGCGCGCGAGCAGGGCAACATCCCGCATTCGCGCGAACTGGCGACGGCGGCGGTGTTCAGCGCCGGCATCTTCGCCCTGATGGGGATGTCCGGCTCGCTGGCGGCCGGCGCGGCGAACTGGATGAAGGGCGCGCTGCGCCCGGATCCGCGCCTGCACGACAACCCGGACGCGCTGTTCGGCCACTTCGGCGAACTGCTGCTGGGGCTGCTGTGGGTGACCCTGCCGCTGGTCGGCATCTGCGTCGCGGCCGGCTTCGTCGCGCCGATCCTGATGGGCAGCCTGCGCTTCTCCGGGGCGGCGCTGATCCCCAAGTTCGAGCGGCTCAACCCGATGGCCGGACTGACCCGGCTGTACGGCCCGGAAAGCCTGGCCGAACTGTTCAAGTCGATGCTGCGCATGGGCTTCGTCGGCGGCGCCGCCGCGCTGTGCATCTCCAACAACGTGGACGGCCTGCGCAGCCTGATGCGGCAACCGCTGGAGACCGCCATCGGCGACGGCCTGGGCTTCACCCTGCACCTGCTGCTGTATACCGCCGGCGCGCTGGCGCTGCTGGCGGCGATCGACGCGCCGTACCAGAAGTGGAACTACACCCGCAAACTGATGATGACCCGCGACGAAGTGCGCCGGGAAATGAAGGAGAGCGAGGGCAGCCCCGAGGTCAAGGGCCGCATCCGGCAGATGCAGATGCAGCTGTCGCAGCGGCGGATGATGGAGGCGGTGCCCAGCGCCGACGTGGTGGTGGTCAACCCCACCCACTACGCGGTGGCGCTGAAGTACGAGAGCGGCCGCATGCGCGCGCCGACCGTGGTCGCCAAGGGCGTGGACGAACTGGCCTTCCGCATCCGCGAGATCGGCGAGCAGCACCGCGTCGCAGTGGTGTCTGCGCCACCTTTGGCACGCGCCTTGTATCGGGAAGGGCAACTCGGCAAGGAAATTCCCGTGAGACTGTATTCGGCGGTGGCCCAGATCCTCTCCTACGTCTACCAGCTGCGCTCCTGGCGCAGCGGGCCGATGCCGCCGTTGCCGCCGCTGGAGGTCGATGAATTCGCCCCGGGGAGCAAGCCGTGAGCCAGCCTGCCGCGCAGATGAACACGCGCAAGATGATGGACATGATCAAGCACGGCCTGGGCGCGCCGGTGATCGTGATGGCGATGCTGGCGATGGTCGTGGTGCCGCTGGCCGCGCCGGTGCTGGATGCGCTGTTCACCTTCAACATCGCGATCTCGCTGATGGTGCTGCTGGCGGTGGTCTACGTGAAGCGGCCGCTGGAGTTCAGCATCTTCCCGATCGTGCTGCTGATGACCACGATGCTGCGCCTGGCGCTGAACGTGGCCTCCACCCGCGTGATCCTGATCAACGGCCAGGACGGCCACGGCGCCGCCGGCAAGGTCATCGAGGCGTTCGGCGAGTTCGTGATCGGCGGCAACTACGCGGTCGGCATCGTGGTGTTCGCGATCCTGACCATCATCAACTTCGTGGTCATCACCAAGGGCGCCGGGCGCGTGTCGGAAGTGACCGCGCGCTTCATCCTCGACGCCATGCCCGGCAAGCAGATGGCGATCGACGCCGACCTCAACGCCGGCCTGCTGACCCGCGAGGAAGCCAAGGCCCGGCGCGAGGAGGTGCGCGAGGAAGCGGACTTCTACGGTTCGATGGACGGCGCCAGCAAGTTCATCCGCGGCGACGCCATCGCCGGCATCCTGATTCTGTTCATCAACCTGATCGGCGGCATGGCGGTCGGCGTCCTGCAGCACGGCATGCCGGTGGCGCAGGCCGCGTCCACCTACACCCTGCTGTCGATCGGCGACGGCCTGGTGGCGCAGCTGCCGGCGCTGCTGGTGTCCTCGGCGGTGGCGATGCTGGTCACCCGCGCCTCGCGCTCGCAGGACATGGGCGCCTCGATGATGGGCCAGGTGTTCGGCCAGCACAAGGCGCTGGCGGTGGCCGCGGCGATCATGGGCCTGGTCGGCCTGGTCCCGGGCATGCCCAACGTCGCTTTCTTGACGCTGGCGCTGATCCTGGGCCTGCTGGCCTGGAAGATGTGGAAGCGCAGCCTGCTGCCGGAAGAAGCCAAGCCGGATCCGGCGCAGCAGGCGGCCAGCGCCGGCGCGCAGGCCAACGCCGAACTGGGCTGGGACGAACTGCGCCCGATCGATCCGCTGGGCCTGGAGGTCGGCTACCGGCTGATCCCGCTGGTGGACAAGGCCCAGGGCGGCGAGCTGATGGCACGGATCAAGGGCGTGCGCCGCAAGCTGACCCAGGACATCGGCTTCCTGATCCCGCCGGTGCACATCCGCGACAACCTGGAGCTGCCGGCCAACGCCTACCGCCTGCTGGTGCACGGGGTGCCGGTGGCCACCGCCGACATCCACCCCGATCGCGAGCTGGCGCTGGACCCGGGCGGCGCGCTGGGCAAGATCGACGGCATCGCCGGCAAGGACCCCGCGTTCGGCCTGGACGCGATCTGGATCCAGCCGCACCAGCGCGCCCAGGCCGAGACCATGGGCTACACCGTGGTCGACCCGGCCACCGTGATCGCCACCCACCTGTCGCACCTGATCCGCGAGCACGCCCCGGAACTGCTCGGCCACGAAGAGGTGCAGCAGCTGCTGGCCACCCTGGCCAAGAGCGCGCCGAAGCTGGTCGAGGACCTCACCCCGAAGGCGCTGCCGCTGTCGGTGGTGGTGCGCGTGTTGCAGAACCTGCTGATCGAGAAGATCCCGGTGCGGCAGCTGCGCAAGATCGTCGAGGCGCTGGTCGAGCACGCCCCGCAGAGTCAGGAACCCGGCGCGTTGACCGCGGCGGTGCGCAATGCGCTGGGCCGTTTCATCGTCCAGGAAATCGCCGGAATGTCGGCGGAACTGCCGGTGTTCACCCTGGCCCCGCAATTGGAACGTGTCTTGCAAGACTCTACCCAAGGCAACGGTGCCGCGCTGGAACCCGGCCTGGCCGAGCGACTGCACCAGAGCCTGGCCGAATGCGTCAGCAAGCAGGAAGCCCGCAACGAACCGGCGGTGGTGCTGGTCCCGGCGCAAGTCCGCGCCGCGCTGGCCAGGCTGGTCCGCCACAGCGTCCCCTCGCTGTCGGTGCTGTCCTACAGCGAGGTACCGGAAGACAAGCGGCTGAAGCTGGTCGGGACGATCAGCTGACAGGCAGGGATTGGTGATTTGGGATACGGGATTCGCAACAGCGGGTCCCGCGAGCGGAGAGAGACAGCAGTGAAACGATCGAAGACAACCAGAGCAAGGCGACCGGATGCCAGCCGCGCAATGGCGGCATCCGCGACCAATCCCCAATCCCCACTCCCGAATCCCGGTTTCCACCCATGAAGATCAAACGCTTCGTAGCCCCCGACATGCGCACCGCGTTCCGCATGGTCCGCGACGAGCACGGTCCGGATGCGGTGATCCTGTCCAACCGGCGCACCGACGAGGGCATCGAGATCGTCGCCGCCAGCAACTACGACGAAGCCCTGGTGCAGCAGGCGCTGGACGCGGCGCGTCCGGAAGAGGCGGCGCCGCGGCTGCAGGTGTCGGCCGCCAATCCGGCGCCGCGTGCGGCCAAGGCCGCCGCCAACCCGGCGATGGCGATGATGGCCGCGATCAGCGAGCGCCGCGCCCCGGCCGCGGCCATGGCCGGCGCCGGCAGCAGCGCGAGCGTGGCGCAGGCCGCGCCGGCGCGGCCGCTGACCCAGCCCGCCGCGATCGCCGCTTCGGCGATGCCCGCCGGCACCGCGCCGGCGCCGAGCCGCCCCGCCGCCGCGCCGCGGGCCCCTGCCCCGGCCCAGCCAGCCGCCCCCTTCGCCGAATTCCGCATTCCCGAGGACGTGTTCCGCAACGCACCGATCAGCGTGCCGATGCCCAGCCCGTTCGCCGCCCCGGGCGCCGCTGCCAGCGCTGCCGCGATCGCCGCCGACGTGCCGGCCTGGCTCGAGGACATCGCCGCCGTGTCGCTGACCCCGGCCGCCGCGCCGAGCACCGCGAACGTGGTGCCGCTGCCGGCCGCGGCGCCGGCGGCCAGCGCCGGGATCCCGGCGCCGCCGACGCTGGCGCCGGTGGCGAGCTTCCCCGGCGTGCAGAACGACGAACAATTGACTCAGCTGCGCGACGAACTGGCGCTGATGCGGCAGATGATCGAGCGCGAGATGAACCGGCTCACCGACGAACGCCTGCGCGGCTCGCCGGTGCGCGCCCAGGCGCTGGAGCTGATGGACGACTACGGCTTCGACAGCGGCCTGACCCGCGACGTGGTGATGCAGATTCCCGCCGACCTGGAGCTGCACCGCGGCCGCGGGCTGATGCTGGGGCTGCTGTCCAAGCGCCTGCCGATCGCCCCGCTGGACCCGATCGAGGAAGGCGGCGTGATCGCCCTGATCGGCCCCACCGGCGCCGGCAAGACCACCACCATCGCCAAGCTGGCCTCGCGCTTCCTGGAGCGCCACGCCGCCCGCGACGTGGCCCTGGTCACCACCGACACCATCCGCGTCGGCGGCCGCGAACAGCTGCACAGCTACGGCCGCCAGCTCGGCATCGCCGTGCACGAGGCCGACAGCGACGCCGCCCTGCAGCAGCTGCTGGAGCGCCTGCGCGACTACAAGCTGGTGCTGATCGACACCGCCGGCATGGGCCAGCGCGACCGCGCCCTGGCCGCGCAGTTGCACTGGCTGCGCGCCTCGCGAGTGGTCCGGTCCTTGCTAGTACTCCCTGCCAACGCTCATTTCTCCGACCTGGACGAGGTGGTGCGCCGGTTTGCCGGCGCCGATCCGCAGGGGGTGATCTTGACCAAGCTGGATGAAACCGGGCGGTTTGGCAGTGCCCTGTCGGTGGTCGCGGACCACCGGCTTCCCATCACCTGGGTGACCGATGGTCAGCGCGTGCCGGACGACCTGCACCGCGCCAACGCCGCCAGCCTGGTATTGCGCCTTGAAGATTTGCGGCGCGCTGCCGATAAGCCCTGTACTCCGGAGCAGAACCATGCCGTCGCGTGATTACGCCAATCTGACCAATGCCTTCCCCCTGTCGGCAACGCGCAGCGAACCGCTCGGCCCGGTGCGCACGATCGCCGTGACCGGCGGCAAGGGCGGCGTCGGCAAGACCAACATCTCGGTCAACCTGTCGATGGCGCTGGCCGACATGGGCAAGCGCACCCTGCTGCTGGACGCCGACCTCGGCCTGGCCAACGTCGACGTGCTGCTCGGGCTGACCCCCAAGTTCACCCTGGCCGACCTGGTCGCCGGGCGCTGCACCCTGGAAGAGGTGCTGATCGACATGCCCAACGGGCTGATGGTGGTGCCCGCCGCCTCCGGTCGCCGGCACATGGCCGAGCTGCCGCCGGCCCAGCACGTCGGCCTGGTCAACGTGTTCTCCGAGCTCAAGCGCGAGCTGGACGTGATGATCATCGACACCGCCGCCGGCATCACCGACAGCGTGCTGACCTTCTGCCAGGCCGCGCAGGACGCGGTGGTGGTGGTCTGCGACGAGCCGGCCTCGATCACCGACGCCTACGCGCTGATCAAGGTGCTGTCGCGCGAACGCGGCGTGGACCGGGTGCAGATCGTCGCCAACATGGTCCGCGACCTCAACGAAGGCCGCCTGCTGTACGACAAGCTGAGCCGGGTGTGCGAGAAGTTCCTCGGCGACGTGTCGCTGAACTACCTGGGCTGCGTGCCGCAGGACGACTGGCTGCGCCTGGCGGTGCAGCGCCAGCAACCGGTGGTCAAGGCCTACCCGTCCAGCCCGTCGGCGCAGGCGATCGCCGAGATCGCCCGCCGCACCTCGCGCTGGCAGGCGCCGACCGTGCCGCGCGGCAACGTCGAGTTCTTCGTCGAACGGATCATCCAGCGGGGGGTCGCCGCATGAACGCCGCCGCCCAGTACCGCGCCGTGCAGCGCAACAGTTCCAACGACTACATCGCCCAGCATTCGGACCTGGTGCGGCGCATCGCCCACCACCTGGCGGCGCGGCTGCCGGCCAGCGTCGAGATCGACGACCTGATCCAGGCCGGCATGATCGGCCTGATCGAGGCCTCGCGCAGCTACGACGCCGACCAAGGCGCCTCGTTCGAGACCTACGCCTCGATCCGCATCCGCGGCTCGATGATCGACGAGATCCGCCGCGGCGACTGGGTGCCGCGTTCGGTGCACCGCCGCGCCCGCGACGCCGCCTCGGCGATCCGCAAGATCGAGCAGAGCACCGGCCGCGCCGCCGCCGCCAACGAAGTGGCCGCGGCGATGGACATGCCGCTTCCCGAATACCTGCGATTGATGGAAGATGCCGCGCGCGGCCAGGTGCTGAGCCTGGAGTCGCGGGTCGAAGACCACGGCGAGCTGGACACCATCGCCAAGGGCGGGCCCAATCCGCAGCAAATGCTGGAGCGCAGCGAGTTCGGGCGCGAACTGGGCAAGGCGATCGCGCAGCTGCCCGAGCGCGAGCAGCTGGTACTGTCGCTGTACTACGAACAAGAATTGAACTTGAAGGAAATCGGCGCGGTGCTCGGTGTCAGCGAGTCGCGCGTCTGCCAGATCCACGGCCAGGCCACGGTACGCTTGCGCGGACGCTTGAAAGCGTTCGAAGCGGCGGACGCCGGCCTGGAAGACGAAGAATAAGACCCAAGGGAGTTAGCGGTGAACAAGAACATGCGGATTTTGATCGTGGACGATTTCTCGACGATGCGGCGCATCGTCAAGAATCTGCTCGGCGATCTGGGCTTCACCAACACTGCAGAGGCCGAAGACGGCAACAGTGCGCTGGCGGCACTGCGCTCGGCACCGTTCGAGTTCGTGGTCACCGACTGGAACATGCCCGGCATGACCGGCATCGACCTGCTGCGCAACATTCGTGCCGACGACAAGCTCAAGCACCTGCCGGTGCTGATGGTGACCGCCGAGGCCAAGCGCGAGCAGATCATCGAGGCGGCGCAGTGCGGCGTGAACGGCTACATCATCAAGCCGTTCACCGCGCAGACGCTGCAGGAGAAGCTGGGCAAGATCTTCGAACGCCTGGGAGCGACCGCCTGATGCAAGCCACCGCCGAACGCAGCGCCCTGATCGAACGCCTGCAAGGTGCGCTGGACGCACTGGAGCGCGGCGACGAAACCGCCTGGCGCAAGGAAATCGACACGCTCGCCGCGTGGCGCACGCGGCCGATGATGCAGGGCCTGAGCCGGCTGGCGCGCGACCTGGGCCAGGCGCTCGGCGAGCTGCCCACCATCCCCTCCGAAGCCGGCGAGCTGGACGACGCCTGCTCGCGCCTGGACCACGTGGTGGCGATGACCGAACAGGCCAGCCACCGCACCCTGGACCTGGCCGAGGAATGCCGCGCGCTGGCCGACCAGCTGCGCGCCGGCGGCCTGACCGGCGACCAGGGCGAGATCCTCGACAAGATCCGCCACAACCTCACCGAGATGGCCCTGGCGCAGAGCTTCCAGGACCTGACCGGGCAGATCATCCGCCGCGTGGCGACCATCGTGCGCCGCGTGCACGAAGGCTTCGGCGCGCTCGGCCTGCCGCCGAAGGAAGACAAGAAGCCCGACGGCAGCCTGGCCGGCCCGGCGCTGGCCGGGCTGGACCGCCACGGCGTGTCGCAGAACGACGCCGACGACCTGCTGTCCGGACTGGGGCTGTAATCCGATGAGCGCCGTGCCCGACGACATCGCTGCCGACTTCATCATCGAGGCCCAGGAAATCCTGGACCGGCTCGGCGAGCAGTTGGTGTCGCTGGAGCAGGCGCCCGAGGACAGCGACCAGCTCAACGCGGTGTTCCGCGGTTTCCACACGCTCAAGGGCGGCGCCGGGTTCCTGGCGATCACCCCGATGGTCGAGCTGTGCCACGCCGCCGAGGACACCCTGGGCCAGGCCCGTGCCGGCCAGGCCACCCTGCAGGCGCGGCACTTCGATGCCGCGCAGCAGTCGCTGGACTACCTGCAGTCGATGCTCGACGCGTTCGGCAGCGGCAACGAACCGCCGCGCGCGCCGCAACAGCTGATCGCGCAGTTCGCCACCAGCGGCGAAGAGACCGCCGCGCCCAGCGCCAAGGCCGCCGTCGCCGCGCCGCCGCCTGCCGCAGGCGGCAACGGCGACATGATCGACGACGACGAATTCGAAGCGTTGCTCGACCAGTTGCACGGCGGTGCCGCGCCGGCCGCGCTGCCGGTGCCGGCCGCCGCGCCGCGGCCGGCGCCCAGCGCCAAGCCCGCCGCTGCGCCCGGCAAGGCCGCAGAACCCGAACACACCGTGCGCGTGGACACCAAGCGCCTGGACGCGATCGTCAACCTGATCGGCGAGCTGGTGCTGTCGCGCAACCGGCTCAAGACCCTGCGCGTGCGCCTGCGCGACGAAGAACTGGACCGCGCGGTCAGCAGCCTGGACATCGCCACCTCGCGCCTGCAATCGGCGGTGATGCGCACCCGCATGCAGCCGGTCGGCAAGGTGTTCTCGCGCTTCCCCAAGGTCGCGCGCGACGTCGCCCGCTCCCTGAACAAGGAAGTGGACCTGGAACTGATCGGCGCCGACACCGAACTGGACCGCAACCTGGTCGAGGCGCTGGCCGATCCGCTGGTGCACCTGGTGCGCAACGCGATCGATCACGGCATCGAGACGCCGGCGCTGCGCGAAGCCACCGGCAAGCCGCGCGGCGGCCACGTACGCCTGTCGGCGCAGCAGGAAGGCGACTACGTCAGCATCGAAGTGCAGGACGACGGCGCCGGCATCGACCCCGAACGCCTGCGGCAGAAGGCACGCGAAAAGGGCCTGATCGATCCGGAGGCGGCCGCGCGGCTGACCACCGAGGAATGCCTGCACCTGGTGTTCCTGCCAGGTTTCTCGACCAAGTCCGAAGTCACCGACATCTCCGGCCGCGGCGTCGGCATGGACGTGGTGCAGTCGCGCATCCGCGAACTCAGCGGGCAGATCCAGATCCAGTCCGAACTGGGCCGCGGCAGCCGCTTCCTGATCCGCGTGCCGCTGACCCTGGCGATCCTGCCGACCCTGCTGGTGCAGGCCGGCGACACCGTCTATGCGCTGCCGCTGGCGCGCGTGGTGGAAGTGCTGCACGCGCCGCGCCGCGCGCTGGGCTGGTTCGACGGCCGCGCCGTGCTCGACCGGCAATCGCACACCTTGCCGCTGGTGGACCTGCGTCACTGGTTGAACATCGAAGCGCCGGAACTGCCGCTGCTGACCGTGGTGGTGCTGCAGGCCGGCGAATCGCGCATGGGCCTGGTCGTGGACCAGGTCCGCGGCCGCGAGGAAGTGGTGATCAAGCCGCTGCCGCGCGCACTGCGCGGCCTGCCCGGCTACGCCGGCGCGACCCTGATCGGCGATGGCCGGCTGGCGTTGATCCTGGATGTGGACGGGTTGAAGAGCTGAGAAGCCGGGATTGGGGAGTCGGGATTGGGGATTTGAAGGCGGTCCCGGTGCGGATCGCTGGCGGGCGATCCGATGCCCAAAGTGTCATCGACCTGCCGGTAAGTTCAACGTCGGTTTCCCGCCGCGCGCTCCTGTAGGAGCGGCTTCAGCCGCGACGCCTTACCGGTAACGCCTCGCGGCTGAAGCCGCTCCTGCAGGGTGCCGCGCGCGCGCCGATCCGCGGCTCGACAGCCGACGGCCTGGCGCCTCGAATCCCCACTCCGGACTCCCCAATCCCGGCCGTCCCATCAAGTCCCTCCCCTAGCTGCCGATAGTTTCTGCATGGACAAACTCAGTCTCATTGGCTTGCTGTTGGCGATCGCCTCGCTGGTCGGCGGCAGCATCCTCAAGGGCGCCGGCGTTTCGGCGCTGTGGTCGCCGGCCGCGTTCGTGATCGTGATCGTGGGCACCGTCGCCGCGATCCTGGTGCATACCCCGCCGGCGGTGTTCAAGCGCGCGTTCCAGATCGCCAAGTGGATCCTGCATCCGCCGGCCAGCGATCGCCAGGCGCTGCTGCAGCAGATCGTGGAGTGGAGCAACATCGCCCGCCGCCAGGGCCTGCTCGGCCTGGAGAACCAGGTGCAGCAGCAGCACGACCCGTTCGTGCGCAAGGGCCTGCAGATGCTGGTCGACGGGGTGGAGCCGGAATCGATCCGGCACATGCTGGAAATCGACCTGGACGGCCAGGAACACTGCGACCTGGCCGCGGCCAAGGTGTTCGAAGGCATGGGCATCTATGCGCCGACGCTGGGCATCATCGGCGCGGTGCTGGGGCTGATCGCGGTGATGAAGAACCTCGCCGACCCGAGCAAGCTCGGCCACGGCATCGCCGCCGCGTTCACCGCCACCATCTACGGCATCGCCTCGGCCAACCTGCTGTTCCTGCCGATGGCCAGCAAGCTCAAGAGCGTGATCAAGCACAGCAGCGGCGAGCGCGAAATGATCATCGAAGGGCTCATCGCCATCGCCCAGGGCGAGAACCCGCGCAACATCGAATCGAAGCTGGCCGGCTTCTTGCATTGACCCGACGACTATGGCCCGCAAGCGTCAGCACGAAGATCACGTCAACCATGAGGCATGGGCCATCCCCTATGCCGATCTGATGACGTTGCTGCTCGCCTTCTTCGTGGTGATGTACGCGCTGTCCACGGTCAACGAGGCCAAGTACCGGGTCATGGCCGACGCGATGAGCACCGCCTTCGGCGGCGCGCCGCGGACGATGAGCCCGGTGCAGGTCGGCGATCACCTGATGCAGGGCCAGGGCGGCGCGCGCCCGACCCCGATCAAGTCCAGCCCGGCGCTGTCCCTGCCCGACCCGAACCGGCTGCCCTCGGCCTCGCCGCTGCGCTCGCCCAGCGCGCTGCGCGACGAGGAGCAGCTGCGGCGCGCGCAGCGCCAGCTCGACGGCATCGCCGACCGGCTCGGCGCCGCCCTGGCGCCGCTGATCCAGAAGAAGCTGATCACCGTGCGCCATGCCGGGCTGTGGATCGAAGTGGAGATCAACAGCGACATCCTGTTCGGCTCCGGCTCCGCGTCGCTGGACCAGAGCGCCCGCGCCACCCTGGCGCAGCTGGCGCAGGTGCTGGTGCCGGTGCCCAACGGCGTGCGCGTGGAGGGCTATACCGATAACAGCCCGATCGCCACCCTGCAGTTCCCGTCGAACTGGGAACTGTCGGCGGCGCGCGCGGCCAGCGTGGTGCATCTGTTCGCCGACCAGGGCCTGCAACCGTCGCGGCTGTCGATGATCGGCTACGGCGAGTTCCGCCCGCGGGCCGACAACGACAGCCAGGCCGGCCGCAACGCCAACCGCCGCGTGGTGCTGGTGATCCTGGCCGACGCCGGCGGTCCCGACAGCGGCAGCGGCACGGCGCCCGTCGCCGCGGCCGGCGCGCCGACGCCGCAAGACCGATTGACCGATACCGCCGGCGCCGCGCCGGCGACCCCGCTACATTCCGCCGCGGCGGCCACCGGCAATGCCGGCCCGTCCCGCGCGGTACCTGCCGCCATTGAAGGAGTGAACTGATGCGCATCTGGGCGATTGCCAACCAGAAGGGTGGCGTGGGCAAGACCACGACCACGCTGGCGCTGGGCCGTGGCCTGGCCATGCTCGGCCACCGCGTGCTGATGCTGGATCTCGATCCGCACGCCTCGCTGACCCGCGCCTTCGACGTGCCGCAGGACCCGCCGCCGAGCGGCGTGCTGGACCTGTTCGCCACGCCGCCGAGCGACCTGGCCGCGCTGGCCCGCGACAGCGCCATCGAGCGCCTCAGCTACGTCTGCGGGCAGACCGCGCTGGCCACGCTGGAGCGGCGCAGCGCCAACCAGCCCGGGCTGGGCCTGGCGCTGCAGCAGGCGATGGCGCGGCATGCCGGCCAGCACGACTACATCCTGCTCGATTGCCCGCCGACCCTGGGCCTGCTGATGATCAATGCGTTGGCCGCGGCCGACCGGGTGATCATCCCGACCCAGGCCGAGCCGCTGGCGCTGCACGGCCTGGCCAGCATGGTCCGCACCGTGGACATGGTCGAGCGCTCGCGCCGCCGTCCCCTGCCCGCCTCGATCCTGCCGACCCTGTTCGACAAGCGCACCCGCGCCGGCAACGACACCTTGCGGCAGATGCAGGACAGCTACGGCGAGCGGGTCTGGGAAGACGCGATCCCGGTCGACACCAAGATCTGCAACGTCAAGGCGTTGACGGTGGCCGGCGTCCCCGGAGACTACCCCGGCCGCGGCCTGGCCGCCTACCGCCGCGCGCTGGAATGGCTGATCGCCAGCGACGCCACGCCCATGGAGCAGGAGCAGGCCGCATGAACACGCCCGGGGTCATCGATGACTATCTGGAAGGCCTGCTGCACGACGTGATCGCCGAAGAGCGCGACGCCGAACGCCAGGCCACGCTCGCCGCGGCCAGCGCCGCAGCGACGCCGGAACCGGAACCGGTGCGCGCCGTCGAGGCCGCCGCGCCGGTGGTCCCCTCCGCGGAGGACATCGCTGCCGCGGTGCTGGCCGAAGCCGATTCCGATCCGACCCTGGCCGGCATCATGTCGCAGCAGGCCCTGACGCCCAAGCCGGCCGGCCCGACCCCGGAAGAACTCGCCGCCGCGGTGCTGGCCGAAGCCGACGCCGACCCGGCGCTGGCCGGCATCATGTCGCAGCAGGCCCTGGCGCCCAAGCCGGCTGGCCCCACCCCGGAAGAACTCGCCGCCGCGGTACTGGCCGAAGCCGACGCCGACCCGGCCCTGGCCGGCATCATGTCGCAGCAGGCCCTGGCGCCCAAGCCGGCCGGCCCGACCCCGGAGGAACTCGCCGCCGCCGTGCTGGCCGAAGCCGACGCCGACCCGGCCCTGGCCGGCATCATGTCGCAGCAGGCCCTGGCGCCCAAGCCGGCTGGCCCCACCCCGGAAGAACTCGCCGCCGCGGTACTGGCCGAAGCCGACGCCGATCCGGCCCTGGCCGGCATCATGTCGCAGCAGGCCCTGGCGCCCAAGCCGGCCGGCCCCACCGCCGAAGAAATCGCCGCCGCGGTACTGGCCGAAGCCGATTCCGACCCGGCCCTGGCCGGCATCATGTCGCAGCAGGCGCCGTCCGCCGCCGACCGTGAGGCCGATCTCGAGGTGGTCGCGGCGATGGAGATGCAACGCGCCGCCGCGCCGCCGCGCGACCTGGCCGCCGAAGACGACGCCGCCGCCGCGCGTGCGGTCAAGCGCCCGCCGATGGCGGTGCCGCCGGAACGCCGCGTCGAGGCCGAGCGTGCACAGGCCGCGGGATCGCGGCTGCCGCCCAACCTGCAGGCGTTCATGGCCCCGAGCGCCCCCCACGAAGCCTCCCCGCACCAGCGTCGCGCGCCGGACCGCAGCACCCGCTGGCTGCGCCTGCGCTGCGGCGAACAGGCCTATGCGCTGGAACTGCTGAAGGTGCAGGAAGTGGTGCTGCCGGTGCCGTTGCTGGCGCTGCGCGGCACCCCGACGGCGATGCTGGGGATCATGAACCTGCGCGGCCAGGTGGTGCCGGTGATCGACCTGGGCATCCACCTGGGCGCCGCGCCGATCGAGATGGACATGCTGACCCGGGTGGTGGTGCTGGAAGAGAACGGCGAGACCCTGGGCCTGCGTGTGTCCGCGGTCGAGGACGTGGCCAGCCTCACCGACCAGCAGATCGAGCCGCCGGACAACGCCCGCATCTGCCGCATCTCCAACCACCTGTTCCGCGGCGTGGCGCGGCTGGGGCCGCAGCCGATGATCCTGCTCGACGCCGAGCAACTGCTGCACTGAGCGCGCGAGGGCAGGCCCGCCGTGCTTGCGCACCTGCGCGGCAAGCCGGGCCAGAAAGGGAACCTGTGCCGGCAGGCGCCCCGCAATGGCGCAGTGCCGTGCGCGCCGGGCGCCGCACGGCCAGTGGCCGTGTGCGGCGCGCCCCAACCCAGGCCCCGAGCCAGCGGCGATGCGCCGTGGCAGCGGCGGCCGGCAACTGCCAACCCTGCCGCACTTTCCCGATGCGCCGCTAAAGCTTCCCGCGCATTGGCCGTTATCTGCCCTAGAACCATTCCGTGCGGAGCAATGATGAGCACAGTGACCCTTGGCGAAGATCTCGGCATCGAGACCAGCGCCGACCTGAAACAACGGCTGACCCCGTTCCTGGCGTCGGACGACGAGCTGCAGCTGGACGCCGGCGAGGTCCGCCGCATCCATACCGCATCCGTGCAGGTGCTGTGCGCATTCGTCGATGCACGTCGGAAGGACGGCAAGAGCACTGTGTTCGCAACCTGCAACGACACGTTCCGCGACGCGGCACGCCTGCTAGGGGTCAGCGCATCGCTGGGCCTTCCTGCAACCCCTGACAACCTGAAATCTGTGGAGAACGCCGCATGAGCGCACGTATCTTGGTGGTGGACGATTCGGCGTCGATGCGCCAGATGGTCTCCTTTGCCCTCACTTCGGCCGGTTTCGCGGTCGAGGAAGCCGAAGACGGCCAGGTCGCCCTCGGCCGCGCCCAGGGCCAGCGCTTCAACGCGGTGGTCACCGACGTCAACATGCCGAACATGGACGGCATCTCGCTGATCCGCGCGCTGCGCCAGCTGCCGGACTACAAGTTCACGCCGATGCTGATGCTGACCACCGAGTCGGCGGCGGACAAGAAGTCCGAAGGCAAGGCCGCCGGCGCCACCGGCTGGCTGGTCAAGCCGTTCAACCCGGAACAGCTGATCGCCACCGTCCAGAAAGTCCTGGGCTGATTTCCTCTCCACCCTTTTTCCGGATTCCCCGCCCATGAGCATGGACCTGCAACGTTTCCACGCCACCTTCTTCGAGGAGAGCCGCGAAGGGCTGGACGCGATGGAAGCCGGATTGCTGTCGCTGGAAGAAGGCAACCGCGATCCCGAAGTGATCAACTCGGTGTTCCGCGCCGCGCACTCGATCAAGGGCGGCGCCGCCACCTTCGGCTTCGAGGCGATGGCCGGCCTGACCCACGTGCTGGAGACGCTGCTCGACGAGCTGCGCTCGGGCAAGCGCGAGGTGGAAGCGCACGCGATCGATGCGATCCTGGGGTCGGTGGACGTGCTGCGCGCCTTGCTGCGCGAAGCCGAGCACGGCACCCCGGCCGATCCGGTCGCGGTCAAGGCGGTGCACGACCGCCTGCAGCAGGCCCTTAACGGCAACGCCGCCGCCGCGCCCGCCGCGACCCCGGCCGCCAACCAGCCGGCCGAACCGGAAGCCTGGCAGATCGGCTTCACCCCGGCGCCGTCGCTGTTCATGAGCGGCAACGACCCGCTGCGCATCATCCGCGAACTCGAACACCTCGGCCCGCTGCAGGTCGCCTGCCGCACCGCGCGCCTGCCTGGCTTCAGCGACCTCGACCCGCTCGAGGCCTATCTGGCCTGGGACCTGGGCCTGGTCGGCAAGATCCCGCGCAGCGCGATCGAAGACACTTTCGCCTGGGTGATCGACGATTGCGAACTGGACATCCGCGCGGTGCCGCCGCCGAGCCTGGCCAGCGCGCCCGCCCCGACCCTGGCGCAGCCGCCGGCCAGCGCCACCGCCGCGCCGGCCGCTGCCGTGGCCGCCAATGCGCCGGCCGGCAATGCCGCCGCCGCGCACGAAGCGGAAAGCTCGATCCGGGTCAGCGTCGACAAGGTCGATGCGCTGATCAACCTGGTCGGCGAACTGGTCATCACCCAGGCCATGCTCAAGCAGGTCTCCGGCGATCTCGACCCGGCCCATGCCGAGCGCCTGTTCGCCGGCCTGGACCTGCTCGAGCGCAATACCCGCGACCTGCAGGAAGCGGTGATCGGCGTGCGCATGCTGCCGGTGGACGCGGTGTTCCGCCGCTTCCCGCGCCTGGTCCGCGACCTGTCCACCCGCCTCGGCAAGCAGGTGCGGCTGCGCACCATCGGCGAAGGCACCGAACTGGACAAGGGCCTGATCGAAAAGATCGCCGATCCGCTGGTGCACCTGGTGCGCAATTCGATCGATCACGGCCTGGAAATGCCGGAAGCGCGCCGCGCCGCCGGCAAGGACGAGACCGGCACCATCACCCTGGCCGCCTCGCACCAGGGCGGGCACATCGTCATCGAAGTCAGCGACGACGGCGCCGGCCTCAACCGCGACCGCATCCTGGCAAAGGCCGCCGAACGCGGCCTGAGCGTGCCGGACAACCCCACCGACGCGCAGGTGTGGGACCTGATCTTCGCCCCCGGCTTCTCCACCGCCGACGCGGTCACCGACCTCTCCGGCCGCGGCGTGGGCATGGACGTGGTCCGCCGCAACATCCAGGGCCTGGGCGGCGAAGTGCAGCTGGAAAGCAATTCCGGCCGCGGCACCCGCGTGCTGATCCGCCTGCCGCTGACCCTGGCGATCCTGGACGGCATGACCGTGTCGGTCGCCGGCGAGACCCTGATCCTGCCGCTGGCCTACGTGCTCGAAGCGCTGCAGCCGCAGCCCGACGACATCCGCAGCATGGCCGGCGAAGGCCGCGTGTTGCGGGTCCGCGGCGAATACCTGCCGATCCTCTCGCTCAGCGATTCGTACGGCTACGGCCGCACCGAGCAGGCCGAGCCGCTGGTGGTGGTGGTCGAGGCCGACGGCCAGAAGATCGCGCTGGAAGTGGACGAACTGGTCGGCCAGCAGCAGGTGGTGGTCAAGAACATCGAGAACAACTACCGGCGCATCGGCGGCATCTCCGGCGCCACCATCCTCGGCGACGGCCGCGTCGCCCTGATCGTGGACATCGGCGGGCTGGTGCGTTCGCTGAAGGTGCCGCAAGCGGCCTGATCGCTTCGGTCGATGCACCGCCGACGACGCGGCAGCGCGTCGTCGGCCAACGAAATCGCGGCCAAAGCCGTTGCTTTCGGAACACGCCGCATCCTGGACGGACTCCCCACGCGTCGTGACGCAGACGGGTCCGTGCAGTCGAACACATCGACGTTGGCGTTCGGCTCGGCGCAATGCCGAGAACGCCCAGGGCATGATGCCTGCTCGCGGATGCGCCTGATGCATACCGCAGAGTCACCAGAAATCAGGTAGCCGAACACGCAGCTGCGCTCGACCCGCTTCGCCGGGATCGGGCGCCGATCGCGCAGGCTGCAGCGGCGATGCAGCAGGCCGCACGACCCCACCGCATGCGCCCCAAGAACGCCGGCACCATCGCCGGCGCGAAGAAAAGCAGGCCGGACACCGACGCTGGCCGCCGACGCTCCATTTTTCAGACGCCACGACCGCTACGCCGCAGACCCCAGACGCGATGCCCAGGATCCATGGGCATGGCGCGCGGTCTTGCGGCTACAGCGGCCTTCCTGCAGGGACGCCGCAAACGCAACTGACATCCTCACGTCAGCCGATCTTCCGTGCCCTCGGGCTTCCTGGAACTCTGCAATGAACGCACTTCTGCAACGCTACAACGTCGGCCGCCGGCTGACGATGGCCTTCGGCCTTTTGATCCTGCTGTCCTGTCTGCTGGTCACCGCCGGCCTCGTCACCCTCGCCAAAGCGCGCGGCGAGCTCGACGACATCGTCAACGTCAACATGGAAAAGATCCGGCTATGGAGCGAGATGCTGGATGCCAACAACAGCATCTCGATCGCGTTGCGCGACCTGTCCATCGCCAAGGATGCCGACGACATCGCCACTGCCAAGGGCGTCATCGATAACCAGCGCCTGCGCTACAACACCAACCGCGATGTGCTGTTCGCCAAGCCCACCGATGCGCAGGGCATGACGAACCGCGCGCTGGTGTCCAAGCAACGGGACATTGCCCGCGTAGCGAACGATGCGATCATCGACAGCGCCATCGCAGGCCGCCAGGCAGAAGCGCAAGCGATGTTGATGGGGACAGGCGGATCAGCGATGAACGCCTGGCAAAAAGGCATCCGTGACGCCGTTTCCACCCAGCGCAAGAATGCCGCCATCGCCTACACCACGGCGACCAGGGCAATGGCGAACGGGCGCAATACGATGGTCGCCGGGGGCTTCGGCGTGCTGCTGGTCAGCAGCCTGCTGGCCTGGATGATCACCCGCAGCCTGACCCAGCCGCTGAACCGCGCCATCCGCATTGCCGAGGCGATCGCCGACGGTCGCCTGGACAACGATGCGAAGACCCAGGCGCGCGACGAGACCGGCCGCCTGCTCGATGCAATGGATCGCATGCAGACCCAGTTGCAACGCTTCTCCAGCGAAACCGCGCTGATGATCGAATTGCACGCGGACAAGGACATGACCCACCGCATGCCGTCGGATTTCCCGGGCGTGTACGGCGAGCTCGGCGCAGGCGTCAACACCATGATGTTCGAGCACCTGGATGCCATCGTCGATGCGATCGCGGTGCTCAACGAGTACGCCATCGGCGACCTGCGCCGCGATGCGCGGCGCCTGCCCGGCAGCCGGGTGGTCCTGCACGAATCGATGGACGCGGCCAAGGCCAGCCTGCTGGCGATCAACACCGAGATCAAGCGCCTGGCCGCGGCCGCCGCCGCCGGCGACTTCAGTGCCCGCGGCGATGCCGGACGGTTCCAGTACGATTCGCGGGTGATGGTGCAGGATCTCAACGCGATGCTGGAAGCCAGCGACAGCAACCTGGGCAAGCTGTCCACGCTGTTGCGCTCCATCGCCGAAGGCGACCTGACCGCACGCATGCACGGCGAGTTCCAGGGTGTGTTCGCCACGATGCGCGACGATGCCAATACCACGGTCGCGCAACTGACCGACATCATCGGCGGCATCCAGACCGCCGCGATCAGCATCAACGCCGCCGCCAGCGAGATCGCGACCGGCAACGACGACCTGTCGCGCCGCACCGAGCAGCAGGCCGCCAGCCTGGAGGAAACCGCCGCGTCGATGGAAGAGCTGACCTCCACGGTCAAGCAGAATGCCGACCATGCACGCCAGGCCAACCAGCTCGCGGTCGGCGCGGCGGCCGTCGCCACCCAGGGCGGCGATGTCGTGAGTCAAGTGGTGACCACCATGAGCGGCATCGAGACGTCGTCGAAGAAGATCGCCGACATTATCAGCGTCATCGACGGCATCGCGTTCCAGACCAATATCCTCGCCTTGAATGCCGCCGTGGAAGCGGCGCGTGCCGGCGAACAGGGCCGCGGTTTTGCGGTGGTCGCCAGCGAGGTGCGCACCCTCGCCCAGCGCTCGGCCGGCGCGGCCAAGGAGATCAAGAGCCTGATCGACGACTCGGTCGGCCGCGTTGCCGCAGGTTCGGTCCTGGTCGGCCAGGCCGGCCAGACCATGCAGGAGATCGTGTCCTCGGTGCAGCGTGTCACCGACATCATGAGCGAGATCTCCTCGGCCTCGCAGGAGCAGTACGCCGGCATCGAACAGGTCAACCAGACCGTGACCCAGATGGACGAGACCACCCAGCAGAATGCCGCCCTGGTCGAGGAAGCCACTGCCGCGGCGCGTTCGATGGAAGAACAGGCCGGTCAGCTGACCGAAACCGTCGCCCTGTTCAAGCTGGAAGCCGCCGCCGCGCCTTCGCCGCAACGCACCTCGGCCGCATCGCGTCCGGCCCTGCATGCGGTGCCCGCACGCAAGCTGCCCGTACGCGCCAAGCCGGCGCTGGCAGCGACAGCCTCCACCGCGAAGGATTGGCAGACCTTCTGAGCCAGGCCAGGGCATTGCCCTGCGAAGCGCCCCATCGGCCGTGCTCACCCCACGGCCTTTTTTGTGTGCATGGGCGCATCGCGCGCTTCAGTCCGGCCGCAGCCGATCGCGGACCAGGGTGGATCCCGCCCGGCACTCGGGCGCTTGGCAGCCGAACCCTGCCATCTACAGGTGCGCTGCGATGCGCTCAACCGGCTAAAGATCCCGACCACACCGCCGTTATGAAGTAGACAAAATACGACGAAATTCACAGTTTCAAAAAAATATTATTGCTTAGTGAATTAAAGTCAATCTACGACAAGGAGCCAGCTACATGACCGCATTCCTGCAGCGCTACAGCGTTGGCAATCGACTCTCAGCAGCATTCGGCATCCTGATCCTGATCTCCGGCCTGCTGGTTGCCGCCGGATTGTTCGCGATGTCCGCCGCGCGCAAGCAATTGGACAGCATCGTCCATTCCAACATCGAGAAGATCAACCTGTCCAACGGCATGCTGGATGCGAACTCCGCCATCCTGGTGGCACTGGGATCGTATGCCACCCAGGTCGGCAATACCGATGCCGCCAAGGAGTTGGCAGTGATCCAGACCGAACGCCAGCACTACAACAGCGAACGCGACAAGCTCTATGCGATGCCGACCAATGACGCCGGCAAGCGCCTGCGTGCGGAAATCCAAGACCTGATGAACAAGGCACGACCGCTGAACAACGCGGTGATCGAAGCCGTCAAGGCGGGCGAGTATGCTCAGGCGCAGCAACTCTTCCACGAAAAATCGCGTCCCGCGACGCTCGCCTGGCAGACCAAGATCCGCGAGAACGCGGTCCTGCAGAACCAGCTCAGCAAAGAGGCGCATGCGACCGCGGTCGGCCATATCGAACGCGGCCGCGCGATGCTGATCGGCGGCGGCATCGCCGCGGTGCTGGCCAGCAGCCTGCTGGCCTGGCTGATCACCCGCAGCCTGACCCAGCCGCTGAACCGCGCCACCCGCGCCGCCGAGGCGATCGCCAACGGCCGCCTGGACAACGACGTCAGTACCCAGGCCCGCGACGAGCCCGGCCGCCTGCTCAACGCGATGGACAAGATGCAGACGCAGCTGCAGCGCTTCTCCAGCGAGACCGCGCTGATGATCGAACTGCATGCGGACAAGGACATGACCCATCGCATGCCGCTGGACTTCCCCGGCGTGTACGGCGACCTGAGCAAGGGCATCAACACGATGATGTTCGAGCACCTGGACGCGATCGTCGATGCGATCGCGGTGCTCAACGAATACGCCAACGGCGACCTGCGTCGCGACGCGCGGCGCCTGCCCGGCAGCCGCGCGGTGCTGCACGAATCGATGGATGCGGCCAAGGCCAGCCTGCTGGCGATCAACACCGAGATCAAGCGCCTGGCCGCGGCCGCCGCCGCCGGCGACTTCAGTGCCCGCGGCGATGCCGATCACTTCCAGCACGACTTCCAGGCAATGGTGCAAGGCCTCAACGCCATGATGGAAGTCAGCGACCGCAACCTCGGCAAGCTCTCCGCGCTGCTGCAGTCGATCGCCGCCGGCGACCTGACCGCGCGCATGCACGGCGAGTTCCATGGCGTGTTCGCGCGGATGCGCGACGACGCCAACGCCACCGCCGATCAGTTGACCGGCATCGTCGGCCGCATCCAGACCGCGGCGGTCAGCATCAACGCCGCGGCCACCGAGATCGCCGCCGGCAACGACGACCTGTCGCGCCGCACCGAGCAGCAGGCCGCCAGCCTGGAAGAGACTGCCGCCTCGATGGAAGAACTGACCTCGACCGTCAAGCAGAACGCCGAGCACGCACGCCAGGCCAACCAGCTCGCGGTCGGCGCCGCATCCGTCGCCTCGCAGGGCGGCGACGTGGTCGGCCAGGTCGTCACCACGATGAGCGGCATCGAGACTTCGTCGAAGAAGATCGCCGACATCATCAGCGTCATCGACGGCATCGCGTTCCAGACCAATATCCTCGCCTTGAATGCCGCCGTGGAAGCGGCGCGTGCCGGCGAACAGGGTCGCGGTTTCGCCGTGGTCGCCAGCGAGGTGCGCACCCTCGCCCAGCGCTCGGCCGGTGCGGCCAAGGAGATCAAGAGCCTGATCGACGAGTCGGTGACCCGCGTCGCCGAGGGCTCGACGCTGGTGCGCCAGGCCGGCCAGACCATGACCGAGATCGTGTCCTCGGTGCAGCGCGTCACCGACATCATGGGCGAGATCTCCGCCGCCTCGCAGGAGCAGTACGCCGGCATCGAACAGGTCAACCAGACCGTGACCCAGATGGACGAAGCAACGCAGCAGAATGCTGCGCTGGTGGAAGAAGCCACGGCCGCGGCGCGGTCGATGGAAGACCAGGCCGGCCAGCTCACCGAAGCCGTGGCGGTATTCAAGCTCGAGGCGGCCAACACCGCGCCGGCCAGCCGGGCCGCCCTGCGCAGCCTGCCGGCACAGCCGGCGCAATTGCGTCAGGCATAGACGCCAGGCCTAGCCAGACAGGAATGGCGGCGATCGCAAGTCCAGCCGCCACCTGACCCAGCGCAATGCGACACCGATCGGCCGCGGACCCCGCGGCCGAATCGCGTTCTGGGACACAGTGACGACTTACCCCGTGCTGGGACTCGCCGCACACGGCCGCTGTGCGGCAAGCCACAACCACACGCCGTCGCGTGCCACTGGCCAGCCGGATAAAGGCGTCATGCATCAATAAACCAAATATCGATATGCTTTGACTATCTATTGATATCAAGAAATCGATTGAATTTAACGATAGATCCGCCGTTACAGAGGACATGGATGCAGTGACCGGCATCCGACGCGCTGCTGTCGCCCTTTCATAGCCCGTTTCATCCTCAACTCCGGGATCCATCGATGAAGACCAAGAATCTGCCCCTGTCGGCCCAACTCGCCATCGGCTTCGGCGCCGTCGTGCTGGTGCTGCTCATCGTCGGCGCGATCAGCCTGCGCAGCCAGTTCCAGTTCAACGACGCCGTCGCCATCAACGAACATACCTTCAAGGTGCTGGCCACCGGCGAACTGATGCAGGCCAACACCCTGAACGTGCAGACCAGCACCCGCGGCTATCTGCTGTCCGGCAACAAGGACTACCTGCAGCCGTTCGCACTCGGCCAGGCCGGCTTCGAGAAGAGCTTCGCCGAGGCCAAGCGCCTGACCGCGGACAATCCGCGGCAACAGGCGCGCCTGGCGCAATTGCAGTCCGCGTACCAGGAGCTGGTGCAGATCGAGCAGCAGGTCATCGCCCTGCGCGAGCGTCCCGACAGCCAGCAACAGGTCCTGGCCGCGTTCGGCGAAGGCCGCGACCGCGAGGCGATGAACAAGATCCGCCCACTGCTGAGCGCATTCGCCGACGAGGAAAGCGGGTTGCTGGTCAAGCGCAGCCAGCAGCTGGAAACGGTGCGCGCGCAGGGCAAGTGGTCGGTGCTGCTCGGCAGCCTGGTCGCGATCCTGGTCGCCGTGGGCATGGGCCTGGTGATCCGCCGCCAGCTGGTCAAGCGTCTGGGCCTTGCGATCGACGTGGCCGACGCCATCGCCTCGGGCAAGCTGGACAACACCATCGATACCCAATCGCGCGACGAGACCGGGCGCCTGCTGGTCAGCATGAGCAGCATGCAAAACCAGTTGCGCGCCGTGCTCGCCGCGCAGACCGAAATGGCGCAGCGCCACGACGCCGGCCAGATCAGCTATCGCATGGACGAGAGCGTCTTCCCCGGCGACTACGGGCGCATGGTCCGCGACAGCAATGGCCTGGTCGCTGCGCATATCGCGGTGAAGATGCGCCTGATCCAGATCATGGGCCGCTATGCGATCGGCGACCTCAGCGAGGACATGGACCGCCTGCCCGGCGAGAAGGCCGTGCTGACCACGACGATGGACACGGTCAAGCAGAACCTCGGCGCGATGAACCGCGAGATCGGCCAGCTTGCCGATGCCGCGGCGGCGGGAGACTTCAGCGTGCGCGGCGACGCCGAAAGCTTCCAATACGACTTCCGCGCCATGATCGACAGCCTCAACCAGCTGATGGCCACCGCCGACGGCAACCTCGACGCGCTGTCGCAAATGCTGCGCGCCATCGCCGCCGGCGACCTGACCGCCCGCATGAGCGGCGACTTCAACGGCGTGTTCGCGACCATGCGCGACGACGCCAACGCCACCGCCGAGCAACTGGCCAGCATCGTCGGCGGCATCCAGACCGCGGCGGTCAGCATCAATGCGGCGGCCAGCGAGATCGCCGCCGGCAACGACGACCTGTCGCGCCGCACCGAGCAGCAGGCGGCTAGCCTGGAAGAGACCGCCGCCTCGATGGAGGAACTGACCTCCACCGTCAAGCAGAATGCCGAACATGCGCGCCAGGCCAACCAGCTCGCGGTCGGCGCGGCCTCGGTCGCGGCGCAGGGCGGCGACGTGGTCGGCCAGGTGGTGACCACCATGAACGGCATCGAGGCCTCGTCCAAGAAGATCGCCGACATCATCTCGGTGATCGACGGCATCGCCTTCCAGACCAACATCCTGGCGCTCAATGCCGCGGTGGAAGCGGCGCGCGCCGGCGAACAGGGTCGCGGCTTCGCGGTCGTCGCCAGCGAAGTGCGGACGCTGGCCCAGCGCTCGGCCGGCGCGGCCAAGGAAATCAAGAGCCTGATCGACGACTCGGTCGGCCAGGTGTCCAACGGTTCGGCGCTGGTGCGCCAGGCCGGCCAGACCATGAGCGAGATCGTGTCCTCGGTGCAGCGCGTCACCGACATCATGGGCGAAATCTCCGCCGCCTCGCAGGAGCAGTACGCCGGCATCGAGCAGGTCAACCAGACCGTCAATCAGATGGACGAGACCACCCAGCAGAATGCCGCCCTGGTCGAGGAAGCAAGTGCCGCGGCGCGGGCGATGGAAGAACAGGCCAACCAGCTCACCGGCGCCGTGGCGGTGTTCAAGATCGAGGCCGCCAACGACGCCGTCGCGGCCCGACCCGGCCTGCGCAGCGTGCCGGCCCCGCGTTCGCCGCTGCGCCCGGCGCCGCGGCCGCGGGCCCTGGCCGCCGTGGGGACCGCAACGGAATGGCAGGAGTTCTGAGTCCAGCGGCGGCCCCCACCGCTGCATGAGGTTCGATCGGCCGCAGCTCGCTGCGGCCGATTCAATTTATGAGACGCAGTGCCGATAAGGAATCAGACCCAGGATAGTGCCGATACCGTCGTACCCAACAAGAAACGCGGCACCACAGCGCGGGCGAACGGATCGGTTGCTTCGTTTTTTTCCACTTCTGCCAGCGATGAACGCCATGAGCCCGACCCCAGCCCCCCGCTTCACCAGCGTCGCCACCCGCCTGATGCTCGGCGTGGCCGCGATCGCCGTGCTGTGTTTCGGCGTGACCGCCGCGATCATCTACGTGCGCAGCAGCGATGCGCTGCTCACCTCGGCCAAAGCCGGCATGACCGATGCCGCCTACCTGGAAGCGCAGCGCATTTCCAACGATATCGGCGCGGCCTTCGTCTCCAACCAGGTGTTCGCCAACAGCCTGCTGGCGCAGCGCAACCAGGACGGCAAGGTGCGCGAGACGTTCAGCGATATCGTGCTGCGCGAATTGCGCCAGCACCCCGACTGGACCGGCCTGGGCACGCTGTGGGAGCCGCAGGCGTTCGATGGCAAGGACACGGCCTATGCCAACGCCGACGGCCACGACGCCAGCGGCCGCTACATGGTGTATTGGGCCTGGCAGGGCGACAAGCAGGTGCGCGAACCGCTGCGCGACTACGAGGTGCCCGGCTCCGGCGACTGGTATCTGAAGGCGCGCCAGCAGCACCGCCCGACCGTGGTGGAACCCTACGTGTACGAGATCGGTGGCAACAAGGTGCTGATGACCACGCTGACCACGCCGGTGCTTGAGGACGGCAAGTTCCTGGGCGTGGTGACCACCGACTTCGGCCTGGCCAAGCTGCAGGAACGCCTGTCCAAGCTGCGCCCGCTCGGCGCCGGCCATGTGCGCCTGCTGTCGCCCGGCGGCGCGATCATCGCCGACCGCGACCCGGCCAAGGTCGGCAAGAAGCTGGACGACCCGGCCACGCGCACCTTGCTGGCCGCCATCGCCAAGGGCGAGAGCGTGACCCGCGAAGTCGCCGATGCGCAGACCGGCGCCACCGACATCGAAGTCTACGTGCCGCTGCAGATCGGCCAGGCGCAGGAGCGCTTCGCGCTGGGCGTGGCGGTGCCGCGCGCACTGCTGATGGCCCAGGCGCGCTCGCTGCTGTGGACCATCGTCGCGGTCGGCCTGTGTGCGGCGCTGCTGCTCAGCGCCGGTCTCTACCTCCTGCTGCGGCGCCTGGTGGTCACCCCGCTGGCCAACGCCGTAGAGGTGTCCGGCGCCGTCGCCGCCGGGCGCCTGGACAGCCGCATCCACTACCAGCGCAACGACGAGCTGGGCCGCCTGTTCGGTTCGTTGCAGCGGATGCAGGAACAACTGCGTGCCGTGCTCGATGCGCAGAAGGAAATGGCGCAGCGCCACGACGCCGGTCAGATCAGCTACCGCATGGACGAAAGCGCCTTCCCCGGCGATTACGGGCGCATGGTCCGCGACAGCAACGCACTGGCCGCGTCGCATATCGCGGTGAAGCTGCGTCTGGCGCAGATCATGGGCCGCTACGCGATCGGCGACTTCAGCGAGGACATGGACCGCCTGCCCGGCGAGAAGGCCGTGCTGACCGAGACCATGGACACGGTCAAGCAGAACCTGACCGCGATGAACCGCGAGATCAACCAGCTCGCCTCTGCCGCCGCGGCCGGCGACTTCAGCGTGCGCGGCGATGCCGAGCGCTTCCAGTACGACTTCCGCGCCATGGTCGACAGCCTCAACCAACTGATGGCCACCGCCGATGGCAACCTGGAAGCGCTGTCCACGCTGCTGCAGGCCATCGCTGCCGGCGACCTGAGCGCCCGCATGCAGGGCCAGTTCCAGGGCGTGTTCGCCCGGATGCGCGACGACGCCAACGCCACCTCCGAGCAGTTGGCTGCCATCGTCGGCCGCATCCAGACCGCCGCGCTGAGCATCAACAGCGCCTCCAGCGAGATCGCCGCCGGCAACGACGACCTGTCGCGCCGCACCGAACAGCAGGCGGCCAGCCTGGAGGAAACCGCCGCGTCGATGGAAGAACTGACCTCCACGGTCAAGCAGAACGCCGAGCACGCACGCCAGGCCAATCAACTCGCCGTCGGTGCGGCCACCGTCGCCTCGCAGGGTGGCGACGTGGTCAGCCAGGTGGTGACCACAATGAACGGCATCGAGACCTCGTCGAAGAAGATCGCCGACATCATCAGCGTCATCGACGGCATCGCCTTCCAGACCAACATCCTGGCGCTCAACGCCGCGGTGGAAGCAGCGCGTGCCGGCGAGCAAGGTCGCGGTTTCGCCGTCGTCGCCAGCGAAGTGCGCACCCTCGCCCAGCGCTCGGCGAGCGCGGCCAAGGAGATCAAGGGCCTGATCGACGAATCGGTGACCCGCGTCAGCGAGGGCTCGGCACTGGTCGATCAGGCCGGCAGGACCATGCAGGAGATCGTGTCCTCGGTGCAGCGCGTCACCGACATCATGGGCGAGATCTCCGCCGCCTCGCAGGAGCAGTACGCCGGCATCGAGCAGGTCAACCAGACCGTCACCCAGATGGACGAGGCCACCCAGCAGAACGCCGCATTGGTCGAGGAGGCCACGGCCGCGGCGCGCGCGATGGAAGAGCAGGCCGGCCAGCTCACCGAGGCCGTGGCCGTGTTCAAGCTCGACAACGCCGCCGTCTCCACGCCGGCAGCCGTGGCCAAGCCCGGCCTCGCGGTCGCCGCGTCAGGCACGAACGCCAAGCGCGCGCCGGCAAAGCGCAGCAACGTGCCGATGCGCGCGGTGCCAGGCAAGCCGGCGAGCGCCGCCGACGCGCAGTGGCACGAGTTCTGAGCCGTTGCGGTTCGGCGCATTCCCGCACCACCGCGGGTATGCGCCGCAACGGCATGGGCGGCTGTGCCTGGTTGGATGGCTTGTCGCCAGCCGTTCCATCGCGTCGCCATCGGCTGGGCCCCTCTCCCACCGGCGACCGAAGGAAAGCCCTGTGGGAGAGAGGATTGGGGTGACGTGCGACAAGCACGCCACGCCAACCGCCGCTGCGTTGTCCTTTCGATGACCTCCGCGCGCCATCGGTCGGACATGTTTAAAGATACGTCGCGTCTGGCCGCTAGCCAGTATGACATTTGGCTGACCGCGTCTTGGGGACGCGACAGCCGGTCCAAACGGACCATGCGGCCAGTCCGGGACAGCCCGGCCAGGCGCATGCGTTTCACGGTCGACCGTTCACGGGGAACACAATGAAACCTATCGTTCTTGCCAGCTGCCTGACCTTGTTCGGCATCGCCAGCCTCGCGCACGCCGAAGAGGAGCCGATCGCCACCGATCGCCCCGACTTCGTCGAATCCAGCCTCACCGTCGGCGATCGCCGCCTGCAAGTGGAAACCAGCGTGGCCTGGGAGCGCGACGACGGTGTCGACGGCTACGCCACGCCCACCCTGTTCCGCTACGGGCTCGGCCCGACCTGGGAACTGCGCCTGGAAACCGACGGCTGGCAGCACAACGACGTGCCCGGCGGCGATGGCGACATCTCCGGCTTCGCCGACGTTTCGCTCGGGGTCAAGCATCACCTGGCCGCGTCCGACGACGGCGGCGCCTCGCTGGCGTGGTTGCTGCACGTGGACCTGCCCAGCGGCGCGCGCCGCCTGCGCGGCAACGGCGCGCGGCCTTCGTTCCGCCTGGTCGCCGAATGGGAGCTCAGCGACAGCCTCTCCGCCGGGGTGATGCCGGGCGTGATCTGGGACGAGAACGAGGATGGCCACCGCTACGCGGCCGGCATCTTCGGCGTGGTGCTCGGCAAGTCATGGACCGAACGCAGCCGTTCGTTCGTCGAACTGGCGCTTCCGCAGATCGCGAAAAGCGACGACGGCGGCACCGTCGCCCTGCTCGACGTCGGCTCGGCCTGGCTGCTGAGCAACGACGTGCAACTGGATGTGGCCTACAGCTACGGCCTCAACGATCGTTCGCCGGATCACGCGCTCGGCGCGGGTTTGTCTTTCCGTTTTTGAACCGAACCAGGCGATACCGATGAAGATCATGCACATGCTCGCAATCCTGGTGCTGGTGGCGGTGCTCGCACTGCTGGCGCTGGGCGGCGTCGGCTACAGCGCCCAGCAAGGATTGCTAGGCGCGGTCGCCGCACAGGTCACCTCGTCCGATGCGCTGCGCAACCACATGCAGGCGGACATGATGCACGACGCGTTGCGCGGCGACGTCACCACCGCGCTACTGGCCGCCTCGCGCCAGGACGATGCCGGCATCAAGGCCGCGCGCGCCTCGCTGGGCGAGCACGCCGCGGAGTTCCGCCAGGCCCTGGCCGACAACCGCAAGCTGCCGCTGGATCCAGCCCTGCGTCGCGAACTGGACGCGGTCACGCCTGCGCTGCAGGGCTACATCGACGCGGCGAGCCAGGTCGTGGGCCTGGTCGAAACGGGTGCGGACAGCGCCGCCGCCTACGCCGCCTTCACCGAAAAGTTCGAGCAGCTCGAAACCCGCATGGGTTCGATCAGCGACCGCATCGCGGCGCTGAACGAGGCCAATCGCAGCGCGGCCGAGCAGTACAGCCACCGCGTGACCTGGCAACAGTCCGCTGCGGTGGTGCTGGCGATCCTGTGCCTGGGACTGGCCGCCGGCTGGATCCTGCGCTCGGTCTCGCGCCTGCTCGGCGGCGAGCCGAGCGTGGCGATGGCCGCCGCCCAACACATCGCGGCGGGCCGCCTGGACCAGCCGATTCCGGTCGCCGCCAAGCACGCCAACAGCCTGATGGCGGCGCTGGCGCGGATGCAGCGCGAACTGCGCGAGCGGATCGAACGCGAGCGCAGCGTCGCCGCCGAGAACCTGCGCATCCGCACCGCGCTGGACAACGCCTCGACCGGCATGTACATCGCCGATCCCGACCTGACCATCGTCTACGCCAACGGCGCGCTGCAGAAACTGCTGGACACCTACGCCGACGATATCCACGCCTGTGCGCCGGCGTTCCAGCGTTCCAGCCCCCTGCTCGGCCAGCCGGTGTCGTTGCTGGAAGTGGGCAACTCGCAGGACGCCGAGATTTACCAGCAGCTCGACCGCCAAGGCGTCGCGCAGCGCGAGGTGCGCTACCGCGAAGCCTGCATCGCCCAGGAGGTCTCCGCGATCCGCAACGAGGTCGGCGCCCACGTCGGCTTCGTCTGCGAATGGCGCGACCGCACCGCCGAAGCCAGGGTCGAAGTGGAGGTGGCCGAGGTGGTGCGCAGCGCCGCGGCCGGCGACCTGTCCAGACGCATCGACAGCGACGGCAAGCAGGGCTTCTTCCTGTTGCTGGCGCAGCAGCTCAACGGCCTGCTCGACGCCAATGCGGGCAGCATCGCCGAAGTGTCGCGCCTGCTCAGCGCGCTGGCCGACGGCGACCTGAGCGCGCGCATGCACGGCGAGTTCGACGGCGTGTTCGCGACCATGCGCGACGATGCCAACGCCACCGCCGAACGGCTCGCCGGCATCGTCGGCCGCATCCAGCAGGCCGCCGGCAACATCAACACCGCGGCCAGCGAGATCGCTGCCGGCAACGACGACCTGTCGCGGCGCACCGAGCAGCAGGCCGCCAGCCTGGAAGAGACCGCCGCCTCGATGGAAGAGTTGACCTCCACGGTCAAGCAGAACGCCGAACACGCGCGTCAGGCCAACCAGCTCGCGGTCGGCGCCGCCTCCGTCGCCTCGCAGGGCGGCGCCGTGGTCAGCCAGGTGGTGACCACGATGAGTGGCATCGAGACCTCCTCCAAGAAGATCGCCGACATCATTTCGGTGATCGACGGCATCGCCTTCCAGACCAACATCCTGGCGCTCAATGCCGCGGTGGAAGCGGCACGTGCCGGCGAACAGGGCCGCGGCTTCGCCGTGGTCGCCAGCGAGGTGCGCACCCTCGCCCAGCGCTCGGCCGGCGCGGCCAAGGAGATCAAGGGCCTGATCGACGACTCGGTGACCCGCGTCGCCGAAGGCTCGGCACTGGTCGATCGCGCCGGGCAGACCATGGCCGAGATCGTGTCCTCGGTGCAGCGCGTCACCGACATCATGGGCGAGATCTCCGCCGCCTCGCAGGAGCAGTCGGCGGGCATCGAGCAGGTCAACCACACCGTCACCCAGATGGACGAGGCCACGCAGCAGAACGCCGCCCTGGTCGAGGAAGCCACCGCCGCGGCGCGCGCGATGGAAGAACAGGCCGGCCAGCTCAGCGAGGTCGTCGCGATCTTCAGGCTCGACGGCAGCGCGCCGGGCACGGCGCTACCGAGCCGACCCGTGGCTGCGGCGCAGACGCAAGCGAAGCGGCCTCAGCCGGCGAGCGGCGCGCGCAAGCCCGCCATGCGCGCGATCCCCGGCAACCGCGCCGCCGCCAGTACCGCGGCCGAGACGGATTGGCAGGAGTTCTGACCGAGGGCCAGGCGGACAGTTCGTCCGGCTGGCCTTCGGTACCGACGCGACATGCACGACGAGGCGCAATGGCGCGCCTCCCAGGCGTAGGGAGCGCACGCATCCAAGGTCGGGAATCGCCTTACGCCTAATGTTTCATGCAGCACCCCGGCTTCCGTGCCGATAGAGCCTTGAGGCGACGGCACGGCAGCTGCACACCAGTACAACGAAACAGTTGAATTCTCGCTCCATTTGCTTACCGCCACGTCTCGCCGCTCAAGGTTTCTTTCGGCACCGCCCATTGGGCGTGGCCAATCGAACCGCGACAGCCAACCTTCGGTAATCCAAAGAGGTCAGCCATGAATTCGTTCCTGCAACGCTACAACGTCGGCCGCCGCCTCGGCGGCGCCTTCGGTCTTCTGATCCTGCTCTCGTGCCTGCTGGTGGCGGCCGGGCTGCTTTCCATGTCGCGTGCCAAACAGGAACTCGACAACATCGTCAAGGTCAGCGTCGAGAAGACCCGGATCAGCAACGGCATGCTCGACGCCAATACCAATATCCTGGTCGCGCTGGGCACTCTGTCCATGGTCACCAGCGAGGAACTCAATCATCAGGCGCTGGCCGAGATCAAGAAGCAGCGCCAGCGCTATGCGGATTTGCGCAAGCAACTGGACGCGTTTCCGCCGAGCGAGAAAGGCAAGGTGCTTCGCGCCGAGATCGACGCCGCACGCGCCACCGCCCGCACCATGAACGACGAAGTCATCGCGCTCGCCACCTCCAACCGCAATGCGGAAGCGCAAACTGCGCTGAGCGAACACTCGCGCCCGGCCACCCTCGCCTGGAATGCGAAGATCCGCGAGAACGTGGACCTGCAGGACGAACAGCTGCAGACGGCCTATGCCGAGGCGACGCAGGCGATCGCCAGCGGTCGCAACATGCTGATCGCCGGCGGCGTGGCGGTACTGATCGTCAGCAGCCTGCTGGCCTGGGCGATCACCCGCAGCCTGACCCAACCGTTGAATCGCGCTACCCGCGCCGCCGAGGCGATCGCCGACGGCCGCCTGGACAACGACGTGCGCACCGATGCGCGCGACGAACCTGGCCGCCTGCTCAACGCGATGGACAAGATGCAGACGCAGCTGCAGCGCTTCTCCAGCGAAACCGCGCAGATGATCGAGCTGCATGCGGACAAGGACATGAGCCATCGCATGCCGCTGGATTTCCCCGGCGTGTACGGCGACCTGAGCAAGGGCATCAACACCATGATGTTCGAGCACCTGGACGCGATCGTCGATGCGATCGCGGTGCTCAACGAATACGCCAATGGCGACCTGCGCCGCGACGCGCGGCGCCTGCCCGGCAGCCGCGCGGTGCTGCACGAATCGATGGATGCGGCCAAGGCCAGCCTGCTGGCGATCAATACCGAGATCAAGCGCCTGGCCGCGGCCGCCGCCGCCGGCGACTTCAGCGCCCGCGGCGATGCGCAGCACTTCCAGCACGACTTCCGCCTGATGGTGGAAGGCCTCAACGCCATGATGGAAGTCAGCGATCGCAACCTCGGCAAGCTCTCCGCGCTGCTGCAGTCGATCGCCGCCGGCGACCTGACCGCGCGCATGCACGGCGAGTTCCATGGCGTGTTCGCGCGGATGCGCGACGACGCCAACGCCACCGCCGATCAGTTGACCGGCATCGTCGGCCGCATCCAGACCGCGGCGGTCAGCATCAACGCCGCCGCCACCGAGATCGCCGCCGGCAACGACGACCTGTCGCGCCGCACCGAACAGCAGGCCGCCAGCCTGGAAGAAACCGCCGCCTCGATGGAAGAGCTGACCTCCACGGTCAAGCAGAACGCCGAGCACGCACGCCAGGCCAACCAGCTCGCGGTCGGCGCGGCAGGCGTCGCCACCCAGGGCGGCGACGTGGTCGGCCAGGTGGTGAGCACGATGAGCGGCATCGAAGCCTCGTCGAAGAAGATCGCCGACATCATCTCGGTGATCGACGGCATCGCCTTCCAGACCAACATCCTCGCGCTCAATGCCGCGGTGGAGGCCGCGCGCGCCGGCGACCAGGGTCGCGGTTTCGCCGTGGTCGCCAGCGAAGTGCGCACCCTCGCCCAGCGCTCGGCCGGCGCGGCCAAGGAAATCAAGGGCCTGATCGACGACTCGGTGGCCCGCGTCGCCGAGGGCTCGGTACTGGTCGACCAGGCCGGCAGGACCATGCAGGAGATCGTGTCCTCGGTGAAACGCGTCACCGACATCATGGGCGAGATCTCCGCCGCCTCGCAGGAGCAGTACGCCGGCATCGAGCAGGTCAACCAGACCGTCACCCAGATGGACGAAACCACCCAGCAGAACGCCGCGCTGGTGGAGGAAGCCACCGCCGCGGCGCGCTCGATGGAGGAACAGGCCGGGCAGCTCACCGAAGCGGTGGCCGTGTTCAAGATCGACGACGCTCCCGCGGCAGCGCGCCGCCGCCCCACGGTCAGCGCGCCGGAGGTGGCCGCCGTGGTCAAGGCACAGGTCGCCGCTGCGACGCGTGCGGTGCGCAATGCGCCCAAGCGGGCGGCCGGAGGCGGCGGCGACGCCAGCTGGCAGGAGTTCTGAGTTCCGCAGTCGCCATGCCCACCACGGCATGGCGACTGCGGCCGGCCAGGCCGGCATCGCATGATCGGCAAGCCCGGATCGCGGATTCGGGCTTTTAATGTCCGCAGCGCGAATATGCGCCGCGCGCACCCGACAGATCGCGTCGCACCGCAACGGTCGCGGCGCCGCATGACCAGGCGCCGGAAGGCGCGTCGGCCAGTGCACAGCGACAGCGCCGCAAGGCATGGGAATCATTCTCATGCACGACACAAAAAAACCTGCTCAAACCCCTCAAGTTTCTGAGATGCGCATCTTGAGCCGAACATTTTTCGGTTCGCCCCCCTAAAGTCCATCCGGCCAATGCCGCTAAAAGTCTCAATATGAGAATTTGTCTAAAAAATACTACTAAAGTTTTCGCCCTTCTCTGCTAGGGACTGCCGCCGTCCGACAGACGGACGGCCGCGTCTGTGGGCCAGACGCACAGTGCCAACCGCTTCTCCTGCATCCGCGTCACGTCTGCTGAGCTCCGGCGCCATGCAGACCGTTCTCCCTGCCGGGCCCGTACTTCCACAGTTCGACCATTCGTTAACCTGACCCGGTAGAGCCACATGACATCCAAAAATCCATCCATCTCCACCCAGCTCGCCATCGGCTTCGGCGCCGTGGTGCTGGTCTTGCTCGTCGTCGGCGGCATCAGCCTGAGCAGCCAGTCCAAATTGAACAGCGCCATGGAGATCAACGAACACACGTTCAAGGTGTTGGCCACCGGCGAAGAGATGCAGGAGAACGCACTGAATATCGAGACCGGCACGCGCGGCTATCTGCTGTCGGGCGACAAGCAGCATCTGCAGCCGTTCGAGAAGGGTCAGGTCGCGTTCGAAAAGGGCTACGCCGATGCCAAGCAGCTGACCGCGGACAATGCCAAGCAACAGGCGCGCCTGGTCGAGGTGGACAAGGCATACCGGCAATTCCTGGACGTGGAAAAAGACACCATCGGCATACGCGAGGCGGCCAACGGTGCCGAACAGTCCCTGGCCGTGTTCCGCGAGGGACGCGACCGCGCCGCGATGGGCAAGATCCGCCAGCTGCTCGCCGACTTCGCCAACGAAGAGACCAGTCTGCTGGCCAAGCGCAGCGCCGAGCTGGAAGCGGTCCGCGCCCGCGGCAAGTGGTCGGTGCTGATCGGCAGCCTGATCGCGGTGCTGGTCGCTGTGGGCATGGGCCTGGTGATCCGCCGCCAGTTGGTCAAGCGGATGGGCCAGGCCATTTCGGTCGCCGATGCCATCGCCTCGGGCAATCTCGACAATGCCATCGACACCCGGTCGCGCGACGAAACCGGCCGCCTTCTGCTCAGCATGAACAATATGCAGACGCAGCTGCAGGCGGTCCTGGCCGCGCAGACCGAGATGGCCCAGCGCCATGATGCCGGCCAGATCAGCTACCGGATGGATGCCAAGGCGTTCCCGGGGCAATACGGCCGCATGGTGCACGACAGCAACGAGCTGGCGGGTTCGCACATCGCGGTGAAGATGCGCCTGGCGCAGATCATGGGCCGCTACGCGATCGGCGACTTCAGCGAGGACATGGATCGCCTGCCGGGCGAAAAGGCCGTGCTGACCGAGACCATGGACACGGTCAAGCAGAATCTGACCGCGATGAATCGCGAGATCAGCCAGTTGGCCACTGCCGCAGCGGCCGGCGACTTCAGCGTGCGCGGCGACGCCGAGCGCTTCCAGTACGACTTCCGCGCCATGGTCGACAACCTCAACCAGCTGATGGCCACCGCCGACGGCAACCTGCAGTCCTTGTCCACGCTGCTGCAGTCCATCGCCGCCGGCGACCTGACCGCACGCATGCACGGCGAATTCCAGGGTGTGTTCGCCCGGATGCGCGACGACGCCAACGCCACCTCCGAGCAGTTGGCCGCCATCGTCGGCCGCATCCAGACCGCCGCCTTGAGCATCAACAGTGCCTCGAGCGAGATCGCCACCGGCAACGACGACCTGTCGCGCCGTACCGAGCAGCAGGCCGCCAGCCTGGAGGAAACCGCCGCCTCGATGGAAGAGCTGACCTCCACGGTCAAGCAGAACGCCGAGCACGCGCGGCAGGCCAACCAGCTTGCGGTCGGTGCCGCCGCGGTCGCCTCGCAGGGCGGCGACGTGGTCGGCCAGGTCGTCACCACGATGAGCGGCATCGAGACCTCCTCCAAGAAGATCGCCGACATCATTTCGGTGATCGACGGCATCGCCTTCCAGACCAATATCCTGGCCTTGAATGCCGCGGTGGAAGCGGCGCGTGCCGGCGAACAGGGCCGCGGTTTCGCCGTGGTCGCCAGCGAGGTGCGCACCCTCGCCCAGCGCTCGGCCAACGCCGCCAAGGAAATCAAGAGCCTGATCGACGACTCGGTCAGCCAGGTGTCCAACGGCTCGGCGCTGGTGCGCCAGGCCGGCCAGACCATGACCGAGATCGTGTCCTCGGTGCAGCGCGTCACCGACATCATGGGCGAAATCTCCGCCGCGTCGCAGGAGCAGTACGCCGGCATCGAGCAGGTCAACCAGACCGTCACCCAGATGGACGAGGCGACGCAGCAGAATGCTGCGCTGGTGGAAGAAGCCACCGCCGCGGCACGCTCGATGGAAGAGCAGGCGCGCGAGCTCACCGAAACCGTCGCGGTGTTCAAGATCGACGATGCTCCGGCGACGACGGCACCGGCGAGCCGGCGCCAGGCGATCAGCGCACCTTCCGTGTCCGCAATGGTCAAGCCACAGGTGTCGGCAGCGACCCGCACCGTGCGCGCCGCACCCAAGCGTGCGGTCGGCGCTGGCGCCGCCGCTACCGATACCAGCTGGCACGAGTTCTAAAGCCCTGCCATCGGAATGCCCACGATCGCCATGCCGTTCCGGCATGGCGATCGTCGTTGTGCCTGCCACGCGCAGCGCGAGCGCCTCCAGACTCGCGCTCTGCAGCGGTCGCTTGGATTCCCGCGCAGCTCACGCCGATCGCCGGCAGTGACGGCACCGCCTCGGAATCGGCCCACCGTGTCGGATCGAGCGCCACGCCCAGTGCCAGGCGATGCAACGGCGCTGTAACCAGGCGCTCACAGCCACGCGACAAACTCGATCGTCGGCTGACTCGCACGCCGGAAACGCTTCAACAATCCAGCCCCCACGCCGTTACTGCATCGACACCAAGCCGCTTCCGCAAGCAGTGATCGCCATGAAGCATTCCCTATCGCGCTGCCCACTGCCTGCATCCGTGCGCGCCGCGGATCCGTATCTGCAAGCAGACGATGCCGTGCAGTCGCAATCGCGCGCTGCTTGACCTGTCGCCACCACGACGCTCAGAGACTTTTCATGTCACAACAGGTTCCCCAGGCCGCTGCCGGCCATCCCCGCTCCGCCCTCGGGTCGCAGCGCGTCTTGCGTGCCTGGCACGATCTCGCCATCGCCAGGAAGCTCAGCATCATCGGCATCCTCGTCCTGCTCGGGCTGGCGATCCCGGTCCTGCTCTACAGCGACAAGCTCAACGAAAGCGTCGGCATCAGCCGCAACGAACTGCGCAGCTATGCGCCGCTGCGCGAAATGCTGTCGCTGCTGGCGGCGCTGCAGGCCGAACGCGTCGAAACCGGCGCCGCCGCCGCCGCTGCGGCACGCGCTGCGGACCGGTCCCTGGCCGATCTGCAGCGCACCGTTGCGGCGCTGCCCGGCTTCGAAAGCAGCGACAAGGCCTTGGCGCGCTTGCGCCAGGCGTTGGCAAACGGACGCGGCGACAGCGGCGCGGTCGGCGAACAGGCCGCTGCTGCGCTCGATGCGCTGCGCGACGACAGCCAACTGGTCTATACCCCGTATGTGGAGAGCTATCACCTGGTGGTGGCCAGCCTGATCTACGGTCCGGATACCAGCGAAGCGCTGACCCGCCTGGATGCGGCGGCGGATCCGTCGCAGGCCGGCGCGGATGCGCCGGTGCTGCGCGAGCAGATCGCGCAGATCGCGCGCGACCATGCCCGGCTGCGCAACGAAATGGAAAAGGCGGTGGGCCTGCTCGAGCAACCGGATCCATCGCTGGCCGCCGCCGTCGCGACCGAAGCAGGCCACGCCGACGACGCCTTGCAGCAACTGTCCGCCGCGCTGGACAGTGGCGCGCCCGATGCCGACCGCCGCTGGAACCGCGCGCTCGACGCCTGGGGCCATGCGCTGCAAGCGCTGAGCGCGACGTCGTTGCAAGCGCTGCAGCGGCAGTCGGCACGGCACCTGGCCGACGCGCGCAGCGCGATGTGGTGGACGATCGCCGGGTTGAGCCTGCTGACGCTGCTCATCGTCGCCTTGTGCGTCCACACCCTGTCGGTGCTGACCCGCAACGTCCGCAACGCCGCCAGCGTCGCCGCGCAGATCGCGCAGGGCCGCCTGGATACCGCGATCGCGGTGTCCAGCCGCGACGAAAGCGGCCAGTTGCTCGCAAACATGCAACAGATGCAGCAGCAACTGCAGCGCGTGCTGGCGGCGCAGGTCGAGATGGCGCGGCGCCACGACGCCGGCCAGATCAGCTACCGCATGGACGAAAGCGCCTTTCCCGGCGACTACGGGCGCATGGTCCGCGACAGCAATGCGCTGGCCGCGGCGCATATCGCCGTCACCCTGCGCTTGGCGCAGATCATGGACCGCTACGCGATCGGCGACCTCAGCGAGGACATGGAGCGCCTGCCCGGCGAGAAAGCCGCGCTGACCGCGACCATGGACACGGTCAAGCAGAACCTGACCGCGATGAACCGCGAGATCAACCAGCTCGCCGCCGCCGCCGCGGCCGGCGACTTCAGCGTGCGTGGCAACGCCGAACGCTTCCAGTACGACTTCCGCGCCATGGTCGACAGCCTCAACCGGCTGATGGCCACCGCCGACGGCAACCTCGACGCGCTGTCCGCGATGCTGCAGGCCATCGCCGCCGGCGATCTGACCGCACGCATGCACGGCGACTTCAACGGCGTGTTCGCGACCATGCGCGACGACGCCAACGCCACCGCCGAGCAGCTCGCCGGCATCGTCGGCCGCATCCAGAGCGCCGCATCGAGCATCGACAGCGCCTCCAGCGAGATCGCGGCCGGCAACGACGACCTGTCGCGGCGCACCGAGCAGCAGGCGGCCAGCCTGGAAGAAACCGCCGCGTCGATGGAAGAGTTGACCTCCACGGTCAAGCAGAACGCCGAGTCCGCGCGCCAGGCCAACCAACTGGCGGTGGGCGCCGCGTCGGTCGCCGCACAGGGCGGCGACGTGGTCGGCCAGGTGGTGAGCACCATGAGCGGGATCGAGGCCTCGTCCAAGAAGATCGCCGACATCATCTCGGTGATCGACGGCATCGCCTTCCAGACCAATATCCTCGCGCTCAACGCCGCAGTGGAAGCGGCGCGCGCCGGCGAACAGGGCCGCGGTTTTGCGGTGGTCGCCAGCGAGGTGCGCAGCCTCGCCCAGCGCTCGGCCAACGCCGCCAAGGAAATCAAGCGCCTGATCGACGACTCGGTCGGTCAGGTGTCCAACGGTTCGGCGCTGGTGCGCCAGGCCGGCCAGACCATGAGCGAGATCGTGTCCTCGGTGCAGCGCGTCACCGACATCATGGGCGAGATCTCCGCCGCCTCGCAGCAGCAGTACGCCGGCATCGAACAGGTCAACCAGACCGTGACCCAGATGGACGAGGCGACGCAGCAGAACGCCGCGCTGGTCGAGGAAGCCGCCGCCGCGGCGCGCGCGATGGAAGAACAGGCCGGCCAGCTCACCGAGACCGTTGCGCTATTCAAGATCGACCCGACCCATGCCACGCCATCGCCGCGGTCCCGCTCCGCTGCGACAACCAAGGCAGCGGCAAACGCGCTGGCCTCGGCGACCGAACGCAAGCCGCAGCCCGCGTATGCCAGCCACGGCAGCGCGGCGATGGCAGGGCCGTAACGCACCCTGCCCAACGGCGCCGGACCCCTGCGCCGACCCGCACCGGCCGTGGAGCGTTCCCGCGGCCGAGGCGGTCCGCGTCGCCACCCGGGCGACGGCGCGTCGGCGGCGAAGGCCTGGGGCAAGCGCCCTGCCCCGCTTCCGGCATCCGAATCGGCAATCGCCTAAAGCCAGCCGGGTTCCCGTCGATAACGTGAAGAGCCGGTGATTGTCGGCGCAGCGCCCATCGGGGGGCCCATGCACGATGCCACCATCGCCGAGGCGAATCGTCCGCGCCGGCGCTCGCCGTTGCCGGTCGGCATGCTGTTGCTCGCCGTCTGGGCCGCGTGGTCGGCGGCCAGCCTGGCGTACCTCGCCGAGCCGTCGTCCGGCGCCAGCGCCGACACCATCCGCCGCCAATTGCAGGCCTTCGCGTCCTCCACGCCGCCGCGCGGCCAGGCCGTGGCGTTCCAGTTGCGCCTGGCCGGATGCGGCTGCACGCCTCGCGGACCCGCGCCCACGCTGCCGGGCCTGCTCAACATCGACCTGGGCGACCGGCCGGCGCCCGAGGCGCTGCCCTACCCGCTGATCGTGCTCGATGCCGACGGCCGCCTGGTCTACGCCGGCCCTTCGCACATCGAGGGCTGCGGCGCCGCCATTCCCGCCGCGTCATTGCTGCCGCGCCTGCTCGCGGCCAGCAGTGCGACGCCGCTGATCCTTCTCACCCACTGTGCATGCCCAAAGGAACCATCCGCATGAGCGCCGCCACCACCCAGGGAAGCTTTCTCGTAGGCAACGAGCGCTACGTCTATCTGCAGAAACTGGCTGCGGAGGCCGACCGCCTGTTCCTGGCTGTGGCCGCGTTCACCGCCATCGTCAGCCTCGCCGCCGCCTGGCGCCAGGACGTGTGGACGCCATGGCTGGCGGTGACGCTGCCGACCCTGGCGATCATCGCCCTGCAGGTGAAGCTCTATCCCGGCACGCTGCTCAGCCGCTGCACCGTGGCGCTGGGCCTGATGGTGCTGGCCGCCGTGCTGATCCAGCAGGCCGGCGGCATGGCCGAAGTCCACTTCGGCGTGATCGTGCTGATCGCATTGCTGCTGTACTACCGCGACTGGCGGCCGATCGTGGTCGCCTCCGCCGCCATCGCCGTCCACCACGTGCTGTTCTTCTGGCTGCAGCATCGCGGCCTGCCGCTGCAGGCATTCGCGGCCGACGCCGGGATCGGCATCCTGGCCACCCATGCCGGCTATGTGGTGGCCGAAGCCGGGATCCTGGTGGCGATGGCGGTGCAGATGCGCAAACAATTGCTGGACGTCGGCCACGACCCGCGCGACCTGGCGCTGCTGGCGCGCGCCATGGCCCGCCAGCAACCGCTGCCGGCCTCGATCCGCGGCCTGACCCTGCCGGAAGGCTCGATCGCCCATACCCTGGTGGTGGCCAGCGAGCAGTTGCTGAGCAGCCGCGAACAGGACGCGGAGATCCAGCGCGAGGGTCTGCGCATCCGCACCGCCCTGGACAACGTCACCGCCAACGTGATGATCGCCGACGCCGAGCGCAACATCGTCTACGTCAACAAGCCGCTGGCGCGGATGCTGTCGGCGGCGCAGGAAAACATGCGCCGCGAGCTTCCGGGCTTCGATGCGGACGCCCTGCTGGGGCGCAACATCGACATCTTCCACAAGCGGCCCGAGCACCAGGCCAAGCTGCTGGCGGCGCTGCAGCAGACCCACACCGCGCAGATCCGGGTGGGCGGGCACACCATGCGCCTGATCATCAACCCGATCGTCAGCAGCGCGTCCGAGCGCCAGGGCTTCGTCGTGGAGTGGGCCGACCGTACCGGCGAAATCCAGGTGGAAGAGGAAGTGACCCAGATCGTGCGGGCGGCCGCCGCCGGCGACCTCGACAGCCGCATCGGCCTGCACGGCAAGCAGGGCTTCTACCTGCTGCTGGCGCAGCAGCTCAACACGCTGCTGGACAACAACGCCGACGGCCTGGCGCGGATTTCGCAGCTGCTGTCGGCGCTGTCGCAGGGCGACCTCACCGCGCGCATGGACGGCGATCTGCATGGCGTGTTCGCCCGCATCCGCGACGACGCCAACGCGACCGCGACCCAATTGGCAACGATCGTGCGCCAGATCCAGGGCGCCTCGGATGCGATCAATACTGCCGCCGGCGAGATCGCCGCCGGCAACGACGACCTGTCGCGGCGCACCGAGCAGCAGGCCGCCAGCCTGGAGGAAACCGCCGCCTCGATGGAGGAACTGACTTCCACGGTCAAGCAGAATGCCGAATATGCGCGCCAGGCCAACCAGCTCGCGGTGGGCGCCGCCTCCGTCGCCTCGCAGGGCGGCGACGTGGTCGGCCAGGTCGTCACCACGATGAGCGGCATCGAGACCTCCTCGAAGAAGATCGCCGACATCATCAGCGTCATCGACGGCATCGCCTTCCAGACCAACATCCTCGCCTTGAATGCCGCGGTGGAAGCGGCGCGTGCCGGCGAACAGGGCCGCGGCTTCGCCGTGGTCGCCAGCGAAGTGCGCACCCTCGCCCAGCGTTCGGCCACCGCCGCCAAGGAGATCAAGGGCCTGATCGACGCCTCGGTCGGCCAGGTCGCCAACGGCTCGGCGCTGGTGCGCCAGGCCGGCCAGACCATGAGCGAGATCGTGTCCTCGGTGCAGCGCGTCACCGACATCATGGGCGAGATCTCCGCCGCCTCGCAGGAACAGTCGTCCGGGATCGAGCAGGTCAACCAGACCGTCACCCAGATGGACGAGGCCACGCAGCAGAACGCCGCGCTGGTCGAGGAAGCAAGCGCATCGGCGCGGGCGCTGGAGGAACAGGCCGGGCAGCTGGCCGACGCGGTCGCGGCGTTCAAGCTGTCCGACGCGGCAACGACCGCCACGCTGCGCGCGCATCCCGCCGCAGCGCCTCGCCCTGCCAGCAAGCCGGCCGCGTTGTCCGCAGTGCGCAGCGCACCGATCGCCGTCGCCACGGGCACCGAGTTGCGCGAGTTCTGATCCCGCGCAGCGCAGCCGCCCGGCCAGCCGCACACCGACATCCCGCGCTCACCGGAGCGCGGGGACGCATATCGCTTCGACGCGCATGCGTCGCCATAGCAAACGTATTTGCCGCAGGAGCTGGGGGGGCCTGCCGGCTTAGCGAATGTCCCGATCATGTCCCCAACTGTCTCGGGACAGGCCGAAATGCAGGGAAAACTGCCTGCAACGGGTCACTATTCGGTCAATTTTTCGTCATCGCCGCCGATAGGATTTCACGCGCCGCTCACATAGGCGCCCTATCTCGTCCGCATAGGCGTTGCCATGAAAAAATTCAGCCATCTCTCGGTCGGCACCAAGCTGTCGGCCCTGCTCACCATCGCGGTCAGCGCCGCGCTGGTGTTGCTGGCCACTCTGATCTACCGCCAGTCCGCCAGCAGCCATGAGACCCAGGTACGCAAGGAAATCGAGTCGGCCACCACGCTGATGAATCAGTCGGTGGCGATGTACGACCGGGTCCTGAGCGAGGAAACCGATCGGATGGGGCAGATGTTCGCGACCATGCTGCCCGCCGGTGCGGCGCAACTGGAACCGGCCAAGACGGTACAGATCGGCGACGTGCAGACGCCGACGCTGCGGCTCGGGCCGCATGTGCTGAATCTGGATTTCGCCTCGGTGGACCATTTCGCCGACGCCAGCGGCGGCGTGGCGACCGTGTTCGTGCGCAGCGGCGACGACCTGGTCCGGATCGCGACCTCGCTGCACGACCAGTCCGGCGCACGCGTGGTCGGCACCGTGCTGGACCATGCGCATCCCGCCTATGCGCTGCTGCTGCAGAACAAGCCCTACACCGGGCCGGCGCATCTGTTCGGCAACGACTACATGACCCATTACCAGCCGCTGCACGACGCGCAGGGCAACCTGGTCGGCGCGCTGTTCGTCGGCCGCAACTACACCCAAGGCCTGGCCGCGCTGCAGGAACGCCTGCGCAGCACGCGCATCGGCGAAGACGGCCACTTCATCGCCGTGGACATGCACCCGGCGCGGCGCGGGCAACTGCTCGCGCACCCGGTCTCCAAGGCCGCCAACGTGGAAGCGCTGGTGGTGGAGGCGGACAAGCCGTTGCTGCAGGCCTTGCTCGAGGGCAAGCAGGCCAGCGCCACGCTGCGGCTCAAGCGCGACGCGACCGCAGATGCGGCGGCCGAGCCGTTCCTGGTCACCGCCCAGGCCTATCGGCCATGGCAATGGGTGCTGCTCGGCGCGCAGCCGCGCAGCGCCATCGAGGCGCCGCTGCAGGCCTTGATGCGCAACATCCTGGCGTTCTCCGCGTTGATGCTGGTCGGCTGCGCGGTGCTGGTGTTCGTACTGGCCCGGCGCATGGTGTCGCGGCCGCTGGCGGTGGTCGAGCAGGTGGTCGGCGACATCGCCGCCGGGCGCCTGGAAAGCCATATCGAGGTCGGCCACGGCCAGGACGACGTCGGCCGGCTGCTGCACGGCATGCGCCGCATGCGCGACGATCTGCGCGAACGGCTGCGTACCGAGCGCGTGGTGGCGGCGGAGAATCTGCGCGTGCGCGTCGCGCTGGACGATGTCAGCACCAACGTGATGATCGCCGACGCCGATCGGCGCATCGTCTACGTCAACCGTCCGCTGGTGAAGATGCTCGGCGACGTGCAGGACGACCTGCGCCGCGACCTGCCGCACTTCGACGTGCAGAAGCTGATCGGCAACACCATCGACGTATTCCATCGCCACCCCGAGCACCAGGCGCGCCTGCTGGCCGAACTGAAGACCACCTACCGTGCGCAGATCCGCGTCGGCGGCCGCACCATGCGCCTGATCGTCAATCCGGTGATCGACGGCGACGGCAATCGCCTCGGTTTCGTCGTCGAATGGGCCGACCGCACCGACGAGGTGAGCGTGGAAGAGGAAATCGCCGGCATCGTGCGTGGCGCGGTGGCTGGCGACCTGGGCGGACGCGTGCGCCTGGACAACAAGCAGGGCTTCCTGTTGCAGCTGGCCGAACAGATCAATGCCCTGCTGGAAGCCAGCGCCTCCGGCCTGGGGCATATCCAGCACATGCTGCAGGCGCTGTCCGAAGGCGACCTGTCCACCCGCATCGACGCCGACCTGCAGGGCGTCTACGCCAACATGAAGGACCACGCCAACACCACCGCCGAGCAACTGGCGACGATCGTGCGGCAGATCCAGGGCGCTTCGGATGCGATCAATACCGCCGCCAGCGAGATCGCGGCCGGCAACGACGACCTCTCGCGCCGTACCGAACAACAGGCCGCCAGCCTGGAAGAGACCGCCGCCTCGATGGAGGAACTGACCTCCACCGTCAAGCAGAACGCCGAACACGCGCGCCAGGCCAACCAGCTCGCGGTCGGCGCCGCCTCCGTCGCCACCCAGGGCGGCGACGTGGTCGGTCAGGTGGTCACCACCATGAGCGGCATCGAGACTTCGTCGAAGAAGATCGCCGACATCATCTCGGTGATCGACGGCATCGCCTTCCAGACCAACATCCTGGCGCTCAATGCCGCGGTGGAAGCGGCGCGCGCCGGCGAACAGGGCCGCGGCTTCGCCGTGGTCGCCAGCGAGGTGCGCACTCTCGCCCAGCGCTCGGCCGGCGCGGCCAAGGAGATCAAGGGCCTGATCGACGAGTCGGTCGCGCGCGTCAGCGAAGGCTCGGCGCTGGTCGACCGCGCCGGACAGACCATGCAGGAGATCGTGTCCTCGGTGCAGCGCGTCACCGACATCATGAGCGAGATCTCCTCGGCCTCGCAGGAGCAGTACGCCGGGATCGAGCAGGTCAACCAGACCGTGACCCAGATGGACGAGGCCACCCAGCAGAACGCCGCGCTGGTCGAGGAAGCCACCGCCAGTGCGCGTTCGATGGAAAGCCAGGCCGGCGAGCTGGCGCGTGCGGTCGCCTCCTTCACACTTGACCAGCGCCCGCCGGCCGGCGCCGCGGGAAACATCGCCACATTGCATCCAGGCTACAAAAAAGCCGGTCACGGCCGATAGCATCGTGGGACGGGCGGAATGCGCCGCCCCGCCCCATCCACGATCGCATTGCCCACCCATGGCCGAAGGCATTCCCAGCGACTCCCCCGAACCGTCTCCGCACGAGGCGACGGAACAGGACGACCGCTTCCTGCTGACCAACCCGCGCCAGATCCGGCAGCTGCTGCAGTCGCTGATCAACCAGCGCTCGCAGATCAGTGCGCATCTGGGCGGCCGCGACCAGTCGTTCTCGACCGCGCTGCTGGAACTGGACGAGCACAGCCTGCTGCTGGACCTGAGCGTCAACGAGGCCAGCAACCGCTCCGCCGAGCACGCCGAGTACCTGCTGTGTTTCGCACAGCTGGACAAGGTGCGCCTGCGCTTCCGCATCGCCGACCTGGAACGGGTCGACAGCGACGGCACGCCCGGCTTTCGCGCGCCGCTGCCCGATTCGCTGTATTACCTGCAGCGCCGCGAGCACTTCCGCCTGGAGACGCCGATCACCGAATCGCCGATGTGCGTACTGCGGCTGGACGATGCCAGCCCGCCCACCGAACTGGTGCTGCGGGTCATCGACATCAGCGGCGGCGGCCTGGCGGTGGCGCTGGTCCCCGGCCAGCCGGTGCCGGAGCAGCGCCAAAGCTACCCGCGCTGCGTGCTGCAGTTGCCCGACGCCGACGCCATCAAGCTGACCCTGCAGGTCTGCAACATGTACCCGCACAAGCTGGCCAACGGCCAGGACACGCTGCGGGTGGGGCTGCGCTTCGCCGACCTGCCGCGCGGCGCCGATGCGGCGATCCAGCGCTACATCTTCCGCATCGAGCGCCAGCGCAGCGCACGCAAGAGCGGCGTGCTGTCCTGAACGGCGCATCGACCATGCACCACGCATCCTGCAGGAGCGGCTTCAGCCGCGACCGGGGCGTTACCAGGAAAGTCCCGGTCGCGGCTGAAGCCGCTCCTGCAGGCAACGCTTTCCATATGTCTGTCTCGGATGCATCAGGCCGGCCAGGACGGTTACAGGGACCGCTAAAGTTCTGCCCCACCACGCCGATCTAGTGCAAGAGCCGCATTTCCCGCTTCCCGCCATCCCTCCGCAATCCGTGCGCACCAGGAGCACACGATGAACGACAAGAATACCTCTGCCTCCGGTGCCACCGGCGGCGAATTCCTCAGCTTCACCCTCGGCGAAGAGCATTACGGCGTCGACATCCTGAAGGTGCAGGAAATCCGTGGCTACGACTCGGTCACCCGGGTGCCGGACGCCCCGGAGTACATCAAGGGCGTGATCAACCTGCGCGGCACCATCGTGCCGGTGATCGACCTGCGCCTGAAGCTGCGCCTGAAGGAAGCCCGCTACGACGCCTTCACCGTGATGATCGTGCTCAACGTCGAGGACCGCGTGGTCGGCATCGTCGTGGACAGCGTCTCCGACGTGATCCCGTTGAACGAGGACCAGATCCGGCCGACGCCCGAATTCGGCGCCGCGGTGGACACCCGCTTCATCTCCGGCATCGGCACCCAGGACGACAAGATGCTGATCCTGCTGGACATCGAGACCCTGCTCGACAGCGCCGACCTGAGCCAGCACGCGCACGTCGACGAAGCCGCCTGAGCCGGCTCGAGCCGCGGCCGCGCCGCGGTTTCGCACGCAATTCCCGACCCGCCGTCCATCGGCGGGTTTTTTCTTTCGGAAATGCGAACTGCTTATCACTTGCGCCGGTCAAGTTCGTCGTTACCACGCCGATAGCTGATAGGTGGCCCGATCAAGCACCTGGGCCGACCTCTTTCGCCCACCCCTAAAGGAGTTTCCCCCGATGAAGCCGAGCTTTCCCCTGCTGCTGGTCCTGCTGCTTGCCGCCAGCCCGAGCGCCTTCGCCCAGTCGCAGCAGATGATCCCGCCGGAGATGGCGGCCCGCTTCGTCGGCAAGGACGGCATGGTCTGCGGCAAGGTCGAGAAGGCCAAGTACGCGCAGAACTCCGAAGGCGAGCCGACCTTCCTGTACATGGGCGGCATGTTCCCGCGCCACACCTTCTCCGCGCGCATCGCCGGCGCCGACCGCGGCAAGTTCGGCTTCGCGCCGGAAACCCTGGAAGGCAAGGACGTGTGCGTGATCGGCAAGATCGAACGCGACAGCTCGCGCGCCGAGATCCAGGTCAGCGCGCCGTCCAGCCTGAAGCTGGCCACGATCAAGTAAGACGAAGCGTCGCCGCGCCGGAGCCCATGCGCTTCCGGCATGGCGGCGCTTTTGTTTTTTTGGTGCTTCGCCGCCGTCGTCGAACCAAGGGGAAATGCGTTCATGCAGTGGATAAAGAATCTCAAGTTGATGCCGAAGCTGATGCTGGCGTTCGGTCTCGTACTCGCCATCATGTTGGTGCAGGGATTGGCGGCCTACAACGGCCTGCACTCGCTCAACGGCGTGGCCGACGGCGTTTCCAAACAGGTGGTGCCCAGCGTGCGCACCGGCGGCGAGATGCGCGGCATCCTCGGCGAATACCGCAATGCGGCCTACCAGAGCCTGATCCGCAGCAGCGATGCACTGAAGAAGGAATCGGAGGCGCGCAAGGTTGCGCTGGGCAAGCAGTTGGACGATATCCTGGCCAAGTACCCGCCGATGATCGGCAGCGAAAAGGAACGCGAGATCTACAAACGCACCGTCGCCGACTGGAAAAAAGCCGGCGACTCGTACAAATCGGTCGACGAAATGCTGCAGCTGGAGCTGCACGACGATGCGATCGACACCTTCACCAGCGAGACGCGCACCCTGCACAACAAGGTGGTGGCCGACGTGATCGACCTGATCGCGGAGAACAATCGCCAAGCCGAGGTCGCCGCGAACGCCGCAGCCAACACCTACGGCAAGGCCTCGGCCACCCTGCTGGTCTGCCTGCTGATCGGCGTCGCCGGCGCGGTGGGCCTGGCCTGGCTGTTCGGGCGCATGCTGGCCACCAACGTGCGCGGCGCAGTCAAGATCGCCAATGAAGTCGCCGCAGGCAAGCTCGACGGGCACATCGACGCCAGCGGCCAGGACGAGATCGGCGAACTGATGCAGGCGCTCAAGCGCATGCAGCAAGACCTGCGCGAGCGCACCGAGCGCGACGCGGCCGTGGCGTCCGAGAACCTGCGCATCCGCACCGCGCTGGACAACTCCTCCACCGGCATGTTCATCGCCGACCTGGACTACGCCATCGTCTATGCGAACCCGTCGATGCAGGGCATCGTCGACAAGTACGCCGACCAGATCCGCAAGGTCGCTCCCGCGTTCGATTCGAGCATGCCGCTGGTCGGTTCCTCGCTGTCGGTGCTGGAATACGGCAACCAGATCGACACCCGCACCGTGGCCGCGATCGAGAAGCATGGCGTGGCCGAACGCGAGATGGCCTACGGCCACGCCCGCATCGCCCAGATCGTCTCCAGCATCCGCGACGCGCACGGCAGCCATGTCGGCTTCGTCTGCGAATCGCGCGACCGCACCGTCGAGGCCCAGGTCGAAGAAGAGGTGGCCAAGATCGTGCAGGCCGCCGCCGCCGGCGACCTCTCCGGGCGCGTGGCCACCGACGGCAAGCAGGGCTTCTTCCTGCAGCTGGCGCAGCAGCTCAACGGCCTGCTGCAGGCCAACGGCGACAGCATCGGCGAAGTCTCCAAGCTGCTGACCGCGCTGTCGCAGGGCGACCTGACCGCGCGCATGCATGGCGAGTTCGACGGCGTGTTCGCGACCATGCGCGACGATGCCAACGCCACCGCCGAGCAGCTCGCCGCCATCGTCGGCCGCATCCAGACCGCTGCGATCAGCATCAACGCCGCCGCCGGCGAGATCGCCGCCGGCAACGACGACCTGTCGCGCCGCACCGAGCAGCAGGCGGCGAACCTGGAAGAAACCGCCGCCTCGATGGAAGAACTGACCTCCACGGTCAAGCAGAACGCCGAGCATGCGCGCCAGGCCAACCAGCTCGCGGTCGGCGCCGCGTCCGTCGCCTCGCAGGGCGGCGCCGTGGTCGGCCAGGTCGTCACTACGATGAGCGGCATCGAGACCTCGTCGAAGAAGATCGCCGACATCATTTCGGTGATCGACGGCATCGCCTTCCAGACCAACATCCTGGCGCTCAATGCCGCGGTGGAAGCGGCGCGTGCCGGCGAACAGGGCCGCGGTTTCGCGGTGGTCGCCAGCGAAGTGCGCACCCTGGCCCAACGCTCGGCCAATGCGGCCAAGGAGATCAAGGGCCTGATCGACGCCTCGGTCAGCCAGGTCGCCAACGGCTCGGCGCTGGTGCGCCAGGCCGGCCAGACCATGAGCGAGATCGTGTCCTCGGTGCAGCGCGTCACCGACATCATGAGCGAGATCGCGGCCGCCTCGCAGGAGCAGTCGTCCGGCATCGAGCAGGTCAACCAGACCGTCACCCAGATGGACGAGACCACCCAGCAGAACGCCGCGCTGGTCGAGGAAGCCACGGCTGCCGCACGCTCGATGGAAGAACAGGCCGGGCAGCTGACCGAGGCCGTCTCGATCTTCCGCGTGGAACAGTCGCCGGCCAGCGCGCCAGCACCGCGCCATGCGCAGGTGCACTCGATCCGCACGGTGGCGAAGAAGCCGGTCGCGGTGCCGTCGGGCAAGCCGGCGCTGGCCACCGGCAGCAAGAAGTCCGTACCGGCCCTGGCCGATTCGGACTGGCAGGAGTTCTGAGGCGCCGGCAGTCGCGGCATTCAGGCACGTCCCGATCCCCGGCCCCGCGCCGGGGATTTTTTTGCCGGCCACCCCCGGTCCCGGCCACGGCGGCTCGGCCGGGCCCGCGCGGGTTTGTCTCAATTTTGTTACCGCCGCGCCGTTAAAGCCTTCGAGAACCACTCGAAGGTGTCCATCCAATGTCGTATCCGTCGCTCGTCGCTCGCCTGTCGGATCTGCCGCTGCGTCGCAAGTTCGTCTGGCAAACCCTGCTGCTCGGCAGCGGCATCGTGCTGCTGGCGATCCTCGCCGCGCGCATGCAGTACGTGGATATCCGCAACACCCGTGAGCAGGCGTTGAAGAGCCAGATCGAACTGGCGATCGGCGTGGTCCAGGCCTACGCGGCCAAGGTGGAGGGCGGGCAGATGCCGCTGGCCGAGGCGCAGCGCACCGCGCTGGCCACGCTGGAGTCGATGCGCGCCCGCGACGGCGTGGACTATTTCTACGTGCACGACATGCGTCCGACCATGCTGATGCACCCGACCCGCCACGACCTGGTCGGCAAGGACATCGGCAACGTGCTCAGCGCCGACGGCAAGCCGATCTTCCGCCAGTTCGCCGCGGCGGCCGCGGCCGGCGGCGGCTATGTGGACTACCTGTGGCCCAAGCCGGGCAACGACAAGCCGGTCGAGAAGGTGTCCTACAACGCGCCGTTCAAGCCCTGGAACTGGGTGATCGGCACCGGCGTGTACATGGACGACGTGCAGGCGCAGGCGCTGCTGTTCACCGGCGTGATGACCGTGGCCGGCGGCGTGCTGGTGCTGATCACCTTCGGCATCAACTGGCTGATCGGCAGCTCGGTGCTGGTGCCGGTGTCGCGCACGCTGCAGGCGATCCGCGCGGTGTCGCGGGGCGACCTGAGCGTGCGCATCGACAATCCCGGACGCGACGAGACCGGGCAGATGCTGCGCGCCACCGGCGAGATGATCCAGATGCTGGAACGCTTCTCCAGCGAGACCGCGAAGATGGCGGTGCTGCACGCCGACAAGGACATGTCGCACCGCATGCCGCAGGACTTCCCCGGCGTGTACGGCGAGCTCAGCAAAAGCATCAACACGATGATGTTCGAGCACCTGGACGCGATCGTCGACGCGATCGCGGTGCTCAACGAATACGCCAACGGCGATCTGCATCGCGATGCGCGGCGCCTGCCCGGCAGCCGCGCGGTGCTGCACGAATCGATGGATGCGGCCAAGGCCAGCCTGCTGGCGATCAACACCGAGATCAAGCGCCTGGCCGCGGCGGCCGCCGCCGGCGACTTCAGCGCCCGCGGCGATGCGACGCATTTCCAGCACGACTTCCGGCTGATGGTGCAGGACCTCAACGCGATGATGGAGGTCAGCGACCGCAACCTGGGGCAGTTGTCCACGCTGCTGCAGGCCATCGCCGCCGGCGACCTGACCGCGCGCATGCACGGCGAGTTCCACGGCGTGTTCGCGACCATGCGCGACGACGCCAATGCCACCGCCGACCAGCTGGCCGACATCGTCGGCCGCATCCAGACCGCGGCGCTGAGCATCAATACCGCGACCACCGAGATCGCCGCCGGCAACGACGACCTGTCGCGCCGCACCGAGCAGCAGGCGGCCAGCCTGGAAGAGACCGCCGCCTCGATGGAAGAGTTGACCTCCACCGTCAAACAGAACGCCGAGCACGCGCGCCAGGCCAACCAGCTCGCGGTCGGTGCCGCCGCGGTCGCCTCGCAGGGCGGCGACGTGGTCGGCCAGGTCGTCACCACGATGAGCGGCATCGAGACCTCCTCCAAGAAGATCGCCGACATCATTTCGGTGATCGACGGCATCGCCTTCCAGACCAACATCCTGGCGCTCAACGCCGCGGTGGAAGCGGCGCGTGCCGGCGAACAGGGTCGCGGTTTCGCCGTGGTCGCCAGCGAGGTGCGCACCCTCGCCCAGCGTTCGGCCGGTGCCGCCAAGGAGATCAAGAGCCTGATCGACGACTCGGTGACCCGCGTCGCCGAAGGCTCGGCACTGGTCGATCGCGCCGGGCAGACCATGGCCGAGATCGTGTCCTCGGTGCAGCGCGTCACCGACATCATGGGCGAGATCTCCGCCGCCTCGCAGGAACAGTCGGCGGGCATCGAGCAGGTCAACCAGACCGTGACCCAGATGGACGAGGCCACGCAGCAGAACGCCGCGCTGGTCGAGGAAGCCAGCGCATCGGCGCGGGCGCTGGAGGAAGAGGCGCGCCGGCTGAGCGAGGCCGCAGCGGTGTTCCGGCTCGGCACCGGCGGCGGCAGCAACCCCGCTGCGGCCACGCCCGTGCGCGCGGCGTCGCGTCCGGCGGCGGCCAAACCGGCCCCGCGCCAGGCGGCGGGCAAGCGCGCGGCGGTGACGGAAACGGACTGGGCGGAGTTCTGAGCGCTGCGCCGCGGCCCGGCCATCCAATCGGACTTGCATCACAGTTGCATCGGTGCCGCGCACGGGCGATCTCAAGCGTCCGTCCGCGCAGTCGATATCGAATTAACGATGCGTGAATGCGGTCACCGCAGCCACCTCGCCATTGCCGCCGCTTCGGGAGCCTGAGATGCCGCGCTATACCGATCTGAAATCGTCCCTGCTCGCGTCGCTGCTGTGCGTGCTCGGCTGCGCCGCGGTGATCGGGGTGGCGCATCTGAGCACCCGCACCCTCGACGACTCGCGCCAGCACCTGCTGCAGTTGCAGACCCGGCAGGCGCCGTCGGCCATGGCCTTGCGCGAGCTGCGCGCGCAGCTGGCGGAACTGCGTCTGTACCAGCTGTCGCTGATCGCCGCGACCGGCAATGCCGCGGAAGTGGCCGACTACGACCAGCGCATCGAACGCTCGATGCGCGGCGCGCGCACGCAGGTGGCGCGGTACATCGCTACCGCGCCGAGCGGCGACGAACGCCGCCGCTTCGCCACGGTCCAGGCGGAGCTGGACGCCTATCTGCAGCTGCACCGGCAGATCAGCAGCGCGGTGCATGCCGGCGATCGCGAACGCGCCCGCCAGCTGTCCACGCAACAGGCGCTGCCGCAGCGCCGCGCCCTGTTCGCCGACCTGGAGGAACTGAGCCGGGTCAACGCCGCACACGCGCTGCACCCGGACGCCGACGCGCCCGCCTACGTCGCCCGCTAGCCCCACTGCGGTACTGCCTCGCCATCGCCCAATCCGCTGCACGGAAACGCCAATGAACGTCTTCAAGCAACTGAAAATCCGCGACAAGCTGATCTTCGCATTCGCCCTGACCACGCTGCTGACCGTGATCCTGGGCGTGTTCACCTATTCGCGCACCACCTTGGCGATGTCCGAGCTCAAGCGCATCGAGCTGGATTGGGTGCCGGCCACGCAGGCGCTGGCCGAAGTGCGCGCGCAGCTCGGCGAGTTCCGCACCTACGAGCTGGCGCAGATCGCGCGCGCCGACGACCCGGAAGCGATGGCCGACTATTTCAAGCGCATGCAGAAGGTGCGCACGGAAGTTGCGAAGAACCAGGCCATCATCGAACGGGTGATGCTGGAAAAGACGCAGCGGCAGATGTATGCCGGGGTCAAGGAAAAACTGGACGCCTACCTGCAGGCCAACACGCTGATGGGCGATGCGATGCGCGGCGGCGACGTCGCCGCGGCGCAGACCATCTCCGACAAGCAGTCGCGGCCGCTGCGGCGCGACCTGTTCGAACGGATCGTGGCGCTGACCGACTACAACGTCGCCCAGCTGAACCAGGAAATGGACACCATCAACGCGCAGCTGGCGCGCACCAAGCTGCTGATCATGAGCCTGCTCGCACTGGCCATCGCGGCCGCAGCCAGCGTCGGCTGGATGATTTCGCGCGGCATCGCGCGCCAGCTCGACGCGGCACGGCAACTGTCGCAGGCCATCGCCCGCGGCGAACTGGACAGCGCCGTGCGCGCGCGCTCCAACGACGAGGTCGGCCAGCTGATGGGCGACATGCTGGACATGCGCAGCCGCATCCGCGAGGTGATCGATGCGCAGAACCTGATGGCGCAGCGCCACGAACAGGGCACGATCAGCTATCGCATGGACGCGACCGCCTTCCCCGGCGACTACGGGCACATGGTCAAGGCCACCAACGATCTGGTCGCCTCGCACGTGGCGGTGAAGCTGCGCCTGGTGCAGATCATCCAGCGCTATGCGATCGGCGACCTGTCCGAGGACATGGAACGCCTGCCCGGCGAGAAAGCCGTGCTGACCGAGGCGATGGACACCGCCAAGGCCAACCTGACCGCGATGAACGTACAGGTCAAGCAACTGGCCGAAGCCGCGGCGATCGGCGACTTCAGCGCGCGCGGCGACGCCGAGCGCTTCCAGTACGATTTCCGGGCGATGGTGCAGAACCTCAACGCGATGATGGAGGTCAGCGATCGCACCCTCGGCGAGCTGTCGCAGCTGCTGCAGGCCATCGCCGCCGGCGACCTGAGCGTGCGCATGCATGGCGAGTTCCACGGTGTGTTCGCCAAGATGCGCGACGACGCCAATGCCACCGCCGAGCAGTTGGCCGATATCGTCGGCCGCATCCAGGGCGCAGCGGCCAGCATCAACGTCGCCTCGTCGGAAATCGCCGCCGGCAACGACGACCTGTCGCGCCGCACCGAGCAGCAGGCGGCCAGCCTGGAAGAGACCGCCGCCTCGATGGAGGAACTGACCTCCACGGTCAAGCAGAACGCCGAACACGCGCGCCAGGCCAACCAGCTTGCGGTCGGCGCGGCCGCGGTGGCCTCGCAGGGCGGCGACGTGGTCGGCCAGGTGGTCGCCACCATGAGCGGCATCGAGACCTCGTCGAAGAAGATCGCCGACATCATCAGCGTCATCGACGGCATCGCCTTCCAGACCAATATCCTCGCGTTGAATGCCGCGGTGGAAGCGGCGCGCGCCGGTGAGCAAGGCCGCGGCTTCGCGGTGGTCGCCAGCGAAGTGCGCACCCTCGCCCAGCGTTCGGCGGGGGCGGCCAAGGAGATCAAGGGCCTGATCGACGACTCGGTGACCCGCGTCGCCGAAGGCTCGGCGCTGGTCGATCGCGCCGGACAGACCATGCAGGAGATCGTGTCCTCGGTGCAGCGCGTCACCGACATCATGGGCGAGATCTCCGCCGCCTCGCAGGAGCAGTCGCTGGGCATCGAGCAGGTCAACCAGACCGTCACCCAGATGGACGAGGCCACCCAGCAGAACGCGGCGCTGGTCGAGGAAGCCACCGCCGCGGCACGTACGCTGCAGACCCAGGCCGGCCAGCTCAGCGCCACCGTCGCCGAGTTCAAGCTGGACCCGCAGGCCAGCGCACCGGCGCCGCAGGCCGCGCCGGTCGCAAAAGCCAGGCCGTCCGTGCGCGCCAAGACCTCTCCGGTGGCGACCGCACCGCGTGCGCCCGCACGCATCCGCAGCGTGACGGGTACGGCACGCGCCTCCACCGCCGAAGACCAGTGGCAGGAGTTCTGAAGGCAGCGGCAGCGGCCCAGGCCGCGCCTTGTTCCGGCGTCAATTTCGCCCGGCGCCGGCCGATAACCCGATAGACCGATCACCGCTGCGAGCCATGGCCACTCCAACGTCTTCCCTGCCCCACCCCGGTTCCGACAACCGCGACTTCGAATTCAGCGATCGCGATTTCAAGCGGGTCTGCGACCTGATCTACCAGAAGGCGGGCATCGCGCTGGCCCCGGCCAAGCGCGACATGGTCTACGGCCGGCTGTCGCGGCGCCTGCGCACGCTGGGCCTGCGCTCGTTCCGCGAGTACCTGGACTGGCTGGAGCGCGACGGCGGCGACGAGTGGGAAGCGTTCACCAACGCGCTGACCACCAACCTGACCTCGTTCTTCCGCGAGCCGCACCACTTCGAGCGCCTGCGCGAAGAGCTGCAGAAGCACGCCGCCTCGGCGCCGGTGAAGATCTGGTCGTGCGCCGCCTCCACCGGCGAGGAGCCCTATTCGCTGGCGATCACCGCCTGCGAGGCGTTCGGCACGCTGACCCCGCCGGTGCGGATCCTGGCCACCGACGTGGACACCCAGGTGCTGGCGACCGCCTCGCGCGGCGTGTACGCGGTCGATCGCATCTCCAGCCTGGACCCGGCGCTCAAGCGCAAGTACTTCCAGCGCGGCAGCGGCGCCAACGAGGGCCAGTGCCGGGTGGTGCCGGCGCTGCGCGAGCTGCTCGAGTTCCGCCAGTTGAACCTGCTGGAGCCGCGCTACGACGTCAGCGGCCCGTACCTGGCGCTGTTCTGCCGCAACGTGATGATTTATTTCGACAAGCCCACCCAACGTGGCATCCTGTCGCGGCTGATCCCGCATCTGGACGATGAAGGCATGCTCTACACCGGCCATTCGGAAAACTACCTGCATGCGGCCGACCTGATCCAGCCCTGCGGCCGCACGCTGTACCGGCGCGCCGCCAAGGCACGCGCATGAGAGCCGCCACGATGGTCGCGGATCAGGTGATGCGCTACCACGACACCCGCTTCCAGACCATGGCGGCCAAGCTGTTGCCGACCCAGTATCTGGTCGTGGACGACGACACCGCGCTGACCACCATCCTCGGTTCCTGCGTGGCCGCCTGCATCCGCGACCCGCTGCTGAAGATCGGCGGCATGAACCACTTCATGCTGCCCGATGGCCAGGCCGGCGACGGCGCACCGGCGCGCTACGGCAGCTATGCGATGGAAGTGCTGATCAACGACCTGCTCAAGCGCGGCGCCAGCCGCAGCCGCCTGGAAGCCAAGGTATTCGGCGGCGGCAACGTGCTCAAGGGTTTCACCAACAACCCGGTCGGCACCCGCAACGCCGAGTTCGTGCTGAACTACCTGAAAGCCGAGCAGATTCCGGTGGTGGCCGAGGACCTGCGCGGCATCCATCCGCGCAAGATCTGGTTCTTCCCCGGCACCGGCCGCGTGGTCGTGCAGCGCCTGCCGCATGCGCACGAAGAAGCCGAAATCGCCGCCGCCGAATCGGCGGTGCGTGCCCGCCTCGCCAAAGCGCCCGTCACCGGCGCCGTGGAGTTGTTCGAATGACGTCAGAAATCCCCTGCCGCGTGCTGATCGTCGACGACTCCGCGGTCGTGCGGCAAATGCTGACCGAGATCCTGTCGCGCGCGCCCGGCATCGAAGTGGTCGGCTCGGCCGCCGATCCGATCCTGGCCCGCGAGAAGATCAAGCGGCTCAATCCGGACGTGATCACCCTGGACGTGGAAATGCCGCGCATGGACGGCCTGGCGTTCCTGGAAAACCTGATGCGGCTGCGGCCCACGCCGGTGGTGATGATCTCCTCGCTGACCGAGCGCGGCGCCGACACCACGCTGCAGGCGCTTGCGCTGGGCGCGGTCGATTTCATCTCCAAGCCCAAGCTCGACGTGGCCCGCGGCCTGGAGGAATACGCCGAGGAAATCGTCGGCAAGGTCAAGGCCGCGGCCAAGGCCAAGGTCCGCGCGCTCGACCGCCCGGCCGCGCCGCGGCCTGCCGGCAACGCGGTGATCACGCCCAGCGCCGTGTCCACGCTGAAATTCCGCACCACCGACCGGCTGATCGCGATCGGCGCCTCCGCCGGCGGCACCGAAGCGCTGCGCGTGGTCCTGGAAGGCATGCCGGCCGATGCGCCGGCGGTGGTGATGACCCAGCACCTGCCGGCCGGCTTCAGCACCGCCTTCGCCGACCGTCTCAACCGGCACTCGGCGATGGCGGTGCGCGAGGCCAGCGAAGGCGAAGCGATCCTGCCCGGCCACGCCTACCTGCCGCCCGGCGGCAAGCACCTGCAGGTGGTCCGCGACGGCGCCCGCTGGCGCTGCAAGATCGACGACGGCCCGCCGGTCAACCGGCACAAGCCGGCGGTGGACGTGCTGTTCCAGTCGGTGGCGCGCAACGCCGGCGCCAACGCGATCGGCGCGGTGCTGACCGGCATGGGCGACGACGGCGCACGCGGCCTGCTGGAAATGCTGCAGGCCGGCGCCAGCACCCTGGTCCAGGACGAAGCCACCAGCGTGGTCTGGGGCATGCCCGGCACCGCATTCCGGCTCGGCGCCGCGCAGGAGGTGTTGCCGCTGGACCGGATCGCCGAACGCCTGATCGCCTTGTCCAACCAGGCCCGCTAGCCCCATGCCGCGCCAGCGCGTCCGCACCCCGAACGCGCCCAGCGAACCCGCTGCGACCTCGGCTTCCTGCCTGGCCAGGCTGCAGGATTCCGAACAGGCCCTGCTGAGCTGCCTGCAGCAGGCGCCTGACGGTGTGGTGGTGATCGACGCGGACGCGCGCATTCTCGCCTTCAATCAGACCGCCGAGGCGCTGTGGGGCCTGTCGCAGGCGCAGGTGCTGGGGCGTTCGCTCGGCGAGCTGGTACCGGACGAGGCGCGCGCGCCGTTCCTGGCCAGGTGCATGCGGCATCGCGCCGACACGCCCGGCGACGGCTACGAACTGCAGTTGCCCGGCAACGACGGCGTGCAGCGCTGGGTGTCGGTCAGCGCGGCCACGGTGCCGCAGCAACCGGCGCCGCTGTCCGTGGTGTTCGTGCGCGACATCAGCGCCGAACGCGAGCGCGACGCCAAGATGCGGCTGCTGTCGCTGGCCCTGGACCGCAGCGACAACGCCATCGTGGTCTGCGACCCGCAGCTGGCGATCCTCTACGTCAACGCCGGCTTCGTGCACATGTTCGGCTATGCCGCCGAGGAAGTGCGCGGACTGCTGCCCAGCAGCGTGCTGCCCGGCATCGGCACCGACATGCAGGCGGTACGGCTGACCCGCGAACGCGTGGTCGGCGGCCTGGGCCACCAGACCGATCTGCTGGTCTACCGCAAGGACGGCTCGCCGCTGTGGACCACGCTGATGGCCAATCCGATCGCCGACGCGGACGGCGGCATCCAGCACTACGTGGTCTCGTTCACCGACATCACCCAGAGCAAGATGCACGAGATCCTGCACAAGAACGTGCTCGACGCGCTGGTCCGCGAACAGCCGCTGGTCGACGTGGCCACGCTGATCTGCAGCGAGGTCGAACGCATCGCCCCGCAGGTGGTGGCCTCGATCATCAGCGTCGATGGCGACGGGCGGCTGCACCCGCTGGCCTCGCCGAGCCTGCCGACCGCCTTCAACGAGGCGGTCGAATGCATGCGCGTGGGTCCCACCGCCGGTGCCTGCGGCGCGGCGATCTGGCGCGGCAAGCAGGTGCTGGTGCGCGACGCCGCCACCGATCCGCTGTTCGCCGAGTACCGGTCGCTGGTGCAGCAGCTCGGCCTGGGCAGCTGCGTGGCCAGCCCGATCAAGTCCAGCGGCGGGCGCGTGCTCGGCAGTTTCGCGCTGTATTACCGCGACGTCTGCGAACCGCAGGCCTGGCACCTGCGGCTGATCGAGCTGTGCCTGCATCTGTGCGCGCTGGCGCTGGAGCGCGAGCAGACCAAGGCGCGCGTGCACCAGTTGGCGTTCTACGACTCGCTGACCGGCCTGCCCAACCGGGTGATGTTCAGCGCCCGCGCCGAGCAGGCGCTGGCCGCCGCCGAATACCACGCGTTTCCGGTGGCGATCCTGTTCGTCGACATCGACCGCTTCAAGCGCGTCAACGAGACCCAGGGCCACGCCGCCGGCGACGGCATGCTGCGCGACATCGCGCGGCGCCTGGGCGAGACCTTGAACGCGACCGACCTGATCGGCCGCCAGGCCGGCGACGAGTTCGTGCTGATGCTGCCGCAGTGCGGCGCCGAGCAGGCCGCCGGGGTGGCCGAGCGCCTGTTGCTGGCGCTGGCCGAGCCGCTGGTGGTCGGGCACGTAACCCTGCACCCGGGCGCCAGCATCGGCGTGGCGATGTTCCCCGACGACGGCCGCGACATCGAGACCCTGCTGCGCCACGCCGACCTGGCCATGTACCGGGCCAAGAACGAAGGTGGCGGCAGTTTCCGCTTCTTCAGCGCCGACATGAACCGCATGGCGCAGGAACGCGTGGCGCTGGAGACCGCGTTGCGCGAAGCGTTGCGCCGCGACCAGCTGCAGTTGCACTACCAGCCGCAGCTGCACAGCCAGCCGCCCTACGCGCTGTACGGGGTGGAGGCGCTGCTGCGCTGGCAGCACCCGCATCTGGGCGACATCTCGCCGGCGCGCTTCGTGCCGATGGCCGAGGAATGCGGACTGATCGACGAACTCGGGCATTGGGTGCTGCGCCAGGCCTGCCGGCAGATGGCCGATTGGCGCCTGCGCGGCGTGCCGGTGCCGCGCGTGGCGGTCAACCTGTCGGCCAGCAACTTCGCCGACGCGCAGTTGCCGGCGCGGGTGGCGCAGATGCTGAGCGCGCATGCGCTGGCGCCCAGCGACCTGGCGCTGGAAATGACCGAGAGCGTCATGCTGTCCAACGCACCGGCGGTGCTGGCCAATCTGCGTCAGTTGCAGGCCAGCGGCGTACGCCTGTCGCTGGACGACTTCGGCACCGGCTATTCCAGCCTCAGCCATCTGCACCAGCTGCCGGTCAACGAACTCAAGCTGGACATGAGCTTCGTCCGCGACCTGGAACACAGCGAGACCGCACGCGCGCTGACCACCTCGGTGCTGCGCATCGGCGAGAGCCTGCGCCTGCATACCGTCGCCGAGGGCGTGGAAACCGAGGCGCAGCGGGCCTTCCTGGCGTGGCTCGGTTGCGACGTGCTGCAGGGCTTCCTGTTCGCGCCCGCGCTGCCGGCGACGCAGCTGGAACACTGGATCGGCGCGCATCGGGCCGAGGCGGCAGCGGCCGCGCCGCCCGCAACGTCCGGCGCGGCGCCTCCGTAGCCGGTCGCGGCACAGTTATTGCTTGATCCGCAGCACGTTTTTTTACCCCCCGTCAGGCAATGCCGATCCGCTTCCTGTTGTCGCTGCTGCTGTGGTCCGCCAGTGCTGCGCTCGCCGCGCAGACGCTGCGCCCTGCCTATCCCGACGTCGTGCGCCGCTTCTCCACCCACGACGGCCTGCCGCAGAATTCGGTGAACGCGATCGTGCAGGACCGCGACGGTTTCCTGTGGCTGGGCACCTTCGGCGGGCTGGCACGCTTCGACGGCAGCGGGTTCAGCGTCTACCGCAGCCTGGCCGGCAGCGGCCCGTCCAGCGACCGCATCCTGCAACTGCTGGAGGACGAGCGCGGCCAATTGTGGATCGGCAGCGAGGACGCCGGCGTCAGCGTCTACCGCGACGGCCGCTTCCTGCGCCTGGACCTGTGCGGCGGCCGCTGCCTGATCCGCCGCTTCGTCGCCGCGGCCGACGGCAGCGTGTGGGTCTTCAGCAGCGCCGGCGCCTACCGGATCGACCCGCGCACCCTGCGCACCCTCGAACAGCAGCCGCAGGCGCTGGACATGGCCGCCGCGCTCGGCGGCGACGGACAGCTCTATCTGGGTGGGCAAGGCCTGTGGCGGCTGCGCCAGGGACGCCGCGAAGCGGTGCCGTTGCCGGCCGGGGAAACCCGGGTCAGTTCGCTGCACAGCGAAGGCAGCGTGCTGTGGGTGGGTGCCGGTGCGGCCCTGCACCGCTACGACACGCTGCGCCGGCAATGGCTGCCGGCAGCGGCGCCGGTGCGCGGCGCGCAGGCGCTGGCGCGCGATGCGCAGCACCGGCTGTGGGCGGTCGATGTCGATGGACAGCTGTTCCGCGACGACGACGATGGCGCTGGGCTGCGTCCGTTGACGACGCCGGCGCTGCCGGCGTCGCACAGCCTGCTCAGCGACCGCGACGGCAACCTGTGGCTGGGCAGCAACGCACGCGGCCTGCTGCGCATCGCGCGCTCGCGCATCGGCCTGCTCAACGACGCGCAGCAGGGCATGGACCTGCCCGGCCTGCCGGTGATCGGCGACGGCAGCGGCGGGCTGTGGCTGGGCACCGTGTGCGGCGGACTGCGGCACTGGGACGCGCCCAGCGGACGCCTGCGCCGCTGGTCGTTGCAATCCGCGCTCGGCAACGAGTGCGTGTGGTCGCTGCACCGCGACGAGGCCGGCGGCCTGTGGATCGGCACCGTCGATGGCCGCGTCGGCTATCTGCAGCCCGACGCGCAGGACGACCGCGCCGATCGCGACAACGACGCCTACCGCAGCCAGGCGCTGCGGCTGGTGGCGCAATGGCCGGACCAGTTGCCGATCCGCGCCCTGTACCGCACCGCCAAGCACAGGCTGCTGGTCGCCAGCGGCCACGGCGTCTACGCGGTCCCGGTCGGCGCCGGCGGCGAGACCGGCGCGCCGCAGCGCCTCCCCGGCTTGCCCGGCAGCGTCACCCTGATCCAGCCGGCGCAGCAAGGCGGCCTGTGGCTGGCCGGCGGCGAAGGCGTGGTGCGCTGGCGGCGGCAACGGGTGGTGGAACGCTGGAACACCGGCAACGGCCTGTCCAGCCGCTTCGTGCGCTCGCTGTACGAACAGCCCGACGGCACGCTGTGGATCGGCACCTATGGCGGCGGCCTCAACCGCATCGGCAACGGCCGCGTCCAGCGCTTCGATCGCGGCAGCGGCCTGTTCGACGACGTGGTCTCGTGCATGGTCGCCGACGCGCGCGGCGGGCTGTGGCTCAGCGGCAACCGCGGCATTTCCCTGCTGCCGCCGGAGGAACTGGCCAAGGCCGCCGCCGGCAGCGAGGAGTTGAGCGCGATCGGCTTTTCCGAGAGCGACGGCCTGGAACCGGCCGAAACCAACGGCGGCGGCCAGCCGGCGTGCCTGCGCGACGCCGCCGGCAAGCTGTGGTTCCCGCTGATTTCCGGCTTCGCCGAGATCGATCCGCTCGCGCTCGGCCAGCGCCGCGTGCAGGCGCCGCCGGTGCGGATCCAGTCGCTCGACGTCGGCGGCCGCAGCGTGCCGCTGGCCGCGGAGCTGCGCCTGCCGCCGCACAGCCACGACATCGAGGTGGGCTTCACCGCGATCAACCTCAGCGCGCCGGAGAAGACCCGCTTCCGCTACCGGCTGACCCGCCCGGGACAGGACCCGGCGTGGACCGACATCGGCGCGCAGCGCAGCCTGCACTTCCCGCTGCTGCCATGGGACGACAGCACCCTGGAAATCATCGCGCGCGGCGATACCGGCGCCTGGTCGAGCACGCCGGCGCGGCTGCGCTTCCGGCAGCCGTCGCCGTGGTATCTGTCGCCGTTGAGCTGGGGTGCGGCAGCGGTGTTGCTGCTTGCCGCGCTGCTGCTCGGCTGGCGCGTGCACGGCTATCGGCTGCGCCGCCAGCGCGACCTGCTGGCGCAACTGGTGAGCACCCGCACCCGGGAACTGGAGCAGGCCAACCGCCGCCTCGCCGACCAGGCGCAGCGCGACCCGGTCACCGGCATCGCCAACCATCGCCATTTCGTCGAAAGCCAGCAGCGATTGTGGGACCAGATGCAGGCGCAGCAGCGGCCGCTGGCGCTGCTGATGATCGACATCGACGAATTCAAGCGCTTCAACGACCACTACGGCCATCTGGCCGGCGACGACTGCCTGCGCGTGGTGGCGCTGGCGATGGCCGCGCAACTGCGCGAGGACGGCGTGCTGGCGCGCTACGGCGGCGAGGAATTCGTGGCGCTGCTGCCCGGCTGCGACAGCGAGGCCGCGCATGCGGTCGGCGAACGGCTGCGCCAGGCGGTGCTGGGCTGCGCGGTGGCGCACGCCCCGGGCGCGCGCCACCGGCTGGTGACGGTCAGCATCGGCTGCGCCAGCAAATCGCCGCGGTCCGGCCTGTCGAGCACGCGCCTGACCAACCTCGCCGACCAGGCGCTGTACCGGGCCAAGGAGAACGGCCGCAACCGGGTGGAAAGCGCCTGAGTGCAGGTCGTTACGCAAGCGGTCGCGGTTGAAACCGCTCCTACAGAGAGCATCCTGGGTGCACTGTAGGAGCGGTTTCAACCGCGACCAACGAAGTCGGCATGCCGGCCGGCGCAGCGATCGATCCAGACGCGAAATGCTCCGGCAGCACAACACAACCGAACCGAAGGGGGATGAGGGTACCGGCGAAGCCTCATGTACCCAAACTTCGCGAGGCGCTTCGCGTCCGTACCCTCACCCCAACCCCTCTCCCGGGGGAGAGGGGCTTTGATCAGCGGCGCGGTGCCGGTGCGACCTTCTGCGCCAGCGCTGTCGCCGCATCGGCCCGTCCCTACTGCAGGGCCAGGCGCAAACGAAAAAGCCCGGCATCGCCGGGCTTTCTCGTTGCACTGTTCGACCGCCTGGATCAGGCCGCGACGGTATCGGCCACGTCCTGATATTCCTGGATCTGATCGAAGTTCATGTAGCGATAGATCTGCTCGCCACTGGTCTTGATCACGCCCACGTCGGCCATGTACTCGTCCTTGGTCGGGATGCGGCCCAGGCGCGAGCAGATCGCCGCCAGTTCCGCCGACCCCAGGTACACGTTGGTGTTGCGGCCCAGGCGGTTGGGGAAGTTGCGGGTGGAAGTGGAGAACACCGTGGCGCCCTCGCGCGCCTGCGCCTGGTTGCCCATGCACAGCGAGCAGCCCGGCATTTCCATGCGCGCGCCGGCCGCGCCGAAGGTGCCGTAGTGGCCTTCCTTGGTCAGCTCGGAGGCGTCCATCTTGGTCGGCGGCGCGACCCACAGCCGGGTCGGGATGTCGCGCTTGCCTTCCAGCAGCTTGGCCGCGGCACGGAAGTGGCCGATGTTGGTCATGCACGAACCGATGAACACCTCGTCGATCGCCGCGCCTGCGACTTCGGACAGCGTCTTGACGTCGTCCGGATCGTTCGGGCACGCCACGATCGGCTCGTGGATGTCGGCCAGATCGATCTCGATCACCGCGGCGTACTCGGCATCGGCATCGGGCTCGAGCAGCTGCGGATCGGCCAGCCACTCTTCCATCTTCTTGATGCGGCGGCCCAGCGTGCGCGCATCGGCGTAGCCCTCGGCGATCATCCAGCGCAGCAGGGTGATGTTGCTGGTCAGGTATTCGATGATCGGCGCCTTGTCCAGGCGCACCGTGCAGCCGGCGGCGGAACGTTCGGCCGAGGCGTCGGACAGTTCGAACGCCTGCTCCACCTTCAGGTTCGGCAAGCCTTCGATCTCCAGGATGCGGCCGGAGAAGATGTTCTTCTTGCCCTGCTTGGCCACGGTCAGCAGGCCGTCCTTGATCGCGTACAGCGGGATCGCGTTGACCAGATCGCGCAGGGTCACGCCCGGCTGCATCTCGCCCTTGAAGCGCACCAGCACGCTCTCCGGCATGTCCAGCGGCATGACGCCGGTGGCGGCGGCGAACGCGACCAGGCCGGAGCCGGCCGGGAACGAGATGCCGATCGGGAAGCGGGTGTGCGAGTCGCCGCCGGTGCCGACCGTGTCGGGCAGCAGCATGCGGTTGAGCCAGCTGTGGATCACGCCGTCGCCCGGGCGCAGCGACACGCCGCCGCGGGTGGAGATGAATTCCGGCAAGGTGTGGTGGGTCTTGACGTCCACCGGCTTCGGATATGCGGCGGTGTGGCAGAACGACTGCATCACCAGGTCGGCGGAGAAGCCCAGGCAGGCCAGGTCCTTCAGCTCGTCGCGGGTCATCGGCCCGGTGGTGTCCTGCGAGCCCACCGAGGTCATCTTCGGCTCGCAATAGGTGCCCGGGCGCATGCCCTGGCCTTCCGCCAGACCGCAGGCGCGGCCGACCATCTTCTGCGCCAGCGAGAAGCCCTTGCCGGTGTCCGGCGGCACCATCGGCAGGCGGAACAGGTCCGACGGCGGCAGGCCGAGGAACTCGCGCGCCTTGGCGGTCAGGCCGCGGCCGACGATCAGCGGGATGCGGCCGCCGGCGCGCACTTCGTCGAACAGCACGTCGGACTTCATCGCGAACTCGGCGATCACCTGCCCGTTCTTCAGCGCCTTGCCGTCGTACGGACGCAGCTCGACCACGTCGCCGTGCTCCATCTGCGACACGTCCAGCTCGATCGGCAGCGCGCCGGCGTCTTCCATGGTGTTGTAGAAGATCGGCGCGATCTTCGAACCCAGGCACACGCCGCCGAAGCGCTTGTTCGGAATGAACGGAATGTCCTCGCCGGTCCACCACAGCACCGAGTTGGTCGCCGACTTGCGCGAGGACCCGGTCCCGACCACGTCGCCGACGTAGGCGACCAGGTGGCCCTTGGCCTTGAGGTCGGCGATCGCCTGGATCGGGCCGCGCTTGCCGTCTTCTTCCGGCACGAACGCGGCGCCGTCGCGCTTGTTCTTCAGCATCGCCAGCGCGTGCATCGGGATGTCCGGGCGCGTGGTCGCGTCCGGCGCCGGCGACAGGTCGTCGGTATTGGTCTCGCCCGGCACCTTGAACACGCTGACGGTCAGGCTCTGCGGCACTTCCGGCTTGCTGGTGAACCACTCCGCGTCGGCCCAGCTCTGCAGCACCGCCTTGGCGTGCGCGTTGCCGGCTTCGGCCTTTTCCTGCACGTCGTGGAACGCGTCGAAGATCAGCAGCGTGTGCTTGAGGCCTTCGGCGGCCACCGCGCCGAGCTCGGCGTGGTCCAGCAGCTCGATCAGCGGGTGGATGTTGTAGCCGCCGAGCATGGTGCCCAGCAGTTCGGTGGCGCGCTTGGGCGAGATCAGCGTGCACTGCTCGCTGCCGAAGGCGACCGCGGCCAGGTACGACGCCTTGACCTTGGCCGCGTCGTCGACGCCGGCCGGCACGCGCTGGCTCAGCAGCTCGACCAGGAACTGTTCTTCGCCGGCGGGCGGCTGCTTCAGCAGCTCGACCACCTCGGCGGTCTGCTGCGCGCTCAGCGGCAGCGGCGGGATACCGAGCGCGGCGCGCTCTGCGACGTGGTGGCGGTAGGCTTCCAACATGGCAACTCCAGATGATTCTTCGGGAAGAATGCGGTTTAAAAAAATGAAGTGGGCTCAGGCTTGCGGCACGATCAGCTTCAGGCCCTTGAAGTAGTCGCGATAGAATTTTTCGTTCCAGGTGATCAGGCCATCGCACTGCAGCAGTGCGTGCGCCCCCACCATGAAAGCGTCCAGGCTGCGGCGGCCTTCGCCGCGCTGCCGGTGGCGGCGCTGCATCTCGCCGGCGCGCAACGCGGATTTAGCTTCCAGCGCATTGAAATGCACGCCCATTTCCTCCAGCGCCTCGAGCACTTCGGCGCCGCCGCGCAGCGCGGCGCACAGCTCGGCCAGCGTTGCGGCGCAGACCACCACGCGCCCACCGACCAGGTTCTGACGCAGGCAGGCTTCGACCGCATCGGCCTGCGGACCGTTGCTGAGCAACTCGATCAGGACCGGGGCATCGACCGCGATCATCGCCGGCTCAGTCTTCGTCACGGACAGCCTTCACCGCGGCGTCGGACGAGGCGAAACCGTCCAGCGCGAACTTGCCGCGCGCGCGGGAAATGGCGTCGTCCACGCTCTTGCGCAGGATGATTCGGCCGCCTTCCAGCTCGACGGTCAACTGCGTGCCCTTGGTCAGGCCCAAGGCATCGCGCACCGCCTTGGGGAGGGTGATCTGGCCGCGCTCGGCAACGGTGGCTTCCATCGGTGGACCTCCAAGGTATGCATGAATTATACATACCTCAGATGGCATACCGCCATTACCGAGACGACCTGCGCTCCAGGACGCGATTCACCCGCGGACGCCGCTGCCGCTCAGAACGCCAGTTGCAGCCGCGTATTGACGGTGGTGCCCTGGTCCGGCCCGAGGTAGGCGCCGCTGCGGTTGTCGGTGCGCCAGCGCACGACATCGAGCATGATCCGGCTGTAGTCGTTCAGGTACCAGTTGCCGCCGGCGGTCCATGCACGCCCGGTACCGCCGCTCGGCAGGTGCGCATAGTCGACGTCCTCGTAGCGCGCCTTGAGCTCGAACGCGCCCCATCCGCCGGCCCCCACCGGTTCGGCCACTTTCACCCTGCCCCAGGTCCCCGCCTTGGCCGAATACGCCGGCAGCGCGCCGGACACGAACCACCCTGCCCCGACCGCCCAGGCCTGGTGGTCCAGAGCGTAGCGGCCACGCGCGCCGATCCCGCGCACGTTGCGCGTGCCCCACTCGCCGCTGGTCCAGAACGGACCGAAAAAGCCCGCCGCCTCCAGGCCCCAGGCAGTGCTGCGCTCGGCGCCGGCCAGCGCGCCCGGCGCCACCTTGACCTCATCGTTGAAATGCCCGCCGATCGCCGAAGCGCGCAGCACCCCGGACGCGTCGCGGGACAGTTCCTCGTGGAAGGCCCAGCCGGCCAGGTGCACGGTGGCGTGCTTGCCGAGCAGCGGATTCCAGTGCGCGCGCGTGGCCCAGGTCAGGCTGTCGTTGTCGCTGCCGCTGTTGTTGAGGTCGTTGCCGGCCGCCGACACGCTGGCATGCCAGGCCTTGCCATAGACCCGTTCGGTCAGGCCCACGCCGAACAAGCCGCGCTGCGGCAGCACCAGCGTACCGACCACGTTGCGCTCCTGAAACGGGGTGTTGGAGGTGCTGCTGGATCCGTCCAGGCCGCGATCGTTGAGGCGGTTGCCGACGGTCAGTTCGGCCGCCTGCCCGAACAAGCGGTGGTCGACCGTGGCGTACACCGACTTCCAGGCCACCTCGTTGTCGGCAAAGTCGCCTTCCACCACATAGCCGAGGACGCCGTAGCGGCCTTCGGCACCCAGGCGGACGGAACGGATTTCGGTACCGGACAGGTTGCGCGCCGCGTGGTCGGACCCGGAGGTGCTGGACTGGTCGGCGAACAGGCGCCCGCGGGGACGGAAGGTCGCCTCGCCATCGGCGCTGCTGAACTCCGGCGCGCCCTTCGACCACGACACCCGTGGTGCCCTGGACTGTGCGGCTTCCACGGCCGCTACGCGTTGTTCGAGCGCCGCCGGCGGCGCCGCTGTGCCGGCGATCGGCGCGGCAGCCCCCTCGACGGCGCGTAGCCGCGCTTCGAGCTGTTGGATCTGCCGGGCCTGCTGCCGGACCAGCGCGGTGAGTTCAGCCTGGCTCAGCGGCGGCGGCACGTCGGAGGTCCGGGCGCCGGCGTGGCCGCTGGCCAACAACAGGCCGAGCGCCACCGACAGCGCTGCACGGGGCAGCACATGGAACGTTTGCATGGGTTCTCTCCCCGGCCAGTCGGCGCCTGGCCGGATGCTGTCCGGTATCTGGTGGGTGCGGAAAAGGCGAAGGCCGCGGCGGCGCCGGCAACCGGCGCCGCCGGGCCAGGCGTCAGCTGGTGGCGGACTGCGACGCGTTGGGGCGCCAGGTGATGACGCGATTCTCGACCAGGTCGAGCAGCGCATCGATGACCAGCACGAAGGCGGCCAGGATGATGATGCCGGCGAACACGCCCACCGCGTTGAAATTGCCTTCGGCCTGCGCGATCAGATAGCCCAGGCCCGCCGATGCGCCCAGATACTCGCCGATGATGGCGCCGACCACCGCGAAGCCCACCGAGGTGCGCAGCGAGGACAGGATCCAGCTCGCCGCCGCCGGGAAATATACGTGGCGCAGCAGGTCGCGGCGCCCGGCACCGAGGATGCGCGCGTTGGCCAGCACCACCGGATTGACTTCGCGCACGCCCTGCATGGCGTTGAAGAACGTGGTGAAGAACACCAGCGTCACCGCCAGTGCGACCTTCGACCACAGGCCCAGGCCCAGCCACAGCACGAAGATCGGCGCCAGGACCACACGCGGGATCGCATTGAAGCCCTTGATGAACGGATCCAGGATGCGCGCGGAGCGGCGGCTCAGCCCGAGCCAGACGCCGCCGGCCACGCCCAACGCGGTCCCGATCAGGTAGCCCAGCGCGGTTTCGGCCAGGGTGATGTACACGTGCTGGTAGAACGCGGTGTCGGCCAGCCAGGCGTACATCTGCTTGCAGATCTCCCATGGCGCCGGGAAGAAGAACGGGTCGATCCAGCCCAGCGCGTTGCCGGCCTGCCAGCCGCCGAACACGGCGGCCACCAGGGCGATCTGCAGGAAACGGTCAGTCTTGTCGTGCATAGCTCTTCTCCACTTCGCCGCGCAGGCAGGCCCAGATGTCGCGGTACAGATCGGTGAAACGTTCGTCCAGCTTGATCTCCGCCACGTTGCGCGGGCGCTCGAGGTCCACGTCGAAACTGCGCACGACCCGGCTGGCCGGGCCGGAGGACAGCACCACCACCCGGTCGCCCAGCGCGATCGCCTCCTCCAGGTCGTGGGTGATCAGGATCACCGAGCGGCGATCCTCCTGCCACAGCCGCAGCAGTTCGTTCTGCATCAGGTGCCGGGTGTGGATGTCCAGCGCCGAGAACGGCTCGTCCATCAGGATCACCTTCGGCTCCACGATCAACGCCTGCGCCATCTGCACGCGCTTGCGCTGGCCGCCGGAGAGCTGGTGCGGGTAACGGTGATCGAAGCCGGTCAGGCCGACTTTCGCCAGCCATGCAGTGACCTTGCGCTTGCGCTCGGCCTCGCCGACGCCGCGGAAACGCAGGCCCAGTTCGACGTTCTGGTAGGCCGTTTTCCAGGGCAGCAAGGCGTCCTGCTGGAACAGGTAGCCGACCGCCTCCTGCACGCCGGCGACCGGCTTGCCATCGATCGCGATCTCGCCGGCGGTGGGCTTGAGCAGGCCAGCCACGGAATTGAGAATGGTGCTCTTGCCGCAGCCGGTGGGCCCGACGATGGCAAGGAATTCGCCGTCGCGCACCTGGATATCGACGTCGCGCACGGCGGTGAAATCGCCGAAGGACATGCTCATCCGGTCGATGCTGACCATGGTCTGCGCAGGCTCCAGCTGCGGCACGCCATTGAACTGGCGCACGGTGGCATTGAGTGCCATGGGGAGTCTCCCTTGTAGGTTACGGTTGGGCGGCCGGCGCAGCGGCGCCGGCACGCTCGACGAAGGCATTCGTATACGTCCTGGACAGATCGATCCGGGCAGCGGCGACGTCCTTGTTGAACTCGCGCAGCACCGCCAGCGGCGTCTGCAGGTCGGCGGGGATGAAGCGGCCGTCGCGGGTGAAGATGGCGCGGGCGTTGTCGACGGCGCGCGCGTAGGTCTTGCGGTCGCCGGACACGTACGCATCGGGCAACGCGGCGACGATGTCCTCGGCGCTGTTGTCGGCGATGAAGCGCAACGCCATCTGCTGCGCGCGCGCGATCTTCTCGGCCGCATCCGGGCGCCGCTCCAGGAAACTCCGATTGGCGTACATCACCGAGGTGGGATACAGGCCGCCGTACACCTGGCGCGCGCCCGCATCGCTGCGCGCATCGATGATGATGCGGCCGACCTTGCGCTCGGTGATCAGCGTGGCAGCAGGATCGTAGTTCACCAGGAGGTCGATCTTGCGCTGTTCCAGCGCTGCCACGGCAGCCGCACCGGAACCCACCCCGATCAGCGAGACGCTGTCCACCGGTATGTCGTGCCGGGCCAGGAAGTGCCGCACGAAGAAATCGGACGAGGAGCCCGGCGCGGTGATGCCTACCTTCAGGCCCTTGATGGTCTCCGGCCTGGCCGGATCGAACGTGGTGTCGTCCGGCCCCGCCAGCACCAGGCCCGAATTGCGCGACAACAGCACGAAACCCACCACGTCCTTGTGCTTGGCCTGCATCTGGATGGTGTGGTCGTAGAAGCCGACCGCCACGTCGGTGGAGTTGGCCACCAGCGCCTGCAGCACCTTCGAGCCGCCCTGGGCGAAGTTCTCGGTCTTCACCTTCAATCCGACCTGGTCGAAGTACCCGTTCGCATCGGCGATGAAGAACGGCAGGTTGTTGATGTTGTAGGAGCCGACGCTGATGCGTACCGGCGCATTGTCGGCGCCGCCGCCCTCGGCGGCGCCCTTGCCGCAGGCGGCCAGCGCCAGCGTCGCCGCGACCAGCGCGGCCTTGAGAATCTGCTTGTACATCATCCCTCCCAGGATTGTGGAACGTTGTTGCCGTAGTGGTGTCGGAACGGCGCGCCACCCGTGGCGCACCGCCGCGACGGTGTCAAGTCATGCAGCGGACGTCCATTGGCTTGCTTCGGTGGAAGATGGCGAGGTCGCGAACACGCGGCCCTCGAACAGACGCCGGGCGGTGCGGATCACGCTGGCCACGACCGGCGCACTCTCGGAACTGCGGCTCAAGCTCACGTCCAGGGCACCGCTCGGATGTTCGAGGGTAATCTCCGCGGGCAGGTCGACACAGCCGACGAAAGTGTTAGGCAGCGTGCCCACGGTGACCGCGGCGGTGGCGATCCCGACGCCGCCGGTGATCGCCAGTGCCGTGTGGCAATGATGGGGCATGAAGTAGCGCACCTGCAGCGCGCCGCCGTGCTCGGCTGCCGACAGCAGCACCGGCTTGGGAATCACCTTGCTGCCGGCGTCGGCGATGCCCATGCGCACCCCGGCCTCGATGCGGATCGCCTCGATCCGTTCCAGCAGCGCGCGATTCGCATTCAGTTCGGCCGGTGTTTCGCCGCCGCGGACACCCAGATCGAGCGCACGCATCATCACCATCGGCATGGCGCAATCGATCAGGCTGACCGGCACGCCCTGGATCTGGTCCTGTGCATTGCCGGTGGGCAGCAGCCGGCCGGTCCTGGCGCCGGCAGCGTCCAGGAACGACAGCCGTACCGGTGCGGCGCTGCCGGGCGCTCCGGCGATGCGGGTGTCGCCGCGGTACACCACCTGCCCGCCCGGGGTTTCGACCGTGGCCAGAATGATCTTGCCGGTATTGACGTTGTGGATCCGCACTTCCGTGCGCGGGTGGCGCGCCGCGACCAGGCCCTTCTCGATGGCGTACGGCCCCACTGCGGCCAGCATGTTGCCGCAGTTCGGCGAGGTATCCACCACGCGCTGCTCGACCCTGACTTGGGCGAACAGATAGTCGACGTCCGCGTCCGGCCGGCTGGCGCGATCGACGATCGCGACCTTGCTGGTCAGGGCGTTGCCGCCGCCGATGCCGTCGATCTGCAGCGGATGCCCCGAACCCATCACCTCCAGCAGCAGGCGGTCGCGCCATCCGGTGTCGGCAGGCAGATCCGTGGCGAGAAAGAACGGCCCCTTGGAGGTGCCGCCACGCATCAGGACGCAGGGAATGCTGGTGAGATCGTTGGCCATACGTGTGCTAGATTGATGTCTCAATCAGATCAATTAACTTCTGTGATTCGATACTGGCATGAGCAAGATTGATCTGTGAATTGCTATTTTTTGGATGATTGATACCTCATGAGCATCAATTGCGAGATCCTCGATCTACGTGCCTTCCTGCTGGTGGCCGAGACCCGCAGCTTCCACCGCGCCGCCGAGGCGCTGCACGTTTCCCAACCGGCACTGAGCCGGCGCATCCAGAAGCTGGAACAGGCGGTCGGCGCGCCTTTGCTGGAGCGGACCACGCGCAGCGTGTCCACCACCGCGGTCGGCGAGAACCTGCTGCCGCTGGTCCGGCGCATGCTGGAAGAATTCGATGGTTCGCTGTTCTCGGTACGCGGGCAGGACGACACCCGCGGCGCCCAGGTCACCATCGCCTGCCTGCCCACTGCCGCGTTCTACTTCCTGCCCAGCGTGATGGCGCGCTTCCACGAGGCGTTCCCGAAGGTACGCTTCCGCATCCTCGACATCCCCGCCACCGAAGGCCTGCAGGCGGTGGAGCGTGGCGAAGTGGAATTCGGCATCAACTTCATGGGCGCCAACGACCCCAATCTGGATTTCGACGTGCTGGCCGAAGACCCGTTCGTGCTCGCCTGCCGGCGCGACCATCCGCTGGCGAAGAAGAAGCGAGTGGAATGGGCCGACCTGGCCCGCCATCAGCTGATCACCGTGCACCGCACCAGCGGCAACCGCACCCTGCTCGACGGCGCGCTGGCGCGCGAGAATCTCAAACTGAGCTGGCACTACGAAGTGACCCATCTGTCCACCTCGCTGGGCATGGTGGAGGCCGGCATCGGCGTGTCGGTGCTGCCGAAGATGGCCACCCCCGACGGCGAACACGCGACCCTGGTCACTCGCCCGATCGGCAACCCGGTGGTCTCGCGCACGATCGGCATCGTGCGCCGTCGCGGCGCGCTGCTGTCGCCCAGTGCCGAGCGCTTCCTGCAGATGCTGATGAGCCAGTGGCGCGGCAAGCCATGACATCGACACTACACATGCCCGTGTAACCTTGCGTCCTGAGCCCAGGGCTGGCACGCCGCCGCCGCTGTCGCATACTGCGATGCAGCGGCGGGCACAGCGAGCCCGGCGCAGCCGCAAGCAGGCGCGCGTTCCGGCGCAGCCGTTGCAAGCCATCAGCAAAAGGAGCCATCTGCAATGAGCGATTCGTTCTCCAGCCGCAGCCAGCTGCACGTCGGCGGCAAGACCTACGGCTACTTCAGCCTGCCCAAGCTCGGACAGCAGTTCGACATCTCCCGCCTGCCCTACTCGCTGAAGATCCTGCTGGAAAACCTGCTGCGCCACGAAGACGGCGGCGTCACCGTGGGCAAGGACCACATCGAGGCGGTGGCGAAGTGGGATCCCAAGGCCGAACCCGACACCGAGATCGCGTTCATGCCGGCGCGGGTGGTGCTGCAGGACTTCACCGGCGTGCCGTGCGTGGTCGACCTGGCCGCGATGCGCGATGCGGTGGTCAAGCTCGGCGGGCGCCCGGAGCAGATCAACCCGCTGATCCCGTCGGAACTGGTGATCGACCATTCGGTGCAGGTGGACGTGTTCGGCAAGGCCGACGCGCTCGATCTCAACGGCAAGATCGAATTCCAGCGCAACAAGGAACGCTACGGCTTCCTGCGCTGGGGCCAGAAGGCGTTCGACAACTTCAAGGTGGTGCCGCCGAACACCGGCATCGTGCACCAGGTCAACCTCGAGCACCTGGCGCGGGTGGTGATGACCGGCGAGCGCGACGGCGAGGCGATCGCCTATCCGGACACCGTATTCGGCACCGACAGCCACACCACCATGATCAACGGCATCGGCGTGCTCGGCTGGGGCGTGGGCGGCATCGAGGCGGAAGCGGCGATGCTCGGCCAGCCCTCGTCGATGCTGATCCCCCAGGTGGTCGGCTTCAAGCTGACCGGCAGGCTGCCCGAAGGCGCCACCGCCACCGACCTGGTGCTGACGGTGACGCAGATGCTGCGCAAGCACGGCGTGGTCGGCAAGTTCGTCGAGTTCTTCGGCGAGGGCCTGCAGCACCTGCCGCTGGCCGACCGCGCCACCATCGGCAACATGGCGCCGGAGTACGGCGCCACCTGCGGCATCTTCCCGGTCGACGCCGAATCGCTGACCTACCTGCGCCTGTCCGGGCGCAGCGAGGAGCAGATCGCGCTGGTCGAGGCCTACGCCAAGGCGCAGGGCCTGTGGCACGACGCCGACACCGCGCACGCCGACTACAGCGCCACGCTGGAACTGGACATGGGCCAGGTCAAGCCATCGCTGGCCGGCCCCAAGCGGCCGCAGGACCGGGTGCTGCTGGAAGACATGCAGCGCAATTTCCGCGACAACCTGGTGCCCTTCGCCGAAGCGCGCCACAAGCGCCACAGCGACCTCAAGCAGGAAGACCGGCTCAAGAACGAAGGCGGCGGCGGCACCGCGGTCGGCGCCAAGGCCTCGCAGGCCGAGACCGGCGAAGACAGCGGCGCCGGCTGGCAGTTGCGCGACGGTTCGGTGGTGATCGCCGCGATCACCTCGTGCACCAACACCTCCAATCCGGCGGTGATGCTCGGCGCCGGGCTGCTGGCGCGCAATGCCGTGGCCAAGGGCCTGAAGGCGCAGCCCTGGGTCAAGACCTCGCTCGGGCCGGGTTCGCTGGTGGTCACCGACTACCTGAAGAAGGCCGGGGTCATGGACGACCTGGAACGACTGGGGTTCTACGTGGTCGGCTACGGCTGCACCACCTGCATCGGCAACTCCGGCCCGCTGCCGGACGACGTGTCGGCGGCGATCGCCAGGGACGACCTGGTGGTGGCTTCGGTGCTGTCGGGCAACCGCAACTTCGAAGGCCGCGTGCACCCGGAAGTGAAGATGAACTACCTGGCCTCGCCGCCGCTGGTGGTCGCCTACGCCATCGCCGGCACCACCGACATCGACCTGAGCCGCGACCCGCTGGGCACCGGCAGCGACGGCCAGCCGGTATACCTGCGCGACATCTGGCCGAGCAACAAGGAAATCGGCGACACCATCGCCGCCACGGTCGGCCCGGAGATGTTCAAGCAGAACTATGCCGACGTGTTCAAGGGCGACAGCCGCTGGGCCGCGATCGCCTCGCCCGACGGCGAGCTGTACGCCTGGGACGCGGCCTCCACCTACATCAAGAACCCGCCCTACTTCGACGGCATGACCATGCAGGTCGGCAACATCGACGATGTGCACGGCGCGCGCGTGCTCGGCCTGTTCGGCGACTCGATCACCACCGACCACATCTCCCCGGCCGGCAACATCAAGAAGGACTCGCCGGCGGGCCGCTTCCTGCAGGAACGCGGCGTGCAGCCGGCCGACTTCAACAGCTACGGCAGCCGCCGCGGCAACGACGACGTGATGGTGCGCGGCACCTTCGCCAACATCCGCATCAAGAACCTGATGTTCGGCGGCGAAGAAGGCGGCAACACGCTGTACCGCGGGCCCGACGGCGCGCAGCCGCAGAAGCTGGCGATCTACGACGCGGCGATGAAGTACAAGGCCGACGGCGTGCCGCTGGTGGTCGTGGCCGGCAAGGAGTACGGCACCGGCTCCTCGCGCGACTGGGCGGCCAAGGGCACCAACCTGCTCGGGGTCAAGGCGGTGATCGCCGAGAGCTTCGAGCGCATCCACCGCTCCAACCTGGTCGGCATGGGCGTGCTGCCGCTGCAGTTCCTGGACAACGAGAACGCGCAGTCGCTGGGCCTGGACGGTTCGGAGGTGTTCGACATCACCGGGCTGCAGGACGGCGCCAGCAAGCGCGCCACCGTCGATGCGAAGAAGGCCGACGGCAGCGTCAAGCAGTTCCAGGTCAAGGTGCTGCTGCTGACGCCGAAGGAAGTGGCGTACTTCAAGCACGGCGGCCTGCTGCAGTACGTGCTGCGCCAGCTGGCGGCGCGCAAGGCGGCCTGAGCGGCCATGGCGGCGCGGCGCCTGCACGGGCGCCGCGCACGCTCGCGCGGGGACGCACCGCCACGCACGCGCACCGCCTTTTCATCGGCACCGCGTTTCGAAACAACGGGTCTTTGCCCGCCAGACAGACCGTACTGAAGGTGCCCCGTTTCCCGAACGGGGCGATTGCCGTTTGGCGCTGCGCACGGCTCGCTACGGCGCTGCATTCCATTGCGCATGCCGCAGCCGCCAGCGCCCGTCCTGCTCGCGCCAGCCGGTGACCACCTCGTAGCGCCGGACCCGCTCCGGCAACACACGCGCATCGCCGCCGCTGACCACCGCGTCGAACCGTACCGTGGCGTCGTCGCCCTGCAGCGCGATCGACAGCGGTCCGGTGTTCACCCCGATCCGCGCGTTGGCCAGGAATTGCGCGCGCAACAGGTTGTGCAGCGCAGCACGATCCATCCCCGCCTCGCCCGCGAAATCGTCGGCCACCGCGGCCATCGCATCGCGCAGGCGATGTTCCTCCACCGCCTCCTGCATGGCGGCGATGTCCTTGCGCAGCCGCTGTTCCGCCGAATCGCGCTGGCAGCCGGGCAAGGCCAGCAGCAACGCGCATCCCCATCCCCACGCCCATGCCTGTCGCATCCGGATTCCTCCTCGGCTTCGCCTTTTCCATGCGGAACGGTATCCTGCCACTCGCCACGCCGCAGCGTTGCGTCGGCGTGCGGCAGCATTCCACACGAGGGGGGAGTACATGAGTCAGGAACGTCCGTGGTTGCAGAGTTATCCGGCCAGCATTCCCGCCGAGATCGATGTCAACGAGTACCGGTCCGTCGCCGCCGTCTTCGAAACCTCCGTCGCCAAGTTCGGCGACCGTCCGGCCTACTGCAACTTCGGCAAGACCCTGACCTACCGCGAGGCCGGCGAACTGGCCCGGCACTTCGCCGCCTACCTGCTGGGCGAGTTGCAGCTCAAGAAGGGCGACCGCGTCGCGCTGATGATGCCCAACTGCCTGCAGTACCCGATCGCCACCTTCGGCGTGCTGCTGGCCGGCATGACCGTGGTCAACGTCAATCCGCTGTACACGCCGCGCGAACTGCGCCACCAGCTGATCGACTCCGGCGCCAGCGCGATCGTGGTGATCGACAACTTCGGCAAGACCGTGCAGGAAGTGCTGGCCGACACCCCGCTCAAGCAGGTCATCACCACCGGCCTGGGCGACATGCTCGGCTTCCCGAAGGGCGCGCTGGTCAACTTCGTGCTCAAGTACGTCAAGAAGCTGGTGCCCGACTACGACATCCCCAACGCGGTGCGCTTCCGCGACACGCTGACCCTGGGCCGCCTGCACACGCTGCCGCAGCTGGACATCGAGCCGGACGACATCGCCTTCCTGCAGTACACCGGCGGCACCACCGGGGTGGCCAAGGGCGCAATGCTGACCCACCGCAACCTGGTCGCCAACATGCTGCAGGCCGGCGCCTGGATCGCGGCGACCGGCAAGCTGGAGGAAGGCAAGGAAGTCATCATCACCGCGCTGCCGCTGTACCACATCTTCGCGCTGACCGCGAACGGCCTGGTGTTCATGAAGCTCGGCGGCCTCAACCACCTGATCAGCAATCCGCGCGACATGCCCGGCTTCGTCAAGGAGCTGCAGAAGACCCGCTTCACCGCCTTCACCGGGGTCAACACGCTGTTCAACGGCCTGCTCAACACGCCCGGCTTCGACAAGGTGGATTTCTCGACGCTGAAGTTCACCCTGGGCGGCGGCATGGCGGTGCAGCGCGCCGTGGCCGAGCGCTGGAAGCAGGTGACCGGGGTGACTCTGGTCGAGGCCTACGGCCTGACCGAGACCTCGCCCGCCGCCTGCATCAACCCGCTGACGCTGAAGGAATACAACGGCGCCATCGGCCTGCCGATCCCGTCCACCGACGCCTGCGTCAAGGACGACCAGGGCAAGACCATGGCGCCCGGCGAGGTCGGCGAGCTGTGCATCAAGGGTCCGCAGGTGATGAAGGGCTACTGGCGCCGTCCCGAGGAAACCGCCGGCGCCATCGATGCCGACGGCTGGCTGCACACCGGCGACATGGCGCGGATGGATCCGCAGGGCTTCTTCTACATCGTCGACCGCAAGAAGGACATGATCCTGGTCTCCGGCTTCAACGTGTACCCGAACGAGGTCGAGGACGTGATCGCGATGATGCCCGGCGTGCTGGAAGTGGCCGCGGTCGGGGTCCCGGACGAGAAATCCGGCGAAGTGGTCAAGGTGGTCATCGTCAAGAAGGACCCCAACCTCACCGCCGAGGACGTCAAGGCCCACGCCCGCGCCAACCTGACCGGCTACAAGCATCCGCGCATCGTCGAGTTCCGCAAGGAACTGCCCAAGACCAATGTCGGCAAGATCCTGCGGCGGGAATTGCGCGACAGTCCGCCGGCAGCCTAGGTCGCCGCTGGCGTGGACTGCGGGTCCACGCCGCCCGGGCAAGGGAAGGCCCTGCCCTCCCCTTCGCGGCCCCTGCCGTCAAGCCGCGTGGCTGCAGCCAGCCACGCGCGCCAGCAGACGCGAATTTCTCCGTCTGCGTCGCCATCAGTCCTCAGTTTACGTAGGTGTAGCATCGGCTCGCGCGCCGCTTCCCGGCCCCTGCGCACGCCGTTTCGCCGCCAACCAAAACACCGAGGAAATCCCATGAACGTTGACAAACGCTTCTTCAACCCCAGCTTCCCCACCATCCGCGTCGAGTCGAGCGTGGATGGCAACGCGCATTGGATGTTCATGCACAACGACGCGGCCATCGGCTCGCGACCGTGCTTCAGGGACGATCTGCTCGACGACATGTGGAGCTTTACCGATGCGATCACCCTGAGCGGCGGCAATGCGCTGCAGCGCGGGCAACTGCGGCACTTCGTATTGGCTTCGGATGCGAATGTGTTCAACCTCGGCGGAGACCTGGAGCTGTTTACCCAGCTCATTCGCCTGCGCGACAGGGACAGCTTGCTCGCCTACGCCAAGCGCTGCGTGGAAGGCGTGCATACCCTGCATACCGGCCTCGGCGGCGACGTACGGACCATCGCGTTGCTGCAGGGCGACGCCCTGGGCGGAGGCCTGGAGATGGCGTTGGCATGCCACACCATCGTGGCGGAGGAAGGCGTCGGCATGGGCTTGCCGGAGGTGATGTTCGGCCTGTTCCCAGGCATGGGCGCCTATTCCTTCCTGTGCCAGCGTGTATCGCCGCAACTGGCGGAGAAGATCATTCTGGAGGGAACCGTCTACAGCAGCGAGCAGATGCACGCACTCGGCGTGGTCGACATCCTGGTCCCCAAGGGCGAGGGAAAGGCGGCGGTCGAGGAACTGATCCGCATCCAGCAGCGCAGCAAGCTGTCCTATCTCGCGATGAACGCGGCACGCCGCATCTCGCAACACGTGTCATTGCGGGAACTGATGGACATCACCGAAGTCTGGGTAGACACGGCGCTTGCGCTCGACGACAAGTCGCTACGCATGATGGACCGATTGGTGCGGGCGCAGACGCGGCGCGCGCACAACGTCGCCGCGCTCGCCTAGAAGACTCGGACCGGAAGGGGCCGGGCCCGGCCGTATGCCGGGCTTTCCCCTCAGCGCAGCTCGTTGCCGTCCTGCTGACTGCTTCGCAGCGCCCGCAGGTCCAGCACCTCCCTGCCCTCGGTCAGGCTGGCATTGAGCGTCGCCAGGCATTGCCGCCACTCGCTGCGCATCTGCCAATCCGCCATCCGCATCAGTTCGCCGCCAAGGTTGGCCATCTTCACCAGCCCCAGGTTGCTCGCCACGCCCTTTACCGCATGCGCATGTTCGCGCAACCGCTCCCAATTCTCGGACTCGCCCGCCACCTGCATTCCGCCCAGGCAGCCATCGGCATCGTTGAGGCACTGGGAAATGAATTCCCGCTCGAATCCGTCGCCCATGCCCAGACCGGCCAGTTCGTCGAGCACGGACGAATCCAACACACCCTCCTTGGAAAGCCGCGATTGCGGTTCGGCCGGGCGCAACCTGCCGTCCGTGGCGATATCCGTCAGCGTGTCCAGCAGCCGCGAGGCCACCACCGGCTTGGCCAGGAACGTATGTGCGCCGGCCTGTTCGCAGCGGTGAATCGACTCCGGCGTGACGTCCGCGCTGAGCACCACGACCGGCGTGCGCGAGCGGCCGGCCTGCATGATCCGCAGGTGCTTGAGCATGTCCAGGCCACTCATCCCGGGCATGTGCAGATCGACGATGACGGCATCGAAATCGGTTTCGGCAAGCGCATCGAGCACCGCTTCCGCGCCATCGAGACAGATCGCGCGATGGCCGGCCTTTTGCAGCAGGCGCTGCAGCACCATGCGGTTGGCCGCATGATCGTCGGCGACCAGGATGCGCATGCTGCGCACCCGCGCACGGTGGCGCAAGAACGGATCCGTGAACGCGATGATGTTGCCGCTCGGCGACGGCTCTTCTTCGCTTGCGCCATCCCGAGCGGTGCTGGACAGCGGCGCGGCGGCGGCCGCCTCGAACGGCAGCTCGAACCAGAAACGGCTCCCGCGCGGAGGACTCTCCTGGTAGCCGATGCTGCCGCCCATCGCTTCGACCAGGCCCTTGGCGATCGTGGTTCCCAGGCCGGTGCCTTCGTAGCGCCGGGACAGGCCCACGTCCGCCTGCTCGAAGGCCTCGAACAGGCGCGGGCGCATCGCGGGCGGCACGCCGATCCCGGTGTCGACGATGTCGAAACTCAACCGGAACGGTTCGCCGGCATCGTTGCGCTGTATCCGGACACGGATGTCCACCCGCCCCATGTTGGTGAACTTGATCGCGTTGCCGGCCAGGTTCAACAGGATCTGCCGCAGGTGCCCCGCGTCGCCACGCACATTGTCCGGCACATCGGCTGCGACCTCCAGGTGATAGCCCAGCGCCTTGGCGCGCGCCTGCGGCTGCAGGATCAAACCGATCTGCGCCAGCGTCTCGCGCAGCGAGAAATCGTGTTTCTCGGTGCGGATCTTGCCCGCCTCGATGGCGGAAATATCCAGCACCTCTTCCACCAGGGACAGCAGACTGCGCGCGGAGGCCTGGATGGTGCCCACGCACTCGCGCTGTTCCGCGTCCAGCTTGGTGGTGGCCAGGACTTCGGTCATGCCGGACAACCCGTTCAACGGGGTCCGGAACTCATGGCTCATGTTGGCAAGGAATCGGCTCTTGGCTTCGCTGGCGCGCCGCGCCTCCGCGGTCGCCTGGGTCAACTGCCGCAGCAGCCCCGACAGATACATGGGAATGGCGATCAGACCGGCCCACAGCCCGGCGCTCAGCGTGATGTTCTCGCGCCAGTAGCCATTGAGCAGGACCACGCAACCGAAACTGATGCAGGCGGACACCACGGCGCCGATCAGATAGCGGTTTCCGTAGCGAAGGCCATTGCCGACGGTGACCCACATGATGATGACGTACAGCCAGGCCAGCGGTTCTCCCTGCAGGATCATCGCCACCGTCATCAGGCCATAGTCGGTCACCATGCCGATGACGCGCCGAACGTTCGACGTCCCTGGCCGCACCAGAATCGCGGCGAACAGCGCCAGACCGACAAGCACGCCGACGCCGCTCATCAGCACCGATGTCAGGTATACATCGGGTGCGAGCTGACCCAGCTTTTCGGCGATCGTCATGCAGACGATGACGCACAGGAAGATGCCGACCCGGATCAGCGTCTGCCCGTGTTCGGTGTCCGTGCGTTGTCGCAAGCGGGCCCTGATCCATTCCAGCCGCGGTTTCACAGCGCGACCCCCGGCCGGACCGAGGCGCTCGAGAACTTCTCGCAGATCAGATGCAACTGCTCGCGCCCGCGGAACAGCGCGTCCACGCAGCGCGGGTCGAACAGGCGGCCGCGTTGCGCGTAGAGATAGGCGAGGGTCGCATCCATGGTCCAGGCTTCCTTGTAGGGACGCGGCGAGATCAGCGCGTCGAAGACGTCGGCGACCGCCACGATCCGCGCCTCCAGCGGGATCGCTTCGCCGACCAGTCCGTCGGGGTATCCGCTGCCATCGTAACGCTCATGGTGGCGCAGCGCGATCAGCGCGCCGACCTGGATGAAGCGGTTCTGGCTGCCGCTGAGCAGTTCGTAGCCGATGCGCGGGTGCATGCGCATCACCGCCATCTCTTCCTCGTTGAGCTTGCCGGGCTTGAGCAGCACCGCATCGGGAATGGCGATCTTGCCCATGTCGTGCAGGCTCGCGGCCATCTCGATGACCCGCACCTCGTCCTCGGACAGGCCCAGCTGCTCGGCGATCAGGCCGGCCACGTGCGCCATCCGCTCCAGGTAGGCGCTGGTCCCGGCGTCGCGGTACTCGATCGCCCGCGCCAGCCGCGACAGGGTCTCGCGCTCGCGTTCCTCGACCTCGCGCATGCTCGCCAGCAGGCGCTGCTCCAGCGACATCGCGCGCTGCTTGATGTTCTCGCTCTGCAGCCGCAGCTGCAGCAGGTTGTGGCAGCGCGCGCGCAGCTCGCGCGGGCGGATCGGCTTGACCAGGAAGTCGATGACCCCGGCTTCCAGCGCGGCCTGGCGGATCGGCTCGTCGCCGACCACGGTGATCAGGATGATCGGAATGTCGCGGTGCTTGGGCAGGCGCCGCAGCCGCCGCGCGAATTCCAGCCCGTCCATGCCGGGCATGCGGTAGTCGAGCAGCAACAGGTCGACCTTGCCGGCCTCGCACCAGGCCAGGGCAGCCTGCGAGTCGCCGAAGTCGCGGACGGTGAGTTCCGGGGCGATGTCCTCGATCACGTGGCGCAGCATGGTGCGCGCGGACGTCTGATCGTCGACGATGACGATGTTCAAGCGATTGTCCGCCCCCTCCGCCCAGTCCGGGCGGTCGCTGCTGGAGGATACTCCGGACAGGCTCATGCTGGCATCTTGCATCTGCGATCCTCTTGCCCACGGGCTTCGGGCTGCTGAGACAATAACGGGAAACGCTCCGGCGCCGGCTATGCCGACCCAACCGCCTCACTTCGCTTGCTTGCCAACCGCTTGCTTGCCGACGCCCGATACGAGAACCCCACGCCAAGGCCACCGCCGCCTTCGGCTAGATTAAGCCTCCGGACGCATGTACGGGAACAGCAGCACGTCACGGATCGAATTGCTGCCGGTCAGCAACATTACCAGCCGGTCGATGCCGATGCCCAGGCCGCCGGTGGGCGGCAGGCCGACCTCCAGCGCACGGATGTAGTCGGCGTCGAAGTGCATGGCCTCGTCGTCGCCGCCCTCCTTCGCCGCCACCTGGGCCTGGAACCGGGCGGCCTGGTCTTCCGGATCGTTGAGTTCGGAGAAGCCGTTGGCGATCTCCTTGCCGTTGATGAACAGCTCGAAGCGGTCGGTATAGCCGGGTTCGGTGTCGCTGGAACGGGCCAGCGGCGACACCTCGACCGGGTGGTCGGTGATGAAGGTCGGCTGGATCAGGGTGTGCTCGACGGTGGCCTCGAAGATCTCCAGCAGCAGCTTGCCCCAGCCGTAGGACGGCTTGGTGCGGATCTTCAGCCGCTCGCAGTGGCGCAGCAGCGCCTCACGGTCGGTGCAGTCGGCGGCGCTGATCTCGGGGTTGTGGTGGCGGACCGCCTCGTCCATGCGCCAGCGGCGGAACGCCGGGGCCAGGTCGATGTCGGCGCCGTCCCAGTGCACCTGGGTGGTGCCGAGCACCTCCTGGGCCACGTCGCGGATCACGCTCTCGGTCAGGTCCATCACCTCGTGGTACGTGGCGTAGGCCTCGTACAGCTCCATCATGGTGAATTCGGGATTATGCCGGGTGCTGACGCCTTCGTTGCGGAAATTGCGGTTGATCTCGTAGACCCGTTCCAGGCCGCCGACCACCAGCCGCTTCAGGTACAGCTCCGGCGCCACCCGCAGGTACAGGTCCAGGTCCAGCGCGTTGTGGTGGGTGGTGAACGGCTTGGCGGTGGCGCCGCCGGGGATGTAATGCATCATCGGCGTCTCCACTTCCAGGAAGCGGCGCGCGTCCAGCCAGGCGCGCATCGCGCGGATGATCTTGGAGCGCTTGACGAACACCTCGCGCGCCTCCGGCGACACGATCAGGTCCACGTAGCGCTGGCGGTAGCGCTGCTCCACGTCGGACAGGCCATGCCACTTGTCCGGCAGCGGGCGCAGCGCCTTGGTCAGCAGCCGCAGCGCGGTGGCCTTGACCGACAGTTCGCCGGTCTTGGTGCGGGTCAGCCCGCCTTCCACGCCGATGATGTCGCCGATGTCCCAGCCCTTGAAAGCGTCGTAGGCCGGGCCCAGCGCGTTGGCCTGCAGGAACAGCTGAATGCGCCCGGATTCGTCCTGCAGCTGCACGAAGCTGGCCTTGCCCATCACCCGCTTGGCCAGCAGGCGCCCGGCCAGGCGCAGGCTGCGGCCTTCGGCCTCCAGCGCCTCGGCGCTCCAGCGCTCGGCATCGGCGAATTCGGCCTGCAAGTCGCCGGCGAAATCGTGGCGGCGGAAATCGTTCGGATAGGCCACGCCCTGCGCGCGCAGCGCTCCCAGCTTGGCGCGGCGTTCGGCGATGAGGCCGTTCTCGTCGACGGGAAGGGACGGCGCGGGGGTCTGCTCGGTCATGGGAATGGGTACGCGGAGAAGAAGGGAGAGGATGCAGCAGATGCGGGGGGCTGCCCCGCGTGGCCGGCCTCCGCCACGGCGGGCGGGGGCCGACGGTTCAGGCGTCGCTGCGTTTGGCGCCGACTTCCAGGCCGGACTTGAGGCTGGCCTCGACGAATTCGTCCAGGTCGCCGTCGAGCACCTTCTGCGTGTCGGTGCGTTCGATGCCGGTGCGCAGGTCCTTGATCCGGCTCTGGTCGAGCACGTAGTTGCGGATCTGGCTGCCCCAGCCGATGTCCGACTTGGTCGCCTCGACCGCGTCGCGCTCGGCGTTGCGCTTCTGGATCTCCAGCTCGTACAGCTTGGCGGCGAGCATCTTCATCGCGTTGTCGCGGTTCTGGTGCTGGCTGCGCCCGGTCTGGCAGGCCACGACGATGTTGGTCGGGATGTGGGTGATGCGCACCGCCGACTCGGTCTTGTTGACGTGCTGGCCGCCGGCGCCGGAGGAGCGGTAGACGTCGGTCCGCAGGTCGGCCGGATTGATGTCGATGTCGATGTTGTCGTCCACTTCCGGCGACACGAACACCGAGGTGAAGCTGGTATGGCGGCGGTTGTCCGAGTCGAACGGCGACTTGCGCACCAGCCGGTGCACGCCGGTCTCGGTCTTCAGCCAGCCGTAGGCGAAATCGCCTTCCACGCGCAGCGTGGCCGACTTGATCCCGGCCACTTCGCCACCGGAGACTTCCATCAGCTCGGTCTTCCAGCCGCGCGACTCGCACCAGCGCAGGTACATGCGCAGCAGGATTTCGGCCCAGTCCTGGGCCTCGGTGCCGCCGGCGCCGGCCTGGATGTCGACGAAGGCGTTGCTGGCGTCCATCTGCCCGGAGAACATGCGCTGGAATTCCAGCTTCTCCACGTGCGCCTGGAAGCGGTCGACATCGGCGACCACCGCCAGCGCGGTGTCCTCGTCGTCCTCGCTCTCGGCCAGTTCCAGGAACTCCAGCGCCTCGTTCAGCCCGTCGAGCACGCTGGCGATGCCGCCGACGGTCTTCTCCAGGTTGGCGCGTTCGCGGCCCAGGCCCTGGGCGCGTTCGGGGTCGTTCCAGACATCGGGGCTCTCAAGCTCCCGGGTGACTTCCTCTAGGCGTTCTTTCTTGACGTCGTAGTCAAAGAAACCCCCGGAGCGACAGCACCCGATCGGACAGATCGGCGATGCGGTGGCGGATGGGATTGAGTTCGATCATGGCGGCATTCCGGCAAACGGCAAACAAGAGCGCGATTCTAGCAATTCCGGCCGCCGCGCCACAGCGCGCGCGCTGCCGCGACCGGGCCGGGCCGCGATCACTCGGCGATCGCCGCCTCGCCCTCCCCGGCCGCCGTGCGCAGGGCGGCGCGGTAGCGGCGGCTGCACGGCACATGGCCGCCGTCGCGCAGGTGCACGCGCGCCTCGCCGGCCTCCAGCGGTTCGATCGACACCACGCAGCCCAGGTTGACCATGTAGCTGCGATGGATGCGCACGAACACGGCCGGGTCGAGCCTGGCCTCGATCGCGGCCATGGTGCTGCGCAGCGGGTAGTCGTGGCCGCGCACGTGCAGGTTGACGTAGTTGCCCGAGGCCTGCAGCCATTCGATATCGGCGGCGGCGACCAGGAACTCGCGGCCGAGCTTGCGCACCAGGAAGCGCTCCGGGCGCTCCAGCGACTCCACCGGCGGGCCTTCGTCGGGCGCGCCGAGCAGGGCCGCCTCGCCCTGCCAGCGGCGCAGCAGGAAGCGGTACATCTCCACGCACAGCAGCATCGAGGCCAGGCTGCGCACGTCTTTCAGATACTCGTAGGCCAGCCCCTGCGGCCACGGGCCGAAGTCGTAGTGCATGCCCTGCAGGCGGTACACCGCGCTGCGGATCGCGACCATGCCCAGCACGTGCAGCACCGACAGCGCGACGCTGCCCAGCAGGTAGGCCGGCAGACGGCGCCGCCAGTTGTCCCAATGCAACGGATGGCGCCGGGTCAGCGCCGCCAGCAGCGGCACGATCAGCAGGAACATCAGATTGCTGGACCATTCCCACAGCGCCGGCTCCCACGCGGCGAAGTGCAGCCCCGCCTTGCGGATGTCCATCAGCACGGTGACGCTGTTGGCGGTGCTGTTGACCAGGGTGAGCGCGACCCAGAAGCCGATCTCGAAGCTGCGGCGCCACGGCAGGAAGCGGGCGTAGACGCTGGTGGCGGGCGATTCGGACATGGCGCATTTTAGCGCGCCGGCCACTCGGCAATGGCCGGCGCGCGGACGGCCTCAGCGCACCTCGAACTCGCCGACCAGGATCGTCTCCTTCTTGTCCTTCAGCCGCAGCGTCACCTGCTGGTCGCGCTGCGTGGCGCTGCCCCAGCCGGTGCTCAGCTGCAGGTGCAAGGTGGTGGCGCCGGTGACCAGCGGCTGGCGGTCGCCGAAGAAGTTCGCCTCCACCTTGTACTTGCCCGGCTTGGCCCGGCGCAGCGAGAACTCTTCCGGCCCGTAGCCGCCGGTGAAGTCCTGCGACAGCTGCCCGCCCTGGTAGGTCGAGCGGTGCGCGTAGTAGCAGCGCTCGCCGTTGGGATCGGTCACCCACAGATCCATGTCGCTGTTGTCGCTGTCCCAGTTCAGCACCACGCGCAGGTCCAGCGGCAGGTTGCGCTGCAGGCGCGGGTCGATGAAGGCGGTCTGCAATGGCCGCTGCGAGCGCGCCACGATCGCGTTCAATTCGTTCAAGGCGATCAGCGCCACGCCGTCGAAGCGGGGGTCCCAGTCGCGTGCGACCACCTGGTACAGCTGTTCGATCGCGGCCTGCGCGTCGCCGCGCGCGGCGTAGGCCAGGCCCAGGTCGCGGAAGCTCTGCGGCTCTTCCTCGCCCAGCCGCAGCACCTGCTCGAACACCGGCACGGCCAGGTCCGCCCTTCCCGCCTGCAGCAACCGGTAGCCGAGCACGCGCAGCACATGGCGGTTCTCCAGCTGCAGTTCGGCCAGGTTCGACAGCACGCGCAGCGCCAGCTCGCGCTGGCCGCGTTCGAACAGCACATCGGCCACGTCCAGATAGAACGCCACGCTGTCGGCATGCGCGGCGCGCTCGCTCAGGTACAGCGGATAGACCGCCTCCGGCGCGGCGGCACGCAGGCGCCGGGCGTAGGGCGAATCCGGCTGCCACGGCTGCAATGCCAGGGAAATCGTGGTGGATGCGGGCGCGCCGGCACGCGCATCGGCGTTCGCCGCGTCGCCGTCCGAGGCCGCGACCGCGCCGGTGACGACCACCGCCTCCAGCTCGGCGGACTCCGCGGCCGGCATCGGCGCGGCGGGTGCAGGCGGCGGCGCCATGGCCATCGCCGGTGCGGGCCGCGAAACGCCGTCCCGCCGCTCCCGACTGGCGTCGTGCTCCTCGCGTTGCGGCTTGGGCTGCGGCGGCGCGTTCTTCGGGAACGTGCGCTGCCACCAGGCGACGCGCTGGGCGAAATCCTCGGCGACGCGATCGATGCGCTGCTTGCGCTGCTCGCCCTGCGCTTGCTGGCGCTGCGCCTGCGCGCGCGCCACCGCCTCGCGCAGCGCCGCTGGCGGCGCGATGGCGTAGCGCACGTAGTCGTCGACGTTCTCCAGCACCAGCAGCGAGGTCTCGGCGCTGACCAGGCCAAAGCGGCTGGCCAGTTGCTGGCGGCGTGCGGCGTCGCCTGTCGGATCGGCGGCCAGGCTGCGCAGCATGGCCCGCGCCCAGGCGCCCGGCACCAGCTCGCCCGGCACCTCGCTGGCGTCGCGCAACGGGAGACTCAGGCGGCGCGTGCTGGCGGCGGTGGCGATCTCCAGGTGCAGCGTCGCATCGGCCGCGAGCAGGCGCCCGGCGATGCGCAGATAGCCGTCGTCGGCGTAGCGCGAATCGGCGACCAGATCGGCGACGCCCTCGCCCTGTAACGCCACCAGTTCGCCGCCGCGCTGCAGCAGCCGTTCGCTGGCCTGCTGCACGCCCTGCACGCCATGCAGCTCGATCAAGCGGCCGCCGCGCGCTTCCGCCGATGCCGCCAGGCGTGCGGCATCGGCATGGGCACCGGCCGAATCGACCGCGTACAGGCGCTGGCCCGGCGCCAGCGCCGGCAAGGCCTGCGCGCCGTAATTGCCCAGGCCATCGCTGAACAACAGATACTCCTGCACGTCCGCCACCGGCCGCCAATCGCCCAGCGCGCTGGCGCCGTCCGGCTGCAGGCCCTGCAGCGTCGCCTTCAACGCGCTCCAGTCGCCGGCGCGCACCTGGAACCGGCGCGGCGCCTCGGCGCGGTCGCGCAGCACGACCAGATCGACCTGCGCGTTGCCCAGCGCGGCGAAATAGCGCTGCAGCAAGGCCAGTTCGGCGGCAATGTCGCGCTGCCGCGCCGAACCCGATGCATCCCACAGCAGGCCGATGCGCTGCGGCAACGGGCGTGCGCCGTGCAGATCGGCGATCGGCAGCAGCGCCTGGAAATAGCGCTGGCCGTCGTGGCTGCCGACCGCGACGCGCGGATCGCTGGTCGCGCGCAACGACAGCGCCAGTTCCCTGGGCAGTTGCGCGGGCGTGCCCGACCACGCCGCCGCGTAACCGCCGGGCGCCGGCGACAGGCGCAGGCCCGCAGGCAACGCGGCGGTGTCCACCGGCGCCGCCTGCGTGCTCAATGCCAGGCGCAGCGTCTGGGCGCTGGCCGCATAGCCCAGCGGCAGCCGCCACTGCCAACCGGCGGCAGTGCGCGGCAGCGACTCGCGATAGACCAGGCGCACGCGGCGGCTGCCGTGCGCGGGAATCGGATAGAGCCGCAGCTGAAACTGGTTGCCGGCGGTCTGCTCGACCAGGCCCGGGTCCACGCCGCGCCGCTCGATCGCCTCGAACACCTGCCGCCCGCGCGCCTTCGGCACCGGCACCGCGTCGCGCATCTGTCCGTCGATGTCCAAGGCGAAGCCGCTGATCTGCTGGCCCTCGCGCAGCGGGAACGCCAGTTGCCCTTCCAGCACGCGCGCATTGGGGTTGAAGAACAGCAGCTCCACCGTGGTTTCGGCCAGGCCGGCCGCGGCGTGCGCGCTCACCGTCGCCGAGCGCAGCTCGACCGGGCGCTCGCTGTGATCGGTCTTCAGCAGTGGGGCGAGGAGTTGCCGCTGCGGCGCGGTCTGGGCCAAGGCCGGCACGGCGGCCGCCGACAACAGCGAGAACAACAGCAGGCACAGGCCTTTGCGCGCGACGTACGGCATGGATCACTCCTTGATGGGACGGTACAGCTTGAACGTCCGGGGCGGCGCAGCGGGGTTATCCGGAATCTTCGCGCGGTGTGCTCGGGCCGCTGAGTCTTGCATCGATGCGGCTGATCCCAGCTTCACCCAAGCCGTCTGCGGGGGAGAGAGGCTGGCTGTTCCCTTCTCCCGTCGGGACCATGGCCCGCTTTTCGGGGGAAGGTGGCCCGCAGGGCCGGATGAGGGTCCGGGCGCCGCCTCGTGCACCCAACGCTGCGAGTCGCTTTCGCGCCGTACCCTCACCCCAACCCCTCTCCCGAGGGGAGAGGGGCCAAGGACGGATCAGCCCGACAGGCTCCGGCAGTGCTCCACCACCAGTTGCACCGCGTCGCCGCCGCGGTAGTCGTCGGCGACCAGGCGGTAGGCGATGTGCACGCGGCGGCCGGGTTCGTCGCCGCGCCACCCGTTGAAATGGATCGCGTTCAATGGCTCGCCGCGGCCGGCGCAGCGCAGGCTCAGCTTGAGGTGGCGCTCCTTCAGCAGGCGCCACTGCAGCACCTCGAACTCGCCGTCGAACAGCGGCTCGGGGAAGCCCTGTCCCCATGGACCGGCCAGGCGCAGCGCCTCGGCATGGCGATGGTCCAGCTCGTGCGGATCCAGTGCGCCGTCGCTGAGCAGTTCGGCCTGCAGCAGCGCCGCGTCCAGGCTGGCCAGCGCATGCTCGCGGAACAGCTGTTCGAACTCGGCCAGCGCGGCCTGCGGCAGGCTCAGGCCCGCGGCCATCGCATGGCCGCCGAACTTGTCCATCAATCCGGGCCGGCGCGCCTCCACCGCGGCCATCGCGTCGCGGATATGGAAGCCGGGAATCGAGCGCGCCGAGCCGCGCAACTGGTCGCTGCCCGGCTCGGCCGGGGCGAAGGCGATCACCGGGCGATGCAGGCGGTCCTTCATCTTCGAGGCGACCAGGCCGATCACGCCCGGATGCCAGTCGGCATCGAACAGGCACACCGCCACCGGTGGCGCGTCCGGCGCGGCCAGCAGCGCCTGCGCCACCGTGGCCTCGGCCTCGTCGGTCATCTGCTGCTGCACCGCGCGGCGCTCGCCGTTGATCTGTTCCAGCGTGGCGGCGATTTCGCGCGCCTGCTGCGGGTCCTCGCACAGCAGCAGCTCGATGCCCAGCGCCATGTCCTCGAGCCGGCCGGCGGCGTTGAGCCGCGGCGCCAGCGCGAAACCGATGTCGCTGGCGCTGAGCCGCGCCGGATCGCGGCCGCTGGCTTCGATCAGGGCGCGCAGGCCGATGCAGCCGTCGCCGCGCTGCAGGCGGCGCAGCCCGGCCGACACCAGCGCGCGATTGTTCGTGTCCAGCGGCACCAGGTCGGCGACGGTGCCGACCGCGACCAGGTCCAGCAACACCGTCAGATCCGGCGCCTGGGTCGCGAACGCACCGCGCTCGCGCAGGTGCCGGCGCAACGCCAGCAACACGTAGAAGATCACCCCGACGCCGGCCAGCATCTTGCTCGGGAACGCGTCGCCGGCCAGGTTCGGATCGACGATCGCGTCGGCCGGCGGCAGCACGCTGCCCGGCAAGTGGTGGTCGGTGACCAGCACCTGCCAGCCCAGCGCCTTGGCCGCGGCGACGCCGGCATGGCAGGCGATGCCGTGATCCACGGTGACCAGCAGGTCCGGCTGCAGCGGCGCCAGCTCGGCGACCAGCGCCGGCGACAGGCCGTAGCCGTGCACCATGCGGTTCGGCACCGCGTGCAGCACCTGCGCGGCGCCGAGCAGGCGCAGCCCGCGCACCGCGACCGCGCAGGCGGTGGCGCCGTCGCAATCGAAATCGCCGACGACCAGGATCCGTTTGCCGGCGGCGATCGCGGCGGCCAGCAGCGCGACCGCCGCGTCGATGCCGCTCAGCGCATCCGGCGGCAGCAGCTGCGCCAGCTTCGGCTGCGCCAGGCTGGCGTCGTGGGCGCCGCGCGCGGTGTAGATGCGGCGCAACAGCGGCAGCACGCTGTCCGTCCACGGCCCACCCTCGGCGGCCGGCCGCCGGGTGATGCGCAGCGGCGGGCTCATGCGTCCAGGCGTGCCAGCGGGCGCCGCCAGAAGCGCCAGCGCTGCTCGCGCTCGATCCGGAAACGGGTGCCGTCCTCGAAATCCAGCAGCAGTTGCTGCAGTTCGCCCAGGCGCAGCGCTTCGAGCAGCGGCTGCATCACCTCGCCGACGAACTGCTCGGGCGCGCGCAGCTGGCGCAGATCGACCAGCGCATCGACGCGCGGCGTTTGCCCGGCGTCGATGCCGGCGGCCTGGGTCAGCGCGCGCAGCAGCGGCTCGCGGCTGCGCACCTGCGCATGCGCGCTGGTCACCGTGGCCGGCAACGCGCCACCGCCCCAGAACCACAGCGAGTTGATTGCCGGCTGCCCGCGCGCACTGCGTTCGCGGTTCCACGGATGCTGGTGCAGCAGCACCTGCGCCTCGGTCAGCAGCGCCCGCCAGCGGCGCCCGCCCTCGCCCTGCGGCAGATGGTCGAACAGATCGGCGCCGAGCACCTGCGCCGGTGCGGCGAACGCGGGCAGCACGCTGTCCGGCGCCAGGCGCAGATACCAGCGGGTGGCTTCCGGCGCGTCCAGGACCAGGCCGGCCTCCGCGAACAGGTCCTGCAGCGACGGCAGCAGCGCGGCCAGGTCGATGGCGTCGATCGCGAGCATGTCGCCGTGCGCCATCAGCCGCGCGCCCTGCATGTCCGGCACCACATACGCCGGATCGGCGCGCAGCCACACGGCGTCGCCGGCGTCGCCGGCGTCCAGCTGGCGGGTCAACGCCGCCACCGGCCATTGCCCGGGCGGCAGCGTGAAATGGCGGCGCAACTGCGCTTCGGAACCGGGCTCCAGGCGCTCGCGGTCGGCGCGGCCGAACGCCCGCGCCACCTCGCCGGTCAGCGCCGCAGCGGCCAGGCGCGCGCGCTCCGGCAACAACAAGGTGGCGACCGCCACGACGTCAGCCGACGTATTCGACGCTGACGATCTCGTACTCGCGACGGCCGGCCGGGGCGTCGATGCTGACACTGTCGCCTTCCAGCTTGCCGATCAGCGCGCGCGCCAGCGGCGAGGAGATCGCGATCAGGCCCAGCTTGATGTCCGCTTCCAGATCGCCGACCAGCTGGTAGCGCTTCTCTTCGTCGTTTTCCACGTCGGCCAGGGTCACGGTCGCGCCGAACACCACCTTGCTGCCGACCGCCAGCTTGCTGACGTCGATGATCTCGGCATGCGACAGCTCGCTCTCCAGCTGCTTGATGCGGCCTTCGATGAAGCTCTGCTGCTCGCGCGCGGCGTGGTACTCGGCGTTTTCCTTCAGGTCGCCGTGCGCGCGCGCCTCGGCGATCGCGGCGATGACCTGCGGCCGCTTGACCGACTTCAACTGGTCCAGTTCCTCGCGCAAACGCAGCGCGCCTTGCATGGTGATCGGGGCTCTCACGCTTCCAGCTCCTTGTGCAGTTCCTGCAGCGCCCAGACCGGACCGGTGCCGCGGAATTCCAATGAATGCACCAGCGCGCGGGCGCCGGCAACGGTGGTCGAATAGGTGACGCGCTGCTGCAGGGCTTCGCGCCGGATCGAGAACGAATCGGAGATCGCCGCACGGCCCTCGGTGGTGTTGACGATATACACGATTTCGCCGTTCTTGATCAGATCGACGATATGCGGGCGGCCTTCGGCCACCTTGTTGATCTGGTCGCACTGCAGGCCATGCTGGCGCAACCACGCGCAGGTGCCGCTGGTGGCCACCAGGGTGTAGCCGCGCTCGACCAGCGCCTGCGCCACCGGCAGCACGCGCTGCTTGTCCGGGTCGCGCACCGACAGGAACGCCTTGCCCAGCGGCGGCGCCTTGATCCCGCCGGCTTCCTGCGCACGCGCGAACGCGGCGCCGAAGCTGCGGCCCACGCCCATCACCTCGCCGGTGGAGCGCATCTCCGGGCCGAGGATCGGGTCCACGCCCTGGAACTTGGCGAACGGGAAGATCGCTTCCTTCACCGAGTAGTAGTCGGGCACGATCTCCTTCAGCGCGCCCTGCTCGGCCAGGGTCTTGCCGGCCATGCAGCGCGCGGCGATCTTGGCCAGCGCCATGCCGGTGGCCTTGGACACGAACGGCACCGTGCGCGAGGCGCGCGGGTTCACTTCCAGCAGGAACACGATGTCGTCGCCGGCTTCGTCCACCTGCACCGCAAACTGGGTGTTCATCAGCCCGACCACGTTCAGGCCCTTGGCCAGCATCACCACCTGGCGGCGCAGTTCGGCCTGGGTCTTGGCCGACAGCGAGTACGGCGGCAGCGAGCACGAGGAGTCGCCCGAATGCACGCCGGCTTCCTCGATGTGCTCCATCACCCCGCCGATCAGCACCTGGCCGTCCTTGTCGGCGATGATGTCCACGTCCACTTCCACCGCGTTGTCGAGGAAGCGGTCCAGCAGCACCGGCGAGTCGTTGGAGACCTTGACCGCGTCGCGCACGTAGCGCGCCAGGTCCGATTCGCCGTAGACGATCTCCATCGCGCGGCCGCCGAGCACATAGCTCGGGCGCACCACCAGCGGATAGCCGATCTCGCGCGCCAGCACCAGCGCCTCTTCAGCGTTGCGCGCGATGCGGTTCGGCGGCTGCTTCAGGCCCAGCTTGTCGACCAGCTGCTGGAAGCGCTCGCGGTCCTCGGCCAGGTCGATCGAGTCCGGGCTGGTGCCGATCACCGGCACGCCGTTGGCCTCCAGTGCGCGCGCCAGCTTCAGCGGGGTCTGCCCGCCGTACTGCACGATCACGCCCTTGGGCTGCTCCAGCTCGACGATCTCCAGCACGTCTTCCAGGGTCAGCGGCTCGAAGTACAGGCGGTCGGAGGTGTCGTAGTCGGTGGACACGGTTTCCGGATTGCAGTTGACCATGATGGTTTCATAGCCATCCTCGCGCAGCGCCAGCGCCGCGTGCACGCAGCAGTAGTCGAACTCGATGCCCTGGCCGATGCGGTTGGGGCCGCCGCCGAGGATCATGATCTTGTCGCGGTTGCTCGGCTTGGCCTCGCACTCGTCCTCGTAGGTCGAATACAGGTAGGCGGTGTCGGTGGCGAATTCGGCCGCGCACGAGTCCACCCGCTTGTACACCGGGCGCACCTTGTGCGCGCGGCGCAGCGCGCGCACCGCCGCCTCGTTGGTGCCGCACAGTTCGGCCAGTCGCGCATCGGAGAAACCGGCACGCTTGAGCGTGCGCAGGCGCGCGGCATCCAGCGAGCCCAGGCCGTCGGCGGCCAGCTGCTTCTCCTGCGCGATCAGGTCCTCGATCTGGTCCAGGAACCAAGGATCGATGAACGACAGCGCATGCACCTGCTCCACGCTCATGCCGGCGCGGAACGCATCGGCGACGTAGAACAGCCGCTCCGGACCGGGCGCCTTCAACTCGCGCTTGAGCGCGGCCATGTCGTCCTCGCTGCCCAAGTCCAGCCCGGTCGGGTCGAGCCCGATCTTGCCGGTCTCCAGGCCGCGCAGCGCCTTCTGCAGCGATTCGGAGAAGGTGCGGCCCATCGCCATCACCTCGCCCACCGACTTCATCTGCGTGGTCAGGCGCGCATCGGCCTGCGGGAACTTCTCGAACGCGAAGCGCGGGATCTTGGTGACCACGTAGTCGATCGACGGCTCGAACGAGGCCGGGGTCAGGCCGCCGGTGATCTCGTTCTTCAGTTCGTCCAGCGTGTAGCCGACCGCCAGCTTGGCGGCGACCTTGGCGATCGGGAAGCCGGTGGCCTTGGAGGCCAGCGCCGAGGAGCGCGACACGCGCGGGTTCATCTCGATGACGACGACGCGGCCGGTCTGCGCATTGATGCCGAACTGCACGTTGGAGCCGCCGGTGTCCACGCCGATCTTGCGCAGCACCGCGATCGAGGCGTCGCGCAGGCGCTGGTATTCCTTGTCGGTGAGGGTCTGCGCCGGGGCGACGGTGATCGAGTCGCCGGTGTGCACGCCCATCGGGTCCAGGTTCTCGATCGAACAGACGATGATGCAGTTGTCCGCGGTGTCGCGGACCACTTCCATCTCGAACTCCTTCCAGCCCAGCACCGATTCCTCGACCAGCACTTCGCTGGTCGGCGACAGCTCCAGGCCGCGGGTCACGATCTCGATCAGTTCCTCGCGGTTGTAGGCGATGCCTCCGCCGCTGCCGCCGAGGGTGAAGCTGGGGCGGATGATGGTCGGATAGCCGACCCGGGTCTGGATCTCCAGCGCTTCCTCGAGGGTGTGCGCCACCGCCGCCTTCGGGCATTCCAGGCCGATCTCGCCCATCGCCACGCGGAACAGCTCGCGGTCCTCGGCCATCATGATCGCTTCGCGCTTGGCGCCGATCAGTTCCACGCCGTACTTTTCCAGCACGCCGTGGTCGGCCAGGTCCAGCGCGCAGTTCAGCGCGGTCTGCCCGCCCATGGTCGGCAGCAGCGCATCGGGCTTTTCCTTGGCGATGATCTTCTCGACCGTCTGCCAGTTGATCGGCTCGATGTACACGGCGTCGGCCATGTTCGGGTCGGTCATGATCGTGGCCGGGTTGCTGTTGACCAGCACCACCCGGTAGCCCTCGTCGCGCAGCGCCTTGCACGCCTGCGCGCCGGAGTAGTCGAACTCGCAGGCCTGGCCGATGACGATCGGGCCGGCGCCGATGATGAGGATGGTTTTTAGGTCGGTGCGCTTGGGCATGGGGATTCTCAGTAAAGTCGGTCCTGCCACGCCGCGGGGGCGCGCCAGGTGATCTGGTCGGACGATCGGGCGTCGATCGCACCATGGTCGACCGCGGCGCGAACCTCGCGCTGCATCGCGGCCCAGCTGGGAGCGGCGGCGCCGATGCGCGCGCCGATCCGGTTGTTGTGGGCATCCATCGCCCGGCTCGCGTTGCCGCGCCCGTCGCGCTCCATCACCGCCGTCACCCAGTCCACGCAACGCGGCGACAGGGTGTAGGCGACGATGGCGCTGGCCAGGCTGTGGCGGTACGCATCGGCCGGGCCGTTGCGCCCGCCGGGCAGACCGGCGCCGAGCCACTGCGCGTAGACCGCGACCAGCACGAACAGCGGATACGCCGCGAGCGCCAGCAACGCCAATACGCCCCAACGCCAGCGGCGTGGACGCAGCGACGGCGCCAGCGCGGCGCTCATCAGGCGGCGGCCGCCATCAGCGCGGTGAAGCGATCGAACAGCGGCGCCACGTCGCGCGGACCCGGCGAGGCTTCCGGGTGGCCCTGGAAGCTGAAGGCCGGCGCGTCGGTCAGTTCGATGCCCTGGTTGGTGCCGTCGAACAGCGAGCGGTGGGTCACCCGCACGTTGGCCGGCAGCGACGCTTCGTCCACCGCGAAGCCGTGGTTCTGCGAGGTGATCATCACCCGGCCGCTGTCCAGGTCCTGCACCGGATGGTTGGCGCCGTGGTGGCCATGGCCCATCTTCAGGGTCTGCGCGCCGGCGGCCAGCGCCAGCAGCTGGTGGCCCAGGCAGATGCCGAAGGTCGGGATCTTCCTGGCCACGATTTCCTTGATCGCCGCGATCGCGTAGTCGCACGGCGCCGGATCGCCCGGGCCGTTGGACAGGAACACGCCGTCCGGCTGCATCGCCAGCACCTCGGCGGCAGGCGTCTGCGCCGGCACCACGGTGACCTCGCAACCGCGCTCGGCGAGCATGCGCAGGATGTTGAGCTTCACGCCGTAGTCGTAGGCCACCACCTTGTACTTCGGTGCGGCCTGGGCGAACGCGTTGCTGTCCAGGTCGAGCTGGCCGTCGCGCCACGGATAGGCCTTGCCGGTGGAGACCACCTTGGCCAGGTCCATGCCCTTGAGCCCGGGGAACTTGCGCGCCGCTTCCAGCGCGGTGTCCACGTTCACTTCGCCGGCCATCACCGCGCCGTTCTGCGATCCCTTTTCGCGCAGGATGCGGGTCAGCTTGCGGGTATCGATGCCGGCGATGGCGACCACGCCGCGCTGGATCAGCCAGTCCGGCAGCGATACCTGGCTGCGCCAGTTGCTGGGACGGCGCGGCACGCTGCGCACGATCAGCCCGGCCGACCAGACCTGGGCGGCTTCGTCGTCCTGGTCGGTGCAGCCGGTGTTGCCGATATGCGGGTACGTCAGGGTGACCAGCTGACGGGCGTAGGAGGGATCGGTGAGGATCTCCTGGTAGCCGGTCATCGCGGTGTTGAACACCACTTCGCCGACGGACAGGCCGGCGGCGCCTACGGATTCGCCCTCGAACACGGTGCCGTCTTCAAGGACAAGGATTGCGGGTTGAGTCACGGGGTTCGCCTTGGGGAGAGAGGAACCCTGCCCCACCAACTTGCGGCTGCAAGAAACCGCGAACTCGGCGCTTCTCCGGGTCCGTGGCGATGGGTAACAGGCGAGCGAGAATTGTACCGACGCGGACCTGTCCGCGCCAGACGTTTATGTGAAAGCGCCGTTCAGCCGAGCAGATCGCGCAGCCGGTAGGCCCCGGGCGCGCGGCCCGGCAGGCGCGCGGCGGCATGCAGCGCGCCGCGGGCGAAGATGTCGCGGTTGCTGGCGCGGTGCACCAGTTCCACCCGCTCGCCGAGTCCGGCGAACTGCACCAGGTGCTCGCCGACGATGTCGCCGGCGCGCAAGCTGGCGTAGCGCGGCTGCGCGCCGCCATGCGCGGCGGCCTCGCCCAGGGTCAGCGCGGTGCCGGACGGCGCGTCCTGCTTGTGCACGTGGTGCGATTCGACGATGTCGCAATCCCAGCCCGGCAGCGCCGCGGCGGCGCGTTCCACCAGGTCGTTCAGCACCGCCACGCCGAGGCTGAAGTTGGACGCCCAGATCAGCGGGATGCCCGCCGCCGCGTCGGCCAGTGCCTGCCGCTGCGCCGCGTCCAGGCCGGTGGTGCCGGACACCAGCGCCGCGCCGCGCGCCACGCACAGCGCCAGCACCGGGTCGAAGCCCTGCGGCAGGCTGAAATCCACCGCCACGTCGAACGCCGGCGCGCCGTTCAGCTCGGCCGCGGCGAAGTACGGCACCCCGTCGACCACCCGCTGCGCCGGCGCACGCCGGATCACCGCCCCCACCACCTGCAGCGCCGGGTCCTGCGCCGCCAGGCGCAACAGCGCCTGGCCCATGCGGCCGGATGCACCATGAATCAACACACGTACGGGGGAAGTCGTCATCGCACAAGGCTAGCGGTTTGTCGCGGTGGGCGACAGGGGTGCGGCGCCGTGGCGTTGGTCGGCAACGCAGGCGGGTCGAGCGTTGACGGCATCCGGCAACGGAAGTTCATCGCGGCTGCAGTCGCTCCCACAACGGTCTTGTGGCCCTCTTGCAGGGTGCCCTGTAGGAGCGGCTTTAGCCGCGACAGACAAGCGAAATCGCAAGGCTTACTGACATCCCTTGTCGCGGCTGAAGCCGCTCCTACAGGGGCTTGCGGACAGCGGGCTGGGTGCACTGTGGAAGGGCTGCAGACCCGACGCCATTCAACCCCGGAAGGTCCGCGGTTCCGCTGGTCGCCGCCGCTGGCCCTGCGGTTGAGCGCCCTACTCGGCCGCCGGCTGCCCCAGCAGGCGCTTGTCCCAGCACTCGACCTCGCGCTGGGCCAGGCGCCGCTCGAACAGCACGCGCCAGTTCGGCACCAGCGGCAGTTCCAGCACCTGCTCCAGCTGCGCCGGATCCACCTCGCGCCGATACAGCAGCTGGATCAGGCGGGTCAGCGACCAGTCCGGGTAGGGCCGCTCCAGCAGGGTCAGGCGATCGCCGGCGGCGACCTCGCCCGGCTGCAGCACGCGGTAATACCAGCCGGTGCGGCCGCTTTCCTGCACGCGCCGCGCCAGCGTGGCCACACCGAAGCGGTCGGACAGCTTCCAGCACGGCTGCCGCGACTGCGAAACCTCGACCAGCGCCGTGCCCAGCCGCAGCCGGTCGCCCAGGCACAGGTCGGCCTCGGTGGCGCCGAGCGTGCTGAGGTTCTCGCCGAATGCGCCCGGCGCCTCCAGCAAGGCATGCGCACCCAGTTCCTGGCGCCAGGCCGCGTAGTGGTCGCACGGATAGTGGTGCAGCGCCTTGTCCGGGCCGCCGTGCACGCGACGGTCGCCCTGCTCGTCCAGTTCCAGGCCGTCGATGCCGATCCGCAACCGCCCCGGCAGCGGCCGCTTGGCGATCGCGCTGCGGCTGCCGGGCCGGGTGAACGCCTGCGCACGGCCGACCAGCACCGCGTCCACGCCCAGGTCCAATGCCGCAGCCGAGTGCATGCGCAGGCGTCCGGGTGCCGGATCAGGCCGCCGCGCTGCGATGCGCGGCGATCTCGGCCTGCAGCAGTTCGCCGAGGATGCGCACGCCGCGCTCGATGCGCTCTTCCGGCACGGTCACGAACGACAGGCGCAGGGTATTGCGCTGCGGTTCGACCGCGTAGAACGGCGCGCCCGGCACGAAGGCGACGTTGCGCTCGATCGCCTTGGCCAGCAGCGCGCCGCCGTCCATGCCTGCCGGCAGTTCGACCCAGATGAACATGCCGCCGGCGGGACGATTCCAGCGCACCTGTGACGGGAAATACTTCTCCAGCGCCGCCAGCATCTGCTGGCAGCGGCTCGCGTACAGGCTGCGGATACCGGGGATGTGCGCATCCAGGAAGCCGTCCTGCACCGCCTCGTAGACGATGCGCTGGCTGAACGAGGGCGTGTGCAGGTCCGCCGCCTGCTTGGCCTGCACCAGCTTGGCGTGCACCGCTTCCGGCGCGACCACGAAACCCAGGCGCAGGCCAGGCGCCAGCACCTTGGAGAACGAGCCCATGTAGATGGCCCCGTCCGGATTCATCGACAGCAGGCTCGGCAGCGTGTCGCCGCTGTAGCACAGCTCGCCGTAGGGGTCGTCCTCGACGATGGGCACGCCGGCGGCGGCCGCGCGCGCGACCAGCGCCTGGCGCCGGTGCAGCGGCAGGCGCCGCCCGGTCGGGTTCTGGAAGTTCGGCAGGCAGTACATGAAGCGCGCGCCGGCCAGTTGCGCGTCGTCCAGCGCATCCACCACCAGCCCGTCGTCGTCGGACTGCATCGCCGCGAACGCCGGCTGGAACAGCGAGAACGCCTGCAGCGCACCGAGATAGCTCGGCGTCTCCACCAGCACCTTGCTGCCTTCGTCGATGAACACCTTGCCGAGCAGGTCCAGGCCCTGCTGCGATCCGGTGGTGATCAGCACCTGGCCGGGGCGGATGCTGGCGCCGTCGCGGCTCACCCGCGCCGCCACCCATTCGCGCAAGGGCAGATAGCCTTCGGTCGGGCCGTATTGCAGCGCCGCCTGCGGCGCCTCGCGCAGCACCTTGTCGCAGGCGTACTGCATGCGCGCCACCGGGAACGTGTCCGGCGACGGCAGCCCGCCGGCGAAGGAGATCACCTCCGGGCGTTCGGTGACCTTGAGGATTTCGCGGATCGCCGAACTGGTCAGCGCCTGCGCACGGCGGGAGAACTGGAAGGAGGTCGTCATGGCCACTAGCATAGCGGCAGCATGGCCGCGCTCCACTGTGCAGCGCAGCGCAAGCGACAGCGCCGGCCGGCGATGGACCGGGCCGACCCAGGCCTGCGCTGGCGCAGGCCTGGGTCGGCAACGTCGACGCACGATGGTGGCGTCGCTACGCGTGGCGGTCCGCAGGAACGGAGCGCCCAGGGTGGCGCGCGCCTCGACCAGCGCCGAGCATGGTCCGGCGCGATCTCGATGCTGCGGACGGGGTGGCTGCAGCGGCAGAGTTCGCGGCGCCGGCCAGCGGACGCCAGCTGGCCCGACACGGGCGCCGTGTCCTCGCTGGCCGCGCAGACCTGGTGGCCGGCTATCGACCCGCTCCGACCACCTGCCCGAACCGCTGGCGCTCGGCACTGGACGCCGAGGGGCGCGCGACCGCGCTGGCGAGCGTGGACCTGAGGGTCGGGCTCAGTTGCACGTCGCCGCTGGCGACGGCATCGAGCGTGGTCATCACCAAGGGGCTGGTGGCGCCACGTGCGATGTAGTTCACCGCCACATCCGCGGCTTCGTCCGGGGCGGAGAGGCGGTAGATCTTCTGCACCGCCAGGGCGCGCACCAAGGCGTCGCCATCGCCCGAGGCCAGCGAGTCCATCTGCGCCACCGCGCTGCGCTTGAGCGCGTCGGCACCGGGCGAGACGTCGTTCTCGATGGTGCCGATGAAGTTCAGCGCGGCCACCGCGGTGCGCTGATCGGTCCCGCGCGCGTCCAGGGTCGCCAGGGCATCGGCGTAGACCTCCCGTGTTGCCTGGCCAGGCAGGTTGAAATAGGTCTCGTACATTTCTGCGTAGAGTCCCTTGTCCTTGCCGGCCCAGATCTGGTTGGCCTCGTCGAGTACCAGCGCGCGTCCCTGCGGCGAGGGCACCAGCATGCCGCGCAACATGTCGCGTTCCATCGCCTGGCTTGCCGGCATGGCCCGGTAGGCCTCGGCCACCGCCTGTCTCGCCTCGGCGCTGCCGTCGACCGACGCCAGCAACCGCGCCGCGAACGCGTCCCGCTCGGCGCGCGACGGTGGCGGGTTGGCGTTCACCCGGGCAAAGAACTCGCGCAGACGGCGCTGGACCTCGCCGGCGTCGAACGGCGTTGCCGCGTCGGCGGCGCCGTCTAGCATTGGCGCATCTTCGATCGCGGCTTGCGCGGAGCGATGAGGATTGGCCGCATCGATGGCCATGCCGAGGCGAACCTGGCCGGAGGAGCCTGCCGGCGCGGCGATCTCGCCTTCTGCGCCAGGCAGGTCAGCGTGCGCATGCTGGTAGAAGTACAACGCGGTAAAGGCGAACAAACCGCCGACGATCGCCAGCGGCAGGTAGCCGCGACGTACAGGACTCTTCATTATTTTCATTGGATTGTCACAGGTCTGGAAGAACACCGGCACAACCCCGTACCTGCGCTGACGCGCAAGCACGGGGAGCTTCCGCCATCGCGAGGCGCGCTTAGATGCGCTCGTAGTCGCAGGTGCTGCCGCGCCATTCCGGCAGATAACCCTGTCGGGAATAGGTGCCGCCGTCGTAGCGACAGGACCAGCCGGAGCCACCTTCCCAGTTCGACTTCCAGCCTGCCGGACAGGACGACCGCAACGTGACGTAATAATCCGGATCGCCACCGACCACGTTGACCGTGCCGACACGCTCGCTGAAGAGGATCGCAGCGCGGCCCTTCCAGCCCGGTTTCGGCGAACAGGTCACGGTTTCCGAACGGACATTGCACGCCGACCACGAGTTGTTGTAACCGCCGTTGATTTCCATCGAACCGACCCGGGTGGGAACCGCCCATTTGATACCGATATTGAATCCACGGGTCACGCAAGAGCTGTGGCCCGTGGTCAGCGCCACCGAACCGCAGGAACCGCCCTGGTTGCTGAAGCAGTAATGCCAGTCCGATCCGTCGATATATTCGGAACGCTGCTGCTTGCCGACCCAGCCGCCGAAGGTGGTTCTCAATTGCGTAGACGGATCTGCAGCGGCGACGCCACTGAACAAGAATAGGACCAACGAAAACAAGATGACCCTTACTTTTAATTTCGACATACCACTCTCCCTAATAAATAAGCCAGCCCAAGATGTAGACAAATAGCGCCACTGCGTCACACACGACCACCCTGGAAAACGCAGCGAAAACCTCCGCATGGCGTGCGGAGTATTTCGATCGACATTTACCAAGGAATTCCAGTTGGAGTGACGGTGCGCAGCCTATCCAGGCAATGCTACATATTGGTGGCACGCAAAATTAACTGGATGCAGAAAATCAAATTGTATGAATATTATAATATTGAACTAATTTGAAAATCCGGTCGGCCGGCCCCGCGCTTGCGCTGGCAGCGACCGCTGCCCACCTTCCCGCAAGATCGCCACTGAGCCTTCTACGTTGCTTATCACGCAGGCATGGCAGTAGCGCTTCAACGCAGCGCCAGCGCAGAGCGCATCGTGCAGCCAAGACGCTGCGGCGCGACCGCTACGCGAACCGGTCGCGCGCGCGGATGCGGGCAGGCTTTTTTGAGCGCAACGCGATGTCGGCAACAGCCATCGCCGCAGGCACAGCCCGATGGCGCAGCCTCACGGCAGCAAGTGTCGCCTCCGCCATTCGCCTGCCGGCAACGTCGATGCCGCCGCGACGGTGACAGGCCGCAGCAGTCGCAGCCGCCGCTATGACGGCCGCCGAACAACGGTCCGCGGGTGCCGGCATCAAGCCTGTGCTGCGGCGCCCAACAATTGCCCCAGCGCGGCAGGCGTATACAGACGCACATCCGAGATGGCGGGGAGTGCCGCCGCCGCGAACAGCGCCTCGTCCAACTGCAGGATCGGGCCGTAGGCGATCGCGGTCTGCGCACCGATGGAGGACAGGCGGCGCAACACGGTCAACCGATAGCCCTGCCCCCGGTAATAGCGGGTGCCGCCGTCGGCCGGCAATGGCGCTTCGGGATCGATGCGCGCGTGCAGCGGCACGCGACCAGCCGCGACGGCACGGAAATCGGCATCGGCGTGACGCAATGCGTCGCGCCGCGGCGGCGCGAGCGCCTGCAGATCCAGGCCGAAGAAGGCGGCCGCCGGCGGCATGGGCAGCGGCAGATCGCTCATGGCAGCCGGTGTCGGCGCATCGTTGCCGCCCGCCGCTGCCAGTTCAATGCCGGCGCGGCGGTGCCGGGCCGCAGCTGTCGCAGCCGCCGCACGCGCCGGCACCGGCGGTGGCCGCAGGCGCGATCCTGCGGCCCATGGCCTGCAACCAGGATGGGCGACCCGGCTTGAGCAGGCGCACGGCGATAGCCCCGCGCAGCTTGCGTGCGGTGCCGGGAAACTGCTTCTTCAGCACCACCCAGGCGCTGAGCAGGACCGCCAGTGCGATCACCAGGTACTGCAACAGCAGCGAAGCGCTCATCTCAGCCGGCTCCCAGTGCCGCCGCGACCTGGTAGGTGACCAGCGAGGCCAGATACGCCAGCGCGAACAGGTAGAACGCGGCGAAGCTCATCTGCTTCCACGAGTTGGTCTCGCGCTTGATCGTGGCCAGGGTGGAAATGCACATCGGCGCGTAGATGTACCAGACCAGCAGCGACAGCGCGGTGGCCAGCGACCAGCCGTCGCTGATCAGCGGCGACAGCGCCTGCGCGGCGGCATCGTCGTCGGCCGCCGACAGCGCGTACACCGTCGCCAGCGACGCCACCGCCACTTCGCGCGCGGCCAGGCCGGGGATCAGCGCGATGCAGATCTGCCAGTTGAAGCCCAGCGGCGCGAACACCGTGGTCATCGCATGGCCGATGCGGCCGGCGAAGCTGTAGTCGATCGGCGGCAACGTGGCGTTGGCCGGCGCGGCCGGGAACGACAGCAGGAACCACAGCAGGATGGTCAGCGCCAGGATGATGCCGCCGACGCGCTTGAGGAAGATCGCCGCGCGCTCCCACAGGCCCAGCGCCAGGTCGCGCAGGTGCGGCACGCGGTACGACGGCAACTCCAGCAGCAACGGGTGCTCGCCCTTGTCGCGGCGCCACTTCTTCATCGTCCACGACACCGCCAGCGCGCTGGCGATCGCGGCGAAATACAGGCCGAACAGCACCAGGCCCTGCTGGTTGAACACGCCCCAGACTTTTTTCTGCGGGATGAACGCGCCGATCAGCAGCGCGTACACCGGCAAGCGCGCCGAGCAGGTCATCAGCGGCGCGACCAGAATCGTGGCCAGGCGGTCGCGCGGGTCCTGGATGCTGCGCGTGGACATGATGCCGGGCACCGCGCAGGCGAAGCTGGACAGCAGCGGGATGAACGAGCGCCCCGACAATCCGGCCGCCGCCATCATGCGGTCGAGCAGGAACGCCGCGCGCGGCAGGTAACCGGATTCCTCCAGCGCCAGGATGAAGGCGAACAGGATCAGGATCTGCGGCAGGAAGATCACCACCCCGCCGAGGCCGGCGATGATGCCGTCGACCAGCAGGCTGTTGAGCGGCCCGGGCGGCAGCGTCGCACCGACCCAGGCGCCGAGCGCCTTGCTGCCGCCGTCGATCAAGTCCATCAGCGGCGCCGCCCAGGCGTACACCGCCTGGAAGATCAGGAACATCACCACCGCCAGGGTCAGCAGCCCGGCGACCGGGTGCAGCAGCCAGCGGTCCAGCGCGTCGTCGATGCGCGAGGTGCGGGTCGGCATCGACACCGCGGCGGCGAGGATGCGCCGCACCTGCTGGTGGTAGTCGCCCTGCCCTTCGGCCGGCGCCACCGCCGGCGGCAGCGCCGGAGCCAGCGCGTCGAGCCGCTCGACCAGCGCCCTGGCGCCGTTGCGGCGCACCGCCACGGTCTCGATCACCGGCACCCCGAGCGCGTCTTCCAGCGCCTGGCGGTCGATCTGGATGCCGCGGCGCTGCGCGGCATCGACCATGTTCAGCGCCACCAGCATCGGCTTGCCCAGTTCGCGCAGTTCCAGCGCGAAGCGCAGATGCAGGCGCAGGTTGGTGGCATCGACCACGCACACCAGCACGTCCGGCGCCGGCTCGCCCGGATAGAAGCCGCGGCACAGGTCGCGGGTGATCGCCTCGTCGAGGCTGGCCGGCTGCAGGCTGTAGGCGCCCGGCAGGTCGAGCACGGCGAAGTCGCGCCCGGACGGCGCGCGGAAGCGGCCTTCCTTACGCTCGACGGTCACGCCGGCGTAGTTGGCCACCTTCTGCTTGCTGCCTGTGAGCTGGTTGAACAGCGCGGTCTTGCCGCAGTTCGGATTGCCGACCAGGGCCAGGCGCAGCGGAACGGCGTCCGCGCTCATGACTGCGCCTCGGCGGCGGCACCGACGCTGACCTGCACCCGCGCCGCTTCGCTGCGGCGCAGGGCGAAACGGGTATAGCCGACCTGCACCAGCAACGGCTCGCCGCCGACCGGACCGCTGGCCAGCACCTGCACCTGTTCGCCGGCGACGAACCCCAGCTCGCGCAGGCGGCGCGCGATGGCGTCGTTGGGCTGGCGGTCGTGCACGGTCTCTACGGTGGCGGTGCTGCGCAACGGCATGTCGGACAACGTCACGGAACGTTCCGTCGAATAAGAATGGTTATCAATTGTAGCACCGTCGCAGCGCATGATGGCGCGGCCGGCGCGGCCCGCTATGATTCCCATATGGCTGCCGTTATCCCTCCGTACGAGAACTGCCGATGAGCGATGCATTGCTGCTGGAGCGCTCAGGCAAGGTCCTGACGCTGCGGCTGAACCGACCCGAGGTGCGCAACGCGTTCGACGCCGGACTGATCGCGCAGCTGACCGAAGCGCTGCACCAGATCGGCGCCGATCCGAAGGTCAAGGTGGTGGTGCTGGCCGGTGCCGGCGCCGCGTTCTCGGCCGGCGCCGACCTGCAGTGGATGCGTTCGATGGCCGGCGCCAGCGAGGCCGACAACCTGGCCGATGCGCTGGCGCTGGCGCAGCTGATGCGCACCCTGGACGAACTGCCCAAGCCGACCGTGGCGCGGGTGCACGGCGCGACCTTCGGCGGCGCGGTCGGGCTGGTCGCCTGCTGCGACATCGCGGTGGCCTCCACCGATGCCCGCTTCGGGCTCAGCGAGAGCCGCCTGGGCCTGTTGCCGGCGGTGATCTCGCCGTATGTGATCGCCGCGATCGGCGCGCGCCAGGCGCGGCGCTGGTTCGCCAGCGCCGAAGCGTTCGATGCGGCGACCGCTACCCAGATCGGCCTGGTGCACCAGACCGTGGCGCCGACCGCGCTGGACGCGGCGGTGCAGCGCCAGGTGGAACTGCTCGGCCAGGCCGGCCCGCTCGCCGCCGCCGGCGCCAAGGCGCTGGTGCGCCGGGTCGCCGCCGGCGGCGACAACGCCGCGCTGGACCGCGACAACGCCGCGCTGATCGCGCGGCTGCGGGTCTCGGCCGAAGGCCAGGAAGGCCTGAGCGCGTTCCTGGACAAGCGCGACCCGAACTGGCTGGGATTCTGGTGAGCCCGTTCGACCACATCGGCCTGCGCTGCGTCGACCTGGAGCGCAGCCTCGCCTTCTATCGCGCCGCACTGGCCACGCTCGGGCTGGACATCGTGATGGAGGTGAGCGCGGCACAGAGCGGCGATCGCCGCCACATCGGCTTCGGCCGCGACGGCAAGCCCAGCGTCTGGCTGACCGATGGCGCCGCCGGCGCCGGCGGCGAACTGCATCTGGCCTTCGTCGCCGCCGACCGCGCCCAGGTGGATGCCTTCCATCGCGCCGGGCTGGCCGCCGGCGGTCGCGACAACGGCGCCCCAGGCCTGCGTCCGCACTACCACCCCAACTACTACGGCGCCTTCCTGCTGGATCCGGATGGACACAACATCGAAGCCGTCTGCCAGCGGCCGGCGAGCGCCTGAGCGGCGCCCACTGGATGGCGCCGCACTTCGCGCAGGCTGCGGTCTGCGCCGCTCGGCAACGGCGCGCAGCCGTTCACTTCAAGGACTGCATGTGACCGCCACTTCGCCATTTCCGCCCTGCCCCGCGCCGCCTCTCCCGACCGCGCCCGCTTGCGCGCGCCAGTGCAGGCGCCGCCGATGAGCGACTTCGTCCGCCTGGTGGAAGTAGGACCGCGCGACGGCCTGCAGAACGAAAAGGCCTGGGTCGCCACCGCCGACAAGATCGAGCTGATCGCGCAGCTGTCGCGCACCGGCCTGCGCAGCATCGAGGCGACCAGTTTCGTCAGCCCGAAATGGGTGCCGCAACTGGCCGACGCGGCCGAGGTCTACACCGGCATCGTGCCGGCGCCGGGCGTGGACTACCCGGTGCTGGTGCCGAACCTGCAGGGTTACGAGCGTGCGGCCGCGGTCGGCGTGCGCGAGGTCGCGGTGTTCACCGCCGCCTCGGAAACCTTCAACCGCACCAACACCAATGCCGGCATCGACGAATCGTTGGCGCGCTTCGCGCCGGTGCTGGCGCGCGCGGCCGCCGATGGGGTCAAGGTGCGTGGCTACGTGTCCACCGTGCTCGGCTGCCCCTACCAGGGCGACGTGCCGCTGGCCGACGTGGTGCGGGTGGCGCGGCAGCTGCACGCGATGGGCTGCTACGAGATCTCGCTGGGCGACACCATCGGCGTCGGCACCCCGGGCAAGGCGCGGGCGATGCTGCGCGCGGTCGCCGCCGAGGTGCCGATGCCGGCGCTGGCGGTGCATTTCCACGACACCTACGGCCAGGCCCTGGCCAATATCGCCGCGTGCCTGGAAGAAGGCGTGCGCGTGGTCGATGCGGCGGTGTCCGGTGCCGGCGGCTGTCCGTACGCCAGGGGCGCCAGCGGCAACGTGGCCAGCGAGGACGTGGTCTACCTGCTGCACGGCAACGGCATGGCCACCGGCATCGACCTGCCGGCCTTGGCCGCGACCGGGCGCTGGCTGGCGCAGAAACTCGGCAGGCCGACCGGCAGCAAGGTCGGCCAGGCGCTGGCGGCGGCGTAACCGCGGCCGACCGGCGCGGCGGGATCGGCGCGCCGGCAAGGCCCACCGATCCTGCGCCGGCAACGACGCCCACGCCAATGCCGGGCGTGCAGGTCGAGGACAGTCCAGGCCGGTGCGCACAGCACTGACGCGGATACGGGCGCCGACCGGCGGCGCATGTCCTCCTCGCGCGCACCGGCCGAAGCGGGTGCGCCGTGTTCCATGTACTCGCCGCCGTGCAGGCAGACGCAGCGAACGCGAAGCACGATGCGCCCGCCAGGCCTGGCAGGCGCTTTCACGCGCTTGCCCTCGCCAGCCGGGCAGCGGCAGCGGAGAGTCGGCTAAAATGCGCGCTTTCCTGGGAGGGAACATCCATGCAGCTTGCCGATATCCGCGCGGTGGTCACCGGCGGCGTTTCCGGCCTTGGCCTGGCGGTCGCGCAACGCATCGTCGCCGACGGCGGCAAGGTCGCGCTGTTCGACCTCAACGACGACAAGGGCGCGGCCGCGGTCGCCGCGCTCGGCGCCGCGCAGGCGCGCTATTTCCGCACCGACGTCAGCGACGAGGCGCAGGTGGCCGCGCACCTCGGCGCGGCGCGCGACTTCCTCGGCGGGCTCAACGCCGCGATCAACTGCGCCGGCATCCTCGGCGCCGGCCGCGTGCTCGGCAAGGAGGCGCCGATGGCGCTGGCCACCTTCCAGGGCACGGTGATGGTCAACCTGGTAGGCAGCTTCAACGTCGCCAAGGCCGCCGCCGACCTGATGCAGCACAACCCGCCGGGCGAGGACGGCGAACGCGGCGCGATCGTCAACACCGCCAGCGTCGCCGCCTACGAAGGCCAGATCGGCCAGGCCGCCTATGCCGCCTCCAAGGGCGGCGTGGTGGCGATGACCCTGCCGATGGCGCGCGAACTGGCGCGCTTCGGCATCCGCGTCAACACCATCGCCCCGGGCATCTTCTGGACCCCGATGGTGGACGGCATGCCCGAGGCGGTGCAGCAGTCGCTGGCCGCCTCGATCCCGTTCCCGCCGCGGCTCGGCCGCCCCGAGGAATTCGCCGACACGGTGATGTTCCTGCTGCGCAACCGCTATCTCAACGGCGAGGTCATCCGCCTCGATGGCGCGGTGCGGTTGGCACCTAAGTAGCGGGGATTCGTGATTGGGGATTGGGGATTCGTAAAAGCACCCCGCCCCTTCGCCCCCGCCCTGCCTTTTACCAATCCCGAATCTCCAATCCCCAATCCCGGCTCCAAACCCATGAAAGCCAACGAAATCAAGAAAGGCAACGTCGTCGAGTACAACAACGGCGTCTATCAGATCCGCGACATCGAACGCAGCTCGCCGCAGGGCCGCGGCGGCAACGTGCGCTTCCGCTTCGTGATGTACAGCGTGCCGGGCGGCAACAAGCTCGACGCCAGCTTCGACGGCGACGACGACCTGCGCGAGGTCGAGCTGACCCGCCACCAGGCCACGTTCTCGTACAAGGACGGCGACGCGTTCGTGTTCCTGGACGACGAGGACTACACCCCGTACACGCTCGATGCCGACGTGATCGGCGACGACGCCGGCTACATCACCGAAGGCCTGACCGGCATCTACGTGCAGGTCATCGACGACCAGCCGGTGGCGGTGCAGCTGCCGCAGAGCGTGACCCTGGAAGTGATCGAAACCCCGCCGGAACTGAAAGGCGGCACCGCGACCAAGCGGCCGAAGCCGGCCAAGCTCAATACCGGGCTGGAGATCATGGTGCCGGAGTACATCGGCAACGGCGAGCGCGTGCTGGTCAACACCACCACCGGCGAGTTCGCCGGTCGCGCGGACTGAGTCCGTGCGTCCGCGCCGCTGCATGGCGCTGGCCGTGCTGTTGCTCCTGCCGGGCTTGGCGGCGGCCGCTGCTGCCAAGCCTGCGGTCGCGGCGCCGGCCAAGGCCGGCTGCACGATCCCGGCGGAGGTGGATCCCGAGCACCACACCGGCTTCTGCGCGCTGCCGCAGGAGATCCGCACCTTCGTCGCGCGCCAGGACGTCTGCAACCACTTCGCCGGCGAGGAGCCCTACGATGCCGCGCGCCGCCGCGAGCTGGACAAGGCGATGGCGAAGTACTGCGACGGCAACGAGGCGACCTGGGCCAGGTTGCGCGCGCAGTATCGGCAGGATCCTGTGCGCGACGCCTGGTTGAGTCGCTACAGCGAAGACGTGGGTCTCGATTTGCCGTAATGGCGGCTGGTTGCGCGAGTTGCGCCGATGGTCCTGTCGCGGCTGAAGCCGCTCCTACAGGGGGCAGCAATCCCTTGTAGGAGCGGCTTCAGCCGCGACACACCGTGTCAGCAAATCCATTCGCGCCCGATGGCGTCAAGACGCTATGGGGCGCTCTCTGACAAACCCTGTCGTGATCGGAATAGGATCAACAAACGGCTCGCGTCAGCCGCGAACCACCCTACCAGCGCCGTCATTTCGTGTCCGCAGGCTGCAGCAGCGACGGCGACAGCAACTGTAGCCCCCCGCCTTCGCGATTGAGATCGCGCAGCCGCGCGCCCACTGTCGCCAGATTCGTATCGATCTGCCGCAGTTCCGCGCGCAGCGGTGGCGGCAGCAAGGCGTGCAGGCGCGCCTGCAGCGCGGCGCCGTCGCCGCGCAGCGCGTCGATCCGCGCCTGCCCCTGCTGCTGCAGCCATGCGCGCTCCTGCGCCTGCGGCAACCCATAACCGGGCTGGCCCTGCAACAACGTCGACGGTTGGCTCAGCAGGCCTTGCTGCGCCAGCACCGCGCGAACTGCGGCAGCGGCATCCCGGGTCTGCGAACCCGCCGCGTCGGCGACCGTGGTGCCATCACCGGCACCGGCATCCGCGCCGACGCCTGAATCGGCCGTCTTCGACGCAGGCAGATGCGCCCTGGCCAGATAACGCCGCTTCAACGCATCGCGGCCGCGCTGCTCCTGGCGCCGGCGCGCGGCGTTCTCCAGCAGCAGCAGTGCGGCGCTGGCACGCAGGTCGCCACGCTGCAGCCAGGGCGCGCGCTGCGCCGCCGGCAGGTCCAGCCAGGTTTCCACGCTGCGCGCCGGCAGCGCCAGTTGCGCACGCGCGACCGCGAACATCGCCGCGTAGTGCGCGCTTGCCGGCGCGAAATAGTAGCCCTGGCGTGCGGCGGCTTCGGCATCGTCCAGCACCGCGGTGTCGGCGATGCCGGCGCGGCCCAGGCGCCGCAGCAGGCCGGTCGGGCTGATCCCGGCCAGGCGCGCGCCGGCCAGCCGCGGCACGCCGTCGTGCAGCAGCTTGTAGGTTTCCACCGCACAGTTGTTGCTGAGAAAGTAATAGCGCCCGTCGTAGCTCCAGTGCAGCTGCGCGGCGCGCTCCAGCAACGCCGCGCGCTCGTCCGCGGTCAGCCGCAGCGGAATCGACTGCAGGCCGCGCAGCTGCACCTGGGTGTAGTCGTCCACCACCTGGCGCAGCGGCAGCACGAACAGCCGCGACGGATACGAACCGATCAGGCCGCGCACGCTGGAGATCTGCACGTCGTCGACGAACGCGCGGAACGACAGCACCTTGTGATACGCCAGGTCCAGGCGGCAATCGGGACCGGGCGCGCGTCCCGGCGCGCAGATCACCAGCCGCAGCATGCTGTGGCCCCAATGGCTCATCGGCTGCGCGTTGCCCTCGGCCAATAGGTAATCGATCGCGTAGACCCGCGCCGGATCCAGTTGCAGCAACGCCGTCTCGTCGGCCAGCGGATCCTGCAGATAGGCCAGGCCGGGCGCGCAGGCGCTCGCCGGAGGCGACCAGGCCAGGCGCTGCGCGAAATACCGTGCCAGCGCCGGGCGCCGGCACGCGTAGTCGGGATCCAGCAGGAAATGTTCCAGGTTGACCGCGACGAATTCCGTCGGCGACGCCAGTTCGTAGCGGTCCGGGCTGCGCTCGCTGAAGGCGTTGCGGCCCATGCGCAGGCCCAGCCGCATCGGACTGACCTGCCAGCCGGCCAGATCCAGCAGGCGCGGATCCGACGACAGCCGGCCGGCCGCGGAGCGGTCGTAGAAATGCGCCAGTTCGTGCAGCAGCGCAGCGACCGCCGGCCGCCTCGCCGGGTCGGCGCCGCCGTCGGCGGCACCGGCGGCAGGCGGCGCCATCCACGCGCGCAGCAAGGCATTGTTCAACAACAGGTGCCGCGCCTGCGCCCTGCCGTGCACCTGCTCAGGCAGGTCGTCGCGCCATTGCAGCGTCAGCGGCGTCTCGATCGCCGCGGCCCAGGCCGGCGGCAGCGTCGGCAGCGTCGCGTCGAGCAGGGCCTGGCTGGCCGCGCGTTCGGAAGCGCTCAATCCGCCTGGATCGACCTGCAACCGCACTGCCTGCGCAGGCAGTGCGCAAGCCAGCCAAAGCAGCGCCAGCCACGCCAGCCGGCGCAGCCGCCGGCGCGGCATCACAGCGCCAGGATGGCCTGCGCCAGTTGCAGGTCGCTGGCCTGCTGCGCCTGCGGGTTGCGCTCGCGCAGCACGCGCAGCGCCGCCTCCAGCTGCACGCCGCGGATGCGGCCGGCGCTGGCGACGAAGCCGGCCGCGTCGTCGCGCGCCTGCAGCACCAGCTTGTCGTCGCCGGAGCTGCTGTCCGAAGACGCGGAACTGCCGGCGGAACCGGCCGAAGCGGAACCGGCGGAACTGCCGGCGAAGCTGGAAGCCTGCGCGAACGCGGGGACGGTCAGGATCAACAACAGGGCGCAGCGCGCGGTCACTCGGTTCATCGCATCGGTTCCAACGGGATCGGGAAAGAGGCGCGGCCGTGGCCGCGCCGGCATAGCCTAGCCGGCCGCCGCCGCGAGCGCGAGCGCCGCCGCCGCCGCGCGCATGCCTGCACGGCGCGCGCGGCTCAGGGATCGAACAGCTTGCCCGGATTGAGCAGCCCGGCCGGATCGAACACGCGCTTGACCGCGCGCATCAGCGCGATCTCCTCTACGCTGCGGGTACTTTCCAGGTACGGCTTCTTGACCAGGCCGATGCCGTGTTCGGCGGAGATGCTGCCGCCATGCTCGGCCAGCACCTGCGCCAGCAGCTTGGTGACCTGCTCGCAGGCGGCGATGAAGTCGGCGTCGGCGGTGGCGTCGGGCTTGAGCACGTTGATGTGCAGGTTGCCGTCGCCGATATGGCCGAACCAGACCACGTCGAACTGCGGATACGCTGCGCCGAGCAGTGCCTGGGTCTGCGCCAGGAACGCCGGCATCGCCGAGATCCGCACCGACACGTCGTTCTTGTACGGCTTGTAGCGCGCCACCGCCTCGGTGATGCCTTCGCGCAGGCGCCACAGCTGCGCCGCCTGCGCATCGCTCTGGCTGATCACCCCGTCCAGCACCCAGCCCTGCTCCATGCAGGTTTCGAACGCGGCCAGCGCCGCGGCCTCCTGCGCCTCGTCGCCGCTGGCGTACTCGGTGACCACGTAATACGGATAGACCGTGTCGAACGGCGCCTGCGCGCCATGCGCCAGCACATGCTGCAACGCGCGGTCGGTGAAGAATTCGAACGCTTCCAGTTGCAGGCGGCCGCGGAACGCGGCGAATACCTGCATCAGCACCTCGAACGAAGGCAGCGCCAGCAGCATCACGTTGCTCGGCGGCGGCGGATCGGTCAGCCGCAGCGTGGCCTCCACGACGATGCCGAGGGTGCCTTCCGAACCGATCAGCAGCTGGCGGAAATCGTAGCCGCTGGAGTTCTTGATCAGCCCGCGGTTGAGTTCGAGCAGCTCGCCGCTGCCGGTCACCACCTTGAGTCCGGCGATCCACTCGCGGGTATTGCCGTAGCGGATCACGCGGATGCCGCCGGCATTGGTGGCGATGTTGCCGCCGATCGAACACGAGCCGCGCGCGGCGAAATCCACCGGATACACCAGCCCGTGCTCGCGCGCCGCGTTGTGCACCGCCTCCAGCGGCATGCCGGCCTGCACGGTGAGGGTGCGATCGACCGCATCGAACGCCAGCGCCTTGTTCATCCGCTCCAGGCTCAGCACCAGTTCGCCGTGCGCGGCCACCGCGCCGCCGGACAGGCCGGTGCGGCCGCCGGAAGGCACCACCGCCACCGCGTGCTCGTTGGCCCAGCGCAGCGTCGCCTGCACTTCCTCCACCGTCGCCGGCAGCGCGATCGCCAACGGCGCCGGCGTCCAGCGCCGGGTCCAGTCGCGACCGTAGTGCTCCAGGTCGGCGGGGTCGGTCTTCAGGCGCAGTCCGGGAACGGAGTGCGTAAGGGCGTCCAGGCGCGGGTCGGTCATGGGTCGGGATCGGGCGAAGGCAAGCGTTCAAGCCTGCCAGCGTTGGCTAGCGGCGTCTAGGTGGGCGGGACTCGGGACTCGCAGGGAGCCTGGGTCTGACCTTGCCCTCTCGCTTCATGCTGATGCTCCTGCTCTTCGAGTCCCCAGTCCCCAGTCCCGAGTCCCGAACAGATGCAACTGAAACCTTTGCCAGCGTTGCGTCTGCGCGCCCCCGGCGTCCTATTGCGACGCACCAAAACGCGGACGCATCTGGCATAGTGACCGACCCTTCCGCCTCGCCTCGCCGCCGCAATGTCGCCCAAGAAAACCTCGTTTCCGAAGCAGGACATCCGCGTCCTGCTGCTCGAAGGCATCAGCCAGACCGCCATCGACGTGTTCCGCGCCGCCGGCTACTCGCAGATCGAACTGCACGCCAAGTCGCTGCCGGAAGAGGAACTGAAGGCGCGCATCGCCGACGCGCACATCGTCGGCATCCGCTCGCGCACCCAGCTCAGCGCCGAAGTGCTGGCGCAGGCCAAGCGCCTGATCGCGGTCGGCTGCTTCTGCATCGGCACCAACCAGGTGGACCTGGACGCGGCCGAGCTGGCCGGCATCCCGGTGTTCAACGCCCCCTACTCCAATACCCGCAGCGTCGCCGAGCTGGTCATCGCCGAGGCGATCCTGCTGTTGCGCGGCATTCCGCAGAAGAACGCCGAATGCCATCGCGGCGGCTGGTCGAAGTCGGCCGCCGGCAGCCACGAGACCCGCGGCAAGGTGCTGGGCATCGTCGGCTACGGGCATATCGGCACCCAGGTCGGCGTGCTCGCCGAATCGCTGGGCATGCAGGTGATCTTCCACGACATCGAGGCCAAGCTGTCGCTGGGCAACGCGCGCGCGGCGACCGACCTGGACGACCTGCTGGCGCGCTCGGACGTGGTGACCCTGCACGTGCCGGAGACGCCGTCGACCAAGGACATGATCGGCGCGGCGCAGATCGCGCAGATGAAGCCCGGCGCGCACCTGATCAACGCCTCGCGCGGCACCGTCATCGACATCGCCGCGCTGGACGCGGCATTGACCTCCGGCCACATCGGCGGCGCGGCGGTGGACGTGTTCCCGGTCGAGCCGAAGGGCAACGGCGACGTGTTCGAATCGCCGCTGGCCGCGCACGACAACGTGATCCTGACCCCGCACGTGGGCGGCAGCACGCTGGAAGCGCAGGACAACATCGGCGTGGAAGTGGCGGCCAAGCTGGTGCGCTACAGCGACAACGGCAGCACCCTGTCGGCGGTGAACTTCCCCGAGGTCACCCTGCCCGAGCACGCCGAGAGCCTGCGCCTGCTGCACATCCACCGCAACGTGCCGGGCGTGCTGTCGCAGATCAACGAACTGTTCTCGCGCCACAACGTCAACATCGACGGCCAGTTCCTGCGCACCGACCCCAAGGTCGGCTACGTGGTGATCGACGTCGCCGCCAGCGAGGAACTGGCGGGCGTGCTGAAGGACGAACTGGGGCAGATCGCCGGCACCTTGCGGACGCGGATTCTTTACTGACGGGGATTGGGGATTGGGGAGTCGGGATTGGGAAGAGCGGCGGCACTGGCGCATCCTTTTTCCGACTGCGATCTGGCTTGGCGGTGGCTCCGACACGAATGCGGAATGCCAAAACAAGCGCGAACGCTGACCACGCGACGCACGCTCTTACGAATCCCCAATCCCAAATCCCGAATCCCAGCCCCTCAGGGCTGCAGCTCGCCGCGCAACCCTTGGCTCAACAGATAGTCGTCGGCCTTCAGGTACCACCGCTCCGGGCCGGTGGTGACCGCCTCCATGTACAGGCCGCCGCCGTCCTCGCGCGGCGGGCGCTGCAGGCTGACGATCGCCACGCCATGCGGCGGCCCGCTTAAGGCCAGCAGCGTGCGTTGCACGGTGCGCGCCAGTTCGGCCGACTCCATCCGGTCGTCGACCGGACGGAACGCCAGGCGGTAGGTGAACGAAGCAGCGGCGCGGGACATGGGCATGGACAGGCAACGGGCGCCCAAGGGTACCCAATCCCGCCATGCCCGCCCAGCCAGCCGCGGCCGCCCGGCGCCCGGACCCGCCAGCCAGTCCGGCGGCGCCCGTCACCGACGCGTCAGCCGCCGCTGTGCGCCAGCCACTTTCCGGCCATGCGCCGCAACGACGGATCCAGGTCCGGCTCGGCCAGCAGTTCGGCGATCGGGCGCCAGGCCAGGGCCAGCGATTCGGCGCTGACCGCGAACGCCTCGTCGGCACCGGCGCGCACCACGTAGCGCGCGTCGAAATGCCAGTGCCCCGGCACGTCCTGGCGCGCGGGGATCCAGTGCCGGTCCAGGTCGAACAGTGCGCCGTCCTCCAGCGCCAGGCCCGGCAGCCCGGATTCCTCCTCGGCTTCCTTCAGCGCCACCAGCGCCAGGTCGCGGTCGCCGTCGGCATGTCCGCCCAGCTGCAGCCAGCGCTGCAGCTTGCGGTGGTGGGTCAGCAGGGTGCGCGCGCCATCGGCGCTGACCAGCCAGGCCGACCCGGTGAAATGGCCGTCCAGGCGATCGCGCACGAACGGGTCCTGCGCATCGTCCAGCAACGCCAGGAATTGCGCGGCAACCTCGGCCTCCTGCGGCCAACGGGCGGCATAGGCCTGCAACTGGCGGCGCAGGGAAAGGTCCGGCATGGGCGGTTCTCGCGATCGGGGGCGGCCATTATCGCCGCCGACGGTGCGGCGCGGCTTGTGGCGGCCGTCCGGCTTTGGCATGGTACGACGCTTGCGTGGCCTGCTTGGGCCTAGCGCACCATCTTTACCGGGGCACTACTGTCCCGATCGCCACCGGGGAATGCACCGCATGCTGAAGTCTCTGTTGAGGGTCAAGCCGATCGAGCCCGCCGGCCACGTCGATGCCGGCGAACCGTTCGAAGGCAGCCTGGAAGGCGAAGCCACGCTGAAACGGACCCTCACCGCCAAGCACCTGATCATGCTCGGCATCGGTGCGGTGATCGGCGCGGGCATCTTCGTGCTGACCGGCCAGGCCGCGGCCAATCACGCCGGACCGGCGGTGATGCTGTCGTTCGTGTTCGCCGGCATCGCCTGCGCCTTCGCCGGCCTGTGCTACGCCGAGTTCGCGGCGATGATGCCGGTCTCCGGCAGCGCCTACTCCTACTCCTACACCACCCTGGGCGAAGGCGTGGCCTGGTTCATCGGCTGGTGCCTGGTGCTGGAATACCTGTTCGCCGGCTCCAGCGTCGCGGTCGGCTGGTCGGCCTACCTGATCAGTTTCCTGACCGGCACGCTCGGGCTGCCGTTCCCGGCCGAACTGGCCGGCGCACCGCTGGCCTGGACCGGCCATACCTTCGTCGCCTCCGGCAGCATCGTCAATCTGCCGGCGGTGCTGATCGTGGTCGCGGTCAGCGCGCTGTGCTACGTCGGCGTCACCCAGTCGGCGTTCGCCAACGCCATCGTGGTGGCGATCAAGGTCGCGGTGATCTGCCTGTTCGTCGGCTTCGGCATTTCCCACGTCGATCCGGCCAACTGGCACCCGTTCATCCCCGAGAACACCGGGCCGGGCGAGTTCGGCTGGAGCGGCATCTTCCGCGCCGCCTCGATCGTGTTCTTCTCCTACATCGGCTTCGACGCGGTCTCCACCTCGGCCGGCGAAACCAAGGACCCGCAGCGCAACATGCCGATCGGCATCCTGGTGTCGCTGGCGGTGTGCACGGTCATCTACATCATCGTCTGCGCGGTGCTGACCGGCCTGCTGCCCTACACCCAGCTCGGCACCGCCAAGCCGGTGGCCACCGCGCTGGAGCACTATCCGAGCCTGGCCTGGCTGAAGACCGCGGTGGAGATCGGCGCGATCGCCGGCCTGTCCTCGGTGGTGCTGGTGATGCTGATGGCGCAGCCGCGCATCTTCTACACCATGTCCCGCGACGGCCTGCTGCCGAAACTGTTCGGCAAGGTCCACCGCAAGTTCCACACGCCCTACGTCGGCACCCTCTTCGTCGGCGTGGTCGCCGCGCTGCTGGCCGGGCTGATCCCGCTGGACGTGCTCGGCGAACTGGTGTCGATGGGCACCCTGCTCGCCTTCGCCACGGTCTGCGTCGGGGTGATGGTGCTGCGCTTCACCAAGCCGGACCTGCCGCGCCCGTTCCGGGTGCCGCTGGCGATGGTGATCTGCCCGCTGGGCGCGCTGGCCTGCCTGTTCCTGTTCCTGCAGGCGTTCCAGGAACACTGGAAGGTGTTCGTCGGCTGGACCGTGATCGGCCTGTTCATCTATTTCGGCTACGGCATCCGCCACAGCCGCCTGGCCACCACCAAGGCCTGATCCGTCCCCACAGACCGGCGCCCGCGCCGGTCTGTGCGTTCGTCCCTTCGTCCATCGCGCGCAGCGCCAGGCTGGAACCGCTCCATGTTCAAACAACTCTGGGCCACCAAACACCCCCATGCCGCCCACGAGGACGCCGGCGGCCTGGGCCTGCAGCGTGCGCTCGGTCCCTGGGGCCTGACCGCGCTGGGCATCGGCGCGGTGATCGGCGGCGGCATCTTCGTCATCACCGGGCAGGCCGCGGCCAACCACGCCGGCCCGGCGATCATGCTGTCGTTCGTGCTGGCCGCGCTGTGCTGCGCGTTCTGCGCGCTGGCCTACGCCGAGTTCGCGGCGATGGTGCCGGTGTCCGGCAGCGCCTACACCTACACCTACGCCACCTTCGGCGAACTGGCGGCCTGGTTCATCGGCTGGATGCTGGTGCTGGAATACGGCGTGTCGGCCTCGGCGGTGGCGGTGAGCTGGACCGGCTATTTCCTCAGCCTGCTCGACCATTTCGGCATCCACCTGCCCGCAGCGCTGGTCAATGCGCCGCTGGACGGCAAGCTGCAGCGCACCGGCGCGATCGCCAACCTGCCCGCCGCCGGCATCGTGCTGCTGCTGACCTGGCTGTGCTACGTCGGCATCCGCAAGTCCTCGGCGATGAACATGGCGATGGTGGTGCTGAAGACCGGGCTGATCCTGCTGGTGATCGCGGCCGGCTGGAAGTACGTGGACACGGCCAACTGGCACCCGTTCATTCCGGCCAACGAAGGCCCCGGCAAGTACGGCATGGACGGCGTGCTGCGCGGCGCGGCGATGGTGTTCTTCGCCTACATCGGCTTCGAGGCGGTGTCGGTGGCGGCGCAGGAATCGCACCGGCCGCAGCGCGACCTGCCGATCGGCATGATCCTGTCGCTGGTGGTCTGCACCGTGCTGTACATCGCCATGGCGGCAGTGATGACCGGGCTGGTGCCGTACACCCAGCTGGGCACCGACGAGCCGGTGGTGACCGCGGTAGGCGCGCATCCGCAGCTGGCCTGGCTGCGGGTGGTGGTCGAGGTCGGCGCGCTGATCGGCCTGTCCTCGGTGGTGCTGGTGATGATCATCGGCCAGCCGCGGATCTTCATGATCATCGCCCGCGACGGGCTGCTGCCGCCGCTGTTCACCAAGATCCATCCCAAGTACCGCACCCCGCACGTCAACACGGTGATCACCGGCATCGGCATCGCGCTGCTGGCGGCGCTGTTCCCGCTGGACGTGCTCGGCGAGCTGACCTCGATGGGCACGCTGATCGCCTTCGCCGCGGTCTGCGCCGGGGTGCTGATCCTGCGCCGCACCCAGCCGGACCTGCCGCGCCCGTTCCGCATCCCGTTCGCCTGGCCGATCTGCATCGCCGGCGTGCTCAGCTGCCTGGCGCTGCTGTCGGCGATGACCGCGCACAACTGGCTGCTGATGGCCGGCTGGACCGTGCTCGGCCTGCTCATCTATTTCGGCTACGGCTTCCGCCACAGCCGTCTGCGTGCCACACAGGCTCGCTAGAATAGGGGGCATGAACGCACAGCCCTACGATACCGAACGCCTGCGCACGCTGGCCCAGCTGCTGATCGGCAACATCCGCGAACTGTCGGCGGCCGGCTGGACCCCGGCCACCAGCAGCAACTTCTCGCACCGGCTCGACGCCGCGCATGCCGCGATCACCGTGTCCGGCCGCGACAAGGGCCGGCTGGTCGAGGCCGACATCATGGTGGTGGACTTCGACGGCAAGGCCGTCGGCAGCGATCACCGGCCCTCGGCCGAGACCCTGCTGCACACCCAGCTGTACCGCCGCTTCCCGGAGGTCGGCTGCGTGCTGCACACGCACTCGCCGGTGCAGACCATCGCCTCGCGGCTGTATGCCGATGCCGGCCACGTCCGCCTGGAAGGCTACGAGTTGCTGAAGGCCCTGCATGGCAACCAGACCCACGAGACCGCCGTGGAGTTGCAGGTATTCGCCAACACCCAGGACATGACCGTGCTGGCCGCGCAGGTGGACGCGCTGCTGGACCGCGCCCCGCTGTGGGGCTACCTGATCGACGGCCACGGCCTGTACGCCTGGGGCCGCGACATGGCCGAGGCGCGCCGCCACCTGGAAGCGATCGAGTTCCTGCTGCATTGCGAGCTGGAACTGCGCAAGCTGCGCGCAACCGGCTGAGCCCGGCGCACAGCGCCCGCGCGACAGCGTTCCAGCGCCGCAACGGCGGCTTCCCCGCCAGCTGCTACCCTTTTCCTCCCCTCCTCGACGCCCTCGCCCGCCGCCATGAGCCGACTCCGCATCTTCGCCGAAACCACTCCCGACGCGCCGCTGTTCGACAGCCGCGATGGCGACGCGATCGCCGCCGAACTGCGCAAGATCGGCGTCACCTTCGAGCGCTGGCAGGCCGACCAGCCGATCGAGGCCGGCGCCACCCCGGAAGCGGTGATGGCCGCCTACAAGAGCGACATCGACCGGCTGGTGGCCGCGCACGGCTTCAAGACCGTGGACGTGGTCAGCATCGCTCCGGACCATCCGCAGCGCGAGGAGATGCGCAAGAAATTCCTCGAGGAGCATTTCCACAAGGAAGACGAGGTACGGTTCTTCGTCGCCGGCTCGGGCCTGTTCACCCTGCACGTGGACGGCAAGGTCTATGAGATCGAATGCGTGCAGAACGACCTGATCGCGGTGCCGGACGGCACCCACCACTGGTTCGACATGGGGCCGGAGCCGCGTTTCATCGCGATCCGCTTCTTCACCGAGCCGGACGGCTGGGTCGGCCATTTCACCGGCACCGACATCGCCCAGCGCTTCCCGCGCTACGAAGCGGCGCTGCGCGGCGAGGCGAGCTGAGCGATGGCCAGCCCGCGCGTGATCCTGACCGACATCGAAGGCACCACCAGCAGCATCTCCTTCGTCAAGGATGTGCTGTTCCCCTACGCGCGCCGCGCCCTGCCCGACTTCGTCCGCGCGCACGGCCAGCAGCCGCAGGTGCGGCAGTGGCTGGACGCGGTGGCGAGCGAATGCGGCGGCATCTGCAGCGACGCGGTGATCGTGGAGACGCTGCAGGGCTGGATCGACCAGGACCGCAAGCACACCGCGCTGAAGGCGCTGCAGGGCATGATCTGGGAGGCCGGCTACCGCGACGCCGACTTCGCCGCGCACATCTATCCCGACGCCGCGCCGGCGCTGCGCCGCTGGCATGCCGACGGCCACCCGCTGTACGTGTACTCGTCCGGCTCGGTGCCGGCGCAGAAACTGTTCTTCGGCCATAGCGACGCCGGCGACCTGACCGGGCTGTTCTCCGGCTGGTTCGACACCGAGGTCGGCGCCAAGCGCGACGCGGCCAGTTACGTGCGCATCGCCGAGGCGACCGGCGTGCCGGCCGCGCAGATCGTGTTCCTGTCCGACGTCGTCGCCGAACTCGATGCCGCGCGCGCGGCCGGGCTGGACACGGTGCTGGTCGATCGCCGCGAGGACTATCCCGAACCGCGCCTGGGCGATGCCTGCAACGGTCACCGGCGCGTGCAGAGCTTCGCCGAGCTGGCGCTCTGAGCGTCGCGGCACCCGCTGCGCGCTAACGCCGCATCTCCTCTGCCGCCCCCCATGCCTTGGTTCCTGCGCAACCTCCGCGTGCCGCACCGCCGCCTGGCCCTGGCCCTGCTGCTGGCGCTGCTGTTGCCCGCCTGCCATCCGGATGCCGGTGCAGCGCAGGCGCAGGCCGATGCAGCGGCGCCGGTCGATCCGATCGACCAGGCGCAACTGCGCAAGGCGCTGAACGCGCTACAGCCGCAGCGCCCGGGCACCACCGACCTGTACGTGGTCGGCTTCGCCGGCGACGCCAGCGAGGACGTGTTCCGCAACGAGACCCAGTACCTGCGCCAGCTGTTCGCGCAGCGCTTCGACGCGGCGGGGCGCATCGTCACCCTGATCAACCACGCCGACAATCTCGGCGCCCACGCCTACGCGCCGCAGGCCTCGTACGACAACCTGGCCGACACCCTGCAGCGGATCGGCAAGCTGATGGACCGGCGCGAGGACGCGCTGCTGCTGTTCCTGACCAGCCACGGCACCGAGCAGCACGAACTGTATGTGCAGTTCGGCCCCGGCGAGGACGCCGACTACGACACCATCACGCCCAAGGAATTGCGCGGACTGCTCGACGATGCCGGCATCCGCAACCGGGTGATCGTGCTGTCGGCGTGCTACTCGGGCGGTTTCGTGCCGGCGCTGAAGAGTCCGGACACGCTGATCATCACCGCCGCGCGCCGCGACCGGCCCTCGTTCGGCTGCGGCAACACCGCCAGCGCGACCTATTTCGGCCGCGCCTGGCTGATCGACGCGCTGGCGCGCACCACCGATTTCGTCGAGAGCTATCGCCTGGCCACGGCCGAGATCACCGCGCGCGAACAGGCCGAAGGCGAAGCGCCGTCGTATCCGCAGCTGTATGTCGGCGCGCGCATCGCGCCGCTGCTGCAGCGCTGGCGTGCGCAGCTGCCGCCGGTTGCGGCGCCGACTTATCCCTATCCGGAACCGGAACCGGAACCGGAACCGAAACCGAAACCGAAACCGGAGACGGAGACGGAGACGACAGCAGCGCCGGACACAGCGGCCGACGTCAAAGCCCGGCAATAACCCAGCCGGACAAGGCTTCTCAAATCCGAATGCCGACGACCAGGCCGAGATGGCGGGCTGGGTGCGCGCGCGACAGCATTCGAAGGGATGGCGAGGTGGCTTCGGCTTCGGCTTCGCCCTCACCCTCACACCACCCATCTCTTCCCACGGGCACTTCCTTCGGTCGCCGCGAGGAGAGGCGCTTCAATGTGGCGATGGGCATCGCCCTCCGCGATCGTACCGACCATGGGTATCGCGCGACGACAGCCTCGCAAGACGATCCGACAAAGTACGCAGCGCGGCATCGAGTGCATGTCTCTCGTACGCCGCCTTGCGAACAAATGCGAGTGAGTCGCGTTTGATCGTCGAATCGTGGCACTCGCTAGACTTGGCCCCGCAGCAAGCCCGCCAGCCTCACGCCAGCCAGCTGCTCCCGATCCTTCCGCCCGCTCGCCTTCGCTCGCCAGCCAGGATCACCCGCTTTCGACAGCCTCCCGCGCGGAGGCGTTTTTGTTTCCGGGATTCGGAAACTCCACTTACTGGTCTTTTGGTCTGCGGTGCCGAAAAATCCGCGAGCTCTGAAGGGGTTGCCACTCGCGCTCGTCGCGACTGAAGTCGCTCCCACAAGGACTCGCGGCAAGCCAACCGGGTGCACTGTAGGAGGGGCTTCAGCCCCGACAGTTCGCTGGCGGGGCCGACCGGTTTGCCGGCTCGTTCGTCGCGGCTGAAGCCGCTCCTACAAAGGCGCGCAGCAGCGGGCTGGACGCAGTGTGGGAAGGACTTCAATCCCAACGACGGACGAGGTCATCCGTCTCGTTGCCGTACTCGCCTTGATTGAAACCTCTCCTGCAGAAAGCGCAGAAAGCCAGCCGGGTGCACTGTAGGAGGGGCTTCAGCCCCGACAGTTCGCTGACGGGGCCGACCGGTTTGCCGGCTCGTTTGTCGCGGCTGAAGCCGCTCCTACAACGGCGCGCAGCAGCGGGCTGGACGCAGTGTGGGAAGGACTTCAGTCCCAACGACGGACGAGGTCATCCGTCTCGTTGCCGTACTCGTCTTGATTGGAACCTCTCCTGCAGAAAGCGCAGAAAGCCAGTTGGGTGCACTGTAGGAGGGGCTTCAGCCCCGACAGTTCGCTGGCGGGGCCGACCAGCTTGCCGACTCGTTTGTCGCGGCTGAAGCCGCTCCTACAAAGGCGCGCAGCAGCGGGCTGGGCTGCCGTCGGCGCGCACCCGCGCGGCGCTGACGCATTGTGGGAGGGACTTCAGTCCCGACGCAGGAAGCTGGACCGTTCGTCGCACGCCGCTTCTTGACATCGGCTAGAACCCGTCGATCCACGAGCCGACCCGCGGCGCGCACTCAGGGCGTCGCGTCCTGCAGGCGGTAGTCGGTGGTTGCGCGCTGCTCGCCGCGCCAGCGGTCGAAGGCGCGCACCTCGATGCGGTGCGCGCCGGCGGCCAGGTCGGTCGGCAGGGTGCCGCGCCACAGATGCTGCGACGGGACGGCTTCCGGCGAGCGATCGTAGCCGCGCAGCGCCTCGGCTGCATCGTCGCGCGCGTTCTCGGCGAGCAGGTCCGGATCCGGCCGCTGCACGCGGACCATCGGCTTCCATGCGCCCTCGTCGATGCGATATTCCACGCGGCTGTCGTCCTCGCCCATGAACACGTTCGCGTACACCCCGAAGTCCGGATAGGCCTTGCGGCGCAGCAACCTGGGCGCGTGCAACTGCAGCTGTGGATCGCCGGCCGCGCGCGCGGCGTGATAGGCCAGCGCATAGTCGCCGCCCCGCTTCACGTCCAGGACCGCATAACCGTTCGGGGTGCCGTCGGCCATCGTCGTCGCGGGAATGCCGTCGGCATCCTTGACGCCGGACCAGTACGCGCCGCAGGCCGCGCCGACGTTGTATTCGTGCAAGGGCTGCGCGCCGTGCCAGCCGTCGTCGGCGCCGTGGTAATAGTGGCGCTGGGTGTGGGTATGGCCGCTGAGCACCAGCACGTGCGGAAACGCCTGCAGCAAGCCGAACAGGCGCGCGCGGTCGGCATGGCGGAAGGTCTCCCTGCCCGGCGCGGCGTCGAACAGCGGGATGTGCATGCCCAGCACCAGCAGCCGCTCTTTGGGCAGCGTCGCCAGGTAGGCCTGCAGGAATGCGAACTGGTCCTCGCGCAGGCCGCCAATGTAGTCGGGCTGCTGCTTCGGCCGATAGACCACGTCGTCGAGGAACACGAAGCTGGCGCCGCCCTCCTCCACCGCGTAGGTGTCCGGGCCATAGATCGCGCGCCAGCTGGACAGCGAGCCGGCATCGTCGGCCGCATCGAAATTCAGATCGTGGTTGCCGGGCACATGGAACCACGGCACGCCGAGCTTGGCGGTTTCGGCGTTCAGCGCCGGATACAGCGACAGGTTGTCGCTGACCACGTCGCCCAGGGTGGTGCCCAGGCGCGCGTGGGTCTTGCCCACCAGCGGCGCGACGATGTCGCGCGCGTAGTAGCCGACATCGGTCGCCGAGGCGGTCTGGGTATCGGTGAACACCAGCACCTCGGTGCTGGCCGCCGGCGCTTGCGCGCGCAGCGCGAAATCCCAGCCGCTGGTGGCGCCGCTGGTGGGCGCGATGCCCGGATACTTGAGCTTGGGCGATCCCGCCGGTGCATAGTGCCGCCAGTAGTCCGGCAAGCCGTTGCCGGCGCTGGCGAAGGCGTAGCCGTCGGGCTTGATCACGAACACCGTGCGCCCCGGCTCCACCGCGAGGCTGTAGCGGCCCTGCGCATCGGTGCGCACGATGCGCACGCCGTCGGACACCTGCACGCCGGCGATGCCGCGCTCGCCGTTGCCGCGGCCCGCGTGGCCGTCGCGCTCCTGGTAGACGCTGCCGCTGATCGTCGCCGGTTGCGCCAGCGCCGGAAGCGCGGCAGTCAACAGGCAGGTGAGCATTACGACGCGCAGCGACATGGCATGGACCCGGGAAAGCGTAAGAAGTCGCGATTGTAGCCATCCCTCACGGCACTGCGGCGACGCGGCCGCGTCAGCCGGCGCGCCGGTGAGCGGGACGCACGCCACTGGCCGGCGGCTTCGCCGATTGGGTCGATGCCGGCCACCACGCACTGATTGAGAGGCTTCGGCCGCGACAGCGCGCTTGTGAAGCCGGCCAGTTCGCCGGCTCGTTCGTCGCGCGTCGCGGCGGAAGCCGCTCCTACAAAGGCGCGCAGCAGCGGACCGGGTGCAGTGTGGGAGGGACTTCAATCCCGCCGCAGGAAGGCAAACGCTCGCCGCTCGCCAAGCCAGAAACCCATCGCATCAATCCGCGGCGCTCGCGGTGTCGCATCCCGCAGTCCATATCCGCTGCTCGCCACACCAAGGGCCGAAGGCGCGCCCCCCCGATGCGGTGCGCACCGGCACCCAGCGCGGCCGGCGAACCCGGCCGCGCGCAACCGTAGCAGGCCCGAATCCCTGCCGACCTGCGATTTTGCTGGCGACTGACGCGCTTCGGGCCGAAGCGGTCAGGCATGTCCCCAGGCGTCAGGCCATGGCCTGCCCGCCGCCACCGGAAAACCGGCGTTGAGCTCCCGGGCGCGTTGGCGCAGGCGCAGGCGCAGCGCGTCGGGGATCGCGACTCCCCCCTTGCCGGCGTGCAACCGGGAAGCGTCGGGATTCATTTTGCGGCGAAGATGCTCCGGCAGGTCGCGCAGTTGCTTCATCGCCATCGTCCGCACCGCCTCGCGCGCTTGCCGGGAGTCGAAGCTCACCGCAGCGTCCCGGTCGATCCCCAGCCAGCCGCAGAGGTCGCGGAAACCGGCGCCCGGTGCCGCGTACATCTCCTCGAACGTCATCAACCGCAACCGCTCTTCCGGGAAGAACTGGCGCCAGCGCGACAGCGGCCCGGTCACGTCCAGCAGGTTGAGGTAGTGCAGTCCGAACGGGAAATACGTGGTCGCAAAGCGCGTCTCGCCGGTGCGGAAGATCGCCGCCTCGGGGTCCGCGTCGCCTTCGTTGCCCGTGCGCAGATACAGTTCGTACAGGCTGACCAGCATGTCCGCCGGATTTCGCAACAGCAGCACGATGCGCGCATCGGGATGCGCCTTCGCGATCAACGCCGGCGCCTCGTGGCTGTAGAAGTACCAGACCGAGGCCTCGGCGCGATAGCGCTGATCGCCGGCAACGGCGAACAGCCGTTGGTAATCCGCAGGATCGGACACGGTATGCGGTTGAGCGGGCAGATCCGCGGCGTAGAAATGCGGTTCCTTCAGCACGGACGCGTAGACATCGGGATGCTGCTTCAGCGCGGCGAACAGCGACGTGGTGCCGCATCGTGGCGCGCCGATGACGAAGAGATTCGGCGCCTTCACCACGGAAAAATCGCCTTGTCCTTGTAGAACTTTCCGGTCTCGCCGCCGCCATCGGCCAGCCACAGGATGGTCTCGGCCCCCTCCTCCGGCGAACGCGGCGCGGCGATGCCGCCGAGCTTGGTCCTGACCCACCCCGGGGTCATGCAGTTGACGCGGATGCCGCTGTCGGCAAGCTCGATCGCCAGCGCCTGGGTCAGCACGTTCAATGCCGACTTCGAGCTTCGGTACGCCAGGTTGTTGCCTTCGATCTTGGTGGAGCTGCCATGGCCGCTGGACACATTGATGATCTGCGCCTGCGCACGCTCGCGCATCAGGGGCAGGACGAGCTGGATCAGGCGCCACGGGCCGAAGAAATTGACGTCGAACGTCGCCCGCGCCTGCGCCTGGGCTTCCGTGCTGGGCTTGTCGCGCACGCCGACGGAGACACCGGCGTTGTTGACGAGCAGGTCGATATGCCCGTGGGTTTGGGCGACGACGTCGATCGCCGCCGCCATCGACGCTTCGCAACAGACGTCCAGTTGGATCGGCGTCACGTTGGTCAGCTGGCGACGCTCGACCGCCAACGCGCCGTCGGCCAGATTCCGGCAGCCCATGTACACATGCAGGCCGCGCTGGGCGAGGCCTTCGCATGCGGCGAGGCCGATGCCCCGATTGCCGCCGCTGATGAGGGCGACGCGATCGCCGGCTGTCGTTTCGGTCATGCTGCATCCATCCGGTATTCCGGAAAGCGGTTGAACAGGAAGGCTTCCCTGCGCACGACGAAGTCGCGCAGGTTGTCGTCGAAGTAGTCGCGCGCGTGCGGGCGCGCCCGCGCTTCGTGGGCCTCGTCCGGCAAGACCCGGCCGTGCTCGCGGACGGCTTTCGACAGCGACGCATCCGCGCCATGGCGCTCGAGATAGTCGGCGAGGTCGTCGTTGAGCGTCTCGGTCCGCAGGAACTCGACCGGATACTCGAACGCCTGCAGGTGTCCCCGATCGAGGTCTTGCTCGTCGATGCCGGCGAATGCGCTCTTCGGGTCCTTGCAGAAGAAGCGGATGAACTGCTCCGTATGCCATCCGAGCGCACGCTCCGCCGGCAGCTTCGGAGTGTCGTATCCGCTGGCCACGCCACGATGCACGTTGACGAAGAAGCGATTGGCGATCGCGACGAACGCGTCGAAACCGACCTGGGGATACTCGGGAAAGTCCCGCTGGATCAGCGCCGGATCGCAGTATTCCTGCGGATGCGTCTTCCACCAGCCGTAGTGGTACTGGGACACGTAGCGGTCGAAGGGCGAGCGCATGACCGAGAGGATGGGCTTGCCTCGGTCGGCGTCCGGGATCTCGTCGCAGGTGGCGTGTTTCCGCCCGGTTTCCACGGCCTGCGCGCCATACACGCGCCGCAGCATCTGGGTGATGAAGGTTCCGCCCGTCTTGGGCATGTGGATGAAAACGAAATCCGGCGTTATCAGCATCGTGGTCAGGCCTTGAGCGGCCTCGCGTTGCCGGTGAGCCGACGCCTCAACGCCGCGCCGAGATAACGGCCGCAATAGTCGCCGTAGATGACGCCCTCGTCGGTGAGGCGCAGTCGCTGGTCCTTGAGGGTGACCAGGCCTTGGCGCTGGAGGTGCGCGAGATCCTCGGCGAGCATCATGTCCAGGTGCACGCCGTGCCTGTTCTGGTAGTCGGCGAGATCGATCGAGGTCGTCTTCAGCCCCATCACCAAGTCGCGCAGCATATGGTCGGCGCTGCTGATCTCCAGCACCCGCTGGGTCGGGATCAGTCCGCTCTCGACGCGTTCCAGATATGCGTCGATCTCGGTGATGTTCTGCCTGCTGCGGCCGCCGACGGTTCCGAACGCCGACGCGCCGAAGCCATACATGTCTTCGCCGCGCCAACGGCTGATGATGTGATGCTGCGGATACTTCCCTTCGCGGGTAAAGGTGAAGTACGTGGACGGCAGGTAGCCGGCCTCGCGCAGGCGCGAAAGCCCCCAGCGCGCGAACGCCATCTCCTGATCCGGCCCGGGCAGCGAGAGCGTGCCTTGCCGGACGTCGTTCATGTAGTGCGCGTTGGAGTACAGCTCCATCTTGTACACGGTGACGGCATGCACCCCGAGGGAGACGGCACGATTGATCGAGTGCTGCCAGCTCTGCATCGTTTCGCCTTCGAGCCCGGACAGCAGATCCACGTTGACCACTGCGCCGGTGCTCAGCGCGCGCTCGATCGCGCGCGAATTCTTTTCGTCGGTATCGTGGCGGCCGGTCAAGGCGACGACGCGGTCGTCGAAGGACTGAATGCCGAAGCTGATCCGGTTGACGCCGAGGTCCGCCAGACCGTCGATCATGCGGTTGTTCAGCGTGATCGGCTCGATCTCGAAAACGAACTCCGGCGCGTCCAGCACGAAGCATTCCTCGATCTTGCGCTTGATCCGCCGCAGCTGCTCGGGCTGGATCACGCTGGGCGTGCCGCCGCCGAAATAGATCGACTTCACGCGCCGTCCGCGCAGCCTGTGCGCGTCGGCGACCAGCTCGATCTCGCGGCACAAGGCGTCGACGTAGCGCTCGCGGACCGCGTGCGAAGACTCGGACAGGATCTCGATCTTGAAGAAGCAGTAGCGGCAGCGCTGCAGGCAGAACGGAATATGGAAGTACAGATGCAGCGGCTTTTCGGACAGCAGATCGGCGTCGCCGGCCGACTTCCAGTAACGCTGGGGCGGCCACGCCACCACGAAGCCGTCGCGGTTCGGCGCTTCGTTGCGATAGTCCGGCGGCGCTTCGATCGGCGGCGCGCCCGCGTCGCCGACCAGCGCGATCGTGAGGTTCTTCATTACGCGCTGGCCTCGTCCGCGTGCTCGGGCAGGCGCTTCAGCACCAGCGCCGCCACGCTGTCGAGCGACTTGAACGTGCCCGAATCCAGATCTTCGTCCAGGATGCGGATCGGGAAGCGGCGCTCGAGATGGTCGATGAACTCGGCCATGCTGATGGAATCCAGCGCAAGTCCGTCTTCCAGGAAAGAAGCCCCGTCCTGGATCTGCTCGTAGCGCACGTTGAGATCCAGGTCCTCGGCGATGAGGCGCTTCAAGATGTCGACGATCTGAGACTTATCCATGGCGATACTCCTTGATGATGGTCTTCCTGTCGGGTTTTCCGCTACCCAGGCAAGGCAGATCCGACACGAGCGTGTAGTGGTCCGGCCGGGCGAAGGCCGGCAGGGTCATCGATGCGTGGCGCTTGAGGGCGTCGATGGTCAAGGCCGAGGTCGAGGGCTTGATCACGGCGGCGATGGCCTTGCCGGCCGTGGTCTCGTCTTCGAGCACGATCGCCACGGCCTGGTCGACATCCGGCCAGCCCATGATGGCGCCCTCGAGATCGGCCAGGATCAGCAGCTTGCCCGCGCGGTTGAGGCTGAGATCGGCCCGTCCGCGTATCGCGAAACCGCCGCTGTCGTCGAAGGTCGCGATGTCGCGCGTGTCCCACTCGGCGGGCAACGCCGACAGCGTTCCCTGGTGGGCGATATGCGTCGCGGCATGCGGATGGCTCACGATGAGAGTGCCTTGCCCGGCGTCGACGTCCGCGACGCATGCGCGCACGCCTTCGAGCGGACGCAGCGCCTTGGGTGCGTTGGGCTCGGAGATCGCCACCACGCCGAGCTCGGAACTTCCGTAGAGGTCGAAGACGCGGTTGAACACCCGTTGCGCCTGCGCGTGCAGCAAGGGCGGCGTGCCGTCGCCGGCGAGCACGAGGCCGCGGCAACTGGCGACCGCATCGCTCTTGCGCTGCAGCAGCATGCGCAACAAGTGCGGCGTGGAAAAGACCCAGGTCGGCTGTGCGGCCCGCAGCGCATCGTTGAATCCGAGCAGATTGGCCCTGGCCAGCAAGTGGATCTGCGCGCCGGCCAGCAACGCCGGAATCAATGCCGCGCCGAGGCCGTACATATGGTGCAGGGGAACGGTGATCAGCACCTGGTCGTGCGCGCCGAGTTCGAGCCGGCGCAGGACCATGGCGCCGGTCGCGAGTAGATCGTCGTACGCATGCCAGATCACTTTCGGCGTGCCCACAGTACCCGAGGACAGCACCGCCAACCCGTCGGGCCATCGCACATGCCCAATGGGCGGCGGCGCGATCTCCGGAGGCGAGGCCGTTGCGTCGTTCCCGACCGCCGCGCCGATATGCGCGTCGCACAGGGCCGGTGGCGTGGCGTCGCCCGCGCAGAGCAGCAGCGGATGCCCGTCGACGATGGCCGCCAGTTGCAGCGACAGCATGCCGAGATCGCCGATTCCCAGCAGCGCGACCCGCCTGTGCATACGGTAGGCCTTCCATCGCTCGCGCCCTGTGTCCAGGAGCTGTTTCAGCGTCGCGCTTTCGCCATTGAGATGCACCACGCTGCCGCTAGCGGCAAGCGCGTCGCGCCAGCCCTGCGCGCGGAACGGAGCGAGGGCCGCTGCGTTCATCGCGCGCGCTCCAGGGATTCGTTGTTGAGGATTTCGCTCACTTCGACGCAGTGGGCGCCATTGAGCCGCATCGCGTAGCGTCGCGATATCGCCCAGGTCGATTCCGTCCGCAGACTGCGCGGCGCCGGCACGCGCAGGGTTTCCAGGTCGGTCTTTTCGAGCAGACCGCGGTCGTGCGGATCGAACAGCTTGCCGATGCCCACGCTGCCGTCGAGAAGCCTTTGCCGCTGCTCCGCGTCGATGCAGGCCAGTTGGATCGACGATTCGGCGACCAGGAGGATGTTGCCCGGGTCGCGCACGTACAGCCGGGAACGACGGCGCAGGACCTCGCTGCCGTCGGCTTGCGCCTCGATGCATTGACCCAGGACTTCAACCTCTACGGGCAATCCGGCGACGGCCTCCAGAAAGAAGGTGGTCGAACCCTGCAAGGCCAGATAGTCGTTGAGCCGCTGCGATGGCATGGCTTCGGCCCAGAGGCTCCCGGCATACGGCTCCGAGGAGGTCGTGTCCGGAGAAGCAGTCCAGGAAGCCAACAGGTGCGAGGTCATGCGCGTTCGTCCTTGAGAGAATCCCGCAGGCCGCAGACACACGGCTGTCAGATGCACAACGCATCATTGTGCATTTCCTTATGCTCCGGGGGCATTTGCCGAGTATATTCAGAAGACGCAGCGGAAATGTAGACAAGCGACGGCATCGCCCGCCGGATATCCGCGCATCGACATCACCGCGTTCGCGGCGCGAGCACCGTTTCGACCGGGGCCGAAAACACCCACGCGGTCTCGCGGCAGGGTTGGTTGTTGGGATCGCAACCGCCGACGTACAGCGTTCCTGGTTCGAAGGGAGACGCAGCGAAGCTGCGAGCGGCGAAAAGCGCTGCCGGCGCTTCCAGGTCCGCCGTTTCGATCCGTCCGAGCGTATGCCGCCGCCCTCCCGGATCGCGGATCAGATACCAGGCATCCCGCACCCACTCATCCGTCGGATGGATGTCGACCCGCGTGCTGTAACTGGCGCCGACGCCGGCCAGCAACAGCGCCTGTCCGGTACCGGGATCGACCACGGGCGTGAAGTCGTCGTAGGCCACCACGCCGAACGCCGGGCGTTTTCCCCAGTGCATGCCCAGGAAGTCGAGCACGTCCAGTTCCAGGGTCTCGCGGAAATCGTCGCGCGGGTCGATCCGCACTATCCGGCAGCGGTCCCCTTCCAGCGCCGCCAGCAGCACCTGGCCCGATCCCGAGGGATGGGCAACGGCGGTGAGTCCGCGGTATCCGCAACTGGGAAAGATCAGCGGGTCCGCGATGGTGTGGACCTTCTCCCATCGCGGCGCCGGGCCGTCGATGCGTCGATACAGGTGCGGCCGGATGCTGACGTACAGGTGGCCATCGCATTGGGTGAAGGCCATCGGACGGCGCCGATAGCCGGACAACTCGGCATGTTCGTCCCAGCGGATCTTGCCCGGCGCGTCCCGGTCGTAGCTGCCGCTGAAAATGCCGAGCGGCAACGTCCCGGCAAAGACGCGCTCCTGCCCGGTCACGGTGTCGCGATGGACGAAGAAGCTGCGGGTGCTGGTCAGGCCGGAGCCGACGCCCAGGCGCGTGCGCGCCCACGTCTCGGCTTCGTCGTCGAAGCAATCGACATACACCGCACCCTGGCTGTTCGAGGGACCGGCGAGCAGCAGCGAGACCGGGGCATCGAGCGTGCGGCCGCGCCCGTCCTCGGTGAACGTCACCGATTTCAGCAACACCCGCCAATAGTCGCGATCGTATTCGTGGGCCTGCCGCCACTCGCCGTCCGCCCGGTCCAGCACGGCGATCTGCGCGCCGACCGGCGGATCGCCCGGCAGATACCGGTTGTGGGTGTAGGACAGCGAAGAAAACAGCCGCCCGCGATGCGGTACCAGGTGCAGCACTTCGGTGCCGCTGAGCAGTCGGCCACCGCCGTCGCGCATCCCGGCCTGAAAGACGCGGCGGAAAGGCGCCGGCGTGGTGGCGATCGGTGCATCCATGCGAGCCTCTCAGGCGAAGAAGGAATCCAGCGTGTCGATCGAGGCCGGCTGGCGGGCGTGCGCATAGAGCGCGCGCTTGAACGCCTCCTGCTGGTCGCTCTCCACACGCAGATGCTCGGGAGTCCATCGCCGGATGCGCGTGCCCATGCCCTGGATGTCGCGATCGGCGTGACTGTCCAGATAGGCGAGCACGTTGCTGGTGGCCGAGTAGCCGCGGCTGAGGAATTGGGCGATGCGGAAGGTCATCCGGTAACTGGCTTCCAGCACGCGAGGATGGGCGATGAGTCTGAGCGATTTTTCGCGCAGATCGCCGACGCCGCAGCCCAGGGGATCGAGCAGGACCCGCTCGGCGCAGTCGTAGTAGAACGCATTGACCGAGAAGTCGCGCATGAGCGCGTCCTCGGTCAGATCGGCGCGCGCGACGAAACGCGTGTTCCACATGTCGCCGTTCTGGATGTCCTTCCAACTGCGCAGGATATTGATGTCCACCGCGCCCGAAGCGGCGTCGCCCCAACGCAGGACGCCGAAACGGTCGTTGCGCATGCGCAACGCAGCGGCGTCGGTACCGGGATAGGCGTCGCACAGCAGGCGGTGCGCTTCGTCCAGGCCGCAGTCCAGCGCCAGATCGATGTCCTTGGCCGGCAGGCCTGCGAGCCAATCCCTCGGCGTGCCTCCGATGATGAAGACGCGCTTGCCCGCGCGTCGGAACACCTCGATGAGGTCGCGCACGCGCACGTCGCATCGGTCGTCCCGATACACCTGCTGTTCCAGAGCGGCTTCCACTCGCTCGGGTGCGAGCGATGCATCGATGATCTTCATGTCGCGAGATACCTGATCCTGGTGGCCGATCATCGCCGCTGCGTCCCGCGCACGCTTCCCCACGATGCTCAGGACCTGATGCCGACGCCTCTGCCGAGCAGCGTCAGCGCGAAGGCGGCCAAGCCTATAATGAACAACAGCATCACCACAAGCGAAGTGCCGATGCCCGCCGTGTCCATGCCCAGCACGCCATAACGGAACGCGCTGATCATGTGCATGAGCGGATTGAGCCGCGAAATGCTCTGCCAGGGTTCGCCCAGCAGGCCGACCGGATAGAACACGCCGCCGAGATAGGAGAGCGGCGTCAGGACATAGGTCGACACGTGCCCGGTGTCGTAGAAGTTCTTCGCGTATATGGCGACGATGATGCCGACCAGGGCAAAGATCGTGGCGGCCAGCAGTGCCGACAGGAAGACGATGGAGGGATGCGCGATGCGCGGCGAGGTCAGCGACAACGCGACCAGCAACACCAGGCCGCCGACCAGGAAACCGCGCACCACCGCACAGGTCACATAGCCCAGCAGGATCGTCCAATCGCGCATCGGCGATACCAGCAGCTCTTCTATCGCGCGGTTGAAGCGCATGAAATAGAACGCGCTGGAAGCGTTGGCGTAGCTGTTGGTGATGATGCACATCATCACCAGGCCGGGAGCGATGAATTGCACATAGCTGAACCCGTCGAAGGTGCCGATGCGACTTCCGATCAGCTTGCCGAAGATCGCGAAGTACAGAACCATCATCGCCAGGGGCGGGACCAAGGTCTGCACCCACATGCGGAACATGTGCGCGACCTCGCGCCGGACCAGGCAACGCAGGGCGATCAAACTATGCGACGCGTTCATGCCGCACCGGGTTGCGTCTGAAAGCGGAGAGCGTGCGTCGCGACGGCGGTTGCGGGCATGTCAGTTACGCATGCGCCACGCGTTGGCGCGCGCGGTGATCCGCACGACGAGGACTTTCTTGAACACGCTGTATTCCATCCAGGTCTGACCGGGCACCGCCGCCAGCGCCTGCTTGAGGTCCAGGTAGCCCTGCCGCTCCTCCGGGAAGGCGCGCAGGAAGTCGCGGAAATTCAGGATGTCGGCGAATCGAGGATTGTCGGCGGCGCAGGTGTGCACGACGAACGAGCGGCCGCCGTCCTGCCCGATGCGCCAATGCCACGAGAACCCCGCATCGATCGGACTTTCGCCATACGCCTGATAGCCGAGCCCGGCCAATATCCGCGACTGGCGCTCTGCCGGAAGCGATGCGCCGGTCGCCACCGCGATGTCCAGGATGTTCTTGCTCGGCAGGCCGGCAATGGACGTGCTTCCGATATGTTCGATGCCGACCACGTCCTCGCCGACCAATGCCTCCAGCAGCCGACCTCGCTCGTCCTCGAATGCCTGCGGCCAGCCCGCGTCGTACCGGCTCTGCACGTCCAGCTCCAGCGCCGGCGGGCGCACGCGCGAGTAGCGGCGCACGAGGTGTTCGACGGTCTCCGCGCCCAGCTCACCGGGGAGCACCTGCTCCTTGAGCCGCCTGATGACGCGCGCCAGCTGGAGGGCGCCGCCGGTCTCTCTCGCCTGGGAACTCACGACGGCACGCGGCATCGCCCACGCGTTGTCATAGCGTCGCCGATGATCAGGAAACCCAGATACGGTCGCCGGTTGCAGCCGGAAGCGGTGATCTCGGTGTGCAGGGACCTGCGGGAACACCGACGCACCAACCGCCTGTTCAACCACGCGTGACTCCCGACGGTCCCCTGCCGATCCCCGACTAGCGCATTCGGCTGGCGCTCAAGCCCGCGGGTGGCACGGCTCCATGGAACATGGCGGTTCCATTGGAGGCATGGGATACGCGCTTTCGGTGTCCGGCCGAGGTCCGCGTACCGCTCAGGAAGCGCATCGCCCGGATCGGCGGCGGTTGCATCCAGCTTACCTGCCATTGCATCTCCATTGCATGTGAGTTGATCGGCGCAAGCGCTGTGCGTGGCCCAAGCATCCCGGCACTGCGGCATTCCGCGCCCAGCATCGCCGGCATGCGGATGCTTATGGATGGCCATGGTCGTTGTCAAGCGACATCAGGCCGGCGGAGCAGCCGTCGGACTCGATCACGAACACCGCGCACCCTGCTCCACCGTGAGGCCATAGCGGCCCGGCGCATCGGTCCGCACGATGTGCACGCCGTCGACACCTGCACGCCGGCGATGCCGCGCTCGCCGATGCTGCGACCCACGTGGCCGTCGCGCTCCCGGTAGATGCTGCCGCCGATCGTCGCCAGCTGCGCCAGCGAGGATGCCGCGACAGTCGGCAGGCCGGTGAGCACTGCGGCGCGCGGCGACGTGCGTGGAGTCCGGCGATCGAAACAGGCCGCGATGGCAGCCACCGTCGCGGCACGACGCGCTGGCTGCCGCCGCGCCAGCCTACTTGTGCCGGGCTTCCAGCACCGCGACCGCATCGGCCAGCGCCAGGCCGCGCGCGCGCAGCAGCACGGTCAGGTGATACAGCAGGTCGGCCGATTCGCCGAGCAACGCTTCATCGTCCTGCGCCACGCCGGCCAATGCGGTCTCCACGCCTTCCTCGCCGACCTTCTGCGCGATGCGCCGCGTGCCCTTCTCGAACAATTGCGTGGTGTAGCTGCCCGGCGGACGCTCGCGTTCGCGTTGCGCGACCAGGCGGTCGAGCGCGCCCAGGAACTGGCCCGGCGCCTGCGGGAAGCAGCTCGTGCGGCCGAGGTGGCAGGTCGGGCCGTGCGGATGCGCCAGCACCAGCAACGTGTCGCGGTCGCAATCGGTCTCGATCGACACCAGGTCCAAGGTGTTGCCTGAGCTTTCGCCCTTGGTCCACAGGCGCTGCTTGCTGCGGCTGTAGAAGGTGACCTTGCCGCTGGCGCGGGTCGCCGCCAGCGCGTCGGCATTCATGTAGCCGAGCATCAGCACGCGCAGCGTGGCCGCGTCCTGCACCACCACCGGCAGCAGGCCATCGCCCTTGCTCCAGTCCAGTTCCGCATCCGCAGTCGCGGCGGCGGCTTCGTGCTCATGCGCCATCGCGCACCTCGATCTGTCGTTGGCGCAGGAAGCGCTTGAGGTCGGGAATCGGAATCGCGCCGCTGTGGAACACGCTGGCGGCCAGGGCGCCGTCCACGTCGGCCTGCTCGAATACGTCGGCGAAGTGCTGCAGTTCGCCGGCGCCGCCGGAGGCGACCAGCGGCACCTTGCACAGCGAGCGCACCTCGAACAGCTGGGCGATGTCGTAGCCGCGGCGAACGCCGTCGTTGTCCATGCAATTGAGCACGATCTCGCCGGCGCCGAGTTGCTGCGCTTCCACCACCCAGTCCACGGTGCGCACGCGCAGCGCCTGGGTCTTGCTGGGATCGCCGGTGAAGCGGCGCACGCGCCATTCACCGTCGTCCTCGCGGATCGAATCGATGCCGACCACCACGCATTGCACGCCGAACGCCTCGGCCAGTTCGGCGATCAGCGCCGGGCGTTCCAGCGCCGGCGAATTGATCGAGATCTTGTCGGCGCCGGCATGCAGCACCGCACGTGCGGTGGTGACGTCGCGGATGCCGCCGGCCACGCAGAACGGGATGTCGATCAGCCGCGCCACGCGCTCGACCCAGGCGTAGTCGACCGAGCGCCCTTCCGGGCTGGCGCCGATGTCGTAGAACACCAGCTCGTCGGCGCCCTGGTCGCGGTAGCGCAAGGCCAGTTCGACGATATCGCCCATGTCGATGTGGTCGCGGAACTTGACGCCCTTGACCACGCGGCCGTCGCGCACGTCCAGGCACGGGATGATGCGCCGGCTCAGCATGCCAGCGCCTCGTCCAGGCGCAATCGCCCTTCCAGCAGCGACTTGCCGAGTACCGCGCCGGCGCAGCCGACCTCGCGCGCGGCGCGCACGTCGGTGGCGTCGCGGATACCGCCGGAGGCCTGCACGTGCACGCCCGGCGCGATCCGGCGCAGGTAGGCGTACAGCTCCAGGTTCGGCCCGGACAGCATGCCGTCGCGGGCGATGTCCGTGCACAGCAGGTGTTTCAGCCCGGCCGCGGCGTACTCGACCGCCAACGCTTCCAGGGTCAGCGAGGAGGTCTCGGTCCAGCCCAGCACCGGCAACCGCCACACGCCCTGCGCGTCCTGCCGCGTGTCCAGCGCCACGGTGATGCGCTCGGCGCCGAACTCGGCCAGCCATTCCAGCACCGACTCGCGGTCGCGCACCGCCAGCGAGCCGATCACCACGCGCGCGGCGCCGGCGTCGAGGATGCGTTGCACGTCGGCGCGCGAGCGCACCCCGCCGCCGGTCTGCACCTGCAGTCCGGTCTGCGCGCGGATCTGGCTCAGCAGCGGCGCCAGGGTGTAGCCACCGGCGCGCGCCGCGTCCAGGTCCACCAGGTGCATCCAGCCTGCGCCGGCGTCGGCGAAAGCCTGCGCGCGCGGCAACGGATCGTCGCCGTAGTGGGTTTCGCGGGCGTAGTCGCCCTGCACCAGCCGCACCACGCGGCCGTCGCGGATGTCCAGCGCGGGATAGACGAGGAAGCTCATGGGAAATCGGTCTCGAGGAAGTTGCGCAGGATGCGCGCGCCGGTGCTCGCCGAGCGCTCGGGGTGGAACTGCGCGCCGCAGCGGCGGCCGCGTTGCACCACCGCGGTGAACAGGCCGCCATGGTCGCAGGCGGCCACGGTGTCGGCGGTGACCGGTGCGGCGTAGCCATGCACGAAATAGGCGGTGGCGGTGTCCGGCAGGCCGTGCAGCAGCGGCGACGGACGCATCGGCAGCAGCCGGTTCCAGCCCATGTGCGGGACGCGGATGCCCAGCGCCGGCGGCATGTGCCGGACCACGCCAGTCAGCAGGCCCAGGCAATCGACATCGCCTTCCTCGGAATGCTCGAACAGCAGCTGCATGCCCAGGCAGATGCCGATCAGCGGCACCTCGAGCGCGCGCAGCGGCTCGATCAGGCCTTGCTCGCGCAACCGCGCCATCGCGTGCGGTGCGGCGCCGACGCCGGGCAGGATCACCCGGTCGGCGCCCTGCAGCCCGGCGGCGTCGCGCACCAGCCTGGCTTCCACGCCCAGGCGTTCGAGCGCGTAACGCACCGAGCCGAGGTTGGCGCCGCCGGCATCGATCAGGGCGACATCGGTCATCGCAGCGTCCTCGAAGCACCTGCGCGCATCACAGCACGCCCTTGGTCGAAGGCAGCGCCGCACCCTCGCGGCGCACGGCCTGGCGCAGGGCGCGCGCCAGCGCCTTGAAGCAGGCCTCGACCTTGTGGTGGTCGTTGTCGCCGTGCACGCGCAGGTGCAGGTTCAGGCCAGCGGCATCGCACAGCGAACGGAAGAAGTGCGGCACCAGTTCGGTCGGCATGTCGCCGACGCGCTCGCGCCTGAACTCGCCTTCGAACACGAAGTACGGGCGGCCGCTGAAATCCAGCGCGGCGCTGGCCAGGGTCTCGTCCATCGGCAGGGTGAAGCCGTAGCGGCCGATGCCGCGCTTGTCGCCCAGCGCCTGGCGCAAGGCCTGGCCCAGCGCCAGGCCGGTGTCCTCGATGGTGTGGTGCTCGTCGATATGCAGGTCGCCCTCGGCGCGCACGTCCAGGGCGAAGCCGCCGTGCTTGCCGATCTGCTCGAGCATGTGGTCGAAGAACGGCAGGCCGGTGGCGCAGTGCGGGTCGCGCGCCAGGTCCAGGTCGATCTCGACCGCAATCCGGGTTTCCTTGGTGTCGCGCTGCACCCTGGCGCGGCGCGGCGCATCGGCCAGTTCGTGGGCGATGCCGGCCCAGTCCCAGTCGCCGCCGAATTGCTCGGTCTTCAGCTGGAAACCGCGGATGCGCAGGTTCTCGGCGAACTGGATGTCGGTGAGGCGGTCGCCGACCATCGCCGAACGCGCCCAGTCGATGCTGCGGTCCTGCAGGTACGGCAGCATCAGGCCGATGCCGGGCTTGCGCGTGGGCGCGTTGTCGGCCGGCCAGCTGCGGTCGACCAGCACCTCGCGGAAGGCGATGCCCTGGCTGGCGAAGATCTGCAGCATCAGGTCGTTGGGACCTTCGAACGCGGCCTGCGGATAGGCCTCGCTGCCGAGGCCGTCCTGGTTGGTGACGATGACGAACTGGTAGCCGGCATCGCGCAATTTCAACATCGCCGGGATCACGCCCTGCACGAAGCGCAGCTTCTCGTAGGCGTCGATCTGGAAATCGGCCGGCTCCTCGATCAGGGTGCCGTCGCGGTCGACGAACAGGATCGGGGTCATGCCGCCGCCCTCCCCGCCTGCAGCGCGCCGAGCACGCGCTGGTTCTGCTCCGCGGTACCGAGGGTGATGCGCAGCGCATCGCCCAGGGTCGGCGCGGCGCGCTGGTCGCGCACCACCACGCCAGCGCCGAGCAAGGCGCCGAACGCGGCCTCGGCATCGTCGAAGCGCAGCAGCAGGAAGTTGCCCTGCGACGGATACACGCGGCGCACGCCGGGCAGCGCGGCCAGTGCGGTGGACATGCGCTCGCGCTCGCGGCGGATCTCGGCCACGCGTGCCGCGGTCTGGCGCAACGGCTCGGCCTGTAGCGCAGCCAGCGCCAGCTGCGTGCATGGCGCCGGAATCGGATACGGCGCCTGGCAGCGGCGCAGCACCGCGATCAGCGCCGGATCGGCGATCACGCAGCCGATCCGCGCCGCAGCCAGCGCATGCGCCTTGGACAATGTGCGCAGCACCGCCAGATTGGCGTGACGCGCCAGCAGCGTGGTCGCAGACGGCACATCGGAGAATTCGCCGTAGGCCTCGTCGACCACCAGCAAGGCGCGCCCGTGCAGGCGCTCGGCGGCGCGTTCGATCTCGGCCAGCGGGATCGCCGCACCGCTGGGATTGCCCGGCGAGCACAGGAACACCAGCTTGGCCATCTGGCTCAGTGCTGCATCGACCACCGCATCGACGTCGGTCACCAGTCCGGCCACGTCCTCGCGCAACGGCACTTCGACGATGCGCGCGTTCTGCAGGCGCGCGCAGACCGCATACATGCCGAACACCGGCGGCGTGATCACGATCGCGTCGCGGCCCGGCTCGCACAGCGCGCGCAGCAGCAGGTCGATGGCCTCGTCGCTGCCGCGGCCGAGCAGCAACTGCTCCGGCGCGCAGGCGTACAGCGATGCCAAGGCCGCACGCAACGCTGGCGGCTGCGGATCCGGATAGCGGCGGTTGCCGGCGTCGCGGTCGGCCGGGTTGGCCCAGGCCGATTCGTTGGCGTTGAGCCAGACCTCGCCCTGCAGCGCGCTGCTGCGCGCCGAGGAGTAGCCGGCGAAGTCGCGCAGGTCGTGGCGGACCAAGGCCAGCATCGATCCCGGCATCTGCGTTCCGTTGTGCGCGCTCATGCCGCCTTCTCCATGCGCAGCGCCACCGCATTGGCATGTGCGTCCAGGCCCTCGGCGCGGGCCATGGTCACCGCGCAGGCGCCGATCGCGGCGATGCCGGCGCGGCTGGCGCTCTGCACGCTGACGAAGTTCTGGAAACTGGCGACGCTGACCCCGCTGTAGGCGCGCGCCGCGCCGTTGGTCGGCAGCACGTGGTTGGTGCCGCTGCAATAGTCGCCCAGCGCTTCCGGGGTGTAGTCGCCGAGGAACACCGAGCCGGCCGCCTCGACCCGCTCCAGCCAGCCGCGCGGCTCGCGCAGCGCCAGGATCAGGTGCTCGGGCGCATAGCGGTTGCTGATCGCGAAGGCATCCTCGAGCGTGCCGACCTGGATCAGCCGCGACGCGGCCAGCGCCTGACGCGCGATCGCCGCACGCGGCAGCGTCGCCAGCTGGCGCTCGATCTCGTCCTCGACCGCATCGATCAGCTCGGCGCTGTCGGACAGCAGCAGCACCTGCGAATCCGGGCCGTGCTCGGCCTGCGACAGCAGGTCGGCGGCGACGAACGCGGCATCGGCACCGACATCGGCGATCACCAGCACCTCGGACGGGCCGGCCGGCATGTCGATCGCCGCCGCACCGGCCTGCGCCACCTGCTGCTTGGCCTCGGTGACGTAGCCGTTGCCCGGTCCGAACAGCTTGTCGCAGGACGGCACCGACTCGGTGCCGAAGCCCATCGCCGCGATCGCCTGCGCGCCGCCGAGCTTGAACACGCGGTCCACGCCGGTCAGTTTTGCGGCGACCAGCACCGCCGGATCGGCCGAGCCGTCGGCGCGCGGCGGCGTGCACAGCACCACCTCACGGCAGCCGGCCAGCGCCGCCGGCACGCACAGCATCAGCGCGGTGGACGGCAGCGGCGCGCTGCCGGCCGGCACGTACAGGCCGACCCGGCCGATCGGCCGCACCACCCGCTCGCAGACCACGCCCGGTGCGGTTTCCACTGCATATGGCTGGGTCATGCCGGCGCGGTGGAAGGTCTCGATCCGCGCCGCGGCCTGCGCCATCGCCTCGCGCAGCACCGCAGGTACAGCCGCTTCGGCGGCGGCGAACTCGTCGGCGCCGACCTCGAAATGCTGCAGCACCACGCCGTCGAAACGCGCGGTGATCTCGCGCAGCGCGGCGTCGCCGCGGCTGCGTACGTCGTCCAGCAGCTGCGCCACCGCGGCGCGAGTCTGCGCGGCGACGGTCTGCGCCGGCCGGGTCAGAGCCTGCGTGCGCGCCTGCGCGTCGAGCGAATTCCAGTCCAGTCGGTTCATGCCAGCGAACGCTCCACCGTCAACACCATCAGCCCCTGCGCGCCGGCGCGCTCCAGTTCCTCCATACGCTGCCAGGTGATCGCGCCGTGGCACATGGTCTGCAAGTGCAGCGGGCCGTCGGCGTCGCCGGGCAGTTGCACCAGCGGATCGGCATCAGGCAGCAACCGGGTCAGTTCGGCGACGTGGTCGCGCGAGGCGCGGAACATCAGCAGCTTGCTGTCGCGCAGCTTGAGCACGCCGTCGAGCCGGCGCAGCAGCATCGCCGCCAGCCCGGCACGGGCGTCGCCCGGTTCGCGCACCGGCCCGGCCAGCACCGCCTCGCTTTCCAGCAACGTCTCCACCGGCTTGAGCTGGTTGGCGGCCAGGGTCGCGCCGCTGGAGACCAGATCGCAGATCAGGTCGGCGGTGCCCAGGCGTGGCGCGATCTCCACCGAGCCGGACAGCTCCACCACCTGCGCGTCGAGGCCGCGCGCTTCCAGCCAGTCGGCCAGCACCGCCGGATAGCTGGTGGCGATGCGCTTGCCCTGCAGTTGTTCCGAACCGGTCCACTCCCAGCTGTCGGGCACCGCCAGCATCAGCCTGCACTGGCCGAAGTTCAGCCCGCGCAACGCGCGGTAGGCCTCCGGCAGGCCGTTGCGGCGGCGCTCGCCGGCCTGCTCTTCCAGCTCGTTGCGGCCGACGATGCCGAAATCGCAGACGCCGTCGGCGATCAGCCCGGGGATGTCGTCGTCGCGCACCAGCAACAGGTCCACCGGCAGCGACTCGCCGTAGCAGAACAACTTGTCGCGGCTTTCGCGCCAGCTCAGCCCGCAGGCGGCCAGCACCGCCCGCGCCGGCTCGGCCAGGCGGCCGCTCTTCTGGATCGCGATACGCAGCCGGTCACGCGCCGGCGCTGCCAGGGAAGCACTCATCAGGACATCTCAATGGGAATCGGAGGGGCGCGCCGCTTGCCGGCGCAGCGCCGTGGCATAGCCGCCGGCGCCGTATTCCAGGGTCCGCGCGACGCGGCCGATGGTGGTCACGCTGACCTGGGTCAGCTCGTGGATCTCGCGGTACGGCACGCCCTTGAGCAGCAGCGGCACCACCCGCCAGCGATCGGACATCGCCTCCAGCTCGGCCGGCGTGCACAGGTCCTGCAGGAATGCGGCGACCTCCTGCGGCTTGCTCAGGTGGGCCAGGGCGCGCGAAAGCGCCTTGAACGAGGTGTCGCTGTCGCGATCGGGTTGCGTGGCGGGTCGTTGTTTCATTGCAATAATGTAATAGCGTGTTAGTACATTAGCGCGATTGGACAGACCGGGTCAAGCCGCGGCTTGCGGGCGTTCTGCGGTTGTTGTGTTCGGCCCCTGATGGGCGCGAGGTCGCCATGCGATCTGTCGCGGCTGAAGCCGCTCCTACGACGCACGCACACCGCTCCCTGCAGGAGCGGCTTCAGCCGCGACAGGCACTCGCAGCGATCGCATCGGCCAAGGGTGCACGCACCGCTTAGGTCGCCGCCACGGGAACGCCTGGTTGCAACAGCGAACGCGCCTTGCGCTCGCCGTTGCGTGTGCGGCTTCAGTGGCGGCAGGCTCTGGTCATCCGCGTCGCGACTGAAGTCGCTCCTACAAGGGACATGCGGCGCGCCCGTCCAGGCTGCGCCATCCCCGGCCCTGCCGGCCCGCTCAGGGCATGACCTTGGCCTGCTCCAGCTCGACCAGCAGGGTGCTGGCGAGTTCGTCGCGGGCGACGTCGAACTGCTGCTCGCGCACCAGGTCCTTGACCGCGACCACGCCGCGCGCCAGTTCGTCGTCGCCGGCCAGCACCACGAAGCGGATGCCGGCGCGCGCGGCGTACTGGAACTGCTTGCCGACCTTCTTCGGCTCCATCTGCACTTCGGTATTGATGCCGCCGACGCGCAGGCGACGAGCGATGTCCAGCGCGTCGTCCAGCTTGGCCTCGTCCATCAGCGCCACCATCGCCTGCACGCTGCTGGAGGCGATGCCGTCGATCAGCCCGGCCTCGCGCAGCTGCCAGAACAGGCGGGTCAGGCCGATGGAGATGCCCACGCCCGGCAGCCTGGACTTGCTGTAGTGGCTGGCCAGGTCCTCGTAGCGCCCGCCCGAGCAGATCGAGCCGATCTGCGGGTAGTCGGTCAGCAGGGTCTCGTAGACGGTGCCGGTGTAGTAGTCCAGGCCGCGGGCGATGGAGAAGTTCAGGCAGTACGCGGTCTCCGGCACGCCCAGCGCCTTGACCAGGGCCAGCACCTCGCGCAGCTCGGCCACGCCCTCGCGCAGCGTCGCGCTCGACTCGGCGGCCGCAGCCAGCGCATCCAGCCGCGCCAGCGCGTCGTCGTGGCCGCTGGAGCGCACCGCGACGAAGGCCAGGATCTGCTCGACCTGCTCGGCCGGGATCGCGAAGCCTTCGCCGGCCAGCGTCTCGCGCACGTAGTCGGCGCCGCGCTTGTCCAGCTTGTCGACCTCGCGCAGCACCGCCAGCTGGCGCTCGCCCTCGGCCACGCCCAGGCTCTCGAAGAAGCCGCGCATCAGCTTGCGGTTGTTCAACTGCACCGCGAACGCGCCGATGCCCAGTTCGGCGAACACCGCGTGGATCACCGCCAGCACTTCGGCGTCGTAGCGGATGCTCAGCGCATCCTTGCCGATCACGTCGATGTCGCACTGGTAGAACTCGCGGAAACGGCCGCGCTGGGCGCGCTCGCCGCGGTACACGCGCTGCATCTGGTAGCGGCGGAACGGGAAGCTCAGCTCGTGTTCGTGCTCGGCCACGTAGCGCGCCAGCGGCACGGTCAGGTCGAAGCGCAGCGCCAGCTCCGGCAAGCCGCCCTCGCCGCCGGCGTCGGCCGCAGCGTTGGCCAGCGCGCCGGTGGACTGCACGAAGTACACCTGGCGCTCGGTCTCCCCGCCGGACTTGGTCAGCAGCACGTCGGACAGTTCGAACACCGGGGTCTCCACCGGCAGGAACCCGAACCGCTCGTAGTTGCGGCGGATGACGTCCAGCATGCGCTGGAACGCGATCTGCTCGCGCGGCAGCAATTCCATGATGCCGGGCGGCGTACGGGGCTTGATCACGTGCAAAACTCCTGCGATTCGGGGGCGAGCGGACGCCAATTCTAGCCGCACCGACTGCTGGCGGCCGCATCGTCGTATCATTCCCCGGTGCCGACGCCGCTGCCACGCCCATGACCAGGCCTCCTTCCGGATTCGCCCTGCCCTATGCCGAGCCCGCCGCGGCACGGGATCCGCGCGCGCACGAATGCCTGCATTGCGCGGTGCGGCACCTGGCGATCTGTTCGGCGCTGGCCTGCGACGAGGTGCAGGCGCTGGAACGGGCGACCACCTCGCACGCCTACGCCGCCGGCGCCACCGTGGCCCGCACCGGCGAAGCGCGGCAGGCGGTCTATACCGTCACCGCCGGCGCCCTGCGTCTGGTGCGCACGCTGGCCGACGGCCGCCGCCAGGTCGCCGGCTTCGTGTTGCCGGGCGACTACGTCGGGCTCAGCGAATCGGCCAAGCACCGCCACGACATCGAAGCCATCGCCGACAGCCGCGTGTGCCGGGTCCCGGTGGCGCAGATGCAGCAGCTGCGCAGCCAGTTCCCGCAGCTGGAACGCAAGCTGCTGCAACGCGCCTGCCTGGAACTGGACGCCGCGCAGGACGCGGCGCTGGCACTGGCGCGGCTGCAGCCGTCCGAGAAGCTGGCCGACTTCCTGCTCAAACTGGCCGCACGCGCGGCGCGCCAGGGCGACTCGGGCAACAAGGTGACCCTGCCGATGGGCCGCGGCGACATCGCCGATCATCTGGGCCTGACCATGGAAACGGTGAGCCGCACCTTCACCAAGCTGCGCCAGCAAGGCCTGATCGCGCTGCCGCAGCTGCACGTGGTCGAGATCCGCGACTTCGCCGCCTTGCACCGGCTGGCGTCCGACGAGGACTGAGCAGGACGACGGCGGCGATTTTTTCGCCAGCCCCTGTCTACACCTTGCACCACCGGGGCCGCACCGACTTATCCACAGGTTTCCAGGGCAACGCTCCACATCCGCTGTGGACAACCCGCCGTGCCCGCCCGCGAACGCTTTGGGCTCCCGACGCAGATTGCGCCTGGCTGGACAACCCGAGCGAGCCGACGCCTCCGGATCGGCGCGAACGCCGCCCGGCGACATCTCCATGAATGCTTCAGACCCGAGCCATGCCTTGCCACGCGCGCGGGCATAGACTTGCGCCGCGATACACCTGCGGCGGCGCCGCGGTGCCGGAGGGGGGAACCAACGGGAGGGCAACCATGTTCGTCGCCATCGATGTGCCGCAAGACCCCCGCGCCTGCGTGATGCTGGATCGCGAAAGAGAACTGGACTTCTGGAAGGCGCACTTCGCCCAGGCTCCGTTCCATCAGCCCGGGCATGCGTTCGCCGACTACGAGCCGGCGCTGAAACTGGCCTACGACGCCTACTTGAAGTACCACGGCCAGCGCTTCGAGGACGTCGCCCCGCAGCTGCGCGACGTGTTCCTGCGCGACCATCCCCGCTCGCGCCTGGACTGGCTGCAGGTGCGCAGCGTGGTGCAGGCCGCCTGGTTGCGGCTGCAGCCGCAGGATCAGGACTGAGCTGCGCCCCGGACCGCGCGCCACGGTGCGCGCGGGACGCAGGCGGCGGCGCGGCGGCCCGGACAGCGGTGCCGCCGCCGGGTCAGGCGGCGGCAGATCTCAGCCGGCCAACAGGCGCGCGCGCAGCGCCGTGTAGTCCGGCGCGATCGGCTCGGCGTGCGCCGGTCGCTGCAACAAGGCCGCCAACGCCGGCGGCACCGGCACCGGCTGACCGATCAGCGGCTCGACCACCGCCTCGAACTTGGCCGGATGCGCGGTCGCCGCCACCGCCCAATCGCCGGCATCGGCCTCCGCGCCCTCGGCGCGGATCTGCTGCAACACGTGCAACGCCGTCGCGGTATGCGGGCAATGCACCTCGCCGTAGCGGCGGAAGCGCTCGCCGATCAGCTGGCGGATCTGCGCGTCGTCCACCGAATAGGACTGGAACTGCGCGCGCAGCGCGGCATCGTCGCCGCGATACAGCCAGCGCAGGCGCTCGAAATTGCTCGGCGCGCCGACGTCCATGGCATTGGCCACGGTGGCCACGCTGGGCTGCGGCGCGTAGTCGGCGCCGGCAAAGTAGTCCGGCAGCACGTGGTTGGCGTTGGTCGCCAGCACGATGCGCCCTAGCGGCACGCCCAGTCCGCGCGCCAGGATCGCAGCCAGCGCATTGCCGAGGTTGCCGGTCGGCACCACCAGGTTCAGCGGCTGCGCGCGCCCGGCGTAATGCACCAGCGCGCTATGCGCGTAATAGCTCATCTGCGGCAGCAAGCGGCCCAGGCTGATGCTGTTGGCCGAACTGAGCGGCGCCTGCGCCTGCAGTTCGACATCGTTCAAGGCCTGCTTGACCAGCGCCTGGCAGTCGTCGAACGAGCCGGCCACGCGCAGCGCCTGGATGTTGTCGCCGAAGCAACCCAGCTGGTGCGCCTGCCGCGGCGACACGCGCCCGTCCGGATACAGCACCACCACGCGCAGGCCAGGCTGGCGATGGAAGGCGGCGGCCACTGCCGCACCGGTGTCGCCGGAGGTGGCGACGAGGATGGTCAGCGGCGTGGCGGCATCGCGGCGCAGCCGGGCCAGGCAGGCGGCGAGGAAGCGCGCGCCGAAGTCCTTGAACGCGGCGGTCGGCCCATGGAACAGCTCCAGCGCATGGTCGCCGGGCGTGGCCAGCGGCTGCAGCAGCGCATCGAAATCGAAGGCTTCGGCGCAGATCGCCGGCAGCTCGGCGGCAAGCGCGTCGCCGTCGAAGAACGGGGCCAGCAGGGTCGCCGCGGTCTCGGCCAGGCTGGCGCCGGCCTGCAGCTCGCGCACCGGCGGCATGCGCTCGGGCACGTACAACCCGCCATCGGGCGCCAGGCCGGCGGCGATGGCCTGGCTGAGGCTGGCGGCGGGCGCGGCATTACGGGTGGAAATGAAGTTCATGGTGGTTCCATCAACAGGGGGAGTTCGATCGCGCTGTCATCCGTGACTGTGGCACTGCTTGGTTGCTGCTCTTGTTGCTGCTCTTGATTGTTGCTCTACCCTTGCTTCGGCTGTGGCTTTTTTTGTTTTTCGATCTCCCGTGAGGCGCGGCAAGCAGGATGGGCACAACCCCCGCAGGGGGCGACGCGCAGGATGCGCGTCGTTTTCGGCAGGCACATGGATGTGCCTTCCGAAAATTCCCATCCTGCTTGCGGACCCGCGCGTAGCGCGGGCGCGCCGCCCGGGTGTGCTTTCTTTTGGTTACTTTTCTTTGCACAAGCAAAGAAAAGTGACCCGCGCCAGCGGAAGCTTTGCTCCTGCTCCTGCTCCTGCTCTTGCTCTTGCTTTGAATCTTCAAACCAAAGCAAAAGCAAAGGCAAAGGCAAAGGCTTTCGCCTTGCGGCGAGTCACTTTTCTTTGCTCGCGCAAAGAAAAGTAACCAAAAGAAAGCGCGCCCTGCCGAGCGCCCTCCGCGCTGCGCGCTCCGGGTCCGCGTCCATGACGGGGATTCGCGGAAGGGGCATCCTGCCCCTGCCGCGAACGGCGCACATCCATGTGCGCCGCCCCTTCGGGGTTTTTCCCCGCCATGGCCGCCGCTGCGGAAGGGAACCCGGTACAGCAACAGCAACAGCAACAGCTCGGCTACGCGCCGCTACAGCAATCGGGCGCCCGGACACTGCAGCGGCGATACCCAATGCTGGCTGTCGAAGCCGGCCGCCGCGAATGCCGCCTGCACCGCCGGCGCAGCCGCCTCCGCCGCCGCGCGCGTCGCGAACCAGGCGAACACGCTGGGGCCGGCGCCGGAAATGCTCGCGCCCATCGCGTCCGCCGCCAGCGCGGCCTGCTTGGCCGCATCGAAGCCGACGATCAACGGCGCACGCCGTGGCTCGATCAGCACGTCGCGCAGGCCCGCGCGCACCAGCGCCTCGTCGCCGGCGTGGCAGCCCGCCAGCACCAGCGCCAGATTGGAACTCTGCGCCACGAACTCGCCGAGCCGGTAGTCACCGGCCAGCGCCTCGCGCGCGCGGCGCGTCTCCAGCACCGCGTCCGGGTGCACCAGCAGGCTGTGCCAGGCCGCCGGCACCGGCACCGGCACCATCCGCTGCAGCGTGGACAGCACCAGCCCGCCCAGGAACATCGGGCCGAGGTTGTCGCCGTGGCGGCTGCCGCTGGCCACCGCCTCGCCCTCCAGCGAATACGGATAAAGCTGCTCGCGCGACAACGGCGCGTCCAGCAACGCATTGGCGGCCACCAGCGCCGCCACGCACGACGCCGCCGAACCGCCCATGCCGGAGCTGAGCGGAATGCCCTTGTCGATCTCCAGTTCGAAACCGAACGGCAGCGCCAGTGCCTCGCGCAGCGCGATCAGCGCCGCGCCGGCGGTGTTGCGCGCGGCCTCCAGCGGCAACGCCACCGTGGTGCCGCGGATCGCGGCGACGCGCACCAGCGGCGCGTCGATGCAGCGCACGGTGACCGTGTCGCCGACGCCCTCCACCGCATAGCCGAGCAGGTCGAAGCCCACCGCCACGTTGGCCACCGAGGCCGGCGCGAACGCGCGCGCCTCGCGCGCCTCGCGCGGCAAGGCGCGGGCGGCGGCGTGCGGCGCCAGCGAGGTCTGCGCCTGGCTCACAGCCGCGCGCCCTCGCCCGCCGCCACCCGCAGCAGGTCGGCGAACACGCCCGCGGCGGTGACTTCCGGACCGGCGCCGGGGCCCTGCACCACCAGCGGATTGTCGCAATAGCGGCGAGTGGTGAACTGCACCACGTTGTCGGTCAGGCGCAGGTTGGCGAAGGCATGCTCGGCCGGCAGTTCCACCAGGCCGACGCTGGGCGCGCGGTCCGGCGCCAGCTGCGCCACGTAGCGCAACACGCAGCCGCGCGCCCTGGCCGCCTGCAGGCGCTGCGCGAACGCCGCGTCCACTTCGTGCAGGCGCGCCATGAAATCCTCCACGCTGGCCTGGCGCAGCGCCTCCGGCACCAGGCTCTCCACCGCCACGTCCTCCAGGCTCAGCTCGCGCCCGGCCTCGCGCGCCAGGATCACCAGCTTGCGCGCCACGTCGGTGCCGGACAGGTCGTCGCGCGGATCCGGCTCGGTATAGCCCATGCCGCGCGCATCGGTAACCAGTTGCGAGAACGGCACGCTGCCGTCGTACTTGTTGAACAGCCAGGCCAGGGTGCCGGAGAAGATGCCCTCGATCGCGGTCACTTCGTCCCCGGTGTCGACCAGATCGCGCAGCGTGGTGATCACCGGCAGGCCGGCGCCGACCGTGGCCTCGTAGCGGAAGCGCGCACCGCTGCTCTCGGCGGCGGCACGGATCGCATGGAAGCGCGCCAGCGGCCCGGCGCCGGCCTGCTTGTTAGGGGTGACCACATGGATGCCGGCGGCGAGCCAGTCGGCGTAGCGGTCGGCGACATTGGCGCTGCCGCTGCAATCGATGATGACCGCATGCGGCAGGTGCGCCGACAGCAGGTGCGCGGTGAACGCGTCCAGGTCGGTGGGCTGCTGGCCGCTGGCGAAGGCCTGCCGCCAGTCGCCGCCGATCGCGCGCGGTTCCAGGCGCATCGCGCTGCGCGAGGCGATCGCGCGCAGGCGCAGGTCGAGGTTGGCCTTGGCCAGCAACTGCGGCTGTGCCACGCGCAGTTGGTCGAGCAGCGCCGCGCCGACGTTGCCCGGGCCGATCACCCCGACCGAGAAGGTCTGTGGCGACAGCCAGAACCCGGCGTGCGCGGCGCGCAGCGCCTTGGTCGCGTGCGCGCTGTCGATCGCCACCGAGATGTTGCGTTCCGACGAGCCCTGCGCGATCGCCAGGATGTTGACCTGGGCGCGGCCCAGCGATTCGAACAGGCGCGCAGCCACGCCCGGCTGCCCGGCCATGCCGTCGCCGACCGCGGCCAGCACGCTGATGCCGGTGGTCAGCTGCACGCGCTGCACCTGGCCGACCACCAGCTCGTGCGCGAACGCCGACAGCAACGCGTCGCGCGCGCGCTCGCATTCGTTCTGCCGCACCACGCAGCAGATCGAATGCTCCGAGGAGCCCTGCGAGATCATCACCACCGACACCCGCGCGTTGCGCAGCGCGGCGAACACGCGCTCGGCGGTGCCGGGCACGCCGATCAGGCCGGTGCCCTCCAGGTTCAGCACCGCCAGGTCTGGACTCAGCGTCAGGCCCTTGATCGGGCCGCTGCTGGCGCTGCTGGCGGTGATGCGGGTGCCCGGATGTTCGGGCTGGAAAGTGTTGCGGATGATGATCGGCAGGCCGCGCTCGATCGCCGGCGACATGGTCTGCGGATGCACCACCTTGGCGCCGAAATAGGCCAGCTCGCAGGCCTCGTCGTAGCTCAGCGTTTCCAGCTGCACCGCTTCGGGCACCACCCGCGGGTCGGCCGACAGCACGCCGTCCACGTCGGTCCAGATATGCAGTTCGTCGGCATCGAACAGGGCGGCGAAGATCGCGCCGGAGTAGTCGCTGCCGTTGCGGCCCAGCGTGGTGATGCGGCCGGCGCGGTCGCGGGCGACGAAGCCGGTGACCACGACACGCTGCTGCGGATGCTGCGCGCGCCACGTCGACAGGCGCGCCGCGCTGGCCTCCCAATCCACGTCCACGCCCAGTTCGCCGCGATCCACCACCAGCACCTCGCGCGCGTCCAGCACCGCGCAATCCTCGCCCAGCGCGCGCAGGTGCTCGCCGAGCAATTGCGCCGAATACACCTCGCCCAGGCCCTGCACCCGGTCCAGCACCTCGCGCGGCAGTTCACCGATCACCGCCAGCGCGCCGAGGATCTCGGCGAGATGGTCGAAGCGCGCATCCAGCCATTCCACCGTGACGCCGGCATGCTCGCCGAGCAGCGACACCGCCGCGGCGCGGTGCCGCGCGCGGGTCTCGTGCCAGCGTTCGCGCCAGTCGCTGTTCTCGCTGGCGGCCAGTTCGGCCAGCCCGATCAGCGCATCGGTCACCCCCTTCATCGCCGAGACCACGGTGATCTGCAGGGTTTCCGGGCGCGCCAGCAGCAACTGCGCGACATGGCGATAGCGTTCGGCGTCGGCCACCGAGGTGCCGCCGAACTTGTGGACGACGGTGCGCGCGGCGAGCGCGGGGTCTGCGGCGGGAGCGGAAGCGACGGCGGGGGACGGCATGGGAGACCTCGGAGTGGAGGCCCCGCTCGCATCAGGCCGACGGGTTCCCCGCATCCTGATCCGGGTGCGGGGCCGTGGGTTTCGACAGTTACGCGAAAACGACGGGCCGCACCGGGCGAATGGTGTGGGTGGTAATACCGGTGGTAATGCCCGCGCAGCAGGCGGCCCGGCACCGAAGCGCGGGCGGCACGAAGCTGGTGACGAGGGCGAGAACGTTGGGCATGGGCGCAAGAGGACATCATGCGCCGGGGTGCTGTCAAGCGCTGTCTGCTGCGCGGCGGCATGCGGACCGCGCCCGGACCGATCCGTTGCAAAAGTTACTATCCGCCGCCGGCGCGACAGATCCTTCGCCAGCAGCACGGCAGGCCCCGCTCACCGGCGCCTTGGCCGGAGCGGATGGTGGGGTCTGCCGGCCTGCCACGCCGATTTGCGCGGCATCGCCGAATGGCGCATCCATGCCACGATCTTGTCCACCATTTTGGACAGTTCCGACGCGATCAGCGCGACCACTGTCAGGAGCATCATGCCGAGCGCGGCGAATACGGGATTCATGCGCCGCACTGTAGGCAAGCGTTTGTGCTGGCCCATGTTCGGCGCGACAAAAACGGCGTGCGGTTGCGGTGTGTTCAGTGCGCGGTTCGGTGCGATTCATTTGCTTCCGGCCAGCGCTCGCAGGCACTAAGCAAGGCAAAGCAAAACTAAGCTTTTGGGAAAGACGCGCGGACCTATCGTCCGCGCGCCATGCGCCGTTAACGCTGCGTTGGATCAGTGCTGTTGGTTATCCGCCGGCGGCTGTTGCTGCGGATCGCTGGTGGGCTGCTGCGGATCGGCCGGAGGCTGGGTGCCCTGGGTGCCGTCGCTACCGGTGGGCGCGCCGGCGGCGGCGTCGCCGCTGGTGGTACTCGCCGGTGCCGTCGCGCTGTCGGCCTGACTGGCGTCGGTCGCGGGGGTTGCCGACGTCGGGTTCTGGTCCTGGGCCGGCTTGTCGCCATCGCGCTGGCAAGCGGCCAGGCCCGCCAGGAGCGAACCGATCAATACAAATTTCAACGTTCTGCTCATTGAGTGACTCCTGCTGTGCATTCGCATGGGGTTGTCGGGAGCGGCCGCCGTGGCTGGCCGGATGAGATGAAGCCCGCAATCCAGGACACCGGCATCGCCCTGCGTTGGGCAACCGGCCAATGGCAACCAGGTGGTGCATACGCCATGCGATGGATACATCGCTGGCGCTGTCCTGCAGCCATGCCTGGGTGGAGACTGCAACTGGACAGGCCAGTCGCCGTGCGTCCCAGGTTGCCGGAGCGGATCCGCATCGCGACGTTGCGATGCCGTCCTTTCCAGCATCAGCGGACGGTTGCAGCCTACGCACCGCGGTGCTCAGGCAGCGTCGGCGCAAGGTGTAAACGGCGTTATGCGGGCCGGGCGCGTAGCGGCCCGATGGCGTGAGGCCACGGCGGGCGATCCGGCTTCCTGCACGCGCGACTGCGGCGCATCGACATGCGCAACGCGGCGCAAGCCGGAACCCGGGACGCGTCCTTGCCCACGTCACCAGCGCGCGACGGCAGCGACCGCGCCGAGCGCGCAAACCAACTTGCGGTGGTGACCCCGGCGCGATTCGAACGCACGACCTGTCCCTTAGGAGGGGACCGCTCTATCCAGCTGAGCTACGGGGCCTTGGCCGGCGCATTGTCGCACGATCGCCGCGCTTGCCAAGCCCGCCGCGGCGCGCGGCGGATGCGGCCTGGCCCGCCCGGTCTGCTAAAATTGCGGGCTAATCGCGTCCCGCGTCCCCCGCCTGCGGTCGCCTTCCCTGTCGCAACGAACCCAGGAGATTCCATGTCCGCTGACCTGCTCAAGGCGCTCGGCCTGACCGCGTCCAATTCCGGCACCTATCTCGGCAACGGCGAGTGGTCCACGGCCACCGGCGCCGGCGTACTGCAGCCGCTGAACCCGTCCAGCAACGAGATCATCGCCGAAGTGCAGGCGACCACCGCGCAGGACTACGAGACCGTGGTCGCCCGCGCGCAGGCCGCGTTCAAGCTGTGGCGCACCACGCCGGCGCCGCGCCGCGGCGAGGCGGTGCGGCTGTGCGGCGAGGCGCTGCGCAAGCACAAGGACGCGCTGGGGTCGCTGGTCGCGCTGGAAATGGGCAAGAGCAAGCCCGAAGGCGACGGCGAAGTGCAGGAGATGATCGACATCGCCGATTTCGCGGTCGGCCAGAGCCGCATGCTGTACGGCTACACGCTGCACTCCGAGCGCCCCGGCCACCGCATGTACGAGCAGTATCAGCCGCTGGGCCTGGTCGGCATCATCAGCGCGTTCAACTTCCCGGTCGCGGTGTGGGCGTGGAACGCCTTCCTGGCCGCGATCTGCGGCGACATCTGCCTGTGGAAGCCGTCCAACAAGACCCCGCTGACCGCGATCGCATCGATGAAGATCTGCAACGACGCGCTGCGCGATGCCGGCTTCCCGGACATCTTCTTCCTGATCAACGACGCCGGCACCGAACTGGCCGAAACCCTGGTCGAAGACAAGCGCATCGCGCTGATCAGCTTCACCGGCTCGACCCAGGTCGGGCGCAACGTCGCCGAGAAGTGCGCGCGGCGCCTGGGCCGCTGCCTGCTGGAGCTGGGCGGCAACAACGCGATCATCCTCGACGAGAGCGCCGACCTGAAGCTGGCGATCCCCGGCATCGTGTTCGGCGCGGTCGGCACCGCCGGCCAGCGCTGCACCACCACCCGCCGGCTGATCGTGCACGACTCCATCTACGACACCGTGCTGGCGACGCTGCTCAAGGCCTACAAGCAGGTCGAAGGCAAGATCGGCGACCCCACCGACCCGGCCAACCTGATGGGGCCGCTGAACAGCCGCGGCGCGGTCGAGCAGTTCCTGGCCTCGATCGCCAAGGCCAAGGCCGCCGGCGGCACCGTCGAGACCGGCGGCACCGCGCTGGACCGCCCCGGCAACTTCGTGCTGCCGGCGATCGTCACCGGCCTGCACAACGGCGACGACGTGGTGCAGCACGAGACCTTCGCGCCGATCCTGTACGTGATGAAGTACAGCAGCCTGGACGAGGCCATCGACATGCAGAACGGCGTGCCGCAGGGCCTGTCCTCGTCGATCTTCACCCAGAACCTGAAGGCGGCGGAGAAGTTCCTGTCGGCGGCCGGCAGCGACTGCGGCATCGCCAACGTCAACATCGGCACCTCCGGTGCGGAGATCGGCGGCGCGTTCGGCGGCGAGAAGGACACCGGCGGCGGCCGCGAATCCGGCTCGGACGCGTGGAAGGTGTACATGCGCCGGCAGACCAACACGATCAACTACTCCGACTCGCTGCCGCTGGCGCAGGGCATCAAGTTCGACCTGTAAGCGATGCGCATCGCCGCCCTGTCCGACATCCACGGCAACCTGCCCGCGCTGGAGGCGGTGCTTGCGGATATCGGGCGGCGCGGCGTGGAGCGGATCGTCAACCTCGGCGATATCGTCTCCGGTCCGCTGTGGCCGCGCGAGACCGCCGCGCGGCTCATGCCGCTGGCGCTGCCCACGGTCCGCGGCAACCACGAGCGCCAGCTATGCGAGCTGGCGCCCGCGGCGATGGGCGCCAGCGATGCCTACGCGCATGCGCAGCTGACGCCGGCGCAGCGGCGCTGGCTGGACGAACTGCCGCCGACCCTGTCCCTGCCGCAGGCGCTGCTGTGCCACGGCACCCCGCACGACGACCTGTGCTGGCTGCTGGACGACCTGGCCGCACCGCACCTGCTGCCTGCCAGCGCGCAACGCGTGCGCGAACGGCTCGGCGATACGCCGCCGGCGCCGCTGGTGCTGTGCGGGCACAGCCATGTGCCGCGCACGCTGCGCCTGGACGACGGGCGGCTGCTGTGCAATCCGGGCAGCGTCGGCCTGCCCGCCTACGCCGAGGCGCATCCGCAGCCGTACCGGGTGGAAACCGGCACGCCGCAGGCGCGCTACGCGATCCTGCAATGCGCGCAGGGCCACTGGGACGCGCAACTGCTGGCGGTCGACTACGACCACGCCAGCGCCGCGCTGCAGGCCGAACGCAATGGCCAACCGGAGTGGGCGTATGCGTTGCGCCACGGCCGCACGCGCCGATGAACGGCGCACGGCAGGCGCGCTTCTGGGATAATTCGGGCACCGTGCATGCGAGCGAACCCGCTGCCCCCTTCACGAGGATCTGCACATGAGTGCCGTACGCGAAACCAATTCCCTCGCCGTGGTCAGCCTGGTCGCCGGCATCCTCGGCTGGACCCTGATGCCGGTGCTCGGCAGCCTCGGCGCGATCATCACCGGGCACCTGGCGCGCGCCGAGATCCGCCGCCAGCCGCAACGCTTCCAAGGCGACGGACTGGCGGTCGGCGGGCTGATCCTGGGCTGGGCCGCGGTGATCGTCGCGATCCTGTCGGTGCTGGCGTTCGTGCTGTTCTTCGGCGGGCTGGCCTGGTTCGCCAGCACCCAGGCCTGAGCCGATGGACGCCTCCGCTCCGCGCGAACGCTTCAGCGACCGCGTCGCCGACTACATCCGCTACCGCCCCGACTATCCGCCCGCGCTGCTGGACTGGGTGCACGGGGAACTCGCCGTGGCACGCGATGCGCAGGTCGCCGACATCGGCGCCGGCACCGGCATTTCCACCCGCATGTTCCTGCTGGCCGGGCATCCGACGCTGGCGGTGGAGCCGAACGCGGCGATGCGCGCCGCCGCCGAGACCCTGCTGCGCGACCTCCCCGGCTTCGCCGCGGTCGACGGCAGCGCCGAGGCCACCACCCTGCCCGCCGCCAGCGTCGACCTGATCAGCGCCGCGCAGGCCTTCCACTGGTTCGATCTGGAAGCGGTACGCCGCGAATGGGCGCGCGTGCTGCGCCCCGGCGGACTGGCGCTGGTGTACTGGAACTCGCGCCTGCTCGACGGCACGCCGTTCCTGCAGGACTACGAGCAGTTGCTGCTCGACTACGGCACCGACTACAGCACGGTGGCCGAGCGCTACCACGACGATGCGACGATGCAGCGCTGGTTCGGCGCCGGGCTGCGCGGCACCGCCCAGTTCCCGAACGTGCAGAAGCTGGATTACGACGGCCTGCGCGGGCGCCTGCTGTCCTCCTCCTATGCGCCGCTGGCCGGGCATCCGCGCCACGCGCCGATGCTGGCCGCGCTGCGCGTGCTGTTCGATCGCCACCAGGTGGATGGCCTGGTCGATGTCCACTACCGTACCCGTGCCTTCGCCGGCACGTTGAACTGAGCTGTGCCCATGTATTCCCTCGCCCGCCCGTTCCTGTTCGCCTTCGACGCCGAGCGCGCCCACGCGCTGGGCCTGCGCGCGATCGAGATGGCCTACCGCACCGGCACCAATCCGCTGCTGGCCAGGGCGATCGCGCCGATGCCCACGCGCGCGTTCGGCCTGGAGTTTCCCAATCCGGTCGGGCTGGCCGCGGGCCTGGACAAGAACGGCGAGCACATCGACGCGCTGCTGGCGCTGGGCTTCGGCTTCGTCGAGATCGGCACCATCACCCCGCGCCCGCAGCAGGGCAATCCGAAGCCGCGCATGTTCCGGCTGCCACGCGAGCAGGCGGTGATCAACCGCATGGGCTTCAACAACCTCGGCGTGGACGCGCTGGTGCGCAACGTCGAACGCGCGCGCCGCCGCCATGGCCTGCTCGGCATCAACATCGGCAAGAACAAGGACACCCCGAACGAGGACGCCGCGTCGGATTACCTGCATTGCCTGGAAAAGGTCTACCCGCTGGCCGACTACGTGACCGTCAACATCTCCTCGCCGAACACCGCCGGCCTGCGCGAGCTGCAGGAGGAACAGGCGCTGCGGCAGCTGGTGTCGCAGCTGCGCGAGGCGCAGGAAGCGCTGGCCGCGCGCCACGGCAAGCGCGTGCCGATGCTGGTCAAGGTCGCGCCGGATCTGAGCGACAGCGATATCGACGCAGCAGCGCGGGTGCTGTCGGACCTGCAAGTGGACGGCGTCATCGCCACCAACACCACCGTCGCCCGTCCCGGCCTGGAGCGCAACGCGCTGGGCGCCGAAGCCGGCGGCCTGTCCGGCGCGCCGCTGCTGGGCCAGTCCACGCTGGTGCTGCGCCGGCTGCGCGCGCGCCTGCCCGAGGCGATCCCGCTGATCGGGGTCGGCGGCATCCTGTCCGGTGCCGATGCGGTGGCGAAGATGGCCGCCGGCGCGGCGCTGGTGCAGTGCTACAGCGGGCTGGTGTTCCGCGGCCCGGAGCTGATCGGCGAATGCGTCGAGGCGATGCGCCGGCGCCGCGAAGCGCCCAGCCGCGGCGCGGTCGCCGCGCTATGAGCAACGCCTGGTCGCTGACCGCGAATGCGCCGCTGCAGGCGCTGAATACCTTCCATGTCGCCGCGCAGGCGCCGTGGCTGCTGCAGATCTTCGCCCCCGACGCGCTGCCCGAGGCGCTGCTGGCGCCGCAGCTGGCCGGTGCGGCGCTGCTGCCGCTGGGCGGCGGCAGCAACATGCTGTTCGCCGGCGACGCGCCCGGCGTGGTGCTGGCCTTCGCCAACCGCAGCATCGACACGCTCGAACACCGCGCCGACTACGCCATCGTCCGCGCCGGCGCCGGCGTGGGCTGGCACGAACTGGTGATGTGGTCGCTGGCGCAGGGCCTGTCGGGCCTGGAGAACCTGGCGCTGATCCCAGGCACGGTCGGCGCCGCGCCGATCCAGAACATCGGCGCCTACGGCGCGCAGGTCGGCGAGTTCGTGCATGTGGTCGAGGCCTACGACCGCGCCGACGCGCGCTTCGTGCGGCTGGATGCGGCCGCCTGCGAGTTCGGCTACCGCGACAGCCTGTTCAAGCGCCAGCCCGACCGCTACCTGATCGCCGCGGTGGAATTCAACCTGCCGCGGCTGCATGCGCTGCGCCTGGACTACGCCGGCATCGGCGAGGAACTGGAGGCGCTCGGCATCGCCATGCCCGGCGCGCCCGACGTGGCGCAGGCGGTGATCAACATCCGCCGCCGCAAGCTGCCCGACCCGGAGGTGCTCGGCAACGCCGGCAGCTTCTTCAAGAATCCGCTGCTGCCGGCCGAACAGGCGCAGGCGCTGCAGCACGCGTACCCGGCGCTGCCGGTGTTCCCCGGCGACGGCGAGGACCAGCGCAAGCTGTCGGCGGCGTGGCTGATCGAGGCCTGCGGCTGGAAAGGCCACCGCGACGGCGATGCCGGCGTGTCCGCCGCGCACGCGCTGGTGCTGGTCAACCACGGCCAGGCCAGCGGCGCCGAGCTGCTGGCGCTGGCGCGGCGCATCTCCGCCTCGGTGCTGGAGCGCTTCGGCGTGATCCTGGAGCCGGAACCGCGCATCGTCGGCGCGCACTGGTGAAGCAGCCGGTGTCGCTGCGCGCGGCCGCGCTGATGCTGGCCAGCACGCTGTCGTTCGGACTGATGGTGATCGCGATCCGGCTTGCCTCCGCGCACCTGTCCACGGTGGAGATCGCGTTCTTCCGCAACCTGTTCGGCTTGCTGTTCCTGCTGCCGATGCTGCTGCGGCCGGGGCAGTCGCTGCCGCGCACCGCGCAGTTGCCGCGCTACCTGCTGCGCACCGCGATCGGCCTGGTGTCGATGCTGGCCGGCTTCTGGGCGATCGGCCACCTGCCGCTGTCGCAGGCGATCGCGCTGTCCTACTCCACGCCGCTGTTCGTGACCCTGGCCGCGGCGTTCTGGCTCGGCGAGAACGTGCGCCTGCGGCGCTGGATGGCGGTGCTGTGCGGTTTCGCCGGCGTGCTGATCATCCTGCGCCCCGGCGCGGCCACGTTCAGCGCCGGCACCCTGATCGCGCTGCTGGCGGCGGTGATGGGCGCGCTGGTGGCGATCCAGATCAAGCAGCTGGCACGGGTCGATTCGGCCAACACCGTGGTGTTCTACACCTATGCGTTCTGGGTGCCGATGTCGCTGCTGCCCGCCCTGTTCGCCTGGACCTGGCCGCAGGGCATCGACTGGCTGTGGCTGCTCGCCACCGGCCTGTTCGGCACGCTCGGGCAACTGCTGTGGACGCGCGCGCTGCGCATCGGCGAAGTCTCGGCGCTGACCCCGATCAGCTTCGTGCAGCTGCCGTTCGTGGCCGTGCTCGGCTGGTGGCTGTTCGGCGAAGCGCCGGATCGCTGGACCGTGCTCGGCGCGCTGATCATCCTCGGCGCCAATGCCTACATCGCTCACCGCGAGGCATTGCTGGCGCGGCGTGCCGCCAGCGCCGCGGCCACCGCGGCGGCCAAGCCTGGCGAATGAGCGCGCCTGTCCGGCCCTGCCGGCGCCAGGCGCGCGGGCCGCGCACGAACCGGCGACAGTGCGCGATCATCGCTGCCCGCACCCCGCGAACGGGCGACACATGGAGAACGGCATGAAGACCATCGGCCTGATCGGCGGCATGAGCTGGGAATCCACCGTGCCCTACTACCGGCACATCAACGAAACGATCCGCGCGCAACTGGGCGGGCTGCATTCGGCCAGGCTGCTGCTGTACAGCGTGGACTTCCACGAGATCGAGCAACTGCAGCAGGCCGGCGACTGGGACGCGGCCGGCGAAGCGATGGCCACGGCCGCGCGCGCGTTGCAGGCCGGCGGCGCCGATTTCCTGGTGCTGTGCACGAACACCATGCACCGCGTCGCCGACGCGATCGCCGCGGCGGTGCCGCTGCCCCTGCTGCATATCGCCGATGCCACCGCCGACGCGGTGCAGGCCGCCGGCATCACCCGGATCGGGCTGCTCGGCACCCGCTTCACCATGGAGCAGGACTTCTACCGTGCTCGGCTGCAGCGGCGCGGCTTGCAGGTGCTGGTACCGGACCTGCCAGGGCGCGAGGACGTCCACCGCATCATCTACGACGAACTGTGCCAGGGCGTGATCCGCGACGCCTCGCGGCGGCGCTACCGCCAGGTGATCGCGGCGCTGCAGGCGCAGGGCGCCGAGGCGGTGATCCTGGGCTGCACCGAGATCTCGCTGCTGATCGGCGCCGGCGACGCCATGCTGCCGCTGTTCGATACCACCGCACTGCATGCGCACGCGGCGGCACTGCACAGCCTGGCCTAGCGGCGACGGGGACGCGCTGCCCGGCATGGAACGGCAAGCGTCCGCCTGCATGCGGCGATGCGCTCCGGCAGACTCCATAATGGCTGCACGCTCGATTGCAAAGACCACCATGCGCATCCTTCGCCTGCTCGCCATCGCCGCGCTCGCCCTGCTGCTGTGCCCTGCAATGCCGGCCTTGGCAAGCGCGATTCCCGAGTACACGCCGAACGTGGTCGATCCGGCCGGGGTGCTGAGCGACGCGCAGCGGCAGCGTGTCAATGCAGCGCTGCAGCGGATCCGCGACGAGCAGCACATCTGGGGCGCGGTCTATCTGGTCCCCTCGCTCGAAGGCGAGGACATCGAGCGCGTGGCCGACGATGCGTTCCGGACCTGGCACCTGGGGGACAAGGACGCCAACAATGGCCTGCTGCTGGTGCTGTCCATGCAGGACCGGCGCTCGCGCTTCGAAGTCGGCTACGGGCTGGAGGGCGTGCTGCCCGATGTGGTCGCCAGGCGTGCGCTGGACGATCACCTGGCGCCGAAGATGCGCGAGGGCGACACCGCCGGCGCCATCGTCGATGCGTTCGGCTTCATGGCGCGCGTGGCGGCCAAGGACCCGGACAGCCTCGCGGAACTGGCGCGGCCGCCGTCCGCTTCCGAACGAAGCGACCAGAGCGACTGGAAGCGCGGCGCCGCCGCCTGGGCAGGCCTGCTTGCGCTGATCTGGCTGCTGCCGCCGCTGCTAGAGCGCCAGCAGCGACGGCTGCGCACGCGCCTGCTGCAGCGTCACCCGGAACTGGCCGACGCGCCCGAGGAGATCGCCGCCTCCAGCAAGCGCGCGTCCTCGGGACTGTTCATCAAGCTGTTCCTGACCGTCAACCCGGGCGTGTTCGTGCTAATCCTGTCGGCGCTGTTCCCGCTGGCGTTCTGGCTGTGGATCGCCGCCGAGCTGCTGGCGTTGGGGCTGGCGCTCGCGCTGTCGGGTCGCCGCTACCGCTCGCCGCAGCGCTACCGACGCTTCCTGAAGCAGCAGGAGCGCACGCGCAATACGCTGATCCGCAAGGGCCATGTGGTCGAGACCGGGACCGGCGCGTTCGCCTATACCGCGGCCTACTACGCCAGCGAGGCAGTGTCCTCCGGATCGTCCTCGTCCACGTCCAGCAGTTCGTCCTCCTCCGGCGGCGGCAGCTCCGGTGGCGGCGGCGCGAGTTCGAGTTGGTGACCTGCGGCAGCACCGCTCAGGCAGACGCACGCCGGCGACGCCAGCGCGGACGCCGTTCGCCGCGGAACATCAGCAGGTACAGCCCGAGCACCCAGACCAGCGCCGCGCACCAGCCGCCGAGGATGTCGGAGGGATAATGCACGCCCAGGTAGATCCGCGACACGCCGACCAGCAACGCGAACGTGCTGGCCAGCAGCAGCACCGGCCAGCGCCAGCGGGTGCGCCAGGCCAGCGCGATCAGCACCGCGGCCAGGGTCATCGAGCCCATCGCGTGGCCGCTGGGGAAACTGAAGGTGTGCTCCGGCGCGATCGACTCCCACAGGCTGGGCCGGTCGCGCTGGAAGAACTGCTTGGCGCTCATGTTCAACAGCGCCGAACCGACGAACGAGAACGCGGCGAACATGGCCTCGCGCCAGCGCCGCAGGCCCAGCAACAGCAGCACGATCAGCGTGTCCAGCGGGATCACCCCGTACTGGTAGCCGGCCTCGGTGACCACGCTGAAGAACCGGTCCCAGCCCGGCGAGGTCAGCGCGCGCATGCTCCACAGCAGCGGCTCGTCGAAATAGAAGTTCTCCAGTTCGTGGACCTCGTCGGCCAGCGCCACGAACACGCCCATCGGCAACAACACGCCGGCGAACAGCAGGCCGATGCGCCAGGCGTTGCGGCGCAACCAGTGGCGCACGCCGGCGGCGCGCTCGGCCGGGTTCTCACCCGGCGCGGCGGACATACTTGGTTTCGACGTAGTCGTCGATCAGCGCGACGAACTCGTGGGCGATGTTCTCGCCGCGCAGGGTGACCGTCTTTTCGCCGTCGACGAACACCGGCGCCGACGGCGCCTCGCCGGTCCCCGGCAGCGAGATGCCGATGTTGGCGTGGCGCGATTCGCCCGGCCCGTTGACCACGCAGCCCATCACCGCCAGGGTCATGTTCTCGGCGCCGGGATGGCTCACCTTCCACTCCGGCATCTTCGCGCGGACGTGGTTCTGCACCACCTTGGCCAGTTCCTGGAAGAACTCGGAGGTGGTGCGGCCGCAGCCCGGGCAGGCGGTGACCAGCGGGGTGAAGGCGCGCTGGCCGGTGGTCTGCAGCAGTTCCTGGGCGACGATCACCTCCTGCGTGCGCGACTGCCCCGGCTCGGGGGTCAGCGAGATGCGGATGGTGTCGCCGATGCCTTCCTGCATCAGCACCGCCAGCGCCGCGCTGGAGGCGACGATGCCCTTGCTGCCGATGCCGGCCTCGGTCAGGCCCAGGTGCAGCGCGAAATCCGAGCGCTGCGCCAGGTCGCGATAGACCGCGATCAGTTCCTGCACGCCGCTGACCTTGCAGCTGAGCACGATGCGGTCGCGGCCCAGGCCCAGTTCCACCGCGCGTTCGGCCGAATCCAGCGCCGAGCGGATCAGCGCCTCGCGCAGCACCCGGCCGGCGTCCCACGGCGTCTCGCGGCGCGAATTCTCGTCCATCAGCTGCGCCGCCAGGGCCTGGTCCAGCGAGCCCCAGTTGGCGCCGATGCGCACCGGCTTGTCGTACTTCAGCGCGAACTCGATCAGTTGCGCGAACTGGGTGTCCTTCTTCTTGCCGAAACCGACGTTGCCGGGGTTGATGCGGTACTTGGCCAGCATCTCGGCGCACGCCGGCTCGGCCGCCAGCAGCTGGTGCCCGTTGTAGTGGAAGTCGCCGATCAGCGGCACCTCGATGCCCATCATCCGCAGCTTGTCGACGATGCGCGGGATCGCCGCGGCCGATTCGGCGTTGTTGACGGTCAGCCGCACCAGTTCCGAGCCGGCGCGCCACAACTCGGCCACCTGCTTGACCGAGGAGGCCACGTCGGCGGTGTCGGTGTTGGTCATCGACTGCACCACGATCGGCTTGCCGCCGCCCACGACGACGCCTCCGACGCGGACCGGCTGGGTGGAACGGCGCGCCCAGGGCGCGGCGTCGCTGGGGGGGGTGGGTCGGCTGACGGCGTCGTACATGCGCGCATTTTAGCGTGAGCGGGCGGCCGTGCCCCACCCCGGCGCCGGGGACTGCGACGGTTTGTCGCAGACAGCCGTGCGCGCCAGCGCATACGATGCGCGCCATGACCTCCACCGATGCCTCGTTCCTGCGCACCCTGTGCAGCCTGCGCTGGCTGGCCACCGCCGGGCAGGCGGCGACGATCTTGGTCGCGACCTGGGCGATGCGGCTGCCGCTGCCGCAGCTGCCGCTGTGGTCCGGCGTGGCCGCGCTGACCCTGTTCAACCTGTATGCGCAGCTGCGCCTGCGCCATGCCGACACCGCCGCGCCGGCCACCGCGTTCGGCCACATCCTGGTCGATGTGACCGTACTGACCTGGATGGTCGGCTGGAGCGGCGGCATCGGCAACGCCTTCGGCTCGCTGTTCCTGGTGCTGATCGCGTTGGCCGCGCTGGCGCTGCCGCTGCGCTGGGCGCTGGCGGTGGCGGCGGCCTGCGTGGCCGGCTACGCGGTCAGCGCGCTGTTCGGCCTGCCGCTGCCGCGCGGCCCGCACCAGGCCTTGGACCTGCAGCGCTGGGGCATGGCCGCCAACTTCCTGCTGTCCACCATCGTGGTGCTGGTGTTCTCCACCCGCCTGGCGCTGTCGCTGCGCGAACGCGAGCGCGAGCTGGCGCTGCTGCGCGAGCGCTTCACCCGCAACGAAGGCATCGTCGCCCTGGCCACCCACGCCGCCTCGGTCGCGCATGAGCTGAATACGCCGCTGGCGACGATGACCCTGCTCACCGACGACATCGTCGAGCAGATCGAGCAGCCGGAACTGCGCGAGGACCTGGAAACCCTGCGCGAACTGCTGGTGCAGTGCCGCGAACGGGTGCTGGCGCTGGCCGCACCGGCGCAGCGCGCCGGCGGCGGCACCGTGTCGCTGGCGCACGTGCTGCACCAGTGGCAGCTGGTGCGCCCGACCGTGCAACTGCGGCGCAACGACGACGCGCCGCTGCAGCTGCGCCTGGAGAGCGCGATCGGCCACCTGCTGCAGGTGCTGCTGAACAACGCCGCCGACGCCGGCGAACGCGCCGGCCATCCGCAGGTGGACCTGAGCGTGCGGGTCACCGGCAGCGAACTGGTCGGCGAGGTCCGCGACTACGGCGGCGGCTTCGACGCCAACCAGGTCGCGCTGCCGGCCACCCTGTTCCGCAGCGGCAAGCCCGACAGCATGGGCGTGGGCCTGGCGCTGTCGCATGCCACCATCGAACGCCTGGGCGGCGAACTGTGGACCCAGCCGGCGCCGGACCACGGCGCACGGGTCGGTTTCCGCCTGCCGCTGCTCGCCCTGGAGACGCCCGCATGAGCAACGACGCCCCGCTGGGCCTGCTGGTCGACGACGACCCGCTGTACCTGCGCACCCTGCAACGCACCCTCGCCCGCCGCGGGCTGGAGACGCTGACCGCCGACAGCGGCGCCGCGGCGCTGGCGCTGGCCACGGCGACGCCGCCGGACTACGCGCTGATCGACCTCAAGCTGGGCGACGAATCCGGCCTGGCGCTGATCCAGCCGCTGCGCGCGATCCGCGCCGACATGCGCATCCTGCTGGTCACCGGCTACGCCAGCATCGCCACCGCGGTGGAGGCGATCAAGCTCGGCGCCGACGACTACCTGCCCAAGCCGGCCACGGTGCAGATGATCCTGCGCGCGTTGAGCCTGGAGGCGGACAGCGCCGAGGACGACGACGCACTCGAACTGCCGGACGCGATGACCCCGCTGAGCCGGCTGCAGTGGGAGCACATCCAGCAGGCCATGCACGAGACCGGCGGCAACGTTTCGGCGGCCGCGCGCCTGCTCGGCATGCACCGCCGCTCGCTGCAGCGCAAATTGGCCAAGCGCCCCAGCCCGCAACGCGAGCCGCCGCGCTGAGCGCGGTGCGGTTGCGCATGGCGTCGCCGTCTACCGTCGTACACACCGGCTTCACTTTCCCGACCCGCGGCTGTTCGCCGCCCGCGCGCCGACTCAAGTCGCCCACGCAGGCGCCGTTAAATCCTGCATGCGCCCTTCTTCTCATCCGCTGCCGCCCGACGAATCGACGAGGCTGGCGACCCTGCGCCAGCTGTGCCTGCTCGATACCCCGGCCGACCGCGTCTTCGACCTGATCACCCAGCTGGCCTCGCGCACCCTGCGCACCCCGATCGCGCTGGTCTCGCTGATCGACGAGCAGCGCCAGTGGTTCAAGTCCCGGGTCGGCCTGGACGCGCCGCAGACGCCGCGCAGCCAGGCCTTCTGCGCGCATGCGATCCACAGCCCCGAGCTGCTGGTGGTGGCCGACGCGCGGCAGGATCCGCGCTTCCGCGACAACCCGCTGGTCACCGGGCCGCCGTTCATCCGCTTCTACGCCGGCGCGCCGCTGATGCTGGCCGACGGCACCGGCCTGGGCACGCTGTGCGTGATCGACAGCGAACCGCGCAGCGAGTTCGACGCCGACGCGCGGCGTACCCTGCAGGAGCTGCGCGACCTGCTGCTGCTGCGGATCGAGACCCTGCGCAACACCGGCTACGTCGATGCGCTGACCGGCCTGCCCAACCGCAGCCGCTTCAACGAAGACCTGACCATGTGGCTGTCGCTGCAGAGCGCGGACCAGCACGACACCGGCGTGGCGATCGACGTCTGCGGCACCGAGTACTTCCGCGACATGGTCAAGGCCCTGGGCTGGGAATACGCCGAGGGCTACCTGCTGGCCGCGCGCGACCGCCTGCTGCAAGCCCTGGACGGGTTGCCGGCCTACCGCATCGACACCACCAGCTTCGCCTTCGTGGTGAAGGGCAACGACCCGGCACAGCTGGCGCAACGCTGCGAACGCGTGTGCGGCGCCTTCGCCGAGGCGATCGAGCACCAGGGCATTCCGCATGCCGCGACCCCGTCGCTCGGCGCGGTGAGCCTGGACGGCGTGCTGAGCGCCAACCACACGCTGCGCTCGCTGACCACCGCGGTGGACATGGCACGCCAGCGCGGCCTGCCGTGGAGCCTGTACGAGCGCAGCCACGACGCCAGCCAGCGCAATGCGTTCCGGATCCTGGCCGCGCTGCCGGAAGCGCTGAGCGCGCGCGAGCAACTGAGCCTGCACTACCAGCCGCGGGTCAGCCTGCGCAGCGGCGACTGCGTCGGCGTGGAAGCGCTGCTGCGCTGGGAGCATCCGCTGCTCGGCACGGTCGCGCCCAACGACTTCATCCCGCTGGCGGAGAAGACCGCGCTGATGAGCCGGGTCACCGCCTGGGTGCTGCGGGCCGGCATCGCGCAGGCCGCGCTGTGGCAGCAGCAGGGGCATCGCTTCAGCGTCTCGCTGAACGTGTCGGCGGTGGACCTGGAACAGGCCGACTTCATCGCCACGCTGCGCGAGCTGCTGACGCGGCACGCGCTGGAACCGGGCCGCATCGAGATCGAGTTCACCGAAAGCGCGATGATCCGGCATCCTGAGCGCGTGGCCGAACAGTTGCAGGAGATCAGCGCGCTGGGGGTGAAGATCGCCATCGACGACTTCGGCAGCGGCTACAGCAACCTCAGCTACCTCAAGCGCATCCCCGCCAACGCGCTGAAGATCGACCAGTCGTTCATCCGCTCGCTGCCGGGCAGCCGCAAGGACTGCATGATCGTGCCGTCGATGATCCGGCTCGGCCACGATTTCGGCCAGCAGGTGGTGGCCGAAGGCATCGAGACCGAGCAGATCTACGACATGCTGCGCGAATGGGGCTGCGACGAGGGCCAGGGCTACTGGATCGCGCGGCCGATGCCGGCGGCGGCGCTGGAGGCCTGGCTGGCCACGCCATGGCGCGACCAGGCGCACGGTTGAACGCGCCGCCTGCGCACCCCTGAGGTCACGGCGGCGGCGCTCAGGCGTCGCTCACCAGAACACCGTGTACAGCGCGATCAGGATCGCGACCACGCCGACCGCGCCGATCTTGAAGCCGAGCGTGGTGGCATAGCCGACGTCGTCGGTGCGGATCAGGTCGCGCGCCTGCGTGGCCGCGGTCGCCAGCGACACCACCACCGCCAGCACCAGCGCCGCCACGAACACCACGCCGATGCGGTCCATGAACGGCAGTTCCGGCCAGGCGAACTTGAGCGCGAACGACAGCACCACCGAGCCGATCGCCGCGGTCAGCGCGCCGGCTTCGTTGGCGCGCTTCCAGAACAGCCCGAGCATGAAGATCACCACCACGCCCGGGGTGAAGAAGCCGGTGAATTCCTGGATGAACTGGAAGCCCTGGTCGAAGTTGCCGAGCAACGGCCGCGCGGTGAGGATGCCGACCAGCACCGACGTCACCGCCGCGATGCGGCCCACACGCACCAGTTGTTTCTGTTCGGTGCGCGGGCGGAACTTGGCGTAGAAGTCCAGGGTGAAGATCGTCGCCACCGAATTGATCTTCGACGCCAGCGAGGCCACGATCGCCGCCACCAGCGCGGCGAACACCAGGCCCAGGATGCCGCTGGGCAGCAGTTGCATCATGGTCGGATAGGCCTGGTCGGGCTTGGCCAGGTCCGGCGCCAGCACCACCGCGGCGATGCCCGGCACCACGATCACCAACGGCATCAGCAGCTTCAGGAACGCGGCGAACACGATGCCCTTCTGCGCCTCGCCGATGTCCTTGGCGGCCAGCGCGCGCTGGATGATGTACTGGTTGAAGCCCCAGTAGCTGATGTTCATCACCCACAGCCCGCCCAGCAGCACGCTCAGGCCCGGCAGGTCCTTGTAGAACGGGTTGTCCTTGCTCAGGATCATGTGGAAGTGCTCCGGGTGCGCGTTCCACAGGTGCTTGAACCCGGCCAGCACGCCGGCACCGTCGCCGATGCGCGACAGGGTCAGCCCGGCCACCAGCAATCCGCCCAACACCAGCAGGGTGACCTGCACGATATCGGTCAGCGCCACCGCCTTGAGCCCGCCGTACAGCTGGTAGACCAGCGCGAACACGCCGATCAGGGCCAGCGCCAGGGTCTGGTCCATGCCGGTGACCTGGCTCACCGCGATCGAACCCAGCCACAGGATCGAGGTCAGGTTGACGAACACGTACAGCAGCAGCCAGAACACGGCCATCAACGTGCGGATCCACTTGCCGTAGCGCTGCTCCAGGAACTGCGGCATGGTGTAGATGCCGTTGCGCAGGAAGATCGGCAGGAAGAACTTGCCGACGATCAGCAGGGTCAGCGCCGCCATCCATTCGTAGGACGCGATCGCCAGGCCGATCGCATAGCCGGAACCGGCCATGCCGATGATCTGCTCGGCGGAGATGTTGGCCGCGATCAGCGACGCGCCGATCGCCCACCACGGCAGGGTCTTGCCGGCCAGGAAGTAGTCCTCGGCGCTCTTGCTGTGCCCGGCCTTTTCCCGCGACACCCACTGCGCGAGCACGAAGATGCCGGTCAGGTAGACCAATACGATCGCAATATCCAACGTCGCCAGACCCACTGCACTTCTCCCACGGGCCGCGGCCCTTTCGCCTGTGTATCGATGCGCCCATCCGCACAGGACGGGCGTTGTCTTTGAATGGCCTAGCGCGACTGCGAGCGGCCGCTGCCGCCGTGCCGTCGCGCATCGGCCGTCGCGCGAATCGTTTGTCGCGGCGCGTCCTGTCGCCCGATGCCGCTCCTGCGACCGCTGCCGCAGCGACCACGCAGCAGGCGGTTCGGGCAGCGGCTGGCGCTATCCGCCTTCGCCGTAGCCCTGGCATTGCGCGCTGCGCCGCTTGCGTCCGTATCGGTCGCAGGCGACGCCATCCGGCGATGGCGCCGCTGCATCCTGGTCAGGCGCGCATCAGCGCACCGGGCAGTCGACCACGCTCTGCGCGTCGTTGCTGGCGCCCAGCGCGATCCGCGACAGCGCCAGGTCCAGCGTGCCGTCGCTCTCGATCACCGGCAGCCGCTCCAGCTTGGAGACATCGGCACCGGCAACGCTGAAGCACTTCAACGGCACGCCCAGCGTGCGCCATTCGCCCTTGGGCAGCGCCGCCAGCGCCTTGCCCAGATCGACCTGCGCCGCACAGCCATTGCCGCAGGCCACGCCGATATGGGTCGCGCCGCTCGGCGCCGCGTCCACCTTCAAAGTCAAGATCAGTTGCACGTCGCCGTTGCTCTCGCGCGACACGTCCAGCGGCCTGGGCAGCACCAGCGCCATCCCGGCCTTGCCCTTGCCCGACCACTCCAGCCGGCGCGCATCCTCCTGCGCCTTGTGGTCGATCGCGGTGACCTTGAGCGACCCGTCGGCCAGCGCCGCCGGGGTCGTCACCGCCGGCAGATTGGCCTGGCTGGCGCCCTGCAGGACCATGTTGATGCCCGCCGCCGGCTTGCCGCGTTCGAAGTACACCCCGCCCACCGCCTGCGCGCCGGACACGCCGGAGACTTCGGACAGGCGGATCAGATCGCCCTTGTCGGCGTAGCGCAGGCCATAGCCGAATGCGAACTGCGGGTTGTAGTTCTTCTGCCCGACGTTGTTGGCGTACTGGGTCGCGGTGCGCGGCCAGGAGAAGCTGAGCTTGCCGTGGAAGTCGTACTGGATGCCGCCGTCGGGCTTGCGCAGCAGCACGTCGGCGATGCCGCCGCCTTCCGACCCCGGCAGCCACGCGGCGACGAACGCATCGGCGGCATTGATCTCGCGGTTCACCCACAGCGGACGCCCGCTCAGGAACACCGCCACCACCGGAATGCCTTCGGCCTTGAGCTTCTTGATCAGCTGCAGATCGCTGTCGTCGCCGGGCTTGTACAGCAGCGTGGCGATGTCGCCCTGGAACTCGGCGTACGGGTTCTCGCCGAACACCACCACCGCCACATCCGGCTTGGCCTGGTACTTGCCGTCGATCGCCAGCTCGGCGCTGCCGCCGGCGGCCTTGACCTGCTGCTGCAGGCCTTCCCAGATGGTGTTGCCGTTCGGGTAGTCGGCGCGCTTGGTGCCGGTGCCCTGCCAGTTCAGCGTCCAGCCGCCGGCCTGCTTGCCCATGTCGTTGGCGCCGTCGCCGGCGACCAGGATCTTGCTCTGCGGCTTCAGCGGCAGCAGCTGCTTCTGGTTCTTCAGCAGCACCAGCGACTCGCGTACCGCCTGCCGCGCCACCGCGCGGTGCTCGGGCGCGCCGAGCAGTTCGAACTTGCCGCCGAGCGGGCGCTGCGACGGCTTGCCGGCCTCGAACAGGCCCAGCCGCAGCTTCACCCGCAGGATCCGCCGCACCGCGTCGTCCAGCCGCGTCATCGGGATCTCGCCCGACTTGACCGCCTTCAGCGCGCTCTCGTAATAGCCCTTCCAGCTGTCCGGCGCCATCAGCATGTCCACGCCGGCATTGAACGCGGCCGGGCAGTCGTCGTTGCGGCAACCGGGCACCTGGCCATGGCCGTTCCAGTCGCCGACCACGAAGCCGCCGAAATGCATCTGCCCCTTCAGCACGTCGGTCAGCATCGGCTTGTTGCCGTGCATCTTCACGCCGTTGAAGCTGTTGAACGAGGCCATCACCGTCTGCGCGCCGGCGGCGATCGCAGGCGGATAGCCGGCGCCGTGGATGTCGCGCAGCTGCTGTTCGCTGACCCGGGTATCGCCCTGGTCCTTGCCGTCGGTGGTGCCGCCGTCGCCGAGGAAGTGCTTGACCGAGGCGATCACGTGCGAACCGTCGAGGAAGCCGGGCTGGCCGGGCACGCCCTGCAGGCCTTCGACCACCTTGCCGGAAAAGCTGGCGACCACCTCGGGCGATTCGGAATAGCCCTCGTAGGTGCGGCCCCAGCGATCGTCCTGCGGCACCGCCACGGTCGGCGCGAAGGTCCACTCCATGCCGGTGGTGCGGGTCTCGGCCGCGGTCACCGCGCCGATCTTGCGCATCAGTTCCGGGTCGCGCGTGGCGCCCAGGCCGATGTTGTGCGGGAACAAGGTGGCGCCGACGATGTTGCTCTGTCCGTGCACCGCGTCGATGCCGAAGATGATCGGGATCGCCAGGCCGCCGTTGCCCTTGTCCATCGACGCCGCGTAGTAGGCGTCGGCCAGCTTCAGCCACTCCGCCGGGCTGGCGTCGTACTTGCCGCCGGGGTCGGAATTGCCGCCGGCCAGCACCGAGCCGATGTGGTACTTGCGCACGTCGTCCGGGGTCATGCTGGCGATGTCGCCCTGCACGATCTGCCCGACCTTCTGCTCCACCGTCATCTGCGCCATCAGCTTGGAAATACGCGCTTCCAGCGCCGCGTCCTCGGCCAGCGGCCAGGCCGGCGACGGCCACAGCTGCGGATGGATCGCCGGCGGTGCGGCGGCGGCGGCAGTGGCGGCCGGAGCCGATTGGCCGGGGCCGGCCGCGGCCAACGCAAGCAGGCCCAGCGCGGCCGCGGTGGCCAGCGCATTGCGAATCGGCGCAGACACGCCAGCGGACTGTTTTTGCAAGGTCTTCCCTCCCAGGAACGGCGAACGCGCGACACACGGCGGCCGCGCTCCCTCCCGAGACGCGCGACCGGCGCCTACGCTTCATTACTCGCCCCGACCCTGTCAACCACGCCGCGAGGTATGCCTTGCCCCGCTACGGATATTGGATTGCGCTATAGCGATGGAATACCGGCAAGGCCGGCCCGCCGCGTGATCGAAGCATCGCCAGCCGCCGCCATGGTCGCGCAGGCAAACACGCTTGTTGCGCCGCAACACTGCCGTGCCGGAGAACTGCGCAACTCTGCCGCGGCGATGGCGCCGTCTTTGAACGGTCTGCGGCATCACGCGACGCAGCGTTTTTAGCGCCGATCCAGTCGGACGATTGCAGCGCCCATCTCCGCTCGTCGCGACTGAAGTCGTTGCCAAAGACTTCTCTCCGCTATCGCGCGGCAGGTCAACCGACAAGCAAGGTGCGTGAGCCCGCTGCGGTTTCTCGAGCGGCCAGTCGGCGCCTGCCGTGCAGGACGAGTCCGCTCACGGATACCGAAAGCGTAGCGCGCGGCAAAAACGAACGGGGCCCGAAGGCCCCGTTGCAGGACACCCGAAAGTGCGCCTCAGCCGCGCAAGCGCGCCAGCACCGCGCGCGTCACCGGGTCGGCGACCTCGGTGGTTTCGCCCTGCAGCGCCGGCAGCAGCTGGCTGGCCAGTTGCTTGCCCAGCTCCACGCCGAACTGATCGAAGGCGTTGATGCCCCAGATCACCGACTGCACGTAGACGCTGTGCTCGTACATCGCGATCAGCGCGCCCAGCGCCTGCGGGGTCAGCGCATCGAGCAGGATCAGCGTGCTCGGGCGGCCGCCGGGGTAGTCGCGGTGCGGGTCGTCGCTGCCCTGCCCGTTCGCCAGCGCCTCGGTCTGCGCCAGCAGGTTGGCCAGCAACGCCTGGTGGTTGACCGTGTAGGGATCGTCGTTGTGGATGCAGCCGATGAAATCGGCCGGCACGATGCTGGTGCCCTGGTGCAGCGCCTGGAAGAAACTGTGCTGCACGTCGGTGCCGGCGCCGCCCCACCATACCGGCACGGTATCGGCCTGCACCGGGCTGCCGTCCAGCCGCACGCGCTTGCCCAGGCTCTCCATCACCAGTTGCTGCAGGTAGGCCGGCAACAGCGCCAGGCGCTGGTCGTAGGTCATCACCGCCTGCGTGGCGTAGCCGAGCACGTTGCGGTTCCACAGCGTGGTCAGCGCATGCAGCACCGCCACGTTGCGCTGCAGCGGCGCGTTCAGCGCGTGCTCGTCGAATTGCGCGGCGCCGGCCAGCAGCTGCTCGAAGCCGTCGGCGCCGATCGCCAGCGCGATCGGGAAGCCCACCGCCGACCACAGCGAATAGCGCCCGCCGACCCAGTCCCACATCGGCAGCACGCGGCCGGCGGCGATGTCGAAGGCCTTGGCGGCGCGCTCGGGATTGGCGCTGACCGCATACAGGCGCTCGCTGCCGCCGAGCCAGTCGCGCAGGATCTGGCCGTTGAGCAGGGTTTCCTGGGTGCCGAAGGTCTTGGAGATCAGCACGCCGGCGGTGCGCGCCGGATCCAGCGTGGCCAGCGTGCGCTGCATCGCCGCGCCGTCGACGTTGGAGACGAAATGCACGCGGAAACGCGCGCCTTCGACCGGACGCAGCGCGTCGGCGACCAGGCGCGGGCCCAGGTCGGAACCACCGATGCCGACGCTGACGATGTCGGTGACCTCGGTCTGCGCCAGCGCGTCGATCAGCGCGCGCATGCGCTGCTGCACCTCGCGTGCGCTGGCGTTCGCTTCGGCCGCGACCGGCGCGCCGCTGAGCTCGCCGCGCAGTGCGGTGTGCAGTGCGGCACGGCCTTCGGTGACGTTGACCGTCTCGCCGCGGAACAGGCGCTGAAACGCGCCGGCCACGTCGTGCTCGGCGGCCAGCGCGAGCAGCGCGTCGAGCGCGGCGCGGTCGTATTTCTGCCGCGCGAAGTTGAAGTACAACGGTCCGACCTGCACCGCCAGGTCTTCGACCCGGCCGGGCTCGGCGGCCAGCAATTCGGGAAGGCGCGCCCCGCGCAAACGCTGGGCGTGGGAGTGCAGTGCGTCGAAACCGTTGGACTGTGTCATGCGGCCTGCTTCGGGATGCTGTGGTTGGTATGGGTGATCTTGTTGGCGCCGTCCACGTAGACCAGGGTCGGCTGGAAGCGCGCGGCTTCCTCTTCGCTCATGCCGGCGAAGGCGGCGATGATGATCAGGTCGCCGACCTGCACGTGGCGCGCGGCGCCGCCGTTGAGCGAGACGATGCCGCTGCCTTCGTCGGCGCGGATCGCGTAGGTGCTGAAGCGTGCGCCGTTGGTGACGTCCCAGATATGCACCTGCTCGAACTCGCGGATGCCGGTGGCGTCCAGCAGCAGCCCGTCGATGGCGATCGACCCTTCGTAGTTGAGCTCCGAATGGGTGACGGTGGCGCGGTGGATCTTGGTCTTCAACAGGCTCAGTTGCATGCTTGCGGTACTGCGGTGGGGAAAGACGTGCAGTTTAGCAGCCGAGGGGTTAAGCGGCAGTGGCAGCAAGGCTTGGCGGCAGGTGCGTGGCGTTGTCCGCTGCGCGTCCCGGCATGCCGAGCGCAGGACATGATTTGGCTGCCTGACGCGGCAATGCGCGATGCGAGCGACGCCAACCGCGGCCGGTCGCGCGGCGGATCCCGCGGTTGCGGATCGCGTCGCGAAGCATCAGGCCTGACGGCTTCGGACACAGTCGGGGCTGAAGCCCCTCCTACAGTGCACCCGGCCGACTCGCCGCAAGCCCCTGTAGGAGCGGCTTCAGCCGCGACGAACGAAGCGGCAGGCCTGACGGCTTCGGACACGACACAGTCGGGGCTGAAGCCCCTCCTACAGTGCACCCGACCGACTCGCCACAAACCCCTGCAGGAGCGGCTTCAGCCGCGACGAACGAATCGGCTACCGCGCTCAGAACTCCAGATTGTCGATCAACCGGGTCCGCCCCAGGCGCGCGGCGATCAAGGCCACGCGCGGGCCGTCCTGATCCTGCGGCTCGCTCAGGTCGGGCAGGCGCAGCACGGTGTAGTCGACCTCGAAGCCGACCTCCTGCAACTGCCTGGTCGCCGCCGCCTCGATCGCGGCGCGCGGATGCCCGGCGACATGCCCGTCGCGCATCGCCAGCAGGGTCTGGCGGATCTGCGCCGCGCGCGGCCGCTCTTCGGCCGACAGGTACTGGTTGCGCGAACTCATCGCCAGGCCGTCGGCCTCGCGCACGATGCTGCCGCCCAGGATCTCGATCGGGAACGCCAGGTCGGCGACCATCTGCCGGATCACCGCCAGTTGCTGGTAGTCCTTCTTGCCGAACGCGGCCAGGTCCGGCTGCACCTGGTTGAACAGGCGCGCGACCACGGTGCACACGCCGTCGAAATGGCCCGGCCGGCAGGCGCCTTCCAGCACTTCGCTGACCCCGGGCGTGTGCATGCGCAACGCCAGCTCCACGCCCAGCGGGTACATGCTCTCCACCGTCGGCAGCCACAGCACGTCGCAACCGGCGCCTTCCAGGCCGCTGGTGTCGGCTTCGGGAGTGCGCGGGTAGCGGGTGAAGTCCTCGTTCGGGCCGAACTGGGTCGGGTTGACGAACACGCTGGACACGACCCGGTCGGCGTATTGCCGGGCCAGCATCACCAGCGAGAAATGTCCGGCGTGCAGGTTGCCCATGGTCGGCACGAAGGCCACGCGCAGGCCCTGCCGCTTCCAGCCGGAAACGACGGCGCGCAGCCGGGCCAGGTCGGTGATGGTCTCGATCATTTGGCGTAGGCGTGTTCGGCGTCGGGGAAGGTGCCGGCGCGCACCGCGTCGGCGTAGGCGCGCACGGCGCCGGCGATGGAGCCGCCTTCGGCCAGGAAATCCTTGACGAAGCGCGGCCGCCGGTGGCCGCTGTCCAGGCCCAGGAAGTCGTGCAGCACCAGCACCTGGCCGTCGCAGTCGGGACCGGCGCCGATGCCGATGGTGGGGATCTCCACCTCGGCGGTGATCCGCGCCGCCAGCGGCGACGGCACGCATTCGAGCACCAGCAGCGCGGCGCCGGCCGCAGCCACCGCCTTGGCGTCGGCGAGCAGCTTGGCCGCGGCGGCCTCTTCGCGGCCCTGGATCTTGTAGCCGCCGAAGGTCAGCACCGACTGCGGGGTCAGGCCCAGGTGCGAACACACCGGGATGTCGCGCTCGCTGAGGAAGCGGATCACCTCCAGCTTGTGCCCGGCCCCCTCCAGCTTGACCATCTCCGCGCCGGCCTGCAGCAGCCGGGTCGAGGCGTCCAGCGCGCGCTCCGGGGTGGCGTCGGACTGGAACGGCAGGTCGGCCACCAGCAGCGCGCGCTGCAGTACCCGCGCCACCGCGGCGGTGTGGTAGACGATGTCGTCCACGGTCACCGGCAGGGTCGAGTCGTGGCCCTGCACCACCATGCCCAGCGAATCGCCGATCAGGATCAGGTCTACCCCGTTAGCGTCGAACGCGCGCGCGAAGCCGGCGTCGTAGGCGGTCAGCATCACCAGTTTCTGCTGGCGGCGCTTGGCCTCGGCCAGGGCGGGAACGGTCCAGGGCTTGCTGTCGGCGTGGCTGCTCATAAGCTCATGCGGTGCGGTGATAAGCCGGGCATTATCTACCGATTGCCACGATCCCGTCGGTTTCGATGCGGTCGCGTATGTCACGCACCGTTCCATGGCCGGGGATGCTCGCCTCGGCGGCGATCTCGGCCAACGGCAGCAAGGCGAAGCCGCGCTGGTGCAGGTGCGGGTGCGGCACCTGCAGCCCGGGCAGGTCGATCACCGCGTCGCCGTACAAAAGCAGGTCCAGGTCCAGGGTGCGCGGGCCCCAGCGCTCGCCGGGCGCGCGCTGGCGGCCGTGGCGGGCTTCCAGCGCCAGCAGCGCCTGCAGCAGCTCCAACGCCGGCAGCGCGGTGCTCAGCACGGCCGCGGCATTGATGAAGTCCGGCTGCGCCTGGTTGCCCCAGGCCGGGCTGCGGTACAGCTGCGAGGCGCGCAGCAGGCGCGTGTGCGGCAGCGTGTCCAGCTCGGCGATGGCCGCGCGCAGGGTCGCGACCGCATCGCCGAGGTTGCCGCCCAGGCCGATGCAGGCCTGCACCGGCGCCGGACCAGGCGAGGCGCTCACTCGGCCGGTGCGGCGGCATCCGGACGCCGGCGCCGGCGCCGGCGGCGCTTGGGGGTTTCCTCGCTGTCGGCCGGGGCCATCGCCACCTCGTCACCGACGTAGTCGATCTCCGGGTCGAAGCCGCGCGGCGGCGGCGCATAGCCGGGCTGCTGCTGCAGTTCGCGCCAATAGGCGATGTCGGCCTCGTGCTCGGCCGAGGCCGACTGGCGCAGGATCAGGAAATCGAATGCGGCGCGGAAGCGCGGATGCGACAGCGTGCGCACCACCCGCTTCTTCTGGCGCGAGGTGAAGCGCGACTGCAGCAGCCAGATCTCCTGCATCGGCAGCGAGAAGCGCCGCGGCAGCGCGACCGTACTCAGCTGGTGCAGGGTCACCCGGTCGGCGGCGCGGCGCTGCGCCTCCTCCAGCTGCATGCCCTGCTTCTGCAGCGCCATCAGCGCGCGGCAGTAGGCCGGCCACAGCAGCAGCGCGAACAGGAACGCCGGCGACACCGGCTCGTCGTTGGCCACCCGCGCATCGGTGTTGCGCAGGCCTTCGATCAGCATCCGCCGCAACGCGCCGCTACGGTTGGAATGCAGCGCCGCGGCGCTTTCCGGGAACAGCGCGGCGAGCAGGCCATAACGCTCCAGGCCTTCGAAGCTGGCCACGCCGTCGCCGGACAGGAACAGCTTGAGCACTTCCTCGAACAGCCGTGCCGGCGCCGCTTCGGCCAGCAGCCCGGCCAGGCGCGGGATCGGTTCGGCGGTACTCGGCTCGATCTCGAAGTCCAGCTTGGCGGCCAGGCGCACCGCCCGCAGCATGCGCACCGGGTCTTCGCGATAGCGCTGCTCGGGGTCGCCGATCATGCGCATCAGCCGCGCCTGCACGTCGGCGAAGCCGCCGGTGTAGTCGCGCACCGAGAAATCCTCGATCGCGTAGTACAGCGCGTTGCAGGTGAAGTCGCGGCGTACGGCGTCGTCCTCGATGCTGCCGTAGACGTTGTCGCGGACCAGCCGGCCGTTGTCGAGCTCGCGGTCGCCGCTGCCGTCGTCGACGTTGGCGCGGAACGTGGCCACTTCGATGATCTCGCGGCCGTAGACCACGTGCGCCAGACGGAAGCGGCGGCCGATCAGGCGGCAGTTGCGGAACAGCTGCTTGACCTGTTCGGGGGTGGCGTCGGTGGCGACGTCGAAGTCCTTGGGCTGCAGCTCGACCAGCAGGTCGCGGACCGCGCCGCCGACCAGGTACGCGCCGAAGCCGGCTTCGCGCAGCCGGTACAGCACGCGCAACGCATTGGGACTGATGTCCTTGCGCGAGACGTTGTGCTGATCGCGCGGGATCAGTTGCAGGGTGAACGGCACAGGAACTGGCGGATTGATGATGGCGCTTCCGTATCGAGTTGCGGGATTGCCGCCGGGCGGCTAGCCCCATATACTAGCGCCCTGCAATCGATGCGACCAACCTGCTCCCTTCGTCTAATGGTTAGGACGTGGCCCTCTCAAGGCTAAAACAGGGGTTCGAGCCCCCTAGGGAGCACCATCGCCGCCTCGCCTGCAGCGAAAACCACAAAAGCCCCGCCCTGGCGGGGCTTTTGCGTTGTGGGGCCGGCCCCGGACCGGGTGCGCTCACCACTGGTTGCGCAGGCGCCGGTAGCCCTCGACCAGGCGGATGTTGGTCGCGGCCACCTCCTCGGAGAATTCGCTGGCCGCGACGCTGACCCGCGCGATCTTCGACAGGTCGGTGCGCGGCCCGATGCGCTCGGTCGAGGGCACGTAGAACCCCGGCGGCAGATCGCAGCCGTCGACCACGGCGTTGTGCCGGACCACGCAGCCGTCGCCGACCTCGCAATTGAACAGCACGCTGTTGAAGCCGATGAACACGCGCTCGCCGACCGTGCACGGCCCGTGCACGATGGCGCGGTGCGCGATCGAGGTGCGTGCGCCGATCAGCACCGCCGCGCCGGCCTTGGAATGGATCACCACCCCGTCCTGGATATTGGCGTAGGCGCCGATGTGGATCGGCTCGATATCGCCGTCGGCGGTGGTCTCGTCGGCGCGGATCACCGCATACGGGCCGATGAACACGTGCGCGGCGACCACGACCCGCCCGCACAGGATGGCGGTGGGATCGACGAACGCGCTCTCGTCGACCACCGGCAGGTCGCCGCGCGGATTGCGGCGGATCATCGGCCGCCCTCGCCCGCCGCGAACGGGTCCGGATCGCCATATCCGCGTTCGGGAGCCCCGGCCTCGGCCACCGCGTCGTGCGGGTGCAGGCTCTCCAGGTGCCGCACCTGCACCCGCACGCTCTGGTAGCGCGCACCCAGCGCCTGCTGCAGGCGCCGCGCGGCGTCCTCCACGTACATCAGGTTGGCGCCGTTGAGGCGGGCGAAGGCCTGTTCGTCGGCGCGCCGCACCGCGGCCTGCACCGGCGTGGCCAGGGCCTGCTCGGCCAGCGCGATCAGCGCGTCCAGGTCGAAGCGCACCGCGCGCGGCGACACCGCCACCCGCAGCGTGGCGATGCTGCGCTGGCTGTGCGGGGTGGCATGGCTGCCGTGCCGCAGCAGCCAGTCCGCCACGGCCTCGCGCTGCAGCGACGGCTGCCCGGCATGCTGCTGCAGGAACGCCGCACTGAGCAATTGCCGGGCTAGCGCCGCCGAACACGGGCAGGTGGAGGAATAGACCACGTCCACTCCGACCTCGATGCGCACGCTGGCGCCGCGCAGCAGCGCGTCGATCCGCAACGGATACGCCTTCCAGCCGGCCAGGCCTTCGCTGCGCAGCGCCGGGCTGCGCCGCAGCAGGGACAGGCGCAAGCCGACCCGCGCCGCGGTGGAGGCGCAGTCGGCATGGCTGTGCACCATCGCGTGCAGCAGTTGCGCCAGCCGCGACGGCGACAGCGGCTGCCGCGCATGCTCGTCCAGCAGCCGGTACAGCCGCGACATGTGGATGCCCTTGACCTGCGCCGCCGGCAGATCGACATGCAGCGCCGCCTGCGCCGGCAGCGGCTCGGTGTCGGCCGTGTCGCACAGGCGGACCGGCAAGGCGATGCCGTCCATGCCGACCCAGTGCAGCGGCGCGACGATCGTGGACGGTTCGCTGCTGGCGACGTCGGGCAACGGCGGTGGAATCGGCAGGTTCATCGGATTGGCAAGGCCAGCAAAGGGAAAGGAATGCAGCGGCGGCGCCATGCGCCGGCAGCGGCTCAGGCATGCACCGGAAACGCCTGGAAATAGTCGTCGATGCCCAACTGCAGCGACTGCGCCAGTTCCTCCTGGTGGCGGTCGCTGACCAGGCGGCGGCAATCGTCGGCGTTGCTCATGAAGCCGGTCTCCACCAGCAACGACGGAATGTCCGGCGATTTGAGCACCGCGAAGCCGGCCTGGCCGACATCGCCCTGGTGCAGCCGGGTGACCTGCTGCAGGCGCCCGAGCATGTGCTTGCCGAACTGCAGGCTGGTGGCGATGGTGCCGCTCATCGACAGGTCCACCAGCACCTTCGACAGCACCGGGTCCTTCTGCCGCAGATAGCGCTCGGCGACGTTGCCGTACTGGTCGGCGCTGTTCTCGCTGTCGGCGATCCAGCGCGCCAGCGCCGAGCTGGCGCCGTTCTCCGACAGCGCATACACCGAAGCGCCCTGCGCGCTGCGGTTGGGCGCCGCATCGGCATGGATCGACACGAACAGATCGGCCTTGCGCTGGTGCGCGATCACCACCCGCTCGTGCAGCGGCACGAACCGGTCGTCGCTGCGGATCAGGGTCGGCCGGTAGCGCGGGTCGGCCTGCAGCGCGTGGTACAGGCGCCCGGCCACGGCCATCGCCACGTGTTTCTCGTAGCGGGCATCGGCGCTGACCGCGCCCGGGTCCTTGCCGCCATGGCCGGCATCGATGGCGACCACGCGCGGCCGCGACGGCGTCGCGATCGCGGTGCGCGGCGGCACGACGAGCGCGGCAACGGGCGCGGCAGCCGCGGCGTCGACCGGTCCGAGGTCGAGCAGCAACCGTGGCGACACCCCCGCATCGGTGTCCCAGTGCGCGCTGGCGGTGACCGGCCGGCGCAGGTCCAGCACGATGCGCAGGCCATCGGCCTGCGCCCCGCTGCGGATCGCGGCGACCACCGCGTCGGGTTCCGGCAGCAGGATCGGCGGTGCCGGCGCGGCGATCCCCGGCAAATCGATCACCAGCCGCTCCGGATCGGACAGCGCGAACACCCGGTAGTCCACCGTCGCGTCGAGCTGCAGGCGCAAACGCAGGCGCCCGTCATCGGTTTCCAGGTGGCCGCCGGTCAGCCTGGGCGGCGATCCGGCGCGCGCCCAGGCCGGCGCCAGCAGCAGTGCGGTGCCCGCCATCCCCAGCCATTCGCGCCGATTCATGCGCGGCCTCGCCCTGGCGCGGAGCGGAAATCGCGGATGTAGCCGGAGCCGAACCGAAAGTCGCGACCAGACACTGCAATGCTCCACGGCAAAATGTTACTAAGTAACATATCGCGGACGCAGTGCGACCGCCATCGCATTGCGACCGGCAGTCAGCTTGCAGACGGGATGGTGCTTGCCGGCACAGGCCGGCAGCTGCGAGGGCGCAGCTGCCGGGCAAGTGCAGACGGTCTTTCCGGCGCGGCCATCAACAGGGGCGATGGCGCCGCGGCGTGACCGCAGGCGATGCCGCACTGCCGGCGATCGCGCCGGGCGCGGCGCCGCGTGCGCCGGCGCGGCCGCATGGGCCGCGCCGGCGACAGCGCTCAGCCCTGCATCTGCTCCAGCTCGCGGCCCTTGGTCTCGTACACGTACTTGAGCACGAAGAACACCGAGACGAACGCGGCCACGGTGTAGATGCCGTAGGCGCCGGCCAGGCCGATGCTGCCCAGCAGGATCGGGAACGAGACGGTGATGGCGAAGTTCGAGGTCCACTGCGCCGCGCCCGCCACCGCCAGGCCGGAGCCGCGGATCTGGTTGGGGAACATTTCGCCCAGCATCACCCACATCACCGGGCCCCAGGACATGTTGAAGAAGATCACGTAGACGTTGGCCGCGACCAGCGCCAGCCGGCCCATGCCCGGCGACATCGCCAGCTTGCCCGCCGCGTCCAGCGAGGCGCTGGCGAAGGCCAGGGTGACCAGCGCCAGCGACACCGCCATGCCGGCCGAACCGATCCAGAGCAAGGGTTTGCGCCCGATCTTGTCGATCAGCATCACCGTGATCAGGCAGGCGCCGATGCTCAGCGCGCCGGACAGCACGTTGATCAACAGCGAATCGCTTTCGGAGAAGCCCACCGCCTGCCACAGCACCGCGCCGTAGTAGAACACCACGTTGATGCCGACCAGTTGCTGGAAGGTGGCCAAGCCGATGCCGATCCACACGATCGGACGCACCTTGCCGGTGACCTTGCTGACCAGGTCCGACAGCTTCGGCTTGTGCTGATCCGCGGCCAGCGAGGCGGAGATCTCGGTCAGCTTGGCCTGCGCCTCGCGCGGGCCGTAGAGCCTGGTCAGCACCGCCAGCGCGTCCTCGCGGCGGCCCTTGACCACCAGGTAGCGCGGGCTTTCCGGGATCGCCAGCAACAGCAGCAGGAACAGCAGCGACGGGAACGCCTGCATCCAGAACATCCAGCGCCACGCGGCCTGGCCCAGCCACAGCGGCTCGGTCGAGGCGCTGGCCAGCTTGACCAGCACGTAGTTGCTCAGGAACGCGGTGAACAGGCCGCTGATGATGGCGATCTGCTGCACCGTGGCCAGGCGCCCGCGATAGCGCGCCGGCGCGACCTCGGCGATGTACGCCGGCGACATCACGCTGGCCGCGCCGACCGCGAAGCCGCCCATGACCCGCGCGAAGACGAAGAACGCGGAGCTGTGCGAAGCGCCGGCGCCGAGCGCCGACAGCAGGAACAGCACCGCGGAGATGATCAGCACCGCACGGCGACCGAGGCGATCGGCCAGCCAGCCGGCGAAGAACGCGCCGATCGCGCAGCCCAGCAGCATCGAGGCAACCTCGAAACCGGTGCCGGCGGCGCTGGAATGGAAGGTCTGCTTGAGACCGTCGACGGTGCCGTTGATCACGCCGCTGTCGAAGCCGAACAGGAAGCCGCCGATGGTGGCGACGCAACTGATGAGGATGATGAGGCGCGTGTTCTCGCCTGCGCCATGGGCGCGGTCTAGGGATACGCTGGACATTGAGTCACCTGGTGTCGTGCAGAAAGGAAGCCGGCCATCGGGGGAGGACAGCACGGCCGGCGGCAAGGGTGCCGCCGACCGTCGCGCGCATCAGCGGATCAGGTACTGGTTGATCAGGTTCTCGTAGGCTTCCTGGCGGCCGCTGACCTGCTTGGGCGCGCCGACCTTGGCCGCGTGCGCCGCCAGGTCCGCCAGCGTGCTGCTGCCGGCCGCGAACGCCGCGCCGGCGCCGCTGTCGAAGCTGCTGTAGCGCTCGGCGCGCCACTGCTCCAGCGGCGAGGCCGTCAGCAGCGCATGCGCCACTTCCAGCCCGCGCGCGAACGCGTCCATGCCGCCGATGTGGGCCAGGAACAGATCCTGCGGATCGGACGACTCGCGCCGCACCTTGGCATCGAAGTTCAGCCCGCCCGGCGCCAGCCCGCCCTGCCGCAGCACCACCAGCATCGCCCCGACCGTGTCGTACAGGTCGGTCGGGAACTGGTCGGTGTCCCAGCCGTTCTGCGGGTTGCCGCGGTTGGCGTCGATGCTGCCGAGCAGGCCGGCGTCGCTGGCCACCTGCAGGTCGTGCTCGAAGCTGTGGCCCGACAGCGTGGCGTGGTTGGCCTCGATGTTGAGCTTGAAATCCTTGTCCAGGCCATGCTGGCGCAGGAAGCCGATCACCGTGGCGCTGTCGAAGTCGTACTGGTGCTTCATCGGCTCCATCGGCTTGGGCTCGATCAGGAAATTGCCGGTGAAGCCGATGCTGCGCCCGTAGTCGCGGGCGATGGTCAGAAAGCGCGCCATGTTGTCCTGCTCGCGCTTCATCTGCGTGTTGTGCAGGCTGGCATAGCCTTCGCGGCCGCCCCAGAACACGTAGTTCTCCCCGCCCAGCTCGACCGTGGCCTCCAGCGCCGCCTTGACCTGCACCGCCGCGCGCGCGACCACGTCGAAGTCCGGATTGGTCGAGGCGCCGTTCATGTAGCGCGGATGCGAGAACAGGTTGGCGGTGCCCCACAGCAGCTTGATGCCGGTGTCGGCCTGGCGCTGCTTGGCGATGCCGACCATGTGCTTGAGGTTCTTCTCGTACTGGCCGACCTCGTCCGCGTCCGGCGCCAGGTCGATATCGTGGAAGCAGTAGTACGGCACGCCGAGCTTGGTGAAGAACTCGAACGCCGCATCGGCCTTGGCCTCGGCGCGGCCCAGCGCGTCGCTGCCGGCGTCCCACGGATAGGCGCGCGTGCCCGGGCCGAACGGATCGGCGCCGTTGCCGCAGAAGCTGTGCCAGTACGCCACCGCGAAGCGCAGGTGCTCGGCCATGGTCTTGTCGCCGATGCGCTTGTTCGCGTCGTAGACCTTGAAGGCGAGCGGGTTGTCCGAGGCCTTGCCTTCGAACGCGATGCGGCCGATGCCCGGGAAGTATTCCTTGGCGCCGATGTAGACGGAGTTGCTCATGACGAAGTCCTGGTGTGCGTTTGCGGGGGAAAAAGTGGATCAGCCGGCGTAGAGCGGGCCAATGGCGTGCAAGTGCTTCAAGAAGGTCTGGTAGTGCGCCTGGTACTGCGCGCCGCGTTGCGGATCGGGCTGTGCCGACAGCGTCGCCTCGTCCTGCTGGTGCTGCAGCACCACCTCGGCCAGGCTGGCCTGGTCGCCCTGCGCGTGGCCGTCGGCCCACAGCGCCTGCAGCGCGGCGCCGAACGCGGCACCCTCGGCTTGCGCCGGCACGTGCACCGGCAAGCCGAACAGGTCGGCGATCAGCTGCCGCCAGCCGGCGCTCTTGCTGCCGCCGCCGGTGACGTAGATCGAGTCGAACGCCAGCCCGGCATCGACGAAGGCGTCGAAGCCGTTGCGCAGGCTGTAGGTGGCGCCTTCCATCGCCGCGCGGTAGAAATGCGCCGGCGTGGTGTTGTGCAGGTCCATGCCGGTCATGCAGCCGCGTGCGGCCGGCAGGTTCGGGGTGCGCTCGCCGTTGAAGAACGGCAGCAACACCAGCCCGCCGGCGCCGGGCGCGGTGGCCTCGAGCAAGGCCTCGCCCTGCCCGGTCTTGATCCCGAACAGGCGCGATATGGTCTCGGTGGCCACGGTGCAGTTCATCGTGCAGATCAACGGCAGCCAGCCGCCGCTGGACGAGCAGAACGCGGCCCAGCGCGCGGCATCGTCCACCACCGGACGATCGGCGTACGCGAACAGCGTGCCGGAGGTGCCCAGGCTCATCGTCAGCCGCCCCGGCACCACGTTGCCGGTGCCGATCGCGGCCATCATGTTGTCGCCGCCGCCGGTGGCCACGCGCACGTCGCGCGGCAGGCCCAGGGTCTGCGCCGCGGCCGCGGACAGGACGAAGGTGGTCTCGGTCGGCACCAGCGGCGGCAGCGCCGCAGCCAGGTCGCGCTGCGGATCGATCGCCTGCAGCAGCGGCGCCGACCACTGCCGGGTGCGCACGTCCAGCCAGCCGCTGCCGGAGGCGTCGCCGAACTCGGTGTAGCGCTCGCCGGTGAGCCAGAAATTGACGTAGTCGTGCGGCAGCAGCACCGAGGTCATCGCGGTGTAGGCGTCGCTGCGGTGCTTGCGCGTCCACGGCAGCTTGGAGGCGGTGTAGCCGGCCAGGATCGGGTTGCCGGCCAGCTCCACGCAGCGCTGTTCGCCGCCGGCGGCCTGCATGATCTCCTCGCACTCCAGCTGGGTGCTGGTGTCGCACCATAGCTTGACCGGTGCGGTGACCTGCCCTTGCGCATCCACCGGCACGAAGCCGTGCTGCTGCCCGGACACCGAAATCGCCCGCACCTGCGCACGCTGCTCCGCGGTCAGCGCTGCGAAGCAGGCGACGATGCCGTCGATCCACCATTGCGCCTGCTGCTCGCGGGTGCCGTCGTCGCGGCTGATCAGGTCCAGCGCATGGCCGTGCGTGGCGACCACGCGGCGGCTGTCCGCATCGTAGGCCAGCAGCTTGACGCTCTGCGTGCCCACGTCCAGGCCGATGTACAGACTCATTGCCGCACCAGCCGATCGTCGTGCAAACCCAGTTCCATCGTCGCTCCAGGAGAAAGATCGGCGGTCAGGGTCTGCCCGCCGTAAACCAAAGTGTAGTGCCCGCCACGCTCGCTGCTCAGTCGCGCATGCTGCAGGCGGCCATCGCGCCAGGCCAGATCGACGCCGGCCGCGCCGCGCACGCGCAACCCGCGCACCTGGCCCTGCGGCCAGGCCTGCGGCAGCGCCGGCAACAGCCAGATGCTGTCGCCCCAACTCTGCAGCAGCATTTCGGTGATGCCGGCGGTGCCGCCGAAGTTGCCGTCGATCTGGAACGGCGGATGCGCGTCGAACAGGTTCGGATAGGTACGCTCGGGCGCCAGCAGCATCGCCAGAATACGATGCGCGTGCTCGCCGTCGTGCAGTCGCGCCCACAGGTTCAGGCGCCAGCCGAGGCCCCAGCCGGTAGCGCTATCACCGCGGATCTGCAGCGAGCGCCGCGCCGCGGCCGCCAACTCGGGGGTGTCGCGCAGGTTGATCTGGCTGGACGGATGCAGCGCATACAGATGCGAGACGTGGCGATGGTGGATTTCCGGGGCCTGCATGTCCCAGTCCTGCTGCCACTCCTGCAGCTGCCCGGCGTCGCCGATGCGGTCCGGCGGCAGCTGCGCGCGCAACGCCGCCAGGCGCTCGCCGAAGGCCGCGTCCACGCCCAGCAAGCGGCCCATTTTGATGCACTGCGCAAAAAGATCGCGCAACAATTGCGCATCCATCGCCGGGCCGGCGCACAGCGCGGCGCCGAACGGATGCCGGTTCTCCGGCGACATCGACGGGTTGGTCACCATCGCGCCGGTCTGCGGATCGCGCACCAGGGTGGCGACGAAGAACTCGGCCGCGCCCTTGAACAGCGGATAGATGCGCTGCAGGTAGGCGCGGTCGCGGCCGTAGTCCCAGCGGTCCCACAGCTGTTGCAGCAGCCAGACGCCGCCCATCGGCCACAGGCTCCACTTCACCCCGTCGACCGGCCCGGCCTGGCGCCACAGGTCGGTGTTGTTGTGCACCACCCAGCCCGGCGCGGCGTACATCGCCCGCGCGGTGCGGGCGCCGGTTTCGGCGAGATCGAACAGCATGGCTTCCAGCGGTTCCACGCATTCGTGCAGCGCATTGGCCTCGCTGGGCCAGTAGTTCATCTCGGTGTTGATGTTGACCGTGTATTTGCTCTCCCACGGCGGCTGCATCAGGTCGTTCCAGACGCCTTGCAGGTTGGCCGGCTGGCTGCCCGGCCGCGAGCTGCTGATCAGCAGGTAACGGCCGTACTGGTGGTAGAGCGCGGCCAGTGCCGGATCGTTGCCGTCGGCGTAGCGTTGCACGCGCTCGTCGGTAGGCAGCTGCGCGGCAGCGCTGCCGCCCAGGTCGATCGCCACCCGGCGGAACAGGCGCCGGTGTTCGGCCAGATGCCGCTGCAGCAACTGCGCATAGGGCAGCGCCGCCGCCTTGCGCAGTTGCGCGGCGCTGAGCGCCAGCGGATCGCCGCCGACGTCGTCGTAGCGCCGGTAGCTGGTGGCCGCGTTCAGCAGCAGCACCACCTCGTCGGCGCCTTCGATGCGGATCCGCCCGCGCTCGATGCGGGTCTGCCCGCCAGTGGCCTGCGGCAGCACGCGCAACGCGAAGCGCAGCCCCCCCTCGATGCCGGCGAAACCGGCGTTGCGCCCGGCGAACAGCAACGCGCCCTGCTCTTCGGTGACCTCGCCGGCCTGCGGGCTGTCGATGCCGATGCGCAGCGAGATCCGGCCGGGGTGATCGCAGGACAGGCGCACCACGATGCACTGTTCGGTCGGCGAGACGAACACCTCGCGGACATGCGTGGCGTCGCCCGAGACAAAGCGGGTGCTGGCCACCGCGGTGTCCAGATCGAGTTCGCGCCGATAGCCGTCGATGCCGTCGGCACGGTCGTAGTCGAGCAGCAGGTCGGCCAGCGGCTGGTACGGCATCTGCTTGCGCGGGCGCGACAGCATCGTCGCGTCGGCCAATGCTTCGGCCTCGGCATAGCGGCCGGCGAAGATCAGCGCGCGCACCTGCGGCAGCGCCGCCAGCGCTTCCGGCGAGGTCGCATCGTAGGGCTGGCCTGCATACAGCGTGTCTTCGTTCAACTGCAGGCGTTCGTGGGCGATGCCGCCCCAGACCATCGCACCGAGCCGGCCGTTGCCGACCGGCAGCGCCTCCACCCATTGCGTGGCCGGGCGCGGATACCACAGCTGCAGCGCGGCCGGTTCGGCGGCGGTCGCCGGTACCGGCACGCGCGCGGCACCGGCACCGGCACCGGCACCGGCATCGGCATCGGCAGCGAGCGCAGCGCCCGGCACGGCGAGACCGGCGACCAGGCCGCCGCCGATCGCCTTGCACAGCTCGCGGCGGGTCAGCGCGATGCTCACTTTGCGCCCCCGCCCGCATGCGGCGGACGCACGCGCCGCCACGCGCTGCGGGTGCAGGCCGCCCGCGCGCACCGGCCCCGGACCGAATCCGGGCGCGCAGCGGCACCGCTCGCGCCGCAAACGCGCCGCAGCGGCGCCCGCGTCACGCCGCCGCCCCTGCCCGGGTTGCCGCGCACCTCGGCCATCACTTCGCCTTGCTGCCCTTGTTGCGCTTGGCGCCCTTCACCGCCTTGCGCGCCACGCTCAGGCTCTTGCCGCTGTATTGCACGCTGGCGTCGGCCTTGGGCTCCAGCGCCCCGGTCTCCTCGCGCACCCCATCGACGAAGCGCACGTTGATGGTGCGCTTGGCCAGCATGCCCGGCCAGCTGCCCTCGCGCGCGCCGATGGTCAGCACGCCCTTGGCCTGGTTCCAGCTCAGCGGAATGCGGCTGAACTCGCCCTTCTCGTAGCCATAGCCCTTGCCGTCGTCCTCGTACAGCGAGAACTGGCCGTCGGCGCCGGTGTAGACGACCACGGTCAGCGGCGCGTTCGGCACCTCGTCCACGTATTGCTGCACGGTGGTGGTGGGCACGATGGCCCCGGCGCGCACGAACAGCGGCATGCGCTCCAGCGGCGCGGCGGCGTCGATGCTCTGGCCGCCGTCGTAGCGCTTGCCGCTGTTGAAATCGATCCACGAGGTCCCGGCCGGCAGGTAGACCTGGCGCGAGGTGGCGCCGAAACGGGTCACCGGCGCGACCAGGAAGGCCGGCCCGAACAGGTACTCGTCGTTGATGTCGGCGACCTTGGGATCGTGCGGGAAGTCCATCGGCAGGCCGCGCATCATCACCCCGTCGTGGTGATAGGTGTCGCCGGCGAGCGTGTAGATGTACGGCAACAGCGCATACCGCAGGCGGCTGTAGTACGCCATGCTCGCATAGTACGGCGTGCCTTCCGGGGCGATGTTCCAGATCTCGCGGAACGGGAACTGGCCGTGCGAGCGGAACAGCGGCACGAACGCGCCGAACTGGAACCAGCGCGTGTTGAGCTCGCGCCATTCGCTCTGGTGCGCCGGGTCCTGGTCCTCGTAACGCTTCTCCACCGCGAAGCCGCCGATGTCGAAGGTCCAGTTCGGCAGGCCGGACATGGAGACGTTGACGCCGGCGGAGATCTGGTCGCGCATGTCGTCCCAACGCGAGACGATGTCGCCGCTCCACACCGCCACCGCATTGCGCTGGGTGCCGGCATAGCCCTTGCGCGAGAGGATGAACACGCGCTTGCCGTCGGCGGCGCGGTCGCCGGCATAGACGCCGTGGGTGTGCGGCAACGGGTAGGAATTGAAGAACTCGGTGGACGGGCCGAGCGCGGTCGGCGTGGTGCGCGCCTTGCGCTCGCCGATGTCCAGGTTGGAGTGCACGTCCGGCTCGTCGGCATCCATCCACCACGCATCGAAGCCCTTGCTGTTGAGCTTGTCGTTGATCTGCCGCCAGTAGATCGCCTGCGCGTCGGCCGAATACGGGTCGTAGAACGAGTTCTTGTAGCCCTTGCCGATCCAGTCCAGTTCGCCGACTTCGACGTTGCGCCTGTACATGTGCCCGGCGGCGTCGAGTTCCTTGTAGTTGGCGGTGGTCGGATAGAACTTGGGCCAGATCGAGATCATGATCTGCGCGTGCATGTCGTGCACCGACTTGACCATGCCGTCCGGATCGGGGAAGTGCGCCTTGTCGAAGTCGTGCGAACCCCAGGCGTTCTCCGGCCAGTACGACCAGTCGAGCACGATGTTGTCGATCGGCAGCTTGCGCTTGCGGTATTCCGCCAGCGCGGCGACCAGTTCGTCCTGGCTCTTGTAGCGCTCGCGGCTCTGCCAGAAACCGTAGGCCCACTTCGGCAGCAGCACCGCCTTGCCGGTCAGTTCGCGGTAGCCGGCGATGACCTGGTCGGCGTCGGCGCCGGCGACGAAGTAGTAGTCGATCATCTGCCCGGCCTCGGACCACAGCGACAGGTCCTTGGCCTCGGCCGCCGGCAGCGGGTCGCGGTGCAGCAGCGCGATGTAGCTGGGATCGATCAGGTCCCACTCGACCTTGATCTTGTGGCGCTGGCCCGGTTGCAGCGCGAGGGTGAACTCGTTGTGCCACGGGTTCCAGTTCTGGCGCCAGCGGTCGACCACCAGCTTGCCGTCGACCCACAGCTTGGCGTACTCGCTGGAGTACAGCGAGAAGCTGTGCTCGCCGCCGCTCCTGGCCTCGATCTCGCCTTCCCAGCTGACCTGCATGCGACTCTTGTCGCTGGGCTTGGCCTTGGCGGGGAACTTGGCCAGGTCCTTGATGTACTGGTAGTTGAGCTCCTTCTCGCGGCGCTCCAGCACCTGCTTGCCGTTGACCGAATAACGCGCGGTCAGCGCGCCCGGCTTGCCCTTGGCGTCGTACAGCTTCAGCGACGCCGGCAGCGGCTGCAGGCCGCGCGGGTCGCCCATGCGGGTGATCGAATTGTTGTCCCACAGGATGCCGTAGTTGCGGCTGGACACCAGGTACGGCACCGCCAGGTCGATATTGCTCTGCAGCAGTTCGACGTTGCGGCCCTTCTGGTTCATCCAGCCCTGCTGGTGCTGGCCGAAGCCGTAGAAGGCCTCGTCGTCGGGCGAGGCGAAGCGCTGGCGCGTGCTCAGATAGGATTTGCCCTCCACCTTCAGCGGCGCGAAGCTGCGCCCGCCCGCCACTTCCGCCAGCAGCGGCTTGCCGTCGGCATCGGCGAAACTGACATGGCCGTCGCGCGTGGACACCTGCGCGGTGACCTTGGCGGTCTTGATCCGCACCGTGTCGCCCTGCTCGTCGAACTGGTAGGCGGTGTCGCCCTGCACCGGCACCCGCATCAGGCTCGGGGTGCGCTTGAAATCGCCGTCCGGATCGGCGCTGACGCGGATGATGCCGCTGTCCACCACCTGCAGCCGTACCGGCGCGGCGCCCTTGGTGCTGGGACGCACGGTGACGCCATCGGCGTCCTTCTTCACTTCCTGCGCATTCGCGCCGGCGGCGAGCAGCGCCAGCGACAAGGCCAGCAGGCGCGGCAGCGGCTTCATCGCCAGGCGGACGGGACGGTTCGCGTTGTACATGTTCACTCCCTCTGTAGCGGGTGACGGCGCCGCACGCTGGCGGCGCCGAGGTGTCAGTAGGTGGCCAGCTTGATCTTCAGCAATTGCGGCACATCGGAGAAATTGACGCCGTAGTCGGTCTGATCGCCGTTCCAGTTGCGCTGGAACTTCCACTGCGTGTCATCGTAGAAGCCTTCCTCGACGCGGTCGTAGACCATGTTGGCGGTCGCTTCGCTGGCCGGGTGCAGGTTCACCCGCACGTGGTAGCCGGTGACCAGGAATTCGTCCGGGCCCAGTTCGGCGATCAGCGCCGCGCCGGTCGGCTCGGGATTGCCGGGCGGCGTGCCCTTGAACCAGAACTGCGGCACGCCGTAGGTGATGGTCGCGCTCCAGCGCGCGTTGAGCCGCAGCTCCTGCACCGGCTGGCCGGGTTCCTCGGCGGTGCCGTGCAGCTTGCCTTCGGAGGCGGCCTTGGCGAACGGGCGCATGCCCATGCCCACCGCCTTGAAGCCCAGCGCGAACGGCGCCATGGTCGGCTCGTCCACCTTCTTGGCGCCCAGCGGCCAGTTCGAATAACCGCTGTAGTCGATGCCGAAGGTCGACCAGCCGATGCCGTCGTGGCCGAGCGCGGCGTACAGGTAACGTGCGTATTCGGGCCGGTTGCCGGTCTCGGCGACGAACAGCGGGTTGTCCGGCCGCGCGTAGCGATCGAGCACGGTGATGTACGGCGTGTAGTCGGGCAGGTAGATGTCCGGCGCCAGCAGGTCGATGTGCGGCGCAGCGGCCTTCCACACGTCGAGCACGTTGTCGGTGGGACCGCCGCTGGCGTACTGGCCGGGCTGGCCGGGATTGAACGGACCGCGCAGCGCCGCGTTGACGTACATCGGCAGCGGGTACTCGGCCTTGCCGGCCGCGGCCACCTGGTCGATGAAGTGGCCGATATGCCAGGCGTGGAAGAACTCGTCGGCGTCGGCGCCGAACACCTGGGCCCAGGTGCCGGGCTGCTTGCCCAGTTTCTGCAGCAGCGCCTCGGGCACCGGTCCATCGAAGGCTCGCTGCGCCAGCGGCGAGAAATCGCGCACGCTGCCGTAGGTGCCCGGCTCGTTCTCCGGCTGCACCATCAGCACGGTGCGCTGAGGATCGGCCTGCTTGAGGTGCTTCATGAACGCGACGAAGGCCTTGCGATCGGCGTCCAGCGTGGCCGGCGCCAGCGGCGACAGCGACCCCAGCGCCTTGCCGTCGCGGGTGACGACCCGCGGGAAACGCACGTTGTCGGTCTTGACCCAGTGCGGCGTATAGGCCGGGCCGTTGTTCTTCCAGGTGCCGAACCACAGCAGCACCAGCCGCACCTTGTGCTCGCGCGCCTGCGCCAGCAGCGTATCGACGAAGGAGAAATCGAACTTGCCCTCCTCCGGTTCCACCTGCTCCCAGGCGATCGGCACCTGCACGGTGTTGGGACCGAGGAACTGCATAGCCGGCCACACCTTTTCCAGGGCGGCGGGATAGTTGCTGGAATTGTTGACCTGCGCGCCGAGGATCAGGAACGGCGCGCCATCCACCAGCAGCGCGTGCTTGCCGTCCTTGCTGACCAGCTGCGGGATCGGTGCCGGCGCCGCCGGTGCAACGCTGGCCTGGTCGGCAGCGGGCTTGGCCGCGCCGGGCTTGGCCGCAGCGTCGGGCGGCGCCTGCTCGGGCGCGCACGCCGCCAGGCCAAGCGCGAGCGTGGCGGCCAGCAGCGGGCGCCAGCGGCGGCGTGCGAGGAACGTGCGGGAAGCGAGGGAATGCATGCGGATAGGACTCCGTGTCACCAGGTATCGGTTCGGAAGGGGGAAACGGGCAACTGCTCGCGGTTGACCAGGTTGGCCTCGGCCGGGTTTTCGCTCCAGGCATAGCGCACCGCCTGCGGTTGCGCCACTTCGGCGCTTTCGACCACCACCACCCGGTCGCCGTCGATGCGCGCCTGCGCCGGATGGAAGCGGCGGTCGGCGCCGGCCACGCTGAAACCGCGCAGCTGCGCGGCACCACCGCGTATCGCCAGCGCACTGCCCATCGGATCGAAACGCAACGCGACCGCATGCCGGCCGAACTCGGCCTGCGCGAATACCGGCGCGCTGTAGACCAGCTGTTCGCCATACGCCACATGCCGCGCCGCCAGCGCGAGGCGATGGCCGACGTCCTGCTTGTTGGTCGGATGGATGTCGCCGGGCGTGCCGATGTCGATGGTCACCGCCTGCGCGGTCGCCGGCAGCGCCAGGGTCCTGGACTGCGATTCGCGCAGCTGCGCCCACGGGCTCAGGTCGCCCTTGTCGGAGCCTGCCTGGAAGTTGGCCAGCTGCACCCACAGGAACGGCAACTGCGGCTGTGCGCGTTCCTCGCGCCAGCTGCGGATCAGGGTCGCGAACTGCTCGCGGTAGCGCAGCGCGCCGCCTTCGTAGGCATTGCTCTCGCCCTGGTACCAGATCACGCCCTTGAGCGGGAACGGCTGCAGCGGATGGATCATGCGGTTGTACAGCAGCGTCGGCTGCTGGTTCCTGCCGTCGTCCAGCGTCATGCTCACCTTGGCCGGACGGAATTTCCATTCCGGCAACGGGCGCTTCGTGCCGTCGCCGAGTTGCACGAAGCGTTCGCTGTCGTCGCCGTGCAGGCCGCCACCGCCGCTGAGGTCGGTCACCTGCACCGCGATGCGGTTGACTCCGGCGTGCAGCGCCGCTGCGGGCACGCGGTATACGCGCGGCAGGTTCCAGCGCTGCTCGGTATGCCCGACCGCCTGGCCGTTGACATAGGTGATGTCCGAGTCGTCGACCTGGCCGATCCCCAGGGTGATGCCGGCCTCGGCCTCCTCCGCGCTGAGGGTGAAGGCGGTGCGGTACCAGGCGATGCCGTCCATGCCGTCGTAGCCGCTGGCCTCCCAGTTGCGATCGACCGCAATCCGGTCCCAGTCGCTGTCGTCCAGGTCGGCGGCGCGCCATTGTTCGGCGCCATCGGCCACCGCCGGCCAGCGCGCGATGCGCTGCCGCACCGCGGCCAGGGTCTGCGCGTCCTTGGCCTGCAGCGCGGCGATGCTGTGCTCGGTCTGCGCGGCATCCATGCCCAGCGCTGCGGCATCCATCCACGCCTCGATCGCGCTGCCGCCCCAACTGCTGTCGACGATGCCGATCGGCACCCCGGTGCTCCTGCGCAACTCGCGCGCGAAGAAATAGCCGACCGCGGAAAACGCGCCGGCGTCCTGCGGCGTGGCGGCCTTCCATTCGCCGCCGGCCAGCTGTCGCTGCGGCTGCGGCGACCACGACTTGGGCACCTTGAAATGACGCAACTGCGGATCGTTCGCCGCGGCCACCTCGCGCGCGCCGTCGCGCGCCTGCGCCAGCGGCCACTCCATGTTGGACTGGCCGCTGGCCAGCCACACGTCGCCGACCAGCACGTCGCCGAGACGGCGTTGCGCACCGTCGCCCTGCACCTCCAAGACATACGGCCCTCCGGCCGCATGCGCCGGCAGCTGCGCCTGCCAGCGCCCGTCCGCGGCGGCGACGGCGGTCGCCGCGGCACCGTCCAGGCGCACCTGGATGCGCGCGCCCGGCGTGGCCCAGCCCCACACGCGCATCGGCACATCGCGTTGCAGCACCGCGCCGTCGGCGAACAGCAACGGCAGTTGCAATTCCGCCCAGGCCGATGCGGGCAATGCCGCCAGCGCCAAGGCGGCCAGCCAGTACAGACAACGGGTCGAGCGTGCGTTCATCGGATCGTTCCTGCATCGGTCGTTGCCGCCGGCGGCGCGCACGGCAACAGGGAAGCCAGCGCAGCGCCCGCGCAGGCGCGCGCACGGCCGCATGCAACGCGCTGGCCGCGCGGACTACGGCGCATCGCCATAGAAGATGCCTCGGCCGCCGGTGGCGAAGTAGACGCGGCCGACCACACGCGGGTCGCCGGTGACGGCGTAGGGGCGGCCGAAACGGTGCGCGTCGTCGTCGATGCGCTGCCAGCGGTGGCCTTCGTCCTCGGAGCGGAACAGCCCGCCGACGCCGTCCACGGTACCGGCAAGGAACAGCATCGGCGGCGCACCCTCGCGCGGCGCCCGGCCCAGGCCCAGCGAGCGCGCTTCCTGCACGTTCGACAGCACCTGCAGCCTGCCGTCCTGCCAGCGCAGCACCCCGTGGCTGGGGCTGGCCAGGTAGACCACGCCAGCGCGCAGCGGATCCGGACGCAGCTGCGGGCGGGTGCGCTCGGCAGCGGACGGCGCGCCGACCTGGACGCCGCTGTCGCGAAACCGGCGGCCGCCGTCCTCGCTGAGAAAGAAGCGGCCACTGGCCGCATCCACCGCGTACCAGCGCTGCGGATCGACCCGGTCGGCCTCGATCAGCAAGCTGCCCGAGGAACCTTCCACGCGCTGCCACTGCCGGCCCCAGTCGTCGCTGGCCCAGGCGCTGCCGCCGTTGCGCGGCGACCAGATCACGCGGCTGCCGTCGGCGTTGATCGCGATATGCCCGGCGCCCTCGCCCACCGGCGGCTCGCTGGCGAATGCCGTCCAGTTGGCGCCGCCATCGCGCGACCACGCCGCGCGAACCTCGTCGTTGCGCCGCTCGCGCAACGTACCGCTGCGCACCACCAACTGCGGCGCCTGGCCGGCGGCATCGATGCTCTCGCCGTTGGTCAGGCGCGGCCCGGCGAACTGCGACTGCGCGCGGTCCAGGGTGTCGTGGCGGAAGCCATCGATGTCGCCGAGCGCGCTGAGCAAGTGCGCGCCTTGCGCCGGGCTGAGCAGGTCCAGCGGCACCGTTTCCTCCAGCCCGGCGTCGGCGAACCACCACTGCACCACGCCATCGGCGGCATCGAACGCGCGCAGGTTGCGCGAGGCCCAGACGCCGTAGCCGGTGACGAACAGCGCGCGATCGCTGTCGAACGGATCGATCGCCAGCGACGCCATCCAGTGCGGGCGCGCCTGCGCGGTCCACGGCGCCGCGTCGTGCGCGAAGCGCGAGCGCGGGAACAGCGGTGCCCAGCTGCGTCCGCCGTCGGTGCTGCGGTAGATGTCGTCGCCCGGCTGGTAGCGGCGGAACGTGCTGGCGATCAGCGTGTCCGGCCGGCGCGGGTCCACCGCCACCGCGCCCCAACCGAAGCCCGGCCCGCTGCGCGGCTGCGGCACCGGGGTGATGTCGGTCCAGCGCGCCGCGGCCGGTTCGTACTTCCAGACCGCGCCGTCGGCCATCAGGTCCGGACCCGGCTGGTCGCCGTAGCTGAGGTAGTAGATGCCGGCGCTGGAACGCACCATGTGGCTGGGGCGCAATCCGGTCGGCTGCCCCGGCACCGGCCGCCAGCTGCGCCCGCCATCCGCGGACTCGAACAGGCTCTGTTCCGGCGTGGACACGCCTACGTAGATCCGCTGCGACGCGCCACCGCTGGCGGCGCTGGCCGGGTCGAACAGCACGAAGGCGATGCCGACCTGCTGGCGACGCCCGGCATGGTTCACCGCGCTGGCCGACGGCCCGGTGGCCACCGCCGGAAACGACTGCACCCGCTGCCAGTGCGCGCCGCGGTCGGCGCTGCGCCACAGGCCGGCATCGCGCGAACCGAGCAGCAACACGCGGCCGTCGTTGGGGTCGACGGCGAGCCGTTCGCCGTTGCCGCGGCCCAGTTCGTTGCCGCCCAGCCTGAACGGCAGATCGGTGCGCACGAAGTGGCGCCCCTGGTCGTGCGAACGCAGGATCGCGGCGTTGCCGGCGCGCTCGTGCAGATAGGTGCCCGCGGCCAGGTACAGCGCCTGCGGATCGTGCGGGTCGATCGCGAACGCATCGATGCCCATCAGGTTCTGGTCGGCCGGCCCGAGCCAGTCGGTCAAGGCGACCCAGTGCGCGGACGCGGCGTCCCAGCGGTAGGCGCCGCCGACGTCGGTGCGCGCATACAGCAGCCCCTGCTGCGCCGGGTGGAACAGCAGGCCGCTGACGAAACCGCCGCCGCCGATGGCGACGCTGCGGAACTGGTAAGGCACTGGCGGCGCCGCGAGCACCGGAACCGCGCCGCACAGCAAGGCCAGCAGCAGCGCCAGCCAGGCCGAACGCAGCCGCCCGGCACGCTGCGACATGCCAGGCAGTGCGTCGGATCCTAGCAAGCGATGTTGCCGCATCGTGCGCCCTACTCCGAGTGCAACCGACGGCCACGCCGTCGGCAGGAAAACCCCCGCTCCGGCCACGCTGCGCGCGCCGGAGCGGATCGACCGCGCCGTGCTCAGAAGCTGGCGCGCAGGGTCAGGCCGTAACGACGGTCGTTGATCACGAAGTCGCGGTAACGCGATTCCACGCCCAGGTAGCTCTCGTTGCGGGTATCCAGCAGATTGACCCCATCCACCGACACCGACCATACGTCGTCGATGTTGTAGCGCACCGACGCGTCCAGCTGACCGAAGCCCTTGTTGTACACCGGCAGATTGCCGGTGCCGTTGCCGGCCGTGGTCACCAGCCAGTCGCTGCGCCAGTTGTAGGCCACGCGCGCCTGGAAGCGCGACATCTCGTAGCTGAGGATCAGGTTGTAGCTGTTCTTGGACAGGCCCTGCAACGGCACCGTCAGCGCCTGGCCGTTGGTGTCGGTGGCGGTCGGGCTCGGCGCCTCGCTGTCCACGTAGGTGTAGTTGGCCTGCAGGCCGAAGCCGCTCAGCCAGCCCGGCAGGAAGTCGAAGAACTGGGTATAGCCCAGCTCCGCGCCCTTGATCCGGCCGTCCTTGCCGTTGACCGGGCGGGTGATCTCCCAGGTCTGGCCGCCGTAGACCTCCTCGAACACGGCATCGGCGATGAAGCCGTCGACCTTCTTGTAGAACACCGTGCCGTACATCATCGAACCCTTGCCGAAGTACCACTCCAGCGCGGTATCGAACTGGTCGGCCTTCATCGGCCGCAGGTCCGGATTGCCGGCCGAACCGGTGCGGCGGGTGGTGCCGTCGTTGCCGGTGGCGGTGCCCAGGCTCAGGTTCGGATTGAGTTCGTTGAGATCCGGACGCGAGATGCCGCGCGAGGCGGCGAAGCGCCACTGCAGCGTGTCGGTGAGCATCCACCGCAGATTCAGGCTCGGCAGCACGTCGGTGTAGGTCTGCTGCACGTCCACCGGCAGCAGGCCACCGCCCTCGGCGTCGGTGCCGGTGCGCACGCCCTGCGAATCGACCTTGGTGCGCACGATACGCAGGCCGATGTTGCCGTCGAACGGGATCGCGCCGCTGTCCACGCCGAAGCGCAGCACGCCGTAGGCGGCGTAGGTCTTCTCGCCCTGGCCGTTGATGTTGTTCGGCGCGAAGGTCAGCGGCGAGGCGCCGAACACCGACAACGCCTGCGCGTAGTTGTCGACCAGCGCGTCGGACGGGGTCAGCCTGGGGCCGAAGGTCTGCGAATCGCCGCGGAAGAAATCGGTGATCGGATTCTGCATCACCTGCGCGTCCGGGTACTGCGAGAACGGCGCGCCCAGGTACATGTAGCGCCACACGTTGCCCTTGTTCTGCGCATCGCGGTCGGTATAGCGCACGCCGGCCTTGAAGCTGCGCGCGAAACTGTCGTCGAACGCCAGGTCCATGTCGCTGCGCCAGGCGAACTCGGTGGCCTTGTTGTCGTCCTTGTTGTCCAGGTGGAACTTCCAGCCGCTGTAGTTGGCCTGGTCGGCCAGGTAGCCCGGGTTGCCGGCGGCATCGGTCACCGACAGGCGCGGCAGGTCGCCGCTAAAGTCGATTGTGTAGCGCGGCGTGGTGTCCATGCCGGTGCCGAGGATGTAGCGCGTGCCCTTGGTGGTGGCATCGATGTACTGGAAATCGGTGCTCAGGCTCAGGTTCGGCGATACCGTCCACTTGGCGCCCAGCGAGTAGTCGGTGGTCACCGAATGGCGCTCGGTCAGGCTGGTGTTGGAATCGGCCGGGGTGTTCTGGAACGTGCCGCTGACGAACTCGTTGCGGTCGTTGACCACGATGTCGTCGTAGCCCTGCATCGGGTTCTGCCCGCTGTAGGCGAAGAACGAATAGTCGTGCCAGCGGAAATCGTAGTCCGAGCGCAGCACCTGCGCGGTGACCTCGACGTCGTCGTTCGGCCGCCACTGCAGCGCGAACGCGCCGGTCTTGCGCTTGCGCTCGCCGACCGTGGTGTTGGTGCCGGCGCCATGCGGCACCGAGATCTCCTGGCCTTCATAGCCCGGCAGATCGGTCTGCGTGTACCACGGCTCGATGGAGATGGTGTCCTGGCGGAACGGACTGGTCTGCTGCGAGTAGTTCACCAGCAGGCCGATCTCGCCGATGCCGGTCTGCCAGCGGTCGCTGTACATGCCCGAGAACGCCGGCTTGCTGTCGTCGGCCAGGTCGTAGTGGTTGTACTGCACGCTGCCGGCGATCTTGCGCCCGTCGTAGTCGAACGGCAGGCGCGTGCGCAGGTCGACGGTGCCGCCAAGGCCGCCTTCGATCATGTCCGCGGACGGATTCTTGTAGACGTTGACGCCGGCCAGCAGTTCGGCCGACACGTCTTCGAAGCTCAGGCCGCGGCCGTCGTTGGCGGTGAAGATGTCGCGGCCGTTGAGCTCGGTGCGGACCTGGGTCAGGCCGCGGATCGCGATGCTGCTGCCCTCGCCGTAGTTGCGCGCGATCTGCACGCCGGAAATGCGCTGCAGCGCCTCGGCGACGTTGTTGTCGGGCAGTTTGCCGATGTCCTCGGCCACGATCGAGTCGACGATCTGCTCGGAATTCTGCTTGACCAGCTGCGCCTTGGTCACGCTGCTGCGGGTGCCGCTGACCTGCACCGTATCCAGTTGCGTGGTGGCGTCGTCGGCCTGCGCAGGCGCGGCCTGCTCGGCTTGCTGGGCCTGCGCGGCGGACGCGGCGACCAGCGCGGCGACGGCCAGGGCGATGGCGGAGCGGCGCACGCCGCGGCCGGAAATCGAACGGGTAGAACGGAGCGCCACGGTCCGCGCAGGCGGACAATGGCTATGGGGCGCTGACATGGTGCTTCCCTCCCAGGACACATGTACAAACGATTCGGCGATCGTGCCAAGGGCAACGTCGCCGTTTCTAAGTTGTCCGGCCGCACCTGCCGAAATGGGATGCTGGCCGCAAGTCGGACACGAGCGGGGTTGCCGCAGCGCGCACGCGATCGGAGACGATCACGACTCGGACCTGAGAATAGGTTGCAGTCACCATGCCATCCAATGAAATATTTACAGTTAGCTATATGTTTTCCACATACGAAAAGCGAGTCCGCCTGTAAACAGCCGCATACCGCCGTTGCGCAGGCTGTTTCGTTTCGGCGCGACGCCGACCGCATCCGCAACGCCATAAAAAAAGCCCGCATGCGTCGCGCATGCGGGCCGAGGACAGCGTCCTGGCGAACGTCGCTTACCAGTTGGCGCGCAGCACCAGCGAATAGCGGCGGTCGTTGACGAACCAGCTGCGCGTGTACAGGTGGTTGTCGACCTCGCCGTCGGCATAGGAGGTCGGCCCCATCAACACCTTGGTCACGGTATTGGTCAGGTTGTTGGCCTGGACACCGAGCTGCAGATGCGGGGTGAAACGATAGAACGCCGAGGCGTCGAGCTGGCCGTAGTCATCCGACCAGGTCGGCAGCTTGGTCGACACGTCGCTGGCGGTCAGCAGGTAGCGCGAACGCCAGTTGTAGGCCAGGCGTACCGACAACGGCCCCTTCTCGTAGATGCCGGCGAGGTTGTAGCTGCGCCGCGACAGGCCTTCCAGCGGCAGGCTCACACCGGTGACGGTGGTCTGCGTGTAGGGATCGGTCGCGGAATTGACGCCGCCGCTGCTGTCCACGAAGGTGAAGTTGGCATTGACGCCGAAGCCGCTCAGCCAGCCCGGCCACGAGTCGAAGAACTGCGTGTAGCCGTACTCGAAACCGCGGATGCGGCCCTTGGACATGTTGTACGGCCGCGTCACCAGCCAGTCCTGGCCACCGTAGGTCTCGGTGGTGGTCTGGGTGGAGAAGTAGTCCTTGACGCTCTTGTAGAACAGGGTCAGGTACATCATGTCGCTGGCGTCGAAATACCATTCCAGCGCGGTGTCGTACTGGTTGGCCTTCATCGGCTTGAGGTTCGGATTGCCCGCGGTGCCGGTCCACTTGGACACGGTGCCGTCCTCCTCGGTGGTCGCCGTCAGCAGCAGGTACGGCTGCAGCTGGGTGTAGTCCGGCCGCGCCATCGCCTTGGACGCGGCGATGCGCCACTGCAGCGCATCGGAGAACTTGAAGCGCATGTTGAAGCTCGGCAGCACGTTGGTGTAGCTGCCTTGCGCGTTGTTGGCGAAGAACTGCCCGGTGTACTGCGCCTTGAGCGCATCGGAGGCGGCGGTGGCCGACAGGTCGGGGAACTGGCCGTAGCCGGTGGCCTCGGTCTTGGTCTGCACGATGCGCACGCCGACGTTGCCGTCCACCGGCACGCCCAGTGCGTCGTCGTTGCCGAAGTACAGCACCGCGTAGGCCGCCTGGGTGCGCTCGAACTGGCGGTTGGTGTCCTGCAGCTGGTACTGGTCCGGCGCCCAGCCCCAGCCGCGCAGCGCCACCAGCTGCTGGATCAGCTTGGAGGTGCCGGCATAGTCCTTGACCGCGGCATTGCTCGGGAAATACAGACTATTGGGCACGCTGATCTTGCCGCGGAACAGGTTCGAGTACGAATACAGCTCCGAGGACTCGGGCGAGTAGCTGGCCAGGTCGGCCAGGCCGGTCCCGTTGGCGGTACCGGGAATCATCGCCCAGTTGTCGCTGATCACGCCCCAGTTGTAACCGGAGTTCTTGTTGGTCTGGGTGCGGTCGGTGGCGCGGATACCGGCGCGGAAGGTGCGCAGCCACGGGTTGTCGTCGTAGGTGTATTCCAGGTCGAAGCGCGTGGCCAGCTCGCGGCCGCGGTTCTTCGCCAGGTGGTCCATCGCCGCGCTCCAGAAATAATTGGAGGGGTCGGAGGTATAGCTGGTGTCGGCGATCGACACCGACGGGTACTTGCCGCTCAGGTCGAAGGTCAGGCCCGGCAGGTAGATCGAACTGAACACGGTGAAGTCCAGCGAATCGCTTTCCGACTGCACCAGCTGCATGTCGCCGCGCACGGTGAGGTTGCTGGTGAGCTTGTGGGTGAAACCGCCGGACAGGTCGGAGGTGGTGGTGCTCTGCTGCGCGTAGCGGTTGTCGGTGTAGAAGCGCACGCCATCGTTGCCGGTGACGTTGCCGCGCCAGGAACTGGACACCGGCGAGCCGCTGACGAAACGGCCGTCGGCGTCGTAGGTGAAGGTGGTGCCGGGAGCGGGACTGATCGCGTTGGTGTCGTCGTTGAAGAACGCCGCGCGCTCCTGCCAGTTCATGTCGTAGGTGGAGCGCATGTACTGCACGTAGATTTCGGTGTCGTCGCTGGGCCGCCACTGGAACGCCCCGGCCACGCCCTTGCGCTTGCGTTCGAAATCCAGTTGCCGCCAGTTGACGCCGCCGGGCACGTAGACCTTGTCGAAATCGGTGCCGGCCAGCAACGCCGCATCGGTGCGGCGCACGAACGGTTCCACCTGGATGCCGTCGCTGCGGGTGGCCAGTTCCGAATAGGCCACGTCCAGCATCAGCCCCATCTCGCCGACGCCGGTGTTCCAGCGATCGCTGAACAGGAACGAGCCGGACGGCTTGTAGGTCTTGCTGAAGTCGCCGTAGTTCTCGTCGGCGGTGAAGCCGATCACCCGGCCGGGCTGGTCGAACGGCATGCGCGTACGCAGGTTGACCGTGCCGCCGAGGCCGCCTTCGATGATCTCGGCCGACGGGTTCTTGTACACGTCCACGCCGGCCATCAGTTCGGCCGGCACGTCCTCGAAGCTGAGTCCGCGGCCGCTGGCGGCGCTGAAGCTGTCGCGCCCGTTGAGCTCGCCGCGCACCTGGGTCATGCCGCGGATCATCACGCCGCTGCCTTCGGCGGAGAAATGGTCGGGGTCGTTGCGCGCCATGAAGTGGTCGATGGTCACGCCGCTGACCCGCTGCAGGGTCTCGGTGACGCTGCGGTCGGGCAGCGCGCCGATGTCCTCGGCGCTGACCGAATCGACGATCTGCTCGGCATCGTGCTTGATCGTCTGCGACTTGATCAGGCTGGCGCGCACGCCCTTGACCTCGATCGCGTCGAGCTGGGTCACCGGATCGGCGCTCTTCTTCTTGCTGCTGTCCTCGGCGTCCTGTGCCATCGCCTGCGCGCTCAACAACAGGCCGATGCTCAGCGCCATGGCCGAACGACGCAAAAGACAGGTAGTACGAACCGCTGCGGTCGGCGAGGCCGGACCACGGTAATGACGCGATGACATGATGTTTCCCTCCCAGGACACATGCACACACGGGTGACGGTCGCGCGTGCGCGCCGCCTTGCTGGTTGTGACGGCGGCAAGCCATGGCCCGCTGCCGTATCGCGAGGCGTGGCGGGCGTCGCAACCGGGCGACGCGCCGCGACATCGGTCACGATCGGCTGAGCCTAGAAGTGAATTTCGCGTTAAGCAAATGAAAAATTCACGCCAATCTATGTGCTTTTCGACTACCTGGACGGCACCACAAAACCACCTGGCGGACCAGGCAAAACGTAACCAGAGCGTGGCAATGCATGCCGCCAGATGCCACTCAACGGCACGTGTTCCATCGAGTCACCCTGCCCCGCACCAGCAGACGGTGTCCCTCGGACTTCGCTCAGCCCGGCGCCCGATCCGGATACAGGCGCTTGGCGGCGTTGCGCAGCGCCAGCAGGATGCGTTCGGCACCCGGCGGCAACATGTAGTCGCGGCGGCGGATGATGCCGAACGATTCCATCCGTACCCCCAGCGCGATCGGCAGCACGGTCAGCAGCTTGGCCTGCACGTACGGCGCCACCGCGTCGGCCGGCAGCGCCGCCAGCAGGTCGCTGCCGCGCAGCAGGCTGGTCATCACCGGCAACGACGAGGTCTCGATGACGTTCTGCGGGGTCGGCACGCCGTGCTCCATGAACATCGCGTCCAGCCGCGCGCGCAGCACGCTGTCCACCGGCGGCAGCACCCAGCCGTAGCGCGCCAGGTCGGCGTGGCGCAGGTCGGCGCGCGCCGACAGCGGATGCCCGGCGCGCGCCACCACCGAATGCGGCTCGTCGGCCAGCGGCTCGAACTCCAGTTCGTCGCCGCCGTACGGGCCGAGGATGCGGCCGATGACGATGTCGAGCTGGCCGTCCAGCAGCTTGGCCACCAGCGGCCGGCTGTAGTCCATCTCCACCCGCACCAGGATGCCGGGGAACTCGCGCTTGACCTCGGCGATCGCCTGCGGCACCAGGTTGGTGCCCGGATTGACCACGGTGCCGATCGAGACCTGGCCCATGCGCCCCTCGCGCAGCGCGGCGATCTCCTCCTGCGCGCGGCCGATCTCCGACATCGCCGAACGCGCGCGGCGGATCAGCACCTGCCCGTACCAGGTCGGCTCCACCCCGCGCGCATGCCGCTCGAACAGCTTGACCCCGAGCAGGTCCTCCATTTCCGCCAGCAGCTTGGACGCCGCCGGCTGGGTCATGCTCGCCGCCTCGGCCGCGCGCAGCACCGAGCGATGCTCGTGCAATTGCAACAGCAGCAACAGATGCCGGGTCTTGAGGCGAGCAGCGTTGAACCAGGGATTGGCGGTAGCGGTCATAAGCGGAAAGCGTCCTGAGCGAGAAGATGCGTATTCACCACCGGAATAGCATATGTCTAAAATTTCATTTGCCGAGCATATCTTCACGCGCGCAGGCTATCGGCCAGTCGCGACTCCGGCCGCGACGCCGTCCCACCGCCACACCCGCCTCGTGAAGGCGCCGGCGCACCGCGCCAGCGTAGATGAGCAGGACGATCAGCCAGCGCACCGGTCGATGGCGCCCGCCCGTTCGTCGCCAACGGGACGGTCGCTCACCTGCGCGCCACTGCGGCCGCGCGATGACGACGTCGCAGTGGACGCCTTCCGCTCCACGCACGTTGCCAGGTAAGCCGATGTCCGCCGTCTCCCCGTTCCAGTTTCCCCTGATCGCGATCCTGCGCGGCCTCACCCCCGACGACGCGCTGGACCATGTCGGCGCGCTGGCCGAGGCCGGTTACGACGCGATCGAGATCCCGCTCAACTCGCCGCGCTGGGCCGACAGCATCGGCGCGGCCGTGCAGGCGTTCGGCCAGCGCTGCTGGATCGGCGGCGGCACCGTGCTGAAGATCGCCGACGTCGATGTCCTCGCCGATCTCGGCGCGCGCTTCATCGTCACCCCGAACACGCGGCCGCCGGTGATCCGCCACGCGGTCGCGCGCGGCCTGCAGGTGGTGGCCGGCTTCGCCACCGCCACCGAAGCCTTCGACGCCCTCGACGCCGGCGCGCAGATGCTCAAGCTGTTCCCGGCCGCCACCTACGGTCCCGGCCACCTGCGCGCGTTGCGCGCGGTGCTGCCGCCGACGGTGCCGCTGTTCGTGGTCGGCGGGGTCAGCACCGACACGCTGCACGACTACCTGGCCGCCGGCGCGACCGGCGCCGGCATCGGCGGCGAACTGTACCGGCCCGGCCAGGCGCTCGCGCAGACCCGGGCGCAGGCCGCCGCCTTCCGCCAAGCCTACTTGGACCACGCATGAAGATCGTTCGCCTCACCACCTATCACGCCGCGCCGCGCTGGCTGTTCCTGAAGATCGAAACCGACGAAGGCATCACCGGGTGGGGCGAACCGGTGATCGAGGGCCGCGCGCGCAGCGTCGACGCCGCGGTGCACGAACTGAGCGGCTACCTGATCGGCAAGGATCCGGCGCGGATCAACGACCTCTGGCAACTGCTGTACCGCAGCGGCTTCTACCGCGGCGGGCCGATCCTGATGAGCGCCATCGCCGGCATCGACCAGGCGCTGTGGGACATCAAGGGCAAGGCGCTGGGTGTGCCGGTGTACGAACTGCTCGGCGGGCTGGTGCGCGACCGCATGAAGACCTACCGCTGGGTCGGCGGCGACCGCCCGTCGGCGACCATCGCGCAGATCCAGGGCTACCGTGAGCTGGGTTTCGACACCTTCAAGTTCAACGGCACCGAGGAGATGAAGCTGATCGACGGGCCGCGCGCGGTGGACGCGGCGGTGGCCAAGGTCGCGCAGATCCGCGAGGCGTTCGGCACCAGCATCGACTTCGGCATCGACTTCCACGGCCGTGTCGCCGCGCCGATGGCGCGCGTGCTGCTGCGCGAACTGGAGCCGTTCAAGCCGCTGTTCGTCGAGGAACCGGTGCTGCCGGAACTGGCCGAATACTATCCGCGCCTGGCCGCGTCCACGCCGATCCCGCTGGCGGCCGGCGAACGCATGTTCTCGCGCTTCGACTTCAAGCCGGTGCTGCAGGCCGGCGGCCTGTCGCTGCTGCAGCCCGACCTGTCGCATGCCGGTGGCATCACCGAATGCCTGAAGATCGCCAGCATGGCCGACGCCTACGATGTCGGCCTGGCCCCGCACTGCCCGCTCGGCCCGGTCGCGCTGGCCGCCTGCCTGCAGGTGGATTTCGTCTCGCACAACGCGGTGTTGCAGGAACAGAGCATCGGCATCCACTACAACGAAGGCGCCGACCTGCTCGACTACGTGATCAACAAGGAAGACTTCGCGTGCGACGATAGCGGCAGCATCGCCGCATTGCCCAAGCCCGGCCTCGGCGTGGAAATCGACGAGGAGCGCCTGCGCCATGCCAACGAAAATCCGCCCGACTGGCACAACCCGGTCTGGCGCCACGCCGACGGCAGCATCGCCGAATGGTGAGTGAGCCCATGAGCACCGAACCCGCACACACCGCCACGCTGGCGGTGGACAGCCGCTGCACCCACGGCGAAGGCGTGGTCTGGTGCGAACGCCGGCAAGTGCTGTTCTGGGTCGACATCGACGGACGCCAGCTGTGGCGGCACGACCCGGCCAGCGGCGCCACGCGTCACTGGGCCCTGCCCGACCGCCCCGGCTGCCTGGGCCTGTTCGACGACGGCCGCCTGCTGCTGGCGCTGGCCAAGGGCGTGTACGCCGCCGATCCCGACGCCAGCGCCGCCGACGCGACCGACTTGCCGCTGCACAAGCTGGCCGATCTGGAACCGGAGCGCGACGACACCCGCGCCAACGACGGCCGCGCCGACCGCCACGGCAATTTCGTGTTCGGCACCATGAGCGAACGCGCCGACCAGGCCCCGGTCGGCAGCTTCTACCAGTGGTCCGCGCGCCACGGCCTGCGCCGCCTGCCGTTGCCCGGCGTGGCGATCCCCAACGCGATCTGCTTCAGCGCCGACGGCCGCACCCTGTACTACTGCGACTCGGTGCGCCCGCAGATCCTGTGCTGCGACTACGACGCCGCCAACGCCCAGACCGGCAACAGCCGCGTGTTCGCCGAGCTCGATCACCCCGGCGCCGAACCCGACGGCGCCATCGTCGATGCCGAAGGCCACCTGTGGAACGCGCAATGGCGCGCATGGCGCGTGGTCCGCTACCGGCCCGACGGCAGCGTCGAACGCAGCGTCGCGCTGCCGGTCAAGCATCCCACCTGCCCTGCTTTGGGCGGCGCCGACGGCCGCACGCTGTACCTGAGCACCTCGCGCATGGACCACGCCGACGCCGAACTGGCGCGCACGCCGCAGGCCGGTGGCCTGTTCGTCGCCGCGGTCGGCATCGCCGGCCTGCCCGAAGGACGCATCGCCAGCGCATGATCGCCATCGATTGGGGCACCAGCAGCCTGCGCGGCTACCGGCTCGCCGCCGACGGCCGCGTCCTCGAGCAGCGCCGCAGCGACCAGGGCATCGGCGCCTGCCAGGGCCGCTTCGCCGCGACCCTGGCGGCGCTGATCGACGGCTGGCCCGGCGACGTGGTGCTATGCGGCATGATCGGCAGCCGCAACGGCTGGATCGAACTGCCTTACGCGCCCTGCCCGGCCGACGCAGACGCGCTGGCCGCGGCGATGCAGCCGCTGCAGGACCCGGCCCTGCCCGGGCGCACGCTGTGGTTCGTGCCCGGCGTGGCCAGCGGCGCCGAGGCGGTGCCGGACGTGATGCGCGGCGAGGAGACCCAACTGATCGGGCTGCTCGACGCCCTCGCGCAGGACGCCCGGGACGCGGGCCGCCACAGCGTGTGCCTGCCCGGCACCCACAGCAAATGGGTCGATCTGGAACACGGTCGCATCGCCGCCCTGGCCACGATGATGACCGGCGAGCTGTACGCGCTGCTGCGCCAGCACAGCCTGCTGGCGCGCCTGATGGATGCCGACGACGCGCAGTTCGACGGCGCCGGCTTCGACGCCGGCCTGCAGCGCAGCGGCGAGCCCGGTGGCCTGCTGCACCACCTGTTCGGCGTGCGCAGCCTGGGCCTGTTCGAGCGGCTGAGCGCGGCGGCCGCGCCGTCCTACCTGTCCGGCCTGCTGATCGGCCACGAACTGCGCGCGCGCCTGCCGCTGGCGCCGCGCGTGCACCTGATCGGCGGCAGCGGCCTGCTGAACCGCTACGCGCACGCGCTGCGCGCGCTGGGCAGCGCGGTCCACAGCCACCCGGAAGACCTCGCCGCACGCGGCCTGTACCGCCTGGCGCAACGCCGCGGCGGCATCGGCGTCTGATCCCCGCACCGTCCCCGGCGCCGCCTGCAAGCCGCGCCGCAAGGCCCGCCTGCCGCGGCGCGGCGGGACCCGCGCCGGCACCGCCACGCGCATTCTCCACGCGCATTCTCCACGCGCCGGCGCCGACTGCTTTAGAATTGCGCGCTTAACCGCCGGATCGAACCATGCCTTTTGTCGTCACCGAAAACTGCATCAAGTGCAAATACACCGACTGCGTGGAAGTGTGTCCCGTGGATTGTTTCCACGCGGGTCCCAATTTCCTGGTGATCGATCCGGACGAGTGCATCGACTGCACCCTGTGCGAGCCGGAGTGCCCGGCCAACGCGATCTATCCCGAGGACGACGTGCCGGCCGGACAGGAAGGCTTCGTCGCGCTCAACGCGGAGCTGGCCAAGGCCTGGCCGGTGCTGACCACGCGCCAGGAACCGCTGCCCGACGCCGCCGAGTGGGACGGCAAGCCGAACAAGCTGCCACTGCTGCTGAAGTAACCGGCGCGCAGCGCCGTCGAGGCAACCCGAGCTGCGCGAGCGGTTTTTGTAGGAGCGGCTTCAGCCGCGACAGGCTCCATCGGTAAAGCCTGTCGCGGCTGAAGCCGCTCCTACAGGGGATTCCTGGAACCTCAGCATCCGGGCGCAATCCGCATCTTCCCCAAAAACGAAACGGGCGCCCTGCGGCGCCCGTCTCTGTCCATCGCCACAGCCGGCGCGCACGCCGGCCGGCGACGCCGGCTCAATGGCCGAGCTTGGCCTTCAGCGCCGCGATCAGCTTGACCGGGGCATCGCCATTGGCCGGCATGCCGCGCGGATCGACCGCCGACACGTATACGCCGGCATCCACCGCCACCACGCGAACCAGGAAGTTGCTGCCTTCGTAGGCCACGTCGTAGGAGCCCAGCACCTGCGCACGGCTGGCGATGGTGACGCCCTCGATGCCGCCCAGCGCGTCGCCGACCTGGCCGAACACCTGGTCGCGCGCGCCCGGCACCACGAAACCGCTGTTCGACGCCGCCGGCGCCTGGGCCGGCGCGCTGCCGGCGCCGGGGCGCTGCGTGGCCGAGGCCAGCGCCGGCACCTTCATCGCCGCCGACGTATCCGGCGCGGTCAGATCCGGCGGCACTTCCAGCGGACGCATTTCGGGAGCCAGCGCATAGTCGCCACGCGGCTTGCCCTTGTGGAACCAGCTGCAACCGCTGGTGGCCGCGACCATGGTGGTCGCCAGCACGGCGGCCGACAGCACGCGGACGTAGGGAACGGAAGCACGCATCGATAAATCTCCTGAGGGTCAGGCCGCGAGCGTTTCGCGGCTGGATAGTTCTTCCAACGCGGCTGCGTCGGTGGCGAGACGGTCGGCCGTGGCGTGGTGCGCCGCGGACAGCGGCAGCAGCGGCAGCCGCAGCCCCTGGCCGATACCGGCGCGCTGCAGCAGCGCCTTGACCGGGATCGGGTTGGATTCGATGCCGCAGAAGGCGTGGAACGGCTGCAGGCGCGCGTCCCAGGCCTGCGCCGGCTCGGCCTGGCGCGCACGCGCCAGGTCGCACAGGCGGCGGTAGGCGGCCGGCAAGGCGTTGGACGCGACCGAGATCAGCCCGTCGTAGCCGCCGAGCATGGCCTGCGCGGCGCTGCCGTCGTCGCCGCTGAGCACGGCGAAGCCGTCGCTGCGCAGCGCCAGCAGCGCGGCGATGCGTTGCGGATCGCTGCTGGCTTCCTTGATGCCGACGATGTTCGGATGCTGCGCCAGCTGCGCCACCGTCTCCGGCAGCAGGTCACAGCCGGTGCGCCCGGGCACGTTGTACAGCACCACCGGCAGGCCGCCGTGCTCGGCCACCTGCAGGTAATGCGCGAGCAGGCCGGCCTGGGTCGGGCGCACGTACGGCGGCGTCACCACCAGCGCGTACTGGGCGCCGTTGGCGGCGGCGCGGCGGGTCAGCGCGACGGTCTTGGCGGTGCCGGACAGGCCGGTACCGGCCAGCAGCGGCACGCGCCCGCCGATCGCCTGCGCCGCCTCGCGCAGGATCAGGTCGTACTCCTCGTCCAGCAGGGTGGCCGCCTCGCCGGTCGATCCCGCCACCACCACGCCCTGCACGCCGCCGTCCAGCTGCCGTTTGAGCAGCCGCTGCCAGGCGTCGAGGTCGAGGTCGCCATTGCCCTGGAAGGGCGTGGCCAGGGCGGTGATGATGCCGGAGAGGGACAAGATGCGTGATGCTCGCTGTGATTTGGAGAGGGCCGCGTGCAGCCCGCACGGACGGGATTCGTCCCGCATGTTACTTGCGGCCCGAAAGCGCGGGCAAGTATGCTGCATACTGCGCCGAGCGACCGCCCGGACGCCGTTCAGCCTTACGCAATCCTACGCAATGCCGGAAGCCCCTTTGACAGACACCACGCCCCGGCCCGCGCCGACCGAAAACCACCTCCTGATCAACGCCTATACGACGCATCCGGAGTCGCCGCTGTTGCCGGTGACGCGCCGTATCGCCGACAGCGGCTGCAATCTCGTCGATGCGCGCCTGGCCACGGTCGGCCGCGACGTGTCGGTGACCGCGCTGGCGACCGGCTCGTGGGATTCGGTCGCCAAGCTCGAAGCCATGCTGACCCGGCTCGACCGCGAGGAAGGCATGAAGCTGGTGTGGTACCGCACCGGCGCCAAGCAGGCGCAGTCCAACCTGCTGCCCTACATCGTCGAGGTCATCGCCGCCGACAAGCCGGGCATCCTGTTCCAGCTGGCGGACTTCTTCGACCGCCAGGGCATCACCATCGAGAACCTGCAGAGCACCCGCTACCGCGCGATGCAGACCGGCGCGGAGATGTTCTCGGCGCAGGTGACGATCGGGGTGCCGGCGAACATGCACATCGCCGCGCTGCGCGACGACTTCCTCGAGTTCTGCGACCACCTGAACCTGGACGCGATCATGGACCCGATGAAGTTCTGATCCGCGCTGGACATCGATGCATTCGAACGCAGATGATGGCGATGCACGCGGAGGACACCCCATGAAGGACGGCGACACCCTGGACCGCACCACGCTGGCATTGCCGCTGGCGTTGTCCGGCGGCGCCAGCGCCACGCTCGGCGATTACGCCGGCCGCTGGCTGGTGCTGTATTTTTATCCGAAGGACAGCACCCCCGGCTGCACCACCGAGGGCATCGACTTCAACGCGCTGCTGCCGCAGTTCGAGCAGGCCAACGCCGCCGTGCTCGGCGTCTCGCGCGATTCGCTGAAGTCGCACGACAACTTCTGCGCCAAGCAGGGCTTCCGCTTCCCGTTGGTCAGCGACGCCGACGAGGCCCTGTGCCGCGCGTTCGACGTGATCAAGGAAAAGAACATGTACGGCCACCAGGTGCTCGGCATCGAGCGCAGCACCTTCCTGATCTCGCCCTCGGGCCGGCTGCTGCGCAGCTGGCGCAAGGTCAAGGTTCCCGGCCACGCCCAGGCCGTGTTCGACGCACTGCAGGCCGCCGCCCAGCAGTGATCATTCGCGTTTCCCGCACGTCGCATCACCCTGCCCTGCGCAGGCCGTGATGGTCTTTCCCTGTCCCACTCCCAGGAATCCACGATGACCCGAGGCAAGCGCATCTACGTGCTGGATACCAACGTGCTGATGCACGACCCGACCGCGCTGTTCAAGTTCGAGGAACACGACGTGTTCCTGCCGATGCAGGTGATCGAGGAGCTGGACAACGCCAAGAAGGGCATGTCCGAAGTCAGCCGCAACGCGCGCCAGGTCAGCCGTTTCCTCAACGAGCTGATCGAGGGCGCCGGCGCCGAGCAGATCGAGTCGGGCATCCCGCTCAGCCATCCGCAGGGCATCCAGCTCAAGAGCAGCGGCAGCATCGGCCGGCTGTACTTCCAGACCCGCCCGGTCGAGCCCGGGCGCAGCTTCGGCACCGTGGCGCCGGACAACAAGATCCTGGCCGCGGTGCTGGCGCTGCGCGAGGACGGCCCGGAAACGCCGGTGATCCTGGTGTCCAAGGACATCAACCTGCGGATCAAGGCGGCGATCAGCGGCCTGATCGCCGAGGACTACGAGAACGACCGCGCGCTCGACGATTTCAGCCTGCTGTACACCGGCGCGATCGAGCTGCCGGAGGATTTCTGGCAGAAGCACAACCAGGACCTGCGCAGCTGGAGCGACAAGGGCCGCACCTGCTACGAGATCGCGCTGGCCGACGACGAGGACTGGTATCCGAACCAGTACCTGTACCTGCCCGGCGACGACGAAGTGGAACTGCGCGTGGTCAAGGTCAGCGGCGAGCGCAAGGCGACGCTGGCCCTGGTCGACGACTTCCGCAGCGGCCAGCACGCGGTGTGGGGCATCGCCGCGCGCAACCGCGAGCAGAACTTCGCGCTCAACGCGCTGATGGATCCGGAAATCGACTTCGTCACCCTGCTCGGCACCGCCGGCACCGGCAAGACCCTGCTGGCGCTGGCGGCGGGCCTGGCGCAGACCATGGACCAGCAGCGCTACCGCGAGATCATCATGACCCGCGCCACGGTCAGCGTCGGCGAGGACATCGGGTTCCTGCCCGGCACCGAGGAAGAGAAGATGACGCCGTGGATGGGCGCGCTGACCGACAACCTGGAAGTGCTGACCCACAACCAGGAAGGCGGCGCCTGGGGCCGCGCGGCGACCAACGACCTGCTCGCCAGCCGGATCAAGATCCGCTCGATGAACTTCATGCGCGGACGCACCTTCCTGTCGCGCTACCTGATCCTGGACGAAGCGCAGAACCTGACCCCGAAGCAGATGAAGACGCTGATCACCCGCGCCGGCCCCGGCACCAAGATCGTGTGCCTGGGCAACGTCGAGCAGATCGACACGCCGTACCTGACCGAGACCACCTCGGGCCTGACCTATGCGGTGGACCGGTTCAAGGCCTGGCCGCACAGCGCGCACGTCACCCTGCGCCGCGGCGAGCGCTCGCGCCTGGCCGACTACGCCTCGGAGGTCCTGTGAACGCCGCCGGCGCGTGCCGTCTCGGCGGCGCGGCGCTGGCCCTGGCCCTGCTCGGCGCGTGCACCACCACGCGCGGGCCGGCCAGCGTGCCGACCGCGATCAAGGCCGGGCAATCGTGGATCGTCACCCGCAACAGCACCGCCGCGCAGGTGCTCGATACCTGCTCGCGCGACAGCCCGGCGCGCCACGACGGCGCGGTGAGCGGCTATTGGGTGCCGAGCGTGGAGCAGATCGCACAGCTGGAAACCCGGCTGGCGCAACTGCAGCCGGACATCGCCGATCCGGCCGGCGCCGACCGCCAGTACGTCGGCATCCTCTACCGCGGCAAGCAGGCGATCTACGTCAACGCGTTCAAGCCGCACGACGACAGCGACCTGGATCCCAGCGTCGACGCGGTGCGCGTGTGCGGCGGCGGCGGCGGCTTCTGGGGCGCGGTGTTCGACCCGGACAGCGGCACGTTCTCCGAGATCACCGTCAACGGCGCGAAGTAGGCCGCGACGCATGCGCCGCCAGCCCTCGCCCAGCCTGTCGCGCGCCGCGCCGCGGCGCCGCACCGGCGCATGAACTTCGAGTTGCCGCGCTGGGCCTGGGCGTTCGCCGGCGCGCTGGCCTGCGTCGCCGGCATGGTCAACGTGGTCGGCTATCTGGGCTTCGAACACCAGGCGGTGACCCACCTGACCGGCACCACCACCCTGCTCGGCGCGGCGCTGGCCGATGGCGACATGCGCGTGATCGGCAACCTACTGGGCGTGGTGCTGGCCTTCCTCGGCGGCGCCGTGCTCAGCGGCATCGTGGTGCAGGACAGCCGGCTGCGCCTGGGCCGCCGCTATGGCGTGGCGCTTGCCTTGGAAGCATTGCTGCTGCTGGCGGCGATGCAGGCGTTCAAGCAGCAACAGCTCGTCGGCGCGCTGTTCGCCGCCACCGCCTGCGGTCTGCAGAACGCGATGACCACCACCTACAGTGGCGCGGTGGTGCGCACCACCCACCTGACCGGCATGTTCACCGACCTGGGCATCGGCCTGGGCCAGGCCCTGCGCGGCCTGCCGCTGCCGCGGCGGCGCATCCGCCTGAGCCTGCTGATCATCGGCGGCTTCCTGCTCGGCGGCGTGCTCGGCGCCTGGGCCTACCGCCATGTCGGCTTCGATGCGCTGCTGGCGCCGGCGCTGCTGACCGGCCTGGTCGGCACCATCTACGCGCTGCAGGCCCACTACCGCCGCCAGCAGCGCTGAGCCCGCGGTCGCCAAGCCGCGGCGGGCGCTGCACAATCGGCGCATGAGCGAACCCACCGTCGTATCCGCACTGAGCATCGCCGGCACCGACTCGGGCGGCGGCGCCGGCATCCAGGCCGACCTGAAGACCTTCGCCGCGCACCGCGTGCACGGACTGTCGGCGATCGCCGCGCTGACCGCGCAGCACACCCGCGGGGTCAGCGCCGTGCACGTGCCGCCGCTGGCGTTCCTGCGCGCGCAACTCGACGCCTGCTTCGCCGATTTCGACATCGGCGCGGTCAAGCTCGGCATGCTCGCCAACGCCGCGGTGATCCACTTGGTCGCCGACGCGCTGGAACAGTACCGCCCGCCGTTCGTGGTGCTGGACCCGGTGATGGTCGCGACCAGCGGCGCCAAGCTGCTCGAAGACGACGCGCTCGATGCGCTGCGCGGCCGCCTGCTGCCGCTGGCGACCCTGGTCACGCCGAACACGCCGGAAGCGCAGCTGCTGCTGGGCCGCACGATCGAGAACGCCGACGATGCCGAGCACGCCACCGCCGCGCTGCTCGAGGCCGGCGCGCAGGCGGTGCTGCTCAAGGGCGGCCATCTGGCCGAAGGCCATCGGGTGATCGACCGCTACGACGACGGGGTCAGCCGCAGCGAATTCAGCCATGCGCGGCTGGACTTGCAGGCGCACGGCACCGGCTGCACCCTCGCCTCGGCGATCGCCGCGCAGCTATGCCAGGGATTGGCGCTGCCGGTGGCCTGCGAGGCAGCGATCGACTACGTCGCCCGCGCGCTGCAGGGCGGCTACCGTCCCGGCCGCAGCGAGGTGGTGGTGCTGGACCACTTCGGCGCCGCGCGCAACGCATGAGCACGCACACGCCGGCGAGCGAGGCGCTGCCGGCCGTCGCCGGCGACGGCCACCGCTGGACGCTGCTCGCACGCATTCCCGCGGCGCCGCGCCAGGCGCTGCTGTGGCTGCCCGCGCTCGGCGTGGCCGCGCGCCACTACCTGCCGCTGGCCGAAGCGCTGGCCGCGCAGGGCGTGGCGGTGTTCCTGCACGAATGGCGCGGCAACGGCAGCAGCGCGCTGCGTCCGTCGCGCGCGCAGGACTGGGGCTATCGGCAACTGCTGTGCGAGGATCTGCCGGCCAGCCACGCGGCGATCGCGCAGCGCGCCGCGTTGCCGCTGGCCATCGGCGGCCACAGCCTCGGCGGGCAAATCGCCTGCTGCTACGCCGCGCTGCATCCGCGGGCCTTCGCCCAGCTGTGGCTGGTCGCCAGCGGCACGCCGTACTGGCGCCAGTTCGCCGCGCCGCGTCGCTATCTGCTGCCGCTGGCGTACCGCTTCCTGCCGTGGCTGGCGCAGCGCCAGGGCGTGCTGCACGGGCGCAGGCTCGGCTTCGGCGGGACCGAGGCGCGCTCGCTGATCGCGGACTGGGCGCGGGTGGGCCTGAGCAATCGCTATGCGGCGGCCGGCATGGCCGCGGATCTGGAAGCGCTGCTGGCGCAGGTGACCGCGCCGGTGCGCGGCGTGGTGCTGCAGGACGACTGGCTGGCGCCGGCAACCTCGCTGCGCGCCCTGCTGCGCAAACTGGCGCCGCGCACGCTCGAGCTGCACTCGCTGGATGCGGCGCAGCTGGGCGCTGCGGCCGACCATTTCGCCTGGATGAAGCGGCCGGCGGCCGTGGCGCAGGCCCTGCTCGGCAGCGCAGACTGAATTTTTTCCGCGAAGGGCATTGACGGGTCCGGGGGACTCGGTAATAATTCCGCTCCTGACGACGCGCCCGTAGCTCAGTTGGATAGAGTACCTGGCTACGAACCAGGCGGTCGGGAGTTCGAATCTCTCCGGGCGCACCAGTCAGATGAAAAACGACAAACTCGGTTTGTCGTTTTTTTTTGCGCGTTCGCCGGCTATTGCGGGCATGCGACCGCGACGTTGCGCAGCGCAACGACGCATCGGCACACGCCGCTGTAGACGAATCGGCAGAACTCGGGAATAATCCCGCGCCTGACAACGCGCCCGTAGCTCAGTTGGATAGAGTACCTGGCTACGAACCAGGCGGTCGGGAGTTCGAATCTCTCCGGGCGCACCAGTCAGATGAAAAACGACAAGCCTGCGCTTGTCGTTTTTTTTTGCATTTCCGCTTGCCCGCGCTCGCGCCGCAAGCGCGCGCGTTTACGCGGCGACCTTGCCGCCGAGGTCGGCCGCCGGCGCTGCCGCGCCGCCGCCCAGTTCGATCACCGCATAGCCCGCGGCACGCCACGCATCCAGCCCGCCGCGCAGCGGCACCACGTCCTCGTAGTGACGCTGGCGCAGGCGCGTAGCCAACACCGCCGCCGACACCTCGTTCGGGCAGGCGCAGTAGATGACGATCTTGCGATCGCGCGGCAACGCCTCGACGATGGCGTCGATACGGCGATCGTCCACCTCCATCGCGCCCGGAATCGCATACGGCTCGAGCGCGCGATATCCCGGCGCGCGGATGTCCAGCAGCACCGGCACCGCCTCGCCCTGCATCAGGGCGTACAGCTCGTCGACGTCGATGCGCAGCGTCTCCATCGACTTCAGCAGCGCATGCCGGCGCCACGCGCGATAGCCGATATAGAGCGCCAGCGCGCCCGCCAGCAGCAGCACCGCGCGCGAGCCGAGCAGGCTCAGCCAGTCCAGCACGTCCTGCACCTGGTCGGCGAATGCCAGGCCCAGCAGCAGCCCGCAACCGGCCCACAGCGCCGCGCCCAGCGCGTCGTAGCGCAGGAACGCGCCCGGCCGCACCCGCATCGCCCCGGCCATCGGCACCGACACCATCGACAGGCCGGGCACGAACTTGGCCACCGCCAGCACGCGCACGCCCCAACGGGTATAGAAGCGCTCGGTCTGCTTCATGCAGGTATCGCGCGACAGCGACAGGCGGCACAGCGACTGCAGCGTGCGGTTGCCATAGCGGCGGCCGGCGCCGAACCAGACCAGGTCGCCGATCAGGCTGGCCACGATCGACACCGACAGCGCGGCCAGCAGGCTGCTCCACACCGCACTGCCATCGAGCAGCGCATAGGTCGCGCCGACCAGGATCAACGTCGGCAGGGCCGGCACCGGCAGGCCCAGCGACAACGCCAGCACGTTGACGAAGACCAGGCCCAGGCCGTAACGCGCGATCAGTTCCTGCATGGCCGAGCCTGCGCCTGGGGGAGAGAGGGATGCGCCATTATCCTCCCGGCATCGCCGCCCGGCGCGCGCGATGCCGCCTCACCAGCGGAACAGACCCGCCCACACTCAGTCCAATCGCGCCTGCAGCCGCGCCAGCCACGCCTCGAACACCCCGGGCTGGCGCATGCGCGCGCGCCACCAGGCCAGCGCCGCACCCTCCTCGCCGCTGCGCCACGCCAACTGGAACACCTCGTCCGGCTTCGGCTCCTCGACCTGCTTGCGCAGCAGAGCGCCGCGCGCCAGCGCCGCCCGCGCGTAGGGTTCGGGCAGGAAACCGAAGCCCAGCCCGGCCACCTGCAGCCGGTACTTGCTGCGCATGTCCGGCACGGTCAGCGCATCCTGGCCGAACAGCAGCCCGACCGTGCGCGGCAGCAGCCGCCGTGCCGAATCGGCGACCGCGATCGCGCGATGCTCGGCCAGCTGGCTGCGGCCGAGCGGCTCGGCCGCCTGCGCCAGCGGATGCGTGGGCGCGACCACGAACACGAACGACAGCGTGCCGAACGCCTCGGCCACATAGCCGCCGCCGCTGGGCCCCTCCCCGGCCGCGCCGACCAGCAGGTCCACGCGCCGGTCCAGCAGAGCCTCCCAGGTGCCGGACAGCGATTCCTGCACGATCCGCAACCGGGTCTGGTCGGCGACCGCATAGAACGCGGCGATGTCCTCGGCCAGGCAGTCCGGGGCGAATACCGAGTCCAACGCCAGCGCGAACTCGGTCTCCCAGCCGGACGCGACGCGGCGCACGCGGAGTTCCAGGTCCCCGGCCGCGCGCAGCAGGTGGCGGCCCTCGCGCAACAGCTCGGCCCCGGCCGCGGTGAGCGCCACCTTCGGACCCAGGCGATCGAACAATTGCACGCCCAGGTCCTCCTCCAGCTTGGCCACCGTGTAGGAAATAGTGGACGGCACCTTGTACAGCGCCTTGCCGGCGGCCGAGAACGAACCGCGGCGGTCGATGGCGTCGATGATCTGCAGCGCGTCGAGGCTGATCTTGAGCATTCGAATTTTTCGATGATAGGTGCCGAATCTATCCGTTTTTCAAACCCGGCGACAGTGCGGATACTGTCCCTCACCGCAAGGCGGCCACGAAATCAACCAGATATCGCCACCGCCCTGCCTTATCGATCCACTTGCACATATCGCCACTATCAGGAGCTTCCCATGTTGCAGATCCGCACCAGCGATACCCGTGGCCGCGCCGAGCACGGCTGGCTATCCTCGCGCCACACCTTCTCCTTCGGCCACTACCACGATCCGCGCCACATGGGCTTCGGACCGCTGCGGGTGATCAACGAGGACCGGGTGCAGCCGGGCCAGGGCTTCGGCACCCATGCGCACCGCGACATGGAGATCCTCTCCTACGTGCTCGACGGCGCGCTGGAGCACAAGGACAGCATGGGCAACGGCTCGGTGCTGCGCTATGGCGACGTGCAGCGCATGACCGCCGGCTCCGGGGTCACCCACAGCGAGTTCAACCACTCCGCCAGCGAGTCGGTGCACTTCCTGCAGATCTGGCTGTTGCCGGAACGCGCCGGGATCGAACCCGGCTACGAGGAAAAGCACTTCGCCCCGGAGACCAAGCGCGGCCAACTGCGCCTGATCGCCGCGCCGCAGGGCGAGGATGGCGCGGTACGGATCCACCAGGATGCGCGCATCTATGCGGCCATCCTGGACGGCGAGGAACGCGTGGACCATGTGTTGGCCGACGGGCGCGGCGCCTATGTGCAGGTCATCCGCGGTTCGCTGACGGTCAACGGCCAGGCGCTGCAGGCCGGCGACGCGGCGCAGATCGTCGACGAGGCCGAGCTGACCTTCGCCGATGCGCGGGATACGGAATTCCTGTTGTTCGACCTGCCGCGCTGAGCCGCGACGCCGGCCCGACCGGTGCCGCAGCACAGGCGGTGCCCGCAGAACCCGCCCGATGGCGGGTTCTGCGTGTTCGCACGGCACAGCGCGCATCCGCGGCGGCACTGGCAGCCACCGCGCAGCGCGCCGATCGCAACGCCAGGCACGGATCCGGTGCCGCAATGCCCGCTCCTCACGCGCCCCTCGACAGGCCATGACGCGTCCTGCACGGCATCCGCGTCAATGCTTGCGCTCTTCCCCACACGCCGGCATGCCGGCCAAGAGCCCTGCACCGATGCGACACCCCACCAGCGCCGTCTACGCCACCCCCTCGCGCATCCGCCAGGGCCGCCCCTTCCCCCGCGGCGCCGTGTTCGACGGCCAGGGCACCAACTTCGCCCTGTTCTCGGCGCACGCCACGCGCGTGGAGCTGTGCCTGTTCGACGAATCCGGCACGGAAACGCGGCTGGACCTCCCCGAGTACACCAACGAGATCTGGCACGGCTACCTGCCCGATGCGAAGCCCGGCCAGCGCTACGGCTACCGCGTGCATGGCCCGTACGCGCCCAGCGAGGGCCATCGCTTCAATCCCAACAAACTGCTGCTCGACCCCTACGCCCGCGAGATCGAGGGCGACCTGATCTGGGCCGACGAACTCTACGGCTACACCGTCGGCCACCCGGATGGCGACCTCAGCTTCGACGAACGCGACAGCGCGCCGTTCATGCCCAAGTGCGTGGTCGTCGAAGACACCTACGACTGGGGCGACGACGCCCGGCTGCTGACCCCATGGAGCGACACCCTGGTGTACGAGACGCACGTGCGCGGCTACACCATGCGCCACCCGCAGGTACCGCAGGAGTTGCGCGGCACCTGCGCCGGTCTGGCCCAGGAACCGGTGCTGCGCTACATCAAGGAGTTGGGCGTCAGCGCGGTGGAACTGCTGCCGGTGCATGCCTATCTCGACGACCAGCACCTGCTCGACAAGGACCTGCGCAACTATTGGGGCTACAACACCCTGGGCTTCTTCGCGATCAAGTCGCGCTACCTGGCCAGCGGCCATCGCGACGAATTCCGCGACATGGTCAAGGCCATGCACCGCCAGGGCCTGGAGGTCATCCTCGACGTGGTCTACAACCACACCGCCGAAGGCAGCGAACTGGGCCCCACCCTGTCGTTCCGCGGCATCGACAACGCCAGCTACTACCGCCTGGCCGAAGACAAGCGCTACTACATCAACGATACCGGCACCGGCAACACGCTGAACCTGAGCAACTCGCGGGTGATCCAGTTCGTCAACGACTCGCTGCGCTACTGGGCCGGCGAGATGCACGTGGACGGCTTCCGCTTCGACCTGGCCACCATCCTCGGCCGCGAACCCACCGGCTTCGACCAGCGCGGCGGCTTCCTGGATGCGTGCAACCAGGATCCGTTGCTGTCGGAAGTGAAGCTGATCGCCGAGCCGTGGGACTGCGGCCCGGGCGGGTACCAGGTCGGGCATTTCCCGCCGGGCTGGTCGGAGTGGAACGACAAGTTCCGCGACAACGCACGCGCGTTCTGGAAGGGCGACGACGGCATGCTCGCCGAGTTCGCCACCCGCTTCACCGGCTCGGCCGACCTGTTCGATCGCCGCGGCCGCCGGCCCTGGGCCTCGGTCAACTTCATCACCGCGCACGACGGCTTCACCCTGCGCGACCTGGTCAGCTACAACGAAAAGCACAACGACGCCAACGGCGAGGACAACCGCGACGGCTCGTCCAACGACGGCTCCTGCAACTACGGCGAGGAAGGCGCGACCGACAACGCCGAGATCCTGCAACTGCGCGAGCGGCAGATGAAGAACCTGCTGGCCACGCTGCTGCTGGCGCAAGGCACGCCGATGCTGCTCGCCGGCGACGAACGCGCGCAGAGCCAGGGCGGCAACAACAACACTTATTGCCAGGACAACGAGATCACCTGGCTAGACTGGGACCACGACCCAACCGAAGGCCGGCTGACCGAGTTCGTGAAGGCGCTGAGCGCATTGCGCAAGCGCTACCCGATCCTGACCCGCGGTCGCTTCCTCAACGGCCAGTACAACGAAGAAGCCGGCGTGCGCGATCTCACCTGGCTCAACCCCGGCGGCACCGAGATGGAAGACGCGCACTGGACCGATGCCGGCGCCCGCGCGGTCGGGCTGCTGCTGGAAGGCAAGGCGCAGACCTCCGGGGTCAGGGAACTGGCCAACGACGACACGCTGCTGATCGTCATCAACGCCTACCACGAAGGGGTGAACTTCACCCTGCCCTCGTCGGAGGAGGAACTGCACTGGAAGCTGGTGCTGTCCACCGACGACGCATTGCAGATCGACAGCATGCCCGCAGGCGCCAGCGAGTTCCTGGCGCCGCCGCGCAGCGTCAGCGTGTTCGAGTGCCAGGCGCCGCAGCCTCAGTGACGACACGCGCCACCTGGAGGCCGCGAGCGGTAGCCGGGTGTCGCATGCGGCGTGCTGCAGCCGCGGAAAGCGCAGCCCGAATCCAGCCTTCAGAATAGTCGGCACGCCGCATCTGGCGGCTGGTATCGGACATCCAAGGAGGAGGAAAAAGCGGAAATGGGTCATCGCCAGCCTTGTCCAAGGCTCGCGGATCGCAAATCCACGATTCCAGCATTCCGACCATCGCAGCGACCCGCTCGCCGCTGCCTGTACGCCTGTGGACACGTCAAGGCGCACGATCCCGGGAGCCAACGCCGATGCGCAACAGCGCAGCGCCATGGCCCATGGCATCGCGTGCAGGCTGCGCCCATGGACGACACGAGAACCGGACCGAAGCATCGCCTCGGCGCCCAAACTTTCCAGCGATTAAACGGCACCTCCGACTGCGCCCAATCTTCACTCGCGCCATACCGCTGCACGCGCAGTTTGGCGATGCCCGCTCAAGGGCTCTAACTTACTCGCGGAGTCAACGATGGATAAGAATCGCACTGAAGGCGCCAAGAACCAGGTCAAGGGCACCGTCAAGGAAGTCGTCGGCAAGGTCACCGGCAACAAGTTGAAGGAAGTCGAAGGCAAACTGCAGAAGGGCGCAGGCAAGGTTCAGAGCGAAGTCGGCAAGGCACGGGACAACGCCCGCCACTGAGCAGCGCCGCAGCGCTTCCAAGACCTCGCTGGGCGCAAGTCTTTGAACGATGGCTTCGAGGCGTCCTTGCTTGGATCCCGAGCAACCGGTTTCGAGCACGACAGCCAGGGCCAAGCCATCGGCGCTCCAGGGAGTTTCGCGATGATGCACGCGGACAGCGGCTTGCAGTAATGGGCCAGGCGTGGCCGGGCGTATCGCCCATAACACGCCTTTGACGAAGTTCCGGTTGTCGGCATCCATCCAGACCGGCGTACTCGCGTTGACATGGGGCAGATCTTCGGATCTGCCCCCGTTTTGGTCACAGTCGATTCGTAGCGGCCAGACTGCGCCGGCGCGCTCTTTCGCATCAGCCAAATGCAGCCAAGGCAAGGGCCTCATGTCCAGTCGGCCCATAGCGGCGAATCTTCCTTGCCAGTCACACAGCTTTTCCGGAACCAGCGTTCGCACTCGCGGGTCAGAGGCACACGCCAGCACCCCGCTCGACACGGAGCACTTGAATCATCCGGATCTCTCACGAGGTCTTCAGAAACTCCAGATCGAGCACGGCATGCTCGCCAGTTGGAATCCAGCGGCGGATGATGACCTGCGGCACCGCGTCGTCGCCTACATCCACGCAAAGCGCCAACAAGTGATCGCGCGTGGGCCGGCATTGCCAAAAACGCCAGCGGCTCACGTCGTGGTCCAGGCTCGGATCTGCCACCAACCGCACTGAGCGTCCGTCCCCCAACCGAAAGCCGAATTTCTCCAACGGCATGGACATCCCTAGACCGCGCGCCTTGGCGTAAGATTCCTTGAAGGTCCAATACTCGAAGAAGCGATCCTGCTGTTGATCGGTAGGCACGCAGGCGAGATCGGCGATCTCCTCCGGGGCGAAATTGCTGTTCGCCACTCCCATGGACACCTGCCGCGCCACGATCTGTTCGACATCCACGCCCACCGCGCGGCGCGAGGCAACGGCCATGGCGATCAACCCACGCGTATGCGAGATATTGAAGGACAGACTGCACGCATCAACCCCATGCCGATCCGCGATGTATGGACGCCCGAAGCCATCCTTCAGAAAACTCCAGTCCTCCGGCGACACATCCACATACTTGGACAACACCGTACGCGCCATGCCACGGGTCACGAGGTAACGCTTGCGGTCATCTTCGAGCAAGAACCGCACGTATTGACTGCGTTCGTCCGCATTCAACAAGGGCAGAATGCCGGCAAGTGCGTCTTCGGCGATGTGGTCATAGAACGCGAGCCAGACATCGACGCCCGCCCCGCCAACCCCTGGCGGAACACCCAGCGCGGATGGGCATCTATGTTCGACGTTCGTCATGACCCCAGGTTTCGCACGCCAGCAAGACGGAGTGGATGAGATGCTCCATGAAAAACGCCATCGGAGCAGCTCGGCAAGCGCGCCCTACCAAGGCGCCGCACGCCGATTGCGTTGCGGCAACAGCGATTGCCCATGCATCGCCACTCGCCCCTCCCATTGGCTCGTCGCTCGTCATGCCCCCGATCACGCCGCACTGGACACGATCGCCTGCACCTTGGGACCAAATTTCCGCGCGAGCCATAGCTCGATGTCATGGACGAAACTGAAGAGCACCGGGACCAGGATCAGGCTGAGCACGGTCGAGGAAATCAGTCCACCAATCACCGCGATGGCCATCGGCGCGCGAAACGCGGAGTCCAGCGATACGCCGAACGCCAACGGCAGCATGCCCGCAGTCATCGCCACCGAGGTCATCACGATCGGGCGCGCGCGGGCGCGGCAGGCCAGCATGATTGCGTCGAATCTCGGCACGCCTTCGCGGATATTCTCCAACATGGCATCCACGAGCAGGATCGAGTTCTTATCGGCGATACCCATCAACATCAGCATGCCGAGCAAGGCAGGCAGACTCAGCTCCATGCCGGTCGCGAACAGCAGCAGGAACGCGCCGCCGATCGACAGCGGCAACGCCATCATCCGCGCCAATGGCTGCAACCAGTCGCGATACAGCAAGACCTGGATCGCATAGACCAGAAACAGACCGGTACCGAGCGCCTTCAGGAAACTCACCATCAGTTCGTTCACGAACTCGGCGTCGCCGGTATTGAGCACACGCACGCCCGGCGGCAGGTGCTTGATCGATGGCAAGGCGTTGACCGCCTCCATCGCGGTACCGAGGGCGACGCCGTCGAGATTGGCCTGCAGATCGATGCGACGCTGCCGGTCGTAGCGCTCGATGGTGGCCGGCCCCTTGCCGAATCGCAGCGTGGCCACGGACGCCAACGGCACGCTGTCGCCAGCGGCCGTGCGCAGCTTGAGATTCTGCAAGATGCCCAGATCGGTGCCGTATTCGCGCGGCAGGCGAACGCGCACCGGAATTTCCCTGCTCATGTAATTGAACTTGGACAGGCGCGGAATATCGTCGCCGATCGTGGAGGTGCTGACGGCCTCGCCGACCTGCTGCGCGGTGATGCCGAACTCGGCCGACTTGAGCGGATCCATCTGCACGACGATTTCCGGCTGCTCCTGGCCGACGCTGGTATCGACGCCGATCAGCCCGGGAATCTTCTGCATGTCGCGTTTCACCGCATCGGCCGCGCGGGTGAGCGCGCGATCGTCGTCGCTTACGAGCGCGATCGACACGTCCTTTCGACCCGACAGGCTGTCGAAACTGACCCGCATGTCGGCCAGCTTGGCGATCTCCGGATAGACGCGCGTGGTGAATTCGCGCTCGCTGATGTCGCGCTTGGTTGGAGGAACCAGCTTGACGTAGATCCGCGACTTGTTGACCGCGCCGTCGGCGCCGCCGGAAAGGGTGAGGACGTACTCGACCTCTGCATGCTTGCTCACCACTGCGGCGACCTGCTGCGCTGCCTGATCGGTCTGCTCGATGGTGCTGCCGCGAGGAACTTCCAGAGTGATGCTGGAGACCGAGTAATCGTCGTACGGCATGAAGCCGAGCGGCAACAAGGGCACCAGCCCGAACGAAGCGACCACGCCGAGCAGCGCCATCACCAGCGTCTTGATGCGGTGCTTGAGCGTCCATCGGACGATCGCAAGATATCGGATCGTCAAGGCGCCGTCCTGCGGATGATCCGTAGTCGGCACTTTCATCAGTCGCGACGCCAACATCGGCGTCAGCAAGCGCGCCACCATCAGCGAGAAGAACGCGGCGACCGCCACGGTCAGACCGAATTGGCGGAAGTACAGGCCCGGCAGCCCGCCCATGAAACTGACTGGAATGAACACGACGCAGATCACCAAGGTCGTCGCGATCACCGACAGGCCGATCTCTTCCGAGGCTTCGATCGCCGCCTGCATGACCGATTTTCCGGAGCGCATATGCCGGTCGATATTCTCGACCTCGACGATCGCATCATCGACGAGCACGCCGGTGACCAAGGTGATCGCCAGCAGGCTGATCATGTTCAAGCTGAAATCCAGCCATTGCATGACCAGGAACGTGGGAATGATCGACAACGGGATCGTCAGCGCCGCGATCAAGGTGGCGCGCCGATTGCGCAGGAACCAAAACACCACCAGCACGGTGAGAATGGCGCCTTCGAAGAAGTTGAACATCGTCGCGCGATAGCCGATCTCGACGAAATCGATATCCGAGAAGGCTACACGGAACTTCACCCCACCCGTCTTCGACAACGCTTCCAGACGCTCGCGTACCGCCTTGGCGACCGAGACCTCGCTGATGGCGGGATCCTTGTAGACCATGAAGGTCACCGCCGGGCGACCATCGACCTTGGTGATGTTGCGCACCTCCGACGGGCCGTAGGAAACGACACCGATGTCCGACAGCTTCACCTTGCGTCCGCCCGGCACCGCGATGCGCGTTCCCGCCAAGGCATCCAGACTGTCGGCGCGGCCGATCGTGCGCAACGCGTATTCCGTCGCGCCGAGGGTGAAGCGTCCGCCCGGAGAATTGACGTTGCTGGCCACCATTTGCTGGCTGACGTCAGCTGCGCTGATTCCGAGCGACGCCAGTATCGCCGGGTCGAGCACGATGGAGATTTCCTGATCGCTGCCGCCACTGCGGTCGACACGCGATACGCCCTTGACCGTAAGCAGTTCGCGCGCGACCGTCTGGTCGACGAACCGGCTCAGGTCTTCCATCGGCATTTCCGGCGCTTCGGCGATGTAGATGCCGACCGGCCGGCCGGTATCGCTAGCGCGGCGCACGATGGGTTCGCGTACTGTCGCCGGCAGATTCTGCCGGATCGCGGCTACCGCGTTGCGTACGTCGTTGGTCGCGCGATCGACGCCGATATCGAGGTTGAACTCGATCTGCGTCGTCGACTGGCCTTCCGTCACTGTCGACACGATGCGCTTGATGCCCGGGATCGACGCCACCGCATCTTCGACCTTCTGTGTCGTCTCCGTCTCCAGCTCGGTGGGGGTCGCGCCTGGCTGCAGAATCAACACGTCGACGACAGGCGTGACCACGTTGGGCATCGCGGTGATCGGCAACTGCATGAAGGCGACGATGCCCGCCAGCGTGAGCATGACGAACAGCAGAATCGGTGGCACCGGATTGCGGATCGCCCAGGTGGAGAAGCCGAAGTTCATTTCGAAAGGTCTCTATCCAATGAGGAAGTGCGGCAGGTGGAGCGTTGCGGTACCTGGATCATCGACGCGCGCGGTCAGCGACTCGCGTCGGCGATCAGCACTTTGTCCTTCTCGCGCAGGAACGGACCGGCCTTGGCCACAATGCGCAGATCGCCGAGAGATTCCGACACCACCACTTCGTCGACGGTCTGCAAGGTCGGCGTGATCGGCATGCGCGACACCAGGCCCTTGTCGCCCACACGCCAGACATAGCTGCCCAGCGAATCCTGCTGCATCGCCGTGCGCGGAATCGTCCAGCCTTCCACCTGCGCCAGGTCGATGCGCGCCTGAGCGAAGATGCCGACCGGAACGACGTCTTGCGTGTGCAGACGGATCCGCACTTCGCTCGAACGGGTGGTGCTGTCCACGTTCGGAGTGATCAGCCGAATCTCGCCGGAGATGGGCTCGGCGTGCCCGGCCAGCTTGACGCTCGCGCTCATGCCCGGCTTCAGACGCACGACCACCGCTTCGGGCACGCTGGCATCCATCTCCATCTCGCCGTCCTTCGCGATTTCGAACAAGGCGACGCTATCGCTGGTGAGATTGCCAATCTCGGCGGTGCGCCGATAGACGAAGCCTGCGGCCGGAGCGACTACGCTGGTGCGCTGCACGCTCAGTCGTGCGTTCTCGTAGCGCGCACGTGCGCCCTCGAAATCCGCCTGTTTCTGCTTGAACGACTCCACGCTGACCAGCTGCTGCGGCAGCAACAGGCGCATGCGCTCGTAGTCGCCCTGCGCGCGCTCGAAGTCCGACCGCAGCTCGTTGCTGGAGATCCCCATGCCCTTGCCATCCAGCACCGCCAATACCTGCCCGGCCTTGACGTAGTCGCCGACCTCGGCTTCCACGCGTTGCACCTGCAGGCCCGACAACTGCGGGATCACCGGTACGTTCTCACGGCTGCGCGTCGCGCCAACCACGGAAACCGCCTCGGCCAGCGCCTTGCGTTGCGGCTTGACGATGCTGACCGTCAGTGGCGGCGTGGCTTGGTTGGTGGTGACGGCAGACTTCGCGGGCCGGCCGCTGAGCAAAAGCCCCAACACCAAACCGGTGCCCAGCAAGGTTACAGCGTAGATCATGGGACGCATTTTCATGGCGAGGCCACTTCGGTATTTGAACGGTAGGAACGAGCCAGCGACATGTGCACATCGAACCGCTGCGGCAATTGCGCCTGTGTCGGCGCGGCGGCCACCTCGTGACGCTCCGTCGCCAGCGCGGCCAACTGTGCCGACGATGGCGGAGCGAACGAGACGACGCGAGAACTTCCGAGCATGTGATCCATCGCACTTCCCTGCGCTAGATAAATGGTGCTGTAGGTAGCCATAACACCAGCACTGCCAATATCAATGGATGTGTCCGTCATTTGCACCCAACTGATGGCATACATGGATCGAAACTGGGGACTGTCTCTCATATCCGGATGCGATAATCGCCGCTGCCGTTCGTTTCGTACGGCACACCCTCCATGCCGCCCTGCCCCGCGCCTGCTGCGGCCGCGCATGAATATTCCGTCGTCCTGCACGACGATGCCCACGCCTATCCGCCACACAGGCGCAGCGCTCACCATCGGAATCTCCAGCGCGCCAGCAACAGAATCACCACCATCCAGATCGACATGGTGATCAGCGACGGATACAGCTGCGAGACGTCGCGCAAACCGACGCCACCGAACATCAGCTCGCGCAGGATCGAGGTGAATGGTGCCAACGGCGAATGCTCGGCGATCGGCTGCAACCAAGATGGGAACAGCTTGATCGAGAAGAACGCGCCTCCGAGCAGCAGCATCGGCACCTGGATGAAGCTGACGATGCCGCTGAACGCCATTACCGAGCGGCTGAACAGGAAGACGATCAGGCCGATGCCGAGGTAGGTCGTCGCGCCCATGGTCACCGCCAGCAACAGCAACGGATAGTTGATGTCGGCCGACACGCCGAGCCCGAGCACCGAGACGGCGAGCATGCCGGCGACCACGCTGTAGGCGACCAATACGCGCGAGAGAAACAGTCCGGCGAAGAACGGCGTCGGCGAAACGTCGATGGCTTTCAGATTCTTGAACAGCCCTGCGCTTTCCTCGCCGATCAGCACCGACCCGAAACCGCTCAAGCCGATCACCAGCATCGTCATCCCGATCAGGCCCGGCAACAAGGTGGCCAGATAGGAAGAGCGCCGGCTTACTTGCACGTTCTGCAGGCGCAGGTTGGCTGCCGGCAAGGCGGAGGCGTTCGCCTTCAGGATCGACGCCAGCGCGATCGCCGAGATTCGGTTCTCTTCCAGCGAGTTGCTTTCGATCGTCACGTTCGCCGGCCCGCCTTCCGAGGAGCCGGACACGCTCAGCAGGTGCTGGATCTCGTTGTTCTTGAGCGCGCTCTCGGCCTGCCCGCGCTCGCCCACGAAGGGCACGACGTGGACGAGGTCCTGCTTGCCGAGCGCGTCGACCAAGGATTTTCCGGCCGGCGCGATCTCGGCTTCCAGGTAGGAGACCTTGATCTTGTGATTGCCGGACAACTCCAAGGGATAGCCGATACCGAGCAGCAGCACCACCGGGAAGATATAGCAGAACACCAGCGCCACCTTGTCGTAGCGCAGCTGGCGCATGCGCAATTTGAAGAACACCCAAACCGTTCTCATGACTTCAGTTCCTTCCCTGTCTTGTTCAAGAACACGTCTTCCAGATTCAAACGGTCGACCTGTATGCCGGCCACCGCGACGCCGCGCGCTTCGGTGATGGAGAGGATCTGGCGGATCGCGCCGGTCACGTCGTCGGTGGGGATGCGCAGCGAGTCGGTGAAGGCGTCCCAGGTCGCGACGAACTTCGGCGCCATTTCCACGGCGATCTCTTCACCGGGCGCGCCGATGCCGAGCTTGACCACGACCTGCTGGGTCGCGTTCAACTGCGCCACCAGGGACTTCGGATCGCCGCGATCGACGATCTTCCCCTGATTCATGATCATGATCTCGTCGCACAGACGCTCGGCCTCTTCCATGTAGTGCGTGGTCAGCACAATGGTGCGGGTGCGCTCCTGCTTGAGTTCTTCGATGAACTCCCACAGATGGCGACGGCTATGCGGATCGAGGGCGGCGCTGGGTTCGTCGAGGAACAGGATGTCCGGATCGCCGAGCAAGGCGATCGCGATCGACAGGCGCTGCTTCTGCCCGCCGGACAGGTCGTCGACCTTGAACTTCATCTTGTCGGCCAGATCCAGGCGATCGAGCAAGCGTGCGGTCGTGTCGAGCCTGCGCTTGCCGCTCGCCGCGGCGCGGTACTGCGAGTAGAAGGTCAGCAATTCCTCGACGGTGAGGAACTGGAAGTAGTTGCTGCTCTGCAACTGCACGCCGAGCCGCGGCTGGATCTTGCGGATCTGCGTGCCAACGTCCATGCCGAGCATGGTGATGCGGCCGGAGGTGATCGGAACGATGCCTTCGATCATGCCCAGAAGCGAGGTCTTGCCGGCGCCGTTGGGGCCGAGGATGCCGAAGCAAGTCCCCTTTGGCACGCTGAAGGTAAGGCCCTTGACCACCTCGACATCGCCATAGCGCTTGTACACATCCTGCACGACGATGGCAGGTTCCGCGACTGCGACCGACGGCGCCACCACCGCAAGGATCGGTGCCGCCGCCAGTACAGGCGCAGGTACCGGATCGGCGCCGGCGCTGGCGTCTGCGGTGCGGATCATCCCTCCCGCCGACGCGATCAAGGCGTTCACTTCTTCGACCATCGCATTGCTTCCTTTGAATACCAATATGGCGTCGAGTCTTTCGCTGCCGGCGTAGGCGTCGAACACGACGCCCTGCACGGCTTCGATCTTGGCGTGCAGCGCCTGGAAGTCGACATGCGAGTGGTCCAGTCCTTGGCCGGCGACACGTTGGAAATTGAAGGCGACTTCGCTCTGTGCCGAAGCCAGCGTTCCCGCGACGCGGGCGTCGCCGGAGCGATACCAGTCGAGGAAGCGAACGCCTTGGCGATGCAGCAGGTTGGCGCGTTCGATCGCATCCTCGAGCGCGCTCTCCGGGCCGACGGCGACCGGAATCTTGTCGAGGAACAGGCCGAACTGACCGGCGAACCCGCGGTTCGCCAGTTGTCTTCCGTGATGGGTCATCGCCATCGCGAAGCGGTCCAGCCCGGTGACCGTTGCGACCAGCGTGCGGAACAGATCGAAGGCTTGCTTGGCCGCGCCGTCGGAGGATGCCGCCGGCATTTCGATCACCAACATGCGTGTGGGCTGATCCGCATTCGCCGCGAGTGCATCGGCGGTGGCCCGCGTCGCCTGCGCCATGCCCGTGTTGTCCAGCGCGAGCGCCAGCCGCTCGAGCAAGGACGGATCATGTTCCTGCGCGCACGCCGCCACGAACTCGCGATAGCAGCCCCGGGTCGGTTCGCCGTCCCCGATCAGGACCCGACGCAGCCCGTCGGCGATGGCTTCGAAGGAGCGGCCGTCGCTGATCAGGTGATCGTTCACCATCAGCAATCGATGTTCGGTATCGCTGTGCGACAGCAGCACGGCGGCATGGCATAGGCGTGACGTCGACTGCGCCCGATGCAGCGCGGCGACGATCGCCGGCCAGGCAGCATCGGCATCGCTGGACGAGAGCTGGCGCAGGTCGAGCCACGGCACGTCGACGGCACGGAACGCCGCCGGTTCCAGCACGTCCCAGCTCAACGTGTCGAGATCGGCGGCCGCACGCAGCATGTCCTGACTGCGCACCAGCACGGCGAACGCAGCGCGCAACTCATCCGCCGACCACCAGCCGTTCACCGGCACGACGTGCTGGGAGACGCGATCGTGCCATTCGATGCCGGACTTCTGCACTTCGCTGAAGGCATACCGTTCGGCGACGCCCGCCGCGCGGATGGCGCGTTCGCTTTGCGCAAGCGAGGCGTCCAGGTCGGCGAGGAACGCGCGTTGATCGAAGCGTGCGTTGCTGGCCGCGGGCGTTTCCTCGCCGATGACGATACGGCTCGGATTCGCCGCGCCGCTCAGCGAAGCGCTGAACTTCTTCAACGCGGCAATGTCGGCCGGCGTGGCCGGCGACAGGCGCAGGGTCCGACGCCCTTCGACGGTTTCGGCACGGTAACTCCAGCCGCGACGATCCAGCCACGCTTCCATCGTGAGGTCGGCGGCGGCCGCATCGCTATCGGCCTCGATCGCGGCCGCGATGGCCTGCACCGTGCCGAGCCGGTAGATGTCGGGAATCTTCAACTCGATGCCCAGGGCCGCGAGCCTGTCGATCACCACCAACACCATCAGCGAGTGACCGCCGAGTTCGAAGAAATCGTCGGAACGGCCGACCCGGTCGACGTGCAGCAAGTCGGCCCAGATCGTCGCCAGCGCGGTTTCCACACGCCCTTGTGGCGCTTCGTATTCGCGCCGCGCGTAAGCGGCATCGTCCGGCGCCGGCAAGGCCTTGCGATCGAGCTTGCCGTTTGGGGTGAGCGGTAGCGACGGCAACACCACGAATGCCGCCGGGACCATGTAATCCGGCAATTGTGACAGCAACTGCGTGCGCAAGTCGGCGATCGCCGAGGTCGCCCCGGAGCGCAGCGTCACGTAGGCGACCAGCCGCTTCTCGCCCGACGCGTCCTCGCGCGCCACGACCGCCGCTTCGTGCACACCGGTGCATGCGGCCAGCTTGGCCTCGATCTCGCCCAACTCGATGCGGAAGCCGCGGATCTTCACCTGGAAGTCGTTGCGGCCCAGATATTCGAGTTCGCCGTTCGCGGTCCAGCGAGCGAGATCGCCGGTCTTGTACATGCGCGCACCGGCCTGCATCGCGAACGGATCACGCAGGAAGCGCTCGCCGGTCAGCTCCGCAAGCCCCAGATAGCCGCGCGCGACCTGCACGCCGCCGAGGAACATCTCCCCGGGCACGCCGACCGGCGACGGCTCGCCATAGGCATCGAGCACATACACCGGCGTGTTGAGGATCGGCTTGCCAATCACAGGGCCACCCAGCGATTCGCGGATGCTGCCGATGGTCGCATCGACCGTGCATTCGGTCGGGCCGTACATATTGTGGAAGTGAATCTTCGGCGAGGCCTTCAGGCGCTCCCACATGCGGCGGCCCACCGGCTCGCCGCCCAGATAGATGCTGGTAGGACGATGCCCAGTGGATTCGAGCAGGCCCGCAGACAGCAGCACCTCCAATTGCGACGGCGTACTGTCCATCGCCTCGATCCGGTAGCGATCGAAGAAGGCCAACAAGGCCGGACCGTTGGCGCGGATCGCCTGCGGCACCAGCACCACGCAGTGGCCTGACAGCAACTGCAGAATGCCCTTCAACGACATGTCGAAAGAGAATGCCGCGTTCAAGGCAACGCGCGAATTCGGCGCCAGCTCGCGATGCGTGGTCTGACGCATCGCCCGCCAGAAATTGACCGGCGAGCGATGTTCGACCATCACCCCCTTGGGTTGACCGGTCGAGCCGGAGGTGTAGATCACGTAGGCCAAGTGGCGCGAAGTAAGACCCGCGATGCTCGGATCGTGCGCGTCCGCCGCATCCAGGCTACCGTTGTCCAGCACCAGTACCGGCGCTTGCGCAGCCTGCAGCAATGGCAAGCGCGCGTGCACCTGTGCTTGCGTCAGCAATGCCCTGGGCCGGCTGTCTTCGAGCATGTAGGCCAGACGATCTGCCGGATAGCTGGGATCCAACGGCACGTAGGCCGCGCCGGCTTTGAGAATGCCGAGCAGACCCACGATCATCGACAGGCTGCGCTCGGTGCAGATCGCCACCCGATCGTCGGGCTGTACGCCCAGGGCGACCAAGCGATGCGCCACCTGGTTGGCACGACGGTTCAGTTGGGCATAACTGAGCGTGTCGTCTTCGCAGATCAGCGCCGGTGCATCGGGCGTGCGCCGTGCCTGCGCTTCGAACAGCGCGTGCACGGTCGACTCCGGATGCGTTTCGCGGGCCGCGTTACACTCGTGCAGCATGCGCATGCGCTCGGCTTCGTCGAGCAGCGGCAGACGCGCCACGGCCATGGACTCGTCCTGCGCCATTCCCGCCAACAGACGCTGCCAGTAGCCGGCGTAGCGGGCCGCGGTCGCTTCGTCGAACAGCGCCGTCATATAGGTCAGCGCACCGACGATGGCGCCATCACGTTCGCCCAGGTCCAGGGCCAGATCGAACCGGGCCTTGCTGGTGTCCTGGGCCAATCCCTCTGTCGCAATTCCGGGCATCGACAAGCGCGCTTCGTCCTGGTTCTGCCACGCCAGCATCACCTGGAAGATCGGCGTGTGCGCGGTGCTGCGCACCGGCTTGGTCACTTCGACCACGTGATCGAACGGCAGGTCTTGGTGCGACTGCGCATCGAGGACTTGTCGGCGCGTACGCGCCAGCAACTCGGCTACCGTCGGTTCATCGCCCAAGTCGATCCGCAGGGCGAGCGTGTTGACGAAGAAACCGATCAACGGCTCGATCTCGGCCCGGTTGCGGCCGGCCATCGGGCTGCCGATCACCACCTCGTCTTGGCCGGACAGGCGGCCCAGTAGCGCCGCCCAGCTCGCCAGCAGGGTCATGTAGAGCGTGACGCCGTGGCGTTGGCTCAGCGCTTTCAGGCTCGCGGTGAGCCCCGCATCCAGATCGATTGCGAGTGCGGCGCCGGCGAAATTCTGATGCGCCGGACGCGGGCGATCGGTCGGCACTTCCAGCAAGGTCGGCGCGCCGGCCAGCGCTTCGCGCCAATACGCGGTCTGCCGCTCGAGTTGACCGTCGGCCAGCCACTGTCGTTGCCATTGCGCATAGTCGATGTACTGGATCGGCAGCGGCGGCAAGGGATCGGCCGCACCTTCGACCTCGGCGGTATACAGGCGACTGAGTTCTTCCAGCATGACGCCGATCGACCAACCGTCGGAGACGATGTGATGCATCACTACGTACAGCGCGTAGTCCTCGTCTTCCAGCTGCACCAGCAGCACCCGCAGGGGCAGATCGGTGCGCAGGTCGAAGGCTTCGGCGTAGATCGCTTCGCCTCGGGCCGCGCGCAACGCCTCGCGGTTTTGTTCGCCACGCAGATCTTCGAAGCGCAGCTGCAGCGTCGCCTCTGCATCGATCTTCTGCATCGGCTGGCCATCGACCAGCACGAAGCGTGTGCGCAACGATTCATGGCGCGCGACGATCCGTCGCAAGGAGCGCTCCAGTGCATCTACATTCAAGCGGCCGCTCAGACGCAAGGCTCCGGCCGAGTGATAGGCGGCGCTGGCGCCATCGATCTGGGTCAGGAACCACAAGCGTTGCTGTGCCAACGACAGCGGCATGTGGGTGCGACGCTCGGCCACGGCGATCGCGGTCAGTTGCGCGGTTTCTCCAGTCGCCAGACGCTGCGCCAGTTGCGACAGCACCGGCGCTTCGAACACCCAACGCAGCGGCAGTTCCACGCCCAGGGTCTGGCGCACGCGCGAACTCAGCTGTACCGCGAGCAGCGAATGCCCTCCCAGTTCGAAGAAGCCGTCGTGGCGGCCAACCTGTTCGACCCTGAGCAACTGGCTCCACAACTGCGCCAGAGTGTGTTCGATCTCGCCCTGCGGCGCCTCGTACGCACGCCGCGCATAGGCGCTGTCGTCCGGCGCGGGCAGCGCCTTGCGATCGAGCTTGCCGTGCGCGGTCAGCGGCCACGCGTGCATCTGCACGAACGCCGCCGGGACCATGTACTCGGGCAACTGGCTCGCCAGGCGCTCGCGCAACGCACCAGCGTCCACCCCCTCGTCCGAGGTACCGTCGCCCAGGCAGTACGCCACCAGCCGCGGCTCGCCGCCCTCCTCACGCGCGACCACCACCGCCTCGCCCACGCCGGGGCATTCGACCAGCCTGGCTTCGATCTCGCCCAGCTCGATGCGGAAGCCGCGGATCTTCACCTGGAAGTCGTTGCGACCCGCGAACTCCAGACTGCCGTCGGACGACCAGCGGCCGAGGTCGCCGGTGCGGTACATGCGCCCACCGGGTTCACTGCAGAACGGATCGGCGACGTAGCGCTCCTCGGTCAGCGCGTCGCGGTTCAAATAGCCCGGCGTGACGCCGTCGCCGCCGATCCACAACTCCCCGGTCACACCGACCGGCACCGGCTGACGGTGCGCGTCCAGCACGTACACCCGGGTATTGGCGATCGGACGGCCGATGCTGATGCGCGCTTCGTCGGCGCTCAGCGCCGTCGTGGTCGACAGGATCGTCGTCTCGGTCGGGCCGTAGCCGTTCACGTATTCGCCGCGCCCCGCCCAACGCCGCACCAACTCCGGCGTCGGCGCCGAACCGGCGGTCAGCAGCTTCATGCCGGCCGGGGCCAGCGCCGGATCCAGTTGTTGCAGATACGCCGGCGGCAAGGCCGCGAAGCCGATCCGCTGCTCCAGCAGATACGCCTGCAGGCGCTGCGGACTTTGGATCGTCGCTTCGTCCAGCAGGTGCAGCTCGGCGCCGCCGAGCAGGCCGGCGAAGATCTCGCCCGCCGATGCGTCGAAGGTATACGGCGCGAATTGGGTCATGCGCACGCCCGCTGCGAGCAATCCGGCATCGCGGCACCAGCAGCAGAAGTTCACCACGTTGCGGTGCGAGACCTGCACGCCCTTGGGCGTCCCGGTCGTGCCGGAGGTGTAGATCACGTACGCCAGCTGCGTCGCATCCATCTGCGCGAGCGCCGGATCGTGATCGGGGTGCGCCGACAGCGCCTCGGCCAATGTCTCCAATCGCGCCACCGGCACACCGGTCACGTCCGGCAGCTGCGCGCTCGCGTCCGCGATCAGCAGGGCCGGCTGCGCGTCGTCCAGCATGAATGCCACCCGCGCCGCCGGCAGATCCGGCGCCATCGGCACGTAGGCCGCGCCCGCCTTCAATACACCGAGCAGCGTCTCCACCATCGGCACGCCGCGCGACAGCGACAGAGCGACGCGTGCGCCACGGCCGATGCCCTGCGCCCCCAACCAGTGGGCAAGTCGATTGGCACGGCGATTCAACGCGTCGTAGCTGACCCGCTGCTCGCCCCACACCAAGGCCACCGCGTCCGGCTGTGCCGCGGCCTGCGCGGCGAACAGCTCGCCCACGCAGGTGTCGCGCGGATAGGGCTGCGCCGTCGCGTTCCAGCGGTGCAACACCTGCCCGCGTTCGGCCTCGCCCAGCAACGGCAGCGCCGACACCGGCGCCGCATCGTCGTCGGCCATCGCTGTCAGCAAGCGCTGCCAGTAGTCCGCGTAACGCGCCACGGTTGCTCGATCGAACAGCGCGGTCGCGTAGTTCAGGCCACCCTCGATACCCTGCGCGGTTTCGCGCAAGCCAAGGGTCAGATCGAACTGCGCCGTGCGCAGCACCGTGGCAACGGCCGTCGCTTCGATGCCCGGCAACGACAACTGGCCTTCGTCCTGTGTCTGCCAAGCCAGCAGCGTTTGGAACACCGGTGTATGCGATGGATTGCGCGGCGGCTTGACCGCTTCGACCACTTGATCGAACGGCAGATCCTGATGCGACTGTGCCTCGAGCACGCAACCGCGTGTGCGCGCCAGCAACTCGGCGACCGTCGGCGTGCCGGCCAGATCGATGCGCAACGCCAGCGTGTTGACGAAGAAACCGATCAGCGGCTCGATTTCCACGCGGTTGCGACCTGCGACCGGGCTGCCGATCACCACCTCGTCCTGACCGGATAGACGGCCGAGCACTGCGGCCCAACTCGCAAGCAGGGTCATGTACAAGGTCGCACCGTGGCGGTGGCTCAGCGCCCTCAGCCGCGCGGTCAGATCCGCATCCAGACTGAGCTCGAGCGCGGCTCCAGAGAAATCCTGATGCGACGGACGCGGACGGTCGGTCGGCAGTTCCAGCAAAGCGGGCGCGCCGCTCAATGCCTCACGCCAATACGCGACCTGGCGTTGTGACTGGCCGTCCGCCAGCCATTGCCGCTGCCATTGCGCGTAGTCGACGTATTGCACCGGCAACGGCGGCAGCGGATCGCGATCGCCCTGCAGTTTCGCGACATAGAGGCGGCTCAGCTCTTCCAGCATCACGCCGATCGACCAGCCGTCGGAGATGATGTGGTGCATCACCACCGCCAGTCCGAAATCGTTCTCGCCCAGCTGCGCCACCTGCACGCGCAGCAGCGGATCGTGCTCCAGATCGAAGGCCTGCGCGAACAAGGCCTCGTTGAGTGTCGAATTCGCCGCTTCGACATCGTCGTGACCGCGCAGATCGCGCACGCGCAGATCGGCCGCAGCGTGCGCCGCCACCTGCTGCATCGGCTGCCCGTCGACCAACACGAATCGCGTCCGCAGCACGTCATGCCGCGCCACAACCTGATCGAGCGCATGCGACAGCGCGGCCAGATCCAGCGCGCCACGCAGACGCTGCGCGCCCGACAAGTGATAGGCGGCGCTCGCGCCGTCGATCTGGCTCAGAAACCACAGACGCCGTTGTGCCTGCGACAAGGGCATGAACGCCTGCCGTGCCGCCGGCAGAATTGCCGATTGATCCGAGCGCTGCCCCGCCGCGACGTGCGCGGCCAGCCGCGACAGGGTCGGCAACTCGAACAGCTCGCGCATCGACAAGTCGACATCGAACGTCTTGCGCACCCGCGACGCCAATTGCACGGCCAACAGCGAATGTCCGCCGAGCTCGAAGAAATCGTCGAAGCGGCTGATCGCCTCGACCGCCAGCAACTCGGCCCAGATCACCGCCAGGCCTCGCTCGGTCTCGCTTTGCGGCGCCTCGAAAGCGCGTCGCGCATATGCAGAGTCGTCCGGCGCCGGCAATGCCTTGCGATCGAGCTTGCCGTTCGGCGTCAGCGGCCATGCAGGCAATCGCACGAACGCCGACGGCAGCATGTACTCCGGCAAGCGCTTGGCCAGATGCTCGCGCACCGAGGCGATGTCCAGCGTCTCGTCGGCCAGGCAGTAAGCGACCAGACGCTTCTCGCCAGCCGCATCCTCGCGCGCCAGCACGACCGCTTCGCGAACCCCCAGGCTTTCGACCAGCTTGGATTCGACCTCGCCCAGCTCGATGCGGAAGCCGCGGATCTTCACCTGGAAGTCGTTGCGACCCAGCAAAGTGACTTTGCCCTCATCCGACCAACGGCCCAGATCGCCGGTGCAATACATCCGCGCGGCGGGATCGGCCGCGAACGGATCGCAGACGAAGCGCTCGGCCGTAAGCTCGGGTTGGCCCAGGTAGCCGCGCGCCACGCCCGCACCGGCGATCCAGATCTCGCCGGCTACGCCGATCGGCACCGGCGCACCGGCCGTGTCCAGCACATAGACCTGCGTGTTGCCGACCGGGCCGCCGATATCGCCGACAAAGCCGCTGTCGCGCGTCATCGTGGTCCAGGTCGAATAGGTCGTCGTCTCCGACGGCCCGTACAGATTGCACAGACGTTCGACGTTGGCGCTGGCCAGGATGCGTTCCGCCAGCGAACGCTTGAGCGCCTCGCCTGCCACATTGACCACGCGCACGCTGGGCGGAATGGCCTGCGCACGGGTCAACTCGGCCATTGCCGAGGGGACGGTGTTAATCAGCGTCACCGGGTGCGCGGCGTCCAACAACGTCAGCGCATTCGCGACCAAGGTCACGGTGCCGCCGACAGACAGCGGTGCACCGTACTCGAACAACGACAGATCGAAATTGATCGAGGTCGAGAACAGGCAGTTGCTCAGGTCGTGCGCGCTGAACGCCCCCGTGGCCCAGCTGAGGAAGTTCACCGCGTTGCGATGCTCGATCGCCACGCCCTTGGGCCTTCCGGTCGAGCCGGAAGTGTAGATCAGGTAGGCGAGATTCGACGAGCGCAAACCAGCGACCGCGACGTTCTCATCGGAGGCGTTTTCCCACTGTGCCGCGTCGGTGTCGATATCCACGATCACCGGCGAGGATGTGTTTTCGGCGCGGTCCAATGCCTGTGCCAACACCGGCAGGCCCACCGCATCGGCAAGCACCACGCGCGGCGTCGCATCGTCGAGGATCTGCGCCAGGCGATCCGGCGGATACGCCGGATCCAGGGGCACATACGCCCCGCCCGACTTCAACGTCGCCAGCAACGCCACCATCATCCCGGCATTGCGTTCCAGGCACAGACCAACCCGATCGTCGGGGGCAACGCCCAGGCTGCGCAAATGCCGGCTCAAACGATTCGCGCGGCGATTCAGCTCGTCGTAACTGAGCCGCTCCTCGCCCGCCACCAAGGCAATCGCGTCAGGCGTACGTTGCGCCTGCGCTTCGAACAAATCGTGCAGGCAAGCCTCACGCGGGTACGCCAATGCCGTCGCGTTCCATTCCGACAGCATCCGAGCGCTCTCGGCGGCGCCCAACAAGGGCAAGCGCGCGACGAAGGCCTCGCCGTCGGCGGCCATGGCGTGCAGCAAGCGCTGCCAGTATTCGGCGTAGCGCGATACCGTTTCCGCATCGAACAACGAGGTCATATAGCCGAGCGCGCCCTCGATAGCGCTGCCGGTATCGCGCAGATCGAGAATCAGCTCGAACGGCGCGGTCGTCGTCGCCAGTGCCTGCTCGGCGACGTCGATGCCGGCCAGATGCAAGCGGCCCTCGGCCTGGCTCTGCCAAGCCAGCATCACCTGGAAGACCGGCGAATGCGCGGTGCTGCGCGGCGGCTTCACCGCTTCGACGATCCGATCGAATGGCAGATCCTGGTGCGCCTGTGCGTCGAGCACCTGGGCTCGCGTGCGCGACAACAGTTCGGCCACGGTCGGCTCGCCGCTCAAGTCGATGCGCAGCGGCAGCGTGTTGACGAAGAAGCCGATCAACGGTTCGATCTCGGTGCGAGCGCGGCCTGCGACCGGGCTGCCGATCACGACCTCGTCCTGCCCCGACAAGCGGCTCAACACCGCCGCCCAACTCGCGAGCAGGGTCATGTACAGGGTCGTGCCGTAACGCTGGCTCAGCCTCTTCAGACCCATGTAGAGCGTTTCGTCCAGATGCAGGCCGATGGCCGCGCCGGCGAAATCCTGATGCGGCGCGCGTGCACGATCGGTCGGCAGCTCGAGCAGGGTCGGCGCACCGGCCAGGGTTTCGCGCCAGTACTTCGCCTGCCGCTCGGCCGGACCGCCGGCCAGCCACTGCCATTGCCATTGGGCATAATCGATGTACTGCACGGGCAACGGCGCCGGCGATTGCGCCGCGGCTCCGACTTCCAAGGCATAGAACGCGCCGAGTTCGTCGAGCAACACACCGATCGACCAACCGTCGGAGACGATGTGGTGCAGCACCGCGTGCAAGGCATGGACGTCGTGCGCGATCTGCACCAATTGCATGCGGATCGGCAGTGCCGCACCCAGATCGAAGGGCTGCGCGAGGAAGGCGGTGCCGAGCGCTTGGCTGGCGCCCTCGGGATCTTGCGCGGCCCGCACGTCTTCCAAGCGCAGATCGAACGCATCTGCGCCGACGAACTGCTGCATCGGCTCGCCTTCTACCAGCACAAAGCGTGTCCGCAGGATCTCATGTCGCTCGACGATGCGCCGCAGCGCCCGCGCCAGCGCGCCGCGATCCAATGCACCGGTGAGGCGAAGAGCGCCGGCCGAGTGATAAGCGGCGCTTGCGCCGTCGACTTGGGTCAGGAACCACAGACGTTGCTGTGCCGGCGACAGCGGCATGTATGGCTGGCGCTGCACGATCTCGATCGCCGTCGTCACCGACGAGGTCGCGAGCGATACGCGTTCGGCCAGGCATGCGAGTTCGGAGGCTTCGAACACGTCGCGCAGGTTCAGCTCGACATCGAGCGCATCGCGCACACGCGTCGCCAGCTGCACCGCGAGTAGCGAATGGCCGCCGAGTTCGAAGAAGTCGTCGAAGCGGCCGACCCGGTCGAGCTTCAGCAGCTCGATCCAGATCTTCGCGAGAGTGGCTTCCACATGTCCTTGCGGCGCCGCATGGCCGCGGCGCGCATAGGCCGCGCCGTCCGGCGCTGGCAAGGCCTTGCGATCCAGCTTGCCGTTCGGCGTGAGCGGTAGCGACGGCAGAATGACGAACGCGCTGGGGACCATGTAGTCGGGCAGCTGCACCAACAGCTGAGCGCGCAGGTCGGCGACGGCCGTGGAAGACTCGACCGACATGGTCAGGTAGGCGACCAACCGCTTCTCGCCCGGCACGTCCTCGCGGGCCAGCACCACCGCCTCGCGCACGTGCTCGCATTCGGCGAGCTTGGCTTCGATCTCGCCGAGTTCGATGCGGAAGCCGCGAATCTTCACCTGGAAGTCGTTGCGTCCGAGATACTCGACGTTGCCGTCGGGTAACCAACGCGCCAGGTCGCCACTGCGGTACAGGCGTGCCCGTGGATCACGCGAGTAGGGATCGGCGATGAAACGTTCTGCGGTGAGCTCCGCGCGGTTGCGATAGCCGCGGCCGACTTGCACACCGCCGATGTGCAATTCGCCGGCGACGCCGACCGGAACCGGCTCGCCATGCGCGTCGAGCAGATAGACGGAGGTGTTGGCGACCGGCTTTCCGATCGGCACGGTGCCGGCATGCGCGTCGTCGACACACCGCCAGTAGGTGACGTCGACGGCGGCCTCGGTCGGCCCGTACAGATTGTGCAACTGCGCGTGCGGCAATGCGGCACGGAAGCGTTGCTGCAAGGCATAGGGCAAGGCTTCACCGCTGCATTTGACGTGACGCAGCGAACCGCAGCGCGCCAGATCGCTCTGCGTCAGGAAGGCCTGCAGCATCGAGGGCACGAAGTGCATCACGGTAATGCCGCAGTGCTCGATCATCTCGACCAGGTACGCCGGGTCCTGATGGCCGCCGGGACGGGCCAGGGTCACGCGCGCGCCAGCCAGCAACGGCAGGAAGAACTCCCATACCGACACGTCGAAGCCGAAGGTGGTCTTCTGCAGAACGCGATCGCTTGCGTCGAGCCCGAACTGATCCTGCGCCCACAGCAAACGATTGACCACGCCGCGATGTTCGTTCATCGCCCCCTTGGGCAGGCCGGTCGAACCAGAGGTATAGATCATGTAGGCCAGGTGCGACCCGCTCACCGCGACAGACGGATTCGCATCGCTATGCGACTGCGTCGACAGCCGATCGAGGTCGAGCACGGGGAACGGCGCTTCGGACGCTGCGGCCAGCGCAGCGATCGTCTGCGTCAACTGACCATGGCTGAGTGCCGCTTTCGGCGCGCAATCGTCCAGCATGTGGCGCAGACGATGGTGCGGATACGAAGGATCGATCGGCACATAGGCCGCGCCGGATTTGAGGATCGCCAGCAGGCCGACCACCATGTCCAGGCTGCGTTCCATACAGATCGCGATACGATCCTCCGCGGCCACGCCCATCGCGATCAGATGATGGGCAAGGCGGTTGGCGCGGCGGTTCAATTCGGCGTAGCTCAGCGCATTGCCTCCGGCGCCGTCCTCGTAACTCAGCGCGATCGCATCTGGGCTGCGTTGCGCCTGCGCCTCGAACAGCGCATGCACGGTGGTGTCTGGATAGCTGCGCTCGGTCGCGTTCCACTCATTCAGCAAGCGGTGGCGTTCGGCGGCGCCGAGCAACGGCAGGCGCGCCATCGCCGCGGTGTCGTCCTGGGTCATGCCGGCCAGCAGACGCCGCCAATAGCCGAAGTAACGTGCGACTGTCGTTTCGTCAAACAAGGACGTCATGTAGCTCAGCGCACCGACGATCTCCTCGCCCTGCTCGCGCAAGTTCAGGATCAATTCGAACTGGGCGTTGCTCGCTTCCTGTTCCAGGCTCTCGGTGGCCACGCCAGGCATCGACAGCCGCGCTTCGTTCTGGTTCTGCCATGCCAGCATCACCTGGAAGATCGGCGTGTGCGCGGTGCTGCGCACCGGCTTGGTCACTTCCACCACGTGGTCGAACGGCAGGTCCTGATGCGATTGCGCGTCGAGTACGCGACGGCGTGTGCGGGTCAGCAGTTCCGCCACCGTGGGCTCGCCGCCCAGTTCGATACGCAGCGCGAGGGTATTGACGAAGAAACCGACCAGCGGCTCGATCTCGGCCCGGTTGCGGCCGGCCATCGGGCTGCCGATCACCACCTCGTCTTGGCCGGACAGACGGCCCAGCAGCGCCGCCCAGCTCGCCAGCAGGGTCATGTAGAGCGTGACGCCGTGGCGTTGGCTCAGCGCTTTGAGCTGCGCAGTCAGGGTCGCATCGAGTACGACGTCCAGCGCGCTGCCGGCGAAGCTCTGATACGGCGGACGCGGGCGATCGGTCGGCACTTCCAGCAAGGTCGGCGCGCCGGCGAGGGCTTCGCGCCAATACGTGACCTGACGCTCCAGCTGGCCGTCGGCCAGCCACTGCCGTTGCCATTGCGCATAGTCGATGTACTGGATCGGCAACGGCGGCAAGGGATCGGCCGCACCTTCGACCTCGGCGGTATACAGGCGACTGAGTTCTTCCAGCATGACGCCGATCGACCAACCGTCGGAGACGATGTGATGCACCACCACGTACAATCCGTAATCCTCGTCCTCCAGTTGCATGAGCATCACCCGAAGCGGCGGATCGGCGCTCAGGTCGAACGGTTCCGCGTACAGCGCTTCACCTCGGGCGGTGCGCAAGGCTTCGCGATTGTGTTCGCCGCGCAGGTCTTCGAAGCGCAGTCGCACGCTTGCGCTTGCGTCGACCCGTTGCATCGGCTGGCCGTCGACCAGCACGAAGCGCGTGCGCAGCGATTCATGGCGCGCGACGACGCGTTGCAAGGAGCGCTCCAGCGCCGCCACGTCCAAGCGGCCGGTCAAGCGCAATGCGCCCGCCGTGTGATAGGCGGCGCTGGCGCCGTCGAGCTGGGTCAGGAACCACAAGCGTTGCTGTGCCAACGACAGCGGCATGTGGGTGCGACGCTCGGCCACGGCGATCGCGGTCAGTTGCGCGGTTTCGCCAGTCGCCAGGCGCTGCGCCAGTTGCGACAGCACCGGCGCTTCGAACACCCACCGCAGCGGCAGTTCCACGCCCAGGGTCTGGCGCACGCGCGAACTCAGCTGTACCGCGAGCAGCGAATGCCCTCCCAGTTCGAAGAAGCCGTCGTGGCGGCCGACCTGTTCGACCCTGAGCAACTGGCTCCACAACTGCGCCAGAGTGTGTTCGATCTCGCCCTGCGGCGCCTCGTACGCACGCCGCGCATAGGCGCTGTCGTCGGGCGCGGGCAGCGCCTTGCGATCCAGCTTGCCGTGCGCGGTCAGCGGCCACGCGTGCATCTGCACGAACGCCGCCGGGACCATGTACTCGGGCAACTGGCTCGCCAGGCGCTCGCGCAACGCACCGGCGTCCAACGTCTCGTCCGAGGTACCGTCGCTCAGGCAGTACGCCACCAGCCGCGGCTCGCCGCCCTCCTCGCGCGCGACCACCACCGCCTCGCCCACGCCGGGGCATTCGACCAGCCTGGCTTCGATCTCGCCCAGTTCGATGCGGAAGCCGCGGATCTTCACCTGGAAGTCGTTGCGACCCGCGAACTCCAGGCTGCCGTCGGACGACCAGCGGCCGAGGTCGCCGGTGCGGTACATGCGCCCACCGGGTTCACTGCAGAACGGATCGGCGACGTAGCGCTCCTCGGTCAGCGCGTCGCGGTTCAAATAGCCCGGCGTGACGCCGTCGCCGCCGATCCACAACTCCCCGGTCACACCGACCGGCACCGGCTGACGGTGCGCGTCCAGCACGTACACCCGGGTATTGGCGATCGGACGGCCGATGCTGATGCGCGCTTCGTCGGCGCTCAGCGCCGTCGTGGTCGACAGGATCGTCGTCTCGGTCGGGCCGTAGCCGTTGACGTATTCGCCGCGACCCGCCCAACGCCGCACCAACTCTGGCGTCGGCGCCGAACCGGCGGTCAGCAGCTTCATGCCGGCCGGGGCCAGCGCCGGATCCAGTTGTTGCAGATACGCCGGCGGCAAGGCCGCGAAGCCGATCCGCTGCTCCAGCAGATACGCCTGCAGGCGCTGCGGACTTTGGATCGTCGCTTCGTCCAGCAGGTGCAGCTCGGCGCCGCCGAGCAGGCCGGCGAAGATCTCGCCCGCCGATGCGTCGAAGGTATACGGCGCGAATTGGGTCATGCGCACGCCCGCTGCGAGCAATCCGGCATCGCGGCACCAGCAGCAGAAGTTCACCACGTTGCGGTGCGAGACCTGCACGCCCTTGGGTGTCCCGGTCGTGCCGGAAGTGTAGATCACGTACGCCAGCTGCGTCGCATCCATCTGCGCGAGCGCCGGATCGTGATCGGGGTGCGCCGACAGCGCCTCGGCCAATGTCTCCAATCGCGCCACCGGCACACCCGGCATGCCTGGCAGCTGCGCACTCGCGTCCGCGATCAGCAGGGCCGGCTGCGCGTCGTCCAGCATGAATGCCACCCGCGCTGCCGGCAGATCCGGTGCCATCGGCACGTAGGCCGCGCCCGCCTTCAATACACCGAGCAGCGTCTCCACCATCGGCACGCCGCGCGACAGCGACAGAGCGACGCGTGCGCCACGGCCGATGCCCTGCGCGCCCAACCAGTGGGCAAGCCGATTGGCACGGCGATTCAACGCGTCGTAGCTGACCCGCTGCTCGCCCCACACCAAGGCCACGGCGTCCGGCTGTGCCGCGGCCTGCGCGGCGAACAGCTCGCCCACGCAGGTGTCGCGCGGATAGGGCTGCGCCGTCGCGTTCCAGCGGTGCAACACCTGCCCGCGTTCGGCCTCGCCCAGCAACGGCAGCGCCGACACCGGCGCCGCATCGTCGTCGGCCATCGCTGTCAGCAAGCGCTGCCAGTAGCCAACGAAGCGCTCGATCGTCTCGCGATCGAACAAGGCGGTCATGTAATTCAGGAAGCCGCTGATGCAGCCGTCCTTCTCGCGCAGATCCACCAGCAGATCGAGCTGCGCGGTCTTCATCGCCTTCGGCGCGCGCAGGACTTCGATGCCTGGCAGGGCCAATTCGCCCTCGTCCTGACTCTGCCAGGCCAACATCACCTGGAACATCTGGTTGTAGGCGCTGTTGCGCGGCGGCTTGAGCGCTTCGACCACGCGGTCGAACAGCACATCCCCGTGCGCCTGCGCATCGAGCAGCCGCTGGCGCGTGCGGGTGAGCAGTTCGCCGGTGGAGGGATTGCTGTCCAGATCGATCCGCAACGCCAGGGTATTGATGAAGAAGCCGATCAGCGGCTCGATCTCTTCACGGCTGCGGCTGGCCATCGGGCTGCCGATCACGACCTCCGATTGACCCGACAGGCGCGAGAACACTGCCGCCCAGCTGGCCAGGATCGTCATGTAGAGGGTGACGCCGTGGCGCCGACTCAAGGCTTTCAGCCGTGTGGTCAAGGCTTCGCCCAGATGCAGATCGATCGCTGCGCCAGCGAAATCCTGCTGCGGCGGGCGCGGGCGATCGGTCGGCAACTCGAGCAGCGGCGGCGCACCCGCCAGCGTATCGCGCCAGTAGCCGACCTGCCGATCCAGCTCCGCGGCCGGCAGATGCTCGCCCTTCCAGAACGCGTAATCGAGGTACTGCACCGGCAGCGCTGGCAGTGCTGCCTGAGCGTGGCCGGTCTCGGCGGCGTAGAACTCGCTCAGTTCCTTGAGCATGACACCGATCGACCAGCCATCGGAGACGATGTGATGGGTCACCCATTGCAGCTCGAATGCATGCTCGTCCAGTTGCAGGACTTGTGCGCGCAGCGGAACGTCGTGACCGAGATCGAAGGGTTCCGCGTACAGTTCCGAATACAGCGTGTCGCAACGAGCGGCCGTATCTTCGGCGCCACGGATATCCTGAAAGCGCAAATCGAACGGCGCAGTCTGGTCGACGCCCAGCATGGGCTCGCCATCGACCTGAATGAAACGGATGCGCAGGATCTCATGTCGCGCGATGATGGCGCGCCAGCTGCGCTCCAGTGCCGGACGATCGAGGTCGCCAGCGAGGCGATAGGCGCCGCCGATGTGATGCGCTGAGGTCGCCTGACCGAGCTGGGTCATGACCCAGAAGCCGCGCACGATCTGCGGCATCTGCATCAACGGCCGGCGCGCCACCGGCACGATCTGGCTCAGGCTCGAGACGGCGATGCGTGGCAGGCGCTCGCCCAGCTCGCGCAATTCCGAGGCTTCGAACACATCGCGGAACGTCAGCTCGACATCGAGCGCCTTGCGTACGCGCGATACCAGCTGTACGGCGAGCAACGAGTGCCCGCCAAGTTCGAAGAAATCGTCGTTGCGTCCGATCTTTTCGAGCCGCAGCAAATCGGACCAAATGGAGGCGAGCGTCGTCTCGATCTCGCCCTGCGGCGCCTCATAGGCACGGCGCGTATACGCGTCGTCGTCGGGCGCGGGCAACGCCTTGCGGTCGAGCTTGCCATTGGCGGTGAGCGGCCAGGCTTCCAGACGCACGAATGCCGACGGCATCATGTATTCGGGCAGAGCGCTGGCGACATGCTCGCGAATCGCCGCGATGTCCAGCGCTTCGTCGGCCAGGCAGTAGGCGACCAGACGCTTGCCGCCGTTGTCGTCGTCGCGTGCGACCACCACCGCTTCGCGTACACCCGCGCATTCGCCGAGCCTGGCTTCGATCTCGCCCAGCTCGATGCGGAAGCCGCGGATCTTCACCTGGAAGTCGTTGCGACCCAGCAAGGTGATGGTACCGTCGTTCGACCAGCGCCCGAGGTCGCCGGTCTTGTACATGCGCGCGCCGGGCTCGGCGCTGAAGGGATCATCGAGAAAGCGATCCGCGGTCAGCTCCGGCTTGCCGAGATAGCCGCGGGCGACGCCATGGCCGCCGATGAAGATCTCACCGGCCACGCCGACCGGCGCGGGAGTGCCGGCCTCATCGAGGATATAGACCTGCGTGTTGCCGACCGGACGGCCGACGTCGGCGATGAAGCCGGTACTGCGATCCATCCGCGTCCACGTCGAATAGGTGGTGGTTTCGGACGGGCCATAGAGATTGCACAGTTGCTCGACCTGCGGGGTCGCGATGATGCGTTCGGCGAGCGCGCGCTTGAGCGGCTCGCCGGCGACGTTCACCACCCGCACGCTCGGCGGAATCGCCTCGGCGCGCGTCAGCTCCATCATCACCGAAGGCACGGTGTTGATCAGGGTGACCGGCAAGGCCGCGTTCAACAAGGTCAGCGCGTTGTCGACCAGGGTCACACAGCCTCCGCACGACAGCGGCACGCCGTATTCGTAGATCGACAGATCGAAATTGATCGAGGTCGAGAACAGGCAGTTGCGCAGCGTGTCGGGCGAGAACTCCTGCAAGGCCCAGCAAATGAAGTTGACTCCGTTGCGATGTTCGATGGCCACGCCCTTGGGCCGGCCGGTCGAACCGGAGGTATAGATCAGATAGGCCAGATGACGCGAGTGCAGGCCGACCGCTTGCGCCGACGGATTCTCGCCGGGCGCGTTCGCCCACACAGCCGCATCGGCCTGCAGGTCGAGCACGGCCAACGACTGCGCCTGTTCCGCCAAGGCCAGCGCTTGCGCCAGCACCGGACCACCAACGGCATCGGTGAGCACCACGCGCGGCATGGCGTCGTCGAGCATGTAGCCCAGACGATCGGCCGGATAGGCCGGGTCCAGCGGCACATAGGCGGCGCCGGACTTCAGCGAGGCCAGCAGCGCGACCAACATCTCGGCGTTGCGCTGCACGCAGATGCCGACCCGCTCGTCCGGGCCAAGGCCAAGCGCGCGCAAATGATGCGCGAGGCGGTTGGCGCGCTCGTTGAGTTGCGCATAGCTCAGCGTACTGGAGCCGGCGACCAGCGCCACCGCATCCGGCGAGCGCACGACCTGCGCTTCGAACAACTCGTGCATGCAGGCGTCGTGCGGATATTCGATCGACGTCGCGTTCCAGGTCTCCAGAACCAAGCGGCGCTCCTCCTCGCCAAGAATCGGCAGGCGCGAAACCGCCCGCGTCTCGTCGAGGGTCATCGCGCGCAACAAGCGCTGCCAGTGGCCGAGGTAGCGTTCGACGCTGTCGGCGTCGAACAAGGCGACCGCGTAGCAAAGTTCGCCGGCGATGCCCTCGCCGGTCCCGCGCAGATTCAAGGCCAGATCCACGCCTGGCGACTGTGCCTGGGATGGCGCATCGGCGTCGCGCAAGGCCAGCACGCTCTGAAACACAGGCGCCGGCAGCGCGCCGGCCAGCGATGCGGTCGACGCGACAATGCCTTCGAAGGTTGGCACCGCGTGCGCGAAGGCATCGCGCAGACGCCGGCCGACCCTGGCCAGCAGTTCGGCAACGCTCGGCTGCCCGCTCAGATCGATGCGCAGCGGCAGCACATCGCCGATCGAACCGGCTGGCGCATCGCCATCGGTCGGCACGCCGATCACGACATCGTCCTGACTCGACAAGCGCGCCAGCGTCGCCGCCCACGCCGCCAGCAAGACGGTTTGCAGGGTCGCGTCGTGACGCGCGGCGAGCGCGTCCAGGCGCACGGTCAACTCGGGATCGATAGCGACCGCGACGCCGGCCGTAGCAGGGTCCCGTCGCCCGGAACGCGGACGGTCGGTCGGCAACTCGAGCATGGCCGGTGCGCCGGCGAGCGCGTCGCGCCAATAGGCGACGTGACGATCGAAGTCGTTGCCGATCGCAGGGTTGACCGTTGATGTACCCGCATCGGAGCCGATGCCGGTGCTGATCGAAGCGTCCAAGAAGTTCCCGTTTGACATCCCTATTCCCTGTCCTTGCTGCATCGAACCGGCTTTCCAGCCGGTCCTGTCCTCATGATGCGGACCGAAAGGTCCGATACGCTTCAGGCCGCGAGCCTGTCGATCGCGCCGGCGACGGTTTCCGCGTTGCGTCCGAACTGATTGATCGTGGTGATCTGTTCCAGGCGATCGCCATAACCGTATTTGATGAAACCCGACAGCGTGCCGGTGGGGCCGAGATCGACGAAGCGACACGGCCCTTCCGCGGCGATCGCGGCGATCGCGGCGCGGAAATCCACCATCTCGCTGGTCACCTTCCAATAGTGCGACGGCTCGACCCGCTCCAGGCGACCACCGGTCGCGGAGGAGTATTGCGCGATGGATGGCACCGAGATCGGCACCCCATCGAACATGCGCAGGAAGGTCGGTTCGATCGGTGCGAGCAAGGGCGAATGAAACGGATACTCGACCGGGAGACGCATCGAGACGACGGCCCGAGCATCCAGCTTGCGCCGGGTGTCGTCGATGGCCGCACGACTGCCACTGACAACGAAGTTGCCGTCGAAATTGACGCTGCCGATCGCGGTACCGCCGTAGAGCTCGGGATGGCTGTGGAAATGTCCGACCGGCGCCATCACGGTGAGCATGCCGCCGCCGGCGGCCTCGCTCCTGAACACCCCGGCCTGGCGGATCACGATGCGCATCGCGTCTTCGTGCAACAGCGTTCCGGCCGCGACCGAGGCCGCGTACTCGCCCAGGCTGTAGCCGAGCACGGCATCCGGACGAATGCCGGCATGCGCCATCGCCTGGGTGAGGCCGTAGCCGATGCTGAAGATGGCCGGATGCGACAAACCGATATCGGTCATCTCGCGGCGCTTGCTCGCTTCGTCGTAGAGCTCGGCGACCAGATCGCGCGACGTCATATCCCGATAGATGGCGTTGCACGCGTCCATCGCCTCTCGGAACGCGGCGTTCTTCGCATACAGCTCTCGCCCCATCCCGTAGTACTGCGAGCCTTGGCCCGAGTACATGAAGACGATGCGCGGTTTCGCCGCGAAGCGGGCTGGCTCCGTGGCAGCGCTCAAGATCATCGGCGCCTTGCGGATCTTCACGAACAAGCCGCTCAGCACATCGCCCGGCCCGATTTCCCGCAACGCGACCTCGCCCTGCGCCAGCAGCCACGATATCGATTCGTACCAGTTCACCGGATGGCTGATCTGCTCGATCAACTTCGGCAGCCAGGCCTCGCGCGCATGCGGGCGCGCCGTGCGATTGGAGACGACATCGGCGCGCAGCGGATGCAGACGGCCTTGTTCGAACAGCTGTCCGACGAACTCGGCGTAGGCATTCTCGACTTCGCGCATATAGCGCGAATGGAAGGCTGCGCTGACTTTCAGGCGCACGAAACGCGCGCCCGCCCCGGCAAACACGGCCTCGCAGCGACCGATGTCCTCGTGCAGACCCGAGATGACGTGCTGAGTGTCGGAATTGATGTTCGCGATATCGACGCCGCTCAACCCCGATTGGTCCAGAATCGTCCGCACGTGGGCCAGCTCCGGTCCGATGATTGCCGCCATCGCGCCGCGCGGCGCTTGCGCCATCAATGCCCCGCGCTTGGCGACCAACTCGATGCCGGTCGCGAAATCGAACGCGCCCGCGGCGAACAGCGCGGCGAATTCGCCGAGACTATGGCCGGCAAAGACCTGTGGAACTGCCGCACCCTCGTCGCGGGCCTGCAGAAACGCCAGCGCCGACACTGCGAACAGCGCCGGCTGGGTGTACTCGGTCTGGTTGAGCAAGCCGTTCGGATCCTCCAGGCACAGCTCGCGCAAGGAGTAGCCCAGGACCGCGTCGGCCTGCGCGACCAGCTCCGGATAGCGCCCGAACAGCTCGCCGCCCATGCCCTTGTGCTGCGATCCCTGTCCAGGAAACACCCATACCGTCGTCATCGCGCCGTCCTCGTCCGTCTCAGGCGACCAGCGCGCGGTTGTTCAGCTGCGCGCTCAGCACGTCGACGACGTCCTGCAGCGTGTAGCGGTCGCGCTTGTCCGAATCGGCGATGCGCACGCTCAGGCGCTGCTCCAGTTCGTACCAGATTTCCAGCATTTCCCGCGAATCCACGCCCAGATCGCCACCGAGATAGAAGTCCGGTTCGACGGTATCGACGGTGAATCCGGTCCGCTTGATCTCGTTGATGGCGGACAACACTTCTGCGTACACGTTCATGTCTCTCTCCTCAGCTGACGTTGCGTCCGGCACGAAGCGGCGCTCGCCCGGATCTCGTTGGCGCGCATCGCGGCGCGCGAATGGCGAAAAACCGGCGTTAGAGCAGCCCCATCTCGCGCGCGGTCGATGCGATCAGATCGACCGCGGCGTCGATCTCTTCGCGCGTATGCGTGGCCATCACCGACAGACGCAGGCGCTCAGCACCCGGTGGAACCATCGGGTATTCCATGATGTTGGCGAACAGGCCGCGACGGTACAGCTCCTTGTTCAGCCGCCTGACCGCGCCGTCCTCGCCGAAGAACACCGGCACGATCCCGGATTCGCCGCGAGCGATGCGCATGCCCGCCGCCTCCAGGCGATCCTGGATGTAGCGGACATTGGCATGCAAGTTCTCGATGCGCTGCGGTTCGCGCTCCATCACGTCGAGCGCGGCCGAGATCGCGGCGATCGTCGGCTGCGCCAGGCCCGAGGTAAACAGGTACGGATACGAGAAATTGCGCAGCAGGAAGATATGCTCGTTGCTGCCCGACACGAACGCGCCCTGCGCACCGATCGCCTTGCTGCAGGTGGACATGCGCAGGTCGACCTGGCCCAGCAGATCCAGATGCTCCAACGTGCCGCGCCCGTTGCGGCCGACCGTGCCCAGGCCGTGGGCATCGTCGAGGATGGTGATCACATCGTGGCGTTTGCAGATCTCGACATACTTCTTCAGGTCGATGATCAGACCGTCGACCGAGCGCACGCCCTCGACCGTGGAGAAGATCTGCGCGCCCGGCTTGGCCTTGGACTTGATCCGCTCGAGAATCCTCTCGAAGCCATCGAGTTCGTCGGGGTCGAAGGTGTAAAACGGTACGCCGGCCATCTTGATCGCGTTGATCACGCTGGCGTGGCTGTTCTTGTCGTAGACGATGACGTCGTTGCGGTTCATCAGGCCGCTGACCCAGCACAGATTGGCCATGTAGCCGCCCGGCAACAGCACCGCATCTTCGTGGTCGGCCAACTTGGCCAGACGCAGTTCCAGATCGCGATGCTGTTTGGTGTAGCCGGAGAACGCCGGCGATCCGCCGCTGCCGATGCCGTACAGTTCGACCGCCTCGATCACCTTGCGCTTTACATAGGGATCGTTCGACAGACCCAGATAGCTGTTGGAACCGAATACCAGGACCTCATTGAAGACCTCGCTGTTGAGTTCCTTGTACTTCATGCGGCGATCGACCGGACCGAAGCCCTGGCGGCCGACCATGTACCCCGCCTCCAACTCTTTCACATAGGTTTCGTACTGGTGCGCGAGCCGCTCTTTGAAAGGCTTGCGTTCGAGTTCGATCAAAGCTCTTGAGTCCATGTTCTTTCCCTATCCTTCCTGTTAAGTGTCCCTACCGCGTCCTGAGCATCGTCCACGCAGAGCCTTCAGCCGAAAAATCCGTTGCGCCTGTACCACTCCGCGCTGTCGCGAACCATCGCTTCGATCGGCGCGGAGCGATAGCCGAGCTCACGCTCGGCCTTGCTCGAATCGAAGTAATACGTACATCCCATCACGCGCATCCGGTACGCCTCGACCGCGGGCTGGCCGGGTACGAACGGGAACCGGCGCTCCTGCAGAGTGGTCTTCAGGCGCAACCAGCGGTAATTCGCTTTCGGAATACGCAACGGCTTTTCCAAGACTTCGCCGATCACGTTCAGGAAACGAGCGATGCGAATATTCTCTCCGCCCAGCAGATAACGCTCTCCGGGCCTTCCAAGGGACAACGCACTGACATGCGCGCGCCCCACCTCGGCTGCGGAGCAATAGGTCGCACCGCCTGGCGGACTGAACGGAAGTTGGTCGTAGTGTGCGGCGATCAGCAACCGACCCCACTGCAGGTTGTGATCGTAGGCCCCGACCACCTCCGCCGGATTGAGCACGATCGTCTCCAGACCACGCGCATTGGCCTCGAACACGACGCGCTCAGCCTGCTGCTTGGTCGCCGCGTACGGGCTGCGCCTACGGTAGCCGGTGAGCGGCACGCTTTCATCGGCGACGCGCGACGCGTCGTCGAAAGCGCCGACCGTCGACGTGGTGCTGGTGTAGACCAGCCGGCGTACGCCATTGCGCAAGGCCGCATCGACGACGTTGCGCGTGCTGTGCACGTTGGCTGCCTGCAACATCGGCAGGTCGCTCCACTTGCAACTGGTGTTGCCGGCGGCATGAATCACCGCCTCGGCGCCGCGCATGGCCTGCGACAGTGCATCCACATCGTCAAGACCGCCACGGACGATGTCCACGCCGAACGGTTCCAGGTACTTCGTGTTCGAATCCGACCGCACCATGGCGGTGACGCGATGCCCGGCAGATACCAGCGCGGAGACGATGTTGAGACCGACGAAGCCATTGCCGCCAGTGACGAATACAGTCATTCAGGAACCTTCCGTGGTGATGGCTTTGGCTTCCATGGTCTTCCAGAAGCGTTCCCGGCTCTCGGATTTGGTGCGCATGCCGAGCGCGGACGGGATGCGATCGGGATTGGAGACAATGCCTTCGAGCAGCACGGTGATCTGTTCGAGCAGCATCGCCGCGCTGGCGTGGTCGGGTTCGACCGCGCGATAGATCAAGCTCAGCTCCAGCGAATCGACGTCGATCGCCGCAGCCAGTTCCATGCGCGGGCGCAGGCCGCAGGGATACGCTTCCGAGGCCAGGTGGCGTTCGCCATCCTCCCCTGGCTCGATCGGCGAGCCGAAGCTCACCACGCAATCGAACAACTGCTCGCGCCCGACCCATTCGCCAATCCGTTCGACCGTCGTGGAGGCGTGGCGATGCTTACGCAGCAAGGTCGTCTGCAACTCACCCAGCCATTCGAGCACCTTCTGCCGACCGACGGTGCGCACCCGCACCGGCAGCAGGACCGCCTCACCGGCATGATCGGCGCCGAGGAGACCAAACTGGGAATAGCGGGCATTGCTGTAGCGATTGAGTAACACGGCCCAGGCCGCGGCGATCAAGGTTTCCAGCGCGATGCTGTGGCGCGAACCAAAGACCTGCAGCAACTGCGTCAATGCCGGATCGACCACCTCGGACACGGCATGCACCGTCCCCGGCCCATCGCCCCCCGGTGCCGCGGACTCCAGCGACATGCGCTCGCCCAAGGCGACCACGGTATCGGACGCGTCGCCAAGGTGGTCGACCCAGTAGCGGCGCACCCACTCCTCGTAAGGCTCATCGGCCGCGGTCCAGCCTGATGCATCTTCGACGTCGGTGGAGGCGACATCCGACAGACGGCGCCATTCCGCGGATGCTTCCACCGCTCCTGTGGGGGCTTCGGCTTCGCCGATTTGCAGGCGGTTGTCGGCCAGGATGTCACCCGGCCTCGACTGAGCAGAGGCCACACCGTCCGGGACGACCACATTGCGCAAATCGCAACGTACCTGTTCGAACGGCGTGCCCGGGAACGAGGCGCGACGGCGCGGTTGGCCATGGTGGATCTCGGACCAATCGATCGCCGCACCGCGCACCCACAGCTCGGCGAGCTTGTCGAGGTCTCGCGCACGCAGCAGCGTGTCGACGAATCCGTCTCCGGCATCGCCGTCTAGCAAACGCAGCATGTCCAGCGAACCATGGGCTTCAATATCGCCCGAGAACATGCCGCTACGGCCGCCGGCCTCGTGTGGGTGCTCGAGCGCTGCAATCAGCACCTGCGCATCGGCGGCAACCACCGCCAGACGATGACGATAGGCGATGCGCCCGACTTGCGAGGTGTAGGCGAGGTCGGCGAATGCAGACTGGGTCAGTCCCTGCGCGATCTGCTCGCGCATGAAGGCAGCAAGCGAGGCCGTGTAGCTCTTCAATCCCTCTTGGCTACGCGCCGACAACACGAACAAGACCGGCACCGCGACGCTCGCGGCTTCGGCCGGCGCGGACTCATGCGATTCCACGATCACGAATGCATTGGAACCACCCATGCCGAACGAGTTGACGCCGGCGATACGCGTGCCCTTGGCATTGCGCGGCCATACCGCCGCCACATCGGGAAAACGGAAGGCTGAACCGGCATGATCGAAATTGCTGTTGATCCGGCGCAGCTTCGCGCAGGGCGCGAATTCGCCGTGGCGCATGCTCAACAACACCTTGATCAGCGAACCGATGCCGGACGCGGCCTCCATATGCCCGATGCCGGCCTTGCTGCCGATCGCGCACCGGCCGATCGCGCTGGAAGTACGCCGCAGCGCATTGTCGAGCGCCTTCAATTCGATCGGGTCACCCAATTCGGTACCGGTGCCGTGTGCTTCGATGCAGCCTATGTCGTCGGCGACCAGACCGGCATCGCGAATGCAATCGGCGACGGTGTCTTCCATCACCTGCAGATTCGGCATGAACTGCCCCGGTCCGGTGCCGAAGTGGCCGATGCGCGAAGCGCGGATGACGCCGTGGATATGATCGCCGTCGGCAAGCGCACGGCTGAGCCGCTTGAGCACCACCACGCCGGCACCCTCGCTCGGCACAAGACCATTGGCGCCTTCATCGAAGGTGCGTTCCTTGCCGTCAGGCGACAATACCTTCATATCGTGCAACAACTGGTACTTGCTCTGATGCAGCGACAGATTGATGCCGCCGACCAGGGCTATTTCGCAATCGTCCGAAAGAATCGACTGCCGCGCCAGATGCAGTGCGGTCAGCCCCCCGGAGCATGCGGTCGAAACGGTCAGGCTGGGCCCATGGAAGTTCATCACGAACGACAAGCGGTTCGACAGCTCGCTGGCGACCGAACCCGGGCCGATGTACTCGCGGCTATTCCGCTGCATGTCGGCGGCGACACGGCTGAAGTCGTCGTTCATCGCGCCAACGAACACGCCGACCTTGGAGGTGGCCAAGGCCTGCGGCGTATACGCGGCATCCTCGACCGCACGCCACGCGGCGCGCAGCAATACGCGCAGTTGCGGATCGGCCTTGTCGGCCTCGGCCTGCGACATGCGGAACAGCTTCGGATCGAACAGCTCGACACCGGACAGGAAACCTCCGACGTCGGCGATCGATTGGCCGGAGCGCGAGCGATGCTCGTTGAGCGAAGATGCGAATCCGCGTGCCAGCGGAATACGGGTCAGGCAATCGCGGCCTTCGCGCAGATTCCGCCAGAACTGATCCAGGTCGGGCGAGGACGGGAATTCGCCGGCCATGCCAACGATCGCGATGGCTTCAGCTGCGGCGGACGGCGCGCGCCCGGCCGGCAGCCGCTTGGAGTGCATCGGCGCGGCGGTCTTCTCGCGAGCGGGCGACGGCACGGCCGGCGTTGCGCGCGCCTCGCGAACCGGGATGCCGGTAGCCAGCGCGTCGGCAATGGCGAAACGCTGGCGCACCGCCTCCGGATAACGCGCAAGCAGATAGCGCGCGAGCTGCGCGGCACTGTCGTATTCGAACAGCGCGGTCTTCGGCAATTCGGCGAAGTCCGCACGCAGTGCGGTGTGCAATTCGAGCATCAACACCGAATCCATCCCGCACTGCTCGAAGCTGGCACGCGAACCGATCGCCGAGGCCTGGGTCTTGGTGACTGCGGCCATGCATTGCTTGATGAATTGTTCGACCTCGATAAGCAGCGCGTCGTCGATGACGCTAACGTCGGCTACGCGGCGCGCGGCTGGCGACATTTGCTGGCTGGGACGCGCGGCCAACGGCGGTGCGGCCGGCGCAATGTCGCGCACCGCTGGCTTGGCATCGATCATGCGCATCGCAACGGCGCGCTCGACGGCGACCGGCTTGTCCGCTTGCGGCACAGCGTCGTCCGTCAACCTCAGGGTCTTCGCGATGCGCTGCGGATCGCCGACCGTCACCAGCACGCGTCCCTGCGCCGAACGCAACAGCGTGTCGAGGATCTCCAGCCCTTCGGCCTCGCTCAGCGCCTGCATGCCGGAGAACCCGAACACCACCGAATCGCCGCCGGTGATTTCCATGCCGCCGGTCGCCCACAACGGCCAACCGATCGACAGGCTGCGACCATGACGCAGGCCGCGGGCGCGCTGCGCCTCGCGCCACAGCGCATAGCCATCCATGAAGCGATTGCCGGCTGCATACGCGCCCGATCCCAGATCGCCGATCAGCGCCGAGACCGACGAGAATGCGACGAAGAAATCCAGCGGCAATGCCGCGGTCGCACGGTCGAGCACGATCAAACCGTCGACCTTGGGCGCGAGCAGCGCGTTGAAACCGGCATCGTCGAGTTCGAGAATGGAGCGATCGCTGGCCGCACCGGCGCAGTGAACGACGCCGTTCAAGCCGCCCAACTCGCGCTCGGCCACCGTCACCAACGCCGCAACCGCGGCCGCATCGGCGGTATCGACGCCGCGGTACTCGACTTGCGCGCCGAGCGCGCGGATCGCGTCGACCGCCTCGCACGCGCTCGCCGGCAACTCGAGCGAGCGACCGCAGAGCAGCAGCCGCGCCCGGCACTTCGTCGCCAACCAATGCGCCACCGCCAGCCCGAGCTTGCCCGCGCCGCCGGTTATCAGATACGTGCCGTGATCGCGCAACGGCAATGCGGCATTCGCATCGTGCGCGGCCATCGGCAGGACGCGCAACGCCCGGCGGTGCCGATGGCCGCCGCGCCAGGCGATTTCGTTGGCGCCGAAACCAGTATCGACGTCCAGCTCGTCGATGATCGCCCGTGCGCACACCTCGATCCGATCTCGATCGTCGCTCAGCGTGGACAGTTCGAAACGATGATTGGCCATCAACAGCGAACGCGCGTATCCAATGATCGCCTCGTGTTGCGGCTGGACGTCGCCGTCATCGCGATACGCATACAGCAGCCGCACCGCGGCGCCGGGATTGGCGCGCTCCGAGGCGATGAACAATTGGCGCACCGACTGCAGTCCGCGATGCAAAGCGCTCGGCCCGGCGCCCTGGGCCGACCACGCGGCAGCGGGCGCACCGCTCCTAATCACGATATGGTCCGGCAGCAGATCGCGCTCGCGCAGAGAATCGAACAGGGCCGACGCACTCGCAGCATTGAACGGATCGAAGCGATCCGGCGCAGACGCCTCTTCTCCATCCGCCGCGAACGCGATCGCGACGCCGCGATCGCCCTTGGGTAAGGCGCGAACCAAACCATGCGCAAACTCGCGGTCGTCCGCGATCACCAGCACCGTGCGCGCGGCACGGCTCGCGGCCGTGACCTGCGCTAGCGGCGCAGGCACCCAGTGATCGTCGAAGAACTGCACCGCGCGGCTCGGCACCTCCTGACGAACCAGCGCGCGGCCGCTGAACCCGTGCAACTTCGCCAGCACGCGACCATCCGCGTCGGTCACCAAGATGTCGTACTTGTAGGCGGTCGCGTCGGTGGTCGACGCCAATCCGGCCGGCAGCGCGGCCGCCAGCGCATCGCGGCTGCGCACGACATGCGCATAGCAGGTTTCGGTGAGCGGGTGACGAATCTCCAACTCATCCAGTGCGAATGGCACGATCGGCACCACCGGATCACCGCTACCGGCCATCTCGACCGCCAGCCCGGCGCGCAATGCAGCATCGAGCAAGGATGGGTGCAGAGCGAATTGGCTCACGCCCGAGCGCAGATGCGCCGGCAGGCGCAGTTCGCACAACGCGCCTTCGGCCAGGCGATAGCGAGCCTGGGTGACCTGGAAGGATGGGCCGAAATGGAAGCCCATGCGGCGGAAGGCCGAGTAGATCTCCTCCGGACCGCGTTCGATGCGGGTGCCGCGCGCGACCATGGCCTGGATGTCCAGCCACTCGTCGGCGACCTCGTCCCCGGCCCCCTGGAACAGCAGTTCGCCGTCCACGCAGATCGCCGCATCCGATTCGCGCAGGATATCGAACTGCAATCCGGCCTCGTCGTTGTGCATGCGGATCGTCAGCGCATCGGGCGCGCCGGCGATTTCGAACGGCTGGCGCCAGGCGAAATTGCGGATACGCGACACGCGCCAACCTTCCCCCGCCGCAAGATCGCCGGCCGCACGCGCCATTTCCAGATAGGCCACGCCCGGCAGAATCCTACGGTCGCGGTCGGTATGGACAATATGGTCTCGCAGGTAGAACTCCTGGCCATCGAAACGCTTGCGATAGATCTGCGCGGCGAGAGTGGACAGGTTGCGGTCGATCAGCGGATGCGGGGCGTCGGCAACCGCATCGCGGCGCTTCTCGTCGACCCAATAGCGCTGGGTGATGAAGGGCATGGTCGGGAACGGCACACGACGCGGTCGGGCGCCACTGGCATTGATCGGATACAAGATGTCGACATAACGCGCCCAATCTACGTCGAGCATCGAGACCCAGGCGCGCGCCAACTGGGGCAAGCGGCCGCCGGCGATCAAGGTGCGGATAATCGCGTCGCGCTCGCCCTCCTCGACGATCGCATCGAGCTTCTCGCCTTGCCGGCGCGGCGAACCGCGCAGCACGCCCTCGGCAATGGAACCGGCGCGACAGGCGCACAACGCGTTCAACAGTTCGGCGACGCTGGTCGCAACGATCGCGAGGCGCTCGTCCATCGCCTCGCGGCCGATCTGCGAGGAATAGGCGAGCGAACGAAGGTCCAGACCGACATCCGGATCGCCGCCGCGTTCCAGGAACGCGATCATGCGATCGACATAGCGCATCAAGCGCTCTTCGCCGTCGGCCGACAACACGAACAGCACCGGTCGACCGTCGGCGACCGCCGGCAAGGTCCTGGGATGGTCCTCGATCAGACAATGCGCGTTGGCCCCGCCTGCACCGAAGGAACTCAAACCGGCGCGACGTGGGCTGTGCACGCCGGTCGCGACCCACGGCTCTTGCTGTTGAACCACGCGAAAAGGCGCTTGGGCGAAGTCGATGTTCGGATTCGCAGGCGAAGCATGCAGCGACGGTGCGATGGCGTCGTGGCGGAACTGCAGCAGGATCTTGGTCAACCCGGCGATGGCCGCAGCCGATTCCAGATGGCCGACATTGGATTTGACTGAACCGATGCGACACTTCTGGGGATTCGATTCGGTGCCGCGGCCGAAGGAAGCGGAGGCCGTATCGAATGCGCGGGTCAGCCCGGCGATCTCGATCGGATCGCCCAAGGACGTGCCTGTACCGTGCGCTTCGATGTAATCGATGCTGCGTGGATTCCAACCGGCCTGCTTGAGCGCCTTGCCGATCACATTGGTCTGCCCGACCTGATTCGGCACGGTGTAGCCATTGGTCTTGCCGCCGTGATTGAGGCTGGTCGCCTTGATCACGCCGTAGACGTGGTCGCCGTCCTCGATCGCCTGACTCAAGCGCTTGAGCATTACCACACCGACGCCCTCGCCCGGCACGTAGCCGTCGCCGTTGGCGCCGAACGCGCGGCAGCGGCCGTCGCTGGACAGGAACTGCGCGGCGGACAACTTCTGATACTTGTTCGGATGCACGATCACGTTGACGCCACCGGCGAGCGCCATGTCGCAGTCGCCGTTGTCGATAGCGCGGCACGCCAGATGGATCGCGGTCAACGACGAGGAGCACATCGTATCGATGGCCATGCTCGGGCCGTTGAAATTCATGAAGTACGAAACGCGGTTGGCGATCGAAGAGAACGGCGGATTCGGCCGTCCCGACTTGAGCTGCTCGTCTGTGACGTCGATCTGACCGTAGTAGCCCCACATCACCCCGACGTACACGCCGACCGACCGGCCTTTGAGCGACTGCCGGGTCTGGCAGGCGTCCTCGACGCATTCCCAGGCGGTTTGCAGGAACAAGCGCTCCTGCGGATCGATCAGTTCGGCTTCGCGCGCGGAAATATTGAAGAAGCGCGCATCGAACTGATCCACGCCGTCGATGAATCCACCCCACTTGCTGTAGACCGCGCCCTTGAGCGTGCGATCGGGATGGAAGTAACGGCTGTGGTCCCATCGCGACAGCGGAATTTCGCTAACGCTGTCGCGGCCGGCCGAGAGATTCTGCCAGAACGCGTGCAGATCATTCGCGCCGGGATAACGGCCACTGAGGCCGACGATGGCGATGTCTTCCGGCTCGAAGCGATCCGCGCCGCCTCGCAGACGGCGGAACGCGCCCGACGTGCTGAGCCCACGCGCTCTCGCGGGCGTCGGACTAGCGGCGCTCGCCTGCGTGTGCACTTCCGCGCGGATGTGCTGAGCGCGTCCGTCCCGCCAATACAGGTCGGCGGCCCAATCGGCAAGCGTGCCATGGCGGTATGGAGCGGACGCATCCACACCTTCGAAATCCTGCGCCAAGGCATGCAGCACGGTGACGATGTTGACCGCGTCCAGAGGCCAATGTGCGATCGGCGTGTCGACGCGGCAGCTCGCGGCTTCCGCGCCGAGAATCCGCCGCAGTTGCCGGAACAGATGTGCATGCACGCTCGCATCACCGCCTTCCGCGGCTACCGGCGCCTCATCGCTCGCGCTGGTCGGCGCGATCCATGCCGCCGACGTTGCTGCGGAACCGGCTCCGGCCAAGGATTGAGCGGCCTCCGGGAACGCCTCGGCCAGATGCTCGGCCACACTGGCGACGTCCTGGTATTCAAAGAACAGCGTCTTGGAGATTGCGCCGAAGGCCTCTTCCAGACGACCGGTCAGTTTGACGATCATCACCGAATCGATGCCGTAGTTTTCCAGCGACACGTTCGGATCGATATCGGACGGACTCAGGCCAACCGTTTCGCCGAGGATGCGGCGCAGGAACTCCTGCGCGGCCAGTCGCGGTGCATCGACGGAGACAAGCGGTTCTTGCGCGACAGCGAAGGTTTGCGTTGTCGGTACGTGCGCCTCGGCGGCAGGCGCCATCGCGCGCAACAGCTCAGCGTGATTTTCTGCGAGGTAGCCCGCGATGCCGGACAGTTCCTGGTACTCGAAGAACAGCGTCTTGGGCACTTCGCCGAAGCGCAGCTCCAACTCGCGGTTCAAGGCAGCGATCATGACCGAATCGATACCGTAGTTTTCCAGCGGCGCATGCGGATCGATCTGCGCCGGCGCAAGCTTGGTGACGTTGGCGAGCAGTTCGACCAGGCGCGCGGTCGCGATCGCCTGCAGGACTTCCGGTTCGGCCATGGTCGAGTTCGCCGCAACCACAGACGACTGCATGGCCGCCGGCAGGGCCTTCGCGGCCACCGGTTTCGGCGCCGTACGCGCACGCGCGAGCAGCGACAGTTGCGGCGCGGACTGAATAGTGAGTTGTTCGATGCGCACCAGTACCCGGCCTTGCGCATCGCACACGCTCAGGTCGAAGTGCGATTGCTCAGGCGTCATATCGCCGTGCACGATCGTGCTCCTGCACGCATGCACGAAGACCCGTTCGCCCGGGATCGCGAGGATCTCGATCCGGCGCAACCGTACCGGCACGCGGATACCATCGCCGTTCGCGCTGAACCCGCCGACGCCGAGACCGACGCGGATGGCACCGTCGATCAACGCCGGATGCAGGACGAAATCGCCCGCCTCCACCCCGACGATACGCGGCAGGCGCAACACGCCCAGCGCTTCATCGGCGTTGTGACGCAGGCTTTCGAAGACCTGGAAACTTTCGCCGAAGGCAAAGCCCATGGCCGAGAACGCGGCTTCCACGTCGCTGCCGTCGAGCGCGGCCGTGCGGGCCGCTATCGCGGCCAGATCCACGCCCGCAACCTCGCCAGCGACGAAAGCATCGCCGAGCACGATCGCACCATCGGCATACGGCTGTTGCGCATCGCCGCCGACGGCGCCGATACCGAAGGCAACCGCGCCACGCTCAGGCAGCAGCGAAATCCGCACGGTTTGCGGCGCATCGTTGACCACGATCGGCTTGTACCAATGCACGTCTTCGATTGCCGTCACCACGCGCCCGGGCGCGGCCAGCTGCGCCGCCTGCAAAGCCAGTTCGAGATACACCACACCCGGCAGGACGCGGTTGTCGCCCAGTCGATGATCGCGCAGATAGAACGCGTCGGGCCGCAATGTCTTCAGGAAAGCCTGTTCTTCCAAGGTGGACACGTTGACGTCGATCAACGGATGCAATGTAGCGATGCCGCCCCCGCCGCTCGCGTCGACGTCCGATGTCTCGACCCAGTAACGCTGGCGTTGGAATGCATACCCCGGCAACGGCACACGGCGCCGGCTGCCGGCGACATGCAACACGCGCCAATCGATCGCTACGCCGTCCACCCAGGCCTGCGCCAAGGCGGGCAGATCGCGAGCGGCGAGCGATTCCGACAGCCGTGCCGTCGCAGCGGCGCCGCGTGCGGCCACCGCAGGGTCGCGTTTGGCGGTATCGCGATGACCGGACCACGCTTGCGCGGCCAGCAGACCCCGCTCGGCGTACAGTCGCAGCGCATCCAGCAGCTCGCGACGCGACGTCGTCACGAAAGCGACGCGGATTTCCATCGCGATGCGGCCGATCTGCAAGGTATATGCTGCATCCTGCAAACCGATCGTCGGATCGTCCTGCAATCGTTGGGCCAACCTGGCGGCCATTTCGCGCAAGGCGGTATCGCGACGCGCGGACAGCACGACGATGACCGGTGCATCGGCGCCCACGCTGCCGCGAGCCTCCTCGATGTATTCCTCCACGATCAGATGGCCATTGCTGCCGCCGGCGCCGAACGAGCTGATGCCGGCCAGGCGCGGCAATTCCGTGCTCGCCCCGGCATGTTCGACGACCGGACGCCGCCAAGGCTGCAAGCTGCGCTGCACGCGGAACGGACTGTGCGCGAAGTCGATGTAGGGATTGGGCGCATCGGAATGAATCGACGGCACCAGACTGCAATGCCGCATCTGCAGCAGCACCTTGGTCAGGCCGGCGATGCCCGCCGCCGCTTCGAGATGGCCCAGATTGGATTTGGCCGAACCGATCGCGCAGTACTGGTGCTCGCTTTGAGCGAAGGCCTTGGTCAGGCCCGCGACCTCGATCGGATCGCCCAGGCTCGTGCCGGTGCCATGCGCCTCGACATAACTGATATGGCGCGCATCCACGCCCGCCGAATCCAGCGCTTCCTGCACCAGCGCCGCCTGGCGCTTGGGATTGGGCACGGTGAACCCAGAGGCCTTGCCGCCGTGATTGATCGACGAGCCGCGGATGATGCCGTAGATGTGGTCGCCGTCGCGGCGCGCCTGAGCGAGGGATTTCAACACCACCGCACCGACGCCTTCGCCGGGCACATACCCGTCGCCACCTTCGCCGAAGGCGCGGCAGCGGCCATCGCTGGACAGGAAATGCATGTCCGAGAGCAGGTTGTACTTGTTCGGGTGCAGCGACAGATTGACCGCACCGGCGATGGCCACGTCGATCTCGCCCACGCCGATCGCCTGACAGGCGAGATGAATCGCGGTCAGCGAGGACGAGCAGGCGGTGTCGATGGTCAGACTCGGGCCGGAAAAATTGAACTGATACGAAACCCGATTGGCGACAGCCCAATAGAAGCTGTGCGGCACCACCCAGCTGTCACGTGGACGATCCACGCCGTGCAGCTGGTAGTCACCCCACATCAGACCGGCATACACGCCGACCGGGTTCTCGCGATACCCACGCGCCTGCGCCAGCGTGTCCGGCGTATAGCCGGCATCCTCGATCGCCTGCGAGGCGATCTCCAGGAACAGGCGTTCGTTTGGATCGATGTTCTCCGCTTCTTTTGGCGAAATATTGAAGAACAGCGGATCGAACTGGTCGACATCGCGCAGGAATCCGCCCCAACGGCTGTAGCTGTTGGCCCGCGTCGCTTCGCCCGGCTGGAAGCGGAACTTCGCCGCCAGATCCGGCCTGTCGGCGGGAATTTCCTCGACGCAATCGCGGCCCAGCCGCAGGTTTTCCCAGAACGCTTCCAGCGTTTCCGCCTGCGGATAGCGACCTGCCAGGCCAATGATCGCGATGTCGTCGCGCTGCGGCGGGGATGCGGGTTCGACGGCACCGCGGCGGATCGGCGAGGAGACAGCGTAGGCGGCAGCGCGCCCGGAATCGTTCGCGATGGTCGGCGCAGGCGGCGTTTGCGCGGCCGTGTATGCGGCAGATGCAGCGGCGATGTCGACGGCGGCTTGTGTGGGATTCGCGATCGCGCGGCAACGATCCGGGTGCTGTTCGATAAAGTACGCGCTGAGTTCGGCCAGCGTCTGGTATTCGAAGAACAGCGTTTTCGGCAAGGTGCCGAAGGGTTTTTCCAGATCGGCGATGAGGTCGATCATCACCACCGAATCGAAGCCGTAATCCTTGAACGAGCGGTCCGGCTCGAAGTCGGCGGAAATGCCGAGCTGCGAGGCGAACAAGTTCGCGAGGAAACTGGATACCGGCGCGCGCCAGGCAGAAGGATCGTGATCGGCATGGCTCCCGTCGGCACGCGGCGCGGCGATGGCGATGGCGGCAACCACGGGCCGGTGATCCTCGGCGATCACACCCAGCACTTCGCGCACCTTATCGATATCGCCCGCCGGCATCACCACGACTTGCGGCTGCGCTTGCGCAATCGCGTATTCCAGCACCTCGATACCGCGCTGGGTCGTCAACGGCACGATACCGAAGCTGCGCCGCAGCGCTTCCTCTTCCTTGTCGCTAAGCCGCATGCCGCCGTCCTGCCAATACGGCCAGTTGATCGACACCGACTTGCCGCTGCGTTGGCCGACTGCGACCAGCGCCTCGCGCATCGCCGAAAACTCATCCTCGAACGCGTTGCCGAACGCGTAGTCGCTCTGCCCGACATTGCCCAGCACACCGGTGACGGAGGAAAACAGCACGAACAGGTCCAGCGGATCGCGCTGCGTCTCCTGATCCAGGCACCAGGCACCCAGGGTCTTGGGCGCAATGACGCGCGAGAACGCTTCCGCGGGCTTGCGCAGCAGGAAATCGTCCTCGATGACCCCGGCCGAGTGCAGCACGCCGTTCAGCACTTGATCGCGCAAACGCAGATCCTCGCGGATCGCCGCAAACACGCGCCGGACTTCGTCGCGGTCGGTGATATCGCACGCCAAATACATCGCACGACCGCCCAGGCCGGCCAGGGCGTCGAGCGCCGGCTGCTGCGCCTCGGACAGTGGCTTGCGACCGGTCAGATAGACCGTGGCCCGATAGCGCTCGCACAGATGGCGGGCGACGATCAGGCCGAGCGCACCGAGTCCGCCGGTAATGAGATATGCGCCGCCCGCCCGAAAGTCCATGCCGCTCGCGTGAGCCGCGGCCGGCAGGGCGTTCGAATGCACGGGCGCGAACCGGCGCGTCTCGCGCAGGCCGTTGCGATAGCGCACGTCGGTGACTTTGTCTGCGGCGAGCAATTCGTCGGCGACCAGGTCGGCCCAGCCCGTGCGATCGGCCGGGCATTGCACAACGCGCCCGTTGAAGCTCGGCTTTTCGATCGCCAGCGTCTTGTAGAACCCGCCCAGCGCGACGACGTCGGTGACGCCGAGCCCGTCGCGATTCGCCACGCCTTCGCTGTCTTGTTGGGCCAGATGAACAAAGCGCGCACGCTTAGGACCGCGCAGCATCGCCTTGACCAATGCGAACGCGGCACGCGCGCTGGTGTCGATGCGCGCCTGCACGGACAGGTTCTTGCCCGGCCTCGGCGCGACCCAGACAAAGTGTTCCGGTTGCGCGCCGCGCGCTTTCCAGGCTGCGACCACGGCCTCGGCATCGGCGAGCGAACCAGCGCGAAGAACCTTGCCCTGCTCTGCCGGCGCGAGTCCGGCGTCCGCGGCCAGGACCGGCAGGCATTCGAAACTCGTGCCGGCGAACCGCGGCGATCCTGCAAGCAGCGCATGCAGGCTGTCGAGATCGTCCCGCTCGCCGATCATCACCACCGTCGCGGGCGCTTGCACCGCGCTCGCTGCCGCAGCCTGCACCCACAGCGGTGCGTAGAGATCGCCGGCAATCGATTCGGGCGGAAGACGCATCGCAACGGCGGCGGGGCCCTGCGCCACCGAGCTTTGCGCCATGCGTGGACGCAAGCTCAATCCACGGAATGCCAGGCACACACGGCCGACGGATTGGCCGGGCTCGCACCCGATCAGATCGATATCGAACCGGGAAATTCGCTCGCTGCCGGACGAGGTCGGCGCGAATCGCGCCCAAGCGTACAGCTCGGTTGTATTCGAATCGGAACCCGTTCCCGCATCCAGAACATCCAGACGATCCAGGGCGAACGGCAAGCACGGCGCATGCGCGCGAGGTGCGTTAGTCGCGTCGATGGCGGACGCGAGCAGGACCGCCGCCTGCAGTGCCGCATCAGCCGTACTCGGATGCACGACGAACCCCACGTGGCCGGCCAAAAGCTGAGTGGGCGACACGATCCGCGCCAGACACTGGCCGGCGCCGAGGCGCACATCGGCGATCGACTGGTGCCCCGGTCCGTATTGCAATTGCAATCCGGCCAAGCCACGGTAGCACGCTGCCGAATCGACGAGGCCGGCCGTGCAGTCGTTGCCGATCGCGCCGACATCCACCAGCATTTCGCCGGCATCCCGATCGACGTCCAACAGGCCCTGGCAGTACACCTGCGCCGATTCCCGCGTTTCCGCGTCAATGACCCGAAAGCGCAGACGAGCCGGGCCGGCGTTCTGCGCCACACCGTCGCCGGATGCATCCAACTCCAACTCGACCGACACCGCAGCGCCCGTCACTTCGAGCGGACGCTGCCAGACCACGTCGTGCAAGCTGACAGTGGACACGGCCCCCGCATCCGTACCATCGGCCAGCGCAAGACGCGCAGCGGCACGGGCCATTTCCAGATACGCGACGCCAGGCAGGATCGATCGGCCGTCGACGACGTGATCGGCAAGGAAGAATTCGCGACCGTCGAAGGTCGAGCGGAAGCGCTGCCGGCCGAGGACGGACACGTTGTTGTGCAGCAGCGGGTGCAGGCGGGCTTCGGCCTTGGCCTCGCCGCGCAGATCCGCCGTGATCGATGCGGGCGTCCAGAAGGTCGCGCCCTTGAAGGGGTAGCCGGGCAGGCGCACGGGCTGCGCCGACATGCCGGCGAACAGCGGCGGCCACGACAGCTTCGCGCCGCCACGGAAGGCGTTCGCCAAGGCGCTCAATGCGTCGATGCGCGCCTGTTTCTTCAGCTTTGGCCATTTCGACAGCAGCGCCTGCAGCGCTTCAGCGTCCACATTTTCGGGTGTGGCGGCGCCTTGCGTGTTCGCATCCATCGCTTGATTCAATGCATCCAGCAATGCAGCCGGGCTATCCACCACGCATGCGAACCGGCAAGCCAAGGCGTCGCGGCCCAATAGCAACGATCGGCTGACATCCATCAGCCGCGTCCGTCCCGCATCGTCCCGTACCCAATCGCGCAGTGTCGCGATGCGGCGCTGCAAGGCCGATGCCGTCTTGGCCGACAAGGCGATCAACACCGGTTCATCGCCACGAACGCGACCGACGCCCTGCCCGACCGGCGCCGCCGGCGCCTCTTCCAGAATCACGTGGGCATTGGTGCCGCCGAATCCGAACGAACTCACGCCGGCGCGCAGCGGTTGCCCCGGCGCAGGCGGCAGCCAGGGGCGGCTGTCATCGAGGACATAGAACGGCGTGTCATCGATAGCGATGCGGTGGTTGAGCCGGGCGAAATTCTGGAACGGCGGCAGGCGGCGATGCCGCATCGCCAGCAACACCTTGATCACGCCGGCCACGCCCGCGGCCGCCTCGAGATGGCCGATATTGGTTTTCACCGAACTCAAGCCGCAGTATGCGGACGGCAGTTCGATGCCCTGCTTGCGCGCCAGGCCACCGAAGGCCTGCAGCAGGCCTTCGAATTCGATCGGATCGCCCTTCGGTGTGCCGGTGCCGTGCAGTTCGACGAATCCCAGGCTGTCGACGGCCACGTTGGCGCGTTCGTGCGCGGCCATGATGACCTCGGCCTGCGCCTGCGGACTCGGGTAGGTCAAGGTATAGGTGCTGCCGCAGTGATTGACCGCGGAACCCTTGATCACACCATGGATCGCGTCGCCATCGGCGATGGCCCGCTCCAGCGGCTTGAGCAGCAAGAACGCCGCGCCTTCGCCGCGCACATAGCCGTCGGCAGCGTTGTCGAACGTCTTGCAGGTGCCGCTCGGCGAGAGCATGCCCATCTTCGAGAACGAGATATGGCGGGTCGGCGTCAACATCAGGTTGATGCCGCCAGCGAGCGCCATCTCGCAATCGTCGTATTGCAAGGCCTGGATGGCGCTGTGGATCGCGTTGAGCGAACTAGAACACGCCGTATCGATCGGCACGCTAGGCCCGCGCAGGTCGAAGTGATGCGAGACGCGATTGGCGATCACCGCGGTCGCGGTACCGGTGGAATGATGCGCTTCGATCGAAATCTCGTCGCGCTCCTGCAGTTCCTTGTAATCGTGATTGAAGACGCCAACCACAACGGCGATCTTGCGTCCGCGCACACTCGAAGGCGCCACACCGGCGTCTTCCATGCAATTCCAGGCGAGCTCCAGCATGATCCGCTGCTGCGGATCCATGGACTGCACCACCTTGGGCAGAAAACCGAAGAACTCATGATCGAACGCGTCGACCGCGTCGATGAATCCGCCCCATTTGCTGTCGGTTTTATTGACCGTCTGCTTTGGATCGCCCCATACGCCGCGCCAATCCCAGCGCTGCGCTGGAATCTCGGTCACGCTCGATTTACGGTCAATCAAATTTCCCCAGAACGTCGTACTGTCGTTCGCCCCTGGAAATCGAAACGCCATCCCAATAACCGCGGTATCCATATCGCTCTAAGCATCCTGTCTGCGTCGCGATCGCGATCGCCGTCTCTCCCCATTTAAGAGACCGGCAATATCCTTCTGCCCCCACAGATGGTTATCCGAATGTGACGGACTTACTCGAAAATATTTTAGATTGATATCACAAACCAAGAAAGACGCCGTAGACAGATGCTGAGTAAACCGGGGAAGAGATACCTAGCGCATGTCGATCCAGCGCTCGAAGCGGATGCAAACTTGCCGTGCCGGCGGACTGAACGCCGTTCCGCTCGACCGGCCGACGAGGCGCCACCAGGTCATCACCCTTGATCGCCTGGCGCGCGATGCGCAAAGCCGCTTAGCTTGAAGCGATCACGGCAGCGGTCGATGTCGCAGCCCTTGTAGGCAACTCGCTTGGTCCGCGCCATGGACGCCCCGCCTGCCGGCATTAGCAACAAGGTATCGATCAACTCTTGAAGCATCTGAAGCATCAACAAATCGTGCCGATTGGCTTGGGCAATACAAAGCGCCAGAGGCACCATTGCGATCGACGATCAGATGCCGGCAGCAGTATTTCTTTGCAATGAGTCATGCGGATAACTCTGCCGCGACCGATGCAGTGTTTGAGCGGTTTTGCTGGAGGTTCTGAGTGCTGCCTAGCCGAGATCGACGGCGATAGCGCGTACGCGGTTTTTCATCCTCGTCTCCTTCGATTCTGTTGCGAGCATGGATCGCCCTGGAATGAAGACGAGGTGCGCGCGCACTGACCGTCCGGAAACGTCCGCGTCCTGATCGACAACCGCCATGGGCCGATCGTCAATACGTGGGCGATAGGGCGTGCTAGCCGATGCTCGGCAAGCAGCAGCACGGGACGCGGTGCTGACACTTGGAACGGACAAGGCGCTATGACCCAGCCGAGTTCATCCAGGCGCAGGACAGGCTGAAGATCCTGCCGCGTGTGACGCAGAAGTGCGCCAGGCCGACGTTCGGCGATGGCCGATGCGGTCGCGGCCAGCGAGGATGGGGCGATCTCTCAGCGCAAAAGCGAGTTGCTCGTGTAGGGATTGGGCTGGACCAAGTCATCAGGCCGTATCCGGCAGGCGAGGTACACGGCCTGGAGAAAGTTGACCATGTGTTGGTGCTGAACATGGCGGCCTACAACGTGATGCAAATGCGCACGCCAAGACAACTGCGCCTGCCGACCGGGGCAACGGCACGCCGGCACTCGCTTGATGAAGTTGGCGCAGGCCGGGAACCGGTTGGTGATGTAGATGCAGATGATGACCCGCTTCTGCGCGGTCTCGTGCAGGAACCACTCGAAGAAGCCGGTTCGCGTCAGCTTTCCCAGCCGCACGGCACGCCTGGCCTTGCGCTGCACCGCCACGAAGGCATCCATCCTTGAGGGTGCGGGTGTTTGAACGATCGTCTTCGGGTAGTTCTGCCCTAGATGCTACCCAGATATTTGGCGCCGGCGTCTGCGAGGGTTAGGCCGGCGGGGGCGCGCCTCGCCGATAGGCTGGATGCCCCTCGGCGGGAACGGCGCCGGTGCGGGCCGGGCACTGCGCTGCCAACCGCTGGAACAGCGACAAGTCGTGATGTCGTTGATTCCGACCTGACCGGATGCCCCGCCCGGCAGCTTCACGCCTTTGATCAGCTCCAGTGGCGGCGTCCCTTCAAAGCTCTTCAAGCACTCATCCAGCTCCGATCCCGTGCTGCCATTCCTGATGGCTGCGAAGGCTTGAGCCGAGGCAGCGCGATCGCATGTCGTCCCGGTGCCGCGCGTGAAGACCTGCCTGCAGATCGGCAGGAACGCGCAAACGGACGTAGTAGCGGCCAGTCGAGCCGCGCCTGAGGAGTGCGCTACTCGCATGGAAGTGTCCAAGCGAGTGTCCAAGGTGGGCGAAAAGAAAAACGCCCGCAAATCGTTGATTTGCGGGCGTTTCCTTGACACTGGCGGAGTGAGAGGGATTCGAACCCTCGATAGAGCTTTTGACCCTATACTCCCTTAGCAGGGGAGCCCCTTCAGCCGCTCGGGCATCACTCCGGATTTAGACGCTGCGGATATTCCGCGACCGGGCGCGAAGGATAACGGTTTGTAGGGTCTCAGGTAAACCCTTTCGACGCATCAATCGGAAGATTGATCGCCATGGCCGCCGCCATGCGAAGTCGGCTCGTCGCCGCGCTGGATGCGCTGATAGATTTCTTCGCGGTGCACGGCGACATCCTTCGGTGCGGTGATACCGATGCGCACTTGATTGCCCTTGACCCCAAGCACCGTCACGGTGACCGAATCGCCGATCATCAAGGTTTCGCCTACCCGGCGAGTCAGGATCAACATTTTTAAAATTCTCCAGGGAACCGGTGATTCCCACCGGTACGGCGTCCCGAGCCGGGACGCCCCATCACGAAAGGGAAAAGAAGATCGATGTTAAGGGAAGCCGCGCCCTGCCAGCAAGGCGGCGCGAGTTCGTGTTCAGGGGAGATGTTGCTTGACCCAGGCGGGTACGCCCTCGAGCGCAAGGGCAAGGGCGGGCCCGTCCTCGCCACCACCCTGGGCGAGGTCCGGGCGGCCGCCGCCCTTGCCCGAGATCTGACCGGCGATATGGCTCAGCAGTTCCCCAGCCTTGACCCGGCCCATTGGGCTGCCGTTCACCCCGGCGACCAGGGCCGCCTTGCCCTCGCTGGCGCCGGCCAGCACGATCACGCTGTCGCCCAATTGCTGCTTCAGGCGGTCCATCGCCTCGCGCAAGGCCTTGGCATCGAAGCCTTCCAGTCGCACCGCGAGCACCTTCACACCGGCCACCTCGACCGCCGTGGCGGCCAGGTCGGCGGTGGCGCCGGACGCCAGCTTGGCCTTCAGCGCCTCCAGCTCGCGCTCCAGGCGCTTGTGCCTGTCGCCCAGCTGGCGAATCTTCTCGACCACGTCGCCGGCGCTGCCACCGACCAGCTCGGCCGCCTCGTGCAGCTTGGCCTCTTCGGCCGCCACATGGTCCAGGGCGCCCTGCCCGGTCACCGCCTCGATCCGGCGCACGCCGGCCGACACGCCGCCCTCGCTGGTGATCTTGAACAGGCCGATGTCGCCGGTGCGCGCCACGTGCGTGCCGCCGCACAATTCGGTGGAGTAGTCGCCCATCTTCAGCACACGCACGCGTTCGCCGTATTTCTCGCCGAACAGCGCCATCGCGCCGAAGTCCAGCGCCTCCTGCATGCCCATGTGGTGCACCTCGACCGCGTGATTGGCACGCACCTGCGCGTTGACCTTGCGCTCGATCACCGCCAGTTCCTCGGCGCTCATCGGCTGGAAGTGCGAGAAATCGAAGCGCAGCCGGTCCGGCGCGACCAGCGACCCCTTCTGCTGCACGTGGGTGCCGAGCACCTCGCGCAACGCGGCGTGCAGCAGGTGCGTGGCCGAATGGTTGAGGATGGTGGCGCCGCGGCGGTCGCTGTCGACCTGCGCCGACAGCGTGGCGCCGACCTGCAGGCGGCCGCTGCGCAGCTGGCCGACATGGCCATGGAACTGGCCGGCGAACTTCTGCGTCTCCTCGACCTGGAACAGCACGCCGTCCGCGCTCAACTGGCCCAGGTCGCCGACCTGGCCCCCGGATTCGGCATAGAACGGGGTGCGATCGAGCAGCACGATCGCCGCATCACCGGCCTCGACCGACTCGACCGGACGCCCGTCCTTCAACAGCGCGACCACCTTCAGCGCATCGGCCTGCAGCGCGTCGTAGCCCAGGAACACCGTGGGAACCAGTTGCGCCACCAGGTCCGCCGGCAGCGTGGTACCGCCGCCGAACTTGCCGGCCGCGCGCGCGGTCTCGCGCTGGCGCTCCATCGCGCTTTCGAAGCCGGCCATGTCCACCTCCATGCCGCGCTCGCGGGCGATGTCGGCGGTGAGATCGACCGGGAAGCCATAGGTGTCGTACAGGCGGAACGCGTCCGCGCCGGGGATGCTGCCGCTGGCGCGGGCGGCGATCTCGTCGAAGATCTTCATGCCCGAGTCCAGGGTCTCGGCAAAACGCTCCTCTTCGGCCTGCAGCGCCCGCTGCACGGTGGACAGCGCCGCCGGCAGTTCCGGATAGGCCTCGCCCATCAGGTCGGACAGGGTGGCCGCCATCTTGTGGAAGAACGGCTGGCGCACGCCGAGCATCCAGCCATGGCGCAGGGCGCGGCGGATGATCCGGCGCAGCACGTAGCCGCGGCCCTCGTTGGAGGGCAGCACGCCATCGACGATCAGGAACGAGCAGGCGCGGATGTGGTCGGCGATCACGCGCAGCGACTTGTTCTCCAGGTCGGCCATGCCGGTCAGCTCGGAGGCGTGGCGGATCAGCGTCTGGAACAGGTCGATCTCGTAGTTGCTGTGCACGTGCTGCAGGATCGCGGCCAGGCGCTCCAGGCCCATGCCGGTATCCACGCACGGCGCCGGCAGCGGCACCAGGGTGCCGTCGGGCTGGCGGTCGAACTGCATGAACACCAGGTTCCAGATCTCGATGAAGCGGTCGCCATCCTCGTCCGGCGAGCCCGGGGGGCCGCCGGCGATATGCGCGCCGTGGTCGTAGAAGATCTCGGTGCACGGGCCGCAGGGGCCGGTGTCGGCCATCTGCCAGAAGTTGTCCGAGGCGTACGGGGCGCCCTTGTTGTCGCCGATGCGCACGATCCGCTCCGGCGGCACCCCGATCATGTCGCGCCACAGCTCGTAGGCCTGCTCGTCGGTGTGGTAGACGGTGACCAGCAGGCGCTCCGCAGGCAGCTTCCAGACCTGGGTCAGCAGTTCCCAGGCCCAGGCGATCGCCTCTTTCTTGAAGTAGTCGCCGAACGACCAGTTGCCCAGCATTTCGAAGAAGGTGTGATGGCGCGCGGTATAGCCGACCGAATCCAGGTCATTGTGCTTGCCGCCGGCACGCAGGCAGCGCTGCACGTCGGCCGCGCGCACATAGCTGCGCTTCTCGGCGCCGAGGAACACGTCCTTGAACTGCACCATGCCGGAATTGGTGAACAACAGCGTCGGATCGTTGCCCGGCACCAGCGGCGCGGACGGTACGATGGTATGGCCCTTCCCGTTGAAGAACTCGAGGAAGTCGCTGCGGATCTGGGAGGTGGAGAATTTGGCGGGTGCGTTCATGGGCTGGCTATAGACGAGCGGACGGGTTTCCGGGCGTACCCCCTCAAGATAAGGGCGTGCGGAAACCGGACAAGACAATCCGCCAAGGTTAGCAGGCCCGGCCCGCTCAGTCCTCCGGCTCGTAGCGCGTGGCCGCGCGGATGCTGTCGCCATCGAAACCGCGCCGCGCCAGCAGATCGGCGGCCTTGCGCCGCTGCGCCAGGTCCACCGGTCCGGCCGCGCCGAAGCGTCGCTGCACCAGATCGCGGGCGTTTTCGCTCCAGTCGCCGTCGAATGCGGCCATCGCCGTGGCGATAGCCTCGCTATCCAGGCCGTGGGTGCCCAGTTCGGCACGAATATGCAAGGGTCCATAGCCGGTATTGGCCCGGCTGCGCACCAGCAGTTCGGCGAAGCGGCCATCGTCCTGCCAGCCCTCGCCCGCCAGGCGCTCCACCGCGGCGGCGGCGGCATCCTGCTCCACGCCGCGCGCCCGCAATTTGCGGGTCAGTTCCTTGCGCGAATGTTCGCGGCGCACCAGCAGGCCCAAGGCCCGCTGCAACGGCGTCTGTTCCGGCTGCCGGCGGCGCCGGCGCGGTTCCTGTGCTTGTTCGTCGTCACCCATGCAGGCTCACCGCCACGATCGTCAATGTGCCGTCCCTGGCACCTGCCCTCCTGGCTTGCTCAAGACTGCCGAGGGAGACGAGCGGCACTGACTCCACCGCTCCCCCGGCAGAAGACCATCACGCCTCGGCGTCTGCGTCGGCGTCCTCGGCTTCGGCCGCGCTCGGTGCGATTTCCGTAGGCTGGAACTTCTCGCGCAGCTCGCTTTCCAGCTTCGCCGCCACCTGCGGGTTGTCGCGCAGGTACTGGCGCGAATTGTCCTTACCCTGGCCGATGCGCTCGCTGCCGTAGCTGTACCAGGCACCGGCCTTCTCGACCAGCTTGGCTTCCACGCCCATGTCGATCAGCTCGCCTTCGCGGCTGATGCCCTCGCCGTACAGGATCTCGGTGATGACCTGCTTGAACGGCGGCGCCAGCTTGTTCTTGACCACCTTGATCTTGGTCTGGTTGCCGATGATCTCGTCGCCCTTCTTGATCGCGCCGATGCGGCGGATGTCCAGGCGCACCGAGGCGTAGAACTTCAACGCGTTGCCGCCGGTGGTCACTTCCGGGCTCTGGCCGGGCATCATCACGCCGATCTTCATGCGCAGCTGGTTGATGAACACCACCAGCGTGTTGGAGCGCTTGATGTTGCCGGTCAGCTTGCGCAGCGCCTGGCTCATCAGGCGGGCCTGCAGGCCCGGCAGCTGGTCGCCCATCTCGCCTTCGATTTCGGCCTTCGGGGTCAGCGCGGCGACCGAGTCGACCACCACGATGTCGACCGAGCCCGAACGCACCAGCATGTCGGCGATTTCCAGCGCCTGCTCACCGGTATCCGGCTGCGACAGCAGCAGTTCGTCGACGTTGACGCCGAGCTTGCCGGCATAGATCGGGTCCAGCGCATGCTCGGCATCGATGAAGGCCGCGGTGCCGCCCTTCTTCTGGCACTCGGCGATGGCCTGCAGGGTCAGCGTGGTCTTGCCCGAGGATTCCGGACCATAGATCTCGACGACGCGGCCCTTCGGCAAGCCGCCGATGCCCAGCGCGATGTCCAGCATCAGCGAGCCGGTCGGAATCACCTCGACGGCTTCGATGATGCGATCGCCCATCCGCATCACCGAACCCTTGCCGAACTGCTTCTCGATCTGGCTCAGTGCGGCAGCGAGCGCGCGCTTCTTGTTCTCGTCCATTTTGGTGTCCTTCGGAGGTGAGGATGATTTGCGGGGTAGGTTCAATTTAGCGGCCAGGTATCGCACGGGCTGAGACAGTGCGGGGCAAAGAAAAAATAATTCGTCCGGGCAGGTCTACAGCAGCGGCGAACAGCGATGGTGCGGGTCGGGAAAATCCGGCCTGCGGTGTAGTGCAATCTCCAACATCAACGGTTGGGGCGCAGCAGGCCGCAATACAGGCCTTCGATGGCGAAATCCTGGTCGGGCAGCACGTCGATCGGCGCGTAGTCCGGGTTGCGCGGCAGCAGGCGGATGCGGTCCTTGCCGATCTTCAGCAGCTTGACCGTGATCTCCTCGTCGATCCGCGCCACCACGATCTGCCCGGAACGGGCGTCGCGGGTCCGGTGCACGCCGATCAGGTCGCCGTCGAAGATGCCTTCGTCGCGCATCGAGTCGCCCTGCACCTTCAACAGGTAGTCCGGCGCCGGCGAGAAGAACACCCGATCCAGCACCACGAAATCGTCCGAACCGATGTCCGCGCCGATCGGCAGGCCGGCGGCGACCCGCCCCAGCACCGGCAGGCGCAGGATGTCGGCACTGTCCACCTGCGGGGCCGGCGCCGGTGCGGCCGCGCCGCTCACCAGCCGGATGCCGCGCGCCTGTCCCGGCACGCGGCGGATCGCGCCGGCCTGCTCCAGGGCTTCCAGGTGGTATTGCGCGGCGCGCACACCCTTGAAGCCGAAGGCACGGGCGATCTCGGTCTGCGACGGCGGTGCGCCGTCGTGCTCGATACGCTGGGCGATCAGGTCGAGGATCGCTTGCTGGGTTTCGGTCAGTTCCATGGTTAGTAGTAATACTACTAAAAACGGAAATGGGCAACCCCTGCGTGATCGCATCAAGGGGGCTGCCGTTCCGCAGATCGCCCGCCCCGCTGGGCCTTGCGGCCACACCCGCACACCGGGACTTCGCTCACAGCGACCACCGCTCCGCTCAGCGGCCGCTGCGCCAGATCGAGATCAGGATCCACACGCCCGACAGCGCCGCGCCGATGAAGCCGCCCACGCCGATCGCCAGCAGCCAGCGGCTGGAGACGCCGCCGACGCTGTTCATCACGATCGAGGAGCCGATGATCAGCGCCGCGGTGACGATGCCCATGGTCAGCCGATTCGCGGCGCGGTTGACCTGGTCGCCGAAGCCCTTCAGCGACGTCGTCTCGACATTGAGCTGCAGCCGTCCGCGCCGCGCCGCCTGCAGCAGCCGGCGGGTGTCGCGCGGCAGGTCGCCGAGCAGTTCCAGCGCGCCGAGCACGGTGCGGCGGCCGCGCTTGGCCATCGCGCGCGGGGCGAAGCGCTGCAGCATCACCCGCTCCAGGTACGGCGCCGCGGCGCCGGCCATGTCGAAGTCCGGATCGAGCTGGCGCCCTACCCCTTCCAGGGTCAGGAAGGTCTTGATCATCAGCGCCAGGTCGGCCGGCAGCGCCAGCGCGTGCTGGCGCAGGATCGCGGTGACGTCGCCGAGCATCGCGCCGACCCGCAGCTCCTTCAACGGCACGCCGCGGTACTGGTCGACGAAGCCGGCGATCTCCAGTTGCAGCCGCGCCTCGTCGATCTCGGCATCGCCGTCGGTCCATTCCAGCAGCACGTCGGTGACCGCCTCGGCCTCCTGGGTGACCAGGCCGTGCAGCAACTGCACGACCTGGTAGCGGCGCTGCTCGGAGATGCGCCCGACCATGCCGAAATCGATCACCGCGATGCGTTCGCCGGGCAGGTAGAAGATGTTGCCCGGGTGCGGATCGGCGTGGAAGCAGCCGTCCTCGAGCACCATCTTCAGCACGATCTCGGCGCCGACGCGGGCCAGTCGGCGGCGGTCCAGGCCGGCGGCATCCACACCCGCCAGGTCGCGCCCGCCGATGCCGGCGACGAAGTCCTGCACGTTGAGCGTCTCGCAGGTCCACTGCCAATGCACGCGCGGGATCAGGATCTCGTCGTGGCCCTGGAAATTGGCGGCGATGCGCTCGGCGTTGCGGCATTCGCCGGCGAAATCCAGTTCGCGCCGCAGCGACACGGTGAACTGATGCACCACCTCCGCCGGGTGGTAGCGCTTGAGATCGGCCGCACGCGCCTCGACGATCTCCGCCAGCCGCGCCAGCAGCCGCAGGTCGGCCTCGATCACGTCGCGGATGCCGGGGCGGCGCACCTTCATCACCACCGCAGTGCCGTCGTGCAGCCAGGCGCGGTGAGTCTGCGCCAGCGACGCGGCGGCCAGCGGAGTCTCCTCGACCTGGGCGAAGATCGCCGACGGCGCCTCGCCCAACGCCTCGAGCAGTTGCGGCAGGATCTGTTCGTAGGGCAGCGCCGGTGCCGCGTTCTGCAGCTCGCCGAGTTCGTCGATCCACTCCGGCGGCAGCAGGTCCACGCGCGTGGCCAGCACCTGGCCGAGCTTGACGAAGGTAGGCCCGAGATCCTGCAACGCACGCCGCACCCGCTGCGGCGCCGACATGCGCAGCATCTCTTCGGCGTTGTGCCAGTGCAGCAGGCGTCCGGCGCGTTCCAGCACGTCGGCCATGCCGATGCGGCGGACCACGTCGCCGAAGCCGTAACGGATCAGCACCGAGGCGATTTCCTGCAAACGCCCCAGGTCGCGGACCGTGCTCAGCGCCTCCCACATCGCGGTCGCCACCTAGCGCCCGTCGGCGTTCACAGAAGCGCGCCGAGGCCGTGCAGCGCCGCGGCGACGGTCTGCCGGCGCACCGCGTCGCGGTCGCCGTCGAAATGGAACAACTGCGCGCTGGCGTAGCCGCCGCGCCGCTTCCAGCCCACCCACACGGTGCCGACCGACTTGTCGGCGGAACCGCCGCCGGGGCCGGCGATGCCGGTCACCGCCACCGCGATGCTGGCGCCGGAATTGACCAGCGCGCCGGACACCATCTCGATCACCGTCTCGCGGCTGACCGCGCCGTGGTGCTCCAGGGTCTGCGGACGCACGCCGAGCAGCGCCTGCTTGGCCTCGTAGCTGTAGGCGACCATGCCGCAGTCGAACCAGTCCGAGGAGCCGGAAATATCCGTCATCGCCTTGGCGATCCAGCCGCCGCTGCAGCTCTCGGCGGTGACCAGGCGCTCGCGCGCGGTGCGCAGCTGATCGCTGAGCGCAGTGGCGAGTTGCAGGAGTTGCGGGTCGGTGGGGACGTTCATGGCGCTGCTCGGGAAACCAATGCGCTTTGTAGCCGAATTCGCCACGGCTGTCGCGTTTGCGCGGCGCGCGGCCCTGCGTGGCTTCAGCGATGGTGGCGCAGCGGGCTGGCGCTGGCGCTTCAGGCGCCGGCTCGCTTGCATGCCGCCGCCATCAGTAGCGTCTTCGCGCAGAGGAGAGCGACTTGCCGACTCAAATGACACCACCGTAGGAGCGGCTTCAGCCGCGACGGACCGTCTCGGTAGAGCCCGTCGCGGCTGAAGCCGCGCCTACAGACCTTGCGCAAGCCGCAAACGGCCGAGTCCAAATGCACCTAGCCGAGGCGTGCAGCGGCGCGATCCGGCATTGCGGCTAACGCTGCTGCCACTCCTCTTCCTCGCGCGGCGGCAACAGCGCGCGGATCGGCGCGCCGTCGGCGCTGGCGGCCAGGCGCTCGGCCTCAGTGATCGGGATGTCCACCTGCAGCAGCCAGCCGTCTTCGTCGGCCTGCTCGCTGCGGACCACCTGCAGTTGGTGCAGTTGCGAGCGCAGGCGCCCGGCGCTGGACGGCAGGCGCAGGCTGCCCTGCACGTGCTGCAGCCCCAGCCGCTGGCCGAGCACGCCCTGCAGCAGGTCCAGGCCACGTTCGTCGCGCGCCGAGATCCAGACCCGCTCGCGGCGCGCCTCGTCCGGCACACCGTCCTGCGCATCGTGGCGCACGTCGGCGCCTTCGATGCGGTCGATCTTGTTGAACACCAGCAACTGCGGCAGATCGCCGGCGCCGACCGCGTGCAGCACCTCGTCGACCTGGGCGATGCGCTCTTCGCGCAACGGATCGGCGGCATCGACCACGTGCAGCAGGAAATCGGCCTCGCGCGCCTCGGACAGGGTCGAGCGGAACGCGGCGACCAGTTCGTGCGGCAGGTTGCGCACGAAGCCGACGGTATCGGCCAGCATCGCGTTGCCGCCCGGCAGCGCGATGCGGCGCACGGTCGGGTCCAGGGTCGCGAACAGCTGGTCGGCGGCGTAGGCCTCGGCCCCGGTCAAGGCGTTGAACAGGGTCGACTTGCCGGCATTGGTATAGCCGACCACCGCGATCCGCGGCAGTTCGCTGCGCACCCGCGCACGGCGCATCTGGGTGTGTTGCACCTCGACCTTTTCCAGCCGCTTCTGCAACTGCTCGACCCGCTTCTGCAGCAGCCGGCGGTCGGTTTCCAGCTGGGTTTCGCCAGGACCGCGCAGGCCGATCGAACCGCCGCGCTGGCGCTCCAGATGGGTCCAACCGCGCACCAGCCGCGTGGCCATGTGGCGCAGCTGCGCCAGTTCGACCTGCAGCTTGCCCTCGTGGCTGCGCGCGCGTTGCGCGAAGATGTCCAGGATCAGCCCGGTGCGGTCGATCACGCGCCGCTCCAGGTACTTTTCCAGGTTGCGCTCCTGGCCGGGACTCAGGGCATGGTTGACCAGGATCAGATCGGCGCCGCTGGCCTCGGCCGCGGCCTTGACCTCTTCCAGCTTGCCGCTGCCGATCAGCGTCGACGGGCTGGGCTTGTCGATGCGCGCGGTCAGCGTGGCGGCGATGCTGGCACCGGCGGAGCGCGCCAGGTCGGCGAACTCCTCCAGCACATCGTCCTCCAACGGTCCACCGGCATAGGGCTGGATCAGCAGTGCGTGTTCGCCGCGGCGGGAACGATCAAACACCCGCGGCTCCGGTCTTCACCAGCGTCTTACTCGGCTTCGTCATCGTCCGCACTACCACCCTCGTTCTGCTGCACATAGCCACCGCCCGGTCCGACGCGCACGTTGCGCGCCGGCACCACGGTGGAAATGGCGTGTTTGTAGACCATCTGGCTCACGGTGTTGCGCAACAGCACCACGAACTGGTCGAAGGACTCGATGGTACCCTGCAGCTTGATGCCGTTGACCAGATACACCGAGACCGGCACCCGTTCGCGACGCAGCGCGTTCAGGAAAGGATCCTGTAAGGATTGCCCCTTGGACATGCTTCACTCCCGTTTATTGTTTTTATGTGCCCGGGACGGCACTGCAGCTCCCCTGCCGTGGCCCGGACCGCCGATGTTACACAACCGCGGGCTCCAGCACAGCGCGGCGTGTAGCCAAATCAGCCAAGAAAGTCCGCCACTGCGACATCCAGGCGCGCGCCGTCGCATTCGGGGTCGAACCAGCGCGCGTCCAGCTCCCCGCGCAGCCAGGTCAGTTGGCGCTTGGCCAGCTGGCGGGTAGCGGAGATCGCGCGATCGCGGAACGTGGCCGCATCGCTGGCCCCGTCCAGGTGTTCCCAGGCCTGGCGGTAGCCGACCGCGCGCACCGCCGGCAGCTCCAGCGGCCGCGCCACCTGGCGCAACGCCGGCAAGGCGCGCAGCGCACGCACCTCGTCGAGGAAGCCCTGCTCCAGCATCGCGTCGAAGCGCAGCGCGATGCGCCGGTGCAGCAGCGCGCGGTCGGGCGGCGCCAGCACCAGTTTCAGGACCCGCAACGGCAGCCGCGGCGGCCCCGGCTGCGCCTGCCATGCGCTGATCGGGCGGCCGCTGAGCTGGAACACTTCCAGCGCGCGCTGGATGCGCTGCGCGTCGCCGGGCCGGATCCGCCGCGCGGCCAGCGGATCGACCTGCTGCAGTTGCGCGTGCAGCGCCGCCCAGCCGTCGGCCTGCGCGCGCGCGGCCAGCGCTGCGCGCAGCTGCGGATCGGCCGGCGGCATCGGCGCCAGGCCTTCCAGCAACGCCTGGAAATACAGGCCGGTGCCGCCGGCCAGGATCGGCAGGCGGCCGCGGGCGACGATCGCCTCCAGCGCGGCACGCGCGTCCACCGCGAATTCGGCGGCCGAATAGGGTTGCCACGGATCGCGCAGGTCCAGCAGATGGTGCGGCACGCGCGCCAGCTGCCGGGCGTCGGGCTTGGCCGCGCCGATGCTCAAGCCGCGGTACACCAGGGCCGAATCGACGCTGACGATCTCGCCGCCGTAGCGCTCGGCCAGGGCGATCGCCGCGGCGGTCTTGCCCGAGGCGGTCGGCCCCATCAGCGCGATGGCGCGCGGGCGCCGGTCGGCGGGCATCAGTCCTCGTCCGGCCAGCGGAGCGCGGCGGGCGCGGCGCCGCTGCGCGGCAGCGGCACCGCCGCCAGCGCAGTCCAGACCTTCAGCGCGTCGACCGTGGCGGCGACGTCGTGCACGCGCAGCAGCAGCGCACCGCGCTGCGCCGCCAGCAGATGCGCCGCCACCGAGCCGGCCACGCGCTGCTCCGGCGCGGTGCGCCCGGTCAGTTCGCCGATGCTGCGCTTGCGCGACAGCCCGGCCAGCACCGGCACGCCGAGTTCGACCAGGCGCGACAGCTGCGCCAGCAACTGCAGGTTGTCGGCGGTGCCCTTGCCGAAACCGAAGCCCGGATCGACCAGCAGGCGGCGCTTGTCGATGCCGGCCATTTCCGCGGCGAACAGGCGCTCGGCCAGGAACCGGTGCACCTCGCCGACCACGTCGTCGTAGTGCGGCGCGCTGCCGGCGGCATAGGCGTCGTCGGGCATGTGCATCAGCACCACCGGCACCCGCAGTTCCGCCGCCGCGTCCAGTGCGCCGGGCCGGCGCAGGGCCTGGATGTCGTTGATCATGCCGGCGCCGGCGGCGACCGCCGCGCGCATCACGTCCGGCTTGAAGGTGTCCACGCTCAGCGGCAACGTGGTCTGCGCCGCCAGCCGCTCGATCACCGGGATGACCCGGCGCAATTCCTCTTCCACCGGGACCGGGGTGGCGCCGGGACGGGTCGATTCGCCGCCGATGTCGAGCAGGTCGGCGCCCTCCTCCACCAGGCGCAGACCGTGCGCGACGGCCGCTTCCATCGTCGCGTGCGCGCCGCCGTCGGAAAACGAGTCGGGGGTGACGTTGACGATGCCCATCACCCGCGGACGATCCAGCGACAGGCGGCGTCCGCCGCAATCCAGGCTCGGCGAGGTTTCGAACATCAGCGGTGCTCCTGAGGGTTGCCGCACCGGACGGGGATGCCGCGCACGGGCTTCGTTGCGCTTCGTGCAGCGGCGCGGCGCGTCGTGGCGACGACGGCGTTCGCAGGCAGCGACAGCGATGGACAAGCGGGCGTTGGCATGGCCGGCGGACAGTGATGACGGGGCGCCATTGTCGCCCAGTCGCAGTGCCTACGACGACGCGGCGACAGGATGCGTCCACAAGCTCGGCCGGAGCGATGCGATCGCCGCTGCGGCGACCTGCCCTGCACCGCCGGATCTACAAAAGCGCAGGCAACAAAAAAACCAGGGATCGCTCCCTGGCTTTCTGATCGACCCGAGCGGGCGCTTACAGCTGCTCGGCCGGACCGGTGATCGGCGGCAGCGGCCGCGAACTGCCCTTGTCGTTGCCGCCGTCCTTGCCATCCTTGCCGGACTTGTTCCAGCCCATCGGCGGCGGCGGATCGCGGCCTTCCATGATCGCGTCGATCTGCGGCACGTCGATGGTTTCGTACTCCAGCAGCAACTTGGCCATCACGTGCAGCTTGTCCAGGTTCTCGGTCAGGATATGCGTGGTCTTGGCATAGGCCTTGTCGAGGATCGAACGCACCACTTCGTCGATGCGGCGCGCGGTATCGTCGGACACGCTCTTGTGCTGGGTCACCGAACGGCCCAGGAACACCTCGTCGTCTTCCTCGCCGTAGGCGATCGGCCCCAGCTCGTCGGACAGGCCCCACTTGGTGACCATGTTGCGCGCCATCTTGGTCGCGCGCTCGATGTCGTTGGAGGCGCCGGTGGTGACCTTGTCGGTGCCGAAAATCAGCTCCTCGGCGACGCGGCCGCCGTACAGCGAGCACAGCTGCGATTGGATCGCGACGCGGTTGATCGAGTACTTGTCGCCTTCCGGCAGGTACATGGTCACGCCCAGCGCACGCCCGCGTGGGATGATGGTGACCTTGTAGACCGGATCGTGCTCCGGCACCAGGCGACCGACGATGGCATGGCCGGCCTCGTGGTAGGCGGTGAGCGTCTTCTCTTCCTCGCTCATCGCCATCGAACGGCGCTCGGACCCCATCAGGATCTTGTCGCGGGCGCGGTCGAAGTGGTCCATGCGGACCTCCTTGACCGTTTCGCGCGCGGCGAACAGCGCCGCCTCGTTGCACAGGTTGGCCAGGTCGGCGCCGGAGAAGCCCGGGGTGCCGCGCGCGATCACCATCGGCTCGACGTCGTCGGCCAGCGGCAGCTTGCGCATGTGCACCTTCAGGATCTGCTCGCGGCCACGCACGTCCGGCAGGCCCACCACCACCTGGCGGTCGAAGCGGCCCGGGCGCAGCAGCGCCGGGTCGAGCACGTCCGGACGGTTGGTCGCGGCGATCACGATCACGCCTTCGCCGCCCTCGAACCCGTCCATCTCCACCAGCAACTGGTTCAGGGTCTGCTCGCGCTCGTCGTGGCCGCCGCCCAGGCCGGCGCCGCGATGACGGCCGACCGCATCGATTTCGTCGATGAAGATGATGCACGGCGCGTGCTTCTTGGCCTGCTCGAACATGTCGCGCACGCGGCTGGCGCCGACGCCGACGAACATCTCGACGAAGTCGGAACCGGAAATGCTGAAGAACGGCACCTTGGCCTCGCCGGCGATGGCCTTGGCCAGCAGCGTCTTGCCGGTGCCGGGCGGGCCGACCATCAGCACGCCGCGCGGGATCTTGCCGCCGAGCTTGGTGAACTTGGTCGGATCGCGCAGGAAGTCGACCAGCTCGCTGACTTCCTCCTTGGCCTCGTCGCAGCCGGCGACGTCGGCGAAGGTGATCTTGATCTGGTCCTCGCCCTGCAGCTTGGCGCGCGACTTGCCGAACGACATCGCGCCCTTGGCGCCGCCGCCGCCACCCTGCATCTGGCGCATGATGAACAGCCAGAAGCCGATGATCAGGATGACCGGCAGGAAGTTCAGCACCAGCGACCAGAAGCTCGGGCCGTTGGCCGGTTTCTGCCGGGTCATCTCCACGTTCTTGCTGTACAGCACGTCGACCAGCTTGTCGTCGCGCGGCCCGTAGACCGTGCTTTCGCTGCCGTCGCTGCGCTTGAAGCGGATCGCGGTCACCGACAGCCCGGTGTCGTCGGTGAAGTCGACCGACTTCACCCGCCCGCCGTCCACTTCCTTCAGGAACTGGGTATAGGTCACGGTGTCGTTGCCGGGACCGCCGGCCAGCCGTGGCGAGAAGCTCTGGAACACCACCATCAGCACGACGGCGACGACTACCCACAGCAACAGATTCTTGGTCAAGTCGTTCATCCTCATTGGCTCCGGTGTCCCTTCAACTCTTTCTCGATGCGTGATGCGACGGGTTCAGCTTACTTGATCTGGGCACGCTTGCCCTGTCCGAGGACATAGACCTCCGGCGAGCGCTTGCGCGATGCCGCCGGTTTGCGGATGGACACCTTCTCGTAACGGCGGCGCATCTCGCGGATGTAGTCGTCGGACCCGACGCCCTGGAACAGCTTGATCAGGAACGCCCCGCCCGGCTTGAGGTGGGTATCGGCGAACGCCATCGCCAATTCGGCCAGATGCATCATCCGCGGCTGGTCGACCGCATCCATGCCGCTTTTATTGGGGGCCATATCCGACAGCACAAGGTCTACCGGGTTGCCGCCCAGCATTTCCTCGAACTGCGATAGCACCGCGTCTTCCCTGAAGTCGCCGTGAAGGAACTCCACGCCGGCCAGCGGCGGCATCTCCAGGATGTCCAGCGCCAGCACCCGGCCGCGCTCGCCCAGCGACTTGCGCACCTGCTGCGACCAGCCGCCCGGCGCGGCGCCAAGATCGACCACCAGCATGTCCGGCTTGAGCAGCTTGTCGCGCTGCAGCAGCTCTTCCAGCTTGTAGGCGGCACGCGAACGCATGCCTTCGGCCTGGGCCTTCTTCACGAAGGGGTCGGCGAAATGTTCGCGGAGCCAGCGTTGGCTGCTTTTGCTGCGGGTTGCCATGGGATCGCGGTCGTGGTGGGCGGCCATGATACCCTGATCGCCCTTGGCAACCCCGTTCCCGCCTGCATGTCGATCAGCCTGACTCCGTCCCAGAACCGCTTCCTGCGCGGCCTGGCGCACGACCTCAAACCCCTGTTGCAGATCGGCGGCAAGGGCGTCACGCCGGCCTTCCTGGCCGAACTGGACGAGGTGCTGGAGCGCCACGAACTGGTCAAGGTGAAGGTCGGCGGCGACGACCGCGAGGCCCGCGACGCGAGCATCGCCAGCCTGGTCGAGCAATCGCACAGCGTGCTGGTGCAGCGCATCGGCCACACCGCGATCCTGTATCGCCCGGCCAAGGAAGACCGCCAGATCGTGCTGCCGCGCGGCTGACCCGCTTCCCGGTGCCCTCATGCAGCTGACCCAGGACCTGCCCGATTACGCCTACACCCTGCGCATGGCCGATGGCCGCCAGGCCAAGGTGAACGACCGCCTGCTCACCCGCAGCTTCATTCTCGCCCCGGATGCCTTGGTCGAGGCGTGGGACGCACCGGTCGCAACCGAGCTGCAGCCACAGCACCTGCAGCCCTTGCTGGAAATGAACCCGGCCCTGGTGATCCTGGGCACCGGCGAACGCCAGGTCTTCCCCTCTGCCGCCGCGCTGGCGCTGTTCCTGACCCGCGGCATCGGCATCGAAGTGATGAACAACGCCGCGGCGGCGCGCACCTACAACGTACTGGCCGCCGAAGGCCGGCGCGTGGCGGTCGGGTTCCTGCTCGAAGGCTGAGCGGCGGCACCGCCGCTGTCTGCGCGGACCGCGTTTCGCCGTCCGATCCACTGGCGCGCTGCGCCGGAATACGCCCCATCGCCGATCCGCCGCTTGCTTGCTCAGCAAATACAGCAGCGTGATCGACCGGCTTGGCCGTTGTAGCGGACGAGGAGGCGCCGCCTGAGGTCCACCTGACCGCGCGCCGCTAAGCGCCCGGCGCGCTGCGCCGGGCCGGGGATCCCCCCGAGGGCCGACGTACCGATTACTTGCTGGGCAAGTACAGCGGCGGGTCGACGGACTTGCCGTTGTAGTGGGCGAAGCGGCGCCGCTTGCGGTCCACCGGACCGCGCGCCGCTGAGCGCCCGGCGCGCTGCGCCGGGCCGGGGATCCGCCCGATCGATGACGTGCCGGTTATTTGCTGGGCAGGTACAGCAGCGGGTCGACCGGCTTGCCGTTGTAGCGGATCTCGAAGTGCAGCATGTCGCGCGCGGCGCCGCTGCGCCCCATCTCGGCGATCTGCTCGCCGGCCTTCACGTTCTGGCCTTCGTTGACCAGGCGCTTGCGGTTGTGGCCGTAGGCCGACAGCCATTGCTCGTTGTGCTTGATGATGATCAGTTCGCCGTAGCCGACCAGGCCGGCGCCCGAATAGACCACCACGCCATCGGCGGCGGCACGCACCGCCTGGCCGCTGCTGCCGGCGATGTCCACGCCCTGCTTGGTAGTCTCGCCGACCACAAAGCGGCTGACCACCGCGCCGTCGGCAGGCCAGCGCCAGCTGAAGCCGCTGCTCACCGGCGTCGGCGCAGCGACCGGCGGCCGCGCGGCCGTTCCCGCAGAACCCGGCGGCGCGACCGGAGCGCTACCCGGCCGCGCGACGACCGTGCCGCCGCCACTGCCGCCACCCGGCGGGTACAGCTTCAGCGACTGCCCGGGATAGATCGTGTACGGCGGCGGCAACCGGTTCCAGGCGGCCAGGTCCTGCGGATTGATGTTGTTGACGCGGGCGATCGCATACAGCGTGTCGCCACGGCGCACGGTCGCACTGACCCCGGGCTTGGGCACGGACGGACGCGGCGCCGACGTGCCGGGCTTGCCGGGCGCTCCGGACGTCCGCACGACGGTGGCGCTGCTGCACGCGCCCATCCCTGCCGCCACCAGCAACCACACGCTGCAACGCAGGCCGTTGCGCACCACCCGATCGACGCTCATCCGTACTTCGCTCTCCATATGACCCACACCACCAGCAGCGCCAGGATCGCCATCGCGACCCAACCGAGCGGTTCGATCCAGCGCCGCAACGCGGCTTCCGCACGCGGCCCGCCCAGGCGGATCGCGCCGGCCACCAGGTACACGCGCTTGCCGCGGCCGACCAGCATGCTCGCCAGGAACGGTAGCAGCGGGATTCCCACGATGCCTGAGGCCCAGGTAAATATCTTCAGCGGGATCGGGGTGAAACCGGCCAGCACCAGCAGCCAGAACGCACGCCATGGCGACTCGGCGACCACCTCGCGCAGATGAGTCACCTGCGCATCGATCTTCTGCGTCCAGCCCAGCCATTCGATCAGCGGCTGCACCGCGGCGAAGGCGAAATGGCCGAGCATGTAGCCGACCAGCGCACCGGCCAGCGAGCCCATCAGGCTCAGCGTGGCGAACCACAGCGCGCGCCGCGGTTGCGCCAGCGACATCGGCGCCAGCATCACCTCCGGCGGCACCGGGAACACGATCGCCTCGGCGAAGCTGAGCCCGGTCAGGAACGTCGGCGCGCGGCGATGGCGCGACCAGGCGATGGCACGTTCGTACAACGGCCCGAATATCTTCATGCAACCCAGCTCCGGTGATTCAATCCAGGGTGACTCAATCCAGCATGCCCGACAGCAGCGGGACGAAGGTCACCGGCGCCAGAATGTCCTGTTCGATGCGGCCTTCGGCATCGCGGCGCAAGCGCACCAGCGATTGCGACGAGGGACCGCCGACCGGCGCCACCAGGCAGCCGCCCGGCGCCAGTTGCTCGACCAGCGCATCGACCAGCGCCGGCGCCGCGGCGGTGACCACGATCGCATCGTAGGGGCCGTGCTCGGCCCAGCCGATGCGGCCGTCGTCGTGCTTGCTGCGCACGTTCATGCCGAGCTGGCGCAAGCGCTTGCGCGCCTGCCGCAGCAGGTCGCCGATGCGCTCCACGGTATAGACCTCCAGCCCCAGCGCGGCCAGGATCGCGGCCTGGTAGCCGGAGCCGGTGCCCACTTCCAGCACCTTCTTCGGCGCCGCCTCGAGCACGGTCTCGGTCATCCGCGCCACCACCCACGGCTGCGAGATGGTCTGGCCATGGCCGATCGGCAGCGCGGTGTCCTCGTAGGCACGCGAGGCCAGCGCTTCGTCGATGAACAGGTGCCGCGGCACCGTGCGCACCGCGTTGAGCACGGCCTCGTCGCGAATGCCGGACTCGCGCAGGCGTTCGACCAGGCGGTCGCGCACGCGCTGCGAGGTCATGCCGATGCCGATCGCTTCCGGTTGCAGGCGCAGCCGCGGGGTCATGCCGGGTTGTCCAGCGCGGCGGTGAGGCCGCCGACCCAGCTGGCCACCGTCTCCAGCGCCTGGTAGCGGGTCAGGTCGACCTGGATCGGGGTGATCGAGATGAAGCCGGTGCGCACCGCGTGGAAATCGGTGCCCGGGCCGGCGTCCTGCTCGCGGCCGGCCGGGCCGATCCAGTACACGGTGCCGCCGCGCGGGTCGGGCTGCGGCAGGCACGGTTCGGAGCGGTGGCGGTTGCCGAGCCGGGTGACCTCAAAGCCCTTGATCTCGCCCCACGGCAGGTCCGGCACGTTGACGTTGAGGATGGTGTCCGCCGGCAGCGGATCGGCCTTCAGCCGCGCCACGATCTCGACCGCGGCGCGCGCGGCGGTCTGGAAGTGCTTGGGTTCGTGGTTGTGGGTGACCAGCGACATCGCCAGCGCGGGCAGGCCCAGGAAGCGGCCTTCCATCGCCGCCGAGACGGTGCCCGAATAGATCACGTCGTCGCCCAGGTTGGCCGAGTTGTTGATCCCCGAGACCACCATGTCCGGTTCGTCGTCGAGCATGCCGGTGAGCGCCAGGTGCACGCAATCGGTCGGCGTACCGGCGACGCTGCAGGTGTGCGGGTCGATGCGCTTGATCCGGATCGGCAGATCCAGGGTCAGCGAGTTGCTGGCGCCGGAACGATCGCGATCGGGTGCGACCACGGTCACTTCGTGGCCCGCGCCGCGCAGTTGCTCGGCCAGCATCTTGATGCCGGGGGCGTCGACGCCGTCGTCGTTGCTCACTAATACGCGCATGGGACTCCTCGGATAACCCGGCCATGATACCGGATGCGTCCCTCGCCTTCCGCCCTCATGCACGCTCGCACTGCTTGCGCCGCGTGACCGGCGGGTTACGCTGTGCGCCATGTCGCATCCCGAAGACGAAGATCCCGCCGCCCTGTTTCGCGCGGCGATCGGCGCGGTCACGCCGCTCAACGCGACGCCGCCGGCCAATGCCAAGCCGCGGCCGAAGCCGCGCGCGCGCATGGCCGAGCGCGACGACGCCGAGGCGCAGAGCGAATTCCAGCGCCTGTTGCGCGACAGCGCGCCGCTGGAGGCCGGCGACGTGGCCAGCTACCGCCGCGAGAACGTGCCGGCGCGGGTGTTCCAGCGCCTGCGCCGCGGCCAGTTCTCCGCCCAGGACGAACTGGACCTGCATGGCGCCAACGCGGCGCAGGCCGAGGCGCTGCTGCGGCAGTTCATCGCCGAGGCGCATGCGCACGAGTTCGGCTGCGTGCGCATCGTGCACGGCAAGGGCCTGCAGTCCGGCGGCATCCCGATGCTGAAGAATCTGGTCGATCGCCTGCTGCGGCAGCGCAACGACGTGCTGGCGTTCCATTCGGCGCCGCCCACGCAAGGCGGTACCGGGGCGATGCTGGTGTTGCTGGCGCGGCGCTGACGCCGCGCCGCTCACTCCTGCGCCGCCGGCTCGGCCTGCGCGCCCTGTCCGGCATCGACGACCTCGCCCAGCTCGTGCAGCAGCGCGGTGGCATAGCTGCCCGGCGGCAGCGCGAAACGCAGTTCCAGCGCGTCGTCGTGCGCGTCCAGCCAGCGCCACTGCAGCGCGGCCGCGCGCAAGCGGGTGGCGCGCCGTTCCTGTTTCAGGCCTTCGCGCTCCAGGCCTTCGCGCAAGCGCACGGACGTCGCATCCTCGAGCGCGGCCAGTTCCAGCGCGCGCGCCGCGTCGGCGCTGCGCAACTCGCCCGCGCCCCACAACGGCGCCGAAGGATGGATGTCGAAACGCTGCAGCCGCTCGGCCAGCAGGTCGGACCAGGGTTCCGGGCCGAACACGCTGCGGCTGCCGTCGAGCAGCCACACCTCGCCATCCAGCGCGCCGTCCCAGTTGCCCGCCGCCACGCGCGCGGCCAGGACCCGGTTGAACAGTTCCGAGCGCGCCGCCGACAACAGCAGCGAGCGCTGCTCGCGCCGCACCCGGCGCCCGCCGAACATCGCCAGCGCGTTGCCGACGTTGCCGCCGTCGCGGCCGAAGCGCTGTTCGCCGAACCAGTTGGGAATGCCGCGCGCGGCGATCTGCGCCAGCCGCGCCTCGATCGCGGCGCGCTCGCCGCGCACCTCGCGCAACACCAGCACGAACCCGTTGCCGGCCAGCGCGCCGCGCGGCAGCTTGCGGTTGTGCCACTGCGACTGCACGACCTGCAGGTCCTCGCTGTGCAGCGCCTCCAGCGCCGGCGCCACCCGCTTGGGCAGGTGCACCGAGAAGCGCTGGGTGGTGACCGCGTGGCGGTCCTTCATGCCCGCATAGCCGATCGCCATCTCCGTCACACCTGCCCATTGCGCCAGGCGGCGTGCGGCGAATGCGGTGTTCATGCCGCGCTTGCGCACGGTCAGCAACAAATGTTCGCCCTCGCCGCTCGGCTCGAACGCGGGCATTTCGTCGACCTGGAAATCCTCGGCCACGCTGCGCATGCGCGCCTGCAACGGCGCGGCGCCGAACGCGCGCGGCAAGTCGCTCACAGCGCCACCAGCAACACCGCCGCCTGCGCCGCGATGCCTTCGCCGCGGCCAGTAAACCCCAACTGCTCGCTGGTGGTGGCCTTGACGCTGACGCGCTCGACGCCGACCTGCAGCAGCGCGGCCAGGCGTTCGCGCATCGCCAGCGCATGCGGGCCGACCTTGGGCCGCTCGCAGATCACGGTGACGTCGGCGTTGCCGAGCTGCCAGCCGCGCTCGCGCAACAGTTGTTCGCAATGGCTCAGGAACTGCGCGCTGTCGGCGCCTTTCCAGCGCGCATCCGAGGGCGGGAAATGCTGGCCGATGTCGCCCAGCGCCAGTGCGCCGAGCAGCGCGTCGCACAGCGCGTGGATCACCACGTCGCCGTCGCTGTGCGCCAGCACGCCGCGCGTGTGCGGCACGCGCACGCCGCCGAGCATCACGTGGTCGCCGTCGCCGAAGGCGTGCACGTCATAGCCCTGGCCGATACGGAAGGGAGGAAAGTCAGGCATGGGCATCGCAGGATCGCAAAAGGAAAAAAGGAAGGCATCGGCGGCGCGACGCCGCAGCGCGGCGCGGCCGCGTCACGGCTGCCGCGCGCGCAGGAACAGTTCGAACTCGAAGCGCACCAGGTCGGCCGGGGTGGTCACCTTGAAGTTGTCCTCGGCGCCCTCGACCAGCAGCGGCCGCAGGCCCAGCAACTCCATCGCCATCGCATCGTCGGTGACCTCGACACCGGCGGCCGCGGCCTGTTCCAGCGCCCTGGTCAGCTGCAGGCGCCGGAACAACTGCGGGGTCAGCGCGCGCCACAGGCGCTCGCGCGGCTCGGTGGCGTCGATGCCGCCGTCGTCGCCGGCGCGCTTGAGCGTGTCGCGCACCGGTGCGGCCAGGATCGCGCCGACCGGATCGCCGCGCCCGGTTTCCAGCAGCCGGTCCAGGTCCGCCAGCGCCAGGTTCGGGCGCGCCGCATCGTGCACCAGCACGAAATCGTCCGCCTTGACCGAGTCCGGCAAGGCCTGCAACGCGGCCAGCACCGAGCCGGCACGGCTGGCGCCGCCGACGCAGGTCAGCACCGGCTTGCCGTCCAGTTCGTTCCAGCCCGGCCAATCGGCATCGTCGGTGCCGAGCGCGACCATCGCCCCGGCCACCGCTGGATGCGCCAGCAGGGCCTGCAGCGCATGCGCGATCAACGGCTGCCCGCCGGCCTGCAGATACTGCTTAGGCACGGGACTGCCGAAACGGGTGCCGCGGCCGGCGGCCGGCACCACGGCCCAGACCGTGGCCATCAGGGTTGCTCGCTCGGCGCGGCCGGCGCCTGCGCCGGGGTGCCGTCGGCGGCCGGCGCGACCGGCACCGGCGCGTCCTCGACGACGCGATAGAACTTCTCGCCCGGCTTGATCATGCCCAGTTCGCTGCGCGCGCGCTCCTCGATCGCCGCCTCGCCGTCCTTGAGGTCCTTGACCTCGGCGGCGAGCGCGGCATTGCGTTGCTGCAGGCCTTCGTTATCGCGCTTCTGGTGCTCGACCTGGCTCTCGAGCACCAGTACCTCGCCGGAATTGCCCGGACCGAGCCAGAAACGGTACTGCAGCCACGCCAGCAGTCCCGCCAGCACCAGCAGCAGCCAGCGCCAGTTGCGCACGGCTTACCGCTTGAGCGAGACGAATGCGTCGCGCCCCGCGTAGCGCGCGCCGCTGCCCAGCGCTTCCTCGATCCGCAGCAGCTGGTTGTACTTGGCCACGCGGTCGCTGCGGCACAGCGAGCCGGTCTTGATCTGGGTGGCGGTGGTGGCCACGGCGATGTCGGCGATGGTGGTGTCCTCGGTCTCGCCGGAACGGTGCGAGACGATCGCCGCGTAGCCGGCGGTGTCGGCCATCGCGATCGCTTCCAGGGTCTCGGTCAGGGTGCCGATCTGGTTGACCTTGATCAGGATCGCGTTGGCGGTGCCGGACTCGATGCCCTGCCTGAAGATCTTCGGGTTGGTCACGAACAGGTCGTCGCCGACCAGTTGCACCTTGCTGCCGAGGCGATCGGTCAACAGCTTCCAGCCGGCCCAGTCGTCCTCGGCCAGGCCGTCCTCGATGCTGATGATCGGGTACTGCGCGGCCCAGTCGGCGAGGAAGTCGACGAACTGCTCGCTGGTCAGGCGCTTGCCCTCGCCCACCAGGTGGTACTTGCCGTTGTCGTAGAACTCGCTGGAGGCCACGTCCAGGCCCAGCAGCACGTCTTCGCCGGCGGTGTAGCCGGCCTTGCCGATCGCCTCGAGGATGGTGTCCAGCGCTTCCACGTTGCTGCGGAAGTCCGGCGCGAAGCCGCCCTCGTCGCCGACCGCAGTGGACAGGCCATGGCCCTTCAGCACCGCCTTGAGCGCGTGGAAGATCTCGGTGCCGGCGCGCAGCGCTTCGGAGAACGAGGCGGCGCCGACCGGCAGCACCATGAATTCCTGGAAGTCGACGTTGTTGTCGGCATGCGCGCCGCCGTTGATGATGTTCATCATCGGCACCGGCAGCGCCACGTTGGCGGTGTTGGCGCCGGCCAGGTACTGCCACAGCGCCTGCTTGCGCGAGGCGGCGACCGCATGCGCGTTGGCCAGCGACACGCCGAGCAGCGCGTTGGCGCCGAGGCGGCCCTTGTTCTCGGTGCCGTCCAGGTCGATCAGGCGCCGGTCAAGGCCCTGCTGGTCGGCACCATCGAAACCCTGCAGCGCACTGGCGATCGTGGTGTTGACGTTCTCCACCGCCTTGCGCACGCCCTTGCCCAGGTAGCGGGTCTTGTCGCCATCGCGCAGCTCGACCGCTTCCTTGGTGCCGGTGGAAGCGCCCGACGGCACCGCGGCGCGGCCCAGCGAGCCGTCGGCCAGCGCGACTTCCGCTTCGAGCGTGGGGTTGCCGCGGGAATCGAGAATCTCGCGGGCGTGGATCTTGGCGATAGTGGTCATAAGTCCAGTCGGTTACCAGGAAAGGAGGGGGACACCGGAAACCGTCGGATTATGGCCGCAGCGCCGCTGCTTGCCAAATGAACCGCGCGCCGCGCACGGGCCCGAACAGCGCGAGCGCTGTGCGAGAGACGGGTGCGTCCAGGGGCCGGCGCACCCGCACCGTCGCCGCATCAGCCCAGCCCGTGCTCCAGGAAGCCGCTGCGCTTGGTGATCGCGTCCAGCGCCATCAGCGTCTCCAGCAGCGCCTCCATCTTGTCCAGCGGCCAGGCATTGGGGCCATCGGACAGCGCCTTGGACGGATCGGGGTGGGTCTCGGCGAACACGCCGGACACGCCCACCGCCACCGCTGCGCGCGCCAGCACCGGCACGAACTCGCGCTGGCCGCCGGAGGTGCTGCCCTGCCCGCCCGGCAACTGCACCGAATGGGTGGCATCGAACACCACCGGGCAGCCGGTCTCGCGCATCACGCTCAGCGAGCGCATGTCGCTGACCAGGTTGTTGTAGCCGAAGCTGGCGCCGCGCTCGCAGACCATGATCTGCTCGTTGCCGGTGGACTTGGCCTTGTCCACCACCGGCTTCATGTCCCACGGCGACAGGAACTGGCCCTTCTTGATGTTGACCGGCTTGCCGGCGGCGCAGACGTTCTTGATGAAGTCGGTCTGCCGCACCAGGAACGCCGGCGTCTGCAGCACGTCCACCACCGCCGCCACCTCGTGCATCGGCGTGTACTCGTGCACGTCGGTCAGCACCGGCACGCCGATCTGCTTCTTCACCGCCTCCAGCACCTTGAGCCCCTCTTCCAGGCCGGGGCCGCGGAAGCTGGTGCCGGAAGTACGGTTGGCCTTGTCGAAGCTCGACTTGAAGATGAAGTTGATCCCCAGCCTGCCGGTGATCTCCTTGAGCTTGCCGGCTACGTCCAGCTGCAGCTGCATCGACTCGATCACGCACGGGCCTGCGATCAGGAACAGCGGCTGGTCCAGGCCGACTTCGAAGCCACACAGTTTCATCGGATCACCTATCGATTGGAGCCCCTCTCCCATTGGGAGAGGGGTTGGGGTGAGGGTACGGGCGAAGCATCGAGGAATTCAGGCGCGCGAGGCTGCGCCCGTCCCCTCATCCGGCGCTTCGCGCCACCTTCTCCCGATGGGAGAAGGAACTAAGCGCGCGCTTCCTTCAACAGCTTGCCGCCGGCCTTCTTCTCGCGCGCGGCGCGCACGAAGCCGATGAACAGCGGATGGCCGTCGCGCGGCGTGGACAGGAACTCCGGGTGCGCCTGGCAGGCCAGGAACCAGGGATGCACCTCGCGCGGCAGCTCGACCATCTCCACCAGGGTGTCGTCCATCGACTTGGCGGAAATCACCAGGCCGGCGTCCTCCAGCTGGGTGCGGTAGCGGTTGTTGAACTCGTAGCGGTGGCGATGGCGCTCGGACACCACGTCCTTGCCGTACATCTCGCGCGACAGCGTGCCGGGCTTGAGCCGTTGTTCCTGCAGGCCCAGGCGCATGGTGCCGCCCAGATCGGACTTCTCGTCGCGCTTCTCCACGTCGCCGCTGGCGGTGCGCCACTCGGTGATCAGGCCGATCACCGGATACGGCGACTGGCGGTCGTTCTCGGTGCTGTTGGCGCCGTCCAGGCCGGCGACATGGCGCGCGTAGTCCACCACCGCCGCCTGCATGCCGTAGCAGATGCCGAAGTACGGCACGCGGTGCTCGCGCGCATAGCGCGAGGTCAGCACCTTGCCTTCGAAGCCGCGATCGCCGAAGCCGCCGGGCACCAGGATGCCGTCCACGTCGGCCAGCGCCGACAGGTCGCTGCCTTCCAGTTCCTGCGCCTCCAGCCACTTCAAGGTGACCTTGGTGCGCTGGCGCAGGCCGCCGTGCTTGAGCGCTTCGCCGACCGACTTGTAGGCGTCCTGGTGGTCCACGTACTTGCCGACCACGGCGATGGTGACCTCGTCGAGCGGGTGCTTGGTGGCGTCCACCACCGCTTCCCATTCCGACAGATCGGCCGGGCCGACCTTGTCGCGCAGCTTGAACTGGTCGATGACGATCTCGTCCAGGCCCTGCCGGTGCAGTTCCAGCGGCATGCCGTAGAGCACGTCGATGTCGGCGGCGCTGATCACCGCGCGCTCGGAGACGTTGGTGAACAGCGCGATCTTGCGCCGCTCCGAATCCGGAATCGCCTGCTCGGAGCGGCACAGCAGCACGTCCGGCTGGATGCCGATCGAGCGCAGTTCCTTGACCGAATGCTGTGTCGGCTTGGTCTTCAGCTCGCCGGCGGCGGCGATGTACGGCACCAGGGTGAGATGCATGAACAGCGCGCGCTCGGCGCCGCGCTCGGTGCGCACCTGGCGAATCGCTTCCAGGAACGGCAGCGACTCGATATCGCCGACGGTGCCGCCGATTTCCACCAGCGCCACGTCGAACCCGGCGGTGGCCTCGTCCACGCAACGGCGGATCTCGTCGGTGATGTGCGGGATCACCTGCACGGTGGCGCCAAGATAGTCGCCGCGGCGCTCCTTGCGGATCACGTTCTCGTAGATGCGGCCGGTGGTGACCGAATTCTTGCGCGAAAGGCGGGTGCGCACGAAGCGCTCGTAGTGGCCCAGGTCCAGGTCGGTCTCGGCGCCGTCGTCGGTGACGTACACCTCGCCGTGCTGGAACGGGCTCATCGTGCCCGGGTCAACGTTGATGTAGGGGTCCAGCTTCATCATCGTGACCGACAGGCCACGTGCTTCGAGAATGGACGCAAGCGAAGCGGCCGCGATGCCCTTGCCAAGCGAGGACACTACGCCGCCGGTAACGAAGATCAGGGGGGTCATGGCTCGAAGGCCTCCCAGAAAGCCATAGTTTAACGGGTGAAGCCGATTTGCCCAAGCGCTTTCGGACCGATCGACCGCACAAAAAGAAGACGCCCCGGCACCAGCCGGGGCGTCGCAGGTCGCAACAGGGCGCGCGCTCAGGGCTTGCGCGCTTCCTCTTCTTCCTCTTTCTTCGGCGCAGCCGCATCCTTGCCGGCCTTGTGCTCGGCCGCCGCAGCGGCACGGCGCTTGGCCTTGGCATCGGCCTCGGCCTTCTCCTTCGCGACCTGCGCCTCGTAGGCGGCGGCGCCGGAGGTGGCCGGATCGGCGCTCTGCGCCTGGGCCATCGCGACCGGGATGGCCACCGCGGCGGCGACCAGCGCGGCCAGGGTCAACAGCTTGCGAACGTTCATGGCGTACTCCTGTGTGAGGCTGCAACGACAATGGGGATGCCGTTACGGATTTTCCAGTGCAAGGCTAGCGCACGGCCACGGCACTGGCCCTGAACACCGGCGACGTGCAAAAAGCCGCCGCACACCGCACACTTCCGGATCTGCTTCGCGCCACCTGTTGAGACGCATGAATACCCGCTACAACGCCGCCGACATCGAAGTTCTCTCTGGCCTGGACCCGGTCAAGCGCCGGCCGGGCATGTACACCGACACCGCCCGCCCCAACCATCTGGCGCAGGAAGTCATCGACAACGCCGTGGACGAGGCGCTCGCCGGCCATGCCCGGCACATCGAGGTGACTCTGTTCAAGGACGGCAGCTGCGAGGTCGCCGACGACGGCCGCGGCATGCCGGTGGACATCCATCCGGAAGAGAAGATTTCCGGCGTCGAACTGATCCTGACCCGGCTGCACGCCGGCGGCAAGTTCAACGACCGCAACTACACCTTCAGCGGCGGCCTGCACGGCGTCGGCGTCAGCGTGGTCAATGCGCTGTCCAAGAAGGTGGAGCTGTTCATCAAGCGCGACGGCAACGAATACCGGATGGAATTCGGCGACGGCTTCCCCGCCTCGAAGCTGGAGATCGTCGGCAGCGTCGGCAAGAAGAACACCGGCACCCGGCTGCGCTTCTGGGCCGATCCGAAGTACTTCGACACGCCCAAGTTCGCGGTGCGCGCGCTGCGCCACCTGCTGCGCGCCAAGGCAGTGCTGTGCCCCGGCCTGACCGTGAAGCTACACGACGAGGCCACCGGCGAACAGGACACCTGGTACTTCGAGGACGGCCTGCGCGACTACCTCAAGGGCGAACTGGCCGAGCGCGAACTGCTGCCGGCCGACCTGTTCGTCGGCAACCTGAAGAAGGACCGCGAGATCGTCGATTGGGCGGTGGCCTGGGTCGCCGACGGCGAGCTGGTGCAGGAAAGCTACGTCAACCTTATCCCGACCGCGCAGCACGGCACCCACGTCAACGGCCTGCGCAGCGGTTTCACCGACGCGCTGCGCGAGTTCTGCGACTTCCGCAACCTGCTGCCGCGCGGGGTCAAGCTGGCGCCGGAAGACGTGTGGGACCGGGTCACCTTCGTGCTGTCGCTGAAGATGACCGACCCGCAGTTCAGCGGCCAGACCAAGGAACGCCTGTCCTCGCGCCAGGCCGCCGGCTTCATCGAAGGCGCCGCGCACGACGCCTTCAGCCTGTGGCTGAACCAGAACGTGGAAACCGGCACGCGCATCGCGCAGATCGCGATCGATCGCGCCAGCGCGCGGCTGAAGACCGAAAAGCAGATCACCCGCAAGAAGGTCACCTCCGGCCCGGCCCTGCCCGGCAAGCTGGCCGACTGCATCAGCCAGGACCTGTCGCGCACCGAGCTGTTCCTGGTGGAGGGCGACTCGGCCGGCGGCAGCGCCAAGCAGGCGCGCGACAAGGATTTCCAGGCGATCCTGCCGCTGCGCGGCAAGATCCTTAACACCTGGGAAGTAGCCTCCGGCAGCGTGCTGGCCTCCGAGGAAGTGCACAACCTGGCGATCGCGATCGGCTGCGACCCGGGCAAGGACGACATCAGCGGGCTGCGCTACGGCAAGGTGGTGATCCTGGCCGACGCCGACTCCGACGGCCTGCATATCGCCACCCTGCTCACCGCGCTGTTCCTGCGCCACTTCCCGGCGCTGGTGAAGGCCGGTCACGTATTCGTGGCGATGCCGCCGCTGTTCCGCGTGGACGTGGGCAAGCAGGTGTTCTACGCGCTGGACGAAGAAGAGAAGCGCTCGCTGCTGGAGAAGATCGCGCGCGAGAAGCTCAAGGGTCAACTCAGCGTGACCCGCTTCAAGGGCCTGGGCGAAATGAACCCGCAGCAGCTGCGCGAATCCACCATCCACCCGGACACGCGGCGGCTGGTGCAGCTGACCGTCGACGAAGGCGACGAAACCCGTGCGCTGATGGACATGCTGCTGGCCAAGAAGCGTGCCGGCGATCGCAAGCAGTGGCTGGAGACCAAGGGCGACCTGGCGTCGCTGGAGGTCTGAGGGGCTGGGATTGGGGAGTCGGGATTGGGGATTGGGTTAGCCCGATAGACTCCATGCGTTGCCCGCGCTGCGCCTGGTGACAGGAATGCGATTCGGTTGGAGCAGAGCCACACGGCCCGGGCCATCTGGCACCGCGCTGCGTGCCGGCCATGGTTGCAGATCCAGCGGCGCCGTCACGCGCGGCCGGCCACTGAGAGGAGCGGCGTTCGATTCCAGGCGCTCGCCGGCATCGCGGTAGACCGGTCCTCGCGCCGCCCCTCCCCGCGGGAGGCGCTCAGCGCACGCCCGGCAGCACCTGCTCCGCACCGGTCACCAGGCCGCAGGCATGGTCCTGCAGTTCCTCGCCGCTGGCGCGATTGCCGCTGGCGGCATCGACTCGCGTTGCCAGCAACACGAACCCGGGCGCCGGACTGGCGTCCCCGACGACGACCAGCGAGTAGTCGCGCAGCGCGTCGCCGGCCGGCAATCCCTCGGCGAGCAGCCGCAGCGGATTGGCCGACAGCGCCTCCCCCGGCAGGCGCCGGGCCAGGTAGCGGTGGCCCAGCAGCGGCTGCGGCAGCGGCCGCCACGCCGTACCGACCTGCGCCTGCATCGCATCCAGCTCGCGTCGGACCTGCGGATGCAGGCAATCGACATGGATGTGCAGTTGCTCCTGCGACCGGCCATGCGGGGAATTGAGCGCCAGCGACAGATACTGCCGCGGCAGCGGACGGCCGAGCGCCCGTTCCACGAAGATGCGCGCGTCCCACGCCGCGGCGAAGTAGTTGGGCGAACCGGCCTGCAGCAGGCGGGGGTCCTCGATGCCGGTGATGCGGTCGATCGGCAGCAGCAGGAACTGGAAGTCGCCGTGATTGTCCTTGAGCACCACCGAGCGTCGCTCCGGCTGCGACCACACCGCGGCGCAGTCGACCGCGCGCGGCGCGTCGGCGGCCAGGCAGTGTGTGTTGATGATGCGCCACAGCGCGTCGGGATCGGCCGCATGACGCACGCGCGGTACGCTCAGGCACGCGGCCAGCGCCAGCAGCAACACCAATGGCAGCAGGCTTCTGAACTTCAAAACGACGTCTCCGGGCAAGCAGGGCGGGACATGATAGGGCCCGTCGCGCCATGCGTGCCGACCATGCCTTTGGGCACATCCGCGCGCGCCGCGCCGCGGCCTAGCATGCCGGCTTCCCTTCTGCCGAGCGCCCTCCCCGTGCCGAACCTGTCCAAGCCGCTGCTGGCGGCGTTGTTGCTGGCCGTCCTGCCGATCTCCGCCGCACTGGCTGCCGATGCCGACGGCGCCGACAAGGCGGACAAACCCGACAAGGCCGACAGCGCCGAGCAAGCAAAGCCGGCCGCGCTGCCGGCCGACGCGAAGGTGCGCCAGGTCACGCACGTGGACGGCAAGTCGCTCAGCTACACCGCCACGGTCGGCACGCTGCCGGTGAAGGACGCACAGGGCAAGACCGTCGCCGACGTGGTGTTCACCGCCTACACCGAGGACGGCAAGGACCGCCCGGTCACCTTCGCCTTGAACGGCGGCCCCGGCGCCGCGTCGGTCTACCTCAACCTGGGCGCGATCGGGCCGAAGGTGGTCACCTTCGGCAGCGAGGGCGACAGCGCCTCGGCGCCGGCGACGCTGCACGACAACCCCGGCACCTGGCTGGATTTCACCGACCTGGTGTTCATCGATCCGGTCGGCACCGGCTTCAGCCGTTCGCGGGTCGCCGACGAGCAGGCCAAGAAGCTGTTCTACAACCCGCAGGCCGACATCGAATACCTGTCGCGCACGATCTACGACTGGCTGCTGAAGAACCAGCGCCTGCAGTCGCGCAAGTATCTGGTCGGCGAGAGCTACGGCGGCTTCCGCGGGCCGCGCATCACCCATTACCTGCAGACCCAGCTGGGCGTGGCGATGAACGGCGTGGTGCTGGTCTCGCCGTACCTCAACCCGACCCTGGACGACAACGGCGACGTGTCGCCGCTGGCGTGGATGCTGACCCTGCCCTCGATCGCCGCCGCGCACCTGGAGCGCGAGCAGCGGCTGACCCCGGAGGCGATGCGCCAGGTGATCGACTACACCCGCGGCGACTACGTCACCGCGCTGCTGCGCGGGCGTTCCGACGCGGCCGGCAGCGAACGCATGATCCAGCAGGTGGCGGCGATGACCGGACTGGACCCGGTCTACGTGCGCCGCGCCGGCGGCCGCCTGGAAACCCAGGCCTACCTGCGCGAGGTGTTCCGCGACAAGGGCCAGCTCGGCAGCCGCTACGACTCCAACGTCACCGCGTTCGACCCGTTCCCGAACGCGCCCGAGCAGCGCGCCAACGACCCGCTGCTGGACAGCATCATCGCCCCGACCACCACCGCGATGGTCGATTTCGTGACCCGCGTGGTGGGCTGGAAGGTGGATGCGCGCTACCAGGCGCTGAACTACGACGTGAACAAGCTGTGGGACTGGAACGACGAACTGCGCAAGGGTTCGGTGACCGAACTGCGCCAGGCGGTGGCGATCGATCCCAAGCTTCGGGTGCTGATCGTGCACGGCTGGAACGACCTGTCGTGCCCGTTCATGGGTTCGGTGCTGACCGTGGACCAGATGCCGGTGATGGGCAACGACCCGACCCGGGTACAGGTCAGGAACTATCCGGGCGGGCACATGTTCTACAACCGCCCCGACAGCCAGCGCGCGTTGCGCGGGGATGTGCTGGCGCTGTATCGGGCCAACTAGCGGGGATTCGGGATTGGGGATTCGGGATTGGCAACAGCAGGGGTTCGGCGCGCGCTGAACGCGCTTTTACGAATCCCCAATCCCGAATTCCGAATCCCCGCCCGTCACGTCCAACCGAACAGCGCAAACATCCGGAAGATCAGATACGCCACGCCGGCGGCGGCCGGGATGGTCAGGATCCAGGCCCAGACGATGCGCTCGATCACGCCGAAGCGCAGCGAACGCGGGTTCTTGGCGAAACCCACGCCCATGATCGCGGTGGAGATGCTGTGGGTGGTGGACACCGGCATGCCGAAGTGCGCGGCCAGGGTCAGGATCGTCGCCGAGCTGGTTTCCGCGGCGAAGCCGTGGATCGGGTGCAGCTTGACCATCTTGTGGCCCAGGGTCTTGATGATCTTCCAGCCGCCGGAGGCGGTGCCGGCGGCCATCACCACCGCGCAGGTCAGCACGATCCAGGTGGCGATGCCCTGGCCCTGGCTGGCGGCCGGGTGCAGGAACGCCAGCCACGCCGGCAGGTCGTCCAGCGCGCCGGTGCTCTGCGCGCCGACCAGGGTCATGGCGATGATGCCCATGGTCTTCTGCGCGTCGTTGTGGCCGTGCGCATAGCCCATGTACGCGGCCGAGGCGATCTGCGCCTTGCCGAAGAAGGCGTTGACCCAGCGCGGCCGCGCCAGCCGCCCGATGCGGCCGCCGAGCCCGGCCATGCCGGCGATGATCGCCCACAGCAGCAGCATCACCACGATGCCGAGCAGGAAGCCGGCGATCGGCGAGGTGATCATCGGCACGAACACCTTCCACAGCAGGCCCTTGTTCTTGGCCCAGTCGCCGACGTTCTGCGACCAGATCAGCGCGCCCCAGTTGTTGTGCGCCGCGGCCAGGCCGGCGCCGCACAGGCCGCCGATCAGGGCGTGCGAGGACGAGGACGGCAGGCCCTTCCACCAGGTGATCAGGTTCCAGACGATGCCGCCGAGCAGCGCGCACAGGATCACCTGCGGGGTCACCGTCACCACGTCGGTGTTGAGCAGGCCCGAGGCGATGGTCATCGCCACCGCGGTGCCGGTCAGCGCGCCGATCAGGTTCATGCCGGCGGCCAGGATCACCGCCCAGCCGGGGCTGAGCACCTTGGTCGCGACCACCGTGGCGATGGAGTTGGCGGTGTCGTGGAAGCCGTTGATGAACTCGAACACCAGCGCGGCCAGGATCACGATCAGGACCAGCGTCAGCATCGTGCGCTCCTCGCCTCAGGCATGGCGGCCGCGGCGGCGGGCATGGCGGCGCAGCCGCGCATGCAGCGGATCCGGAGCGTGCCCATTACGAATTCTTCAGCACGATCTGGTAGACCACCACGCCGGCCTCGCGGCAGCGGTCGATGGCCTTCTCCAGGATCTCGAAGAATTCCTTGAGCAGGAACATCTGCAGGTTGTCCAGGCGCCCGGAATAGATGTCGCGGTACAGCTCCAGCATCAGCCGGTCGGCCTCGTTCTCCAGCGAGCGCAGCTTGTCGTTGAGCGCGCTCATCCGGTCCAGGTGCATGTTGCGCAGGTCGTGGACCATCTCCACCACCACCGCCGCGGCCTGTTCCAGCATCGCCGCGCGCGGCGCGAAATCGATGTGCTCCAGGTGCTGCACCGCCAGCGAATAGCGGTCGGCGAACTTCTCCACCTGCTTGGGGATCTTGTACAGCGCCGAGCCCAGCGCCTCGATGTCCTCGCGCTCGATCGGGGTCATGAAGCTGTCGACCAGCGCCTGGCCGATCTTGTCGGCGGCGGCGCGCTCGCGCAGCCGCGCCAGCTTGAAGGCGTCCAGCGCCGGCTGCCGATCCGACTCGCGCATCATCGAATGCAGCGCCTTGGTGCTGTCGTAGGCGGCCTGGGCCGCCTCGTCGAGCAGGGTGTAGAACTGCTTGCCGGAACCGAAGATGGTCTGCAACGAGAACATGAAACGCAATCCCGCCGTCGCGGGAGGGACGGCACCGGGGCGGAATTATGACCGTTTGCTGACAAAACGGGGGAATCGGGCGACCGGCGGCAGCGCACCGGCGCCGCGTGGACGCGCCCGCCACCCGGGTTTGCTACCATGCACCCGCGCCGTCGCTAGGCGCACCCTATGGACGACCACCCTAGCCCCCCTCCCCCGCGCCGCCTTGGCGCCCATGTCCCCGCTTCCCTCGCCGCCAGGGAGCGCGCGCATGCTTGAACTATTGGTCGTGGCAGCCCTGGTGCTGCTGAACGGCTTCTTCGCGATGTCCGAGATGTCGCTGATGACCTCGCGCAAGAGCCGCCTGAAGCAGATGGCGCAATCCAGCACGCGCGCGGCCAAGGCGCTGGCGCTGGCCGAGAATCCGGAAAACTTCCTGTCCACCGTGCAGATCGGCATCACCGCGATCGGCATCCTGACCGGCGTGTTCGGCGGCGAGGCCATCGGCGAGGCGATCGCGGCCAAGCTGCAGTCGCTGTTCCCGGCGCTGTCGGCCACCTTCAGCCTGATCGGGCAGCCGCAGCCGTATTCGGCGGTGATCGGCAAGACCCTGGCGATCGTGCTGATCACTTTCCTGACGCTGATCTTCGGCGAACTGGTGCCCAAGCGCCTGGCGCTGACCCGCTCGGAAGTCATCGCCGGCTTCGTCGCGGTGCCGATGGGCTGGCTGGCGCTGATCGCCGCGCCGGCGGTGTGGGTGCTGTCGCGCTCGACCCGGCTGGTGCTGCGCGTGCTCGGCCTGGGCAACGAGCAGTCGGCGTCGGTGACCGAAGAGGAGATCCGCATGCTGGTGGCCGAGAGCCACGAGGCCGGCGTGATCGACAGCCACGAGCGCGACATGATGAACCGGGTCATGCGCCTGGGCGACCGCACCGCCGACAGCCTGATGACGCCGCGCAACCGCATCGCCTGGCTCGACGCCAATGCCGAGGCCGAACGCAATTTCCAGGTGATGCGCGAGCACGAGTTCTCGCGCTATCCGGTGTACCGCGGCAGCGACCAGGACATCGCCGGCGTGCTGGAAGTGAAATCGCTGGTCACGCGCATGGACGGCAACGCCACCCAGCTGTTCCAGAGCCTGCGCGAGACCCTGTTCGTCTCCGAATCCACCCACGCGATGAAGCTGCTGGAGATCTTCCGCGAGGAACAGCAGTCGATGGCGCTGGTGGTGGACGAATACGGCGAGATCCAGGGCCTGGTCACGATCAGCGACCTGATGGGCGCGGTGGTCGGGCGCCTGCAGTCGGTGGACAACGCCGACGAGGACGCGCTGGTGGTGACCCGCGCCGACGGCTCGCTGCTGATCGACGGCTCGCTGGCGATCGAGGACCTGCGCGAGCTGCTCGGCGGCGCCGAACTGCCCAACGCCGAGGAAGGCGACTACAACACCCTGGCCGGCCTGTGCATCTACTACTTCGGCCGCATCCCGCACGCCGGCGAGTTCTTCGATTGGGCCGGCTGGCGCATCGAGATCGTCGATCTGGACGGCGCGCGCGTGGACAAGCTGCTGTTGAGCAAGCTGCAGGACGAGAACAGCGATGACATCACCGGGTGAGACACCCGGCACGGACGAGGCTCACGGCTACAGCGCCGAAGGCATCCGCACCCTGCTCGACACCTTCCTGCTCGGCGATCCGAACGAACAGCTGCGGCTGCGGCTGATCCTGGCCGACCTGCAGCAGAGCGCGTTCGGCATGTTCCTGTTCGTGGCGATCCTGCCGGCGTTCCTGCCGGTGCCGGGCCTGGCCGGCGGCATCAGCGGACCGCTGGTGACGCTGATCGGCGCGCAGATGCTGATCGGCCTGCGCAAACCCTGGCTGCCGCGCTTCATCGGCGAACGCGGCCCGCGCCGGCGCACCATGCAGCGCTTCGTCGGGCGCATCGCGCCGTGGCTGCGGCGGCTGGACAAGCTGCTCAAGCCGCGCCTGCCGGCGCTGGTCGAGACGCTGCCGGCGCGCGCCTTCAGCGGCCTGTTGCTGGTGGTGCTGGGGATCCTGCTGTCGCTGCCGATTCCCTTCACCAACTATGCGTTCGGCGCGATGCTGCTGCTGTTCTCGCTGGCCCTGCTGGAACGCGACGGCGGCCTGATGCTGGTGTCTTGGCTGGGCGGCATCGCGGTGGCGGTCGGCCTGGGCCTGGCCTCGGACCAGGTGGTGGACCTGGGCCGCGAGTGGATGCACAAGCTGTAGCCCGAGTTGGCGCGAACCCGTGCCGGGCGCGCCACGGGCACGCTTCTCTCGCGACGCAGCGCTACTCCGAAACAGGCGCCTCGGCGAACACCTGCCTGCGCAACGGCTGCGCCGCCCGGGCGTCCTCCGGCGCGCGCTGCAGACGTTGCAGCTGCAGCGCGAGCTGATGCAAGACGGCCTCCAGGCCGCAGCCGCGCGCGGCCGGCGGCAGGTATTCGGATTCCATGTGACGCCCCCTGTTCGATCCGTGGATGCGTGGCGCCGACCGGTGCGATGCTGGGTCCTGCCGCCACGTGCGCGCCAACCCATGGCGTGCCATCCGAATCTGCTCCAAGGCACCGACAAGGCGCAGTGAAAACCGCCGCTGTCGCCGCGACTTGTCTACGCTGCGCGCCAAGACGGCCCGGGCCGCCGGCCTGGCGAACGCGGCCGCGCAGTGCGACCGCGCCTGCCGCCGCCTACGCGGCCGCCGCCTGGGTCCAGGCCTCGGCGGCGATCGCGAACGAGCGCAGCCGCGCCGCGTGGTCGTGGATGTTGGCGGTCAGCAGCAGTTCGTCGGGGCGATGGCGGGCGACGAACTCGGCCATGCCGCGCGCGACCTCGGCCGCATCGCCGAGCACGGTGCAGGCCAGCGCGCGCTCCACGCCGGCCTTCTCGTGCGGCTGCCAGAACGCCTCGATGTCGTCGATCGGCGGCGGGATCAGCCCCGGGCGGCCGCGGCGCAGATTGACGAAGCTCTGCTGCTGGGTGGTGAACAGCCGCCGCGCCGCATCTGTGGACTCGGCGCCGACCACGTTCAGCGCCAGCACCGCGTACGGATCGCGCAGCCGCGCCGAGGGGCGGAACTCGCGCCGGTAGACCGCCAGCGCCTCGTCCATCGCATCCGGTGCGAAGTGCGAGGCGAACGCGAACGGCAGTCCCAGCGCCGCCGCCAGGCGCGCGCTGAACAGGCTGGAGCCGAGCAGCCACACCGGCACCTCGATGCCGGCACCCGGCACCGCGCGCACCAGCTGGCCGGGTTCGGCCGGCTCGAAATAGCGCAGCAGCTCGGCGACGTCCTGCGGGAACTGGTCGGCGCTGTCGAAATAGCGGCGCAAGGCGCGCGCGGTGGGCTGGTCGGTGCCGGGCGCGCGGCCCAGGCCCAGGTCGATGCGCCCCGGATACAGCGAGGCCAGCGTGCCGAACTGCTCGGCCACCTGCAGCGGCGCGTGGTTGGGCAGCATGATGCCGCCGGCGCCGACCCGGATCCGGCGCGTGCCGCCGGCCACATGCCCGATCAGCACCGCGGTGGCGGCGCTGGCGATGCCGGGCATGTTGTGGTGCTCGGCCAGCCAGTAGCGATGATAGCCCCAACGCTCGGCGTGCTGCGCCAGGTCCAGCATGTTGGCGAAGGCCTGGGTGGTGTCGCTGCCTTCGCAGACCGGGGCGAGATCGAGGATGGAGATCGGCATCATGGAGAGCGGGTTCCTGCAAAGCGATGCAGTGGAAATGGGGACGGACGCGCCGATTGCAGCGGCCGGCGCCGGAACGCTGATTTGCGGTGGCGGCATGGCTGGTTCGCGTGCGGCCGTACCCTCACCCCAACCCCTCTCCCGGGGGAGAGGGGCTCAAGCAAGCGAGCGCTCCCTTCTCCCTCCGGGACCATGGCCCCTTTTCGGGGAAAGGTGCCCCGAAGGGGCGCCCCGCTGTCTTTCGACACCCACGCGCGGCCGCGCGACGGCAACGCCGACTGCACGACCGCCTGGCTACGCTTGCACTCCCGCCCTGCCCGGTGTGCGCCATGCCCCTGATCCCACCAGTCTCCACCACTCCCGCCCTGCCGCTGCGCGACCGCGTGGTGCTGGTCACCGGCGGCGCGCAAGGAATCGGCCGCGGCGTGGTACAGGCGGTGCTGGGCGCCGGCGGCCGGGTCGCGTTCGGCGATCTGGACGCCGAGGCCGGGCGCGCCTGCGTCGCCGAACTCGATGCCGGCGACCTGGTGCTGTTCCGGCGCCTGGACGTGGCCGCCGAGGCCAGCGTGCGCCGTTTCGTCGATGCCGCGCTTGTGCGGTTCGGCCGCATCGACGGCCTGGTCAACAATGCCGGCGTCGCCGATCCGCACAGCGGCCCGCTGGAGCGCCTGGCGCTGCGCGAATGGAACCGGCGCCTGGGCGCGAGCCTGGGCGGCGCCTTCCTGTGCAGCAAGCACGCGCTGCCGGCACTGCGCGCCAGCGCCGGCGGCGGCGCGATCGTCAATATCGCCTCGACCCGCGCCCACCAGTCCGAACCCGACAGCGAAGCCTATGCGGCGGCGAAAGGCGGCCTGCTGGCCTTCACCCATGCGCTGGCGATCAGCGCCGGGCCGGCGGTGCGGGTCAACTGCATCAGCCCGGGCTGGATCGCCACCGATGCCTGGCGCAAGCCCAGTGCGCGGCGCAAGCCGGCGCTGTCGCGGCAGGACCATGCGCAGCATCCGGCCGGGCGGGTCGGCACGCCGCAGGATATCGGCGCGCTGGCGGTGTACCTGCTGTCGAACGATGCCGGGTTCGTCACGGGCCAGGACTTCGTGGTCGATGGCGGGATGACGCGCAAGATGCAGTACGCCTGACGGCGGTGGGATTGGGGAGTCGGGATTGGGGATTCGTTAAAGCGGCTGTTGCCTGACCTGAGGGACCGAGTGCGCCATCGCGCCACTGACTAGCACCTCTGGCGAACAGCGTACGGCTCGGACGCTTTCCAAGCCATTTTTTTTCGGGATTCGTGTTTGGGGATTTGGGATTCGCTGGAGCATTTTTTGATGCTCTGAGGGGACGCGGCATGCAGCGAGCCGAAACCCACTTGCAGACCGCAAGTTTCGGTCAGTTGCGGGGCAGCCCGCTTTGGCCAATCCCCAATCCCGACTCCCCAATCCCCACCTCAGCAACATCCACCAGCGGCCGCAGCTGCGGGTCCAGCGCCACGCGTTCGTCGAACACGAAGCAGCGGCCGGCGTAGCCCTCGCCGCCCACTTCCTCGAAATAGCCGAGGATGCCGCCGTCCAGCTGCAGCACGTTGTGCATGCCGTCGGCGCGCATCCACAGCGCCGCCTTCTCGCAGCGGATGCCGCCGGTGCAGAAGCTGACCACGGTGGCGTCGGCCAGCTCGGCGCGATGCGGCGCCAGCGCCTCGGGCAGCTCGGTGAACTTGACGATCGGCAGGGTCAGCGCGCCGGCGAAGGTGCCGTACTCCACTTCCTGGGCGTTGCGCGTGTCCAGCAGCACCACGCGGCGGCCGCTGTCGTCGTGGCCCTGGCGCAGCCAGCGCTGCAGCGTGGCCGGCGCCACCGCCGGGGCGCGTTCGGCGGCCAGCGGCGAGGCGGCATCGCGGCGGAAACTGATGATCTCCGGCTTGACCTTGGTCTTCAGCCGCGCGAACGGCTGCTGCGCGCTGAGGCTGGTCTTGACCCGCAGGGCGGCGAAGCGCGGGTCGGCACGCAGTTGCGCGTAGAAGTCGTCGATCGCCTCCGGCGCGCCGGCCAGGAACAGGTTGATGCCCTCGCCCGCGACCAGGATGGTGCCGCGCAACGCGCCGGCCTGCGCCCAGTCCTGCAACCGCGCGGCGAGCGCGTCGGGATCGGCGATGGCGACGAAATGGTAGGCGGCGGTATTGGCGATCATCCGCGCATTTTAGCGCGCGGCGTGCAGCCGGGGCTGGCAGCGCGAGGGCGATGGCGACGGCGTCGCCGCGCTCATGCGCGAGGGCAAGGGAGCAACGAGGCCCCATGCGCCACCTGAGTCGCCGAACGACGATCCTTCCGGGACACGCCCAGCCACATCACGCCGGTCGCCGCGCCCCTGCCAATCGTGCCGGCTGGCTTCAGCCGCGCAACAGGAAGAACGGCAGCAGCACCAGCGAGGCGATCAGCAGCATGCCCAGCAGCGTCGCCAGCACGAACAGCGGGCGCCGCCGCAGCAGCGTGGCGAAGGTCTCGGCGCTGCCGTCGCGCAGCGCCGCGGCACGCTCGGCGCGGGCGCGTTCGCCGCGCTGCGCCTGGTAGTCGGCCAGCAGCGCCTTGGCCCGCGCCTGCTCGGCGTCCTCGCGCAGCCACACGCCGCCGGCGGAAATGCCGAAGGTGCCGGGGCGGGTCTCGTAGTAGTCGATGCGCGCGGCATCGAGCAGTGCCCGCACCTCGGCGAGTTCGTCGTCGGGCACGTGGCGCAGGTTGAGCAGCAGTTTGGCCATGCGCCGATGATAGCCGCTGCGGCGATGCGCTACCCTTGCACGCCCTGTTCGCCCATGGATGACCGCATGCGCCGTGCCCTGTTGCTGTTGAGTCTGTCGTTGCCGGCCTGGCTGTTGAGCGGCTGCACGCCGCCGGGTCCGCCGCCGGGCGGCAGCATCGCCACGTTCCAGATGATCGACGAGCAGGTCGGCAGCGGCGCCGAGGCGCGGCCCGGCAACCAGGTGACCGTGCACTACACCGGCTGGCTGTACGACGAGGCCGCCAAGGACCAGCATGGCGAAAAGTTCGACGCCTCGGCCGACCACGGCCAGCCTTTCAGCTTCACTCTTGGCGGCGGCCAGGTGATTCGCGGCTGGGACGAAGGCGTGGCCGGCATGCGCGTGGGCGGCAAGCGCAAGCTGATGATCCCCTCGGAATACGGCTACGGCGCCAGCGGCGCCGGCGGGGTGATTCCGCCGAACGCCTCGCTGGTGTTCGAGGTGGAACTGCTCGACGTCAAGCCGCGTTGAGCCGCTGCCACCGATGTCCGCCAGCAAGCTCGCCGCCGCCGTGCGCGGCCGCATCGCCATCGTCGGCGGCGGCCCCGCCGGGCTGATCGCCGCCGAGACCGCACGCGCGGCCGGTGCCGAGGTCGACGTGTACGAGGGCAAGGGCTCGGTCGGGCGCAAGTTCCTGATCGCCGGCAAGGGCGGGCTCAACCTGACCCACTCCGATCCGTTCGCGCTGTTCGTGTCGCGCTACCGGGAGCGTGCCGCGCAGGTCGGCGAATGGCTGGCCGACTTCGACGCAGACGCGCTGCGCGCCTGGGCGCAGGCGCAGGGCGTGGAGACCTACGTCGGCAGTTCCGGCCGCGTGTTCCCGCTGGACCGCAAGGCCGCGCCGCTGCTGCGCGGCTGGGTGCGGCGGCTGAAGGACGCCGGAGTGCGCTTCCACGTGCAGCATCGCTGGCTGGGCTGGGACAGCGCCGGCGCGCTGCGCTTCGCCGGCGCCGACGGCGAGCGCCTGGTGCATGCCGATGCCTGCGTGCTGGCGCTGGGTGGCGGCAGCTGGCCGCAGCTCGGCTCCGACGGCGCCTGGCAGGAGACGCTGCGCGTGCGCGGCGTCGACCTCGCGCCGCTGCGGCCGGCCAACTGCGGCTTCGATATCGACTGGAGCGCGCATTTCCGCGAGCGCCATGCCGGCGCGCCGCTGAAACCGGTGATCGCGCACTGGCGCGATGCGCAGGGATGCGAACACGCGCTGCAGGGCGAATGCGTGGTCGGCGAGCACGGCATCGAAGGCAGCCTGGTCTATGCGCTGTCGGCGGAGCTGCGCGAGGCCATCGCCGCGCACGGCGCGACCACGCTGTGGCTGGACCTGGCGCCGGGGCGCGAGCTGGCGCGGCTGCAGGCCGAACTGGGCAAGCCGCGCGGCGGGCGCAGCTTCGGCGAGCACCTGCGGCGCCAGGCCGGCATCGACGGGGTCAAGGCGGCGCTGCTGTTCGAGATCCTGGGCAAGCAGGCCGGCGACGATCCGGCGCGTGCGGCGGCCACACTGAAACGGCTGCCGCTGACCCTGCTGCGCCCGCGTCCGCTGGCCGAGGCGATCAGCAGCGCCGGCGGCGTGCGCCTGGAAGCGCTGGACCCGGCACTGATGCTGCATGCCCTGCCCGGCACCTTCTGCGCCGGCGAAATGCTCGACTGGGAAGCGCCAACCGGCGGCTACCTGCTCAGCGCCTGCTTCGCCAGCGGCCTGCGCGCCGGGCGTGGCGCGGTGGCCTGGCTGCAACGGACGACGGGCTGAGCGGCATCGGCCGCAAGGGGCGCCGGAACGGCCAATGACCTTCGGGCCTGTCGGCCATGCCGCGGCGTGGCATATCCATGCGGTGGCCGCCGCAACGGCGCCATCGACCCGGAGCACGCATGCGCCTGTTGACCCTTCTCGCACTCGGTGTGGTGAGCTGCGACATCGCCGGCGCCGCGCCGCCGGCGTCCTCCGCGCAGATGCGGCGGGTGGAAACCGGCCTGTTGCCGGCCGTCGTGGTGCAGGACCAGGCCACCACGACGCTGTCGCTGCGCGAGCAGATGGACGCCTTGCACGTGCCGGGCGTGTCGATCGCGGTGATCCACGGCGGCCGCGTCGACTGGGCCAAGGGGTACGGCGTCACCGCCGCCGACGGCGCCCCGGTCGACGCCAGGACCCTGTTCCAGGCCGGCTCGGTGAGCAAGCCGGTCGCGGCGATGGCGGCCTTGAAGCTGGTCCAGGACAAGCGCCTGGCGCTGGATGCGCCGGTCAATGCGCTGCTGAAGACCTGGAAGCTGCCCGACTCCGTCTACACCCGCGATCACCCGGTCACGCTGCGGCAACTGCTGTAGCACAGCGCCGGCACCAGCGTGCACGGCTTCGACGGCTATGCCCAGGGCGCGGCGGTCCCGACCCTGCAGCAGGTGCTCGACGGCCAGGCGCCGGCCAACTCGGCGCCGGTGGTGGTGGATGCGCCGGTCGGCGAACGCTACCGCTATTCGGGAGGCGGCTATACGGTCATGCAGCAGTTGCTGATCGACGTCGGCGGCAAGCCGTTCCCCGACCTGCTCCGCGACAGCGTGCTGGCGCCGCTGCGCATGGAGGCCAGCGGCTATACGCAACCCTTGCCGGCGGCGGTGCTGGCCAAGGCGGCGCAACCGCACGACGCCATGGGCCAGCCCATCGCAGGCGGCGCGCATGTCTATCCGGAACTGGCCGCCGCAGGGCTGTGGAGCAATGCCGAGGACCTGGCGCGCTATGCGCTGGAGCTGTGCGCGGCCAGCGCCGGACATGGCCGCGTGCTGTCCGCGGCCAGCGTGCGCGGCATGCTGACCCCGGTGCGCGGCGACTACGGGCTGGGACTGCAGATCGGCGGGCACGGCGCGCGCCGCTACGCCTATCACGATGGTTCCAATGCCGGCTACAAGGCCACCCTGGTCGTCTATCCCGACCGCTGCGACGGCGCGGTGGTGCTGAGCAACGGCGACCAGGGCTACCAGTTGGGCCTGGAAATCGTCCGCGCCGTCGCCGCAGCCTACGACTGGCCCGACTTCCGGCCGATCCAGCGCCAGGCCGCCAGCGTGGACATCGCCGTGCTGCGCCGCTTCGTGGGCCGCTTCGCCATTCCAGAGTTGGGCACGTTCGACATCCGCGAAGGGGCTGGCGGCCTGCAGGTCGAACTGCGCAAGGATCAGGCCTACCCGCTGATTCCCTCGTCGGAGCATGCGTTCTTCCTCAGCGCGCAGGACATCGTGATCCGCTTCGACGCCGGCCAGGCCGACCTGGGCACGATCGACGCCGGAAGCTTTCATGCGCCGTTCCGCCGGGTGCCGGCCGACAGCGTACGCTGAGGCGCGCGAATGCGACGGGAAGGCCCGCGCCGTGCTCGGGCGCGTCCGCGGCAGACAGGCACGAAGACCGACAAGCGCGCGAACAATGGCGCCCCCCGCACGCCGATCGGGTCGCCGTGCCCGCCCCCATCGCGCCGCCGCGGATCAGAGATCGGCGATCTGCACGCGTCGCTGCGGATCGCGCTTGGCGCTGTACATGGCCTCGTCGGCACGCTGGATCAGCAGGACCGGGTCGAATTCCGGGCCGGTCTGCAGCGCGATGCCGATGCTGGGCTGCAACGGCAGGCGCTGCCCGTCGACCACGCAACCGTCGCGCGCAGCGGCCAGCACCCGCGCCGCCGCCGCGTGCGCTTCGCTGCGGGCGTCGGCCAACTGGTCCAGCAGCACCACGAACTCGTCGCCGCCCAGGCGCGCGATGAAGTCCTCCTCGCGCAGGCAGGTCTTGAGCAATCGCGCGAAATGCACCAGCACCGCGTCGCCGGCGTGATGGCCGAACCGGTCGTTGACCGTCTTGAAATCGTTGAGGTCCAGGAACATCACCGCCACCTGGTCGGCACCGCGGCGGCCGGGCTGGGCCAGGGTCCGGCGCAGGGTCTCGTTCCACGCCATGCGGTTCGGCAGCCCGGTCAGTTCGTCGCGCAGCGCGCGCGCTTCCATCAGCCGCGCCAGTCGCGTCTGCCCGGTGATGTCGCTGATCATGATGTGGAAGCCGGGGCGCGCCGGCACCATGGAGTCGTCGGGCACGTAGCTGGAGTGCATGACCCGCAGTTCGCCGGCCGCGTCGCGCAATTCCGTATCGAAGTGCTGCGCCTCGCCGTCCAGCACCCGCTGCAGATGCGTCCGGATCCTGTCCATGTGCTCGGCATCCAGCAGCTCCGGCATGCGCCGGCCGACGATCGCCGCCGGCGCCAGCGCGAACCAGTCCGCATAGGGCTTGTTGACGAACTGATAGCACAATTGGCTGTCGACGTAGGCGATCAGGGTCGGCGCGTTGTCGGCGATGGTGCGCAGCTGCGATTCGCTCTGGCGCAGGCGCGCCTCGGCCAGGTGCTGCTCGGTGACGTCCTGGATCTGCGCCACGAAATGCAGTGGCCGCTCGTGTTCGTCGCGCACCAGCGATACCGCCTGGCGCGTCCACAGCGTGGCGCCGTCGCGGCGCAGGTAGCGCTTGTCGAGGTGGTAGCCGCTACGTTGCCCGGCCACCAGTTCGGCCGCCAGCGCCAGGTCCGGGGCGACATCCTGCGGATGGCTGAGCTGGCGGAAATCCAGCGCCAGCAGCGCATCGCGATCGTAGCCGAGCATCGCGCACAGGGCGTCGTTGACCTCGAGCCAGCCGCCTTGCAGCGACACCAGCGCCATGCCGTGCGCCGCCGCCGAGAACGCGCCGGAGAAGCGCTGTCCGGCCAGCAGCGCGGCACGCGTGGCCTGGCGCTCGACGGTGACGTCGCGCATCACGCAGACCGCGCCCAGCGCGTGGCCGTCGGCGTCGTGCAGCCGCTCGGCGCTGCACAGCACGCTGCGCGGCGGCTGTCCGGCGGCGGCGACGACGATTTCCGCATCGCGCACCGATTCGCCGCGCCAGGCGCGGAACAGCGGGATCCGTTCGCGCTCGAGCAGGCGCTGGCCGTCCGCGTCGAACAGATCGAAATACTGCGCCCACTGCGCCGGCGGCAACGCACGCGGATCGGTGCCGTGCCAGGCGCGCGCGACCCGGTTGAACTGGGACAGCGTGCCGTCGGCGGAACACGACACGACCGCGTCGGGCACCGTTTCCAGCAGCAGGCTCAGCATCTGCGCCTGGGTCTGGGCGATGCGCGCGTCGCGGCGCGCCTCCAGCTGCATCGTCACCTGCGCGGCCAGGCGCCGCAGCCCCTCGCGCTGTGCCGTGCCCAGCTGCCGCGGCATGGTGTCGATCACGCCCAGGCTGCCGTAGAGATGGCCGCCGCTGCCGCGCAGCGGCATGCCCGCGTAAAAACGGATATGCGGCGCCCCCTGCACCAGCGGGTTGCCGGCGAAGCGCGGATCCTGCAGCGCATCCGGCACCTCCAGCAGTTGCGGCGACAGCAGCGCATGCGCGCAGAACGCCAGCTCGCGCGGCGTCTCTGAAACATTCAGGCCGCGGCTGGCCTTGAACCACTGGCGGTGTTCGTCGATCAGCGTGACCAAGGCGATCGGCACGTCGCACAGTTGGCTGGCCAGCCAGATCAGGTCGTCGAATACCGGCTCCGGCGGCGTGTCCAGCATGCCCAGTTCGGCCACCGCGCGCAGCCGCTCCAGTTCGTCGGCGGGCAACGGCGCGGGAATGAAGCCGAGGGGCGGTCGCTGGGGCATGCGCGGCAAGCGGGATGGGGAGCCGGTCACGATAACTGGCCGCGGGCGACGATGGCAGTCGCACGATCGCGGTTGGCGACGTGCACCACGCATTCGGCGCGCAGCGCGGGTGTCGCGGCAGGTGACGTGCTGCGGCGCAAGCAGTGCCTGCGCAGCGGGGTGGCCGGGGGCGTCACGCCCCGGGCCGGCCGCCGCGCCGCTCCAGGCAGCCGCCGCAGGCGCCGCTAGACGGCGGCTTGCGGCGTGCCTGCCTGCGTCTGTGCGTGGTGCTTTTCCATGTACACGCAGGCCAGCGCGATGCCGCTGGGATGCGCATAGCTGCCCTGCTGCAGCACCGCGTAGCCCTGGGCCCGATAGAACGCGACCGCGTTGAGTGCGGCGGCCAGGTGGATGCGCGCGCCGGGCACCAGTTTGGCTTCGAGCGCCTGCAGCAGGCGTCGCCCCAGTCCGCTGCCGCGCACGTCGGGATCGACGAACAGGCCGTCGATCTCGCTGCCGGCCAGATCGGCCACGCCGAAGCCGAGCAGGCGACCGCCGGCGTCCTCGGCGAGCACCGCGCCGCCGCTGGCGATCAGCTGCGGATACGTCGCCGGCGCCGGTGCCGACGCCCAGGCCGCGATGACCTCGGGCGGATAGTGCGTGCTGCACACCTGGCGCACGCAGCGGGTGCGCAGCGCCCACATCGCGGCGATGTCGGCGTGCCGCGCCGCGCGCAAGGCGACGGCGCCCGACGGAGGCGCGGCGGCACTCATCGCGACTTGCTGTCGCGCAGGCTGCGGATCCGCGCCGGCGGCTGGAACGAATCGCTGCGCGCATCGGCCCAGTACTCCTGGAACACCGCGTGGTCGGGCACGCCGTCGCGCAGCAGTTCGCCCGGTTCCAGATAGCGGTACAGCGAGGCCAGCGAACGGATCTCGACCTGCGAGATGCGCCGCAGGATGTGCTCCGGCCCCAGTTGCGACGGATCCGCCAGGCCGGCGGCGCTGAGCAGTTCGCGCAGCGCGCGCAGGGTGTTGGCGTGGTAGTGCTCCACCCGCACCGCCTTGTCGGTGGGATCCAGGTGCTTCCAGCGGCGCTGGTCCTGGGTGGCGATGCCGGTCGGGCAGCGGTCGCTGTGGCAGCTCAGCGACTGGATGCAGCCCAGCGCGAACATGAAGCCGCGCCCGGCGTTGCACCAGTCCGCGCCCAGCGCCAGGGTGCGCGCGATGTCGAACGCGCTGGTGATCTTGCCGGCCGCGCCGAGCTTGATCCGGTCGCGGATGTCCAGCCCGACCAGGGTGTTGTGCACCAGCAGCAGCGCCTCGTGCATCGGCACGCCGACATGGTCGATGAACTCGGCCGGCGCCGCGCCGGTGCCGCCCTCGGCGCCGTCGATGACGATGAAATCCGGGTACAGCCCGCTTTCCTGCATCGCCTTGGCGATCGCGAACCACTCCCACGGATGCCCGATCGCCAGCTTGAAGCCGCTCGGCTTGCCGCCGGACAACTCGCGCAGCCGGGCCACGAACTGCAGCAGTTGCAGCGGCGTGGAGAACGCCGAATGCCGCGACGGCGACACGCAGTCCTGGCCCATCGCCACGCCGCGGGTGGCGGCGATCTCGGCGCTGACCTTGGCCGCCGGCAGCACCCCGCCGTGGCCGGGCTTGGCGCCCTGCGACAGCTTGACCTCGATCATCTTCACCTGCGCCAGCGTGGCGTTGGCGACGAAACGCTCCTCGCTGAAGCGCCCGTCCGCATCGCGACAGCCGAAGTAGCCCGAGCCGATCTCCCACACCAGGTCGCCGCCGCATTCGCGGTGATACGGCGAGATCGAGCCTTCGCCGGTGTCGTGGTAGAAGCCGCCGCGACGCGCGCCCTCGTTGAGCGCGCGGATGGCGTTGGCCGACAGCGCGCCGAAGCTCATCGCCGAGATGTTGAACACGCTGGCCGAGTACGGCTGCGCGCAGCCGGCGCCGATGGTGACGCGGAAATCGTGATGGGTGATCTCGCTGGTCGCCAGCGAGTGGTTGATCCACTCGTAGTCGGTGGCGTAGGCGCTGCGCAGGGTGCCGAACGGCACCACGTCCATGACGTTCTTGGCGCGCTGGTAGACCAGGGCGCGCTGCTGGCGCGAGAACGGCGCCTCCTCGATGTCGCTCTGCAGGAAATACTGGCGCATCTCCGGGCCGACCGATTCCAGCCCATAGCGGAAATGCGCCAGGATCGGATAGTTGCGGCGCAGCGTGCTGCGCGTCTGCAGCAGGTCCCAGGTGCCCAGCAGGGCCAGGACCGCGAAGGCGGCCACGCCCCAGCCCCACAGCGGCCAGATCGCGCACAGGGCGATGGACAGCGCCAGCAGCACGCAGCTGGCGACATAGGCTAGGTAGCGGTGCATCGCGTTCCTCGCGAGATTCGGAAGGCAGCGAGTGTAGGCGGTGCAGGCCGGCAATGGCGCTGGCGCGGCCTACCGCCCGCTTGGGCGGCGTACAGCTTGGTGGTGCACAGCGTGCGGCGCTTTCGGCTACAGCCGGTCGTCCACCGCCTCGCGCGGCCACACCGACTTGACGTCGTAGACCACCAGGTTCGGCGTGCCCAGCGCGCGAATCCGCGCGGCATCGAAGCCGCGGTATTCGTCGTGCGCCACCGCCAGCACCACCGCGTCGTAGCGGCCGGCGACCGGCGCCGGCAGCAGTTCCACGCCGCCATGTTCGCGCGCCAGCTGCGGCTCGGCCCACGGGTCGCAGGCATCGACCCGCGCGCCGCTGGCGGCCAGCGCCTGCACCAGCTCCAGCGCGCGGCTGTTGCGCAGGTCCGGGCAGTTTTCCTTGAAGGTGACGCCGAGCACCAGGATCGTGGCCGCGGCCATGGCCACGCCCTTGTCCGCCAGCAGCGCCTGCACCCGCGCGGCGACGTGCGCGCCGACCCGGTTGTTGACCTGGCGCGCGGTGTGGATCAGGTCCGGGTGGTAGCCCATGCTCTCGGACTTGTGCAGCAGGTAGTACGGATCCACGCCGATGCAGTGGCCGCCGACCAGCCCGGGACGGAACGGCAGGAAGTTCCACTTGGTGCCGGCCGCTTCCAGCACGTCCTGGGTATCGATGCCGAGGCGGTCGAAGATCAGCGCCAGCTCGTTGACCAAGGCGATGTTGACGTCGCGCTGGATGTTCTCGACCACCTTCGCCGCCTCGGCCACGCGGATCGACGGCGCGCGCCAGGTGCCGGCGTCGATGATGCTCGCGTACAGCGCATCGACCGCCTCGGCGGCCGCGGCGCTTGAGCCGGAGGTGATCTTGCGGATGTCGGCCAGGCGCCGCTGGCGGTCGCCCGGGTTGACCCGCTCCGGGCTGTAGCCGCAGTGGAAGTCCTCGTTGAAACGCAGGCCCGAGCCTTGTTCCAGCAACGGCACGCACACCTCTTCGGTGGTGCCCGGATACACCGTGGACTCGTAGATCACCAGGTCGCCACGCTTGAGCACGCCGGCGAGCAGTTCGCTGGCCTGGCGCAACGGCTGCAGGTCGGGCTGCTCGTAGGCGTCGATCGGGGTCGGCACGGTGACGACATAGACGTTGCGGTCGCGCAGCGCGGCGGCATCGTCGCTGTAGCGCAGGTGCACGCCGGCACGCAGTTCGTCCGGTTCCATTTCCAGGGTCTGGTCGTGGCCGTCGCGCAACTGCGCCACGCGCTGCGCGTCGATGTCGTAGCCGAGCGTGTCGTAGCGCGCGCCGAACGCCACCGCCAGCGGCAGGCCGACATAACCCAGGCCGATGACGGCGATGCGCAGTTGCGCGGGATCGAACACGATATCGACGGGCATGCCGTTCCTTTCAGGGCGCAGCGGCGGCGTGCGCCGTCGATGCGGGTGGTCGCGGAAGTGCGGATGTCCGCGGCGCGGACCCACGGCCATGGTAAGCGGCGCGGCGGCACGCTCCAAGCGGGCACTGCCTTCACGTACGACGTGCCTATCATTGGCCCATCGCACACACCGTCTCGCCAGCCTGTCGCGGTTCTTGCCACGGCCGCGACGCCGATGTGACCTGGCGTTTACGCCTTACGCCCTAGTCTGGCCAAGCGCCTCCCCGCAGTTCCCAGAACAACCCCCTCATTACTACTACAGGAGATCCTGCCGTGAGCCACGCTCCGTGCCTGCTCGTGGATGTCGAAGCCGAACTGGCGCATTGGAAGGTGCTGCACGGGGAAGGCAAGCTGGGGCCGCAGTCCTTCAGCGAGCATGCGCGTCTGATCAAGATGGCCTGCGATGTGTTTCTGCAGCTGCCGCGCGAGTCCAACGAGGTGCGCATGCAGCGCCTGCGCCAGCGCTACGACGCCGAACATCCGTGGCCGCGCATCGCCTGGAACGATGCCGAAGCCTTCGTGCTGGCCTGCTGGGCCAGGCTCGACGGTTCCGAGCGGCGCGATACCCAGCCAGATCCTGCCCCTGTCCCCGCCTGACCCTGGAGGCACGCCCATGTCCAACCCACCCAATCGCGAGAACGCGGACAGTCCGCAGCAGCGCGGCCACACGCCCGACAAGCTGCGCAACGACGCGGCGAAGTGGAAGGACCGCGACCAGCCGGACAGCGACCCCGAACGCGACCACGCCGATCCGGAACACGACTACCCGCGGCCGGACGGCAGCGAGTAGGCAGACACACCGCCGGCGTCACAGCGCCGGCGATTCCAGACTCACGCATCGGGCATCGCGCTGCGGCGCGCTCGCCGACGCTCGGGCTACCGCGCCAGCGTCCGTCCCTCGGCTCCCCCTGCGACGCCATGCCCTCAGCGCAGGCTGGACCCGCGCACGATGCAGCGTCCGCTCAGCACCACCTTGCGCATCGGCAGGGTCGGCGCATTCAGCCGTTCCAGCAGCAATGACATCGCGGTGCGGCCCATGTCCTCCACCGGCTGTTCGATCACGGTGATGCCCGGCTCGACCAGGTCGGTCCAGCTCTCGTTGTCGAAGCCGGCCAGCGCCAGGTCCTGCGGAATGCGCAGGCCGGCGCCGCGCGCGGCCTTCAGCGCGCCCATCAGCAACAGGCTGTTGCTGGCCACCAGCGCCTCCGGACGCTCGGGTTGCGCCAGCCACGCCTGCACCTCGGCGGTTGCCGCCTCCGCGCTAGGCGCCACCTCGCGGTAGCTCGGCGCCAGGCCGTGCGCCTGCATCGCCGCCAGATAGCCGTCGCGGCGCTCGGCGGCGGTGCTGCTGGTCTTGCCGAACAGCCCGCCGATGCGGCGCAAGCCGCGCTCGGCCAGGTGCTCGATCAAGCTCGCCATCGCCGCGGCATTGTCCAGCACCACGCTGTCGTGCACGCCGGCCTTGCCGGCACGGTCGAGCAGCACCACCGGATAGTCGAAGTTCAACTTCGGCAACTGGCTCTGGGTGGTGCGGGTCGGCGCGAAGATCAGGCCGCTGACCCGTTCTTCCTGCATCAGCTGCAGGTACAGCGCCTCGCGCTGCGGATCCTCGTCGGTGTTGCACAGGATCACCCGCATCCCGGCGCGGTAGGCCACCTCCTCGACCGCGCCGATCGCCGCAGTGAAGAACGGGTTGCGGATGTCGGCCACGATCAGCCCGACGATCCCCGAATGCTGCGAACGCAGCCGCCGCGCCATCAGGTTCGGCCGGTAGCCGGTCTCGCGCACCGCCGCCTCGACCCGCGCCCGCACATCCTCGCTGACCGGGCCCTGGCCCAGCGCCCGCGATACGGTCGAAGTCGAGACCCCGGCCACCCGCGCCACGTCATGGATGCTGACCGTCACTGGCAACGTTCCCGCAAAATTCCCACTGCAACCCCCTTCCAAGTGGCCAAATTCGATAGTAGCACCGGGTTTTCCCGAATAAATTGTGCAGTGCACATTGACGCGGCAGTGGGAACGTTCCCACACTGCGCCCACTCGCCGCCCCAGGCCCTCGAAGGATGCCCCGCGTGACCCAGACGAATCCCCCCGTATTGGTCGCCAGCGAACTGGTCCGCGTCAACGTCCAGGTCCGCGACAAGGCCGACGCCATCGCCCAGGCCGCGCAGCTGCTGGTCGCCGCCGGTTGCGTGCCGCCCGCCTACGCGGCCAGCATGCTGCGCCGCGAAGCCCTGGCCAACACCTTCCTCGGCCACGGCGTGGCGATCCCGCACTGCACCGGCGAGGACCGCCACCTGGTCCAGCGCGACGGCATCGCGGTGCTGCAGATCCGCGACGGCGTGGAGTGGAATCCCGGCCAGACCACCCATCTGGTGGTCGCCATCGCCGCGCAGTCCGATACCCACATCACCTTGCTGCGGCGCCTGACCCGGCTGATCCAGGACCAGCCGCGGCTGGACGCGCTGTTCGCCAGCGACGACCCGCAGGCGATCGTCGACGCGCTGAGCCAGGATCCGGCCATCGCGGCGAGCGGCGCTCCGGTCGCCGATCTCGGCGAGCGCTTCGAATGGACTGTCGCCTACCCCACCGGCCTGCATGCGCGCCCCGCGACGCGCTGGGTGGAGACCGCGCGCGGTTTCGCCGCCAGGATCCAGGTGCGCGCCGGCGAGCAGACCGGCGATGCCAAGAACCTGGTGTCGCTGCTGCAGCTGGGCCTGCATGCCGGCGACACGGTGACCATCTCGGCCGAAGGCCAGGACGCCGCCGCCGCGCTGGCGCGGCTGCGCAGCGTCATCGACGGCCTCACCGCACAGGAGAAAGCCGACGCGCAGGCCGCGGCGCAGCGCCGTGCCGCCCCGGTCAGCGGCTGGACCCCGCCGCAGGCGCAACCGGCCATCGTCGGCATCGGCGCCAGCCCCGGGCTGGCGATCGGCGTGGTGCACAAGCTGGCCGGCAACGACGGCCCGGTGCCGGACGCGCCGGTGCCGCTCAGCGACGGCGGCGCGCTGCTGCACGACGCCTTGCTGCGCACCCGCCAGCAACTGCAGGCGATCGAGGACGACACCCGGCGCCGGCTCGGTGCCGGCGATGCGGCGATCTTCCGCGCCCAGGCCGAACTGCTCAACGACACCGACCTGATCACCCTGGCCTGCCAGCTGATGGTCGAAGGCCACGGCGTGGCCTGGTCCTGGCAGCAGGCGGTCGAGCGCATGGCCAACAAACTGTCGGCGCTGGGCAATGCGGTGCTGGCCGGACGCGCCAGCGACCTGCGCGACGTCGGCCGTCGGGTGCTGACCCAGATCGACCCGAGCCTGGCCAGCGGCAGCCTGGAGCACCTGCCCGACCGTCCGTGCATCCTGCTCGCCAGCGACCTGTCGCCGTCGGACACCGCGCACCTGGACACCAGCCGCGTGCTCGGCCTGGCCACCGCGCTGGGCGGGCCGACCTCGCATACCGCGATCCTGTCGCGCACCCTGGGCCTGCCGGCGCTGGTCGCCGGCGGTGCCGACCTGCTCGACCTGGACGACGGCGCCACCGTCATCGTCGACGGCAGCAGCGGCCGCCTGTACCTGGCGCCGTCGGAGGACGACCTGGCCTCGGCCCGCGCCTACATCGAGGAACAACGCCAGCTGCGCGAGCGCGAGGCCGAGCAGCGCAACCAGCCGGCGCAGACCCAGGACGGCCACCGCGTGGAGATCGGCGCCAACGTCAACCTGCCCGAGCAGGTGCCGATGGCGCTGGCGCAGGGCGCCGAGAGCGTCGGCCTGATGCGCACCGAATTCCTGTTCCTGGAGCGCGGCAGCACGCCGAGCGAGGACGAGCAGTACGACACCTACATGGCGATGGCCAAGGCGCTGGACGGGCGTTCGCTGATCGTGCGCGCGCTGGACATCGGCGGCGACAAGCAGGTCGCGCACCTGAACCTGCCGCGCGAGGACAACCCGTTCCTCGGCGTGCGCGGCGCGCGCCTGCTGCTGCGCCGCGCCGACCTGCTGCAACCGCAGCTGCGCGCGCTGTACCGCGCGGCCAGGGACGGCGCCAAGCTGGCGATCATGTTCCCGATGATCACCTCGGCGGCGGAGATCGTCGCGCTGCGCGCCGAGTGCGAACGCCTGCGCGCCGAGCTGGACGCGCCGGAGGTGCCGCTGGGGATCATGATCGAAGTGCCGGCGGCGGCGATCCAGGCCGACGCGCTGGCGCGGCATGCCGACTTCTTCTCGATCGGCACCAACGACCTGACCCAGTACACGCTGGCGATCGACCGGCAGAACCCGGACCTGGCCGCCGAGGCCGACAGCCTGCACCCGGCGGTGCTGCGCCTGATCCGCACCACGGTCGAAGGCGCCGCGCGCCACGGGCGCTGGGTCGGCGTGTGCGGCGGCCTGGCCGGCGATGCGTTCGGCGCGGCGCTGCTGACCGGGCTGGGCGTGCACGAACTGTCGATGACCCCCAACGACGTGCCGGCGGTGAAGGCGCGCCTGCGCGGCAGCCGCCTGGATGCGCTGCAGGCGCTGGCGCAGCGGGCGCTGGACTGCGAAAGCGCGGCCGACGTGCGCGCGCTGGACGGAGCCGGCGCATGAGCGTGCAGGCCGTCAGCGTCAGCCTGAACCCGGCGATCGACCTGACCGTGGCGATCGAGCGGCTGCAGCCCGGCCAGGTGCATCGCGCCAGCAGCGCGCACGCCATCGCCGGCGGCAAGGGCATCAACGTCGCCGCCTGCCTGGCCGACGCCGGCGTCGCCACGGCCGCGCTCGGCGTGCTCGGTGCCGGCAACGCGCACCTGTTCGAGACCCTGTTCGCCGCGCGCGGCATCGACGACCGCTGCCTGCGCGTGCCCGGCGACACCCGCACCAATCTCAAGCTGGTCGCCGCCGACAGCGGCGACACCACCGACATCAACCTGCCCGGCCTGCCGCTGGCCGCGGCCGAGCTGCACGCGGTCGGCGCGCGCCTGGCCCCGCTGCTGCGTCCGGGCCTGCCGGTGGTGCTGACCGGCAGCCTGCCGGCCGGCCTGGCCGACGACAGCTGGCGCGTGCTGCAGGCGCAGGCCGCCGCCGCCGGCGCGCGGGTGTTGCTGGACACCAGCGGCGCGCCGCTGCGCGAAGCGCTGGCCGCACCGCGCGCGCAGCTGCCGTTCGCGATCAAGCCAAACCGCCACGAACTGGAGGACTGGGCCGGCACGCCGTTGCGCGCGACCGCCGAACTATTGGCGGCCACCCACGCGCTGCTGGCCAGCGGCATCGCCCTGGTGGTGGTGTCGCTGGGCACCGACGGCGCGCTGTTCGTGCGCGGCGAGCAGGCGCTGCTGGCGCGGCCGCCGCAGCTGGCCGGCGGCAGCAGCGTCGGTGCCGGCGATGCGATGGTCGCCGGCCTGGTCGCGGCGCTGCTCGCCGAGGCCGACCTGGCGACCTGCGCGCGCCAGGCCACCGCCTTCGCCGTGGCCACGCTCGGCAGCGGCGCCGCGCGCCGGCTGCCGCGCGACCAGGTCGACGGCATCGCCGCCGCGGTCCGCATCGAGTCGCTGCAATGAACCCCACGTCGAACCGCATGTGTTCGAACCGCATGTCATCGAACCGCACGCCGCCGCCATCGCGCGCGGCGTCCCCCTGCGTCCATCGGGAGCAAGCATGAATCCTATCTTCGTGGTGATCGTCGCCGGCGAGCGCAGCACCGAAGCCGTCCTCGCTGCCGAAGCCTTGCGCCATGCGGCCAGCGCACGCGGCGCGGTAGTGCACGCCGAGGTGCGCACGCCGCAGGGCGTGATCGCGCCGCTGGACCTGGCCGCGGCCGGCAGCGGCTATCCGCTGCTGCTGGTCGGCGACGGCGATGCCGATGCGGCGCGCTTCGCCGGCGCCGCGCCGCTGCGCGCCAGCCTGGATGCGGTGCTCGACGACGCCGACGGCGTGCTCGCGCCGCTGCTGGCCGCTGCCGCGCCGGCAACGACCGCCGGCGCGGCCACGCAGACGGACGGTCCCAAGCGCATCGTCGCCGTGACCTCCTGCCCCACCGGCATCGCCCACACCTTCATGGCCGCCGAAGGCCTGCAGCAGGCGGCCAAGACCCTGGGCCACCAGATCCGGGTCGAGACGCAAGGCTCGGTCGGCGCGCAGGACACGCTCAGCGACGCCGAAATCGCCGACGCCGACCTGGTGCTGATCGCCGCCGACCGCGAAGTGGACCTGTCCCGCTTCGGCGGCAAGCGCCTGTTCAAGAGCGGCACCAAGCCGGCGATCAACGACGGTCCCGGACTGATCCGCAAGGCGCTGGCCGAGGCCGGCGTGCACGTGGCCAGCGGCAACGGCGCCGCAACCGCGAGCAGCGAACGCGGCAAATCGGCCGGTCCGTACAAGCACCTGATGACCGGCGTGTCGTTCATGCTGCCGTTCGTCACCGCCGGCGGCCTGCTGATCGCGCTGGCGTTCGCGCTGGGCGGCATCTACGCCTTCGACGACGCGCACAAGGGCACCCTGGCCTGGTCGCTGTTCCAGATCGGCGCCAAGGCCGGCTTCACCCTGATGGTGCCGGCGCTGGCCGGCTACATCGCCTACTCCATCGCCGACCGCCCCGGCATCGCCCCCGGCATGATCGGCGGCATGGTCGCGGCCAACCTCGGCGCCGGCTTCATCGGCGGCATCTTCGCCGGCTTCATCGCCGGCTACGGCGTGGCCGCACTGAACCGCGCGATCAAGCTGCCGCGCACGCTGGAAGGGCTCAAGCCGGTGCTGATCCTGCCGGTGCTGGGCACCCTGCTGGTCGGCCTGACCATGCTGTACGTGGTCGGCCAGCCGGTCGCCGAAGCGCTGGCCTGGCTCACCGACTGGCTGCGCGGCATGCAGGGCAGCAGCGCGGTGCTGCTGGGCCTGCTGCTCGGCGCGATGATGGCCTTCGACATGGGCGGGCCGGTCAACAAGGCCGCCTATGCGTTCTCCACCGGCCTGATCGCCAGCCAGGTGTACACGCCGATGGCCGCGGCGATGGTCGCCGGCATGACCCCGCCGCTGGGCATCGCGCTGGCGACCTGGGTGTTCCGCAACCGCTTCACCCGCGAGGAGCGCGGCACCAGCGCCGCCACCGGCGTGCTCGGCCTGGCCTTCGTCACCGAAGGCGCGATCCCGTATGCGGCGCGCGACCCGCTGCGCACCATCCCGGCGCTGATGCTGGGCTCGGCGCTGGCCGGCGCGATCTCGATGGCGGCCGGTGCCGAACTGAAGGTGCCGCACGGCGGCGTGTTCGTGCTGCCGATCCCCAACGCGGTGACCCATCTGGGCATGTACCTGATCGCGCTGCTCGCCGGCACCGTGCTGACCGCGCTGGCGCTGCGCGTGCTGAAGAAGCCGGTCGCCGAATAAGTCCTGCGCCGACGCGCTGCCGGGGGCGATGTCCCCTCCCCCGTCGCCCACGGCGGCGCGCCGGCCTCCATCACACCCCAGGAGTCTCTGCCATGTCCCTCCCCCTCACCCGGCGCCTGTCGCTCACCGCCCTGGCGCTCGCGCTCGCCCCGCTGGCCCACGCCCAGGACGCCAGCGACGCGTTCAAGCTAAAGCTCGCCTACACCGGCGAGGCCGCGGTCTCGCTGGACGGCGGCAAGGAACAGGGCAGCGCCTACGCCGGCCAGCTGATGCTCGGCACCGACGTCGACCTGCAGCGGCTGATGGGCTGGAACGGCGCCACGCTGAAGGTCTATGCGATCAACCGCCACGGCACCAACCTGGCCAACAGCGACATCGGCAACAGCACCTCGGTGCAGGAAATCTACGGCGGCCAGGGTACGCGCCTGGCCAACTTCACCATCGCGCAGAAGCTGTTCGACGACCGCCTGGAACTGGAGGCCGGCCGCAGCGTGGCCAACATCCATTTCCTCGGCTCGGACCTGTGCGGCTACTTCCAGGGCAACTCGGCCTGCGGCAACCCGACCTTCGTGTTCCGCACCAGCAACTTCACCTACTGGCCGGTGTCCAGCTGGGCCGCGCACGCCAAGGCCTGGGTGACCCCGACCGTGTACGTGCACGTCGGCGCCTACGAGGTCAATCCGACCCAGGCCGAGGACGGCGAGCACGGCCTGAACTGGAGCACCCGCGACCGCACCGGGGTGATCGTGCCCTACGCGATCGGCTACAAGACCGAGGCGGCCAGCGTGCGCTTCCCGGCGATGTACGAACTGGGCGGCTGGCAGGACAACTCCGACTACACCGACCCGCTGACCGACCGCAACGGCAACCCGGCGCGGCTCAGCGGGCTGGACTACGCCACCCGCAACGGCCGCTCCGGCGCGTTCTTCCGCTTCGAGCAGCAGGTCACCCGCCCCGACGCCGACAGCGCGCGCGGGCTGGTGCTGTTCGGCTCGGTGCTCAAGGGCACCTCCGGGCAGCTGATCGAAGACCACTTCCTGGAGCTGGGCCTGGTCCAGCGCGGCACCTTCGCCAGCCGCGAGCAGGACAACATCGCCTTCGTCGTCACCCAGCAGCGCTACAGCGACGACGCGCTGGAAGACCTGCGCCTGGCGCGCGCCGCGGCCGGCGGCAGCGGCACCCCGCACAGCTCGCAGTACATGATGGAACTGAGCTACGGCATCCAGGTCACCCCGCAGCTGCGCATCGCGCCGAACCTGCACTACATCGTGCATCCGGACCAGTTCAACGACCCGTCGCGGACCCGCGACCTGCCGAATGCGCTGGTCGCCGGCATGCGCGTGGATTGGGCGTTGTAGGCCGGGATTGGGGATTGGGGATTCGTCGCGCCCGCGGATGCTGATGGCGGCATTTGCAGGCGGCGGCGTTTCCGCAGGGCTCGGCAGCGGATCTCCGCGATGCCGGGCGGCAGGATCGAAGCGACCGCGCTAGCGGCGATCCTGCCTGGTTGACGAAGCAGCGGTCCGGCGGATCTCGCGAGGTCGAGGACGGCCCGGGAACGGATGCACCGACAGTCCGCAGCAGCGTCCAGGCGACGCCGATTTCTGCATCGGCGCCACGCGAACGTCACCGCTCGGCCGGTATTCCGCGCAGGCGCGCGGCCAAGCAACATGCACCCAAACCCAAACGCACGACGCCCCGGCATGCCGGGGCGTCGTGCGTTCCGTCCGTGTCACTCCGCTCGCATGCACGCGCGCCGGTCCGTCGGCGCATGCGGGAACGAAATCAGGTGGCCGGCGAATCGAGATCCGTTCGATTCCGTGCAAGCGCGCATCCCTGGCGCGGGAGCGATGACGTTGCCGACAGACACAGGATGCCTGTGGCCACGTGCCGGCGCGATCGGTCGATGCCGTGTCGTGCCGTCAGAATTTCCCGACACGGGCCGACAATCGAGGGCGGGCTAAGGATTCCGATCCGCCGCAAGCTGCCGCGCGCACAGTCCTTGCGGCTGCCAGGCCTGGGTCAAGGTCGTCGCTGGCCGGTCGGCGTCGTGGAGGATGAGCGCAAAGCCTTGCCGTGGCACCGTGCCGATCGCCATCAGCAGCATCGGCGGTCCGGCCTCGACCGTCAGGCTGTTGCCGGGCCCGCGCCCGACCTGGACGCCGGCCGGCGTCTCCAGGCAGGTGTCGCCGCTGACCGCGAAGAAGGCCTCCGGCCCGGAATGGACATGCAACGGCGCCGTCGTCCCCGGGAGGAAGATCGAGCGCAGATAGTCGGCCGCATAGGTCGACGCCGGCGCCACCGCGAGCGGACCGACCGTGGACACGTGCTCGCCGCCCTTTGAATGCCATGCGGCCTGCGCGAGGGTGAATAGCCAGACCGATCCGAACGCCTCCACCACCACGCTGGTCGGGGCGGCGGCAGCGTCTGCGGACGCCTTCGACGCAAAGCGATCGAGATGCCAGAACACCGCCCCGGCAGGCAACGCCGGCAGCGGCTTGCGCGCCAGCAGGCACGCCGGCCCCGCCTCCTCCACTGCCCCGCATTGCCGTGTGGTCGCCTGCGCGACCGCCGCGGAGGGACACGCCGCCGCACCTGCAAACAGACAGAAAAGCATCCCGCGCATTGCCAATCCCCTGGCCGCGAAGCAGATCGGGAGCTTGCGCGCTTGTGGGCCCGGTTTCAACGGCGTGCGCGCATCGACGCGCGGCGGCTTGCGCAACGGCAGGCGCCGCCGCGGAAGGACCGCGGCCGTGGCCGAGCCGCCCGCTGGCCGCGCCGGCTCGGCGCCGGCCGCGCCGCAGTTGCCGCGCAACGGTCACCGTCGCTACATAAACGGATCCCATCGTAATCGCCTCGCCACCGCCGATTACGACGGTTTTCCAACATCCGCGTTGCAAGCATCTCGCGCCATGCGCATCCTGGTTGCCGAAGACGATACGTCCATTGCCGTTGCGTTGCGCGACTCGCTCGCCGAGTGCGGGCACGTGGTGGACCACGTCAACGACGGCGCCGCCGCCGAGCGCGCGCTCAGCGCCGAGTCCTACCACCTGCTGGTGCTGGACCTGGGCCTGCCGCGGCGCGACGGCCTGCAGGTGCTGCAGCGCGTGCGCGAACGCCGCGACGAGGTCGCGGTGCTGGTGGTGACCGCGCGCGACGGCGTGGAAGACCGCATCCGCGCCCTCGACCAGGGCGCCGACGACTACCTGATCAAGCCGTTCGAACTGTCCGAGTTCCTGGCCCGCACCCGCGCCCTGCTGCGCCGGCGCAGCAGCGGCGGCATCCCCGAGCTGGCCCTGGGCCAGCTGCGGATCAACCTCGCCGGGCGCCGGGTGTGGCTGCAGGACGAGCCGCTGGAACTGACCGCGCGCGAGTTCGCGCTGCTGGAAACGCTGCTGATGCGCAGCGGGCGCGTGGTCAGCCGCGGCCAGCTCACCGACGCGCTGTGCGACTGGCAGCACGAGATCACCGACAACGGCCTGGACATCTCCATGCACCGCCTGCGCCGCAAGCTGCACGGCTCCGGGGTCGGCATCCGCACCATCCGCGGCCTGGGCTACCTGCTGGAAGAATCCCGCACCGCGGACGCCGACGCCGACACCGCCCACGACCCGCACGCGTCGTGAGCGCGGCCGTGGCAGCCGCGACGGCGGGCGCAGTCCCCGCCCATCCCAGCCTGCGCCGGCGCCTGCTGGCGTTCCTGCTGATCCCGACCCTGCTGCTGATGCTGGTGGTCTCGGCGCTGTTCTACCTGCTGATGCTCAAGTACTCCAATCACGTCCACGACATGGACCTGAAGGAGGACACGCTGGGCCTGGCCAAGGCGGTCAACGACGCCGGCGCGCGCCTGCCGCTGCCGCTGCAGGCGCGGCGCCTGCTCGAATACAGCAGCGACGGCCGGGTGTTCTTCGAGGTACGCAGCCGCGACCACGGCGTGATCAGCAACAGCGCGCAACCGATCCCGGCGCACGCCGCGCCGGCCGCGCTCGGCCGGGTGGTGCTGCGCGACGAACGCATGGCCGACGGCACCCCGGTGCGCGTGGCCAGCCTGATCGTGCCGTCGGCCTGGGAGGCCAACGACCGGCTGACGATCTCGGTGGCCGAGACCCTGGACGACCGCCACCGCCGCGCGCGCGAGATCCTGATGCTGATGCTGCCGACCGAACTGCTGCTGACCTGCTCGCTGCTGGCGCTGGTCTGGCATGGGGTGCGCGTGGGCCTGCGCCTGCTGCAACCGGCGGTGCGCCGGCTTGACGACAGCCAGCGCGACCTGAGCCCGGTGTCCGGCCCCGACATCCCGATCGAGGTGCTGCCGCTGACCCAGGCCATCGACGGCCTGCTGGGCCGGCTCAAGCAGCTGATGGCCTTGCAGGAGCGCTTCGTCGCCGACGCCGCGCACCAGTTGCGCACGCCGCTGGCCGGACTGAGCATGCACGTGCAGCGCGCCCAGGCCAGCACCCGTCCGCAGGACACCGCGCAGGCGCTGCAGCACATCCGCCAGCTGACCGACCGCGCGATCCGCAGCTCCACCCAATTGCTGGCGCTGACCCGCGCCCAGGCGCCGCGCGAGAGCATCCGCCCGCTGCTGCCGCTGGACCTGGCCGCGTGGCTGCCGCAGGCGCTGGCCGAGCGCATTCCCGACGCGCTGCAGGCCGGAGTCGATCTGGGCTACGACGACGACGATGCCGACAACGGGCCGGCCTGGGTCGCCGCCGACGCCTGGTCGCTGCGCGAACTGCTCGACAACCTGCTCGACAACGCCTTCAGGCATGCCGCCGGCGGCATGGTCACGGTGAGCCTGCGCCGGCAGTCGCGACACCTGCAGCTGGCGGTCGACGATGCCGGCCCGGGCGTGGACGAGGCCTTGCTGCCGCGCCTGGGCGAACGCTTCTTCCGTGCCCCGGATGCGCCCGAAGGCGGCACCGGCCTGGGCCTGGCGATCGTCGCCAGCATCGCCGCACGCCACCACGCCGCCCTGCGCTACCAGCGCTCGGCGCTGGGCGGCCTGCGCGTGGAGCTGGACCTGCCGGCCAGCGCGGCGACGCCCGCATGAGCCGGCGCCGCGCATCCCGGCTGGCCGGCCTTGCCGTGCTGAGCGCCGCAGCGCTGGCCGGCTGCGTCAGCACCCCGCTGCCGGAGCTGACGCAGCCGCTGCCGTCGCAGTGGACATCGCTGCCGGCAGCGGCCACTCCGCGACCGCCCGGCAGCGCGTGGTGGCAGGACTTCCACGAGCCGCAACTCGATGCGCTGGTCGCGCAGGCGCTGCGCGACGATCTCGACGTGGCCCAGGCTCTGGCCAGGCTGCGCGCGGCGCGGCGCATGGATGGCGTCGCAACGGCAAGTCTGAAGCCGCAGTTGCATGCGCGCACCGAAGAACCGATCGACCCCGACGCCAGCGCCTCTTTCCTGGTCGCCGGCTTCGACGCGGAATGGGAACTGCCGCTGTTCGGGCGCGGCGAAGCCGCCCGCCGCATGAGCCGCGGCGACCTGCAGGCCGCGCAGGCCAGCCTGGAGCAGGTCCGCACCGCCACCATCGCCGACGTGGCGCGCAACTGGATCGAACTGCGCCACGCGCAACAGGCCGAACAACTGCTGCAACGCATCGCCGACGCCCGCCAGCGGCAGGCGACGCTGAGCGCCTCCCTGGTCGCGCTGCGCCTGGCGCCGCCGGCCGCCGCCGCCCAGGCGCAGGCCGCGCAACTGCAGGCGCAAGCCGCGCTGGACGAACCGCGCACCGCCAGCGCCGCCGCCGCGCAACGGCTGGCGGTGCTGCTGGCGCGCAGCGCACCGGACCCGGCGTGGAGCGCCGCCGACGCGGCAGCCGCCGCCCCGGGCGCGACGGCGTCGGGCCTGCAGATCGGCGCGATCGACGCGGTGCCCGCGGACCTGCTGCGGCGGCGCCCGGACATCGCCGCGCGCGAGGCCGAGGTGCTGCGCGCGGCCGGCGAACTGGGCATCGCCCGCGCCGACCGCTACCCCAGCATCGGCCTGGGCGGCGCCATCCACTGGTCCACCAACCTGCTCTCGCACCGCCGCACCGCCACCCCGCACGAGATCGCCTCGCTGGGTCCGCTGATCGACATCCCGCTGTTCGACTGGGGCCTGCGCCAGGCCACGGCGCAGGCCCGCGGCGAGCTGCTGCAGGCGGCGACGCTGGCCTACCGCCAATGTGTGCTGGACGCGGTGGCCGAAGTGCAGAACGCGCTGACCGCGCTGGAACAGCAGCGCCAGCGCGTGCTGGCGCAGCAGCAGGCGCTGCAGGCGCTGCAGCAGGCCGCCGACGCGGCGCAGGCGCGGCGCAGGCTGGGCCTGGGCAGCGACCTGGACGTGGCCACCCAGCAGGCCGCGCGCGACCAGACCGCGCTGGAGCTGCTCGAGGCGCAGCGCCAGCGCGACCTCGACTACATCGCGCTGCAGACCGCGCTGGGCAGCGCGCAAACGCAGGCCACCGCCACCGTCGGCGACGCGGGCAGCGCAGGCGCAACGCCCTGATGGTCGCGCTGGCCCGCCAGACCCTGCGCCACGAATGGCGCCGCTTCCTGCCGGTGGTGGTCTCGGTCGGTTTCGCCAGCCTGTTGCTGCTGCTGCAGACCGCGCTGGTGCTGGGCATCTTCGGCAGCGCCAGCGTCTACGTGTCCGGCTCCGACGCCGACCTGTGGCTGGGCTATCCGGGCACCCAGAGCGTGGACCAGGGCCGCCCGATCGATCCGGATGCGGCTACGGCGCTGTACCTGGACCCGCGCGTGGTCCAGGTCGAGCCGTTCGTCTGGTTCGACGGCGACTGGCGCGGCCCCGACGACACCGGCGCGGTGTCGATCTACGTCTCCGGCATCGACACCCGCGCCGACGGGCTGATGTTCGCGCGGCTGCTGAGCCCCGCCCTGCGTGCGGCGCTGCGCGAACCGGACACGGTGGTGGTGGACCGCGCCGAACTGGACAAGCTCGGCGTCGGCATCGGCCGCAGCGCGCGCATCAACGGCCACCGGGTGCGGGTGATCGGGGTCGGCCGCGGCCTGCGCGCGCTGGGCGGGGTCAACGTGCTGGCCTCGCTGGAAACCGCGCGCGCCCTGAACACCGATGCCGTGCACCCGGACTGGCCGACCTACATGGTCGCGCGGCTGCGGCCCGGCAGCGATGCCGCGGCGGTGGCGCGCAGCCTCGCCGGCAACGCCGCGCCGGCGCGCATCGAGGCCTGGAGCGCGGCGCAGTTCGCCCGGCGCAGCATCCTGTTCTGGATGTTCGACACCGGCGCCGGCTCCGGCGTGCTGTTCCTCGGCGGCATCGTGCTGCTGGTCGGCGTGGCGATCACCAGCCAGACCCTGCTGGCCACGGTGCTCGGCGCGGCGCGCGAGTACGCCACGCTCAACGCGCTGGGCGTGAGCATGCGCGCGCTGCGCTGGGTGGTGCTGGAGCAGGCGGCCTGGGTCGGCGCGCTCGGCCTGCTCGGCGCCAGCGCGCTCGGCGCCGCGCTGGTGGCGCTGGCGCGTGCGCACGACGTGCCGGTGGCGTTCGATGGCAACGGCTGGGCCGCGTGCGTGGTCGCGGTGATGCTGCTGACCGTGCTCTCGGCGCTGGCCGCGCTGCGCGGACTGCGCCGCGCCGACCCGGCGCTGCTGCTGCGATGAACCAGGCCACCGCCCCCGTCGACGCCGCACTGCTGCCGCACGCCGCCACGCTGCACGGCAGCGCCCTGTGCAAGAGTTTCGTCTCCGGCAAGCTGCGCACCGAGGTACTGCGCGACGTGAGCCTGCAGGTGTGGCCCGGCGAACTGACCCTGATCTCCGGACCGTCGGGCTGCGGCAAGAGCACCCTGCTGTCGATCCTCAGCGGCCTGCAGCGCGCCGACAGCGGCCGGGTGCAGGCGCTGGGCGAGAACCTCGGCGCGCTCGACGCGACCGCGCTGGAGCGCTTCCGCCTGCGCCATACCGGCTTCATCTTCCAGGGCTTCAACCTGTTCCCGGCGCTGAGCGCGCTGGACCAGGTGCGGCTGCCGCTGCAGTACATGGGCCTGGCCGCCGCCGAGGTGCGCGCACGCGCCGAAGCGGCGCTGGCCGAGGTCGGCATCGCCCATCGCCAGCAGCTGCGCCCGGCCGAGCTGTCCGGCGGCGAGAAGCAGCGCGTGGCGATCGCGCGCGCACTGGCCAAGCACCCGGCGCTGCTGTTCGCCGACGAACCGACCAGCGCGCTGGACGCCGGCAACGGCCAGATCGTGATCGACCTGCTGCACCGCATCGCCCGCAGCCACAACACCATGGTGCTGTGCGTCAGCCACGATCCGCGGCTGATCCGCCATGCCGACCGCGTGCTGTCGATGGAAGACGGCCGCATCCTCGACGACCGCCGCCTGGCGCCGCCGCCCCCGCCCCCCTCTTCGTCCCGGATGTCCGCACCATGAAAGCGTTCCTCGCCGCTCCCCTGCTGGGCCTGCTGCTGGCCGCCTGCGCGCGGCCGCCGCAGGCGGCGCCCGTGCCCAGTGCGGCGCCGGCCTACCTGGCGGTGGCGCGCGGGCGCATCGACGTGGAAGGCGGCCTGCTGCGGCTGAGCCTGCCGGTCGCCGCGACCCTGCAGCGGGTGGCGGTGCACGAAGGCGACGCGGTGCGACGCGGCACGCTGCTGATCCAGGCCGACGACCGCGCCGCGGCGCTGGACCTGGACATCGCGCAGACCCGCGCGCAGGCGGCCAGCGCGCACGTGAGCCAACTGCAGCAGCGGCTGGCGCACGCGCAGCAGCGCCAGCGACGGCTGGCCGAAGCGGCGCGGATCGGCGCCGGCGACGGCCAGAGCGCGGATGATGCCGCCGACGCCAGCCAGACCCTGGCCGACGCGCTGCAGGCCGCGCGCAGCGACGCCGCGCTGGCTGCCGAACAGGTGCATCAGGCGCAACTGCAGCGCGACCAGTACCGCCTGTCCGCGCCGGCCGACGGCCGCGTGCTGCAACTGGCCGCCGCGGTCGGCGCGCGCAGCGACGGCGGCGCCACGCCGCTGCTGACCCTGCTGCCGGACGCGCCGCGCCTGGTCCGCGCCGAATTGAACGAAAGCTACGCCGCCGCGGTGAGCCCCGGCATGCAGGCCGAGGTGATCAGCGACGACGGCCGCCAGACCGCATTGGGTACCGCGGTGGTGCGCTGGCTGGCGCCGGCGTTCGGCCCGGCGCAACTGCACGACGACGCCGATGGCGCCAGCGCCGGCAACGACCGCAGCGTGGCCTGCGTGCTGGCGTTCCGGCAGCCGTCGGCGCTACGCCTGGGCCAGCGCGTGCTGGTGCGCTTCCGCAACCCGGCCGCCGCGCAACGCTGACGAAAGGCTGCTGAAACGCCTGTCCGCCACGCTGCGCGCGTTCCTCCGCTGCCGACGCTGTGCCGCCATGATCCAATCCGCCGAATTCCACTTCCAGGGCGGCCGCCACGGCGTGCTGCTGATCCACGGCCTGACCGGCACCCCCAGCGAGATGCGCCTGCTCGGCAAGAGCCTGCACCGCGAAGGCTTCAGCGTGCATGGCGTGCAGCTGGCCGGACATTGCGGCAACGAGGACGACCTGATCGCCACCGGCTGGCGCGACTGGAGCGCCAGCGTCGAGCAGGCCGCGGCGCAGATGCGCCCGCAGGTGGACAAGCTGTTCGTGGCCGGCCTGTCGATGGGCGCGCTGCTGGCGTTGCAACTGGCCGAAGAACGGCCGGAGTGGGTCGACGGCGTCGGCGTGCTCGGCGCCACCTTCCGCTACGACGGCTGGAACATCCCGCGGCGTGCGCGGCTGGCGTTCCTGCTGCCGTGGTTCAAGCGCCTGGGCATCGGCCGCCGCCGCATGTTCCTGGAAGAGCCGCCGTACGGCCTGCGCGACGAGCGCATCCGCGCGCAGATCAGCGGCGCGATGCTCGGCGGCGACAGCAGCGCCGCCGGCCTGCCCGGCAATCCGTGGCACGCGCTGGCCGAGATGCACCTGCTGTCGCGGCGGGTGCGCCGCAACCTGGCCAAGGTGACCGCGCCATGCCTGGTCGCGCATGCGGCCGAGGACGACATCGCGCATCTGCGCAACGCGCAGCTGGTGGTCGCCGGCGTGTCCGGACCGGTGGAACTGCTGTTGCTGCACGACAGCTACCACATGATCACCCTGGACCGCGAACGCCGCGTGCTCGGCGCGCGACTGGCGCAGTTCTTCGCCGCCCAGGCCGGCGCGCCGCGCCAGGCCGCCTGATGGCGCTGCAGGCGCCCGTGGTCGGCGTGTGGCTGGCGACGGTGGCGCTGGACACGGTCGGCCAGCTGGCCTTCAAGCACGTCGCCAGCGATCCGCTGGCGAGCGGCGCGGCACGCTGGCGGCGCATGGCGCGGCAACCGTGGCTGTGGCTGGGCATGGCCTGCTACGCGTTCGAATTCCTGGCCTGGACCGCGTTCCTGTCGCTGGTGCCGCTGGGCCGCGGCGTGCTGCTCGGCTCGATCAACATCGTGGCGATCATGCTCGCCGGGCGCTGGCTGTTCGGCGAGCGGCTGGGACGCATGCAGGTGGCCGGAATCTGCCTGGTCAGCGCCGGCGTGGCCGTAGTCGGGCTGGGCACATGAGCCGCCCGCCGCTGCACCGCTACGCCGTGGGCTTCGCCCTGCTGCTGGGCTTCGACACCCTGGCCCAGTTCGGCTTCAAGCTGGGCGGCGCGCACGCGTTCCCGCCACAGGCCGAGTGGGCCTGGGTGCTGCGCCTGCTCGCCAGTCCCTGGCTGTACGCCGCACTGCTGGGTTATGTCGGCGCGTTCTTCACCTGGATGAAACTGCTCGAACACGCGCCGATCGGCCCGGCGTTCGCCGCCTCGCACCTGGAGGTGGTCAGCGTGCTGCTGCTGTCGGCGTGGTGGTTCGGCGAACCGATCGGCGCATTGCAGGCGCTCGGCGCGGCGCTGATCGTGGCCGGCATCGTCTGCCTCGCGCTCGGCGAGCGCGCCGCGCCGGCCGATGCGCACTGAGGTTCCGCCCACCGCCGGCCTGCCGCTGCGCTGGCGCGACCTGTGGCCGGCGCGCACGCCGCAGCGGCTGGCCGCGCAACTCGGCGTGCCCGATGCGCTGCTGACCTGCTCGGGCACCGCCGCGCTGGTCGTCGCACTGCGCACCCTGGCCGCCGGCAGCCGCCGCCGGCAGGTGCTGGTGGCCGCCTACACCTGTCCGCTGGTGGCGCTGGCGGTGGCCCACTGCGGCCTGCAGCTGGTGCTGTGCGATCTGCTGCCCGATGCGATCGAACCCGACCCGGCGCAGCTGGCGCAGCGCTGCGGCAGCGACACCCTGGCGATCGTCGCCACCCACCTGGGCGGGCGCCTGACCGACCTGGAACCGCTGCGCCAGGCCGCCGCGGCCTGCGGCGCGATGCTGATCGAAGACGCCGCGCAGGCGCTGGGCGGCGTGCACGCCGATGGCCGGCCGGCCGGCCTGGGCGGCGACATCGGCTTCTGCAGCCTGGCGGTGGGCAAGGGCCCGACCCTGTACGAAGGCGGCCTGCTGATGTCGCCGCACGCGCCATTGCGGCGCAGCCTGGCCGCGATGGCGGCGCGCCTGGGCCAGCGCGACTGGCGTTGGGAACTGCAGCGCAGCCTGCAGTTGCTCGGCTACGCCGCGCTGTACCGGCCGCACGCCTTGCGCTGGGCCTACGGCGCGCCGCTGCGCCGCGCCTTGCGCCGCGGCGACCGCGTGGCCGCGGCCGGCGACCATTTCGATGCGGCGATCCCGCAACACGCGGTCGGCGCCTGGCGCGAAGCGGTCGGCGTGCGCGCCAGCGCGCGCTGGCCGGCGTTCCTGGCGCAGGCGCGCGACCAGGGCCGGCGCCGCAGCGCCCGCCTGGCCTCTCTGCCCGGGCTGCGCGTCGTCGCCGACAGCGCCGGCGCGCAAGGCAGCTGGCCGGCGCTGCTGGTGCTGCTGCCGGACGCGGCCGCGCGCGAACGCGCGCTGGCGCAGCTATGGCCGCGCGGACTCGGCGTCGGCCTGCTGTTCGTGCACGCCCTGCCCGACTACGCCTATCTGCGCGACATCGTCGATCCCGCACCGATGCCCAACGCGCGCGACTTCGCCGCGCGCTGCCTGAGCATCAGCAACAGCCCGTGGCTGGATGAGGATGGATTCGAGGCGATTGTTGCGGTACTGCGGCAGGTGTGTGCCGAGCGGATGGGCTGATCCCGCAACACCATCGCACCCTGCACAATCCTGTAGGAGCGGCTTCAGCCGCGACAGGATCCATCGGTAACGCGGGTCGCGGCTGAAGCCGCTCCTGCACGGGCATGCGCTATCGACGCAGCCCGGCCTCGGCCAGCGCGTCCAGCAGCCGCAAGTTCACCTCGTGCTGCTGCGCCTGCCATGCCGGCAGCGCCTGCGGCGACGGCGGCGGCTGCGCATCCAGTGCCGCCAGGCGCCGCTTCCACCATTGCGGATAGCGCGCTTGCGACACCTCGCCGGTGATGTCGCTGCCGAGCAGTTGCCCGTGCAGATAGGCGATGGCGGTGAGCAGGTGCGGCACCCGCAGTTCGCCCTGGTCCCAGTTGGTGCGCGCGTCCTGCGGATCCAGCACGTCCTTGTCCAGCGACAGGTAGGTCGGCATCGGCGTGCTGCGCAGGTGTTGCAGGAAGGCGTCGATCATCTCCATGCTCGAGCCGAAGCCGCGCACCGCGCGGCCCAGGCCCAGGCGCCGCGCCCAGCCCACGTCCACGCCGCTGCACCAGTAGCGCAGCTTGCCGCGGTACAGCGGGCGCAGGTGATTTTCCCAGGCGTGCGCGGCGCCGACATCGCCCGAGGTGATGCCGACCACTTCCACCCGCGCCACCTGCGGCAACGCCGCGACCCGCCATACCCACGAGCCGCAATGCACCGCGAACGGGAAGCGCATGTTGTCCGGATGATTGTCGAACACCACCACCCGCAGCGGCGCCTGCGCGCGCTGCGCCTGTCGCACGATCAGCGGCAGGCTCAGGTGGTGGAAATCGCCGCTGCCCAGCAGCACGGTGCCGTGCCGCGCCGGCAGCACGCGGTCGAGCGCGACGCCGAAGCGCCGCAGCCGGCGCAGCGAACAGGCGAAGCGCAGCCCGTCGCACCACTCGTGCAGCGGCAGGCGCAACGCGCCCGGCACCGTGCCGAGCGAGTCGTCCAGGTCCAGCAGTACCGGTGCGCTCATGTCATTCCGCCGCGTCGGCGTCAGGGTCTGGAGTGCCGACGTCGTCGGCTTCGAACAGCGGCCGCAGCCGCCGCAGCGCGATGCGCAGCAGCGGATTGCGCAGGTACACCGCATGCCAGGTGTAGGTGAAGCTGGCGCCGAGTTGCGCCTTCACTTCCGGATCGGTCCAGCCGGCGACATAGGCGCGCAGGCCATGGCGGCAGGCGTAGTCCAGGTTGTGCATCCAGCTCAGCGCGTACAGGTTGTGTTCGCGCGCGTCCGGATAGTGCAGGCCGATGTACTTGTCCAGCAGCCGCCCGTCGTGCACGTAGCACAGGTTCCAGCCGATCAGCCGGCCCTGGTGGCGGTAGGTGAACACCAGGCCGCCGGAATCGGCATCGGTCAGCAGCGCGTCGAAGAACGCTTCGGTCAGCAGGTCGAAATGCACCTCGCTCTGCGCATAGACCTGCAGGTACAGCGCGTAGCAGTGCGCGCGCAGCGCCGGGTCGGCAAAGGCGGCGCCGGTCGGCAGTACCTCGATCTCCAGGTCGGCGCGCGAGCGCAGCTTGCGGCGGATGTTGCGGCGGCGGCCGCGCGACAGCCGCGCCAGGTACTCGTCGGTGGAGGCGAAATCGATCGGCACCCAGGCCAGCGCCTGCCCGCGCAGCATCACGTAGCCGCTGCGTTCGCAGGCCTCCAGGAACACGTGCGCCCAGGCATTGTCGGTGGCATCGAGCAGCGGCGAGTGCTGCGGGATGTCCTTGACGATCAGCAGCGGGCGCTTGCGCCCCAGCTGCGTTCGCCACTTGCCGGGCAACTGCGCCGGGTCGGCCGCGCGCGGCAGCCAGGCGTATTCGCTGACGGTACTGCCGACGAAGCTGGTGCGCGGCCGCAGCCAGCGCCGCCACAGCCGCTGCAGCGGCCAGCCGGCCACGCGCGCGCGCAACGCCGGATCGGCGGTGGTGAGCAGGTCGAACACGGCGTCGAACGCAGGCACGCCATGCTCCAGGGTCCGCGCCTGGAAATCCTGCGGGGGATGCGCGAGGAACTGCTGCTGCAGTGCCCGCGGTTCGAGTTGGCTTACGAAAGGCATCTGCAAGATTGACCGGCTAGCGTGGAGGATGGATGCCGCCGCCGTGGGCTGTGGCATGCCTTCCACCGGCGGCACGCGCCGCGCGGTGGCCATTCATTTCGCGGAGGACTGCCATGACCCCGTCTATCGAGACACAGATCCACAGCATCGTCGCCAAGCATGGCGAGATCGATCCCACCGGCCTGACCGCCGACACCAAACTGCAGGACCTGGGCGTGGATTCGCTCGAGGCGATCGAAATCCTGTTCGACATCGAGGAGCACTTCGACATCACCTTCCCGCAGCGCGATCCGAACCTGGACGACGGCTCGCTGGGCAAGCTGGCCGAAGCGGTGCACCAGGCGCTGGCCGCCAAGGCCGCCGCTGCGCTGGCACCGGCGCACTGAGCCGGCATGGACCGCTCGGCGCAGGGACACCGCGTCGTCGTCACCGGGATGGGCGCGGTCAGCGCGCTCGGCCTGGGTGCCGATGCCCTGTGGCGCGGCATGTGCGAGGGCCGTAGCGGCATCGCCGCGCTGGCCTCGCCCGATCCGCAGGCCACCCTGAAGATGCGCCTGGCCGCCGCCCTGCCCGGCTTCGCGCCGCAGGCGGCGCAACTGGGCGGCATCGCGCCCGGCCAGTTGGACCGGATGACGCAGATGGCGCTGGTCGCGGCCTACGAGGCCGTGGCCCAGTCCGGCCTGGACGTGGACGGCACCGGCGCCGCACGCGGCGCGGTGGTGATCGGCACCGGCGTCGGCGCCGAGTTGAGCCGCGACGAACAGTCGCGGCGGCTGTACCGCGAGCAGGCCGAGCGCCTGCATCCGCTGACCATCGTGCGCAGCATGAACAACGCCCCGGTCAGCCAGATCAGCATCGCCTTCGGCCTGCGCGGCCCGGCCTTCGCCGTCTCCAGCGCCTGCGCCTCGGCCAACCACGCGCTGGCGCAGGCGGCGCTGCTGATCCGCCACGGCCTGGCCGACGTGGCCATCGCCGGCGGCAGCGAAGCCTGCCTGAGCCTGCCGCTGATCCGCGCCTGGGAAGCGATGCGGGTGGTCAGCGACGACACCTGTCGGCCGTTCTGCGCGCAGCGCAGCGGCCTGGTGCTGGGCGAAGGCGCCGGCATCTTCGTGCTGGAAAGCGCCGCGCATGCGGCCGCGCGCGGCGCCATGGCGCTGGCCGAACTGGCCGGTTTCGGCATGAGCGCCGATGCCCACGATATCGTCGCGCCCAGCGCCGACGGCGCCGCCACGGCGATGCGCCTGGCCTTGCAGGATGCCGGCCTGCAGCCGCAGCAGATCGACTACATCAACGCCCACGGCACCGGCACCCTGGCCAACGACCGCTGCGAGACGCAGGCGATCCGTGAGGTGTTCGGCAGTCACGCCGATGCGCTGGCGGTGAGTTCGACCAAGGCGGTGCACGGGCATGCGCTGGGCGCCGCCGGCGCGCTGGAACTGGTCGCGGCGATCGGCGCGCTGCGCGAGCAGACGGTGCCGCCGACCGCGAACTTCCTGGATCCGGATCCGGACTGCGACCTGGACTACGTCCCCAACCAGGCCCGCGCGCAACCGGTGCGCGCGGTGCTCAGCAATTCCTTCGCCTTCGGCGGCCTCAACGCGGTGCTCGCGTTGCGCGAGGCGCGCTGAGGCCGATGCCGCGGCGGACGACGGGAGGCAACGCGGCGCCAACGCGCTGTCTCCCGCCATCTCATGCCACCCGCTTGGCGCGGGTCAGCAACTGGTCCAGCAGCGACAGGCCCAGATCGATCTCGTCGTGGCTGATGTGCAGCGACGGCGCCAGAGTGATCACGTTCTTGTAGTAGCCGCCCACGTCCAGCACCAGGCCGATGCGCTTGCCGTTGTGGCGCAGCTCGCCTTCCAGGCCCATGTCCACCATCGTGTCGAGCAGCTTGCGGTTCGGGGTGAAGCCGTCCGCCTGGCAGATCTCCGCGCGCAGCGCCAGGCCCAGGCCGTCGACGTCGCCGATTTCCGGATGGCGCTTCTGCAGGTCGCGCAGGCCGTCGAGGAAGTGCGCGCCCTTGGCCATGACCATCGACTCGTAGTCGGTCTCGGCCAGCATGCGCATCGTTTCCAGACCCACCGCGGTGCCGAGCGGGTTGGAGGCGAAGGTGGAATGGGTCGAACCCGGCGGGAACACGGTCGGGTTGATCAATTCCTCGCGCGCCCAGATGCCGGCCAGCGGATTGAGGCCGTTGGTCAGCGCCTTGCCGAACACCAGCACGTCCGGGGTCACCCCGAAATGCTCGATCGCCCACAGCTTGCCGGTGCGGAAGAAGCCCATCTGGATCTCGTCCACCACCAGCAGGATGCCGTACTTGTCGAGCACCCGCTTCAGGCCGGTGAAGAAGTTCGGCGGCGGGATCACGTAGCCGCCGGTGCCCTGGATCGGCTCGACGTAGAACGCGGCGTACTCGCACTGCCCGGCCTTGGGATCCCACACGCCGTTGTACTCGGTCTCGAACAGGCGCTCGAACTTGGCCACGCACTGCTCGCCGTACTCTTCCTTGGAAATGCCCTTGGGGCCGCGGAAGTGGTACGGGAATTCGATGAACTGGGCGCGGTCGAAGTGGCCGAAGCGGCGCCGGTAGCGGTACGAGGAGGTGATCGCCGAGGCGCCCAGGGTGCGGCCGTGGTAGCCGCCCTCGAAGGCGAACATCAGGCTCTTGCCGCCCGTGGCGTTGCGCACCAGCTTCAGCGAATCCTCCACCGACTGCGCGCCGCCGACGTTGAAGTGCACGCGGCCCTTGCGGCCCCACTTGCGTTCGGCATCCACCGCGATGGTCTTGGCCAGTTCGATCTTGGTCGGGTGCAGGTACTGGCTGGCCACCTGCGGCAGCGTGTCGATCTGCCGCTTCAGCGCGCCGTTCAGGCGCGGATTGGCGTAGCCGAAATTGACCGCCGAATACCACATCTGCAGGTCCAGGTACGGCACCTCCTCGGTGTCGTACAGATAGCTGCCGTCGCAGTGGGCGAAGATCCGCGGCGGCTCGCTGTAGTGCACGGTGTCGCCGAACGAGCAGTACTCGGCCTCGTCGGCCAGCATCTGCGCATCGCCGAGCGCGGCGTGGTAGGCCGGGCCGGTGCGCAGCAGCGCGTCCGGATCGGGCGAGGCCGGCTGCAGGCCGTCGTGCGCGGCCGGATCGAGCGTCTCGAGATCGCCGTGGAGCGGCGCAAGCGCGGTGGGGAGCGGAACATTCCGATTCATGGGGATCAGGCTCGTTGGGGAACGGGGAGTGGGAAGCGGGCGCTGGCGGCGGCAGGCGCGGCGAGCTCGTGCAGCAGCGCGATGGCGTCGTCGAAACCGCCGATCGCGCGGTGGGCGATGCCGCTGGCGCGGCAATGGCGCAAAAGGCCGTCCTTGGCGAAGACCAGATCGGCCTTGCCGGCCACGCAGAAATCGGAGCGGCCGTCGCCGATCAGCAAGGTGGCGCGCGCCGGCTCCTGCTGGGCCATGACCGCGCACTTGCAGGTGCCGCTGGCGCAGCCAGGCTGCGCGTGCGGCGAGGCCATGCGCCATTGCCCGGCGTCGGTGCGCAGCAGGCGGTTGGCGATGATCGGCAGCTGATGCAGGCCGTGCCGCGCCAGGATCCGCGCGATCGGGTAGTCCAGGCCGTCGCTGACGATGCTCAGCGGCATGCCCAGGTCGCGCGCCAGATCGACGAAGCGCACGAACGCCGGATCGATGCGGACCTCGTCCAGCACGCGGTGCAGCGCGTCGACGTCGCCGTCGAGCAGCGCCACCTGGCCGCTCATGCACTCGCGCGCACCGATGCGCCCGGCCACCCAATCGTCTTCCAACGCGCGCCAGCCGGGCTGGCCGAGACGCTCGAGCAAGGTATCGGTCACATCCTGCAGCGACACGGTACCGTCGAAATCACAAAGAATTTTCCACTGGACGCGCAAGGCGGCTCTCCGGCTAATTCGGGCAGAGCCTAGGCGGGCTGTCTTTCGTGCTCCTTTCCGCGCGCGGACAGCGCCCGGCAACGCGGGCCTGGCCGGCGGACACGACCGGCAGGCGGCAGCGGCGGCTGGGCGAACCGCTTCGCGCACCCCGGCACGCATCGCGTCTGCGCCCGATCGGGCGGCGGCCGTCGCCGTATTGCGCGCCTTGACACACATCCGGCCAGGGGCAAGGCTAGATTCGCATCAGGGGGGGCTCATCGGCGGTACCGGGGGCCTATCAATGAAAGACGCCATGCTGTCGTCCTGCGCCGAGCAGGACGCGTTCCGCCTGGACGCGCAACTGCTGTCGGACCTGTGGGTGTTCCGCGCCGCCGCCCGCCATGGCAGCATCACCGGCGCGGCGGCGGCGCTGAACGTCACCCAGGGCGCGGTCAGCCAGCGCGTGTTGCGGCTGGAAGCGCGCCTGGGCACCGAACTGTTCCGCCGCAGCCAGCGCAGGATCGCGCTGACCCCGGCCGGCATGACCCTGCTCGGCGCGGTCAACGGCGCGTCGGCCGGACTCAACGACGCGCTGTCGCGCATCGCCCGTTCGCAGGGCGGCGCGCTGGTCGTGGTATGCCCGCCGTCGCTGGCGATCGAATGGCTGATGCCGCACCTGCCGGACTTCTACCGCGAATGCCAGGGCATCGAGCTGCATGTGCGCGCGGAGATGGTCGCGCCGCATGCGTACTGGATGGAAGAGCAGCGCGTGGACGTGGTGATCGGCTATTCGCATGCGCCGATCGCCGGCCTGTGCCAGCTGGCCGAATTCGCCGAGACGATCTTTCCGGTGTGCTCGCCGGCGACGCGGCAACGCCTGGACGCGCAGCCGGCGCAGGTGCGCGACGTGCTGCTGATGCACGACGACGCGGTCTGGCTGGAAGGCGAGTTGGCCGGCGCGGAGTGGCGCGAGTGGCTGGACCACGTGGCCGAGAAACCGCGCTGGCGGATCACCGCCGAACGCCATTTCAACCTGGCCTATCTCGCCTACCAGGCGGCGATCTACGGCGATGGCCTGGCGATGGCGCGCTCGGTCGGGATCCAGCGGCTGATCGATTCCGGCCTGCTGGTGCCGGCGCTGGATCGGCCGCCGGTGCCCAGCGCGCATTACCGGCTGATGTCGCTGCTGCCGGCCCGGGAAGGCAGCTCGGCCGCACGCTTCACCGAGTGGCTGATCGGCAGCATGCGCCGCACCCAGCAACGCGCGTTGGCGGCCCTGGAGCATCGGTGAACACGATCTATCAGCCTGGCTATTGGATTCGCTAGAAATGCTGCATTGCCGCAAGCGCGGCGCCGCGCTACATAGGATCACAGCAAGGCAGAGAAAGTGGGGATGCGCTTTCCGGCCGGGGACAGGCCCGCCTTGCACTGCTGGAGCGGGATCCATCCTGCCCGGCCTCCGCTTCTGCCTTCCGCTCGCCGGATCGTCGTCATCGCCCGTACCGGCGCAGTCAGTGCGTGGGCGCCGGTATGCCGACGCTCGCCGGACCCGGCGTGGAGGCATTCGCCTAGCCACTTTCGCGAGGTTCGACCGCCATGATCGCCATACCCGTCCGTGCCGTTTCCCACGCCCTGCCCCGCCGCGCCGCGGTGTCCAGCCGCATCTCCGTCGCCCTGGCGCTGGCATTGCTGACGCAGCATGCGTTCGCCGCGGAGGATGACGGCACCCAGGTGACCGATCTCAACAGCGTCGAGGTCACCGCCAAGAAACAGAAACAGCAGGTGCAGAACGGCGCGCTCGGCGACACATCCGACCTGGACACGCCGTTCTCGGTCAGCACGGTGGACGCGGAGCAACTGGAAACGCGCCAGGCCAAATCGCTGATGGACGTGTTTTCGCGCGACGCCAGCGTCAGCCGCAGCGCCGGCAGCGACTACAACGGCTGGGCCTCGCGGCTGATCGTGCGCGGCCTGCCGTTGAGCTTCGAGGACAGCATGAAGGTCAACGGCCAGCCGACCGCGCTGTTCGGCGTCAACCTTCCGCTGGAGGCGATGGAACAGGTGCAGTTGCTCAAGGGCGCCAGCGGCTTCATGTACGGGTTCGGCCAGCCCGGCGGCATCGTCAACTACATCACCAAGAAGCCGCCTGCCGACGGCGGCGACATCGCCAGCCTCGACGTCGGCTACCGCTCCGACAGCGTCGTCAGCGAACACGTCGATGTGGGCGGCTGGCTCGGGCAGGACAAGGATTTCGGCTATCGCATGAATGCCGTGCACGAAGCCGGCAACTTCTATTCCGGCGGCCACGTCGACCGCAACGCGTTCGCGCTGTCGCTGGTCGGCAAGCTGACCCCGGCGGTGACCTGGACCGCGGACCTGCTGTACCAGGACAAGCAGATCGATGCGCCCACGCCCTACTTCTATCCCTGGAGCTACCCGCTCAAGTACCTGCCCGACGGCATCAGCGGCAACACCAACTATTCCTCGCCGGCCACGCTCAACCACGACAAGTTCAGCATGCTCTCCACCGGCCTGGCCTGGGAGATTTCGCCCGACTGGAAGGCGACGCTGTCGCTGGGCTACCTGAAGAACGATTACCGGCTGCGCCAGGAATACTTCGAACTGGACGGCGCCGACGGCTACTACGACGACTGGGTGTTCAACGGCCTGGACCTGTGGACCTTCAAGTACGCGCAGGCGATGCTGCAAGGCGGCTTCGCCACCGGCGCGATCGGCCACAAGGTCGTGGTCGGCGCGTCCTGGCAGGAAATGGCGCAGGACCTGGGCAACGGCAACCTGAGTTCCTGGGACGTGATCGGCTCGGGCTATCTGTCGGTGCCGGTGCGCTTCGCCTGGAATCCCAGTTCCGACAACCTGGCGCTGTTCCGCTATTCGGACGTCAAGCAACTGGCCGGCTTCGCCAGCGACACCCTGACCTTCTCGCCGCACTGGTCGCTGCTGCTCGGCGCGCGCTTCACCGACTACACCCAGACCAACCACGCCTGGGGCACCGGCGAGGTCACCGACATCTACAAGAAGCCGGTGTGGACGCCGACCGTGGCGCTGCTGTTCAAGCCCGCCGCCGACTCCACGATCTACGCCAGCTACGTGAAGTCGCTGGAACAGGGCAGCAGCGTCGGCAACAGCTTCGCCAATGCCGGCGCGCAGCTGGATCCGCTGCAGAGCAAGCAGTACGAGCTCGGCTACAAGATCGAAAAGCCGGGCTGGCAGGCCGCGGCGGCGCTGTTCCGGATCGACCGCGGCGCCGAATACGCCAATGCCGCCAACGTCTACGTGCAGAACGGCAACCTGCGCTACGACGGGCTGGAGCTGGAGGGCCGCGTGCAAGCGACCGCACGGCTGGGCCTCGGCGCATCGCTGCTGCTGCTCGACGCCTACTACCAGCAGACCAGCACCGCCTGGCTGGTGGACAAGCAACTGGAAGGCACCGCCAAACTGACCGCGACCCTGGACGCCGACTACCAGGTGCCCGGCATCGACGGCCTGGCGCTGCATTCGGACCTGAAGTGGTACGGGCGCACCGCGATCTACAACAATACCGCGCAGCAGACGACCGTCTATGCCAAGGGCTATGCCGTGGTCAACGCCGGTGCCGGTTACCAGACCCGGATCGGCGGCCGCCCCGTCACCTTGCGCGCCGAGGTGCAGAATCTGTTCGACCGCGACTACTGGCAAGGGGGCTATTACGAGTTCGCGATCGGCGCGCCGCGCACCTACGCCGCCAACGTCAAGATCGATTTCTGAGCCGGCATCCGCAGCCTGCGTTTGCCATCCTGCGCGGCCGCCACCGGCTGCGCACCTGCCGCCGTGCGTCCCACGGCGGCATTCTTCGAAGAGATGCCCCGCTATGACCCGAACGTTGTTGCCATGGCGGTTGTGCGCCGCATTGCTGGTGTCGGCATGGAGCGTCGCCACGCCGGCGGCGGGCTTGCGTCCGATCAGCGCCGACGACATCGTCGACCTGCGCCATCTGGACGATCCGCAGATTTCCGCCGATGGCCGCCAGGTCGCCTACGTGCTGAAGACCCCGCGCGACAACGGCAAGCCGCCCCTGTCGCGGCTGTGGCTGGTGGACACCGCCGCCGGCGCGGCGTCGGCGCATGCCTTGACCGATGCGGGAAGCTCCGCGGCCGGCGAAACGTCTCCGCGCTGGTCGCCCGATGGTGCCTGGATCGGCTTCCTGTCCGATCGCGGCAAGACCCAGGACCCGCGCCCCGCCTGCGCTCTCGGCGACGCGGCGGCGGACGCCGACGCGCCGAGCATGCAGGTCTGGCGCATCGCCCGCGACGGCGGCGCGCCGCAGCAGCTGACCGCGGCTGCAGGCGCGGTCAGCGCCTTCGCCTGGTCGGCGGACGGAAAGCGCCTGGCCTGGATCGCTACCGATCCGCTGTCCGCCGAGCGCAAGGCACGCCTGCAGCGCAAGGACGATGCGCAGCAGGTGGACCACGACGTCGCATTCGACCGGGTCTGGGTCCGCGACCTGCCCGACGGTGCGCCGCGCGCGCTGACCGCGCCCGGCCTGCAGGTCTCGCAACTGGCCTGGTCGCCGGACGGCACCAAGCTGGCCTTGCGCGTGGCCGACGCCCCCGGTTTCAACGGCTACTGGAACCGCTCGCGACTGCTGCTGGTGGATGCCGCCGACGGCCACCTGCTGCGCGTGGTCGCCACCGACGTGGGCGCGCAGCCGCCGCGCTGGTCGCCCGACGGCAGCCAGCTGCTGTACGCGGCGCTGAGCCGGGGCAAGATGACCTCGACCCTGCTCGCGCATCGCCTGGCCGACGATCGCCAGGTGCGCCTGGCGCCGGACTGGGACGGCACGCTGTGGCATGCGCAATGGCGCGACGATGCGCACATCGTGGTCGAAGGCCAGCGCGGGCTGCGCGCCGAATTCCTGCAGGTCGACGCCGGCAGCGGCAAGGCGCGCACGCTGGCCGCCACGCATGCGGCCTGGGCCGCGTTCACACTCGCCCGCGACGGCCGTGTCGCCTTCCTGGGCGAAACGCCGACGGCCCCGGCGGAAATCTGGCTGCTGCGCGACGGCCGCACGCACGCGCTCACCGACAGCAATCCGCAGGTACGGCAATGGGCGCTGGGCACATTGCGCGAACTGAGCTGGCGCAGCTCGCGCGACGGACGCCGCATCGACGGCGTGCTGGTGCTGCCGCCAGGATGGAAAGCCGACACGCCGTTGCCGACGCTGCTGCAGATCCACGGCGGGCCGGCATGGGCGTGGTGGTCCGGCTGGCTCGGCTCCTGGCACGATTGGGCGCAGCTGCTGGCCTCGCACGGGTACGCCGTGCTGCTGCCGAATCCGCGCGGCTCCGAAGGCCAGGGCGCCGCCTTCACCGAGGCGGCCAACAACGACTGGGGCGGCGGCGACTACCAGGACGTGCTCGACGGCCTGGACGCGATCGTGGCCCAGCGCATCGCCGATCCCGCGCGCGTGGCCATCGGCGGCTGGAGCTACGGCGGCTACCTGGCGGCGTGGGCCGCGACCCACGACCCGCAGCGGCGCTTCCGCACCGCCATCGTCGGCGCCGGCGTCACCGACCTGTACAGCATGGCGCTGACCACCGACGTGCACGATTTCCTGCCCGGCTATTTCGGACGCGACGCCCTGGCCGCACGCGCCATGCTGGACGAGCGCTCGCCGCTGCGCTACGCCGAACGCGTGCGCATGCCGGTGCTGATCCTGCACGGCGAACAGGACCAGCGCGTGCCGCTGGCGCAAGGGCAGATGCTGTACCAGGCGCTGAAAACCAACGGCACGCCGGTGCAGATGGTGACCTACCCGCGCAGCACGCACTGGCCGGAAGAACGCGATCTGCAACGCGATCTGCTGCAGCAGGTGGCGCGCTGGCTGGACAAGGAGCTTGCCGTCGGCGCAACGAGCGCCGGCTCCGGCGATGCCGAGCCGGCGCCGGCCCAATGACGTTGTGCTTCATGCAGATCGGCCCAGCCCGCGAAGATGCGCCATGTCGGCGCACGCTACAGCTGCGGCATCACGAGCGTGCAGTCTGGGAAATGCGCGGAAGCCGACCCGCCTTTCCCCATTCCCTACTCTCCATTCCCCATTCCCGGCGTCAACGACGCCACTGGTGCCCGGAGCCGGAATCGAACCGGCATGGGGTCGCCCCCGGCGGATTTTAAGTCCGATGCGTCTACCAGTTTCGCCATCCGGGCCTGGTGCCGCTAGCGTGCCTGATTGCAGCCCGCTTGTGAACCGCGGCGCGGGCAGCAGGCTCCTGCGCGGCCCCCGAAAAGAACCCCGGCGTCGCCGCCACGACGGCGCCGGGGATGCCATTCGGCAACGGTGAACCTGGTGACTCCGCGCGGCGCTCAGATCGCCCGCGAATAGCGCGCCGGTTGCGCCGGCTGGCGCAAATAGCGGTCGAAGCACATCGCGATCAGGCGCAGCAGCGGGCGCCCGCGCGCGGTGGCCTGGATCGTGCCGTCGCGGTAGTCGGCCAGGCCATCGGCGCACAGCGGCGCCAGCGCCTGCAGCTCCTCGTCGAAATAGCTGGCGAAGTCGATGCCATGGCGCTGCGCCAGCGCCGCCACATCGGCGCGGCCCTGGCACATCAGCTGCTGGATCAGCTCCGCGCGCAGCGCGTCGTCGGCGCTGAGCCGCAGGCCGCGCAGCACCGGACTGTCGCCGGCATCCACCGCCGCTTCCCAGGCCGGCAACTCGCGCTGGTTCTGGCTGTAGCTGTCGCCGATGCGGCTGATCGCGCTGACGCCCAGGCCGAGCAGGTCGGTGTCGGCATGCGTGGTGTAGCCCATGAAATTGCGGTGCAGCCCGCCCTGGCGCTGCGCGCGCGCCAGGTCTTCGTGCGGCAACGCGAAATGGTCCATGCCGATGTACTGGTAGCCGGCCGCCGACAGCTTGCGCACCGCCAATCCGAGCAGCGCGAGCTTGTGCTCGGCGTCGGGCAGGTCCGCATCGGCGATGCGCCGCTGCGCCTTGAACAACTGCGGCATGTGCGCATAGCCGTAGACCGCCAGGCGGTCCGGGCGCGCCGCGATCACCGTGTCCAGGGTGCGCTCGAAGCCGGCCAGGGTCTGCCGCGGCAGGCCGTAGATCAGGTCCACGTTGACCGAGCGCATGCCCTGCACGCGACAGGCGCGCAGGATGTCCAGCGTCTCGGCCACGCCCTGGCGGCGATTGATCGCCTGCTGCACCAGCGGATCGAAATCCTGGATGCCCAGGCTGGCGCGGTTGAACCCCAGCGCCGCCAGCGCGGCGATGTCCTGCGGCGTCACCGTGCGCGGATCCAGTTCGATGGAGATGTCGCGGTCCGGCGCCTGGCTGAAGCGGAACAGCCCGCGCAGGCCCTGCAGCAGTTCGCCGAGCAGTTCCGGCGCCAGGAAATTCGGCGTGCCGCCGCCCAGGTGCAACTGCACCACCTCGCGCTCGGTATCCAGGCAGGCGGCCATCATCGCCGCCTCGCGCAACACCCGCTGCACGTAGGCGCGGCCCTTGCCGGTGTCGCGGGTGATGACCCGGTTGCAGCCGCAGTAGAAACACGGGTTGCGGCAGAACGGCACGTGCACGTACAGCGACAGCGGCCGCGTCGGATCGCTGGCCTGCACCGCCGCGAACAGCTGCACCGGGCCGAAGCCGGCCTGGAAATGCGGCGCGGTCGGATACGAGGTATAGCGCGGGCCGGGACGGTCGTAGCGGCGCAGCAGCTCGGCGTCGAAGGTCCAGGTGGCGGCGGGATCGGAGGCGGTCAGGATGTCCATGGCGGCCAGCATGCGCGGCGCGGCGGCAGGCCGCTTTGACCTGGATCAATCCGCCGGATCGATCCGCTGCGTCACTCGACAGGCGACAACGGCGTCGCCGGCTCGAACGGCCGCCAGCTCATCTGGTGGCGGCGCCAGAAGGTGTCGGCGATGCGCGCGGCGATGTCGTCGGCCAACAGGCGCATCGGCGCATTGTCCAGTTCGGCGGTGGTGGCGCGGAACAGGCCCAGCCAGCGCTGGAACAGGACGTCGCTGAGTTCGCGCATGGCCATGTGCTTGGGCATCGGCGCGCCACGGAAGCGGCGGGTGCCGCGCAGCATCGCCGACCAGAAATCGGTCAGCTGCAGCAGGTGCGCGTCCCAGTCCTCGATATGCGCGGCGAACACCGCGGCCAGGTCGGCGTCGGCGCGCACGCGGCGATAGAACGCGTCCACCAGCGCGCTCACTTCCTCTTCGCTGCACAGGTCCGGCCCGGGCAACGGCAATGTGGCGATGTGGTCATGCATGTCGGTGCTCCTGCTCGATGGCGCCAGTATCCGCAGCCGCCGCGGCCCGGCCTTGATCAGGATCAATGTCGCCACGCGCCGCACTGCCTAGTCTGCATGGGCGGCATGCGCCTGCGCCGACGCCGACGGGGAGCGGCGGCGCGACCGCGTGCGGGCGGCGCCAACCCATGCGTGGCACCACCCAGGCGCATGCCGCACCTCCCCTTCCGCGATGGAGCCCGCCCGTCATGACGCCCAGCGACGACCCCCTGCTCGATCCGCTCGATGCCGCCGCGCCGCGCCCGCTGGTGCAGCGGCTGGGCGTGATCCTGTGGCCCAGCTTCCTGGTCGCCGGCGCGATGAGCGTGCTGTTCTTCGCCCTGGTCGATCCGCTGGCGCTGCGCGACATCACCTTCCCCGGCCGCCCGCTGAGCCGCGAACTCGGCTACACGCTGGGCTTTTTCATGTTCTGGTTGGCCACGCTGAGCTCGAGCGTGCTGACCGGGTTCCTGCTGCGGCCGGCGCCGCATGCCGCTGCAGACGACGACGAGTCGCTGCCGTGAGCGGAACGCCGATACCCCGCGGCATTCCCTTGCGCATGCACGACGCTAGTGCCGCACACGGCGCCGCCGATGCCGCGGCACCGCCACGCGGCCGCTACGCGCGCCTGCGCCGCTGCAGCCTGTGGCTGCTGTTCGCCGCGTTCTACCTGCTGCCGTGGCTGCGCTGGGACGGCCGCCAGGCGCTGCGCTTCGACCTTCCCGCGCGGCGCCTGGACCTGTTCGGCCTGACCCTGTGGCCGCACGATGTCGGCTGGCTGCTGCTGGCGCTGTTCGCCGCGGCCGCCGCATTGATGGTGACGACCACCCTGGCCGGACGGGTGTGGTGCGGCTTCGCCTGCCCGCAATCGGTCTGGAGCCATGCCTTCGCCTGGCTGGAACGGCGCTTCGCCGCGTGGCCGGCGGCCGCGCGGCATGTGGTCTGGGCGGCGCTGGCGCTGTGGACCGGGATCAGTTTCGTGGGCTACTTCGCGCCGATCGCCGACCTGGTCGCGCGACTGCGGCCATTCGCCTGGAGCGGCTGGGAAAGCTTCTGGGTGCTGTTCTACGCCCTGGCCACCTGGGGCAATGCCGGCTTCCTGCGCAGCCAGGTGTGCCGCTACCTGTGCCCCTATGCGCGGCTGCAGCCGCTGCTGTGCGATCGTGACACGCCCCTGATCGGCTACGACGCGATGCGCGGCGAGCCGCGCGGCGCGCGCGCCTGCGGCCAGGGCAGCGTCGCCCAGCGCGGGCGGCGCCTGCTCGACGCCTGCACCGCGCGCGACTATGCGCTGCGCGCCAGCATCGCCCGGCTCGCCGGCCAGGGCGGCCACCGCGGCGACGCGCTGGCCACCTACGCCGGCACCCTGCCCAAGTTCACCGACGCGCAACTCGGCGACTGCGTGGACTGCAGCGCCTGCGTGGACGCCTGTCCCGCGCGCATCGACCTGCGCAACGGCCCGCACTACGCCTGCACCGCCTGCGGCGCCTGCGTGGACGCCTGCGACCGCAGCATGGACCGCCACGGCTTCGCCCACGGCCTGCTGCGCTGGGCCAGCGCCAACGCGATCGAGCGTCAGCCGCCACGCAGGCTGCGGCCGCGGCTGCTGACCGGCGTCGCCCTGCTGCTGGCCGCGTTGCTGGCGGCGTTGTTCGCGGCTGCCTGACCGGCACGCCGTCGGCGACGGGAACGACAGGCATTCCAGGCGCGCAGCAAAAGGGCCCGGCAAGCGCGGCGGCGATCCACCGCGGCGAGCGCCCGCCAGATCGGGCAGCCACGAACGCAAACGCCCGGTAGATCGTGGATCTACCGGGCGTCGAAGTGCAGATGGAGGCCTGGGTCGGAATTGAACCGGCGTACGCGGATTTGCAGTCCGCTGCATAACCACTCTGCCACCAGGCCGGTGGACTGAATTCTAGCCGAAACCGCCAACAGCGGTGTCCGACAAAACAAAGCCCCGCTGACGGGGCTCTGTCTGAATCTGGAGCGGGAAACGAGACTCGAACTCGCGACCTCAACCTTGGCAAGGTTGCGCTCTACCAACTGAGCTATTCCCGCTTGGGAGCCAGCCATTCTACAGCCCTCCTGCGCATTGCGCCAGCCTTCCGACAAAAAAATCCGACGGTGGCGTTCGCGTGGCATGGCGCACGGCGCGACGGGCCATCCGCACCGGATCCGCGGCGCGCGGCGGCGCCTGCCCCGGCGAAGACCGCTGCCGCATCGGCGGCGCCGCCGGCGCGAGCGCGGACTGGAATCTCCACCACAGCGCCTCGCCCATCGCGGTAGACAAGTGCCTGGACGTGCATGCGTCGCTGCGCACCTGCGCCGGCCATGCCCCTAGCATCGCAGCGACATCCATACGAGGGATCGCCATGAACCGATGGACACGCTGCAGCGCCGCGGTGGTTTGCCTGGCCGCGGCCGGCGCCGCGCAGGCACAATCCTGCCGGCTGCAGACGCAGACCCTGCGCTTGCCGCTGGTCTCGCAGAACATGCCGAAATACGCCTATCAGGTGCGGGTGCAGGTCGGCACGCCGCCGGCCTCGGCGACCTCCGCCGCTGCCGCCAGCCAGGTCCTGGAAGTGGACACCGGCTCCACCGGCGTGGTGGTGCCGCTCAGCGCGGCGATCCAGCAGGCCTGGGACGCCTCGACCAAGCTCGGCTACATCTTCTATTCCAGCAACAGCCAGTACCACCCCGGCAAGTACGTGCAGGTGCCGATGCGGCTCGGCGTATCGGCCGACGGCAACAGCGCCGCGGCGCGCATCGACGCGATCGAGGTCCTGGCGGCGCAATGCACCTGCGACGTCGCCACGATTCCGAAGGGAACGCCGCCCGGGTCGGCGAAGACGCTGAGCCAGGCGCCGGACAACTGCGCGGCCTACAACAACACCCTCGCCCTGAGCAGCGGCGGCACGCAGACGTTGAAGAACTGCAAAACGATCTCTCCCGACTTCGGCATGATGGGCGTGGGCTACGACCGCGGCGTCGCGGCAGCACGCAATCCGTTTCTCAACCTCGTGCAGATGCGTACCGGCAACATGAGCCCGGGCTACATCGTCAGCGCGTCGGGCATCACCCTGGGCGTCAGCGAGCAGGCGCTGCGCGGCTTCTCGCTGATTCCGCTGCAGCGCGCCGCGGCGAGTGCCGCCGGTGGCGCCGACTGGCAGGCGCCGAACGCATGCGCCGGTTTTCCGGCCAGCGGCAGCGATTACCAGGTCTGCGGCAAGCTGCTGCCGGATACCGGCATCGCTTACATGATGCTGACCCCAACCAAACAACCGCCTGCCCCGGCGAAATTGCAGCAGAAGCTGACCACACCCGCAAAGCCTGCAAGCGCAACGTCCGGCCGCGCCTCCGACGCCACTGCGGCCACCTCGCTGGTGGTACCGGAAGGAACGCAGATGACGCTCGCCATCGGTCCGGCCGGGGATCCGGTCTTCAGCTACGGCTTCAAGGTCGGGGGCACCGCACCGGCGACACCGGACAGTGTGCAGTGGCGCGGACCGCTCGACGCACCGCCCGCGCACATCAACAGTGGCCGCCACGTACTCGCTGCGACGGACTACGCCTACGATGCCGCCTGCGGACGGGCGGGCTTCCGCGAGGCTGCGACGCTGCCCTGACGCAGCGGTCGGGTACTGCGATTGCGACGGGCGTACCGGTAACGCCCGTCGCGGCTGAAGCCGCTCCTACAGGGTCACGTGCATCGACAGGCCGCATCCGCAGCGAACGCTCCGTATCTCCGCCGCCGGCGCGCGTTCAACGGCGCCGGAGCAGGAACACACCGACGCGGACGGCCGCCAGCGCCTTCTTCAATTTGCCGGGCAGCGCGACCTTGCCGAAGGATTCCCGATCGATACTGCCGGCCAAGTGCTGCTGCAGCCGGCGGAAGCTGTCGACCTGCCGCGCGAGCGCGTCGATGTCGACCAGGTCGCCTTCGCACTCGGCGAGCAGGTACTCCGGACCGGTGACCAGCGCGACCGCAGGAATTCCCCGCTGGAACAGCGGCTCGCCTTCGCCGAAATGCAGCAGCGCGCCGGGCTTGACCGGGGTCGCTGCATCGGCGATTGCGCCACGCCACAGCGTGCGGGTGAGCCGGGCGAGTTCGGGTGTCGTGGCGTACAACAGTTCGGGTTCGAGCGTGCCGTCGGACGCGTAGCGCCCGGTGGCGGCATCGATGCGCAAGTGCTTTGCGCCCAGATGTTCGATGACCAGACCGGCGGCCGCGGTATAGCCGCCAGGTGTTCCGGCCCACAGGTCGCGGTGGGTCTCGAGCCAGGCGGTGGTGGCTTGGCCGTGCGCGGTGACGGCCGGCATACGCAGGTGGCCGGCGGTGTAGACGAAGACGATGCTGCGTTCGTGCGGCGCGGCGACCGCGTCGCGCGCCAGCGCGAGCAAGCCGATGTGGCCGTTCTCTTCGACCGCGTTGCCGCCATCGCTGTGGGTGACGACCAGCACCGACTCGCTGGCCCGCGGACCGGTTCCCGGCGACATGGCCCAGAGCGTCTCCATGCGCGCGTTCGCGGTCTTGCTCGCGCTCACGGTCAGCGTGGCCACAGCGCCGCGTTCGGCGGCGGCGAGCAGCTGCGCGCGCTGGCTTTCGGCAACCCAGACGGCCGGCAGTCCCTGATAGCCGCGGGTGAAAGGCAGATACTGACCCGCAGCGGCCGCATCGGGCAGGCCGCGCCAGACCGCGATCACGCCGAGCACCCCCGCGCGCTTCGCCTTGGCCAGATCGGTGCCGGCGAGTTCGGAACTGATGATCGGGTTGAAGACCCGGTCGAACGGCAGCGGCCCGTCCCAGGCCTCGACCAACAGCGTCGTCGGCACCGCGATGTGCGGCACTTCGATCACCGCGATCTTGCCGGCGGCCGCTCGCCAGTGCTTGCGTCGCCCGCGCAGCAGGACCAGCGGCGCCGTCGTGCCTTCGCGCGGAGTTTCGCCCGAATAAGGCCACGCCGAGGCGATCGCGATGCGGCGTTCCCCCACCTGCAGCGCCAGCGCGTCCCGGTCGACCTCCCAGCGTTCGAACGTGTGCGGATCGCGCCGCACGTCGAGGCCGAGCTCGGCCAACGCGGTCGCCACATGGTCGATCAGCGCATTGTGGGCCGGCGTACCGGACGCACGCGGCCCCAGCTCGGTCAGGTAGCGAATCTGATCCGCGTAGGCGTCATGGCTGGCACTCACGTCCTCGGTCTTCTCTCTCGTCTGCGCCGCTGGAGTATATCCAGCGACGCATGACGCCCCGATCGTGCGCGCGACGATGCAAGCGGCGTGCAGCGTGCCACGCATGCACCCAGGCCTGGCGGCGTACTGCCGCCGTGCCGAAGCGCGCTAACGCAGCGGGTCCGCGGCGCCGCGCTGCGCATGGACGGTGTCGTAGATCGTCTTGGCGCCGGTGAAGGTCGGGTCCACGTCCTCTTCCTGGCCGTCCTGGCCATGGTCGTTGTCGAGCCTCCAGCTGAACATGCCGCGCAAGCCGTTCTGCAACGCGTAGCTGGTCCAGGCCGCGGTGTCTTCGAGCGAGGTCTGCACGTTGCCGTTCTCGGTGGCCACCCCGCCCATCAGAATGTCGGCGCGCACCCCGGCCTGGATCCACACCTGCGCATCCTGCGGCGTGCCGGAGGACGAATAGTCCTGCAATTCGGCGGCATCCACGTACTGGTTGAACGCCGCCACCGCCCCGTCGCCGTACAGCGCGACCGGCCCACCGGCAGGCCACGGCACCGACACCGCGATGCCGAGCCCGGCCGCCTTGAAACTCGGGCTGAGCTGCGTCACCAGCTCCACCACCGAGGACATGCCGTCGCCTTCGGAATCGATGCTGATGCCGTTGAGGCCCTGCTGTTGCAGATAGGCCACGATGTTGGCGGCGGAACGGTTGGCGTTGTCGCGATTGTCCGCCACCGTCGCCACCAGCCCGGTGTCGCCGACGCCGGCATAGATCAGCGCACCGGGCGCCTGCGTCTTGATCTGATCGAGGTTCTGCGCGGCGAATTGCGCGTTGAGGTCCAGGGTATAGCCGTTGCCGGTCTCGACGAATATGCCGAAGGCCAGGTTGTAGCGGCTGGCATAGCCGAGCGGCACCTTGCCCTGCGCAAGATTGTCGGCACCGGTGCCGTTCCAGGTGTCGTACCAGGTCGCGATCTCGAAGTTCATGGTGGCTCCTGCAGCGGTGAGATGGATGTGCGCCGGGCGACCGGCATCCGCGCATGCGCTTGCCGCCGCGACCGTTCCGGTCCCGATGCAAACGTCTGTCGTGTCTTGCTCGTGCCGGGTCGCTGCGGCTGCAACGCCGCCGCCTCCTCCACCCGCCTGCACGCGATGCAATGCCGCCTGGCCGAACCTAGCGCAGATCGCGGCGCGCGCGGTCGACACTGCGCGGCTCCGGAACAGCCATCCCAGTCGCGAAGCCGGCGCGCATGCGGGCCGGCGCCGCCGGCCTCAGTAGCCACGGTCACCAGCTGCGCCTGCGCCGCGGCATCGCCGATGCTGTTCAGCGCGACGTTGGCCGGGATACGCCCTTGCCGCCCTCGCCCAGGCGCGGATCGGCGTGCACGCCATCGCTGACGATCGGCAACGGCGCAGGCTCAAGCAGCCACACATGGCGGTACAGGCCGCCGCCTTCGGACCGCCACCGTTCCCATGCCATGCGAACGAAGAAAGAACGAAGGACACACGCCGACCACACTGCGATCGCGCACGGGCATTTTCAAGCACACCCGGCCGCAGCACGCGCGGCAGGCGATTCGTCCCGCGCAACTGGCGTCCAGTAGACACCGCCGGCCTGGCGCGCAGCTGGCGCCAGGCCGCGCCCGAGGTGCCGCAGATGGATAAACTCCCCGCGTCTGGATCGAACCATCCATGCGACCGGCGCCCCACGCGGCACCACATGCCGATAGCCGGCGTGATAGACGCCACAATCCGGCGCCGCACCGCTCCAGACTGCGATGCTGCGCACGGCATCCTGCGGACCACTGCATGGTGGGGCGAATTCGGAAGCGCTATGCTCGAAGCGCATTGCTTTTGTCATCGGCGGGACCGGCAAGGACCCGTGCAGGCGCAGGAAACGCGCCGATGTGTCTTGAATGGAGTGAGACCTTGAGTAATTCGGCCAGCGAACCCCTTCGCGTCCTCGGTTTTTGGCGCGACCTGGAAGTCTTCAACATCCCTACCGCGCCTTCGGCCCGGGATGCCACCGGCCAGACCAAGATCACCACCCTTCGCCACGGCCAGTCGCTGCCCTGGCATCGCCACGATTTCAGGCCCACGGCAGAACACGGCTACGTCCATGTGGTCTATCTCGGCGTCGCCGATACCGATGCTCTTTCTCGGCTGCTGTTGCGCGCGCTCTTCCCCGGCCGCGACCTGAGCGAGCGCGAGCGTCAACGCGTCACCGGCAACGGTTGGCTGGCCGCCTTCGTCGTCGACGAGGACGGTCGTCCCAAGCCTGACAGCTACCTGGCTGCCAGCTTCGCCCACGGCGTGCAGGCATTGCGGCAAAGCAACACGCTGGAGAACGTCAATGCGCGCCTGGGCCGTGCGCGCGACGAGTTCGCCCAGCGCTGCCACCGCCTCGAAGAGATCGACGATGCCTCCGCTCCGCGCACGGCGAGCGAGAGCGCGACGGCCTTGTCGCTGACCTGGGACGAGCTGGAGACCGAGTTGCAGCTGGTGCGCCAGTTGCTAGGCAACGACACCGACGAGCCAGCCCTGGACTGGCGGGTGGTTGTGCGCAGCAGCCGGGTCAAACGCCGCTACCTGAGCGACAGCCTGCAGGCCGCCACCGATTTCCTGAATTCGTTCTACCTGGACGACCTCGATCGCCTGATTGCCCAGGCACAGAACGGCCGCCCCTTCGGCGCGGCGCTGAGCGCCTACCTGGGACCAGCGCTCGAGCAGCACCAGCGTACCGACATCCTGGTACAGCATGCCGCAATGGCCAAGCTGGTGAGCGCGGCGCATCTGCCCAGCGCACGTTGGCCCGCGTCGTCGCGGCACCCCTTGGTACTGGCGCAGCAAGCCGCAGTCGCGCAGGTGCTGCATACGCTCGGAACGGCCGATGGCGTCATCGGCGTCAATGGACCTCCCGGCACCGGCAAGACCACCCTGCTGTGCGATGTGGTCGCCGACATCGTCACCGAACGCGCCCGTCGGATCGCTGCGCTCGACCGGCCTGCGGCCCTGTTCGAGGACAAGATCGGCGTGGCCGGCAAGAGCTTCTTTCCGCTCAAGGCCTCGGTGGTCGCAGGCACCTCCATCGTGGTCGCCAGCACCAACAACAACGCGGTCAAGAACATCACCCAGGAGTTGCCGGCACGCAAGAAAATCGCGGACGAGTATGGCCCTGTCGATTATTTCGCCGGGGTCATGGCAGAGATATTCAAGGCGCAGAAGGTCGTGGACGACAACGATCGGCCGCTGCAAGGCTGGGGCGTGATCGCCGCGGCGCTGGGCAACGCCGGCAATCGGCGCTCGTTCGCCCAGGGGTTCTTCCGCGAGGACTATGTGCCGCGGGTCGAGACCGCCGAGGCGTCCGGCGAGGATGCGGAACCGACGCAGCAGCAAGCCGAGGAATCAGCTGGCGCCACTCCGGCCGCAGCGCTGCCGCCGTCGATGAAGCAGCTGCTCGAGGTCGCCGCCGATGCCGACTACCGACGCCATCAGGAAGAATGGCAAACCGCCAAACGCGGTTTCCTGCAACTGCTGTCCGAGTTCGAGCAACACCGCGAGGCGTTGCTGCGCGCAGAGCGAGCGGCCCAGGCGCTGGATGCCGAGCATGGCCACCTGGCTGCGCTCCAGGCCGACATCGATCGCGTGACCGGCGACATCGCCGAGAGCGCACTGATCCTCTCCCGACAGCAGGCAGCGCTGTCGGATCAACGCGCGATGCTGGATGCCCACAAAGCCCTGCTCGCGCAGCGGCAAGCGGCAGCGACGCCCAACCTGCAGGATCGCCTATCGGGCTTGTTCGGCCGCCAGACGCAGCGGATGGCGGCATTGCGCCAAGCCCTGGAAGAGCCCGCCAGGCGTCTGGCCGAGTCCGCCGAGACCTTTGCGCAGCAAGCCAAGGACGTCGCCCAACGCCAGGCAGAGCTGGATCATCGGCACGAGCGCCTGAAGTTGCTGTCCTCCGAGCGCGCCAGGTTGGACCAGGACCTGCAACGGCACAGACAGGCGCTGGACGCCGGCTACGCGCTGGGGGCCCGCCACTTCCCGGACCGCAAGCTGTGGGAGCTGCAGCCCGCCGACCTGCAACGCGCCAGCGTGGCGGTCTATTCGGAGCTGGACCAGCTGCGTGCGCGGGTCTTCCTGCAAGCGGTGGAGTTGCACAGGCTGAGCATCCTGGCCAACGCCGGCAAATTCATCGCCAATCTGCGCGCGGTCAACGGCATGTTGATGGGCACGCTGCGGGACAAGCTCCCCGTCGAACAACGCCCCGCACTGTGGGACGCGTTCTTCTTCGCCGTGCCGGTGGTGTCCACCACCCTCGCCTCCTTCGACCGACTGTTCCTGGGCATGGGCCAGGACAGCCTGGGCTGGTTGCTGCTGGACGAAGCCGGCCAGGCCACGCCGCAGTCGGCGGCAGGCGCCCTGTGGCGCAGCCGCCGCGCCGTGATCGTGGGCGACCCGCTGCAGATCGAACCCGTCTTCACCGTGCCGCTCAGCCTCGCCGAAGACCTGCGCCAGCGGCATGGCGTCGACCGCACCTGGTCGCCGGTCGACGAATCCGTGCAGACGCTGGCCGATCGCATCACGCCCTTCGGCTCATGGGTCGCGATGGCATCCGATCCGGCCGCAGCCGATGCGCCGGAACGCCTGTGGACCGGCATGCCGTTGCGCACGCATCGCCGCTGCGACGACCCGATGTTTTCCGTTGCCAACGACATCGCCTATGCAGGACAGATGGTGCAAGGCCGGGTGGACAAGCACGGGCAACCCCAGCCCATCGCGTTCTCCTGCGTCCTGGGCGAGAGTGCCTGGCTGGACGTGCGGTCCAGCCAGATCCAGCACCCGGTCTGCAGCGACGAAATCGCTCACCTGCTCGCGTGCCTGGAGCAATTGCGGCAGACGCCGGCACGCGTGCTGTCGGGATCGCCGGATGAGCCGGACACGCAGGCCAAGGTGTTCGTCATTTCGCCCTTCCGCAAGATCGCCCAGGCCTGCAGGAGCCACATCAAGCAGGCCGGCGTCAGCGGCATCGAATGCGGCACCGTGCATACGTTCCAGGGAAAGGAAGCGGATATCGTGTTCTTCGTCCTCGGCACCGCGCCGGGCGCGGAGGGTGCAGGCGCGCGTGCCTGGGCCGCAGGCAAGCCCAACCTGTTGAACGTGGCGATCACACGCGCCAAGTGCCGCCTGTATGTGTTGGGCGATGTGCAGCAATGGGGTGGCCTGGACTATTTACGGCAATTGCGCGAAGCGCTGCCGGTGCGGCGTATCGACGCGACGACCGCATCGACGCCGTAGCGGACGGCGCGTCCGCTCGCGCGATGGCGCCCGCCAGGCGCAGCACCGTGCCGATGGGCGGAGCGTCGTCGCGCAAGCGCATTGCGCTGCCATCGGCCAGAAACGAAAAAAGGACCCGAAGGTCCTGATTTCATCGTTTCGCCGGTATCCGCTGGATGCCTGCAAAACCGTCTGGAGCGGGAAACGAGACTCGAACTCGCGACCTCAACCTTGGCAAGGTTGCGCTCTACCAACTGAGCTATTCCCGCTTGAGGCCGCGAATTTTACCGGGAACCGGCAGGCTGTCAACTGTTGCCTTCGATTTTTTTCGCATTCTTGTCCGCGACCGCGGCACGCTCGTCGGCGCGCAGGCTCGGCCAGGCCGCATGCAGGTACTGGATGCCGGACAGCAGGGTCAGGATCGAGGCGATCGCCAGGGTCCAGTCGCCGATGTGGAAGATGAACAGGCCCATCCACACGCTCTCCGGCGGCGAGCCGTCGGGCATCACCGAATACAGCAGGCACAGCAGCGCGACCATCTGCGCGGTGGTCTTGACCTTGCCGATCATCGCCACCCGCACCTTGGCGCGCTGGCCGATCTCGGCCATCCACTCGCGCAGCGCCGACACCGCGATCTCGCGGCCGACGATCACCGCCGCCCAGAACGCCATCCACGGCGTCGGGTGGCCCTGCACGATCAGGAACAGCGCCACCGCGACCATCAGCTTGTCGGCCACCGGATCCAGGAACGCGCCGAACGCGGAATACTGGTGATAGCGCCGCGCCACCCAGCCGTCCAGCCAATCGGTGAACGCGGCCAGGCCGAAGATCGCCGCCGAGGCGAAGTTCGTCCACGTGTAGGGAAGGTAGAACACCAGCACCAGCACCGGAATCATCACGATCCGCAGCAGCGTCAGCCAGGTGGGGATGGTCAACTTCATTGCGCTGCTCTACTCGCCTGCCGGATCGGGCACCGGCAGCCCGTGCAGGTTAGCGTAGATTCGTGCAGCGAGCGCGTCGTTGATGCCTTCCACGCGCGCGATCTCCGCTTCGCCAGCCGCCTTGAGTCCGGCCAGTCCACCGAAATGCTTCAACAGGCTGGCGCGGCGGCGCGGACCGATGCCGGGGATGTCCTCCAGCTTGCTGGTCATGCGCGCTTTCTGGCGCCGCCCGCGGTGGCCGGTGATCGCGAAACGGTGCGCCTCGTCACGCACCTGCTGAATGAACTGCAATGCCGGCGAGGCGGCACCGGGGCGCAGTTCGCGCCCGTCCGGCATCACCAGCGTCTCGTGGCCGGCGCGGCGCTCGGCGCCCTTGGCCACGCCGATCACCAGGATGCCGTCCACGCCCAGGTCGGCGAGCGCGGCGTTGGCCTGCGCCAGCTGGCCGGCGCCGCCATCGATCAGCAGCACGTCGGGCAGCACCGCATCGCCCTTGCCCTCGCCTTCCGCGGCGCGGCGGAAGCGGCGCTCGATCGCCTGGCGCATCGCCGCGTAGTCGTCGCCCGGCTCGATGCCGCTGATGTTGTAGCGCCGGTACTGGCTGCGCACCGGGCCGCTGGCGTCGAACACCACGCACGAGGCCACGGTGGCCTCGCCCATGGTGTGGCTGATGTCGAAGCACTCCGCGCGCCGGACCGGCTCGGCCAGCCCCAGCATCTCGCGCAAGGCCTCGCTGCGCGCATGCTGCGCGTTGCGGCTGGTCAGTTCGGTGGCCAGCGTGGCCTGCGCGTTGCGGCTGGCCAGTTCCAGGTAGCCGGCGCGCTCGCCGCGTACGTTCCAGCGCAGCTGCACCTTGCGTTCGGCGGCCGAACTCAAGGCCGCCTCGATCATCTCCGCATCGTCGATCTCGCGGTCCAGCAGCACCTCGCGCGGCGGCGGCTGTTCGGCGTAGTACTGCGACACGAACGCGCCCAGCACCTCGGCGGCGCTGTCCTCGCCGTTGGTCTTGGGGAAGAACGCGCGGGTGCCGAGATTGCGGCCGTCGCGGAACGCCAGCAGCAGCACGCAGGCGTTGGCGCCCTGCATCGCGCAGGCGAGCACGTCCAGGTCGGCGGCACGGCCGTCCACGTACTGCCGGCTCTGCATGCTGCGCAGCGAGCCGAGCAGGTCGCGCAGGCGCGCGGCGCGCTCGAATTCCAGTTGCTCGCTGGCGGCCTGCATCGCCTGCACCAGTTCCTCGCCGAGCTGGTCGCTGCGGCCGTCCAGGAACATCGTCGCGCGGCGCACCGATTCGGCGTACTCGTCGGCCGGCACCAGCGCCACGCACGGCGCGCTGCAGCGGCCGATCTGGTACTGCAGGCATGGCCGCGAGCGGTTGCGGAACACGCTGTCCTCGCAGCTGCGCAGCTTGAACAGCTTGTGCATCAGGTTCAGCGTCTCGCGCACCGCGGTGACGCCGGGATACGGGCCGAAGTAGCGTCCGGGCAGCGCGCGCGGGCCGCGGTGCAGCGCGATCCGCGGCCATTCCTCGCGGGTCAGCAGCACGTAGGGATAGCTCTTGTCGTCGCGCAACGACACGTTGTAGCGCGGCGCCAGCGACTTGATCAGCTGGTTTTCCAGCAGCAGCGCCTCGCCTTCGCTGCGGGTCACGGTGACGTCCATGCGCGCGACCTGGGCCAGCATCGCCATGGTCCGCGCGTTCTTCGGCGAGGCGCTGAAATAGCTGGACACGCGCTTGCGCAGCGCGCCGGCCTTGCCGACGTAGAGCAAGGTGTCGTCGGCCGCGTACATGCGGTAGACGCCGGGCGCGGTACTGAGGTTGGCGGCGAAGGCCTTGCCGTCGAACGGGGGCAGTGCGGATGCGGTCATTCGCTGATCGGCACGTCGCTCAGTTCGCCGCTGGCGATGTCGTAGCGCAACACGGCGTGGGCGTCGGTCTCGGCGATCCACACCGTACCGGCGCTCACCGCCAGCCCGGCCGGGCCGTGCAGGCGCCGCGGCAGGGCGGTGGTCGACAGCTCGCCGCCGCCCAGGCGCAGGCTGCGCAGGCTGCCGTTGCCGCTGTCGGCGATCCACAGCAGCGGCGATTCCGGACTCAGCGCGATCGCCTGCGGGAACTGCAGCCGCGCGCGGCTGCGCGGGCCGTCCTCGTTGCCGAAATCCCACGGCCCCTGGCCGCCGAGCAGGGTCTGCACCAGGTCGCCGCGCAGCTGCAGCGAACGCACCGCCGAGCCCAGCGCATCGCACACGTACAGCGCCTGCTGGACCGCGGCCAGGCTGCACGGCTGCGCGAACGCGGCCAGATGGCCGCTGCCGTCGCGCAATTCCAGCGCGCCGGCGCCGGCACGCCAGCGCAGGGTGCGATTGCCGAGTTCGTAGCTCCAGATGCGGTTGTCGCCGGCCATGGCGATATGCACCTGGTTGTCGGCCACCACCACGTCCTGCGGGTGGTTCAGCGGCGCCTGCTGCGCGTGCTGCACCGGCCCTTCGACCGGTTCGCCGGCACGGCCGTTGCCGCACAGGGTATCGACGTGGCCGCTGAGCAGGTTGATCCGGCGCAACGCGTGGTTGCCGGTATCGGCGACGTACAGCACGCCGCGTTCCAGCGCCAGTCCGCGCGGCCGGTGGAACGCCGCCTCGCCGATGCCGCCGTCGATGAAATCGGCGGTGCCCAGCCCGAACTGGCGCAGCACGCGGCCGCCGGTGGTGCATTCGAGAATGCGGTGGTGGCCGCTGTCGGCGATGTACAGGCGATCCTCGGCGACCGCCAGGCCGACCGGGAAACGCAGCGGCAGGCGCGGCTCGGGCTGGGTCTCGCGCGCATCGCGCAGTTCCTCGTCCAGCGGCAGCGACTGCCCGGCGCACAGCGCGTTGAGCGCCTTTTCCAGATCGGCGCCGCCGATCCCGACCAGGCGCTCGCGCTCGTAACCGCCGGCGTCGAGCAGCACCAGGGTCGGCCAGGCCTGCACGTCGAAACGCTGCCAGGCGGCCCAGTCGGCGTCGAGCAGGATCGGCGCCGACACGCCCTGGCTGCGCAGCAGCTTCAACGCCCGCTGCGGCTCGCGCTCGCTGTCGAAGCGCGGCACCTGCACAACGATCAGCTGCAGGCGTCCTGGATTGCGCGCCTGCCACTGGCTGAGTTCGGCCAGGCGCTGCGCGCACCACACCGAGGCGGCGTTGACGAAGGCCAGCACCAGCGCGCGGCCCTGCTGCTCGCGCAGCGTGGTCGGCGCGGCATTGAGCCAGGTGCCGGGCTGCGGCAGTTCCAGGGCGGCGATCGAGTTCATCGGCCGATTATGCCGGAGCCGCCGTCGGCGGACAGTCGCGCCACGCTGCGCGCCGCCGCTTCGTCCACCAGGCGCCAGACGTCCTCGAAGTGGTCGCTGCCGCCGGTGTAGGGGTCGGGGATCTCGCTGCGGCCGTCCACCCCGGCCCACGGCAGCCACAGCGCCACCCGTTCCAACGCGGCGGCCGGCGCGCGCTGGCGCACGTCGCGCAGGTTGGCCGCGTCGGCGCACAGGATCCAGTCGAAGGCGGCGAAGTCGGCCGCGCGCAGCTGCCGCGCGCGCAGCCCGGCGATGTCCACGCCATGGCCGCGGGCGCAGGCGATCGCGCGCCGGTCCGGCGGCTCGCCGCCGTGCCAGTCGCCGGTCCCGGCCGAATCCACCTGCACCTGGCCGGCCAGCGGCGAGCGCTCGAGATGGTGGCGCAGCGCGCCTTCAGCCATCGGCGAGCGGCAGATATTGCCGAGGCACACCAGCAGCAGCTTCATGCCAGGGCCTGCAGGTGCGCCTCGGCGCGGGCCAGGTCCTCGGGCGTGTCCACGCCCGGCGGGAACGGCTCAGGCGACAGCGCCACCGCGATGCGGAAGCCGGCCTCCAGCACCCGCAGTTGCTCCAGCGCCTCCACTTGTTCCAGCCCGCCCGGCGGCATCGCCGCGAAACGGCGCAGGAACCCGGCGCGGTAGGCATAGATGCCGATGTGGCGCAGCCACGGACCCGGCGGCAACCGTTCGCGCGAGGCGGCGAACGCGTCGCGGTGCCACGGGATCGGCGCGCGGCTGAAATACAGCGCATCGCCCCGCGCGCTGCGCACCAGCTTGACCACGTTCGGGTCGAACAGGCTGTCGGCCGAGGCGACCGGCGTGCCCAGCGTGGCCATCTCCGCGCCGCTGTCGGCCAGCGCCTGCGCCACCGCGACGATGCCGGCGGCAGGCGCGAACGGTTCGTCGCCCTGCAGGTTGACCACCAGGGTGGCGTCGTCCCAGCCGGCGATGTCGGCGCATTCGGCCAGGCGATCGGTACCGGAGACATGCGCCGCGGACGTCAGCGCGACATGCACCCCGTCCAGATCGGCCACCGCCGCGGCGATGCGCGGATCGTCCGCGGCCACCCAGACCTGCTGCGCGCCGGCGCCGAGCGCACGCCGTGCCACGTGCCGCACCAGCGGCTCGCCGCCGAGCAGGCGCAGCGGCTTGCCGGGCAGGCGCGAGGCGGCGTAGCGCGCCGGAATGGCGACGACGAAGGGCGGCGGCGCCGCGTGCGGTGCGCTCATGGGGCGCTCGCGCCGGAGGCGATAGCTGAACGCTGGAATTCACCAAACCGAAACATGCGTTGCTCTTTCCCTGTCGTTTATTGAGAATAGTTCGTATTCGCCAGAACGGCGACGACCTGCGGCTACCAAATGGCGTCAACTGCACGCCGTTTCCAGTCCGCTGCCGGCCGCGTGACATTTCGCCCTCCCCCACCATTCTATAGATCCCGCCCGATGAACCTTCCTGCCCGTTCCGCCTGGTCTGCCGCCGCGCCGGCCCGCCTCCCCGTCCGCCGCCAGGCCCTGTGCCTGGCGCTTGCCGCCCTGCTCGCGCCGCTGGCCGCCAGCGCGGCCGATACGGAAGCGGCCACGGCCGATGCGGCCACGGCCGGCGACACGGCACCGAAGCTGCTGGACAAGCTGCAGGTGGTGGCGCAGCGCAGCGACGGCTATACCCCGCCGGCCAGCGCCACCGGCACCGGCCTGGTGTTGAGTCCGCTGCAGACGCCGCAGTCGGTGAGCACGATCAGCCGCGAGCAGATGGACGATTTCGGCCTGGACAGCGCCAATGCGGTGCTGGCGCTGGCCACCGGCGTCAACGTCGAGAAGATCGAGACCGACCGCACCTACTACACCGCGCGCGGCTTCGACATCATCAATTTCCAGGTCGACGGGCTGGGCCTGCCGTTCACCAACGGCGGCGCCGAGGGCGACCTGGACACCGCGATGTACGAGCGAGTGGAGGTGCTGCGCGGCGCCAACGGCCTGCTGTCCTCGACCGGCAACCCGTCGGCGACGGTCAACTTCGTGCGCAAGCGCCCGACCGAGGAACTGCAGGGCAGCGTCGGCGTCACCGCCGGCAGCTGGGACACGCGGCGCGTGGACGCCGACCTGTCCGGCAAGCTCGACCGCAGCGGCCGCGTGCGCGGGCGCATCGTCGCCGCCGGCCAGGACGGCGACAGCTATCTGGACCGCTACTCGCTGAAGAAGCGCAGCGTCTACGGCATCGTCGAGGCCGATCTCAGCGACAGTACCTTGCTCAGCGTCGGCGCCAGTTACCAGAAGAACGAGCCGCACGGCGGCATGTGGGGCGCCTTGCCGCTGTACTACAGCGACGGCAGCGCCACCCACTACGCGCGCTCGACCAGCACCTCGGCCGACTGGTCGTACTGGAACAGCACCGACAAGCGCGCGTTCGTGGAACTGCAGCAGGCGCTGGGCGGCGGCTGGCAGCTCAAGGCCGCACTGAACTACCGCAAGCTGGAGTCGGACGGCAACCTGTTCTATGTCTACGGCACGCCCGACCGCGACACCGGGCTGGGGCTGTACTCCTATCCCTCGCGCTACGTCAGCCACGAGACCCAGAAGTACGCCGACCTCTACGCCAGCGGTCCGTTCGCCCTGGGCGGACGCGAACACGAACTGGTGGTGGGCGTGAAATGGGCCGGCATCGACGTCTCGCAGATCTCGACCTATCCCGATTCCAGCGACAGCAGCGCCTGGTTCGCGCTGCCCAGCCTGGAGGACTGGACCGGCGCCATCGCGCTGCCGGCGTTCACCACCGCGCCGACCGGCGCCGAATTCGACATGATCCGCCGCAGCGCCTACGCCACCGCGCGCTGGAACCTGAGCGACGCGCTGAAGCTGATCACCGGCGTCAACCACACGCAGATCGAGAGCCGCGGCCAGAACTACGGCGTGCAGCACGTCTACGACGACAGCAAGACCACCCCCTTCGTCGGTGCGGTCTACAATTTCGATCCGAACTACGCGCTGTACGCCAGCTATGCGGAGATCTTCAATCCGCAGACCGAGCTGGACCGCAACCTGCAGGTGCTGGATCCGATCACCGGCAGCAATGCCGAACTGGGCATCAAGGGCCAGTGGCTGCAGCAGCGGGTCAACGCCTCGTTCGCGCTGTTCCGCGCCAAGCAGGACAACACCGCCGAAACCGACCTCTACATCGGCAACGTGCAGACCTACAAGGCGGTGGACGCGACCTCCACCGGCTACGAGTTCGACCTCGCCGGCCGGCTCGGCGACCACTGGCAGCTCAACGCCGGCTACACCCAGCTGAGCCTCAAGGACGACGCGGGCCGCAACGTGCGCACCTACGTGCCGCGCCGCACCTTCAAGCTCGCCACCACCTACACGGTTCCGCAATGGGAAGCGCTGAAGCTGGGCGCGACGCTGACCTGGCAGGGCGACATCTACCGCGACCAGCAGGCGCTGGACACCAGCGGCAACGAGATCTTCACCCGCCAGGACAGCTATGCGCTGCTCGGGTTGATGGCGCACTACGACTTCACCCCGCAGTTCAGCGCCACGCTCAACGTCTACAACGTCACCGACCGCAAGTACATCAACAGCCTGTACTGGGCGCAGGGCTATTACGGCGCACCGCGCAATACCTCGCTGTCGCTGAACTACAAGTTCTGAGCGGGGGTGCGCGGCGGACATCGCGATGCGGCGATGTCCGCCTCGCCGAACGGCGTTGGCGAGCGCTGCAAGCCGCTCCTCGGCACGCGACCAAGCGCTGGCGCTTCAGCGGCGGAGGCGTGTTCGAGGTCGGCGGCCATCAAGTCGGCCACGGCCTGGAAACGAACAGGCCTGCCTACAGGCGGGACATGCGGCAGCAGCTGCGCATGGCCGCCACGTCAGCGGCCTGCGCGTGGCAGCGATCGCGAATATGACAAGGAACTAGCCGCGTGCGCACCTGCGGACAGTCCGTTACTGCGCGCGATCGGGACAGCACTTGCGTCGCATCGCGACACAGCGAGCTGTGGCCCCAATCGAGGTGTACTCGCGACCGAACCAGGCGCACCCCGGCAGCCGAGGCCGTCGGGCTGGCCGCATGCAACAGGGTCTCGGCGCCCTGCACCGCCACTCTAAGTCTCCGCTGACTGCGCCTGAGCGCAGCCAGCGCCGCTATTCGATGGCGTCGCCGCTGCGCCCGCGCAGCTTGTCCAGCCGGTCGAGCAGGCCGATCCAGAACGCGGCCGGCAACTCCGCCACCAACGGCACGCTGAAGCACCAGTCGTTGACCAGCGCCGCGCACTTGACCGCGTCCTTCTCGGTCATCAGCACCGGCAACTCGCTGCCGAACGACAGGTCGGCGGCGCGGTAGCGGTGATGGTCGGGAAACGCGTGCGGCACCACGCCGATGCCGTGCGCGCGCAGCATGTCGAAGAAGCGCTGCGGATGGGCGATGCCGGCGACGGCGTGCACGCGCTGCCCGGCGAAGCTGCGCAAGGCGCGCGCGCGGCCGCCCTGCAGCGGTTGCGCGCTGTCGATGCGCAGGCGCATCGCCCATTCGCCGAAACCGGCCTGGACTTCGCCGACATCGCTGGCCTGGCCCAGGTTGATGACCCGGAAATCGCATTCGCGGCCGCGCGCCACCGGCTCGCGCAGCGGCCCGGCTGGCAACAGGCGGCCGTTGCCGTAGCGGCGGTGGCCGTCGACCACTTCGATCTCGATGTCGCGCTGCAGCCGGTAGTGCTGCAGGCCGTCGTCGCAGACGACGATGTCGCAGCCGGCCTGCAGCAGCGCGCGCGCCGCGGCGACGCGGTCGCGGTCCACCCGCACCGGCGCGCCGGTCTTGTGCGCGATCAGCACCGGCTCGTCGCCGCCCAGTTCCGGCGTGGTCCCGGGCTCGATCCAGCGCGCGACCTGGTCCTGGCTGCGGCCGTAGCCGCGGGTGGCCACGCCCGGCGTCCAGCCGGCGTCCTGCAGCTTGCGCACCAGGGCGATGGTCAGCGGGGTCTTGCCGGTGCCGCCGGCGGTGAGGTTGCCGACCACGACCACCGGCACCGCGATGCTGTAGCGCTTGCGCCAGCCGCGCCGGTACAGCGCGCGGCGCAGGCCGATCGCCGCCGCGTACAGCGGAGTCAGCAACTGCGCGTACAGCGGCGGGGTGCCCTGGCCATACCAGTAGCCAGGCGTGTGTGGCCCGCGACCGCTCATCAGGGCTGCCTTTCGCGGAACTGCATGCTGTGCAGGTGGGCGTACAGGCCGCCCTGGGCGAGCAGCGCGTGGTGGGTGCCGCGCTCGACGATGCGGCCGTGGTCCATCACCAGCACCTGGTCGGCATGCTCGATGGTGGACAGGCGGTGCGCGATGACCAGCGTGGTGCGCTCGGGCATCAGCCGGTGCAGCGCGTCCTGCACCAGGCGCTCGGATTCGTTGTCCAGCGCGGCGGTGGCTTCGTCCAGGATCAGGATCGGCGCGTCGCGCAGGATCGCGCGGGCGATCGCCAGGCGCTGGCGCTGGCCGCCGGACAGCAGCGCGCCGTTCTCGCCGACCGGGGTGCGCAGCTGCAGCGGCAGCCGCTCGATGAACTCCCAGGCATTGGCGGCCTCGGCCGCGGCGCGGATCTGCGCGTCGCTGGCCTGCGTGCCGTAGGCGATGTTGGCGGCGATGGTGTCGTCGAACAGCATCACCCGCTGCCCGACCAGGGCGATCTGCCGGCGCAGGTCGTGCAGGCGGTAGTCGTGCAGCGACACCCCGTCCAGGGTGATGCTGCCGCCGCTGGGCTCGTAGAAGCGCGGCACCAGCCGCACCAGGCTGGTCTTGCCGCTGCCGGAGCGGCCGACGATGGCGGTGACCGTGCCCGGCCTGGCGGTGAAGCTGATGTCGTCCAGCGCCAGTCCGCTGTCCTGGCGGTAGCGCAGCATCACCTTGTCGAACGCCAGTTCGCCGCGCACGCGCTGCACCGACACGCTGCCGCTGTCGCGTTCCTCCGGCGTGTCCAGGATCGAGAACAGACGTTCGGCCGCGGCCACGCCGCGCGAGATCGAGGTCTGCACGCTGGTCAGCCGGCGCAGCGACGGGATGATCGCCATCATCGAGGTCATCAGCGCGATGAACTGGCCCGGGTTCAGGCGCCCGGCCAGCGCCTCGCGGGTGGAGACCCAGACGATCGCCGCCAGCGCCACCGCGGCCAGGAACTGGACCATGCTCGAGGCCAGCGCGCGGGTGGTCTCGACCTTCATGTTCAGGCCCAGCATGCGGTTGGCCAGCACCGCGTAACGCGAGATCTCCAGCGACTGGGTGCCATGCACCTTCACTTCCTGCTGCGCGCTCAGCGATTGCTCGGCACTCTGCGCCATCGAGCCCATGCCGTCCTGGATGCCGCGGCTGATCTTGCGGTAGCGCTTGCCAACGTAGGAGACGATGACCCCGATCAACGGCGCCACCACCAGCAGCGCCAGGGTGACCTTGACGCTCATCTGCAGCATCACCACCAGCATGTAGAAGATGGTCAGGGTGTCGGCGACGATGGTCTTCAACGCATCGGCGGCGGCCTGGGTGACCTGCTCGGTATCGAAGTTCAGCCGGCTGACCATCACCGGGGTGGCCTCGACGTCGAAGTGCGAGGACGGCAGGTGCAGGTACTTGGCCAGCACCTGCTCGCGCAGGTCGCGCACCACGCTGCGCCCGGTGCGCGCCATGCAGTAGTCGCCGACGAAGGTGGCGAAGCTGCGCATCACGAACAGGCCCAGGATCGCCAGCGGCAGCAGCACCGCCATGCGCGCCTCCGGATTGACGAAGCCGCGATTGACCAACGGGTCCATCAGCCGGGTGAAGAAGTAGCCGGCGGTGGCTTCCACCACCATCGCCACCAGCGCGGCGGCCAGCATCACCCAATAGGCGCGGGTATATCCGAGCAGCCGACGGTAGATCGGCCAGACCGGTGCCATCTTGCCGCTCACTGTTTGACTTCCGGCGCGGTGGCGATGGCGATGCGGCGGAAGCCGAGCTGGCCCAGCGCGTCCTGCGCGGTGACCACGGCCTGGTAGGGAGTGCGCGCATCGGCGCGCAGCAGCACCGGCTGCTCGCGGTCGTCGCCGGCGACCTGGGCGATGCTGCGCTTGACCGACTCCACGTCGGTGCGCAGCACTTCCTGGTCGTTGATGAAATAGTGCCCGTCGGCGTTGACCAGCACGCTCAGCGCACGCGGCGGCGCCGGGTTGTGCTGGTCGCTGGCGTTGGGCAGTTGCAGCTGCAGCGTGGAACGGGCGTCGAAGGTGGTGGTCACTACGAAGAAGATGATCAGGACAAGGATGACGTCGATCAGGGGCACCAGGTCGATATGCGGCTCGTCCTGGCCGCGGTCGTCGCGGATCCGCACCGGCTCAGCCCTTGGCCGGCGCAGCGGCGCCGCCGCGCGCAGCCGGACGCGGCGCGGCCGGCGTCGCCGCGCCCGCACGGCCGTGGCCGTCGAGGACGTCGCTCAGGGCGGTGGCTTCGCGCTCCATCTCGATGATGTAGCCGGCGATGCGGCTCTTGAAATAGCGGTGGAAGACCAACGCCGGCACCGCGATGATCATGCCGGTGGCGGTGCACACCAGCGCCTTGCCGATCCCGCCGGCAAGCTGGTTCACGTCGCCGACGCCGTGGTCGAGGATGCCCAGGAACATCTGGATCATGCCGACCACGGTGCCGAGCAGGCCGAGCAGCGGCCCGGCCGAGGCCACCGTGCCCAACGCGTTCAGGAACCGCTCCATGCGATGCACGACGTGGCGGCCGGTGTCCTCGATGCGTTCGCGGACGATCTCGCGCGGCCGGCTGCGCACGTCCAGCCCGGCGGCGAGCAGCTCGCCCAGCGGCGAATTGCGCCGCAGCGACTCGATGTGGGTCGGGTCGAGCTTGCCGCGCGTGGCCCAGTTGCGCACTTCCTGGCCCAGCCCCGGCGGCAGCACTTCGCTACGGCGCAGGCTCCAGAACCGCTCCAGGACGATCGCCAGCGCGACCACGCCCAACAGCAGCAACGGCACCATCGGCCAGCCACCGGCCTTGACCAGTTCCCACACGTTGCAACCCTCCGGCACGTTCGGCCGTTCGTTCACTGGCCGATAGGATAGCAGCCGCCCGCGCCCGCTCCGCGGCATCCCACAGCCGCGCCCGCCACGGCCGCCGTTCGCGCAGCTGCAGGCCGGCGCGTCCCAGCCACACGCGCAGCGCGCCGCCGTGCGGGGTGGTGGCGACCTCGGCGCCGGACGCCTGCCAGCGCGCCACCACCGCCGCCCGCGGATGGCCGAAGCGGTTGCCCTCGCCGGCCGAGATCAGCACCAGCCGCGCGCCGGTGGCGGCGACGAAGGCCGCCTGCGAGGAATGCGCGCTGCCGTGATGCGGCGCCAGCACCACGTCGGCGCGCAGGTCCTGCGGCGCCTGGCGCAGCAGCCGGCGCTCGATCACATCGCCGATGTCGCCGGTCAGCAGCATCGCGCCATGCGCGGTTTCCACCCGCAGCACGCAGCTGGACTCGTTGTCGAGATAGGGAAAGCCGGGCGCCGGATGCAGGAAGCGGAAACGCACCCCGTCCCATTCCCACGCCGCTCCGGCCAGGCACGGCCGGTCGACCCGTACCGGCGCGCCGGCCGGCGCCTCGGCCAGGCCGACCGGCAGCGCCGCGCGCACCGCCTCGAAGCCGCCGGCGTGGTCGTTGTCGCCATGGCTGATCACGGCCCGGTCCAGGCGCGCCACGCCGAGCGCGTGCAGCGTCGGCACCACCGCGCGCTCGCCGGCGTCGTAGCCGTCCTTGATCGCCGGGCCGGCGTCGTACAGCACCTGATGCCGTGCGGTACGCACCAGCACCGACAGGCCCTGGCCGACGTCGATCATCACCAGTTCCACTTCGCCCGCCGCCGGCCGCTCCAGCGGCGGCCAGAACAGCGGCAACCACAGCAGCGCCGCCAGCGGCTTGCCCGGCACCGCGCGCGGCAACAGCAGCCAGAACGCACCGAACAACGCCAGCGGCAGCGCCCAGTCGCGCGCCTCCGGCAGCCACCACAGCGCGAAGCGGCTTTCGCCCAGCGCGGTGAACAGCGGCCAGCTCAGGTCGAAGCACGCCGCCGCCGCGCGCCATGCCCACACCCCGGCGCCGGCGTGCACCGCCTCCAACGCGCTGCCGAGCAGCGCCAGCGGCACCACCACCAGGCTCCACCACGGGATCGCCAGCAGGTTGGCGAGCGGCCCGGCCGCCGAGGCCTGGCCGAACAGCATCGTGCTCAACGGCAGCAGGCCCAGCGTGGCCACGCCCTGCGCCGACAGGAATTGGCGCAGTTTGTCGCGCCAGCCGCTGCCTGCGACCGGCATGCACCAGGCCAGCCAGGCCACGCCGAGGAAGCTCAGCCAGAAGCCGGCGGACAGCACCGCCAGCGGGTCGAACGCGAGCATGACGATCGCCGCCAGCGCCAGCGCATCGACCACGCGTACCGGGCGCCGCCACAGCCGCGCCGCCACGACCACCGCGATCATCAACGCGGTGCGCACGGTGGGCAGCGCCATCCCCGACAGCACGGTGTAGCCGCCGGCACCGAGCACCGCCAGCAGCGCAGCGACCTGGCGGCGCGGCCAATGCCGCCCCAGCCGCGGCCACAGCCGCCACAGGCCGCCGCCGAGCAACGCGAACGCGCCGGCGACCAGGCCGACATGGAAGCCCGAGATGGCGATCAGGTGGGTCAGGCCGGCGGCGCGCAGGATGCGCCAGTCGCGGTCGTCCAGCATGCGCGTGTCGCCGAGCGCCAGTGCCTGCACATAGCGCGCCGACGCATTCGGCACCGCTGCCGCGATCCGCGCCGCCAGGCGCTCGCGCCAAGCATCGATGCCGTGTCCCGGCGCCAGTTCGACGGCCGCGTGCGGCGCGGTCACATAGCCGCTGGCGCTGATCCGCTGCGCCAGCGCATACGCCTCGGCATCGAAGCCGCCGGGATTGCTGAGCCCGCGCGGCGCGCGCAGGCGCACGCTCAGACGCCAGCGGGCGCCGGCATGCAGCGCCGTGCGCGGCCCAGGCGCGTGCGCACCGAAGTCGTCGTACCAGGCCAGTTGCAACAAACGCCCGCGCAACGGCGCCGGCTGCGCGGGATCGGCGTCCACCCGGAACATGAACCGCGTGCGCCGCACCTCGGCCTGCGGCAGCTCCACCACCTGCCCCTGCAGCGTCGCCACGCGCTTCTCCCAGTCGGCGGGCAGTTGCCGCGCCAGCACCATGCCGGCGATCAGCCCCAACCAGCCGCAGCCCACGGCGAAGGCGCCCAGCCATCGCCAGCGCGGCATGCCGACGCAGACCGCGATGCCGCCGAGCAGCAGCGCCAGCGACAACGGCCACGGCGCCAACCGCGGCAGCCACAAGGTGGTCAGCACGCCGGCGGCGAGGCTGGCGGCGACGGCAATGCCGAACGGGGCGACCGCAATGCCGTGCCACGGCGCAGACGTCGGCGCGGACGCCGGCGCCACGCGCTCATGGCCACTCGCGGATATGCGGCATTGCTGCATACGATCGCCACTCCTTGGCGGGGCACTAACGTGCGGATGGAAATGCGACGGCCCGGTTCGCGACCGGTGGCGACCAGCACGACGAAAACCGCATCGCCAGCGTCGCGCGCCGATCGACCGGCCGCTATCGGCCAAGTCCAGGGCAGTGCGTAGGAATTCGCCTCAGCCGCCGCATCGGTCGGTGGCTTGGCCGCATCCCCTGCCCGACCGCAACGCGGCGAGCGAGGCGAACCGACATCGCTGCCGCGGCGAGGCAGGCCGGAACGCTCGACATCCCCGTCAAGTGGCCGCAGTGCCGTCGCTACGCACCCGCATCCGCATCCGCATCCGCATCCGCATCCGCGCCAGCGTCCCGATCGTCGTTGCGGCGGCGCGCAGCAGCGCCAGGCGAGCGCAGTTACGGCGACCGCGCCAGGGGCACGCACGCGATCTCGCCCGGACCCGGCACGCCCGGCGACGCGGCCTGCGTCGACGCCTGCCGCGCCCGGCCCGGCAGTGCGATCAGACCGGCGCTGGCGCCAGCGCCCTGGCCGGCGTCCAGTTGCCGTGCAACGACATGCGCATCCGCAACGGCACCTTGATGCGCGCCACCGGGCCATCGGCCATGCGCAGCGAATCGAACACCAGCAACTCGGTATCCTCGCCGTGCAGGTGGTTCAGCAGCGCGAGCACATAGCCGTCGCCTTCCGCCGCGTCGGCCGAACGCGGCACGAAGACCGGCTCCTGGAAGCATTGCGCATCGCCCGGATACCAGGCTTCGCTGGTGCCGGCCACCACATCGACATGCGCCAGCTGGTTGAAGAACTGGAACGGCGGCGCGCCGAGCGAGGCGTCGAACGGTAGCGTCGGATCGAACGCCAGCACGAAGCCATGCCGATACGGCTTGCCGCTGTAGCGTTCGTCGCAGCGCGGGAACTCGCATGGGAATTCGGTCAGCGCCACCGGCTCGATCGCGCCGCCCTGGGCGCTGAGGTCGAACGTCCAGCGCATCAGCTGCGAGCGCAGCGTCTCCGGCGACGGCACCGACCCATCGGCCTGCGGGAAGAAGTAGAAGACGTTGCCCGACGTCACCGGCATGTCCAGATAGAGCTTGTCGCCCTCTTCATAGGCGTTGAGGGTATGGCCCTGGAAACCGTCCTTGGGGCCGGTGAACCAGCGCACATCCTCGGCACCGCCGCCGCGCGGCAGCACGCCGAACAATTGCGGCAGATCCGGTTGCCACTGGAAATGCTGCCCGCCCTGGCGCATACGCTGCACATCCACGGTCAGCGGAATGAGCGGAAACACGACATGGTGCTCGGTGACCGCGAAGTCGTGGATCATCGCCGCGTACGGCGCCTCGAACCAGACTTCCTGCTTCAGCTTGCCCTGGGCGTCGAGCTCGAAATAGGCGATGTCCGGCGTGCCGTCGCCCTTGGCTTCATAGGCGAAGCACAGCAGGTCGCCGTTGTCGGGATCGACCTTGGGATGGGCGGTGAAGGTGGCCGAGGTGATCTGCCCGCCGAAGTCCCAGACCCCGCGCGTCTGCAGCGTGTGCGGATCGAGCGCGTAAGGCAGCGCGTCTTCCTTCATCGCCAGCAGCACGCCGCCATGGAACAGCACGGTGGTATTGGCGGTGGTGTTGTTGGCGGCGGCCAGCGCATCGTTGGTGTGCACGTTGCGATAGACGCCGTTGAGCGAACGCCCTTCGCGGCGCTGCGCCAGCAGGCGGTCGGTCTGCACATAGCGGCGGCGCAGGCTGACCCGGCCAGCTTCGAAACGGAACGCGCTGACCAGGCCGTCGCCGTTGAAGAAGATGTCCTTGCCCAGCATCGGCGGGTACTGCGAATCGGGCGAGACCTGGAAGAAGACGCCGTCGATCGCGGCCGGCACCTCGCCTTCGATCTGCAGGTCGACCACATCGGCTTCGACGCGGCTGGGCTTGTACAGCCCGGTGAATTCGGGGATTTGCGGAAACAGCATGCTCATGGTGTTGTCCTTTTGCTGGGTAGGGCCTGGCGCGGGGTGAGCCAGCGGGAGTGCCGGCGGATGGGTCAGAACGGAGCGGCGTACGCTTGGTGCTGCACGCTGATCCAGTGGTCGGTGGTGAACTCGTCGATGATCCAGTCGCTGTTGAAGCGGCCGATGCCGCTGTTCTTCTCGCCGCCGAACATCGCCGACGCGTCGTCGTTCGGGCTGATGTCGTTGATGTGGGTCATGCCGGCCTCGATCCGCTGCGCGAAGCGCAGACCGCGCGCCGCGTCGCCGGTGAACACCGCGCTGGACAGGCCGAACTCGGTGGCGTTGGCCATGCGCAGCGCGTCCTCCTCGTCGGCGGCGCGGATCAGCGGCGCGATCGGGCAGAACTGCTCGGTCTGCGCCAGCGCCGAGTCGTTGGCGACATCGACGAACACCTGCGGCGGCAGCACCTGCCCGATCGGCGCGCCGCCCAGCACCTGGCGCTGCCCCTCGGCCTGCGCGGCGGCCAGGCGCTGGGTCGCCGCCTGCAGCTGGCGGGCGTTGATCAGCGGGCCGATCACCGTGTCCGCCAGATTGGGATCGCCCACCTTCAGCCCGCGCGCGCGCTCGACGAAGGCCTCCACGAAACGGTCGTACAGCGGCGCCTGCACGATGATGCGGTTGCTGCTCATGCAGATCTGGCCCTGGTGCAGGAAACGGCCGACGATCGCGCCGGTCACCGCCCGCTCCAGGTCGGCATCGTCCAGCACCACGCACGGCGCGTTGCCGCCCAGCTCCAGGCCGACGCGCTTGAGCCGCGGCCCGCTGACGGCGAGCTCGCCGATGCGCCGCCCGACCCGGGTGGAGCCGGTGAAGGAGATGAATTTCGGGATGGGATGCAGGGTGAAGGCATCCCCGATCTCGGCGACCTGGCCGACGACGACGTTGAACAGGCCCGGCGGCACCCCTGCCTCCTCGTAGATGCGCGCCAGCAGCAGGCCACCGGTCACCGGCGTGTCCTCGGCCGGCTTGAGCACGACGCCATTGCCCAGCGCCAGCGCCGGGGCGACGGAACGGCTGGACAGGTGCAGCGGCCAGTTCCACGGGCTGATCACGCCGACCACGCCGAGCGGGCTGCGGTACACGCGGCTTTCCTTGCCGGCGATGTCCACCGGCAGGATGCGGCCGGCCACGCGGCTGGGCATGGTCGCGGCGGCCAGCGCGTCGGCGCGCAGCGCGCCCCATTCCATCTCCGCCTTCAGCCGGGTGCTGCCGGATTCGGCGATCAACCAATCGACGATCTCGGCATGCCGGCGCTCGATGACCTCGGCGGCGCGCAGGAACACCGCGGCACGTTCGCGCGGCAGGGCGCGGGCCCAGTCGCGCTGCACCGCCGCGGCGGAACGGTAGGCCGCGTCCAGGTCGGCCCGCGACGCATTGGCGATCTCGGTCAGCAGCGACTGGTCGTAGGGATTGCGGTCCTGCAGCACGGTGCCGGCGCTGCCGGGGCGCCACTGGCCGGCGATGTACTGCCCGGTGAAGTCGTTCGGGTATCGGCTATCGCTCACGGTGGTTGTCCTTGGTGGAGGTGGGCACGCGTTCGGCATGCGCGGCGGTTGCGGCGCGGCCGGTTGTGGAAGGCGGCATGGCGGCTTCGGCGAGCGAACGGCTGGTCAGCCGCCTGCGCGCCCACGCCAGGCACTGCAGCGTGTCGGCGGTCGCTTGCCGCGGATCGCTGCAGGCCAGCAACCGGACCTGCGCAGCGCGCAAGCGGCGGTGCGCACGCAGTGCCGCCGCCGCATCGGGCGCACGCTCCAGGCGTGAGGCCAGGCGCGCGATGCGCCGCCGCAGCAGGCGGCGCCGTGCCGCCGGCGTGGCCGGCAGGATCAGCCAGTAGGTCGCGACCGCCAGCAGCACGCCGGCGACGATCGCCGCCGCCTGGTGCAGCGCCACCGCGGCCGGCACCGGCGGCGAGCCGGGCTGGGCCACGAGCAGGAAGGTCAGGGTCAGATCGATCGCCATCCTGGCCGTGCGCGGTCGCTGCATCAGCCAGGCGCCCAGCAGCAGGAACGGCGCGATGCACAGCAGCACCGGCAGCAGGCCCTCGGCATGCGGCAGCGCCAGCAGGCGCGCGCCGGCACCGAGGAGCGCGCCCGACAGCGAACCGAGCAGCACCTGCAGCAGCGCCTGGTTGCCCTGGTCGCTGCTGGAAAAAAGCGAGGCGAACAGCGCGGCGGTCATCGCCATCATCGCGCCCATCTGCCAGCCCGTGCCCCACCACAGCGCGGCGGCGATGGCCAGCGCGACCACCGGGCGCAAGGCCGCGCGCGACATCGCGGCGACATCGATGTCCCATGCCACGCCAGATGGAAGCGAGGCCGCGGGTCCGCGCAGCGCCTGTCGCAGTTCGTCGAGCGTCGCGGCCAGCGCCGGCTGTCCGGCCGATGCGGCGTGCGCGGCAAGCAGGACGAGCCGATCGTCGGCCTTGTGCGGCATCGCCGGCAGCTCGGAAACGGTGGCCGCTGGCGGCTGCAGCGTCAGCGCGATCAGCTCCAGCAACGGGCCGGCGATGCGCCGCACCCGCAGCGCGACGCGACGCCCGCTCAGCGAACCGGCCGCGTCGCTCTCGATGTCCCGATCGAGCGCCTGAATCTGCGCGATGGCGGCCACGGCCGGCGCCGGTGCGGCGCCGCGCAGCTGCGCCTCCACCCTGCACAGGCAACGCTGCAGAACCGCCTCCAGGCGCACCGCCACGTGCTCGCCGCGCGCCGCTGCTGCCCCATGCAGCGATACCAGGCTTACGCAGACGATCCCGAGCACGGTGCAGACCACGCGGTCCAGTGCCAGCCCCGCGTCGAACGCGCCATCGCCGAGGCCGAACAGCGCCACGATCGCCGCGGTATAGCCGGCCAGCACGAAACCGTAGTTGCGGAAATGGCGAAACAGGCTGCCGACGCCCGCGCACAGCGCCAGCCACACGGCGATCGCCGCAAGCAACAGGGCCGGAACGCCACCGAGCGTGTGCAGGATCAAGGCGCCGACGATGGCCCCAAGCGCCGTTCCGACGAACCGTGCCACGCCGCGTTCCAACAACAGCCCGCGGGTGGGCTGGGCGACCAGCCAGACCGTCATCGCCGCCCACCACGGATGCTGGATGCCCAGGCCCGCGGCGATCGCCAGCGCCAGCAACGCCGCAAGCGTCGTGCGCAACGCCCACGCCATCGGGCCATCCATGCCCAGGCCAGGTATCTGTCGCGAAACGAGCATCGGATTGGCCACGGGCCCTTCTTAACTGAACTAATTCGTGCAGTTATCCGCCCAGGAAAGGGTCACGTCAACATTTCTTTACGATGTCGTTCAGTTATCGGCTATGTTATCGGCGAAGACTGCACCGGCCGCCAAGCGCGCCACGGCCTTCTTCCCTTCCGGATATCGACGAGACCCGCTGCACGATGCGCAAGAAAACCGAAGTCCGCCGCCTGAGCTTCGCCAATGCCGCCGGCAAGCTGTTCATCGAACGCGGCTTCGGCGCGGTGACCATGGAGGCGATCGCGGCGGAAGCCGGCGCCTCCAAGGTCACGCTGTATGGCTACTTCGCGAGCAAGGACGCCTTGTTCGAAGCGTTCGTGGTGGAAGCCGGCCGCGGCGGTCTCGCCGCGCTCGAGGCGTCGAAACAGGACACCGATCTGCAGCAGAGCCTGCTGCATCTGGGCACGGCCTACCTGGAGCTGGTGATGCGCCCGGATGTCGTCGCGCTCAACCGGCTGATCATCGGCGAAGCCGGACGCCAGCCGCAGCTGAGCCGCATCTTCTACGAGAACGGCCCCAAGCAGACCCTGCTCACGATCTGCGACGTACTGGAAAGCCTGATGGAACGCGGCCTGCTGCGCCGCGCCGCGCCGCGGCAGACCGGCCTGTACTTCAAGTCGCTGTGCGAAGCGGGGATGCTGGAACGGCAGCTGTGGGGACTGGACCCGCCGCCCGATGCCGAGAGCCGCCAGGCCGCCGTGCTCAGCGCCATCGAGGCGTTCCTGCCTGCGTATCGTCCCGCATCGTCGTAACCGAAGTCCGCACCGCATCGGAGCAGCAAGACCCCACGTCTCTTCTCGCGACTGCGACGCGCAAGTACCGACGACTTCGCCGCATGTTCATCGGCCTGCGGCTAGCGTGTGCCTTTTATGGCGAAGGAATTCTGCGCATGCGCAAGGGCACCGCACTGGTGGTCGGGGTCACCGGTATCTCCGGCTACAACCTGGCGAACGTTCTCGTTGCCGAAGGCTGGACCGTCTATGGGCTGGCGCGCCGTCCGGTCGCGCAGGAAGGCGTGATTCCAGTCGCGGCCGATCTGCTCGACCGCGACGCGACCATCGCCGCGCTGCACGGGTTACCGATCACCCACGTGTTCTTCTGCACCTGGACGCGGCGCGACACCGAGCAGGAAAACGTCGCCGCCAACGGCGCGATGCTGCGCCACCTGTGCGAGGGCCTGGACAGCGCAGCGCTGCAGCACATGGCGCTGGTCACCGGCACCAAGCACTACCTGGGTTCGTTCGAGCACTACGGCAGCGGCAAGGCGGAGACGCCGTTCCGCGAGAGCGAGCCGCGCCAGCCCGGCGAGAATTTCTACTACACGCTGGAGGACCTGCTGTTCGACGCCGCCGCGCGCCATGGCTTCGGCTGGAGCGTGCACCGCTCGCACACCATGATCGGCCAGGCCAACGGCAGCAATGCGATGAACATGGGCGTGACCCTGGCGGTGTACGCGACGCTGTGCAAGCACAGCGGGCAACCGTTCGTGTTTCCCGGCTCGCGCGCGCAATGGGACAGCCTCACCGACCTCACCGACGCCGGCCTGCTCGGCCGCCAACTGGCCTGGGCCGCGACCAGTCCGGCCGCACGCGACCAGGCGTTCAACACGGTCAACGGCGACGTGTTCCGCTGGCGCTGGATGTGGGGCGAGATCGCCGCGTTCTTCGGCCTGGAGGCGGCACCGTATCCGGATGCGCCGATGCCGCTGCAACCGCGCCTGCAGCACACCGCACCGGCGCAGTGGCGCGAGATCGCCGAACGCCATGGGCTGGTACAGGCGGACGTGGACCAGTTGGCGTCGTGGTGGCACACCGATGCCGACCTCAGCCGTGAGATCGAGTGCGTCAACGACATGACCAAGAGCCGCGACCTGGGCTTCCTCGGCTATTACGACAGCCGCGCGTCGTTCCTGGAGCTGTTCGCGCGGCTGCGCGCGCAGCGGGTGATTCCCTGACGGTCGCAGCATCGGCGGGATAGCTGCCGCCGCTGTGAGAGCGGCGGTGCGGGATTGCCGAATTGATGGACGCTTGAGCGGTCTTCATGAGGTTGGTCACCCCCGTTGCGGGAGCGACTCCGCATGCCTCGGCCCGTCAGCCCATCGGTTCCGCGACCGGACAAACGCCGACTTCGCTCGTCGCGGCTGAAGCCGCTCCTACAGTGGCTTGCGGGCGACCGGCTGGGTGCACTGTGGGAGGGACTTCAGTCCCGACTGTTTCCGAAGCCGGAGGCTGGATGGCTCCGCCCGTCGCGGCTGAAGCCGCTCCTACAGTGGCTTGCGGCCGACTGGCTGGGTGCACTGTGGAAAGAACTCCAGTCCCGACTGTTTCCGAAGCCGGATAGCAGGATGGCTTCGTTTGTCGCGGCTGAAGCCGCTCCTACAGGAAGCTCGCGGGCGACTCGCCGGGTGCCCTGTAGGAGCGGCTTCAGCCGCGACCGATCGCCGAAACCGCCATGCTCTCGGGATGCATGGGTCGTGACCGCCGGGCCGCGCCCATGCCGGCGCGCCTTCCACGCCGGCATGCCTGCCGCTACACGTCGGCAGGCGCCAGTTCGCGCAGCTTGCCCTGGTGCAGTTCCAGCACACGGTCGAGCTTGCGCGCCAGGCTGCGGTCGTGGGTGACCAGGGCCAGGCTGGTGCCGTGCGCGCGGTTGAGGTCGAGCATCAGCGCGAACACGTTGGCCGCGGTCTTGTCGTCGAGGTTGCCGGTCGGTTCGTCGCCGAGCACGCAGGCCGGACGGTTGACCAGCGCGCGCGCCACCGCCGCGCGCTGCCGCTCGCCGCCGGACAGCTCGCCGGGCTTGTGCTCCAGGCGGTGACCCAGGCCCACCGATTCCAGCAGCGCACGTGCGCGCGCATCGGCGTCCTTGACCGCGGCGCCGCCCAGCAGCACCGGCATCATCACGTTCTCCAGCGCGGTGAATTCCGGCAGCAGGTGATGGAACTGGTAGACGAAGCCGAGCGAGCGGTTGCGCAGCTGGCCGCGCGCCGCGTCCGACAGCGCCGACATGCGCTGCCCGGCCACGTACACCTCGCCTGCGGTGGGTACGTCCAGGCCGCCGAGCAGGTGCAGCAGCGTGCTCTTGCCGGCGCCGGATGCGCCGACGATGGCCACGGTCTCGCCCGGCGCCACCGCCAGGTCCAGCCCGTCGAACACGGGCGTGCGCATCTTGCCCTCAGCGTAGGTCTTGCCCAGGCCTTCGGCACGGATCGCCGCCTGCGCTTGCTGTGGCTTGTGCATTGCCGATTCCCGATTCGCGATTCCCGACTCCCGGCCCTCATTCATAACGCAGCGCCTCCGCCGGTTGCGTGCGCGCGGCGCGCCAGGCCGGATACAGCGTGGCCAGGAAGCTCATCAGCAGCGCGACGATGGTGATCACCACCACGTCGTGCGGCTGCATGTCGGTGGGCAGGCCGGTGATGTAGTACACGTCCTCCGGCAGCAGCTTGATGTTGAACAGCGCCTCGATGCCGGCCAGGATCCGCTCCAGGTTCAAGGTCAGCAGGATGCCGCCGATCACCCCGGCGATGGTGCCGAACACGCCGATCAGCGTGCCCTGCACCATGAACACCTGCATCACCCCGCCCGGGCTCAGCCCCAGCGTGCGCAGGATGGCGATGTCGGCCTGCTTGTCGGTGACCAGCATCACCTGCGAGGACACCAGGTTGAACGCGCCCATCGCGATGATCAGCGACAGCAGGATGCCCATCACCGTCTTTTCCATCTTCAACGACTGGTACAGGTTGGCGTTCTCGCGGGTCCAGTCGCTGACCATGTACGGGCCGTGCAGGTTCAGCGCCAGGTCGCGCGCCACCTCCCAGGCCAGGTCCATGTTGTGCAGCTTCAGGCGCACGCCGGTGACGCCGTCGCCCATGCGCAGCACGCGCTGCATGTCGGGCATGCTGGTCACCGCCAGGCCGCGGTCGATCTCGTTGTAGCCGGCTTCGAAGATGCCGCTGACGGTGAAGCGCTTGTAGCGCGGCACCATGCCCATCGGGCTGGCCTGCGGTTCGCCGAGCATCACCACCACCTTGTCGCCGACGCCCACGCCCAGCCACAGCGCCAGTTCCTGGCCGAGCAGGATGTTGTAGGAGCCGGGGGTCAGGCTGTCGATCGAGCCCTGCTTCATCTTCTGCGCCAGCACCGAGACCTTGGCCTCTTCGCTGGGCAGGATGCCGCGCACGATCGCCGGCTGGTTGCGCTGCCCGGTGAGCAGCGCCTCCTCTTCCACATACGGCGCGGCGCCGGCCACGCGCGGATCGCGGGTCGCCACGTCCACCGCATGCTGCCAGTTCTCCATCGGCGCGCCTTGCGCGCTGACCGTGGCATGCGCTGCCATCTGCAGCAGGCGGTCACGGATCTCCTTCTGGAAACCGCTCATCACCGCCAGCGTGGTGATCAGCACGGTCACGCCCAGGGCGATGCCGAGGATCGAGGCCATCGAGATGAAGGAGATGAAGTTGTTGCGGCGCTTGGCGCGCAGATAGCGCAGGCCGATGGCCACGGGTAAGGGTTTGAACATGCGCAGCCACCATCCAGGGAGCGCTATGGTGCCATCTGCGGCGGCGCAGACGAAGCGGCACGGGCCTGAGCGGCCAGACGCAGTTCACGTCGTGCCGCCGGCGGCAGCGTGTCCGGCCACCAGGCCAGGCGCCCGACCCGGCCATCCGCGTCGCGCCAGCGCACGAAGGCCAGCGGCCCGCGCCAGTCCACCTGCAGCGCCGCCAACGGCTGGCCGTCGAGGCTTGCCGCGGCGCTGCCCTGCGGCGGGATCAGCAGCGCGCGCGGCGCGCGCCGGGCTTCGCGCCGCAGCAGCAGTACCGCATACAGCGCGGCCAGCGCCGCCGCCGGCCAGGCGCAACTGCGCGGCATGTCAGAACCCAGGATCGACAGCGGCGCCAGCACGCTCAGCAGCGCCAGCGCCGCCAGCAGCCAGCGCGAGGGACGCCACTCAAGCCGGCATGGCGCGGATGGTGGCGATGAGATCGGCGGCGCGTGCATCGGGACAAGCCTCGTAGCCCATGAACCAGCGCCACAACTTATCGTCCTCGCAGTCGAGCAGGTATAGGAAAACCCCGCGCTCGGCTTCGGACACCTGCGCCCAGCGCCGGTCCAGGTAGCGCCCGAACAGCTGGTCCAGTTCGCGCATGCCGCGCCGGCAGCGCCAGCGCAGCTTCTTCAGTTCGGTGGCTTCGTCCATCATCGCATCGCACCCTTGCCTGGTGGACGGACGCCTTGCCTGGCGACCGTCGAAAACGCGCGCGGCACCGAACCCGAGAGCCGGTGCCGCGCAGTGGACGGGCGTGCCCGTCGTGGTGAAGCGCTAGCCGATCAGGCGCGGCGCGCCATCATCAGCTTCTTGATCTCGGCGATCGCCAGCGCCGGGTTCAGCCCCTTCGGGCAGGTCCGCGCGCAGTTCATGATGGTGTGGCAGCGGTACAGCTTGAACGGATCTTCCAGATCGTCCAGGCGCGCACCGGTGTCCTCGTCGCGCGAGTCGATGATCCAGCGGTAGGCCTGCAGCAGGATCGCCGGGCCCAGGTAGCGCTCGCCGTTCCACCAGTAGCTCGGGCAGCTGGTCGAGCAGCACGCGCACAGGATGCATTCGTACAGGCCGTCGAGCTTCTTGCGGTCTTCCGGCGACTGCAGCCGCTCGCGGTCCGGCGGCGGCGGGGTCTGGGTGCGGATCCACGGCTTGATCGACGCGTACTGCGCGTAGAAATGGGTCAGGTCCGGCACCAGATCCTTGATCACGCTCATGTGCGGCAGCGGATAGATCGGCACTTCGGCCTTGTCGCAGTCGGCGATCGCCTTGGTGCAGGCCAGCGTGTTGGTGCCGTCGATGTTCATCGCGCACGACCCGCAGATGCCCTCGCGGCAGGAACGGCGGAAGGTCAGGGTCGGATCGATCTCGTTCTTGATCTTGATCAGCGCGTCCAGGACCATCGGGCCGCACGCGTCCAGATCCACCTCGTAGGTGTCGGTGCGCGGGTTGCTGTCGTCGTCCGGATTCCAACGGTAGACCTTGAAGGTACGAGCATTCTTCGCGCCGGTGGCGGGAAAGTGCTTGCCCTTGCCGATCTTGGAATTCTTGGGGAGGGTGAACTCTGCCATGGCTTTTAAAATCCGGGATTGGGGATTAGGGATTGGGGATAGGTTGAGAGCAGGAAACGAAGTGCTTCGAATCCCGAATCACCAATCCCCAATCCCGGCTTTGGTCAGTAGACGCGCGGTTTCGGCGGCACCACGTCGACGTCCTTGCTGAGCGTGTACATGTGCACCGGGCGGTAGTCGAAGCTGCACCGGCCCTTGTCGTCGACGGTGACCAGGGTGTGCTTCTGCCAGTTGACGTCGTCGCGGTCCGGGAAATCCTCGTGCGCATGCGCGCCGCGGCTTTCCTTGCGTTGCTCGGCCGAGTTGATCGTCGCCACCGCGTTGAGCAGCAGGTTGTTCAGCTCGTAGGTCTCGATCAGGTCCGAATTCCACACCAGCGAGCGGTCGGAGACCTTCACGTCCTCGAACGTGGCGTAGATCTCGGCCATCTTGTCGACGCCTTCCTTCAGCGTCTTGCTGGTGCGGAACACCGCCGCGTCGGACTGCATGGTGCGCTGCATCTTGTCGCGGATCACCGAGGTCGGCGTGCCGCCATTGGAATTGCGCAGCTTGTCGAGCAGGCCCAGCGCCTTGTCGCAGGAATCGCTGGCCAGGGTCTTGTGCGGCGCGCCGGTCTTGATCGTCTCGGCGCAGCGGTTGGCCACCGCACGCCCGAACACCACCAGGTCCAGCAGCGAGTTGGAGCCCAGGCGGTTGGCGCCGTGCACCGACACGCAGGCCGCCTCGCCGATCGCGTACAGGCCGGGCACCACCGCATCGGGGTTGTCGCCGTCCTTGCGCACCACTTCGCCGTGGTAGTTGGTCGGGATGCCGCCCATGTTGTAGTGCACGGTCGGGATCACCGGGATCGGCTGCTTGGCCACATCGACGCCGGCGAAGATGTGCGCGCTCTCGGCGATGCCGGGCAGCTTCTCGTTGATCACTTCCGGGCCGAGGTGGGTCAGGTCGAGCAGGATGTGGTCCTTGTGCTCGCCGACGCCGCGGCCTTCGCGGATCTCAATGGTCATCGAACGCGACACCACGTCGCGCGAGGCCAGATCCTTGTAGTGCGGCGCGTAGCGCTCCATGAAGCGCTCGCCATTGCTGTTGCGCAGGATGCCGCCTTCGCCGCGCACGCCCTCGGTGATCAGGCAGCCGGCGCCGTAGATGCCGGTGGGGTGGAACTGCACGAACTCCATGTCCTGCATCGGCAGGCCGGCGCGCATCACCAGGCCGCCGCCGTCGCCGGTGCAGGTATGCGCGGAGGTGGCGCTGAAGTAGGCGCGGCCGTAGCCGCCGGTGGCCAGCACCACGCCGTGGGCGCGGAACAGGTGTAACGAGCCTTCGGCCATGTCCAGCGCGAGCACGCCGCGGCACACGCCTTCCTCGTCGAAGATCAGGTCCAGCGCGAAGTACTCGATCATGAAGCGCGCGTTGTGCGCCAGCGACTGCTGGTACAGCGTGTGCAGCATGGCGTGGCCGGTACGGTCGGCGGCGGCGCAGGTGCGCTGCGCGGACGGGCCTTCGCCGTACTTGGTGGTCATGCCGCCGAACGGACGCTGGTAGATCTTGCCGTCCTCGGTGCGGCTGAACGGCACGCCGTAGTGCTCCAGCTCGATGATCGCCGGGATCGCCTCGCGGCACATGTACTCGATCGCGTCCTGGTCGCCCAGCCAGTCCGAGCCCTTGATGGTGTCGTAGAAGTGGTAGCGCCAGTCGTCCTCGCCCATGTTGCCGAGCGCGGCGGAGATGCCGCCCTGCGCGGCCACGGTGTGCGAACGGGTCGGGAAGACCTTGGTCAGGCAGACCGTCTGCAGGCCCTTGGCGGCCAGGCCGAAGGTGGCGCGCAGGCCGGCGCCGCCGGCGCCGACCACGACCATGTCGTACTTGTGTTCGGTGATCTTGTAAGCGGACATCTAGTTTGAATTCCTGTTCCGGGCGCCGATCAGGCGCTGCCCAGCGCGATGCGGGCGACCGCGAATACACCGACGATCGCACCGAGCACGGCGACGAACTTCACCGTGGTCTGCAGCGCCAGGGCCAGCAGCGAGTTGTGCACATAGTCTTCGAGGATCACCTGCAGGCCGATCTGCGCATGCCAGAACATCGCGACCAGGAAGCCGACCAGCAGCACCGCGTTCCACGGCTTGGCCACCGCCTCGGTGGCGGTGACGTAGTCGGCGCCGAGCAGGCTCAGCACGAACACCAGGAACCAGATGGTGAGGCCGACCAGCGCGGTGGCGGTGAGTCGCTGCAGCACGAAGTGCTCGGTGCCGGACTTGGCGGCTCCCAGGCCGCGCACGTTCTTCAACGGGGTGCGGTATCGGCTCATGCGGCGGCTCCGGTCAGCACGTAGGCCCAGATCAGCGCGACGATCACCAGGCTGCCGATCACCGACAGCCAGCTGTTGCGCACGAAGGCGGGGATGCTGAAGCCGTGGCCGAAGTCCTGCACGATGTGGCGCAGGCCGTTGCACAGGTGGTAGGCGAAGGCCCAGCTCCAGGCGAACAGGAACAGCTGGCCGTACCAGGCGCCGGCCATGCCGCGGAAGCAGTTCCAGGAGGCCGGGCCGAGCATCAGCACCAACAGCGCGGCCGCAATGATCAGGGCACCGACCGACAGGATGATGCCAGTGGCTCGATGCAGGATCGAGGTCACCATCTGGATCTGCCAGCGATAGACCTGCAGGTGGGGGGAAAGAGGACGTTCGCGGGTCGCCATTCGCTGGGCTCGTTGTCTCGGCTGGGCGGCGTGCTTAAGGCCGCGTTGGCTCAAAGCTGCTCAAAAATCGATGCAGCGTCCGTTTTTCTCCCAGTCGCCGTAGCGCGTCGGCTCGAGGCCGCCGCGACCGCCGATTTCCCGCGGCGCAGGCGTCGCTTCCGGAGTGTTCTCCTCGGCGGGTCGCTGCGTTTCGGGATCGGGCTCGGGTGTGGGGGTTGGTTGGCCTATCATGCGGGTCTCACAACAGCGTAATTTTAGTCCTCCCCCTCGTGCCTGACAACCTGAATCTCACTTCCGCCGGTTTTTCCGCGCTCCCAGACCTGCAATACGTGGCGTTGAGCGGCGCGGATGCAGTCGCTTTCGCCCAGGCGCAGTTCGCCAACGACGTGCAGGCGCTGTGCAACGGCCACTGGCAATGGAACGCCTGGCTGAGCGCCAAGGGCCGGGTGATCGCGCTGTTCGCGCTGCTGCGCCGCGCCGACGACGCCCTGCTGGTGCTGCTGCCGGACGGCGGCGCGGCGGACCTGGCCACGGCGCTGAACCGTTTCGTGTTCCGGCGCAAGGTGCGCATCGCCGCGCACGACGACCTGCACGCCTACGCGCGCCTGGCGGCGCCCGCGCATGCGCAAGGCGCAGTGCTGGCCGAGCGTGGCGACGGGGCGATCGAACTGGACATGGGCGGCGACGGACTGCCGCGCACCCTGCTGCTGGTGCCGGCCGCGCAAGCCACGCAGGACGTGGCTGACCCCAGCTTCGCCGCCGCCTGGCGCCAGGCCGATCTGCGCCTGGGCCTGGCCCGGCTCGATCCCGGCCAGCGCGAGCAATGGACCCCGCAACAGCTGGCGCTGGACCGGCTGCACGCGTTCAGCGTGAAGAAGGGCTGCTATCCGGGCCAGGAGATCGTCGCCCGCACCCATTTCCTGGGCAAGGCCAAGCGCGCGCTGCAGTTGTTGGACGTGGACGGCACGGCCGAGGTCGGCGCGCAGGTGCTGCGCGACGCACAGCCGCTGGGCAGCGTGGTCAGCGTCGCCGGCACGCTGGCGCTGGCGGTGCTGCCGCTGGAGGAGGCGCCGCCGACCGGCTTGTCCATCGGCGCGCACCCGGCGCACTGGCAGCCGCTGCGCGACGGTCTGGCACGCTGAGCGAGCCTCGCAGCCCGCCGTCCTGCCCTCCTCTGCAGCGCGCTGCGTCGGCGCGGCGGCGCGCTGCCAGAACTCGCCGCCGCCGGCCGGCGCGATGCCTCAGGCCGGCGACAGGCGCTCGCCACTCTCCGGATCGAAGAAGTGCAGCGCCTCGCCGCGCACCGCCACGCGCAGGGGCTCGCCCAGGCCGGGCAGCGCGCGCGGCGCCACCCGCATCACCAGCGGCTGGCTGCCGTAGCTGAGGTTGACGAAGATCTCGTTGCCGACCGGCTCGATCACCTCGACCGTGGCCTCGAACCCACCCTGCCCGTCCTCGCTGGGCTGCAGGTGCTCGGGGCGCACGCCGATCGCGATCGGCCGGCCCAGCCATTGCGGCGCGACATGCGCGCCGTGCAGCGGCACGCGGCTGCCGTCGGCCAGCTGCAGCTGCTGCAGGCCGCCCTCTTCGAGCAGTTGGCCCTGCAGCACGTTCATCGCCGGACTGCCGAGGAACCCGGCCACGAACAGGTTGGCCGGGCGGTCGTACAGCGCCATCGGCGTATCGATCTGCTGGATCCGCCCGTCCTTGAGCACCACGATGCGCTGGCCCAGGGTCATCGCCTCGACCTGGTCGTGGGTCACATAGATCATCGTGGTGCCGAGCTTGCGGTGCAGCTGCGCGATCTCGGTGCGCACCGAGTGGCGCAGCTTGGCGTCCAGGTTCGACAGCGGCTCGTCGAGCAGGAACACCGCCGGCTCGCGCACCAGCGCGCGGCCCAGCGCCACGCGCTGGCGCTGGCCGCCGGACATCGCGCGCGGCAGCTTGTCCAGCATCGGGGTCAGGCCCAGGGTGTCGGCGGCGGCGGCGACGCGGCGCGCGATGACGTCCTTGGTCTCGCCGCGCAGCTTCAGCCCGAACGCCAGGTTCTCGGCCACGGTCATGTGCGGGTACAGCGCGTAGCTCTGGAACACCATCGCGATGTCGCGGTCCTTCGGCGCCACGTCGTTGACCACGCGCTCGCCGATGCGCAGCTCGCCGCCGCTGATCTCCTCCAGGCCCGCGATCATGCGCAGCAGGGTGGATTTGCCGCAGCCCGAGGGCCCGACCAGCACCATCAGTTCGCCGTCGGCCACTTCGAAGCTGGCCCCGTGCACGGCGACCTGGCCGTTGTCGTAGACCTTGCGGATGTTGTCCAGTTGTACTTTCGCCATGGTGCGGTATCCGGTTTCCGGCAGAAGGGACGGGCTGCCGCCGGTCCCTCCCGAAGGCAGTGCATACGAATGCGGTTCGCATCGTGCCAGCGACACAGGCAACAATGGGATCGCAATGCGGTATTCTGCCATGTAACCGTTTTCACGGGGCAACATCGACGCCTGGGAGGGCTTGCGATGCGAACCGCCAGCCGCCGCCGTCCGGGCGTGCGCCGAGCGCCGGCTCTGATGCTTGAGGCATTAGACAGGTATGCTCAGAGGTCTGGCAGTCGTATTCATCTCCCGGATCGTGCGGTCCCGCCTGGCGGTCGTCATCGCTATGCCCCCGCGCGAGCTGCAGGACGGATACAGGCCGCTTCCGCCGCTTGCTTACCAACGCCACGTCACTACTAGCCCCCAGGTGATCGACGAAATGTCACCCGAAACCGAAAACCGGTCGATGCACGATACGTTCCTGCTGTTTGGCGCCACCGGCGATCTGGCCCAGCGCTACCTGTTCCCGTCGCTGCTGCGCATGCTCGACGACGGCTTCCTGCCGGAAGACTTCCGCATCCGCGCGCTGGCGCTGTCGCCGCACGACACCGCCAAGTTCCACGAGATCCTCAAGCCGCGGCTGCAGGCGGCGATGCCGCAGGTCAGCGAGGCGGTGATCCAGTCGCTGCTGGATCGCACCGACTACCGCTCGGTGGACCTGCGCAATGCCGAGTCGGTGGCCGACGCGGTGCGCGAGCTGGCCTCGCGCAAGTGCGTCAGCTATCTGGCGATCCCGCCGGGGCTGTACATCAGCACCTGCCAGGGCCTGGCCCTGGGCGGGGCGCTGGCCGCGCCGAACCGGCTGATGCTGGAGAAGCCGATCGGCCACGACTCGGCCAGCGCGCGCGAGATCCTGCAGGCGATCGGCGCGCTGATCGACGAGGACCGCGTGTTCCGCCTGGACCACTACCTGGGCAAGGCGGCGGTGCAGAACCTGATCGCGCTGCGCTTCGGCAACACGCTGCTGGAGGCGGTGTGGAACCGCAACTACATCGAGTCGGTGGAGATCCTGGTCGCCGAGAGCGAGGGCGTGGACGGCCGCGACGCCTACTACGCGCGTTCCGGCGCGCTGCGCGACATGGTCCAGAGCCATATCCTGCAGCTGCTGTGCCTGGTGGCGATGGAGCCGCCGGCCTCGCTGGAGGCGGACCGCATCCGCGACGAGAAGGTCAAGGTGCTGCGTGCGCTGCGTCCGCTGCAGGCCGCGCACGCCGCGCGCGACAGCGTGCGCGGGCGCTACACCGCCGGCACTATCAACGGCCAGCAGGCGCAGGCCTACCAGCCGCCGGAAGGCAGCGACGTGGAGACCTTCGTCGGCGTCACCGCCTACATCGACAACTGGCGCTGGGCCGGGGTGCCGTTCCGGCTGTGCACCGGCAAGCGCCTGGCCGAACGCACCACGCGCATCGTGGTCACGCTCAAGCCGGTCACCCATTGGCTGTTCGAGCGCCCGGACGCGAAGCACGTGGCGCCGAACCGGCTGACCTTCCAGCTGCAGCCGCAGGAGAACATCGAACTGGGCCTGATGAGCAGCCTGGCCGGTCCGGAATGGGGCGCGCTGGAACTGCAGCCGCTGGAACTGGAACTGTCGGTGCCGACCGGCCTGCATCGCCGCATCGCCTACGAGCGGCTGATGCTGGACGCGCTCAACGGCAACCACGCGCTGTTCGTGCGCGACGACGAAGTGCGCGCGGCCTGGGCCTGGATCGACAGCGTCAGCGACGCCTGGGCGCAGGCGCAACTGCCGCTGCTGCCCTACCCGGCCGGCAGCTGGGGGCCGCAGGAGGCCGAACGCTACGTCTCCGCCGACGACGCCAGCGCCGTGCAGCGGGACGCGTCATGAGCGCGCCGCTGCGGCCGGTGCTGGTCGCCGACATCGGCGGCACCAACGCGCGCTTCGCGCTCGCCGACCTCGACGCGTCCACGCCGTTGCTCGACGACAGCACCCAGACCTATGCGGTGGTGGAGTTCCCGTCGCTGGGCGACGCGGCGCGCCACTACCTGCAGCAGACCGGCGTGGACGCGCGCAGCGGCGTGTTCGCCGTGGCCGGGCGGGTGGACGGCGACGAGGCGCGGATCACCAACCACCCGTGGGTGATCTCGCGCTCGCGCACCTGCGCCATGCTCGGCTTCGACGAACTGCACCTGATCAACGACTTCGCCGCGCAGGCGATGGCGATCAGCCTGCTGCAGCCGCAGGACGTGGTCCAGGTCGGCGGTGCGGCGTGGCAGCCGGCGCCGGTCGCCACGCCGCGCAACTACGCGGTGATCGGCCCCGGCACCGGCCTGGGCGTCGGCGGCCTGCTGACCCGCGGCGGCCGTTGCATCCCGCTGGAGACCGAGGGCGGCCACGTCAGTTTCCCGCCGGGCACGCCCGAGGAGATCCGCATCCTGGAGCTGCTGTCGCAGCAGTTCGGCCGCGTCTCCAACGAACGCCTGATCTGCGGCCCCGGCCTGGTCAACATCCATCGCGCGCTCAGCGAGATCGCCGGCGACAATCCCGGTCCGCTGCAGCCGGAGGACATCACCGCTCGCGCCGCGCAGGGCGACTACCGCGCGATGCGCACCATCGACGTGTTCTGCGCGGTGTTCGGCGCCATCGCCGGCGACCTGGTGCTGGTGCAGGGTGCCTGGGACGGCGTATTCCTGACCGGCGGCCTGGTGCCGAAGATGCTCGACGCGCTGCAGCACTCCGGCTTCCGCCAGCGCTTCGAGCACAAGGGCCGCTTTTCGTCGATCATGGCGCGGGTACCGTCGCTGGCGGTGATCCACCCCCGTCCCGGCCTGCTCGGCGCCGCCGCTTACGCGGTCGATGCCGAGCGGCAATCCCCAGGAGTCGTTACATGAGCCCCACGTTGTCCGATCGCATCACCCTGATCCGCTACGACGATCCCGACGAATGGATCGACGCGGCGGCGGCAGAGATCGGCGACGCGCTGCGCGCGGACATCGAGCTGCGCGGCAACGCGCGGCTGCTGCTGTCCGGCGGCACCACCCCGGCGCCGGTGTACCAGGCGCTGGCGGAATTGCCGCTGGACTGGACCAAGCTGGAAGTGGGCCTGGTCGACGAGCGCTGGCTGTCGCCGCAGGACAGCGACAGCAATGCCTACCTGGTCCGGCAGAGCTTCCTGGAACGTGCCGAAGGCGCGCGCTTCGAGCCGCTGGTGCGGGTCGGCAAGCCGCTGCAGGATTGCGTGCACGCCGCCAACCTGCATGCGCAGCATGCGCCGGCCGCGTGCATGGCGGTGCTCGGCATGGGCGGCGACGGCCACACCGCGTCGCTGTTCCCCGGCGCCACCGACCTGAACAAGGCGCTGGCCAATCCCCTGCCCTACGCCGCGCTCGACGCCACCGGCTGCCCCGGCGCCAACACCTGGCCGCTGCGCATCACCCTGACCCCGGCCGGGTTGGCGCCGATCGGCCAGCGCATGCTGTTGCTGCGCGGCAAGCAGAAGCTCGACGTGCTCGAGCGCGCGCTGGCCGGCAGCGATCCGCACGAATTCCCGATCCGCGTCGCCTTCGACACGCCTGGTGCGCGCTTGCGCGTGCATTGGTGTGAGTGAGGCCGGGATTGGGGAGTCGGGATTGGGGATTCGGAACAGCCGCGCGCTGCCGCCTTCCCGGTTTGTTCGAGTTCCCCGTTCCGTCATGCGGTCACTCCCCCACACTTCATAGCCACTTCTGCCAATGAGCCTGCATCCGAAAATCCACGCGATCACCGAGCGCATCCGCTCGCGCAGTGCGCCGTCGCGGCGCGCCTACCTGGCCGGCATCGATGCCGCATTGCGCGACGGCCCGTTCCGCAGCCGCCTGAGCTGCGGCAACCTGGCGCACGGCTTCGCCGCCTGCGGCCCGACCGACAAGAGCCGGCTGGAAGGCGGGATCACCCCGAACCTGGGCATCGTCACCGCCTACAACGACATGCTGTCGGCGCACCAGCCGTTCGAGCACTACCCGGAGATCATCCGCAGCACCGCGCGTGCGCTGGGCGCCACGGCGCAGGTCGCCGGCGGCGTGCCGGCGATGTGCGACGGCGTGACCCAGGGCCGTCCCGGCATGGAGCTGTCGCTGTTCTCGCGCGACGTGATCGCCCAGGCCACCGCGATCGGCCTCAGCCACGACATGTTCGACACCACCCTCTACCTGGGCGTGTGCGACAAGATCGTGCCCGGCCTGCTGATCGGTGCGCTGGCGTTCGGCCACCTGCCGGCGGTGTTCGTCCCGGCCGGGCCGATGACCCCGGGCATTCCCAACAAGCAGAAGGCCGAGGTGCGCGAGCGCTACGCCGCCGGCCAGGCCACCCGCGAGGAACTGCTGGCCGCCGAATCGGCGTCCTACCACGCGCCCGGCACCTGCACCTTCTACGGCACCGCCAATTCCAACCAGGTGTTGCTGGAAGCGATGGGCGTGCAGTTGCCCGGCGCCTCGTTCGTCAATCCGGGCACGCCGCTGCGCGACGCGCTGACCCAGCAGGCCACCGAGCGCGCGCTGCGCATCACCGCGCTGGGCAGCGATTTCCGCCCGCTCGGCCGGCTGATCGACGAACGCGCGATCGTCAACGCCGCGGTCGCGCTGATGTCCACCGGCGGCTCCACCAACCACACCATCCACTGGCTGGCGGTGGCGCGCGCGGCCGGCATCGTGCTGACCTGGGACGACCTGGACGAACTGTCGCAGATCGTGCCGCTGCTGACCCGCGTGTATCCCAACGGCGAGGCCGACGTGAACCATTTAGCCGCGGCCGGCGGCGTGGGGTTCGTGTTCCGCGAGCTGATGGACGCGGGGCTGATGCACGACGACCTGGCCACCATCGTGCCCGGCGGCATGCGTGCCTACGGCGACGAGCCGTGCGTGCAGAACGGCGCGCTGGCCTACGTGCCGAGCCCGGCCAAGAGCGCCGACGAAAGCGTGGTGCGCCCGGCCTCCAATCCGTTCGAAGCGCAGGGCGGATTGCGCCTGCTGCGCGGCAATCTCGGCCGCTCGCTGATCAAGCTGTCGGCGGTGAAGCCGGAATTCCGCACCATCGAGGCGCCGGCGGTGGTCATCGACGCGCCGCAGGCCTTGAACAAGCTGCATGCCGCCGGGGTGCTGCCGCACGACTTCGTGGTGGTGCTGCGCTACCAGGGCCCGCGCGCGAACGGCATGCCGGAACTGCATTCGCTGGCGCCGCTGCTGGGCCTGCTGCAGAACCAGGGCCGGCGCGTGGCGCTGGTCACCGACGGGCGCCTGTCCGGCGCCTCGGGCAAGTTCCCGGCGGCGATCCACGTGACGCCGGAAGCGGCGCGCGGCGGCCCGATCGCGCGCGTGCGCGAAGGCGACATCGTGCGCCTGGACGGCGAAGCCGGCACCCTGGAAGTGCTGGTGGATGCCGCCGAATGGGCGGCGCGTGCGCTGGCGCCGAACACCGCGCCGGCTGCGCACGACCTCGGCCGCAACCTGTTCGCGATCAACCGCCGCGTGGTCGGTCCCGCCGACCAGGGCGCGATGTCGATCTCCTGCGGCCCGCCGGCCGCCGACGGCGACGACTGGAACTACGACGCCGAGTACGACCTGGGCCGCAGCAGCGAGGCCGCCGACGCGCCGCACGAGGCGAAGGACGCGTAAGCCTTGCGGCCCGACCGGCGCCACCGGCGCCACGCCCCCCCCGCGTCGGCCGCCTGCGGCCGATGCACTCCCGCCATCTTCGCGACTACGAGATTGCCATGACGATTGCCGAACACCAGAACACCGCCGAACAGCTCCTGCGCGCCGCCGGCATCCTGCCGGTGGTGACCGTACACAGCCTGGACGAGGCGCGCCGCGTCTCCGCCGCGCTGCTCGAAGGCGGCCTGCCCGCGATCGAGCTGACCCTGCGCACGCCGGTGGCGATGGACGCGCTGGCGATGCTCAAGCGCGAACTGCCGGACATCAAGATCGGCGCCGGCACGGTGCTCACCGAAACCCAGCTGCAGCAGGCGATCGACGCCGGCGCCGATTTCATCGTCACCCCGGGCACGCCGCCGGCGCTGGCCGACGCGCTGGCGCGGGCGCCGCTGCCGGTGGTACCGGGCGCGGCCACCCCGACCGAACTGTTGGCGCTGATGGCGCGCGGCTTCCGCGTCTGCAAGCTGTTCCCGGCCACCGCGGTCGGCGGCCTGGCGATGCTCAAGGGCCTGGCCGGTCCGCTGGCGGACCTGAAGCTGTGCCCCACCGGCGGCATCGGCGAAAGCACCGCGGCCGAGTACCTGGCGCAGCCGAACGTGGTCTGCATCGGCGGCTCGTGGATGGTGCCGAAGGACTGGCTGGCCAACGGCGAGTGGGACAAGGTGCGCGAGAGCGCGGCGAAGGCGGCGGCCATTGTCCGCGGGATTCGGGATTAGGGATTCGGGATTCGCTAAAGCCCGGCTCCCCGCGATCGGGAAACAAAAAAAGCGCCGGCATGCCGGCGCTTTTTTTGCTTTTGCTTTTGCTGTTACGACTCCCGAATCCCGACTCCCGAATCCCGGCCTCACCGCACCTCGATCTGCACATCCGCCGGCAAAGAACGGATCCGCAGCTCGCCATTTTCCCACTGCGCCGGCTCGCCATTGACCAGGGTGCGCCCGGGCTCGCCCGGATACGGCCACGGCAGCACCAGGCCGCCGCTGGGCACGCGCAGGCCGCCGCCGATGCCCAGGGTCAGGCGGTTCTTCTGCCGGCGCAGCTGGTAGCTCAATTCGCCCTGCGGGGTGCGCAGGTCCTGGATCGCGATGCCCTTGCCGTCGAACCAGGCCGCCGGCACGCCGGCCGCCAGCACCAGGCTGTCGTCGATGTCGCGCGCGTAGGCGAACATGTCCAGCGTCGAGCGCACGAAGTCCGACGCCACCCAGGCATGCGGCAGGTCGCCGACGAAGAACGGCTTGCGCGGCGTGCGCGAGACCACTTCGGCCCACTGGTTCCACGGCTGCGGCGCGCGGTCCTTGAAGAAGAACTGGGTCGCGTCCCAGGCCCGCTCGCGCCAGCCCAGGCGCACGAACGCGGCGACGTTGCGCCATTCGTACGGGGTGTAATCCTTCCACTCGCGCTTGCCGTCGCGGCGGCTGGCGAACTCGCCCCAATAGCGCTCGAAGGTGTTGCCCAGCAGCTGCGGCGGCAGCCGGCCCTGCTCCCCGCCCGGCGCCAGCGCGATGGTCGTGGAGGTCGGATCGAAATCGCCCAGCTCGGCCGAACCGGGCAGGAAATCGATGTGGTGCTGCTGCGTGGCGGTCTGCAGCGAGGCGTACAGGTCCTGGCGGAATTCGTCGCGCGCGGCGGCGAAGCGTGCCGCATCGTCGACGCGGCCGAGCTCGGCGGCGATCTCCACCGTGTCCTTGTAGCCGCGCAGCGCCCAGAAGTTGTCCCAGTACGAATGCATCGGCTTGGCCGAATAGCCTTCGTGGCTGATCGACACCGGCATCATCCCGTAGAACGCCGGATTGCGCGCCCGGTTCTCCTCGGTGCGCTCGCTGAGCCGCAGCTGTTCCATGTACTCGTACGCGGCCAGCACGTGCGGCCACATCTTTTCCAGGAACGCGCGGTCGCCGCTGTAGCGGTAGTAGTCGGCGACGCCGAAGATCAGTTCGCCATGGCTGTCGTTCTCCGGCACCGGATCGCTGCCGCGGTCGTCCACGCAGCACGGCACCATGCCGTTGGCGAACTGGTACGGCGCGTACCACTCCAGGTACTCGCGCGCCACGTCGGCGCGGCCCAGGCGCAGCAGGCCTTCGGAAATCATCGCGCCGTCGCGGATCCAGCTGCGCGAATACGAGCGTGTGCCCGGCTGCAGGCGTGGCCCGATCCGCGAGATCAGCATGTGCGCCAGCGCGGTGCGCAAGGTGTCGGCCAGCGCCTTGCCCTCGGCCGGGACGCTCAGCTGCACCCGGTCCAGTTTCTCGCGCCACTGCTCGGCCACCAGCTGTTGCGCACGCGCCGCATCGAACCCGGACGGCAGCGCCTGCGCGCCGGTCTGCGGGATCAGCAAGGCCACTTCGCGCACTTCGCCCGGGGCCAGGCGCCCGCGGTACAGCAGCGCGCCCGAGGCCAGGCCGTCGGCGTCGGACGCCTGCTGCGGCAGCGCGGCGCTGTCGGCGGCCAGGCGCTCGATGTCGATGCCGGCGTCGAACGCCGTGGCGTAGGCCGCGTCGGGCTTCTGCACCGCGAACACGCGCGGCTCGCCGTTGACCTGCACCTGGCCGCCGTCGAACGCCAGCAGATGGATCGGGCTGACCCCGCCGACGGTGTTGAGGAACTGGCTGGGCGGGTTCACCTGGAACGGCCGCACCGCCAGCGCCAGGGTGTAGTCGTGCGGCTTCTTGCTCGGGTTGCTGAGCCGGTAGCGCGCCACCAGCTGCGCCTGCTCCGGCGTGCCCTGCACGAAGGCGGTGATGCGCAGGCCGGCGTTGTCGTGGCTCCAGTCCACGCTGGGGATCGGCAGGTAGTCGTCCTGCAGGCTCTGCGCGGTCTTCACGTCGGCCCAGCTCAGGCGCTTGCCGTCCAGCAGCAGGAACGGCTCGATGCTGAAGCCGCCCTTGCCCACTTCGATCGCGCCGTCCTCGCCGACCAGGCCCTGCTCGCGGCCGCCGTCCAGGCCGACGATGGTCCAGTACGGCTGCTCGCCGCTGAAGCCGCGCGGGAACCAGCCGCGGGTGGAATCGGCCGCCACCGACTTGACGAAGTCGTTCGGGGTCGCGGCGAAGGCCAGCGGCTGCAGCGCGATATCGGCGATGCCGTAGCGGAAGCTGGGGCCGTCCTCCAGGTCGATGCGCACGTAGCGCGCCTCGGTTTCGGGCATCGGCAACCAGTCGGTGCTGCCGTTGCCGGCGGTGACGGTGCGCAGCTCGCGCCAGCTGCGGCCGTCGGCCGAGCCCTGCAGCTTGTAGCGCGAGGCATACACGCCCGGCGCCCATTGCACCTTGGCGCCGCCGAACTCGCGCACCTTGCCCAGGTCGAGCATGATGGTCTGGGTCTTGGCGTTGCCGCTGTACCACACCGTGTCGGGCTTGCCGTCGGCGATGCGCTGCTCCAGCGCCGGCGCGGTGTCGGCGCTGACCTTCACCGTCAGCGGCGAGGTGTCCTGCGGCGGCAGCGGCGTCAGGGTCAGCTGGTCGAAGCACACCGTGCCCTTGCCGCCGACCTGGTTGTAGATGGTGAACTCGACCTGCGCGCTGTGCTTGAGTTCCTTGTCCGGACTCGGTCCCCAGGCCTTGTCGATCTGCCGCTTCTTGAAGCTGACCGTGCTCCACTGCTTGGGGAAGTCGTAGCGCGGCCGGTTGACCCACCACACGTTGTCGCCGCTGGCGTCGACCAGCTTGAACTGCAGGTCGTTGCTCGGCGAATCGCCGCGCAGCTGGAATGCGAGCTGGTAGTTGTCCGGATAGTCGATCGGGATCGCGCGGCGGATCCCGGCGTAGCCGGAAACGCCGTTGAAGTCGTAGTCCAGGCAGATCGCCTTGGCGCGGCCGCCGCTGGCGGCCTGCACCAGCCGGGTCGAGGCGGTGACCTGGTTGGAGACGACGATCTGCCAGTTGTCGAGATTGTTGAAGCTGTCCAGCGCTACCGGCGCGGTCGGCGCCGCGGCAAAGGCCTGCGCCGCCGCCAGGCCCAGGATGGCCATCGTCCACCGTCTGCTCGTCATCGCCGCTCCCGTCATGAACCTCGTCCCCGTTGTGTCGTTGGCTTTTTTGCAGGAGGGGCTTCAGCCCCGACGCATGACCGGTAAGGCGTCGGGGCTGAAGCCCCTCCTACAGGTGCGCGTCCACCATGACCTGCGAGTCGCACGCCCAGCACCAGTGCATACGCCATGCCGTCCCTGGCGAAGCATACCGGCTTCGGACAACCCGGCCTGACCATCGCGGCCAGGCGTTCGGCGCAACGCGCGCCAGTGGCGCTCCATGATCGGCAGAACCGCTGCCATCCATGGCGTAACACTCGCACTCCAGAACGTCCGGCCCGGCCATCCATGGCCGGGCGTTCGGGAACGCGCGAGCCAATGGCTCGCAAGCGCGTTCCCTCACCCCTTCACGCTACCCAGCAGCAAGCCCTGGATGTAGTAGCGCTGCAGCGCCAGGAACAGCGCCAGCACCGGGATCACCGTCACCACCGCGCCGGCCATCATCATCTCCACGTCCATGATGTGTTCGCGCGACAGCGCCGCCAGCGCCACCGGCAGGGTGTAGTGCTCCTGGTCGGTCAGCACGATCAACGGCCACATGAAGTCGTTCCACGCGGCCATGAAGGTGAAGATGGTCAGCGTCACCAGCACCGGCTTGAGCATCGGCAGCACGATCTGGAAGAAGATGCGCAGCTCGCCGGCGCCGTCGATGCGCGCGGCCTCCAGCAGTTCGTCCGGGATCGAGCGCGCGTACTGGCGCACCAGGAAGATGCCGAACACCGTAGCCAGCGCCGGCACCACCACCCCGCCGAAGTTGTTGACCAGGTGCAGCTGCTTCATCAGCAGGAACAGCGGCAGCATGGCCACCTGCGCCGGGATCACCAGCGCCGCCAGCAGGATCTGGAAGATCCGCTCCTTGCCGACGAAGCGCAGCTTGGCGAAGGCGTAGCCGGCCATGGTGTTGATCAGCAGCGAGCCGAAGGTGATCGCGCACGACACCAGCAGGCTGTTGGCGAAGTTGCGCGCCATGCCGGTCCGCGAGAACAGCTCGCCGTAGTTGGCCAGGGTCGGGCCGGTCGGCAGCATCGGCGGCGGGAAGTGGCTCGCCTGCCCCGCCGGCATGAACGACACCGACACCATCCACAGCAGCGGCGCCAGGCTGATCAGCGCCAGCACCAGCAGCCCGCCGTTGACCAGCAGCGTGTTCCAGCGCGACGCGCCGATTTCGCGGCTCATACCAGGTCCTTCTTGCGGCCGAAGCGCAGCATCACGGAGGTCACTCCCAGGATGATCAGGAACAGCAGGAACGCCACCGCCGACGCGCGGCCGAGGTTCCACCACTTGAAGCCTTCCTCGAACATGAAGTACAGCACGCTGACCGTGCTTTGCAGCGGGTCGCCGCGGGTCATCACGTAGGGTTCGGCGAACAGCTGGAAATAGCCGGACACGGTGATCACTCCGACCACCAGCAGCACCGGACCCAGCATCGGCAGGGTGATGTGCAGGAACTGCCGCCACTTCGACGCGCCGTCGATGCGCGCGGCCTCGTACAGGTCCTGCGGGATGCCCTGCAGGCCGGCGAGGAAGATCACCATGTTGTAGCCGAAGTTCTTCCACACCGCGAACAGCATGATCGTCGGCATCGCCCAGTGCGGGTCGCCGAGCCAGTCGATCGGGCCGATGCCCAGATGGCTCAGGCCGTAGTTGACCAGGCCGTAGCTGGTGTGGAACAGGTAGCGCCAGATCACCGCCACCGCCACCAGCGTGGTCACCACCGGCGCGAACAACGCGGTGCGGAACAGCGGCTTGAACCGCGCCACCGGCGCATTGAGCAGCAGCGCCGCACCCAGCGAGGCGCCGATCGACAACGGCACGCCGACGATGACGAAGTAGGTGGTGTTCCACAGCGACTTCCAGAACATCTGCGTCTGCAGCAACTCGATGTAGTTGCCGAAGCCGACGAAGCGCAGGTGGTTGCTGTCGGCCAGCGCGTACAGGTCGAAGTCGGTGACGCTCAGCGCCAGCGCCGACAGCACCGGCAGGCCGAAGAACACGCCGATCACGATCAGCGCCGGCCCGGCGAACAGCCAGCCGGCCAGGGAACCGCGCTTCATGGCGCCGCTCCCGCAGCCGCTGCGGCCGCTGCCTGCGGATGCTGCTGCTGGTAGATCCAGCGCCGCTTCTCCAGGATTTCGTCCACGCGCTTGTCCAGGTCCTGCACCGCCTTCTCCTGGCTTTCGCCGCCGCGCACCACGCGCTCGGTGACCAGCCGCATTTCCTGCACGATGCGCTCCCACTCCAGCACCTTCGGCGCCGGCTTGACCCGCTCCAGCTGGTCGCGGAACGCATGCGCCAACGGATCGTTGGCCAGCGACGGGTACTCCCAGGTGCTGCGCCGCGGCGGCATGTCGCCGATCAGCGCATGGAACCGCGCCTGGGTCTGCGGCCGCGACAGGAACTCGATCAGCTTCCACGCCGCGTCCTTCTGCTGCGACTTGCGGAAGATCACCAGGCTGGTGCCGCCGGCGATGCCGGCGCCCGGGCCGCTCGGGCCCGGCAGCGGCATGGTGCCCCACTGCCCTTTCAGCGCCGCCGGCTCCAGCTTGCGGAACTCGCGGATATTCCACGGCCCGGAGATGTAGAACGCGTAGAAGCCGTTGAAGAATTCGTCCCACACGTTGGAGATCTGGGTCTCGGACATCTTCGGCGCCCAGCCCTGTTCGAACATGTTGGCGTAGAAGCCCAGCGCCTTGCGGAAACCGGGGCTGCGGAAGTTGCCGTAGTTGTTGTGGTCGCGCAGCAGCGGATCGTCCAGCTGCAGGCCCAGCGACAGCTGCTGCTCGAATTCGTTGATCGGCATCAGGATCGCGTAGCGCTTCGGCCCCACGTGCTTCTTCACCGCCGCCATGGCCTGCTCCCACTCGGCCCAGGTCTGCGGCAGCTTGTCCACGCCGGCCTCTTTCAGCATGTCCTTGCGGTAGAACAGCAGGCGCGTATCCACGTACCACGGCACCCCGTACAGCTGGCCGTCGATGACGCTGGTGTCCCAGATGCCGGCGAAGTAGTCCTTCGGATCGACAATCTTGGACTTGTCCACGTAGGGCTGCAGCGGCTGCAGCGTGTCCAGCGCGGCGAATTCGGGGATCCAGGTGTTGCCGAGCTGGCACACGTCCGGCAACCCGTCGGCGGCGAACGCGGTCAGCAGCTTTTCGTGCGCGGCGGTCCACGGGATGTTCTGGATGTCCACGTGGATGCCGGGATTCTCCTTCTCGAACTCCGGGATCAGCTCGGCCACCACCTCGGCCTCGCGGCCCATCGCCCAGAACCGCACCACCTCGCCCTGCGGCGCGCGCGCGCAACCGCACACGGCCAGCACCAGCATGCCCAGCGTCACGTACCGGCGCATCGTCCGCACAGCGCTCATTGCGGATTCTGCGGCTGGCGCTGCGCGGGATTGGGCTGCGCTTCGGCGGACGCGGCGCGCGACTCGGCGATGCCCAGCGCCCGGGCCGTGGCCGCCTGCTCGTCCTTCTTCGGCAACGGCTGGGTCTCGCCCTCCGGGGTCAGCCAGCCGCCGCTGAAGCCGGCGCGCTCCAGGCCGGTCCGCAGGTACTTGTTCTTCTTCATCACGTTCCAGACGAACTCGTTGCGGTAGTTGGCGATCATGGTGACGATCGCGCCCTGGTCGATGCCGATGTAGTCGCCGGCGACCCAGCCGCGGTTGGGCAGCATGCGCCCGGTCTTGAGCGGGATATCGTAGTTGAAGCTGGGATTGAACGAATCCAGGAAGCCGTAGCTGGAATAGATGTAGTCGCCGAAGCGCTTGTGCATCTCCTGGGTCGCCGGGATCACCACTTCCGGCGCGAACACGATCGAGGACACCGCCGCGGTCGGCGCGATGGTGCCGTCGTCGAAGGCTTCGAACAATCCGGCGCCGCGGGTGCGGTAGTGGAAGAACTGGCGCTGTTCGCCGCGGTAGTCCTGGGTGGTGTTCTGCGGGCCGTCGCTGGCGGTCAGGCCCCACACGTTCTCGCCGTACTCCTTCCACTTCATCGGGTTGTCGATGGCGTACTCGCGCTGCGCGAGCGTGGCGCGGCGGCTGTTGAGGAAGTAGTCGATGCCGTGCTCGCGCATGTACTGGTCCTGGATGTCGCGGAAGTCGATCCAGACGTGGTTGTACTGGTGCGCGAACAACGGCCCGAACGCCAGATATTCCTGGCCGTAATACACGCCCCAGTCCTTGTTGTAGGTGCGGGTCCACTCCAGCCACGCATCGGGTTCCACCGGATGGGTCGGCGAGCCGAGCGCCAGCAGGTAGACCATCATGCCTTCGTTGTAGCCCATCCAGTCGTGCTGGATGAAGCCGCGCTCGGGGTACCAGCCCATCGTGATCAGCGGCGTGCGCTGCTGCATCCACTTCCAGTCCACGCGGCGGTACAGCGTGTCGGCGATCTGGCGGATCTCCTTCTCGTCGGCGCTGTCGCCTTCGTAGTAGGACTGCGCGAACAGCACGCCCATCATCAGCAGCGCGGTGTCCACGCTCGACAGCTCCACCCACTGGTCGTAGCGCAGGCCTTTCTGCATGTCCAGGAAGTGGTAGTAGAAACCCTTGTAGCCGGCGCGACCGGTGCGCTGCGGACCGACCGGCACGTCGCGCAGGAAGCGCAGCGTGGTCAGGGTGCGTTGCACCGCCTGCTCGCGGCTGATCCAGCCGTTCTCGTAACCGATCGGATAGACGGTGAGCGCAAACCCGATCGAGGCGATGCTGGCGAACGGGCGCGACGGGTAGCGGTCGACCGCCAGGCCGTTCTGCTCGTTGGTGGTGTCCCAGAAGAACTGGAAAGTGCGCCGTTCGATGTCGTCGAACAGCGGCGGCAACTCGGGTTTGACCAGCTTGGGGGGAAGTTCCGCTTCGATCAGGATCACTTTTACCGGCTTCTTGTCCGCTACGGAGGGCTCCTCGGTTTTCTTGCAGGATGCCAGCAGCGCTGCCGCCGCCAGCAGCAGGACCAATGGTGAGCGTGCGACGCTGCCCAGTTTCATGCCTTCGACACCCCTGTGAAATCGTTTACATGCATGTGCGAAATTATCCTACTTCCCGCCTCGCCGCGACCACCCTAAACGTTCCGGGGTGGCCGCGGCAAAGCCTTTACCAATCCAGGCCCAGCGACAGCTTCGCGGTACGGGTCGCGTACTGGTCGTAGCCGGTATAGGTCCCGCTGTCCCAATCGACGCTGTACGAGTCGTAGTTCTTCCAGTTGAAGACGTTCAGCACATCCAAGCGCATCTTCAGCTTGACGTTGGACCCGGTGTCCCACACCTTCTGCGCCGCCAGGTCCAGCTGCTTGATGCCCAGCGTGGTGTCGGGATGGAACTGGCGGATGCGGCACTGCCCGTCCGACGGGCAATAGGTGGTGTAGTAGTACTCCGGCGTGGACAGCGTCAGCTTGCCGGAGAACGTAGTGTCCCAGGGACCGTCGGCGACGCCGCTGATCACCAGGCGGTGCCGCGCCACGCCGCCGGAGGTGAACCAGCCGTAGCCGGAGAGCGTCGGGTAGTCCAGCGCATAGTGCTCGCCGAACTGCCGGTTCTCCTTGGCGTTGCTGTAGGTGTAGGCGAAGTTCACGCTCCACGGCGACTCGGACGTGTACGGCTTCTCCAGGCTCAGCAGCAGCGAGTTGTTGCGCGTCTCCAGACCGTTCATGCCCAGGATCAGCGACCCGTAGCCCGGCACGCCATAGTCCCACGGCGAGCCGGAGATGGTGCCTGCCTCGAAGAAGCTGCCGTCCGGACGCCGGTTGCCCAGCAGGAACACCAGGCCGTCCTTGGACACGATGCGCTGCAGGGTCACCGAACTGTTCCAGCCGTAGCCCAGCATCTGGAACGTGTCGCGGATGCCGAGGCTGAACTGGTCCGAATACGGCACCTTCAGGTTGTTGGCCAGCAGGTCGACCTCGCGGCCGGCCGCCGAGTTGTTCGCCACCAGCCCGTCGAGCGTGGACTGCTGCAGCAGCGAATCGTCCCACTCCAGGCAATTGTTGACGCCGACCGTGCACGGATGCGCGGCGGTGTTGACCGAATAGCCGTAGCTGCCGTAGGTGGCCTTGGTCTGCTCCAGCGCCAGGTAGTCGAACAGATTGCGGTCGTAGGAGCGCCCGGCGCCGCCGAACAGCACGTGCTTCTGGTCGCCGCTCAGGTCGTAGGAGAAGCCCAGGCGCGGCTGCCAGGCATCCTTGAACGCATGCCGGTTGCTGCCGTCGCTGATGTAGTTGGAGATGTCGATCCCGCCCAGCGCCAGCGTCTGCGCATAGGTCTGGCCAGTCGGCGCGTTCGGATCCTGGCTGTAGATGGCCGCCACCACGTCCGGATCGGTCACATAGTTCAGGTAGCTCGGCGTCTTTTCGTAGTCCCAGCGCAGGCCCAGGTTCAGGGTCAGCCGGTCGTTGACCTCCCAGTCGTCCTGGAAATAGAGGCCGAACTGCTTGTTCTTGGACGTCAGCGTGCCCTGACTGGTGCCGGTGAGGCCGGAGGCGAAGCTGATGTAGTACGGCACCGAGGTGCTGTCGTTGATGTCGTAGTAGTACTGCGGGTTGTACGGCTGCTGCTCGAGCGTGGTCAGCTCGACCTGCTTGTACTTCACGCCCATCTTGAGGGTGTGGCCCTCCCAGCCGGAGAAGGTCAGGTCGTCCTGGAAGGAGTGGCCCGTCTGTCCCTTGTGCTGGTAGCCGCCCGAGCCGGCGCCGGTGGCCAGGATCACGTTGCCGGTGTTGCCCGCGCCGTCGGTCAGCACATAGCCGTCGCCGAAGTTCTTCGGCTCCAGCGACCAGAACGCCTTCTCGTAGGTCAGGTGCGCATCGTTGAGCCAGTCGCCCATGGTCAGCTGCCAGCGCAGGTCCACCCGGGTTTCGTCCACCTGGTTTTCGGTGGCATAGGACTCGGTGTTCTGCGCGCCGACGTTGCCCAGGCCGGTTTCCTCGCGGCGCTTGGCGGTCAATTCGAGCAGGTTGTTGTCGTCGATCGCCCAGTCGATCTTGCCGAAGTACAGGTCCTCATGGAACGGCACGGTGCTGTTGCGCACCGCCGACTGCACGGACGCGGGCAGTTCGGACACGGTGTAGCCCTGGCCCGGATACACGTCCTGCGGCGCGGAGTAGTCCTTGCCTTCGTAGGTCACGAAGAAATGCGCCACGTCCTTGACGATCGGGCCGCCGAACGAGAAGCCGTACTGCTCGTCCTTGGAACGGTCCTTGCTGCCCTGCGCCTTCTCCGACTCGCGCGCCGCGCGCCAATCGGAATTGCTGTAGTCCCAGAAGAAGCTGCCGTGGAAATCGTTGCCGCCGGACTTGGTCACCGCCGACACCGCCGCGCTGCTGAGCTGGTCGTACTCGGCCTTGTAGTTGGAGGTGATGACCTTGTATTCGCCGATCGCCAGCTGCGGGAACGGATTGCCGCGGCTGGAGTCCTGCCCGGTGATGCCGCCGGCCAACACGTAGTTCTTCTGGCCGACGCCATCGATGAACACATTGATGTTGTTCGCGCTCTGCGCGCCGGACTGCAGCTTGGTCGAGCCGTCGCTGGGGCTGGTCTCGAACACCATGCCGGGCACGGTATCGGCGAAGGCCAGGAAGTTGCGCGAGCTCTGCGGCAAGGCCTCGATCTGGCGCGTGGTGACGTAGGTGGCCACCTCGGAAGTCTTGGTTTCCACCGCCAGCGGCGCGGTGACCTGCACCGTGTCCAGCGTGGTGGCGCCGCCGCCAGCGGCAGTGCCGGTGCCACCGGCGGCGAGATTCAGCGTCGCCGCCTGGCCGACCTGCACGGTGATGGTCTGGCTGCTGGTGCTGTCGCCCGCCTGCACGTCGACCCGGTAGGTGCCCGGCGGCAAGCCCGCGACCGAATAGCTGCCGGACGCCGTGGTCTGGACGCTGCGGCTGAAGCCGGTCGCCAGGTTGGTCGCGGTCACTTTCGCGCTGCCGGCAGCGGCCGAATCGGCCGTCACCTGGCCGCGAATGGTGGCCGCGGTGCTCTGCGCGAGCACCGGCGCGGCGGCAAGCAGCAAACAGCCGGCCAGGGCGCAGGCAAGTGCGCTGCGTTGCGGCCGGCACGTCGATTGGATGGAAATTTTCATGAAACCCTCCCGGGGTTGTTCATGTTCTGGTTGCAGGGAAGAGCGAATTGGCCGAATGCAAGAAAGAAAAATCCAACAAGTGACGCATCATCAGCAGCGACACGGGCAGCGACGACGTTGCGCGGCCCATGCTTTTCCAACGTTTCCACCGGCACTACCCACCACGCGCGGCAAGGTCGCACTCGGATCGCCGAACGCGGGTTCGCGCTGCGGCGGCGCCGTTCCTGCGACAACGCGCTGTTTCGACCTCGTGCGCGCCCCGGCAATCGCTTGCATCCACGCTTGCAACATGTCCCTGCAACCGCCGCGGCCCCCGAACGGTGTCGGGAGCCGCGGCCGCTGCATCACCAGTTCAGGCCGAACGACAGCTTGAACGTGCGCATCGGCGACGCCAACACGCCGTTCGCGGTGCCGTACGACGTGTTGAGGTCGTCGTAGGTCCCGGTGTCGGTGTTGTAGTCGGCGTAGTTGGTCCAGTTGAACAGGTTGATGACGTCGGCGCGCACGTTGAACTTGATGCCCGCGCCGGTATCCCATTCCTTGTTCGCCGCCAGGCTGAATTCCTTGTAGCCCAGCGTGGCATCCGGCTTGTACTGGATGATATAGCACTGGTCGTTGCCGGCCAGGCAGTTGGTGCCGTAACGCGGCGTCTGGCTGGCCAGCGACAGCTTGCCCGACAGGGTGATGGCGTACGGCAACTCGTAGATGCCGGTGACCACCAGGCGATTCTTCGGGATGCCGCCGGCCTCGCGCCAGCCGTAGCCGGCCATCGACGCCTGGTCCAGCGCGTAGTGCTCGCCGTACTGGCGGTTTTCCTTGGCGTCGGAGAAGGTGTAGGCCACGGTCAGGCCCCAGCCCGACTCCTTGTCGTACGGCTTGTCCAGCTTCAGCGCCAGCTGGTTGTTGCGCGTTTCCAGGCCGTTGGTGCCCAGCACGATCGCGCTGTAGCCGCTCGGCGAATCGGTCGGCACGCCGGACGTGGTGCCGGGCAGGAAGAACGAACCGTCGGCACGACGGTTGCCGCGCAGGAACACGAAGCCGTCCTTGCTCACGATCCGGCTCAGGGTCACGTCGGTGTACCAGTCGTTGCCCCACAGATGCACCATGTTGCGCATGCCGAGGCTGAACTGGTCGGAATACGGCACCTTGATGTTGTTGTCGATCAGGTAGATCTCGCGACCGCCGCCGCCGGTGTTGCTCGACGCCAGCCCGTCCAGGCCGGCCTGGGTGGCGTAGCTCTCGTTCCAGGGCACGCACGGGTCGCCCAGGCACGGGGTCGCCACGCCATTGTTGTTGACGCTGTTGAAGTAGTAGCTGTACGACTTGAAGCTGTTGTTGAGCTGCTCCAGCGCCAGGTAGTCGAAGATGTTGCGGTCGTAGGCACGGCCGGCGCCGCCGTAGATCACGTGCGCCTGGTCGCCGAACAGGTCGTAGGAGAAGCCCAGCCGCGGCTGCCAGGCGTCCTTGAACGCCTTGCGGTTGTGGCCGTTGCTGATGTAGTTGGAGATGTCGTAGTTGGCGTTGTCCAGGTTGCTCCAGTTCTGCAGCGCGCTGGCGACGTCGGCCGGGGTCACGAAGTCGAGGAACGAGGGCGTCTTCTCGTAGTCGTAGCGCACGCCCAGGTTGAGCGTCAGGTGCTCGTTGACTTCCCAGTCGTCCTGCAGATAGATGCCGTACTGCTTGTTCTTGGACACCACCGAACCGCCGCTGGTATCGCCCCAGCGCACCCGGTACGGCGTGTCGGTATCGGTCAGGATGTTGTAGTAGTACTGCGGATTGGCCGGATTGATCTGGGTCGAATCCAGCTCGATGTCCTTGTACTTGAAGCCCATCTTGACCGTGTGGCTGCCGTGCCAGTCCATGCTGTTCAAGGTCAGGTCGTCCTGCAGGGTCCAGCCTTCCTGCCCCTTGTTCTGGTAGCTGCTGCCGGCGCCGGCGGTGAGGATGGTGGTCTCGTTGCCGGCCTGCGGCACGTACGACAGCACGTAGCCGCTGCCGTTGGTCAGCGGATTCTGGGTCCAGTACGCGCTCTCGTAACTCAGGTTCAAGTCGTTGAGGAACGCGGCGCCGGTGTACTGCCAGCGCAGGTTGGCGCGCTTCTCTTCCTGGCCGTTGCTGCTGCCGTGCTGGTAGGTGGTGGTCTCGCCGATGTCCGACAGCTCGTCTTCCTTGCGGTACTTGCCGCTCAGCTCGAACAGGCTGTTGTCGCCGATGGTCCAGTCGATCTTGCCGAAATACAGGTCTTCCTTGAACGGGGTGCTGTAGGTGGTGACCAGCGGCTGCAGTTCGCTCGGCAGCTGATCGACGCGGTCGGCATAGATGCCGCCCGGGATCACCGTATTGGGCGTGGTGTATTCCTTGGCCTCGTAGGCGATGAAGAAATGCGCGCGATCCTTCAGGATCGGGCCGCTGAACGTCGCGCCGTACTGGGTTTCGGAGAAATCGTCGCGCTTGCCGGCTTCGCGTTCCAGCGGACTCTCGGCGCGCCAGTCGTCGTTGGTGGTGTCCCAGAAGAAGCTGCCGTGGAAATCGTTGCCGCCGGACTTGGTCGAGGCGACGATCGCCGCGCTGCTGACCTGGTCGAACTCGGCCTTGTAGTTGGAGGTGATGACCTTGTACTCGCCGATCGCCGACTGAGGGAACGGATTGCCGCGGCTGGAGTCCTGGCCGCTGACGCCGCCGGTCAGCACGTAGTTCTTCTGGCTGATGCCGTCGATGTAGACGTTGGTGCCGTTGGCCGAGGTCGCGCCGGAGCGCACCGTGGTGTTGCCCTTGGCGTCGCGCTGGAACTGCACGCTCGGCACGCTGTCGGCCAGTTCGAGGAAGTTGCGCGTGGCCTGCGGCAGCTTCTCGATCTGCACGTTGGAGATGTAGGTGGCGTTCTCGGAGGTGCGGGTCTCCACCAGCACCGGCGGCGCGGTGACCTGTACCGCGTCAAGCGTGGTGGCGCCTTCGGCGCCGGCGCTGGCGGCCGGTGCGGCGGCGCCGAGGTTCAGCGTCGCGGTCTGGCCGACCTGCACGGTGACGTTCTGCGAGGTGGTCTGGCCATTGGCGGTCAGGTCGATGCGGTACGAACCCGGCGGCAGGCCGCCGACCGCATAGCTGCCGTTGTTGACCTGCACGGTGCGCGACAGACCGGTCGCCAGGTTGGTCGCGGTGACCTGCGCTTGCGCCGACGGCGCCGACTCCAGCGCGACCTGCCCACGGATCGTGGCGGCGGTGCTCTGCGCGAACGCCGGTGCGGCGCTCAGCAGCAGGCAGCTGGCCAGCGCACAGGTGAGAAGCTTGCGCGCAGGCCTAGCCGCGGTCTGATTACGTTGATGCATGAAAACCCTCCAGGTTGGTTCTTAGTTGTTGTAGCGACTGCGTAAACAAGGAAAAAAGTGCAGCAAGTGAAGCGTTGAAAACAGCATGGCGACAGCGGCGTCGGCGACGTTGCTCCTCCTATTTCTTCGTGACGTTGCGACTGGAATCGCGCACGACGAGCAGCGGCGTCAGCGTCTGCCGCAGCCCCTCGTCGTTTCCCGGTTGATCGATCAACTGCAGCAGGCGCCGCATCGCCTGCTCGCCGAGGCCGGCGATACTCACCTGCATGGTGGTGAGAGACGGGTGAACGAAGCGCGCCAGCGGGATGTCGTCGAAGCCGGCCAGCGCGATGTCGTCGGGCACGCGCACGCCGGCCTGGGCGAAGGCGTACAGGCAGCCGAGCGCGGTCATGTCGTTGGCGGCGAACACCGCATCGGGCAGCGTGCCCGACTGCAGCATCGCCTGCCCGGCACGATGGCCCGAGGCTTCGTCGAACTGTCCGGGAAACTCCTGGCCCTGCGCCTGGCCCGGATGCGCGGCGATCGCGTCGCGGAACCCGCGCAGGCGTTCGCGCGCATCGAAGTTCAGGTCCGGGCCGCCGACGAAGGCGATGCGGCGATGGCCCATCGCCAGCAGGTGCTCGGTCATCGCCATCGCGCCGGCATGGTCGTCGATGCTCAGTACCGGATACTCGGCGCCCGGCAGATAGGTGTTGATCAGCACCGTCGGCAGCGCCTGCGGCAGGTTGTCGGTGAGAAAGCCGGGACGCTCGGCGTACGGCGACAGCACCAGCAGGCCGTCCACGCGCCCGCGCATCGCGCGCAGCGCGCGGCCCTGCTCTTCCGGATCGCCGTGGTAGCTGGACACCAGCAGATGCTGGCGGCGCGCGCGCGCCGCGCCGTCGATGCCGCGGATCAACTCGGAGAAGAACTCGCCGTACAGGTCCGGCAGCACCACGCCCAGGGTCTGGGTGCGACGGCTGCTGAGGCTGCGCGCGGCCGCATGCGGGCTGTAGCGCAGCCGCTCGGCCACTTCCAGCACCAGCTTGCGTACCGGCTCGGCGACGTTCTCGTGGCCGTTGAGCGCACGCGACACCGTGGCCACCGATACCCGGGCCTCGCGTGCGACATCTTTGATGGTGACCGCGCTCTTCGCCATCGTGCCGCCCTCCGCGGCCGAGACATTGAGAAACTGGCGCGGACTGTAATCGTTTTCAGGACGAGGCAGAAGCCTTTTGTTATTTTTTCAATAAAAACGTTTCAATTCAAACACTTGACCCATCGCAAAATCGCCAAAATCATGACGCGCCGCAGCATAATAACGGCCTGGATCCCGCTTTTTTCGGCTGCCGCGGCATGCGCGCGGCACTGCGGACGGTCCGCCGCGAGGCCCTGCGCGACGGGTCAGGCGGCCTCGCGCGGCGCCTCGGCGCGGATCGACAGCGCGTGGATGTCGCTCTCCATCATCGTGCCGAGCGCGGCGTAGACCGCGCGGTGCCGGGCCAGCGGCGCCATGCCGGCGAAGGCGGCACTGACGATGCGCACATTGAAATGACCGCGCCCGTCGCGCGCCCCGGCGTGGCCGGCATGGCGGTGGCTGTCGTCCTCCACTTCCAGCGACTGCGGCGCGAACGCCGCCTGCAACGCGGCGCGGATGCGCTCGACCCGGCTCGCGGCCATCTCGCCCACGGCAGGCCCGCTCACGGCAAGGTCTTCCGGAACGGCCGCACTTCGACCCGCGCGTAGACGCCCGCAGCCACGTACGGATCGGCCTCGGCCCAGGCCCGGGCCTGCGCCAGCGAGTCGAACGCCGCCACCACCAGGCTGCCGCTGAACCCGGCCGGACCCGGGTCCTCGGCGTCGATCGCCGGGCACGGACCGGCCAGCAGCAGGCGGCCGTCCTGCTGCAGAGCTTCCAACCGGGCCAGGTGCGCCGGCCGTGCCGCCGCCCGCCGCGGCAGCGCATCGGCGCCGTCGTATCCCTCGATCACGTACCACATACCGCCACCCGCCTTTCGTTTCGCGTATGAACCCCGCACAATTCTAGCGCCACGGCGCTGGACACCGACCCGGCTGGCGCATTACCCTTGGTTCCATTGCACGCGGCCGGATGCAGCGGCCCGTCGGTGATTGGCTCCCCCAGCCCCTTCCGACGACCGATTCGCTGCCTGACACCGCCCGCGCAGACGTCCTCCTCAAGCTGTTCCGTCGCCGCGACTCGTGCGGCGTACGCCTTGTGTCCTGTTGAAGTGTGGATCGCGTTGCGGGGATGACGCGACGTGAACTGCAGTACTGCTGGCAAGGCCCCGAGCCGGATCGCCCCTGCCCGGCCCTTCGCTACCGCAACACCTGATGTACCTGACGTCCAACTGATGACCTCCGAACTCGCGCTCGACGCGAACCCGCCAATCCAGCAGACCGCGCCACAGCAGCAGGAAATGCCGCTGGCGGTGGTGCATGGGCAGCCGGTCCTGCAGATCCCGCAGGACCTGTACATCCCGCCGGATGCGCTGGAAGTCATCCTGGATGCGTTCGAAGGCCCGCTGGACCTGCTGCTGTACCTGATCCGCCGGCAGAACCTGGACATCCTGGACATCCCCGTCGCCGAGATCACCCGGCAGTACGTGGACTACATCAACGTGATGCAGGAGCTGCGCTTCGAACTGGCGGCCGAATACCTGGTGATGGCCGCGATCCTGGCCGAGATCAAGTCGCGGATGCTGCTGCCGCGACCGCCGGCGCAGGAAGGCGAGGAAGCCGATCCGCGCGCCGAACTGGTCCGCCGCTTGCAGGAGTACGAACGTTTCAAGCAGGCCGCCGAGGACATCGACGCGCTGCCGCGGCAGGACCGCGACACCACGCCGGTGCAGGCGCATGTGCCCGACCGCGCCGCGGTGAAGCTGCCGCCGCCGGTGGAGCTGAAGGAAATGCTGCTGGCGCTGTACGACGTGCTCAAGCGCGCCGAGCTGTTCAGCGGCCACGCGATCAAGCGCGAGGCGCTGAGCGTGCGGCAGCGGATGGGCGATGTGCTGAGCCGCCTGGACGACGGCCGGTTCTACCGTTTCGAATCGCTGTTCAGCGCCGAGGAAGGCAAGCTGGGCGTGCTGGTCACCTTCCTGGCCTTGCTGGAACTGGCCAAGGAGCAGTTGCTGGACATCGTCCAGGAGCCGATGGATCAGGTCGTTCGCAACGGCGAACGGCTGCCGCTGGCGCCGATCTACGTCAAGTCGCTGGCGCTGGGCAACACCAACGAACCGCTGCAGTTCAACAGCGAGTTCGACGATACCGACGCCGCCAACGACCCTACCTGAGTTTTCGAAGACCCCCTTACGCATGGATCAAGCGCTGATCAACCGCATCGTCGAGGCCGCCCTGCTCGCCGCCAACCAACCGCTGCCGCTGGCCCAGCTGCACGGCCTGTTCCCCGAGGACGAGCCGGCGCCGCCGGGCAGCATCGAGCGGGCGCTGGAGCAATTGCGCGAGGCCTGCGCCGGGCGCGGCGTGGAACTGGTGGAAGTGGCCTCCGGCTTCCGCTACCAGGTCAACAGCGAGGTGCACCCGTGGGTGGCGCGGCTGTGGACCGAGCGCAAGACCCGCTACACCCGCGCCACGCTGGAGACCCTGGCGCTGATCGCCTACCGCCAGCCGATCACCCGCGGCGAGATCGAGCAGGTGCGCGGCGTGGCGGTCAGCAGCAACATCATCCAGGCGCTGGAAGAGCGCGAGTGGATCCGCGTGGTCGGCCACCGCGACGTGCCCGGCAAGCCGGCGCTGTTCGGCACCACCAAGGGCTTCCTCGACTACTTCGGGCTCAAGCGCCTGGACGAACTGCCGCCGCTGTCGGAACTGAAGGACATCGGCGAACTGGAACCGCAACTGCAGCTGGACCGCGACACCCTGCCGGTCGGCGACATGGCCCAGGCCGGAGCGGCCGATGCCGACACCGATGCCGACGCAGCCACGTCGGCAGCGGATGCCGACGCGGCCGACGCGCCGCCCGCCGAGGCGAGCGACGAAGACAACGGCACCACACCCGATCCGGATACTGCGCCCGAGCTAGACGCAGCAAAGGCCGAAGCCGACAGCGCAGCCGATCCGCACGCTGCGGACGACACCGCCGCAGCGCACAGCGATACCGATACCGAACGCGAGACCGATGCAGACGCCGCCACGGCGACTGCCTCGTCTGCAGACACCGCCCCGACGGGCGAACCCGAAGCCGCGCCGGGCGAGCGCGCGGCGGATGCGAACGAAGCCGAAGACAACGCCGTCGCGACGACGACCGTGGCTGTTGACGATGCCGATTCCGAACCACAGGCCGACGCACCCCGCGCCGGCCGGAGCCAAGTAAATGAGTGACACCTCCCGCAAGCTGTCGTTGAACAAGCTCTCGCTCAAGCGCGATGCCGCCGGCGAGCAGCCGAAACTGGAAGAACGCCTGCACAAGGTCCTGGCGCAGGCCGGCCTGGGGTCGCGCCGCGCGCTGGAGCAGCGCATCGCCGACGGCCTGGTCAAGGTCAACGGCGAGGTCGCGCAGACCGGCATGTCGGTCAAGAGCGGCGACAGGATCGAGCTGGACGGCCGCAGCTTCGTCGCCAGCGCGCTGACCGAGCCGGCGCGCGTGCTGATCTACAACAAGCCCGAAGGCGAAGTGACCACGCGCGAAGACCCCGAAGGCCGCCCGACCATCTTCGAGGCGCTGCCGGCATTGAAGGGCGCGCGCTGGATCGCCATCGGCCGCCTGGACATCAACACCACCGGCCTGCTGCTGCTGACCACCGATGGCGAGATGGCCAACGCGATGATGCATCCGTCCTACGAGATCGAGCGCGAGTACGTGGTGCGCGTGCGCGCCCCGGAAGGCGAGGACAAGGTGCCCGACAGCATGGTCGAGCGCCTCTCGCGCGGCGTGCTGCTGGAAGACGGCGGCGCCAAGTTCGACGAGATCGAACGCATCGGCGGCACCGATTCGCACGACTGGTTCCGCGTCGTGGTCAAGGAAGGCCGCAACCGCGAAGTGCGCCGGCTGTGGGAATCGCAGGGTTGCCAGGTCAGCCGCCTCAAGCGCACCCGCTACGGCAAGGTGGGCCTGCCGCGCGAGCTGCTGCGCGGGCAGTCGCTGGAGCTGGCGCAGGACAAGGTCGAGGCGCTGCGCGCCGAACTGAAGCTGGAAGAAGGCACCCCGTCGGCGCTGACCCTGCAGCCGGTGATCGGCCAGCGCAAGGCGGCCAAGGCCACCGTGCAGGTCGGCCGCGGCGGCAATGCCTACGTCAACGGCCACAACGTCGCCGACGAAGGCCGCGAGCTGCGCCGCTTCGACAACTTCCGCGAGGACCGCGGCCGCGGCCGCGGCGGCAAGAAGCCGCATGGCGGGCTGACCGTCAGCGGCGAGATGGCGGCCCAGCAGGCGCAGAAGCCGTTCAAGCAGCGCACCCCGAAGGGGCCCAAGCCGCTGCCGGACGGCAACCCCGCCGCGTTCCGCACCTGGTACGTGCCCGACGGCGTCAGCACCGGTCCGACCGGCCACCGCAATGCCGGTCCCGCCGCTGCCCGTGGTCCGGGCCAGGGGCAAGGCCAGGGTCGTCCCTATGGCAAGCCGCGCCCCGCCGGCGCCGGTGCCGGCCAGGGCGCAGGCCAGGGCCGCGGCGGCCAGGGACAGGGCCAGCGCAAGGCGCACCCGTACGGGCACCCGGGCAATGCGCCCAGCTTCCCGTCCGACCATGCCAACCCCGGCTTCAGCCCGTACGGCGCGGCACCGCGCTCTGCGCGACCGGCCGGCCCGCGTGCCGACGGGCAGAAGCGCGGTCCGGGCGGCCCCGGTGGTCGTCCCGGCGGCAACCGCCCCGGCGGCGGGCGTCCGGGCGGCGGCGGTCGCCCCGGTGGCGGCAACCGCGGTCCGCGCGGCGGCGGCTGAGTAGCATGCGGCCGACACCGCTGCCGGCCGCATTAAGCCAAGACCAAGGGCGCCTGCGCATGCGACGCCCTTTTTGCTGGGCGCAGATGCGGCAGGCGCTGCCGGATCCCGCCCGCCAAGGCGGCCAGCGGGAGATCGAGCAGGCGATCCCGCCGCAGACGCGCGCCGCGATGCCGCCGGCCAGGGCGTGCCGTCGGTTGCCGAGTCAGTCGCCGGGTCTGCCGGGGCGCCGGCCGGCACTGCGTCGCAGCGCCCGACTGGCGCTCGGGTCGTCGAGCCGCGCGGTGTCGGCTGGCACCCGACAAGCCCAATCCACAGCGCGTGCGCGCTGCCGCATCAGCGCTCTGGCACGGACGTGGTTCCCTTGCTGGCTTTGCCCCATGCACGCGCAGGCGCGGCGCGACCTGCGGTAGATGCCACGCCCTAAGGCGAGCCTGCCCGGCATTCCTGGCTGTAGGCCACGGCGTAGGATTTCTCCATGCACCGCGCCAGCCCTTCGACGACGTCCGCATTCGGCGGCCAGCGCATCTTGATCACCTGCCCATCCTGCATCGGCAGCTCGATGACTCCATCCTTCAACGGCGGCAGGTCCGGCGACGGCGGCACCGCGTCCAGCGCCTTCTTCGCCGCTGCCAGGCCCTTCTGGTCGTGGGCGAGGAACGCCATCGTCGCATCGACATACGGATTCCATCCGGCGGGATCCTGCGATGCAGGCTTCTTGGACGCCTGCATCAGCGCCATCGCGGCGGGATAGTCGCCGGCGAACGCGCGCAGCTGTCCCTCATGCCAATAGAGAAGACTGGCGTCGTCGGGATGCGCCTTCCTGTAGTCGCGGATCAGATCGGCAGCGGCCGTTTCGCAGCCGGGACGCGCCGCAATGGCGCGCCAACCGCCGCCGCCATCGCGCACGTCCTGATCGAACTGCTGCTGATCCAGGGCCAGCAGCCTGGGCCTGTCGATCTCGCAGGCTTGCATGCCCTGCCCGGCTGCAGACGCGTCGCGCGCCGACAGCAGCGCCATGAACACAACGGCCAGCCCGATCCTGCTCATCGATCGCCTCTCCTGCCTGCGGCATGCGCATCCGCCGGATGTCGGTGGCGATCTTGCCACGGCAAGCGGCTGGCTACGAACAAGCGTTCGATGCGATAGGTCTTGGTCCGCACAGCCGGGACATGACGCGCATGGGGCCAAGGCCCGCTGCCGCATCCGCGCATGGCCGCACGCCCGAGGCGCCGATGCGCAAAAGCGGCGAAGCCGATATCCTGGGCGTCCTGAGCTGCCCACTTCGGCGGCGGCGCCTCTACCGATCGGAGATTCCATGTCACGGAAGATACTGTTGCCCCTGTTGATCGCCGCCGTGCTGAGCCTGGGCGCGTGCAAGAAGGTGCAGGAAGAAGTCGCCGCCGCGCAGAACCCCTACCCCAAGAGCTCGCCGCTGCACGAGCCGTTCGACCGCATGCTGCGCAAGCTGGTCAACGATCCGCGCTATGTCGCGCTGCTCAAGCAGGGCGACAAGGCGCAGGCGCAGCGTGCCGGCTTCGAGCTGGCGCAGAAGGGCATCACCCGGCTGGACCATGCCACGCTGGAACAGCGCCTGGAAATCCTTGCCGCGGTCAGCGAAAAAGTGGACGTGCCCAAGTGCGCGCTGCTGGCCCGCGGCGGCAACCCGAACGACGCGCAGGCGATGAGCGCGGCGATGCTGCAGGGGCTGGAGACGCTGCCGCCGGCGCAGATCGATCAATGGTTCGAGATTTCGCTCAAGGCGACCGATGCGCAGTTGAGCAACACGCCGCCGCAGACCGTGGCGCCGGCCGATGTGCAGGCGGCGATGACCAGCCTGATCGGGGCCCTGCCCGCCGATCAGCAGCAGCGCCTGGTGAAGGTGCTGCCGCAGATGGCGCAGGCCAGCGACGCCGACGCCTGCTGGGCCGCGCGTACGCTGTACGCGCAGGCGCTGGCCGCCAAGGAACCGGTGCGCGGCCAGCTGGCCTGGGTGTTCGCTCAGCAGTGAGCGGACCTGCCGGCGCTGCGGCCTCCTGCGGGAAGCCGCCTCGCCCTGGCGCCGCTGCGATCGCAGACGGCGCCGCGCGGCTCAGCGCCGCTCGATGGTGAAACCGCCGACCGCCACGCCCAGGTCCCAGCCCTTGCCGGTGCCGGCCAGCGCCAGCGAGATATCGCCCTTGGTCATGACCTGCGCGTCGGAAGACTTGGCCGCGCCGGCATGCGCCTCGGCGGTCGCGTAGGTGCCGAACAGGTCGTTGAGGGTGTAGGCGCCGGTGAACCGGCCGCGGCCGTCGACGATCTTCGACTTGCCCACGCTCAGGCCGCCGCCCTTGGCGCTGATCTTGACCGGGATCTTGGAGCCGTTGTCGCAGGTGATGGTGCCGGTGCCGGTGGCGGTCTTGTAGAACACCGACCAGCCGGACAGATTGAAGCGCAGCTGGCAATCGATGTTGCCGGCGGCATGCGCCTGCGGCATGAAGGCGATGCCGGCGAGCAGCGCGGCGGTGGTCAACAGTTTGTTGTACATGGCGACGCTCCGTGGATGGAAAACCGGCCCGAGCGTAGCAGCGCGCCGCGCACGGCAGCGTGGTGAAACCCGCCTCCGGCACGGCGCCGTTCAGCGATCGGCGTTGGCCGCGCCCAGGGTGAAGGCGTCGGCATCGAGCATCGCCGGGAAGCGCGCGCGATGCGCGGCCAGCGCCGCCGCCGAGATCGTGGTGGTGGCCACCTGCTCGCGCTCGCGGATCTCCAGCTGCGGCTGGCCGAGGAAGTCGATCACCGCGCTGTCGCCGGCATAGTGCAGGCCGTTGCCGTCCTCGCCCACCCGGTTGACCGCGGCCACGAAGCACAGGTTCTCGATCGCGCGCGCGCGCAGCAGCGTGCGCCACGGGTAGGCGCGCGCCGACGGCCAGTTGGCGACGAAGATCTGCAGGTCGAAATCCAGCTGGCCGGGGCGCTCGACGTCGTAGCGGTTGCGGCAGAACACCGGGAAGCGCAGGTCGTAGCAGACCTGCGGATTGATCCGCCAACCCTTCCAGTCCACGCACAGCCGCTCGCGCCCGGCGGCATAGCGCTGGTGCTCGTTGGCGTAGCGGAACAGGTGGCGCTTGTCGTAGTGCTGCAGTGCGCCGTCGGGCGTGGCCCACAGCAGGCGGTTGAACACCTTTGCGGCGCCGTCCTCGCTAGGCACGCGCAACTGCACGCTGCCGGTCACCGCCGCCCCCAGCCGCGCCGCCTGCTCGCGGATCCAGGCCACGGTCGGCCCATCCATGCCCTCGGCCTGGTCCAGCGCCTCGTTGGAGAAACCGCTGGTGAAGGTCTCCGGCAGGATCACCAGATCGGTCGCTCCGGCCAGCGGCGCCAGCAGCTCGGCGTAGTGCACGCGATTGCCGGCCGGATCGTGCCAGCGGGTGTCGCCTTGGATCAGGGAGATGCGCAGATCGGTCATTGAGGGGCCGGGATTTGGGATTGGGGATTCGGGATTGGCAAAAGCGGGATTTGAACTCGTGATTGGGATCGGTAAGCAGACTTTCCGCTAAAGGGGTACCTAGCTTCTCCGAATCCCCAATCCCGAATCCCCAATCCCGGCGGTTGCGCGCTACAGCGCGCGCAACCGCTCGATCGCCGCATCCAGCGTCGCTTCGTTCTTGGCGAAGCACAGCCGGGCCAGGCGCTGGCCCGGCGGCGGGGTCTGGTAGAACGGCGACAGCGGGATCGCCGCCACGCCCTTCTCGATGGTCAGCCACTTCACGAACTCGGTGTCGGGCAGGTCGCTGATGGCCGAGTAATCGACCAGCTGGAAGTAGCCGCCCGGCACCGGCAATGGCTTGAGCCGGATGGTCAGCAGCTGTTCGCGGAAGCGGTCGCGCTTGGCCTGGTAGAACGCGCCCAGTTGCTCGTCGTGCTCGGGTTCGTCGCGGATCATCGCGGCGAAGGCGTACTGGGCCGGGCCGAAGCTGGTGAAGGTGTTGTACTGGTGGACCTTGCGGAATTCGGCGCTCAGCGCCGGCGGCGCGATCGCGTAGCCGATCTTCCAGCCGGTGCAGTGGTAGGTCTTGCCGAAGCTGGAGACGACGAAGGCGCGTTCGCGCAGTTCCGGCCAGCGCAGCACCGATTCGTGGCGGCGGCCGTCGAACACGATGTGCTCGTAGACCTCGTCGGAGATCAGGAAGATATCGCTGCCGCGCAGCAGGTCGGCCACCGCCTGCAGATCGTCGGCGCCGAGCATCGCGCCGGACGGGTTGTGCGGGCTGTTGAGGATCAGCAGCCGCGTGCGCGGGGTGATCGCCGCGCGCACCCGCTCCCAGTCCACCGCGAAACTTTGCGGGTCCAGCGGCACGTGCACCGCGCGCGCGCCGGCCAGGTCGATCGCCGGCTCGTAGCTGTCGTAGGCCGGATCCAGCACGATCACCTCCTCGCCCGGCCGCACCACCGCATGGATGGCGTTGAACAGCGCCTCGGTGGCGCCGCTGGTCACGGTGACCTCGGTGTCCGGATCGACCTGCGCGCCATAGCAGCGCAGCGCCTTGCCGGCGATCGCCTGGCGCAGCACCGGCACCCCGGTCATCGGCGGATACTGGTTGTGGCCGTCGCGCATCGCCTGGGCGAGCGTGTCGATCAGCCGCGCCGGCGCGGCGAAGTCGGGAAAGCCCTGGCCCAGGTTGACCGCACCGTGCTCGGCGGCCAGTTGCGACATCACGGTGAAGATGGTGGTGCCCACCTTGGGCAGCTTGGTCTGCGGGTGCATGCGTCCGGGTACGGGAGCGGGAAAGCGTCGAGTGTACGCAAAGCCGCTTGCCGGCGATGCGTCGTCGCCGCGCAAAACAGCGTTCTTCGCGCGGCCCACTGGGCCGGCGCCGCCGTCGCCGCGGCGGCGCCCGCGCCGGGTGGCCGCATGCCGATACAATGCGCGCCTCCCGCACCCACCGCCTGCCGCCGCGCCCGTCCCGGCGCGGCATTCCGCCGATGACCGATCCGCTGCATTCCCCGCCGCCGCTGCTGGCCGCGCACGGGCTCACCTTCGCCCGCGACGACGCCGCCGTGTTCGGCCCGCTGGACTTCCATCTGGATGCGGGCGAGGCGCTGCTGGTGCAGGGCGACAACGGCGCCGGCAAGACCACCCTGCTGCGGGTGCTGGTCGGGCTGCTGCGCGCCGAGGCCGGACGCATCGAGATCGACGGCCGCCCGGTGCGCCGCGGCGACCGCGCGCGCTACATGGCCTACCTGGGCCACCTGGGCGCGCTGAAGGCGGACCTGAGCACCTTAGAGAACCTGCACTACCTGTGCGGCCTGCAGGGCCGCCGCGCCAAGCAGATGCCGGGCAGCGCGCTGGCCATCGTCGGCCTGGCCGGCTACGAGGACACCCTGGTGCGGCAGCTGTCGGCCGGACAGAAGAAGCGCCTGGCGCTGGCCCGGGTGTGGCTGTCGCCGGCGCCGCTGTGGCTGCTCGACGAGCCCTACGCCAACCTCGACCTGGACGGCATCACCCTGGTCAACCGGATGATCGCCGCGCACCTGCGCAGCGGCGGCGCGGCGCTGGTCACCACCCACGGCGCGTACGCCGCGCCGCCGGTGCGCACGCGCATGCTGAGCCTGAGCGGGGTGGCCGCATGAGCCTGGCCGCACCGGTGCCCTCGTTGTGGCAGGCCACCCGCGCGCTGTTGCTGCGCGATCTGCGCCTGCTGTGGCGGCGCCGCGGCGACGCGCTGCAGCCGGCGCTGTTCGCGTTGCTGATCGTGGCCCTGTTCGCGCTGGCGCTGGGCAACCAGCCGCGCCTGCTCGGCGAGGTCGCCGGCGCCGCGCTGTGGCTGGCGGCGCTGCTGGCCGGACTGCTGGCGCTGGACAGCCTGTTCCGCGGCGACGCCGAGGACGGCTCGCTGGAACAGTGGCTGCTGGCGCCGGTACCGCTGGCCTGGCTGGTGCTGGTGCGGGTGCTGCTGCATTGGCTGACCACCGCGCTGCCGCTGATCGTGGCCACCCCGCTGCTCGGCGAATTGCTGCACCTGCCGCATGACCGCATGCCGGTGCTGCTGGCATCGTTGGCGCTGGGTACGCCGCTGCTGAGCCTGATCGGCGCAGTCGTGGCGGCGCTGACGGTGAGCATGAAGCGCGCCGGGATCCTGGTCGCGCTGCTGGCGCTGCCGCTGTACGTGCCGGTGCTGGTGTTCGGTGCCGGCAGCGTGGCGGCCGCGGCGCAGGGCCTGGATCCCAGCGGCGGCCTGCTGCTGCTGGCGGCCGGGCTGGTGCTGGGCCTGGTGCTGGCGCCGCTGGCGGCGGCGGCAGCGATCCGCATCTCGTTGAGCTGAGCGCATTTGGCGCAGCGCCGGCGCCGCGCGGGCCGTACCATCGTGTTGTCCTGGTCCATCGTCGCACCGCTGTCGCCGCACCGTAGCAAGCCCCCCGCCCGCTAGAATCGACCGCATGTCCTCCGTCGTCCGCTGGTTCCACCAACTCGGTTCGCCCCCCGCCTTCGACCGCTTCGCCGCGCGCTGGACGCCGTGGTGCTATCTGGCCGCGCTGCTGCTGGGCGGGCTGGGGATCTGGCAGGCGCTGTTCGTGGTACCGGCCGACCGCCTGCAGAGCGACGCCTTCCGCATCCTCTACATCCACGTGCCCAGCGCGTGGATGAGCCTGTTCGTGTTCGGGCTGATGGCGCTGTACGCGGCGATCGCGCAGGTCTGGCGGATCAAGTTGTGCGAGGTGCTGGCGATGGCCTGCGCGCCGATCGGCGCCGCCTTCACCGTGATCACCCTGCTGACCGGCAGCATCTGGGGCAAGCCGATGTGGGGCGCCTGGTGGGACTGGGACCCGCGCCTGACCACCGAACTGATCCTGCTGTTCCTGTACATCGGGGTGATGGGCCTGTACCTGGCGATCGAGGACCGCCGCAACGCCGCGCGCGCGGCCGGGCTGCTGGCCATCGTCGGCGTGGTGCTGCTGCCGGTGATCCGCTATTCGGTGGTGTGGTGGAACTCGCTGCACCAGGGCCAGACCATCCGCCTGTTCGGCCAGTCGAGCATGGACCCGAGCATGCTGCCGCCGCTGTGGCTGATGGTGGCGGCGACCAAGTTCTGGTTCGCCGGCTCGCTGCTGGCGCGCGCGCGCGCCGACAACCTGCGCCGCGAGGCCGGCAAGGACTGGGTGGCGAAACTGGCGGAGGCGCGCGGATGAATTACCTGCCCTACGTGATCGGTGCCTATGCGGTGTTCGTCGGCGTGCTGCTGGCCGACTTCGTGCTGGCGCGGCTGCAGCTGCGCGGCGCCCTGCGCGCGGCGCGACTGCGCGCGCAACGCAAGCAGCAGCCCAAGCCCGACCCGGCCACGCTGGACCTGAGCCGATGACCCCGCAACGCAAGCGCCGCCTGCTGCTGTTGATGGTGCTGGTGCTGGCCGCCGGCCTGACCACCACGCTGGTGGCGATGGCCCTGCAGCGCAATACCGCCTACCTGTACACCCCGGCCGAAGTGCTGGCCGGCAAGACCGCCGAGCACGCGCGCTTCCGCCTCGGCGGCATGGTCGAGAAAGGCTCGTTCCAGCGCGCGCCCGGCTCGTTGCTGGCGCGGTTCCGGGTCACCGACGGCGATGCGCAGCTGACCGTCAGCTACGACCGGATCCTGCCCGACCTGTTCCGCGAAGGCCAGGCGGTGGTGGCCACCGGCCGCATGCACGACGGCGTGTTCGTGGCCGAGGACGTGCTGGCCAAGCACGACGAGACCTACATGCCCAAGGAACTGGAAGACAAGATGGGCAGCGCGCATCGCAAGCACGCTGTGGCGGAGGCGGCGCGGTGACTGGAGTTTTTTGCGGGACTCGGGACTCGGGACTCGGGACTCGTAACAGCAAGACCGCGCGCGGCCTGAGCGTTCGCTTTTCCGGGGCCCGCGTCCCGGGTCCCGCGTCCCGGCGCACGCCCCATGCTTCCTGAATTCGGCCAGATCCTGCTGATCCTGGCGCTGCTCGCCGCGCTGCTGCAGGCGGCGGTGCCGCTGGCCGGCGCGCAGCGCGGCGACGCGCGCTGGATGGCGGTGGCGCGGCCGGCCGCGTTCGCGCAGCTGGCGCTGGTCGCCGGCGCCTTCGCGGTGCTGACCCATGCGTTCCTGGTGCAGGATTTCTCGGTGGCCTACGTGGCCGAGAATTCCAACTCGCTGCTGCCGCTGATCTACCGCTATTCGGCGGTCTGGGGCGCGCACGAAGGCTCGCTGCTGCTGTGGACGCTGATCCTGGCGCTGTGGACCGGCGCGGTGGCGCTGTTCTCGCGCAGCCTGCCGGCGCCGGTGGTGGCGCGGGTGATCGGCACGCTGGCGCTGGTCAGCCTGGGGTTTCTGGCGTTCCTGCTGTTCACCTCCAACCCCTTCGCGCGGCTGCTGCCCGCGCCGCTGGAAGGCCGCGACCTCAATCCGCTGCTGCAGGATCCGGGCCTGGTGATCCACCCGCCGCTGCTGTACGCGGGCTACGTCGGCTTCGCGGTGCCGTTCGCGTTCGCGATCGCCGCGCTGCTCGACGGCCATGTCGATGCGCGCTGGCTGCGCTGGACGCGGCCATGGACCAATGTGGCCTGGGGTTTCCTGACCATCGGCATCGCGCTGGGCAGCTGGTGGGCGTACTACGAGCTGGGCTGGGGCGGCTGGTGGTTCTGGGACCCGGTGGAGAACGCCAGCTTCATGCCGTGGCTGGCCGGCGCGGCGCTGCTGCATTCGCAGGCGGTGACCGAAAAGCGCGGCAGCTTCACCGCGTGGACGCTGCTGCTGGCGATCGCCGCGTTCTCGCTGTCGCTGCTGGGCACGTTCCTGGTGCGTTCGGGCGTGTTGACCAGCGTGCATTCGTTCGCCGCCGATCCCGGCCGCGGGCTGTTCATCCTGGTGTTCCTGAGCCTGGTCTGCGGCGGCGCGTTGCTGCTGTACGCGCTGCGCGGCGGGCGCATCGGCGCCAGCGCCGGCGACGAACGCCAGCGCTTCGCCGCGTCCTCGCGCGAGACCCTGCTGCTGGCCAACAACCTGCTGCTGACCTGCGCCTGCGCGATGGTGCTGCTGGGCACCCTGTATCCGCTGCTGGCCGACGCGCTGGGGCTGGGCAAGCTGTCGGTCGGCCCGCCCTACTTCGGCACCCTGTTCGTGGTGCTGATGGCGCCGCTGGTGGCGCTGCTGCCGTTCGGTCCGCTGACCCGCTGGCAGCGCGAACAGCCGTCGCGGCCGCTGGCGCTGCTGGCGCCGTGGGCCGGGCTGGCGCTGCTGGCCGGCGTACTCGGTTTCTTCCTGGCGCCGCAGGGACCGTGGAAGACCACCGCCGGCGTGGCCGGCGCGGCCTGGGTGCTGCTCGGCACCGCGCGTTTCGTGTGGAGCCGCTTCCAGCTCAAGGGCAGCCGCTTCACCGCCGAGATGCTGGGCATGACCCTGGCGCATGCCGGCATCGCGGTGTTCCTGACCGGCGCGCTGCTGGTGGAAGCGCTGGACCAGCAACGCGAGGTGGCGCTGGCGCCGGGGCAGAGCCTGCAGATGGGCCGCTACCGCTTCGAATTCCAGAGCCTGGACCAGATCCGCGGCCCCAACTACCTGTCCGAACGCGCGCACGTGCAGGTGCTGCGCGACGACCGCCCGCTGGCGCTGCTGCATCCGGAAAAGCGCGTCTACGCCAGCGGCGGGCAGAGCCTGAGCGAGGCCGGCATCCATCCCGGCCTGTTCGGCGACGTCTATATCGCCCTGGGCGAACCGCTGGGCGGCAACGCCTGGGCGATGCGCCTGCATGTCAAACCGTTCGTTCGCTGGATCTGGCTCGGCGCGGCGCTGATGGCGCTGGGTGGCTTCGTCACCGCCGGCGACCGGCGCTTCCGTCGTTCCCCGGAGAAATCCTGATGTCCGCTCCTGCTCCACGCCGCCTGCCGCTCGCCGCCATCGTGCTCGGCGCCCTGTTCTTCCTCGGCCTGCTGGCGCTGATGTTCTACGCGGTGCAACGTTCCGGGGTGGCCGATCGCGATGCGCTGCCGTCGGCGCTGATCGGCAAGCCGGCGCCGGCGTTCGACCTGCCGGTACTGCACGATGGGTCGATCCGCGTGCGCAGCGCCGAACTGCGCGGCGCGCCGTATGTGCTCAACGTGTGGGGCAGCTGGTGCGCCACCTGCCGCGAGGAGCACCCGGTACTGACCCGCTTCGCGCTGACCAAGCGCGTGCGGGTGATCGGCTACGACTGGAAGGACACCCGGCAGGATGCGCTGCACTGGCTGGAGCAATTGGGCAATCCGTTCTTCGTGGTGCTGTTCGATCCGGACGGGCGCACCGCGATCGACTGGGGCGTGGCCGCGGCGCCGGAGACTTTCCTGGTCGATGCGCGCGGCGTGGTGCGCTGGAAGCATTCCGGCGCATTGACCGACCAGATCGTGCAGGACGAACTGCTGCCGGCGCTGTTGCAGGCCGAACGCGACGCGCCGACCGCCAAGCAGGGCCGGGCCGCACCGTGACGCGCCGTTGGCTCGCGCTGCTGCTGGTGCTGCTGGCCTGCGCCGGGCATGCCGGCGCGCAGCCGGTGGCCAACCCGACCCCGCTGGCGTACCGCTCGGCGGCCGAGGAAGCGCGCTTCCATGCGCTGACCGCCGAACTGCGCTGCGTGCAGTGCCAGAACCAGTCGCTGGCCGATTCGCATGCGCAGATCGCGCTGGACCTGCGCCGCGAAGTGCTGCAACTGATGCAGCAGGGACGTTCGGACGCGGAGATCAAGCGCTTCCTGGTCGATCGCTACGGCGAGTTCGTGCTGTACCGGCCGCAGGTGGAAGCGCGCACCTGGCTGCTGTGGTTCGGGCCGTTGGCGCTGCTCGGCGCCGGTGCGCTGCTCGTGGTCTGGGTGGTGCGCCGCCGCGCGCCGGCCGGCGCTGCGCCGCCGGCGCAGGAGGAACAGGAATGGTGAGGCGATGCTGAGCTGGGGCATGCATGCCGCCGCCGCGGTCCTGGCCGCGCTCGTGTTCGGCGCGGTGCTGTGGCCGTTGCGGCGTGGCCGCGGCGGCACGCCGCTGCTCGCCGTTGCGGTGCTGGCGCTGGGCGTGGCCGCCGCCGCGCTGTATGCGCTGGTCGGCACGCCGCGCGCGCTGCAGGCGCAGAACCGCGAAGCGCCGCGCAACCTGGAAGACGGCGTGGCGCAGTTGCAGGCGGCGCTGGCCAAGGATCCAGGTCGCGCCGAAGGCTGGGCGCTGCTGGCGCGCTCGCAGATGTCGCTGGGCCGCCCCAACGAGGCCGCCGCCGCGTTCGCACGCGCGGTGCAGCTGGCGCCGGACGAAGCGCAATGGCTGGTGCAGGCGGCCGAAGCGCGCGCGCTGGCCACGCCGCAGCGCCAGTTCGACGACCAGGGCATCGCCTGGCTGCGGCATGCCTTGCAGGTCGAACCGACCAACGAGCGCGCCGCCTGGTTCCTGGGCATCGCGCAGCGCCAGCGCGGCCAGCATGCCGAGGCCGCGGCGACCTGGGAGGCGCTGCTGCCGCGCGTGGATGCCGCTACCGCCGCCGCGCTGCGCCCGCAGATCGACGCGGCGCGTGCCGATGCCGGGTTGCCGGCGCTGCCGGCCGCTGCGCCAGCCGCAACGGCGACGGCCGCGGCAAGCGCAACGGCCGCACCGAACGCCGCCGCCTCGTCTGCATCCGCCGCCGCCGGCACGCTCACGGTTGCGGTGTCGCTGGATCCGCAATTCGCCGCGCGCGTGCGCCTGCGCGGCGACGCCAGCGTGTTCGTGATCGCGCGCGTGCCCGGCGGCCCGCCGATGCCGGTCGCGGTGCAGAAGCATGCGCTGCAGTCGCTGCCGCTGCGCGTGACCCTGAGCGACAGCGACAGCCCGATGCCGACGCAGAAGCTGTCGCAGCTCAAGCAAGTGCAGGTGCTGGCGCGGCTCTCGAACAGCGGCAACGCGATGCGCCAGGAAGGCGACCTGGAATCGGCGCCGGTGACGGTGACGCTGCCGGCGGCGACGCCGGTGGAATTGGTGATCGGGACGCCATGACGCGGCGCGCCCGGGTTCTCCTGTAGGAGCGGCTTCAGCCGCGACACCGGCGCGAGGGACATGTCGGTTGCGGAAAATGCCTGTCGCGGCTGAAGCCGCTCCTACAGGGGCGCCGCTCGTTGCTGGCTTCGTCTACGCGTCTCCTTCGCCGGGCACGCGCACGCACGCCGCGTCCGCCGCGGCACGGCTAGAATCGGCGCATGACCGAATTCATTCCTCCCGGCAGCCGCTTCCTCGCCCTGCCCTCGCCGTTCCCGATGAAGCGCGGCGGCCAGCTGCGCGATGCGCGCGTCGCCTACGAGACCTGGGGCACGCTGGCGGCAGACCGCGACAACGCGATCCTGATCGTCACCGGCCTGTCGCCCGACGCGCATGCCGCCGCGCATGCCGACGATCCCAGCCCCGGCTGGTGGGAGGCGATGCTCGGTGCCGGCAAACCGATCGACACGCAGCGCTGGTTCGTGATCTGCGTGAATTCGCTGGGCAGCTGCAAGGGCTCGACCGGCCCGGCCTCGCCGGATCCGGACGACGCGCGACCGTATCGCCTGCGCTTCCCTGAACTGTCGATCGAAGATGTGGCCGATGCCGCCGCGCACGTGGTGCGCGCGCTGGGCATCGACCGGCTGGCGTGCGTGATCGGCAACTCGATGGGCGGCATGACCGCGCTGGCGCTGCTGCGCCGCCACCCCGGGCTGGCGCGCAGCCACATCAACATCTCCGGCAGCGCGCAGGCCTTGCCGTTCTCGATCGCGATCCGCTCGCTGCAGCGCGAGGCGATCCGTCTGGATCCGAACTGGAACGGCGGCGACTACGACGAGGCCACGTATCCGGAGTCTGGCATGCGCATGGCGCGCAAGCTGGGCGTCATCACCTACCGCTCGGCGCTGGAATGGGATGGCCGCTTCGGCCGCGTGCGGCTGGATTCGGACCAGGCCGACGACGATCCGTTCGGCCTGGAATTCCAGGTCGAAAGCTACCTGGAAGGCCATGCGCGGCGCTTCGTGCGCCGCTTCGATCCGAACTGCTACCTGTATCTGAGCCGTTCGATGGACTGGTTCGACCTGGCCGAATACGCCGGCGGCCACGTGCTCGCCGGACTGGCGACGATCCGCGTCGAACGCGCGCTGGCGATCGGCGCCAACACCGACATCCTGTTCCCGGTGCAGCAACAGCAGCAGATCGCCGACGGCCTGCGCGCTGGCGGCGCCGAGGCGCAGTTCCTGGGCCTGGATTCGCCGCAGGGACACGACGCGTTCCTGGTCGATTTCGCGCGTTTCGGGCCAGCTGTACGGCGATTCCTTGAGTCAGAAATGCAAAAAATCATTAAAGGAGAACCATGAATAACTTAGAAGATGTAATTACCGAGAAAAGGAATTCACTTAAAACTGACCGACTTGATATGTCGTTTGGTGAAATTATGAGCATCTTTGAAGATGGAGATTTATTCATATCACCCGAATACCAGCGTGTTTTCCGATGGTCTCAATTCCAACAAACCAGATTTATTGAATCCGTACTTCTTGGAATACCAATTCCGCCAATATTCGTTGCTGAGGACGATGCAGGGAAGTGGGAGGTAGTTGATGGATTACAGCGCATATCTACAATATTTTCTTTTTTTGGCCTCCTGAAAGAAGTTCCTGAAAAAAACAACTCCACCCTCACGGTGGGCGAAATGATCCCTCAACTTGAAGGGCTAACAAGCGGCACACTTCCTATTAAGTTAAAAACAACATTAAAGAGGGCGGTATGTCGAGTTGAAATTGTTCGATGGGACAGCCTTGAAGACATTAGATATGAGCTGTTTAACAGACTGAATACAGGAGCGAGTCCTCTCTCCGATCAAGAAATTAGGAATTGCATATTCCGAGCATATGCAGTGGACCTCAATCAAGTTCTGAGAGATGTAGCAAAAATTCAAGAATTCAATGAATTAATTACACCAAGCGACGCAAAAAAAGAAGGGATGTTCCTTGAAGAACTAACACTTCGTTTTTTTGCATTTAAACACTTAACAAAAGAATTTAGAACCACCGTCCCTCAATTTTTAACTGAATTTATGAAAGAAGTCTCAAAAGGAACTCATCCTTTTGATCTCGAAAAAGAGAAAAATTATTTTATAGAAGTAATCAATTTCCTAAACGACACATACGGGAAAAAAATATTTCGCCCGAAGGGAAACTTCGCATTGCACTTGTTTGACTCAATAGCATATGCACTACCAAAGAAATTCAAAAAAATCAAGGGAAATGAAAAAAAGATAATATCCAAGATAAGCACATTAACCAAAGATAAGACATATAGCGCGATTGGCACCAGCACATTTTCAAACACTCGAATCAGGAACAGAATGAATCGCGCACTAGAGATATTCAATGCCCCATGAAGTCATAGAAGAAATCGTCGCCAGCAACGAATGGAGGCAAGGCGACTTTGCAAAACTAAAGATGAACTCCTCCGGCGTAGATGAACTACTCTGGTGCAGGCTTTGCATACCTTTAATATATGCTCACTGGGAGGGATACGTCGTCAGTTCACTTAAAGTTCTTTTAGATCATTTGAATAAATTAAGCCTATCCCCTGAAGACATTCCCACCAAACTAGTAGTCATAGGACTTGGGGAAAGTTATAAGTCATTAAGTGGGAAGCAATCCTTTTCCCAACGCATTGTTTTCACCGAAAAATTTAGAAAACTCCTTAAAGAATCAATGCGATTTCAAAAAAAAGTTGACACAAAATCCAACCTAAAATTCGAAAATTTCAGAGAGCTCTGTGAGATGTATGGATTCGATTACTCTAGATTTTCGGATGTAGGCGCAGATATTGACAGGCTTGTTAGCATCAGGAATGCAATAGCTCATGGCGAAAACAGCTTCAACCCCGACATGAAGAATATTGAAAAATATATAAATGCAGTAACCATAGCCACAGATCTCTTTCGAGAAGAGATAGAGAAATTTCTTAAAAACGAGGAATATTTAGTTAAGAAAATCGTTCATCAGCAATAGAAATCAGGCAACAAGCTTCCGTTACATAAGCGATAGCGCGTATGCACCACGCCCTCCGGCAACGCGTCGTGGCTGATCAGCAGCAGGCTGCGCTGTCCGAGCGCACTGGTCAGGTCACGCAGTAAGGCCTGCGCGGTGTCCACGTCCAGGCCTTCGGTGGGCTCGTCCAGCACCAGCAGCGGCGCGTTGCGCAGCAGCGCGCGGGCCAGGGCCAGGCGCCGCGCCTGGCCGGCGGACATGGTCGCGCCGTTCTCGCCCAGCCAGGCATCCAGGCCGCCGACTTCGTGCAGCCACGCGTCCAGGCGCACGTCGGCTAGCACGCGCTGCAAGCTGGCGTCGTCGGCATCGATCGCGCCCAGGCGCAGGTTGTCGCGCACGCTGCCGGCGAACACCGGCGCGCCCTGCGGCAACCAGGCGATGCGCTGGTGCCATTGCGCCTGGGCCAGCTCGCGCAGGTCCACGCCGGCATAGCGGACGCGGCCCTGTTGCGGATCCCACAGCCGCAGCAGCAGCGCCGACAAGGTGGTCTTGCCGCTGCCGCTGTCGCCGCAGATGGCGACGCGCTCGCCCGGGGCGATGCGCAGGTCGATGCCGTCGAGCACGTGCCGGGTCTCGCCGGGCCAGGCGAAGACCACGGCGTCGAACTGCACGTCGCCGACATCGGGCAGCGGTTGCGGCTGTGCGGCGTCGGCCACCGGCGCGCTCTGGCCGGCGATGGCCTGCAGCCGCCGCGCGGCGACGCGTCCGGACTGCAGCGCCTGCCAGGCCAGGCCGGCACCGGCCCAGACCTCGAGCAGGGCCACGGTCAGGAAGATCAGCCCGGCCGCCTGCTCGGCGCCGATCAGCGCGGCACGCGCCGCGCCCAGCGCCAGCCACAGCATCGCCAGCAAGCCCAGCGCCGCGCACAGCGCGTGCAGCGCATTGCCTCCGATCAGGCGCTGCCGCTGCCGGCGGTCCTGCGCGCGCAGGTCGTGCGCGCTGGCGTCCACGCGCGCGATCCAGTCGGCCTGTGCGTCCAGCGCGGCCAGGTCGGCGGCGCCTTCCAGGCCTTCGTAGGCCAGCGTGCGCAGCGTCTCGCGCTGCTGCGCGCGGCGCTGCTCGCGGATGCGGCCGCCTCGCGCGACCACCCACGGCACGCCGGCGCCGATCGCCAGCGCCAGCACTGCCAGCACCAACGCCGCCGGCCAGTAGATCGCGGCTGCCGCGGCCACGCCGGCCACGCCGATGCCCAACAGCGCCAACAGCGGCGCCAACGCGCGTACCACCAGGCCATCAACCTCGCCGATATCGGACATCAGGCGCGCCAGCAGCTCGCCGGTGCGGCTGGCGCCGAGCCTGGCCGGCGCCAACGGCAACGCGCGGCGGAAGAACCACACGCGCAGGTCGCGGGCGATGCGCAGGGTGGCATCGTGGCCGACCAGCTTTTCGCCGTAGCGCGAAGCGATGCGGGCGAAGGTAAGCGCACGGATGCCGGCCGAGGGCGAGAAGAAGTTGAAGCCGCTGCCCATGCCGGCCACGCCGGCCAGCGCCGCGGCGGTCAGGAAGCCGCCGGACAGGCCGAGCAGGCCGACCCCGGCCAGCATCGTGCACAACAGCAGCAGCGCGGTCAGCAGCAGCCGGCCGAGGTGGCGGCCGAACACGCTGCGCAAGTCGTCGTCGCGCGCGGGGCCGCTCATGGCGCCACTCCGATCGCGTCGTCCATCGCCACCCGCGCCGGCAGCCGCAGCACGCTGTCGGCCCAGCGCATCGCGGCCTCGCTGTGGGTGGCGACGATCACGCTGCGGCCGTGGCTGAAAGCGGCCAGGGTGCGCAGCAGTTCGGTTTCGGTGTCCGGATCGAGGAAGGCGGTGGGTTCGTCGAGCAGCAACAGTTCGGGATCGCGCAGCAGCAACCGCGCCAGGCCGATGCGCCGCGCTTCGCCGCCGGACAGGCCGAAGCCGCGTTCGCCGATCACGGTCTCCAGGCCCAGCGGCAGGCGTGCGGCGAAGCGCATGACCTGCGCGGCCTCGGCCGCGGCGTGCAGCTGTGCGGCGCTGGCCCGCGGAGCGGCCAGCCGCAGGTTGTCGGCGATGCTGCCGTGGAACAGGTACGGGCGCTGCCCGGCGTAGCCGACGCGCAATCCGGGCCGCAGTTGCAGGCTGCCGGCGCGTGGCGGCAGCCAGCCGGCCAGTGCTTCGAGCAAGGTGCTCTTGCCGCTGCCGCTGGGTCCGATCAGGGCCAGGCGCTGGCCGGGCTGCAGGCTGAAGGACAGATCCTGCAGCGCGTCGCAGCGCGCGCCTTGCGGGCGCAGCGTCAGCCCCTCGGCGTGCAGCAGCGGCGGCGTGGGCGCTGCCGGCGGCGCCAGCGCCATGGGCACTGCGGGGACTGAAGGCTTTTCAGGCACTGCGAGCGTTGCAGGCACCGCAGGCGTTGGCGGTGCTGCAGGCGATGGCACTGCGGATTCATCAGGCGCCGCCGGCATTGCCGGCGCAGGTGGCGCAGACAATGGCGGCGCCAGCGTTGGGAGCGCCGGCGCGGCAACCGCCGGCGACGACACAAACGGCGCCAGCGCTACCGCCGAATCCGGCAACTCACCAAGCAGGCGCTCCACCTCGGCCGCCGCGGCCAGCGCGTTGGCGCGGTCGTGGTAGTGCGCGGCCAGGCGCCGCAGCGGCGCGTAGAACTCCGGCGCCAGCAGCAGGCAGAACACGCCCACGCCCAGGGTCGGCACCGTCGCGTGCAGCGCGATCATGCCCAGGTAGCTCAGGCCCAGGTACATCGCCACCATCGCCACGCTGACCGAGGCGAAGAACTCGAGCACGGTCGAGGACAGGAAGGCGATGCGCAGCACCTTCAAGGTGCGTTCGCGCACGCCCTCGGCGGCGGCGGCGATGCCGCGCAGTTCGTCCTCGCCGCGGCCGTACAGGCGCAGCAGGCCCAGGCCCTTGAGCCGGTCGGCGAAATGCCCGCCCATCCGCGCCAGCTCGCGCAGCTGGCGGCGCCCGGCGGCTTCGGCGCCCCAGCCCACCAGCATCATGAAGATCGGCACCAGCGGCGCGGTGCACAGCAGCAGCAGGCCCACCACCCAGTCGCTCCAGCCGACCGCGAGCAGGATCAGCAGCGGCACCACGCTCACTTCCAGCCGCGCCGGCTGGTAGCCGGCGTAGTAGCCGTCCAGCGCGTCGCCGTGGGCCAGCAGCAATTCGCCCAGTTCGCCGTTGCGCTGGCCGCGCAGCCACAGCGGGCCGCGCTGCAGCAGGCGCCGGTACACGCGCCGGCGCAGTTCGAACTTCGCCGCATCGGCGACCTCGCCGGCGGCGCGCTGCGCGCAGGCGCCGAGCAGCGCGCGCACGGCCAGCACCAGCGCCAGGACGGCGAACGCGGGCAGCGCCTGCTGCAGCGCGCGATGCTCCACCAGCAAGGCCTGCAGCAACCAGGCGATGGCGCCGGCCTGCACGATCAGCAGCGCCCCGGACAGGCTGATCGCGGTCGCGGCCAGCCGTTGCCGCCCACGCGCCGCGCTGGCCAGCGACGCCAGCCAGCGCACGCGTTGCCGCCGCAGGTGCGGCGACTCGGCAGGCGGTGCGGCGGGCGACTCGGCGGGATCGGTCAAAACGGACTCGGCGCGGCGAACAGGCCGCCATTGTAAGGCGGCATCCCGGTCGGGACCGCCGCGTGCCGCCACGATGCCGATCGCGGCCGGCGAGGACATTGATCTGGATCAAGGCTTCGCGCGCGGCGGAAGCGGAACATCGCTCTCAACCTACCGCCACTCGGCCACCCAGATGCACATTTCCCACGAGGTAGCACAGCCATGATCGACACCACTGTCGTAGAGCTGTCGCGGCTGCAATTCGCCATGACCGCCATGTACCACTTCCTGTTCGTTCCGCTCACCCTCGGCCTGTCCTTCATGATCGCGATCATGGAGAGCGTGTTCGTCATGACCCGCAAGGAGGTCTGGCGGCGCATGGCGCTGTTCTGGGGCGTCCTGTTCGGCATCAACTTCGCGATGGGCGTGGCCACCGGCATCGTCATGGAGTTCCAGTTCGGCATGAACTGGTCCTACTACAGCCACTACGTCGGCGACATCTTCGGCGCGCCGCTGGCGATCGAAGGGCTGATGGCGTTCTTCCTGGAAGCCACCTTCATCGGCCTGTTCTTCTTCGGCTGGAACAAGCTGTCGCCGGTCAAGCACCTGATGGTGACCTGGCTGATGGCGCTGGGCACCAACCTGTCGGCGGTGTGGATCCTGATCGCCAACGGCTGGATGCAGAACCCGACCGGTGCGGTGTTCAACCCGGACACGATGCGCATGGAAGTGGTCGATTTCATGGCGGTGGTGTTCAACCCGGTGGCGCAGGCCAAGTTCGTGCACACGGTCAGCGCCGGCTACGTCACCGGCGCGGTGTTCGTGATGTCGATCAGCGCGCTGTTCCTGCTGCGCGGCACGCACCGCGACATCGCGCGGCGCTCGTTCGCGGTGGCCGCCGCGTTCGGCCTGGCGTCCTCGCTGTCGGTGGTGGTGCTCGGCGACGAAAGCGGCTACGCCGCCAACGAACACCAGAAGATGAAGCTGGCCGCGATCGAAGCGATGTGGGAGACCGAGCAGGCCCCGGCCGACTTCACCGCCTTCGGCATCCCCAACCAGACCACCGGCAAGAACGACTACGCGATCAAGGTGCCGTACCTGATGGGCCTGATCGCCACGCGCTCGCTGAACACGCCGGTCCCCGGCATCCTTGAACTGGTCAAGCGCGCCGAGCACCGCATCCGCGGCGGCCAGATCGCCTACGGCGCGCTGGAACGGCTCAAGGCCGACCGCAACGACGTGCAGGCGCGCGAGGTGTTCGACCGCCATTGGCAGGACCTGGGCCACGGCCTGCTGCTCAAGCGTTACCGCGACGACATCCTCAATGCCACGCCGGAGGAAATCTCCAAGGCCGCGCTCGACACCGTGCCGCGCGTACTGCCGCTGTTCTGGACGTTCCGGGTCATGGCCGGCCTGGGCTTCTACCTGATCGCCTTCTTCATCGCCGCGATGTGGTTCTCGTGCAAGCACAACTTCGAGGACAAGCGCTGGTTCCTGAAGCTGGCCCTGTGGACCCTGCCGGCGCCGTGGATCGCGATCGAATGCGGCTGGTTCGTCGCCGAATACGGCCGCCAGCCGTGGGCGGTGGAAGGCGTGCTGCCGACCTTCTACGCCGCCTCCGGCCTGGCCCTGCACGAGATCCTGATCACCCTGGCCGGCTTCGTGGCGATCTACACCGTGCTGCTGGTCATCGAGATCAAGCTGATGCTCAAGGCGATCCGCAAGGGCCCCGACAATCTGCCCGCGCTGCTGCAACCGACCCCGCGCCCCGCCGCGCCCCTTGCCGCCCCTGCGGCCGCCGGTCAACTCTGATCCCGGCAGGAGAATGACGATGGACTTCATTGCATTGGACTACACCACGCTGCGCGTGATCTGGTGGCTGCTGCTCGGCATCCTGCTGATCGGTTTCGCGGTGATGGACGGTTTCGACCTGGGCGTCGGCGCGCTGCTGCCGTTCGTGGCGAAGAACGACGCCGAACGCCGGCTGGTGGTCAACACCATCGGCCCGGTCTGGGAAGGCAACCAGGTCTGGCTGGTGCTCGGCGGCGGCGCGATCTTCGCCGCCTGGCCGCCGCTGTACGCGGTCAGCTTCTCCGGCTTTTACTTGGCCATGTTCGTGATCCTGTTCGCGCTGATCCTGCGCCCGGTCGGGTTCAAGTTCCGCGGCAAGCTGCCCAGCCAGCGCTGGCGCAACGGCTGGGACTGGGCGCTGTTCGTCGGCGGCTTCATCCCGGCGCTGATCATGGGCGTGGCGGTGGGCAACGTGGTGCTCGGCGTGCCGTTCCACTTCGACGACACGCTGCGGGTGTTCTACACCGGCACCTTCTTCGGCCTGCTGATGCCGTTCGCGCTGCTCGCCGGCCTGCTCAGCGTGAGCATGCTGGTGGCGCACGGCGCGGCGATGCTGGTGCTGAAGACCGACGGCCCGGTGGCCGAGCGCGCGGCCCGCTACGGCAGCGCGGCGGCACTGGTCGCCTGCGCGCTGTTCGCCGCCGGCGGCGCCTGGGTCGCAGTGGCCCTGCCCGGCTATGCGGTGACCTCGCCGGTGGTCACCGACGGCGCCACCAATCCGCTGCTGAAGACCGCGGTGCTCGGCGAGGTCGGCGGCTGGATGCACAACTACCAGTCGATGCCGCTGACCGCACTGGCGCCGGTGGCCGGCCTGCTCGGCCTGCTGCTGAGCGCAGTGCTGCTGCGCAAGCGGCGCGGCGGCCTGGCCTTCATCGCCTCCGGCGCGGCCATCGCCGGCATCATCCTCACCGTCGGCTTTGCGATCTTCCCGTTCCTGCTGCCCTCCTCCAGCCAGCCCGGCTCCAGCCTGACCGTGTGGGACGCCTCCAGCAGCCACCTGACCCTGTGGATCATGCTGCTGGCCACGGTGGTGTTCCTGCCGATCGTGCTCGGCTACACCACCTGGGTGTACCGGGTGCTGAAGGGCAAGGTCACCGCCGAATCGCTGGACGACAACCCCAACGCGTACTGAGCGCGTTCACCCCGATCGCATAGGAGTTTGCACCATGTGGTATTTCGCCTGGATTCTCGGTGTCGGCCTGGCCTCCACCGCCGCCATCCTCAACGGCATGTGGTTCGAGGCACGCGAGGGCGCCGCCCCCGACGCGGCCGACTGAAATTTTTTCGCAAAGGATCTTGCCGAATGCGGGTGACCCCCGTATCATGTGCGGCTCCTTCGGGGTGTAGCTCAGTCTGGTAGAGCGCTACGTTCGGGACGTAGAGGTCGCAGGTTCGAATCCTGTCTCCCCGACCAGTTTCAAGGTCACAAGAAGCCTGGAAAACGAAAGTTTTCCGGGTTTTTTTGTGTCTGCGGCACGGCGCCGCGCGCTTGCGCTGCGCGCTCGAGGCAGCAGCGGCCTGGCCTGCCGCGATCCGAGGCCGACATCGCGTCCGCACCGCCGGGCGGGCTGACGCTCGATGCCTCCGCCCCATCCGATCGTGCAGGCCCATGCAGACATGTGCGACTCGCGGCAGGCATCGCCTCGGCGGCGCATGCCTGCTGCCGGATTGGATCTAGCGCGATGCAACACCGGCATGGCGTGCGCGACGCATGCGACGCGCATCGGTGCGCTGCTGCATCACTGCCGAGAAAGGCCGCGGCGGCTGCTCGCGCGCCGCGGACGACGCGCTCAGCGCACCGGCAGACTGATGTAGCTCGCCTGCTGCGGCGTATGCCAGATGCGCTGCGTGGCCTTCTGGTAATCGCCCGGCTTGGCGAAGTAGATATTGGGCACGTAGGTCTGCGGATTGCGGTCGTACAGCGGGAACAGGCTGGATTGCACCTGCACCATCACCCGGTGGCCACGCTGGAAGGTGTGGTTGGCGGTGGGCAGGCCGAAGCTGTAGGCCAGCGGCTGGTTCGGCGCGATCGGCTTGGGCGTTTCGAAGCTCTCGCGGTAGCGGCCGCGGAAGATCGCCATCGACACCGCCAGTTCGTAGCCGCCCAGCTTCGGATCGGAGGCCATCTCGTCCGGGTAGACGTCGATCAGCTTCACCACCCAGTCGCTGTCGCTGCCGCTGGTGGAGGCCTGCAGGTGCACCTCGGGCACGCCGGCGATGCTGAGCGGCGCATCCAGCGGTTCGCTGACGAAGGTCAGCACGTCCGGGCGGCCGTCGACGAAGCGCTGGTCGTGCACCAGCCAGCTGGTCCACATGTCGCGATCGCCGAAATCGACCGGGCGCGGCACGAACGGCACCGGCTTGGCCGGGTCGGACACGTATTCCTCGTAATCGCCCTGCCCGGCCGTGGGCGCGTCGAACGACAGCGTGCCGCCGGCGGCCAGGTACAGCGGCTTGCTGCGTGACGCGCAGCCCTGCGCGCAGCTGCGCGGCCAGGTCTGCAGGCGATCCCAGTGGTTCTCGCCGGTGTTGTAGATGAACACCGGCGGGGTGTCGGCCTTGGCCGCGCCGTCGACCAGGTACTGGTCGAAGAACGGCTTGAGCACGTCGCGGCGGAACTGCAGCGCGGTGTCGCCGTCGAACTTCAGCGCGCCCAGCGCCGAGCCGTCGTAGTTGACCTGGCTGTGCCGCCACGGCCCCATCACCAGGTAGTTCCTGTCGTTGCCGGTGTCGCGCGGTTCCATCGCCTGGTAGCTGTGGATCGCGCCCCACATGTCCTCCTGGTCCCACAGGCCCTGCAGCCACATCGTCGGCACCTTCAACGGGGTGCGCGCCATCACCTTGTCCAGCGCCTGCTGCTGCCAGAAGCTGTCGTAGGCCGGATGCTCGGTGAGCTTGTGCCACCACGGCAACTGCTCCAGGCCCGCGGCCTTGGCGTAGTCGCCGGCCGAGCCGGCGCGCAGGAAGTTGCTGTAGTCGTCGTGGCCGTGGCGCGGGATGCCGCTGCCCTTGCCGCGCTGGGTCAGCTGGCCGGTGAAGTAGTCGAAGTTGACCTGGCGGAACGCGCCGTAGTTGAGCCAGTCGTCGCCCATCCAGCCGTCGATCATCGGGCTTTCCGGCGCGGCCACCTTCAGCGCCGGGTGCGGATCGGTCAGCGCCATGACCACGGTGAAGCCCTCGTAGGACGAGCCGATCATGCCGACCTTGCCGTTGGACTCGTGCACGTTCTTGACCAGCCAGTCGATGGTGTCCCAGGCATCGGTGGCGTGGTCCACCTTGCTGCCGTTGAGCGGCCCGCGCAGCGGCCGGGTCATCACGTAGTCGCCCTGCGAACCGTACTTGCCGCGGATGTCCTGGAACACGCGGATGTAGCCGCCGTCGACGAACACCTCGTCGCCCTGCGGCAACAGGTCGCGCATATGCGGCGAGGCCATGCGGCTGGCGCGGCCGCTGGCGTCGTAGGGCGTGCGCGTCAGCAGCATCGGCGCATGCTGCGCGCCCTTGGGCAGCACGATCACGGTGTGCAGCTTGACCCCGTCGCGCATCGGGATCATCACCTCGCGCTTGACGTAGTCGTTGGCCTCGGTCGGCGCGACGAAGGCCTTGCCGGTGATGTCGGGCGTCATCGGCGCGGTCTGCGCCTGGGCGGCGGCGGCCAGCGCGGCGGCAACGACGGTGACGAGCAAGCGGGCGGCGATGGGACGCATGGAACCTCCGGGCAGTGAGACGGCGACTGTAGGCGCAACCGCGGCCCGGGCGGAAGTGTCGGCGCGCCGCAGACGGCCCGGCGTGTCCGCACGGGGGTCGCGGTGCGCATGCGTCAGGACACGGAAATGGCGGGATCCGGAGCGGGAACGGCCATGCGACCGCCAACGCTCCGGTCAGTTGCGGACATGCCTGGCGCCATCGGCGCCACCGCACCGGAAACCGCACGCGATAGCTTCCCTGCGGCGCGCACGGCAGGTACAACGATGCTTCTGCCCATCGCCGCAACCGCGTGCGGGGCGCCGGCGAGACCCACACGATGAGCGACTCCGAGCACGCGCCCGGCCATGCGGCGCGCCGCGCGTTCCTGAAACAGGGCGGCGCCCTGGCGGCCATGCTGCCGTTGCTGGGCCTGCCCGCATTCGGCCGTACGCTGGCCGCGCCGCTGCGCCCGGCCCGCTCGCCGCTGGTGCCGCCGGCGCAGGCGCTGCGGATGCGCTACGCCAGCGCGGCCAACGAGGCCGACGTGTTGCGGCAAGGCCTGCCGATCGGCAACGGCCGGCTCGGCGCCCTGGTCGGCGGCGCGCCCGACCGCGACTTCCTGTACCTGTCCGATGCCAGCCTGTGGACCGGCGGGCGCAACGACGTGCTCGACGCGCAGGGCCAATTTCCCTACGAGAAGGACAACTTCGGCAGCTTCGTGATGCTGGCCAAGCTGTATCTGGAACTGGACGGACACGCGCCGGCGCAGCTGCGCGACTACGCACGCGAGCTGGACCTGAGCAACGGCTGCATGCGCGTGCACTACGCGCTGGGCTCCGCGCAGTTCACCCGCACCGTGTTCGCCAGCCATCCCGACGACGCCCTCGTGATCCAGCTCGAGCAGCGCGGGGGCGGCCTTCACAGCGGCCGGCTGCGACTGGTCAGCGCGCACGCCGCACCGGTGCAGGGCGATGCGAGCGGGCAGCTGGGATTTTCCGGCGCATTGGCCAACGGCCTGCGCCATGGCGCGCACGTGCAGTTGATCGCCACCGACGGCAACGTGGAACTGCACGGCGACACGCTGCACTTCCGCGACTGCAGCGCGCTGCGCATCGTGGTGTGCGGCGGCAGCAACTACGTGCCCGACCTGGCCAGGAACTGCCGCGACCCGGACCTGGATCCGCAGGCCCTGGCGCGGCAACGTTGCGAGGCGGCGGCCAGGCTCGCGCCCGAGGCGCTGCTGTACACCCACGTGGCCGACTACCGCGCCCTGTTCGACGGCATGCAGGTGGATCTGGGCCGCTCCAGCCCGGCGCAACGCAAGCTCGACCTGTGGGAGCGGCTGCAGGCCCGCGCCGCGGCCGACACGCCCGACCCCGAACTGGAAGCGCTGTACCTGCAGTTCGGCCGCTACCTGACCATCGCCGCCTCGCGCGACGCGCTGCCGATCAACCTGCAGGGGCTGTGGCTGGAGAACAACGATCCGCCGTGGATGAGCGATTACCACAGCGACGTCAATCTGCAGATGAACTATTGGCTGACCGACGCGGCCGGGCTGGCACCGTGCTTCGACGCCCTCGCCCGCTACTGCCTGGCGCAGCTGCCGGCATGGACGCAGATCACCCAGGCGCACTTCAACGACCCGCGCAACCGCTTCCGCAACACCTCCGGCAAGGTCGCCGGCTGGGCGGTGGCGTTCTCGACCAATCCGTTCGGCGGCAGCGGCTGGTACTGGCACCCGGGCGGCAACGCCTGGCTGTGCGACAGCCTGTGGCAGCACTACGAATACACCCAGGACCGCGCCTACCTGGCACGGATCTATCCCTTGCTCAAGGGCGCCTGCGAGTTCTGGCAGGCGCGGCTGATCGAGCTGGAGGTGCCCGGTGCCGATGGCCGCCCGCAGCGGCGCCTGGTCGACGATCACGACTGGTCGCCCGAGCACGGCCCGGAAGACGCGCGCGGCATCGCCTACGCGCAGGAGCTGGCCTGGAACCTGTTCGGCCAATACCGCCAGGCCAGCGCGCTGCTCGATCGCGATGCGGCCTATGCCGCGACCGTCGCCGAGCTGCAGCGGTGCCTGTACCTGCCGGAAATCAGTCCTAGCAGCGGGCAACTGCAGGAGTGGATGTCGCCCGACGACCTGGGCGAGGCGCACCACCGCCACCTGTCGCCGCTGATGGGGCTGTATCCCGGCCATCGCCTGCATCCGGACCTGGCCCCGCCGCAGCAGGTCGCCGCGGCACGCAAGCTGCTGGAAGCGCGCGGCATGCACAGCTTCGGCTGGGCCTGCGCCTGGCGTGCGCTGTGCTGGGCGCGGCTGGGCGAGGCCGAGCGCGCCTATGCGCTGGTCGCGACCAACCTCAAGCCGTCGATCGTGCACAGCAACGGCACCGCGCCGAACTTCTTCGACATCTACGACCTCAGCCAGCATGGCGACCCCACCCTGGGCGGCGTGTTCCAGATCGACGCCAACTTCGGCACGCCCACGGCGATGCTGGAGATGCTGCTGTATTCGCGGCCCGGGCATATCGCGTTGTTGCCGGCGCTGCCCAAGGCCTGGGCCGAACGCGGCCGGATCAGCGGCATCGGCGCGCGCGGCGGCTTCGTGGTGGACCTGGAATGGCGCGCCGGCAAGGCCACGCGGATCGCGCTGCGCAGCGTCGGCGGCACGCGCACCGAACTGACGTTCAACGGCACGCGGCGCATGGTGGAGCTGGCGCGTGGCGCAACCATGCGCGTGCTCTGAGACATCCGCAGATGACGGCGTACGGCATGCCGCCCGGTCAGCCCAGCCGGATGCCGGGTCCCATCACGGCGACGAACCACAGGCTCGCCAACACGCCAGCGATACGCCACGCCATGCCGAGCCGCAGCGCACCGCGTTCGGCCAGCGCCACAGGCAGCGATGCGGGCAGCGCCAGCATGCCTGCCATGGCCAGGAATCCAGTCGCCACGCCGGAACTGAACACCAGCGTCCAGCTGATGGGGTTGAACAGCGCGCCGAGTGTGAGCAACGCGCCGAAGCCGAGATAGGACACGCGGCAGGCACGCGTGGCTTCATCGGCAGACAGCACGCCATCGGCGCACAGCGTTGCCAACCCCGATGCGGCCATGCGGATGGCGGCCCAGTAGCCGAGCACGCCTGCAATGCCCAATGGGATCCGCCATGCCGCAGGATGGGCAACGCCGGCAAACACCGTCGCCCAGTCGCCGCTGCTCAGCAGCGCCGAATAGACCAGGTAGGCCACCGCATTGAACAGATTAAAGGTGCCGACCACCCAGGCGACATAACGCCACGACGGCGGCAGGCCAGCGCTGCGCGCCAGCAACAGCGTTAGCGCGGCGCACAGATTGAACGCCGGGCCAGCCAAGGCAATCCAGGGTGAGGTGCCGACGCTGCTAAGACCGATGGTCGAGATCTGCTGCAAGCTTACGCCTGGCATGAACATCGCGACCACAGTGTGCGCAAGCTCGTGTCCGGCATCGCCGACCACACCAGCCAGCGCGGCAACGGAAAGCAGCGACAAGGTGCCCAGGCCAGCATGGCGTGGCTGCATCTCAGTGCCGCACCTGCCCCTCGCCACGCACCACGAAGCGCTCCACGGTCAGCGCTTCCAGGCCCATCGGGCCGTAGGCGTGCAGGCGCGTGGTGGAGATGCCGATCTCCGCGCCCAGGCCGAGTTCGCCGCCGTCGGAAAAGCGCGAGGAGGCGTTGACCATCACCACCGCCGCGCGCAGCGCCTGCACGAACGCCTCGGCGTTGGCCGCATCGGCGGTGGCGATGACTTCGGTATGGTCCGAACCGTAGTGGCGGATGTGCGCGATCGCCGCGTCCAGGTCCGGCACCACCCGGATCGCCAGGATCAGGTCGAGGTATTCGGCGGCATAGTCGGCGTCGCTGGCCGCGTCGATGTCCGGCAACAGGTCGCGGCTGGCGTCGTCGCCGCGCAGGGCCACCCCGCGTTGCTGCAGCGCCTGCGCCGCCAGCGGCAGGAAGCGTGCGGCGACGTCGGCGTGCACCAGCAGCGTTTCCAGCGAATTGCAGGCGGACGGGCGCGTGGTCTTGCCGTCTACCAGCAGCTTCACCGCCAGCGCCAGGTCCGCCGAGGCGTCCACGAACAGGTGGCAGACGCCCTTGTAGTGCTTGATCACCGGCACCCGCGCGTGTTCGGCGACGAAACGGATCAGGCCCTCGCCGCCGCGCGGGATCGCCAGGTCGACGATGTCGTTGAGCTGCAGCAGTTCCAGCATGGTCTCGCGGCGCAGATCTTCCACCAGGGTCAGGGCGTCCTCGCCGATCCCCGCCTCGCGCAGCGCGCGCCGCAGCGCGGCGGCGATCGCGGTGTTGGAATGGATCGCCTCCGAGCCGCCGCGCAGGATCACGCCGTTGCCGGCCTTGATGCACAGCGCCGCGGCGTCGGCGGTGACGTTCGGGCGCGCCTCGTAGATCATCGCGATCACGCCCAGCGGCACCCGCACCTTCTGCACGCGGATGCCGTTCGGGCGCACGTCGTCGCGGGTGACCTGGCCGACCGGATCGGGCAGCGCCGCCACTTCGCGCAACGCCGCGGCGACGCCCGCCAGGCGCTTGCCGTCCAGCGCCAGCCGGTCGAGCATCGCGCTGCCGACGTCCCTGGCCCGCGCCGCCTCCAGGTCGCGCGCATTGGCGGCGAGGATCGTCTCCGCATCCGCCTCCAGCGCCGCCGCCATCGCCTCCAGCAAGGCCTGCTTGGCCGCCGAGGACAACTGCGCCAACGCCTGCGCGGCATCGCGGCATTGCAGGGCTTGGGATCGGATCGTGCTCATTGATGGTTCCAGTGGTTAGGCGGGACTCGGGACTCGAAAAGGCTGCGCGAGCGGCGGGAATCGTCAAGCTGTCGGGCGAAACACGTCGAAACATTTGCGCGATCGCTGCAACGACGCAACGTGCTTACAACGAGTCCCGAGTCCCGAGTCCCGAATCCCGGCTCCCGAATCCCGAGTCCCGAATCACCACCAGATCGTCGCGGTGAATCACATTCTCTCCATAGCTGTACCCCAGGATCGACTCGATGTCGCGCGAGTGGCGGCGGGCGATGCGGCGCACGTCGGCGGCCGAGTACTGGCTGACGCCGCGCGCCAGGCAGCGGTCGCCGCCGGCATCGCGCAGGCGCACTTCGACCATGTCGCCGCGGCGGAAGTCGCCTTCGGCGCCGGCCACGCCGCCGGGCAGCAGCGAGGCGCCCTTGTCGGCCAGCGCGGCGGCGGCGCCGGCGTCGACCAGGATCGCGCCGGGTTCGACCGGCACCTGGCGCAGCCAGTACTTGCGCGCGGCGATGCGGGTGCGCGCGGGATGGATGCGGGTGCCGCGCAGGCGGTCCTGGGCCAGGCCGCGCACCACCTCGGCGCTGCGGCCGTTGAACAGATAGGTCTCGATGCCGGCGGCGCCGGCCTTGGCCGCGGCCTCCAGCTTGGTGCGCATGCCGCCGGTGCCGACGCGGCTGCCGCTGCCGCCGGCCATCGCCAGCACCGCCGCGGTCAGCTCCGGTACGTCGTCCAGCGGCTGCGCACGCGGGTCGCTGCGCGGATCGGCGGTGTACAGGCCGTCGATGTCGGTGGCGATGAACAGCGCGTCGGCATCGACCAGCGCGGCGACGATCGCGGCCAGGTTGTCGTTGTCGCCGAGCTTGAGTTCGTCCACCGACACGGTGTCGTTCTCGTTGACCACCGGCAGCGCGCCCAGCCGCAACAGCTCGCCCAGGGTGGCGCGCGCGTTGAGGTAGCGGCGGCGGTTGCGCAGGTCGTCGTGGGTCAGCAGCACCTGCGCCACCGGGCGTTCGAAGAAGCGCTGCCACAGCGCGATCAGCTGCGCCTGGCCGAGCGCGGCCAGCGCCTGCCGCGCGGCGATCGCCGCGCCGGCCTCGGCGGCCCGCGGCAGGATCGCGCGGCCGGCGGCGACCGCGCCGGACGACACGATCACCAGTTCGCGCCCGGCCGCCAGGTTGGCCGAGACGAACTGCGCCAGCCCCAGCGCATAGCGCGGCGACAGTCCGCCGCCGCCATCGGCGGCGAGCAGGCTGCTGCCGACCTTCAGCACCGCGCGCCGCCACGGCGGCAGCGCCTGCTCGACGAACGCCGATGCGCCAGCGATCACGACGCTCATCGCGGCCGCGCCCGGCTCATTGCGCGTTCCATGCATGCACGCTCAGTTCGGACGCGTCCTCGATCGCCAGCGGATCCTCGGCGACGATCGCCCGCGCCTGCTCCAGGCTGGCGACGTTCTTCAGCAGATAGGCGCCGCCGCTGCCGTCGCCGAAACCGCCGGCCAGTTCCAGCAGCCCGCGCGCGCGCAACGCGGCGAGAAAATCGCGGTGCGGCTGGACCACCGACGGCGGAAAGTCCGGCTTGCGCATCGCCATCACCAGGTACAGCGTCATCCTGCTTCTCCTCGATCGACTACGTCACCATCGGGCCGGCGTGGCCGCCCGCCCTTCCCGCACCGCCTGCCAGCGGCCGCTACCGACACTAACGCACCACAGCCGTGCGTGTCGCCGCGAAGTAGCGCAGCAGGCGCCGCATCTTGTCCTGCGCCGCGGCGTCGCCGCCCTCCTCGTCCATCCAGCTGGCGTCGGCTTCGGGATGGGGGCCGGTCAGCAGCACCGTGCCGGCGCCATAGCCGTAGCGGGCCATGGCCACGTCGCCGTTGCGGTAGTGGGCGATCGGCGCATAGCCCGCCGCGGCCTTGCCGGTGAAATACGGACCGTCCTGATAGTAGAAGCGTTCCAGCGTCCCGTCCCAGCGCACATCGATCGTATGGTCGCCTTCGTCGTCGATGCCCGAACCCGGGCGCCCGACCTCCGATTGCAGAGCCACGTCCACCAGCCCGATCCAGTCGCGGTCGGCGAGATAGGCGCCCATGCACAAGCCGAGGAAGCCCTTGCCGCTGCGCACGAACGCCCGGATCGCACTGGCGCCGTCGTCGCCGATGGCGGCATAGGCGGCAGGAATGTCCTGCCCGCCGCCGGGTTGGATGTACAGGTCGAAGCCGCTCAGCGTACGCGCGTTCACCTTGAGCGGCTCGCGCTCGCCGACATAGGCGAGTTCGAGATCCAGGCCGCTTCCCTGCAACGACTTCACCACCATTTCCGAACAACCGCGGCAACCGGCCTTGCCCCGGTACACCGCCACCTTCAGCGCGTCGCCGGCTGCCGCCTGCGGCGGCAGGGACAACGCCAGCAGCAGCGGCAACAGCAACGTCGCCAGCGCGGCCCAGCGATGGCGCTTGGGTGCCTGCGGCAGCGCGGTCGATCGGTCCATGCGTTCTCCTTCCGGTGCAACCCGTAAACCCGGCGTGGCAGCGTACGGCCTGGGCCGCGCCGGCCTCAGCCGGCCAACGCATCCCAGCGCGATTGCAATTCCGCCAGCCGCAGGTCGGCGGCGGCACCGGGCGAGACCCGCGCGGCCAGGCTGCCTTCCGGCGTGCGCCCCTGCCCTGCGCTGGCCGCCGACGCGGCGGCGGCCTGGTAGGCCTCGCGGAACGGCACGCCGGCCAGCGCCGCCTCGACCGCCACATCGGTGGCGTACATGCCCGAGTCGATCGCCGCGCGCAACTTGTCCTCGCGCCATTCCAGGTTGGCCAGCAACGCCGGCAGCAGCTCCAGCGCGGCCAGGCCGCGGCCGAAGCCGTGGAAGATCGCGCCCTTGCTGCTCTGCAGGTCGCGGTGGTAGCCGGACGGCAGCGACAGCAGCTGCTCGATCTCGGTGCGCGCGGCGGCCACGCTGGCGTGGGTGGCGCGCATCAGTTCGATCACGTCCGGGTTGCGCTTGTTGGGCATGATCGAGCTGCCGGTGGTGTACTGCGCCGGCAAGGCGACGAAGCCGAATTCGCCGCTGGTGAACAGCGACAGGTCCCAGGCCAGCCGGCGCAGGTCCAGGGTCGCGCTGCCCAGCGCTTCCAGCGCGGCCATCTCGAACTTGCCGCGCGACAGCTGCGCGTAGATGGGCGAGACCTGCATGCGCGCGAAGCCGAGCGCGGCGGTGGTGTGCTCGCGGTCGAGTTTCAGATTGACGCCGTAGCCGGCGGCGGTGCCGAGCGGGTTGGCGTCGATCAGGCGCAGCGTGTCGTGGGCGCGGATCGCATCGTCGATGAAGGCCTCGGCCCAGCCGGCCCACCACATGCCCGCCGAGGACACCACGGCGCGCTGGATATGGGTGTAGCCCGGCAGCGGCAGCGCCTGCTCGGCCTGCGCGCGGTCCAGCGCGACCTTGGCGATCTCGCGGCTCAACTGCGCCAGTTGCGCCAGCCGTTCCTTCAGCCACAAGCGGGTGGCGACCAGGATCTGGTCGTTGCGGCTGCGCCCGGTGTGGATCTTGCGGCCGGCGTCGCCCAGGCGCTCGGTGAGCCGCGCCTCGATCGCCGAATGACCGTCCTCGAAGCGCTCGTCGAGCACGAACGCGCCGCTGCGGAAATCCTCGGCCAGGATCGCCAGTTCGCGCTGCAGCCCGGCCAGTTCGTCGGCCGACAGGATGCCGATGCGCTGCAGGCCTTCGGCGTGCGCGCCGCTGGCGGCGATGTCGTGCAGGAAGAACTCGCGGTCCAGGATCACGTCGTCGCCGGCCAGGAAGGCCTGGATCTTGGCATCGACGGCGACGCCGGGTTTTTGCCAGAGGAGATTGGTCATTTTTGGGGGGAATCGGGAATGGGGAATGGGGAATCGAAAGCCGTCGCTTGCTCTATTTCGGGGCGCGTGACCGACGGGGCGATGTCGAGGTGGGCGCGCTTCGTGTCGTTGTCCGGGGTTCCGAGTCCGGGCGGCAAAGAAGCCTCATTGCGGCTGCCCCACCACCGGGATCGAGGTCAGCTCGTCCAAGCCCAGCGCCAGATTGAGATTCTGCATCGCCTGCGTCGCCGCGCCCTTGAGCAGGTTGTCCAGGGTCGCCACCACCACCAGGCGCTTGTTGCCCGGGGCCAGGGTGAAGCCGCCGATCTGCACGCCGTGCCTGCCGGCGATGCGGCTGACCCACGGGGCTTCATCGAGCACTTCGATCAGCGGCTCGCCGGCGTAGCGTTCGCGGTAGCGGCGCTGGATCGCGTCCAGCGTCAGCGGTTGCTGCAGCCACAGGTTCACGGTCATGGTGATGCCGCGGAAATGCGGCGCCACGTGCGGCATGAACTCCACCGGCACGCCCAGGTGCGTGGACACTTCGCGCTCGTGCATGTGGTCGGTCAGCGCGTACGGCATCAGGTTGTCGCGCAGCAGCTCGGGGTTGTTCTTGTCCGATGGCGTGGTGCCGGCGCCGGAATAGCCGGACACGCCGAAGCACTGCGGCGGCCCGGCCAACTGGTCGAGCAGCGGCGCGATCGCCAGCTGCATCGCGGTGGCATAGCAGCCGGGATTGCTGATCCGCTTCTGCCCGGCATAGCGGCCGCGGGTCAGTTCCGGCAGGCCGTAGTACCAACTGGGATCGAAGCGGTAGTCGGCCGACAGATCGACGACGATCGTCTCGGCCGCCGCCGCATCCAGCGCCGCGACGTAGGGCGCGGCCTTGCCGTTGGGCAGCGCCAGCACCACCGCCGCGGCACCCTTGGCCGCGACCGCATCGACGTCCAGATTTTCGTAGCGCAGCTCGCCCTGGTAGTCCGCGCTGTGCTCGGCCACGCGCTGGCCGGCCAGTTCGCGCGAGGACACGAAGGCCAGGTGCAGGTGCGGATGCGCGGCGACCAGCTTGATCAGTTCGGCGCCGGTATGGCCGCGCGCGCCGACGATGCCGACGCCATAGGTCTTGGAAGTCATGTATGCGAGTCCAGGCGGAACTGCAGGTGGCGTTTCACCCCGGCCCATTCCGTATCGATGATGGAGAACACCACGGTGTCGCGCGGCGTGCCGTCGGCGTGGCGCTTGTGGTTGCGCAGCACCCCGTCCTGCTTGGCGCCGAGCCGGGCGATGGCCGCGCGCGAGGTGTGGTTGAACCAGCTGGTCTCGAAGCCGACGCTGATGCACTGCAGGGTCTCGAACGCGTACTGCAGCAGCATCAGCTTGACCTCGGTGTTGACCCCGCTGCGCTGCACCCGCGGCGCGTACCAGGTGTAGCCGATCAGCAGCGTCGGCACCTCGGCGTCCAGCCCGTAGAAGCGCGTGCTGCCGACGACGTCGCCGGCCGCATCGCGCACCGCGAACGGCAGCACGCGGCCCTGCGCCTGCACGTCCAGCGCGGCGGCCACGTAGCCGTCGACCTTGTCCGGCGCCGGCACGCTGGTGTACCACAGCCGCTCCAGGCCGCTGCCGTGCACCGCCGCGCGCAAGGCGTCGGCATGCGCATGCCGCAACGGTTCCAACGACGCATGCCGGCCCTGCAGGGTCGGCACCTCGCGCCACAGCGCAGGCAGCAGGTCCAGGCTCATCGCGCTCAGCCCAGCAGGGTCGGCGTGCGCGTGGCGCAATGCGCCACGCAGTGCTGGATCTGCTCGAAGTTCTCCAGCCCGTACCAGAACACCTTCCACTTCTCCTGCTTGAAGCAGCCGTCGGATTCGGCGTAGTAGAAGATGTTGACCTGGTTGTTGTGGCGCGAGCGCCAGAACAGCTGCGGGGTCTCCTCGCGCATCACGTTCCACACCGCGCGGCCCAGGCCTTCGCCCTGCGCGTCGTCGAGCACCGCGAACTTGTCCAGGTAGGTGTAGCCGTCCTCGTTGGTCAGGATCACCGCGGCGCGGTAGTTCTCGCTGACGTAGGCGCGCAGCAGCCGGGTCTTGTCGAAATAGTCCGGCACCAGGGTGCGGCCGAAGCTGGATTCGATCAGCGACTTCAGCCGCTGCGTGTCCAGCTCGCCCCACGCGGTGGCGCGCAGCACCTTCTCGCCGCGCCGCACCAGCGTGCCCGAACCCTTGTGGGTGAACAGTTCCTTGGCCAGGTCGGCCGGGCGCGTGATCGACACCGACGATTCCAGCGGCAGCCGGTCCAGCAGATCCTTGATCTGCTCGATCTTGACCCGCATGCCGCCGTTGATCCACGGCTGCTGCATCAGGTGCGCGTACTCGGTGGACAGGTTGATCGAATCGATCACCTTGCCCTCCTCGTCGAGCAGCCCGCCGGTGCCGGTGAGGAAGATGATCTTGTACGGCTGCAGTTCCTGCACCAGTTCGTTGGCGGCGAAATCGGCGTTGATGTTGAGGATCTGGCCGCTCGGGGTTTCGCCCAGGCTGGTGATCACCGGGATCGAACCGGCCTGCAGGCTGGCCTCGATCGGCGCCAGGTTCACCGCCTTGACCTCGCCGACCAGGCCGTAGGTGTCGCGATCCAGATACTGCGCCTCGAACACCCCGCCGGTGATCGAGGTGGCGCGCGCGCCGTTCTGCTGCAGCGCCTCGACCAGCTTGAGGTTGGAGGCCTGGAACACCTTGCGCACGATCGCCAGCGCTTCCGGCGAGGTCACCCGCAGGCCGTTGACGGTCTGCTTCTCGATGCCGGCGGCCGACAGCTCCGCATCCAGCTGCGGGCCGGCGCCGTGCAGCACGATCGGGGTCAGCCCGACTTCCTGCAGGAACGACAGCGAGGAGGTCAGCGCCTCCAGATCGTCGCGCAGCACCGCGCCGCCGACCTTGACCACGGCGAAGCGCTTGGCGTCCAGCTGCGAAAAGCGCTTGAGGTACTGGCTGATCTCCTTGGCGCTGGCCATGCTCGAGAGCAGGCGGACGATGGTCTGGCGGGTTTGCTTGTTGGCGTGCATGGCGGTGATGGCGGTTCCGTGATCCGGGATGGAAGGGCCGTGGCCCCGGCGGCGCGCGCTCAGCGCACGCCGTTGATGATGCGGTCCACCGAGGTGGCGTAGCGCTGCAGCTGCTGCAGCGTCACGAACTCGTCGGCGGTGTGCGCCTGGGCGATGTCGCCCGGGCCGTAGACCAGCGCGGTGTAGCCGCCGGCCGAGAACAGCGAGGCCTCGGTCCAGAAGTCCACCGCATTGCCGATCGGCAGGTGCAGCGCATCGGCGACGTCGCGCGCGGCCAGGCGCTTGTCCTCGGCGCGGGCGATCTCTCCGGAGGGCAGGCTCGGCCCGCGGAAGGTCTCCTCGAAGTGCGCGGCGGCCGGATCGGCGAAACCGGCGAAGGTCGCCAGCAGCGCGTCCACGTCCATCGACGGCAGCGGCCGGAAACCGAACCGCAGCTCCGCCGCCGGCGCGATCATGTTGGCCTTGATCCCGCCCTCGACCCGGCCGATGTTGAAGCGCAGGCCGGTCAGGCCGCCGAAGCGCGCATGCGCCAGCGACTCGACATGGTCCAGGGCCTTGCCGCCCCAGCGCATCGCCTGGTGCAGCGCGCTGGCCGACGGATCCTGCTTGCCCGACGCATGTCCGGCGCGGCCGGCGAAGCGCATCAGCACCGAGCTGATGCCGCGATGCGCCAGTACCGCTTCGCTCATCGTCGGCTCGGCCACCAGCACCGCCTCGTAGGGAATGCGGCGTTGCAGGAACGCGGCGATGCAGCGCGGATCGTTGGCTTCCTCGTCGCTGGAGAACAGGAACGCGGCATCGCCGTCGCCGGCATTGGCCGCCGCGACCAGCGCCGCGGCCGCGCCCTTGATGTCGCACACGCCCAGGCCGATCACCCGGTCGTCGGTCCGCCGCATCAGGTGCGGGTCGGCGCTCCAGTGCGGCGAGTCCGGCACCGTGTCCAGGTGCACGTTGAACAGGTACTGGGGCGCGCCGCGCACCGCGTACAGGCTGACCGCCCCGGCGCCGTGGTCGATCACCTCGACCTGGAACCCGGGCAGCTGCGCGCGCAGGTAGTCGAAGATGCCGCCGGTGCCGATCGCGCGCGGCGGATTGCGGGTATCGAAGGACACCAGCTGGTGCAGGTGCGCGAGGGTGGGTTCGAGCAGATCGGTCATGGCGGGTCAGGCAGCCGTGGCGCTGGTGCGGTAGAGGTCGGGATAGGCGATTTCCATCAGCGACTGCGGCCGCGCCGGCGCGGCGAAGCCGTGCCGGGCGTACAACGCATGCGCGTCGGAGGTGGCGAGCATGAAGCGGCGCAGGCCCTGCAGCTGCGGGTGGGCCATGATCGCCGCCACCAGCTGCTTGCTGTAGCCGCGGCCGCGGTACGCATCGAGCACGAACACGTCGGCCAGGTAGGCGAAGGTCGCCCCGTCGGTGATCACCCGCGCGAACGCCACCTGCCCTGCACCCTCGACGTAGCCGCCGAAGCACAGCGAGCCGGCGATCGCCCGCTGCACCGTGTCCAGCGGGATGCCCAGGCACCAGTAGGCCTGTTCGCTGAGGAAGCGATGGATCAGCGGCAGATCCAGTTCCTGCTTGTCGGTGCTGATGCGCAGTGCGTGCATGGGTTCCATCAAGACAGTTCCTTCTCCCACCGGGAGAAGGTGCCCCGAAGGGGCGGATGAGGGTACGGGCGAAGCCTGGTGAATCGAATTTCGCGCGAGCGGGTGAAGGTGCGGGGAAGCTTGCAGGTCGAAATGTTGCGAGGCTTCGCCCGTACCCTCACCCCAACCCCTCTCCCGATGGGAGAGGGGCTCTACCCTCAGCGGTTGACCTGCGCGTACAGCGTCGAGCTCATCCCGAACAGCTTGATGAAGCCTTCCGCCTCGGCCACGCCCCAGTCCGCCGACTGCGCGTAGGTCGCGCCCTTGGCGTTGAGCAGGTGCGGCGACTTCACCGCCACCGCATCGACGCGGCCGCCGCGGGTTTCCAGCGTGACTTCGCCGTTGACCTTGGCCTGCGAGGAATCCAGGAACGCCTCCAGGTCGGTCTTCAACGGATCGTGGTAGAAGCCTTCGTAGACCAGCTCCACCCACTTGCGCGCCACCTCCGGCTTGAAGCGGTTCTGCTGCTTGGTCAGCACCGCGTCTTCCAGCGCGCGGTGCGCGGCCAGCAGCGCGATCAGGCCCGGCGCCTCGAACACGATGCGGCCCTTCAGCCCGATCACGGTGTCGCCGGTATACATGCCGCGGCCCACGCCGTACGGAGCGAACAGCTTGTTGAGCTTGGCCAGCAGCTTGGCGCCTTCCAGTGGCTTGCCGTCCACCGCCACCGCTTCGCCGTGCTCGAACTTCAAGGTCACCGTCAGCGGCTCGATCGGCCACGCGCTGCGCGGCGCGCACCAGCCGCGGGTGCCCTCGCCCGGCGCTTCCCAACGGTCGATCTCGCCGCCGGACATGGTCACGCCCAGCAGGTTCTCGTTGATCGTGTAGGCCTTCTGCTTGGCGCGCACGCCGAAGCCGCGCTCCTCCAGATACTTCTGCTCGTAGGCGCGGGTCTGGGTGTGCTCCTTCTGGATCTCGCGGATCGGCGCGACGATCTCGTAGTCGCCCAGCGCCTTGACCGCCAGGTCGAAGCGCACCTGGTCGTTGCCCATGCCGGTGCAACCGTGCGCGATGATCTTGGTGCCCAGCTCGTCGGCGCGCTTGAGCGCGGCATCGACGATCAGGTACCGGTCGGACACCAGCAACGGGTACTGGCCCTGATAGCCCTCGCCGGCCCACACGAACGGCTTGACGAAGCCGCTCCAGATCGCCGGGCCGCCATCGACGGTGACGTGGCTGGCCGCACCCAGCTCGGCGGCGCGCTTCTCGATGAAGTCGCGCTCCTCGTCGTCCACCCCGCCGGTATCGGCGAACACCGTGTGCACGGCGTAGCCCTTGGCCTGCAGATAGGGAATGCAGAAGCTGGTGTCCAGGCCGCCGGAGAAGGCCAGGACGATGTCCTTGGTGCCGGGATTCGGGATTGGGGATTCGGGATTGGTGGAAGCGGTTTGCTGCGACATGGGGGAATCTCTCTGCGGTTGACTAAATGGGAGCGGGGGCGGGATTCGACGTTGCGAATCCCCAATCCCGAATCACGAATCCCGGCGGCCCTGGCCTACCAGGGCCGCCATGATCGCCTTCTGCACATGCAGCCGGTTCTCGGCCTCGTCGATGGCGATGCAGTTCGGCGAATCCATCACCGCGTCGGTGGCCTTGACGTTGCGGCGCAGCGGCAGGCAGTGCGAGAACACGCCGTTGTTGGTCAGCGCCATCTTGCGCTCGTCGACGATGAAGTGCTGGTACTGGTCGCGGATCGGCTTCTCCGGCGCCCAGTTGCCGAAGAACGGCAGCGCGCCCCAGCTCTTGGCGTAGACCACGTCGGCGCCGGCGTAGGCGCTGTCGATGTCGTGGCTGACCTGCAGCGAGCCGCCGCTCTCGGCCACGTTCTGCGCCGCCCAGTCCATGTAGCGCTGGTCCAGCACGTAGTCCGGGGTCGGGCACAGCAGGGTCACGTCCATCCCCAAGCGGGTGGCGATGGTCAGCGCCGAATTGGCCACCGCGGTGTTCAGCGGCTTGGGATGGTAGGTCCAGGTCAGCACGTACTTCTTGCCGCGCAGGTCCTGGGTGCCGAAATGCTCCTGCAGCGCCAGCGCGTGCGCCAGCTCCTGGCACGGGTGGGTAATGGTCTCCATGTTGATCACCGGCACCGGCGAGTACCTGGCGAAGCTCTTCAGCACCAGGTCCTCGCGGTCCTTGGACCAGTCCACGAACTTCGGGAACGCGCGTACCCCGATCAGGTCGACGTAGCGGCCCAGCACCCGCGCCACCTCGGCGATGTGCTCCTCGGTGTCGCCATCCATCACCGTGCCCAGGTCGAACTCGATCGGCCACGCGTCCTTGCCCGGCTGCAGCACCACCGCATGCCCGCCCAGCTGGAACGCGCCCAGTTCGAAGCTGGTGCGGGTGCGCATCGACGGGTTGAAGAACACCAGCGCGATCGACTTGCCCTTCAGCTCGCTGCCCAGCCTATTGCGCTTGAACAGCGCGGCCTGGGTCAACAGCGCGTCCAGCTCGGCCCGGCTCCAGTCCTGGGTGTTCAAGAAGTGCTTCAGAGACATCGATCCATCCTTTGCTGCGTGGAGCCACCGCGGCGGTGGCGTGCGCGGGACGCGCTGTAGTTCTTTACGGGTGAAACCTTTCCGGGGTATGAAAACGAAAAAACCCAGCCTCGGGCTGGGTTTTCAGAACGAACGGCACAGCGCTCCGGTTACCCAGCCAGGATGTGGGATTCCGGTCGACGCGCGCGCGACGTCATGCCCGAAGCCATGCGTGCGGCGCTGAGATCGTGCTGGGGCAGGTTCGCTTTCATCGGCGCGCATCCTCGCACGCGCACGCCGCAGGCGCAAGCGCGCGCGCTCATCGCGGCGGCACCACGACCGCGTCGGGCACGTACGGCGCCACCGAGACGCGGATACGCAGCCGGTTGCCCGGATCCTCCGGCAGCCGCGAGCGGTACTTGGTGCCCTTGTAGACATAGTCCACGTCGTAGGCGATCGGACGCCGGAACTCGCGGCCGACCTCGACGGTGCGGCAGTTGCGCCCGCTCGACGCCGGCGCCGGCGCGGCGGCGGCCGGCGCCGGTGCCTCTTCGTGGCGGCGGCTGAAGATGTCCTTGACCGAATCCATCAGCCGGTTCAGGCGGCTGTCGTCCTCCGGCTTGGCCGGCGCCGGGGTCGGGGCCGGCGCCTGCACCGGGTCGCATTGCTGTTCGGTGCGGGTGGCGCGCAGGGTCTGGTAGACCGGCTCCACGTTCAGCACCTGCGCGTAGTCGAGCTTGACGTTCTCGATCACCACCACGCGGTTGCGCGCCTCGCCGTCCTGCGCCCAGGCCGGCGCGGCGCATGCGAACAGGCCGACCAGCGGCAACAACAGGTACGGACGCATCGGCACCGGGCTTCGAAGGACAGATCGATCAGTGTAGGCATCGCAGCTTGCGTCGGGCTGAACGCAAGCCTACGGCCCCGTGGCCTGTCCCGGCCTGTCCCGGACAGCTCCATTTCCGGGCGCAGTTCGCACCGATTTCGTGCGTATGCCGACAAGAAAGCGCTAGGAAGACGACACCTGCGATGGCGCGGCGGCCGGCGCGCGCAAGCGCGGTTCTTCGGGTCGGGCCAGGCAGGTCGCCAGCCGGCGCGGTGCGACTGGACTTGGCCATGTCCGTCGCACGGCGCGCCGCCGCCCGCTGGCGACCTGGCGGACACGACGCGGCCCAGCCCGGAAGGGATGAGACGCCCTGGGCCGCTGCCGGTAGAATCGCAAGGCTTCCCCACGCCCGATGCCGATGAGCCTGCGCCTGCACAACAACCTGACCCGCCGGGTCGATGTCTTCGAACCGCTCGATCCGGTCGCCGGTCCCACGCTGTATGTCTGCGGGCCAACCGTCTACAACTATGCGCATATCGGCAACGCGCGCGGCCCGGTGGTGTTCGACGTGCTGGCCGCCCTGCTGCGGCGCCGCTACGGCGCGCTGCGCTACGCGCGCAACATCACCGACGTGGACGACAAGATCAACGCCGCCGCGCAGGCGCAGGGCGTGCCGATCGCCACCATCACCGACCGCTTCGCCGCCATCTACCGGCAGGACATGGCCGCGCTGGGCGTGGCGCCGCCGGACCTGGAACCGGAGGCCACCGCGCACATCCCGCAGATCGTGGCGATGATCGAGCGGCTGATCGGCAGCGGCCACGCCTATGCCGCCGAGGGCCACGTGCTGTTCGCGGTGGCCAGCTTCGCCGGCTACGGCAAGCTGTCGCGGCGCGACCCGGAGGAGATGCTGGCCGGCGCCCGCGTCGAGGTGGCGCCGTACAAGCGCGACCCGGGCGACTTCGTGCTGTGGAAGCCGTCCAGCGACGACCTGCCGGGCTGGGACTCGCCGTGGGGCCGCGGCCGTCCCGGCTGGCACATCGAATGCTCGGCGATGGCCGCCGCGCACCTGGGGCCGACCATCGACATCCATGCCGGCGGCGTGGACCTGCAGTTCCCGCACCACGAGAACGAGATCGCGCAGAGCGAATGCGCCCACGGCGGCGCCACCTTCGCCCGGTTCTGGTTGCACAACGGCATGCTCAACTTCAGCGGCGCGAAGATGAGCAAGTCGCTGGGCAACATCGAGACCGTGCACGACCTGATCGCCCGGCATCCGCCGGAAGCGCTGCGCTATGCGTTGCTGAGCGCGCACTACCGGCAGCCGCTGGATTGGTCCGATGCGCTGATCGAGCAGTGCAAGAACACCCTGGACCGGCTGTACGGCACCTTGCGCGACCTGGACGCGGTCCAGGCCACCGCGTCGATTCCGCAGGCGATCGAGGCCGCGCTGGAAGACGACCTCAACACGCCGCAGGCGCTGGCCGAAGTGGCGCGGATCGCCACGGCGGCGCGGCAACTGCTCGCGCCGGCCGGCGGTCCCGACGCAGCGCGCGACGCACAGCTGCAAGCGCAATTGCAGCAGGCGAAGTCCGAGCTGCTCGGTGCCGGCCTGGCGCTGGGCCTGCTGCAGCAGACGCCCGAGGCCTGGTTCAACCGCGGCGTCGGCGACGGCGACGACGCGCGCATCCAGGCGCTGATCGACGAACGCAGTGCCGCCAAGAAGAACCGCGACTTCGCCCGCGCCGACGCGATCCGCCAGGCGCTGGCCGACGAAGGCGTGGTCCTGGAAGACACCGCGCAAGGCGTGCGGTGGAAGCGCGGCTGAGATTTTCCCTTCTCCCATCGGGACCACGGCCCCCTTTTCGGGGGACGGTGGCGCGCAGCGCCGGATGAGGGTACGGGCGAAGCAACCGGCGTCGATTTTTCACGAGGCTGCGCCCGTACCCTCACCCCAACCCCTCTCCCGGGGGGAGAGGGGCTTTACCGCTTGATCTTGGATTTGCGATGACCGATACCGATTTCCCGCTCGAACATGGCGCTCGAAGACACCGCGCAACGCTGAGTCCTCCCTTCTCCCATCGGGAGAAGGTGCCCCGAAGGGGCGGATGAGGGTACGGCAGCGCCGATAGGACGGCGGGCGAAGCGACTGCCGTCGATTTCTCGCGAGGCTGCGCCCCTCCCCTCACCCCAACCCCTCTCCCGGAGGGAGCGGGGCTTTACCGATTGATTCTGGATTTGCGATGACCGATACCGATTTCCCGCTCGAACCCACGCCCGCCGACGCGCAGGCCGCCATCGCCGAGGAATTCGGCTTCTTCGGCGACTGGTCCGAGCGCTACCAGTACCTGATCGACCTGGGCCGCAAGCTGCCGGCGTTCCCCGAGGAGTGGAAGACCGAGCAGCATCGCCTGCACGGCTGCCAGTCGATGGTGTGGATCGTGCCCGAGGGCGATGCGCAGCGGCTGGTGTTCCATGCGATCAGCGATTCGGCGATCGTCTCCGGCCTGATCTACCTGGCGCTGCGGGTCTACTCCGGGCGCAGCGCCGCGCAGATCCTGGCCACCGCGCCGGACTTCGTCGCCGCGATCGGCCTGGGCAAGCACCTGTCGCCGACCCGCAGCAACGGCCTGGCCGCGATCCTGGCATTCATCCAGGACAGCGCGCGCGCGCAGGCATGAGCGCCCCGCTCCCGCCCGCACAGAGCCTGCGCACGCTGCTGGCGCATCCCGGCTTCGCGCTGGTGCTGGCCTATCGCATCTGCGCGATGCTGTCCTACCAGATCGTCGCGGTCACGGTCGGCTGGCACATCTACGAGATCACCCGCAATCCGTTCTCGCTGGGGCTGATCGGACTCGCCGAGATCCTGCCGTTCTTCTGCATCGCGCCGTTCGCCGGCTATCTGGTCGATCACCTGCCGCGGCGCCGGCTGGGCATGCTCGCCAGCCTGGGCCTGGTCGCGACCGCGGGGGTGCTGACCGCACTGACCCACGGCAGACTGCCGATGCAGGGCGTGTGGCCGATCTACGCGGCGATCGCGCTGACCGGCGCGGCCCGCGCGTTCCTGTCGCCGGTGTACAACGCGCTGTTCGCGCGCACGCTGCCGCGCGAGGCCTATGCGCGCGGCGCCAGCATCGGCAGCGTGGTGTTCCAGACCGGCATGGTGATCGGGCCCGCGCTGGGCGGCGTGCTGGTCGGCTGGGGCGGCAAGGGCCTGTCCTACGGCGTGGCCATGGCGGTGGCCGGCGTGGCGATGCTGTCGCTGTTGCTGCTGCGCGTGGCCGAGCCGATCAACGACGGCCCGCGCGCGCCGATCTTCCGCAGCATCGCCGAGGGCGCGCAGTTCGTGTTCTCCAACCAGATCATGCTCGGCGCGATGGCGCTGGACATGTTCTCGGTGCTGCTCGGCGGCGCGGTGTCGATGCTGCCGGCCTTCATCCACGACATCCTGCATTACGGTCCGGAGGGCCTGGGCATCCTGCGCGGCGCGCCGGCGCTGGGTTCGGTGCTGGTCGGGCTGTGGCTGGCGCGGCGCCCGCTGCAGCGCAATGCCGGCCGCATCCTGCTGCTGGCGGTCACCGGCTTCGGCCTGTGCACCATCGCCTTCGGCCTGTCGCGGCATTTCTGGCTGTCGGCGGCGATCCTGCTGGTCTACGGCATGTGCGACGGGGTGTCGGTGATCGTGCGTTCGACCATCCTGCAGCTGGCCACGCCGGATGCGATGCGCGGCCGCGTGTCCTCGATCAGCGGCATCTTCATCGGCTCGTCGAACGAGCTGGGCGCGTTCTACGACGGCGTCATGGCGCGGCTGGTCGGCCTGGTGCCGGCGGTGGTGATCGGCGGCTGCGTGACCCTGGGCGTGGTCGCGACCACCGCCTGGAAAGCGCCGAAGCTGCGCAAACTGGACCTGCGCGAACTGCAGTGACGGCGCAGTAGCCGCCGCGTCGCGCTCAGCGCGCCGCGGCGGCGTCCAGGCGCTCGTCGGCGTTCCACGCCGCCGCGCAATCGGGCACGTTCGCCGGCTGGGTCAACCCGCCCTTGCCGGCCAGGAACCGGCAGGTCGCCGCGAACACCGCCGGCACCGCCTTGGAGCGGATCGGCGAGGCCAGCACGTGATTGCCGGCGCCGGGAAAATCCACCGCCTGGCGCAGCGCCCGCGGCGTGCCCAGTCGCGCGAACATCGCCTGCATCGCCGCCACCGACACCGTCGCGTCCTGATGCTGCGCGTCGCGATAGTAGTAGCCGAGGAACACCGGCACATGGATCCGCGCATAGGTCGCCGGCAGCATGCCGCCGCGGGTCAGCGCGGCCAGCGCGCGGTAGCCGTCGACATGGGTGGCGTCGGCCCAGTAGCCGCTGTCGACCGGGTAACGCATGACCGGATCGCCGCCGTTGCGCGACCACAGCAGCAGCTGCGCCCCCCATGGCCACAGCATCGGCTGCAGCTGCTCGCCGTGCTCGCGTACCAGCGGCGACCACAGCACCAGCGCCTGCACCTGTTGCGGGTGTGCGGCCACGGTCTGCAGCGCCAGTGCGCCGCCCATCGAATTGCCGATCACCACCACCCGCCGGCCCAGCACTCGCGCCACCGCCAACGCCTCGGCGGCGCCACCGAGCAGGCGCGGCGCATCGATGCCGCGCAAGGCGTCGGCGGCGACCAGCCCGTGCCCCGGCAAGCGCGGCAGATACAGATTGCAGCCGAAGCTGCGCGCCAGGCGTTGGTGGGTCGGCGCGCCCTCGCCCTGGCTGGCGGTGAAGCCGTGCAGATAGACCATGGCGCAGTCGCGGCGTCCCGGGTGCGCCGGGTCGGCCCAGACGATGCGCGCCTGGTTGTCCGCACGCAGGCCGGCAGTGGCCCGCTCGCGCGCGTCCAGCCAGACCTGCAGCGCGAGCGGATCCTGCGGCACCGCCGGCAACGCGACCTGCGGCAGCGCCGGGCTGACCCGCGGCCCCACTGCCAGCACCGCCAGCAGCACCAGCAGGAGCGACAGCGGCCAGCGCGCATAGCGCCAGACGCGGGACGTGCGTGCGCGTGGCGGCGGCGCCGCAACGGACACCGGTGCAGAGGTCATGCGCACCTGTCCGCAGCCTGCCGCGGATGGCGCCGCGCCCGCGGCGAGCGCAGCGGCGTGGCTTGCGTAGCGCCCTCGGCGCCGGCAGCACGGACCCGCCACGTCGCGGAAGCGTGCACGACCACGACAGCCACGTGCTGCGGCGGGCAGGAAAGGCGATTGGCGAGCATCGGCAGGCGGCGGCAGCGTGGCCGTCCGCCACGCGTCCAGTCTGCGGCGGCGGCATGACAGACGCATTTAAACCCGGTCGCGGCCCGGCATGCGCGGCGAGGATGCAACGGCGCAACCTCGCCCTTTTCGGCTTGCGCCTGCGTCGCCGCAGGCAGGTCCAGCGCATTTGTCTACAACACGCGCAGAGCCCGCTCACGCACGCCCGCCAGCACTGCAGCGACGTCGATTTCCTTGCGTCCCAGGGGCGAACTACGCACGCCGTCTCACTCGCTTGCAGCAGGCGGCGCATGCCCGCGCCATGGCCGGATCGCAGCGCCGCGCTGCCGAAAGGTTCGCGAAAGCCATGCCTGGAACCGTTGCGCCCGGACCAGCGGCAGGGTCCTTGACGGAACGCCAGGTTCGCCGCTTGCCTGCATTTTCCCGTGCGAAGTTCATACGGAGAGAAGTGAAATGGAAGGTTCGCTTTTTCGCAGCGAGGTGCTGGACGCACCCAGCCAGGCATGGCTGGGGACAGTGCGATTGGCCACGCCGGTCTCGACCCAGGCATGGACGGTCGCCGCGCTGCTCATCGGCGCCGCGATCCTCGCCTGGCTGTTCGCCGGACACTACACGCAGCGCGTCCACGTCACCGGCCTGCTGGTGCCGCGCGCCGGCCTGATCAGCCTGACCGCCAACACCGTCGGCGTGGTCGACCACGTCGCCGCCGCCGAAGGCGATCGCGTCGTCGCCGGGCAGATCCTGGTGTCCCTGTCCGGCGAACACACCAGCAAAGCGCTAGGCAATACTGCGGCCGGCGTCAGCACGCAGCTGCAGCGGCAGGCCGGCAGCCTGCGCCAGGACATCGGCGATGCGCTCACCCTGCGCGACAAGCAGGCCGAGGACAACCGCGCCCAGCAAACCCTGCTGAAGGATCAACTGGCGCAGATCGACGCGCAGATCGCGATCGAGAAGAAACAGATGGCGCTGGTCCAGGACCTGGTGAACAAGTGGTCCGGGCTGGTGGCCGGCGGCTACATCCCGGCGCTGCAGGTCGAGCAGGAACAATCGGCCCTGCTCGCCGACGAATCGCAATTGCGCTCGCTGCAGCAGCAGCACGCCGGCACGCGCCAACAACTGAGCGCGCTCGACGACCAGTTGACCCAGCTGCCGTTGGCGGTCTCGGCCAAGCTCAACGAACTGCGCCGGCAACTGGCGCAGGTCGAACAGGCGCTGGCCCAGAACGAAGCGACCCGCGCCAGCGAACTGCGCGCGCCGGCCAGCGGCATCGTGTCCTCGCTGCTGGTCAAGCCCGGCGCGTCGGTGTCGCTCGGACAGCCGCTGCTGGCCATCGTGCCCGACGGTTCGCGACTGCAGGCGCAGCTGCTGGTGCCCAGCCAGGCGGTCGGCTTCGTGCATCCGGGCGTGGAGGTCACCCTGCACTACCAGGCCTTTCCCTATCAGAAATTCGGCCTGCAGCATGGCGTGGTGCGCAGCGTCTCGCGCAGCGCGCTGATGCCCGGCGAGGTGACCCTGCTGCTCGGCGGCGGCACGCCGCCATCGACCGACTCGCTGTACCTGGCGCGCGTGGATCTCGCCAACCAGAACGTGCAAGCCTACGGGCAGCAGCAGCCGCTGCGCCCGGGCATGGCGCTGGAGGCGGACATGCTGCTGGATCGGCGCCGCATCGTCGAATGGATCTTCGAACCGCTGTACGGCATGGGGCATCGCTGGAGCAGCGGTTCGTGAGCCGCCACGCCGAGGATCGCAGCGCGAACGACGACAGCCTGCACGCCGCTCGCGCGCAGGCCACGCCGCGGCTGCGTTTCTGGCGCTCGCGCGGGCTGCCGAACGTGCTCCAGTCCGAAGCGGCCGAGTGCGGACTCGCCTGCCTGGCGATGATCGCCGGCTACCACGGCCACCATACCGACCTGGCCGCGCTGCGCCGGCGCTTCACCCTGTCGCTGAAAGGCATGACCGCGCGGCGCCTGATCGAAGTGGCGCATGCGCTGGGGCTGCAAAGCCGGCCGCTGCGGCTGGAGATGGACGAACTGGGCCAGTTGCAGACGCCGTGCGTGCTGCATTGGGATCTCGACCATTTCGTGGTCCTGCACGAGGTCGGCAGGAACAAGGTCACCCTGCACGATCCGGCCGTGGGCGTGCGCACCCTGCCGCTGGCCGAGGTCGCACGGCATTTCACCGGCGTCGCCATCGAGTTTTCGAAAGGCCCCACGTTCCAGCGCCAGCGCGAGGCGCCGCCAGTCTCGCTGCGCTCGCTCGCCGGTTCGATCCGCGGCCTGGGCCGCGGGCTCGCGCAGATCTTCGGCCTGGCGCTGGTGCTGGAGCTGTTCGCCTTGCTCGCACCGCTGTTCATGCAACTGGTGGTGGACCAGGTCATCGCCGACGGCGACCACGACCTGCTGACCTTCCTCGGGCTCAGCTTCGCCCTGCTGATGGTGCTGGAAACGCTGGTCTCCGCGTTGCGCAGCTGGACGGTGATGTGGCTCAGCACCCACTTCAACCTGGGCTGGACCGGCAACGTGTTCCAGCACCTGATGCGGCTGCCGCACGCCTACTTCGGCGCGCGCCACCTCGGCGACATCGTGTCGCGCTTCGGCGCGATCGACGCGATCCAGCAGACCCTGACCACGCGCTTCGTCGAGATCCTGCTCGACGGGCTCATGGCCGGCATCACCCTGGTCGTGCTGTTCGTCTACAGCCCGCTGCTGTCGGCCATCGTGCTGAGCGCCGTGGCCCTGTATGCGGGCCTGCGGCTGCTGTATTTCCGCATCTACCGCGAAGCCAACCTCAGCCAGATCACGGTGACCGCCAAACAGCACAGCCGCTTCCTGGAAGCGGTGCGCGGAGTGCAGACGATCCGCCTGCACAACCAGGAAGCCGAGCAGACCGGGCGTTACCTCAATGCGGCGGCCGACACGCTCAACACCTCGATCGCAGTGCAGCGCCTGGACATGCTGTTCACCGCGCTGCAGGGCCTGGCCACCGGCGCGCAACGGCTGGGCGTGCTGTGGCTGGGCGCGTGGCTGGGGCTGAAGGGCCAGTTCACCGTCGGCATGCTGACCGCGTTCGTCGCCTACGGCGACCAGTTCAGCAGCCGCGTCGCCAGCCTGATCGATTACGCGATCGAACTGCGCATGCTGCGCCTGCAGGCCGAGCGCCTGGCCGACATCGTGCTGACCGCGCCGGAAGCCTACGCCAGCAGCGAGCACGTCGGCCCGCTGCCGGAACCTGGCGTGGCCTTCAACAAGGTCGGCTTTCGCTATGCCGAAGGCGAGCCGTGGATCCTGCGCGAGTGCAGCTTCGCGGTGCGGCCGGGCGAATCGGTGGCCATCGTCGGCCCGTCCGGCTGCGGCAAGAGCACCTTGATCCGGCTGCTGCTCGGCCTGCTCGACCCGCAGCAGGGATCGATCGAGATCGGCGGCATCGATCTGCGCCGGCTCGGCAAGTCGCGCTATCGCGCGATGACCGCCAGCGTGATGCAGGACGATCACCTGTTCACCGGTTCGATCGCAGAAAACATCAGTCTGTTCGACGCCCTCGCCACGCCGCAGGACATCGAGGACGCAGCGCGCCTTGCCGGCGTGCACGAGGACATCGTGGCCATGCCCATGGGCTATCACAGCCTGGTCGGCGACATGGGTTCCTCCCTTTCCGGCGGACAGCAGCAGCGCCTGTTCCTGGCCCGCGCGCTGTATCGCCGGCCGCAGATCCTGGTGCTGGACGAAGCCACCAGCCACCTGGACGTCGCCATGGAACGGCGGCTCAACCACGCCATCAAGGCGCTGAACATCACCCGCATCGTGATCGCGCACCGGCCGGAGACCATCGCGCATGCGGACCGTGTCATCGAGTTGTGCGAAGGGGCAGCCGTGACGCGTCCGCTGCCGCGCCACGCGGCTCCCATCGCAGCGACGTCGTCCATCGGAGACGCGCCATGAGACCACGCCGGCTCCTGGCGGGCGTCGGCGACGACGCCGCGCCGCGGCCTCCGCCGGGAACGCGTGGCGCTCGCCCATCCCCGCTCCTTTCGCCCTCCACGAAACCATGAGGTAACGCCGTGTCGTCATCGGAAGCGTCATCCCTGAAGGTCGTCAACAACTTCGTCGACGTGCAGCATCTGCCGGAACTGGCCAGCGGTCGCGGCGGCTGGGCATACGGCGTCTACCCGGGCCTGCTCGGCGACGCGCATCCGTCCTGGCACATCCACCTGTGCGGCAGCCGCAACGCGCAGGACCGGGCCATCCACGACGACGTGCTCAACGCCACGCCGGGGCTGGAATCGCTCAACGACGTGTGGCGACACATCCGCGAAGAACTGGCGCCCGACTACGGCCTGGTCCGCGCCTACGCCAGCGGCCATACGCATGGACAGGACGGCGCCGCGCATCACTACGCCAAGCCGTCCGACCAGGAGCGGGTCGCCCTGCTCTACACCAGCACCGAATGGAAGGACGGCTGGGCCGGCGAAACCGTGTTCTACGACGCCGCGCGCGAATGCATCTCCATCCGTCCGCGTCCCGGCCGGCTGGTGCTGTTCGACGGGACCATCGTCCGTGCGTCGCGCGCCCCGGCCCGCGATTGCCCGACGCTGTGCACCACCCTCGCGTTCCACATGCGGCGCATCCGCCGCTAGACCAGCACAGCAAGAGACGACTTCCGATGCAGACCACCATGCCACGCAGCGCGCTCGTGGCGGTGCTCCTGGCCTTCGCCGTGGCGCCGCACGCAGCGGCGGCGGACGCTCTCGGCCGCAGCCGCGCCGACCCGGGCGAACCGTTGCGGATCCCGATCGCCGACGACAGCGGGCATCCATGGACGCTGCAAGGGCGCCTGTGCCGCCCCGAGGGCGTGCATCGCCCACGGCTGGTGGTGATCGCGCACGGCTCGCCGGCGAAAGCGTCGGAGCGGCCGGGCATGACGCTGGAGAGCTGCAGCGGCGAATCCGCGCAATGGTTCCTGCACCGGCACTACGCCGTCGCGCTGGTGCTGCGGCTGGGCTACGGCGTGACCGGCGGCCCCTGGACCGAAGGCTACGACGGCTGCGACCGCGCCGACTACGCCAAGGCCGGCCTGGAGACGGCGCGGCAGCTCAAGACGATCGTGGATTTCGTCACCGCCCTGCCCGGCCTCGATCCGGGCCGCGCCATCGTCGTCGGCCAGTCGGCCGGCGGCTGGGGCACGCTGGCCTACGACAGCATGCCGCATCCGAACGTCGCGGCCTTCGTCAACATGGCCGGCGGCCGCGGCGGCCACTTCCACGATCGGGCCAACAGCAATTGCGCGCCGGAAAAACTGGTCGAGGCGGCAGGCCGCTTCGGCACGACCGCAAGCACGCCGATGCTGTGGATCTACACCGGCAACGACAGCTTCTTCGACCCGGCGCTGGCCGCCGCGCTGCATCGCGCCTTCGTGCAGGCCGGCGGCCGTGCCGAACTGGTCGCGCCCGCCGCCTACGGCGACGACGGGCATCACCTGTTCTTCGGCCGCCGCGGCTCCGCGATCTGGGGACCGCCGGTCGATGCCTACCTCAAGACGCTGGACGCTGCGGCGTCCCCATGACCTCCCCGACCACCCGCGCAGAGCACACGATGACCATGCAATCGATCCGGGACATCATCCAGACCATCGGCCTGCACACCGCGGCCGAGAACATTCCGCTGATCACCAAGAAGGGCGGCGCGTACACCTGGCTGTTCGACCTGCGCCGGGTGTTCATGCAGCGCGAGGCGCTCGAGCAGATCGCCCACGCGTTCTGGGAGCGCAACGCCAGCCGCGAACCGTTCCAGCTCGGCGGCCTGGAGACGGCGGCGATCCCGCTGCTCACCGCATTGCTGCTGACCGCGCCGAAAGAGCGCGGCGCGGTCAACGGCTTCATCATCCGCAAGGACCGCAAGACCACAGGCCTGGGCAATGCGATCGAAGGCGAGGTGCTGGACCTGCCGATCGTGCTGGTCGACGACTCGCTCAACTCCGGCAACAGCGCCGAAAAGGCGCGCGCGGTCATCGCCATGGCCGGCCACCCGCTGGGCGAGGTGTTCGTGGTGGTCGATTTCCTGTCCAGGGCCGGCATGCAGTGGCGCAAGACCCACGGCATCGCCGTGCAATCGCTGTTCACCCTGAAGGACTTCGACCTTCCGCCGGACCACAGCACGCCGCACCCCACGCAGGCCTACCGCGAGCTGTGGCGAACGGCGACACCGGGCGGCTTCGCCTATCACGTGGTACCGAAGTCCGCGCCGCTGCTGGTCGGCGACACCATCTTCCGCGGCTGCGACGCGGCGAAGATGCAGGCGTTCTCCGCCGAGACCGGCGGGCTGCTGTGGGAATACCAGGTGACCGGCGCGGCCTATACCAAGAAAGGCATCTGGTCGTGCCCCGCCCATCACGACGGGCGCCTGTACTTCGGCGCCTACAACGGCACCGTCTATTGCCTGGACGCGCAGAGCGGCGAGGAGATCTGGACGCATCCGGACGGCGACTGGATCGGCGCCTCGCCGCTGCTGCTGCCGCAGCACAACCTGCTGTATGTCGGCATCGAGTACGTCCGCCCCTGGGCGCAGGGCAGCCTGGCCGCCTACGACATGGGCACGGGCGAGAAGGTCTGGGAACATCAGGTCGAAAAGCTGCAGCACGGCTCGCCGGGCTATTGGGAAGGCGGCGACCTGGTGATCTGGGGCAGCGCCGATCACGAGACGCTCGCGCTCGAGGCCAAGACCGGCCGCATCGTGTGGCGCTTCCCGACGCGGCGCTCGGTGAAATACGCGCCCGCCGTTGACGAACAGCGCCGGCTGACCGCCTTCGCCTCCTTCGACAAGTCGATCTACCTCCTCGACGTGGCCACCGGCGAGAAGCGCGGCGAATGGCAGACCGACGAGATCTGCTACACCACGCCGCTGTTCGCCGGCAACAAGCTGTTCTGCGGCTCCGGCGACCGGCATCTGTACGTCATCGACGTGGACACCATGCAGCTGCTCAAGAAGATCAATCTGCGCGCGCGGGTGTATGCCTCGCCCAAGCGCGTGGGCAATCGCGTCATCGTCGGCAGCAATGGCGGCCGCGTCGTGGAGATCGACATCGACACGCTGGAAACCAAGGGCGTGCTGCAACTGCCGGATGCGGTCACCAACGGCGTCGCGGTCTCGCCGGACGGCCGGCGCATCTTCGTCTCCACCTACATGAACCATCTCTACGCGTTCGAGCGCTTGCGCGAGGCCGGGGAAGGCGCGGCCGGCCAGGCGCTTGCCGCGTCGTCGTAGCGCAGCGCGCGCGGCAGGATCGATCCGGACGCGCGGCCAGAAACGGCGTGCCGCCGGATCAGCCGAAGCGAGGACGGTTTTCCCCGCAAACATGTCAAAGGATCAACATGAGAACGCTCGATATCATCGAAATCGACATGGTCGCCGGCGGCACGCGCGCTTCGATCGGCGCGCACCCGTTGTCCACCTCGATCCATCACGCCAAGGCGCACAAGAAAGTGCACCACGCCAAGGCCAAGGCCCATCACCACCACGCGGCGATGCACAAGTCGGCCGCGATGCAGACGGTCGCCGAGTTCGACGCGCCGATTGAGGCCGAAGGCGGCGAAGGCGGCGAAGGTGGTGAAGGCGGTGAAGGCGGTGAAGGTGGCGAGGGAGGCGAAGGTGGTGAGGGAGGTGAGGGAGGTGAAGGTGGCGAGGGAGGTGAAGGTGGCGAGGGAGGCGAAGGCGGTGAAGGTGGCGAGGGTGGCGAAGGCGACGGCGGCGGCGGTTACGACGACGGCAACGATGCGGACGGCAACGGGCCGGCCGATACCAACATAGGCAGCAGCCACCAGACCAGCGATGGCAGGACGGTTTCGATCACCTACCAGAACACGCAGGATGGTTCGAGCAGCGACAATCCGGTCACGTCCAAGATGGCCTCGGCGCTGAACTCGGTGCTCGACAACGACGATGGCGTCAACAGCATCGACATCTCCGCCACGACCAACGGCAGCCACAACCCCAACTCCGCCCACTACACCGGCAACGCCGTCGACATCAACATCATCAACGACGTGCATGTCGGCACCAGCGGCACGGGCTTCGACAACGCGCAGGCGCTGGAGAATGCCGCGATGAACGATCCCAACGTCAGCTACGTGGAAGGCCCCGCCGGCAACTTCATCAGGTCCAGCCCAACCGCGGACTGGACCGCCGCCAGCCGGGAAAGCGGCGACACGACGCACGTCCATATCAGCGTCTTCAAGTAACCCGGATCCCACTCCCCTCTTCCGGGCCGGAACCGCTCCGGCCCGGAAGACAATCACCTATCGGAGATTCCCCATGAAGTCCTCCTGGCTGCCGCGCATGTGCATGGCGTCGCTTCTCGTCTTCGCCGCGCAAGGATCGTTGCAGGCGATGCAACCCGCACCCGGCAACGAAGCTCAACAGGCGCTCGCCTACGTCCTGAAGAACGACATCGTCCTGGCGAGGACGTTCGGGGAGTGCCCGAACCTGACATTCACCCGCAGCGCGGCAAAGGGAGCCCACACGTTCCTGATCGAGGGCAGCTGCGACATCAAGAACAATCCCGAGGAAGATGCGGACTGTCCCGCCTACCACGTGCACGCGAGCGGGACGATCGACACGCCGTCGCATTGGACCGTCCGCCAGTTGCAGTTGAAGCTGGTGTGTTCCAGCGAGGGAGAGCAGGCGCAACGCCGGATGTGATCGTTCGGCACGCTGCTCATCCTTGCGGAAAGCGCGATTGCCGGAGCCACGCGTGGCACGCGGCACGCAGTGCCGGCTATCACGTCGCGCCGGCCTGCGGCCGCAAGCGACCCTCGGCACGGCGATGTTCTCCGGTTTTCGGGACGCATCGGCATGCCGATCTGCATGAACCATCTCTACGCGTTCGAGCGTTTGCGCGCAGCCGAGGAGACCACGGCCGGCCGCACGCTTGTTGCGTCGCCGCAGCGCAGCGCGCGCGGCAGGATCGATCCGGGCGTGCGGCCATGCGCCGTGCGGCCGGATCAGCCGAAGCGAGGACGGCTCCTTCCCCGCAACATGTCAAAGGATCTACATGAGAACGCTCGATATCATCGAAATCGATATGGTCGCCGGCGGCACGCGCGCTTCGATCGGCGCGCACCCGCTCTCCAGCTCGATCCATCACGCCAAGGCGCACAAGAAGGCGCACCACGCCAAGGCCAAGACCCACCACCATCGCCACGCGGCGATGCACAAGGCGGTGGCGATGCAGACCGCCGCCGAGTTCGACGCGCCGATCGAGGCCGAAGGCGGGGAAGGCGGTGAAGGTGGCGAGGGCGGTGAAGGTGGCGAAGGTGGCGAAGGTGGTGAGGGAGGCGAAGGCGGCGAAGGCGGAGAAGGCGATGGCGGCGAGGGAGATGGCGGCGACGGTGACGGTGACGGTGACGGCGGCGAGGGCGACGGTGGCGAGGGCGACGGTGGCGCCGGCAGCAACGCCAATCCGGCCACCTCCGCATCGGCCAGCGGCACCACGGTGACCTACACCGCGGCGGACGGCTCGACCCAACAGGTCACCGGTACCCACCCGAACCGCGACAACAACCCGCTCGACATCCGTTCCGGCAGCTTCGCCGACGACCACGGCTCGCTCGGCAACGATCGCGGCTTCGCGATCTTCTCCAATCCCCAGGCCGGGCTCGACGCCGCAGTGGCCAACATGAACCGGATCAACGACAACAACAACGGCACCGCCACGCTCAGCCAGATCATCAGCACCTGGTCGCCGCCGAGCGAGAACCCGACCGCGGAGATGATCACCACCATCACCACCAATTCGGGCCTGAATCCGACCGACCAGTGGAGCTCGTTGACCAGCGCCCAGCAGAGCGCCTTCGTCACGGCCTACGGCCACCGCGAAGGCTGGCACGGCAACTGATTCACCCTGCGGTGAGGCCGGGATGCGCATCCCGGCCTCATTCACCACGACACGCTACGGAGATCCCCATGACACCCCGATCCCTTTCGCTGTTCGGCCTGCTCGCCTTCGGCATGGCCGTCGCGCAGGCCCACGCCGCCGGCAGCGACGCCGCTGCCTGCACGCGCGCGTTGCAGCAGGCCTTCGCCGCCTCCGCCAGCGCGGCCACCCTGCCCGCTCCGTGCACGCGCATCGGCCCGGTCGCGCTGGGCATGCGCAAGCAACAGGTCCTGGCCGCGCTCGGCCAGCCGGACGTCACCCGCGCCGATGCCGCACACCCGCAGACGCTCAGCGTCGTGTACCTGTACCCGCGCGAGCTCAACGCGCAACTGGCGCGCCATCCGCGTCCGGCCGGCACGCTCGTCCACAGCCAGTTGGCCGTGGGCTTCCGCAACGACCGGGTCACCAACCTGATCGCCTTCGCCGATCCGAACGTCCCCTTGCCCTTCGACCTGCTCGGCCAGCCGGCCGGCACCCACATCGACCGCCTGCTCCAGGCGATCGGCGGCCGCCCGCAATGGAACGACAGCCGCGACTACGTGCAGTTCGCCGCCATGCCGCTGGGCGTGGACGTGGATCCGGACACCTCGGCCATCGTCGGGCTGAACATCGCCGCGAGCAAGGCGGACCTGGACAGCTTCGGCCTGCCCGGCCTGCAACTGCTCAAGGATGCGAAGAGCGGCCTGGTCAACGGCGTCCGCTGAATGCCGGCGTCGTCCCGCGGCGCGGTGAGCGGCGTGCGCCGCAGCGCGGCGCGGGTGGGCCGAATCGGGATCGGCGGCGTTCGCGAGACCTGCGCGCGCGCCATGGCCCACGCACCAGGCGCAGCGGCCGCACATGCCGCGGACGCCATCGCCACCGGGCTCCCGCCCACCGCCGCGGCACCGGATCGCACGCCTGGCGGCAGGCCGGCCGGGCCCGCCGGATCGGCGCGAACGGCCAGAAAGCACAAGGCCCCGCGCGAGCAGGGCCTTGGGCGAACGCAGACGCGGGTGTTGGCGAATCAGTCGCCCTGCTGCTTCTGCAGGTGTTCCCAGCGCTCCTGCGCATCGATGGTGCGCTCGGCGGTCAGGCGCGCCTCCAGGCGCTCCAGGCCGATCTCTTCGCCGGTGTCCACGCAGTAGCCGTAGTCGCCGGCATCCAGACGCTTGAGCGTGCTGTCGATCTTGCCGATCAGCTTGCGGTAGCGGTCGCGGGTGCGCAGTTCCAGCGAGTTCTCGGTCTCGCGGGTGGCGCGCTCGGCCTCGTCGCCGATGTCGCGGACTTCGTCGCGCAGGTTCTCGATGGTCTGCTTGGATTCCTCGACCAGGTCGGCACGCCAGTTGAGCAGGCGCTGGCGGAAGTACTCCTGCTGCAGCGTGCTCATGTACTCCTCGTCGCCGGCCGGCTTGTAGCCCTTGGGCAGGATCGGACGACCGGTCGCTTCGTCGGTCTTGTACTCGACCACCTTGTACTTGGCCGGCTTGGCGGGGGTGTTGGACTTGGCGGTCACCGCGACGGCGACCTTGCCGGTCGGCTTGGCGATCGGCGCCTTGGGGGTGGATTCGGATTTGGTGGGGGTTTTCGCGGAGGATTTCGAAACGGACACGGGATTCTTATGTGGCGGGGCCGAGGGCGCAGCGGGCTTGGCGGCGACCGGCTGGGAAACCGGTGCTGCGGCGGGCGTGGCGGCCTTGGCCGGGACAGACTTGGCCGGCGCCGGCTTGGCAGCCGGCTTCGGTACGGATTTGGACACCGCCGGGGCGACCGGGGCGGTGGCCTGCTTTGGCTTCACTGCGGGCGTGGCCTGCTTGGCTGCCGCCTGCTTGGCGACCGGCGCGGCGCTGGATTTGGCGGCGGCTTTCGCTGGCTTGGCGGCCGGCTTGGCCGGGGCCTTCTTGGCCGGCGCGGCGGCAACCGGCTTGGGCGCCGGCTTCTTCGCCACCGCCTTGGCTGGCTTGGCCGGGGCCTTCTTGGCCGGCGCCGGCTTGGCTGCCGGCTTGGCCACCGGTTTCTTCAGCGGCTTGGCAGCAGCGGACGCCGTCGCCTTCTTGGCAACGGGCTGGACGGGCTTCTTGGCGGCCTTGACGGCCTTCTTTGCAGGTTTTTTAGCAGCCACGAATCGCTCTTCCTTGGTTTCCCCGGGGCCCGGGAAAGCGGGCCTTTATAGCCTACCCTACCCCCAGCGGCAACCACACCGTCTACACGCCGGTGAATGGCAGGCCGGTGAGCGACGGCCCGTTGCGCAACTGGCATATCATGGCCGGGTGATCGCCCGCGCTCTCATCGCCTTGCTGCACCTGTACCAGCGCTTCATCAGCCCCCTGCTGGGCCCGCGCTGCCGCTTCGTGCCCAGTTGCTCGGCCTACGCGGTCACCGCCATCGCCCGCTACGGCGCGCTGCGCGGGGGCTGGATGGCCGCCCGCCGCGTCGGCCGCTGCCATCCCTTCCATCCCGGCGGGTTCGACCCGGTGCCCGATCCCGCGGCGCCGCCGGCCTGCCGCTGCCCAGGAAAACACTGAATGTCCTCCTCCACCCTCATCGTCAACGCCCGCCTGGTCAACGAAGGCCAGGAAACCCAGGGCGACCTGCGCATCGCCGACGGCCGCATCGCCGCGATCGCCCCGCACCTGGCCGCCCGCGAGGGCGAGACCGTGGTCGACGCCGCCGGGCGCTGGCTGCTGCCCGGCATGATCGACGACCAGGTGCACTTCCGCGAACCCGGCCTGACCCACAAGGGCGACATCGCCAGCGAGTCGGCGGCCGCGGTGGCCGGCGGCCTGACCAGCTTCATGGACATGCCCAACACCAACCCGCCGACCCTGGACGCGGCGGCGCTGCAGGCCAAGTACGACGCCGCCGCCGGCCGCGCCTGGGGCAACTACGGCTTCTACCTGGGCGCCAGCAACGACAACCTGGCCGCGATCCAGACCCTGGACCCGAAGACCGCACCCGGGATCAAGGTGTTCATGGGCGCCTCCACCGGCAACATGCTGGTCGACAACCCGCAGACCCTGGACGCGATCTTCCGCGACGCGCCGACCCCGATCATCACCCATTGCGAAGACACCCCGACCATCGACGCGACCCTGGCCGCGTTCAAGGAAAAATACGGCGACGCATTGACCCCGGACATGCATCCGGACATCCGCTCGCGCGAGGCCTGCCTCAAATCCTCGCAGCTGGCGGTGTCGCTGGCGAAGAAGCACGGCACCCGCCTGCACGTGCTGCACATCTCCACCGCCGACGAACTGGCGCTGTTCGCGCCCGGCCCGATCCAGGGCAAGCGCATCACCGCCGAGACCTGCATCCACTTCCTGCGCTTCGACCGCGCCGACTACGCGGCGCTGGGCAACCTGATCAAGTGCAACCCGGCGATCAAGGACGCCAGCGACCGCGAAGCGCTGATCCGCGCGCTGGCCGAGGACGTGATCGACGTGCTCGCCACCGACCACGCGCCGCACACCTGGGAAGAGAAGAGCAAGCCGTATGCGCAGGCGCCCTCGGGCCTGCCGCTGGTGCAGTACGCGCTGGTCGCGGCGCTGGAGCTGGTGCACGAAGGCCGGCTCGGCGTGGCCCAGGTGGTGCACAAGTTCGCGCATGCGCCGGCGCTGCTGTTCGACGTGCACGAGCGCGGCTTCCTGCGCGAGGGCTATCACGCCGACCTGGTGCTGATCGACGACAAGCCCTTCACCGTGCGCCGCGAGGACATCCTGTCCAAGTGCGGCTGGTCGCCGTTCGAAGGCCGCACGTTCCGCTCCAAGATCGCCGCGACCTGGGTCAACGGCGCACTGGCCTGGGACGGCGCGCGCCTGGTCGGCAGCCCGAACGGGCAGCGCCTGGCGTTCGACCGCTGATGCGGCGCGCACGCGTGCCGGGCGTCGCGCTGGCGCTCGGCCTGCTGGCGTCGGCGCTGGCGATCCCGTCGCTGCAGGCGCAGGCCGGGTCCGCCGCCAGCGCCGACACGCGCAGCGTGTTCCCCGCCAGCGCCTCGCAGGGCGCGCTGGTGATCGGCAAGGTGGCGCCCGGCAGCCGCGTGCAGTACGCCGGGCGCACGCTGCGGGTCAGCGGCTACGGCAGCGTGGTGTTCGGCATCGGCCGCGACGAACGCGGCCCGTTGCGGATCCTGGTGCAGCGCGCCGACGGCGGCAGCGAGAGCATCGACCTCGCGGTGACGCCGCGCGACTGGCCGCTCGAACGCGTCAACGGCGTGCCGCCGAAGACGGTCAACCCGCCGCCGGCGATCGCCGAGCGCATCAAGCGCGAACAGGCGCAGGTCACCGCCGCGCGCGACCGCGACGACGACCGCACCGATTTCGCTACGCCCTTCATCTGGCCGGTGCAGGGCCGCATCAGCGGCCGCTTCGGCAATGCCCGCGTGTACAACGGGCAACCCGGCGCCGGCCACTCCGGCATGGACATCGCCGTGCCCACCGGCACCCCGGTCAAGGCGCCGGCCGCCGGCGTGGTCACCTTCGCCGCGCCGGACCTGTACCTGACCGGCGGCACCGTGCTGCTCGACCACGGCTACGGCGTCAGCTCCAACTTCCTGCACCTGTCGCGGATCGACGTGAAGGTCGGCGACCGCATCGCCCAGGGCCAGGTGCTCGGCGCGGTCGGCGCCACCGGGCGTGCGACCGGTCCGCATCTGCATTGGGGGATGAACTGGTTCGACGTGCGCATCGATCCGCTGTTGGTGCTGGAGCGCACCAAGTAACAGCCTGGCGGTGGTGCGCCAGCAGCGGCACATCGATCCGCTGCTGGCGCTGAAGCGCACGAAGCGACTGCTTTTTTGTGGGAGCGACTTCAGTCGCGACGGGCCTTACCGGTAGAGCCCGTCGCGACTGAAGTCGCTCCCACAGAAGCCGCTCCCACAAATGTCGAAGGCGCTCGCCCCGTTCTGTCGAAACAGCTTCAGTCGCGGTCGGCGCAGCGGTGAACCTTCCGGCTTCGGACATGGTCGCGGCTGAAGCCGCTCCTACAGTGCACACGGCAAGTGCCCGCGCACCTTGTAGGAGCGGCTTCAGCCGCGACAGACACCATCCGCAAACGCACTTTCGCAGCTTACGAAATTCCTGCGTCAACAGCCTGCGCTACGCCGGCGCATCCTCGGCCTGCAACAGCCGCCCCAGCACCACGTGCGAAGGGCTGTTGGCCAGGTCCAGCGGCATCACCAGCTTGGGATTGGGATGCGGCAGCGGCGTCGGCGTGGCGTCGGCAGCCGCCTCCACCAGCAGCGAACCGTCGTCCTCCGCCTGTGTGGTGACCGGCAGCGGCTCCAGGCCCAGCCCGGCGCGCACCGCATTGGCGCGCGCGGCCAGCTCGTCGTCGCCGACCGCGGTCAGCGACGCCGCCAGCATGCCCGCCGGCGCGCCTTCCACTGCGGCCAGGCGCTGCGCCACGTCGCCGAGCGCCTGCTGCCGCTGCGGATGCAACAGCTGCCACACCTCCTCCCACAGCGCCTTCCAGTCCATGTCCGGAAACGGCAGGTGGGTCGGCCCGCTGAGCACGATCTGCGGCGCCAGCCGTTCGCTCGGCTGCGCGTCGCATTCGGCCAGGGCGCGATACACCACCTCGCTGCACACCATGTGCGAGGGGTTGTCGCGGACCAGGTGGTCCAGCGCCTCGCGCACCACGATCCGCGCCAGCCAGTGCTGCGGCCACTTGCCGCGGATCGCCACCAGCACGCCCAGCGTGGCCAGGCTGTCCAGCGGATACGGAACGCCGAGCAGCGACTGCGCCTTGGCCAGCACGCTGGCGCGATCGGCATCGTCCAGCGCGACGCCGGCATAGCTGAGCGGGCGATAGGCGTCGATCAGCAGATAGTTGCCGGTATCGGCCAGCCGCTGCTGCAGCGGATAGCGGCGCACGCCCTTGGCCGCGGCCTCGATCAGGTCGCCCTGGTCGGCCACGATCGCGGCATGGCTGTAGATGCTGTCGCCGCACCAGGCGATCAGTTCCGAGACCGGCCCCCGGCCCAGTTGCAGCAGGATGTCGGCGACGCGCAGTTGCGCGGGATCGATCGGGGAAACGGCGGGACGTGCGGTCATGGCGGCGACTCCTCGTGGGGGGACGTGATGGGGGATACGCTGACCCGGTTGCGGCCGGCGGCCTTGCTGGCGTAGAGCGCGGCGTCGGCGCGCTGCAGCAGCGACTCGATGCTCTCGCCCGGCTGCCATTGGGCCACGCCGACGCTCAGCGTGCATGACAGCGTCTGCCCGCCGTGCTGCAGCGGCTGTTCGTGCAGATGCCGGCGGATGTCTTCGGCCACGCGCTGCGCCGCGGCGAGCGTGGCGCCCGGGATCAGCACCAGCATTTCGTCGCCGCCCTGGCGGCCGAGCGTGTCGGTGCTGCGCAGGCGCGCGCGGGCGCAGGCGGCGACCCAGCGCAGGCAGTCGTCGCCGGCGGCATGGCCATGCACGTCGTTGATGCGCTTGAAGTGGTCGATGTCGATATAGGCCACGGCCAGCGGCTGCGCGGCGGCCGCGGCGTCCAGCAGCGCCTGCGCCAGGCGCTGCTGCATCGCCGCGCGGGTCAGCATGCCGGTGAGGCCGTCCACCGTCGCCAGCCGGTTCACCCGGTCGCGGTCGCGACGCAGTTCCAGCATCTGTTCGGCCAGGCCGATCGTCACCAGCAGGCACGAACTGGCCAGCGCCAGGCTGATGCCGTGCGCCACCCAGGGCGTGGCCTGGTCCAGGCGCAGCCATCCGCTCAGTTCCAGGCAGCGCAACACGCAGAACGTCAGCAGCGGCGCCCACGACGCCAGCAGGTGCCAGGCGTAGCGCTGCCCGCGCAAGGCGAGCAGCAGCGAGCACGGCAGCAGCAACATGGCGCCGACGATCAGCGTGAGGTTGCCGAGCAGGCTCAGCCACGCCGCCGTCGAGATCGCGCAGGCCCCGGCGATGCACAGCAAGAGCATGGCGCAGGCCTGCAGCACCCGGTCCAGCCGCGGCAGGTGCCGGTGCATTTCCAGCTGCCGGCGCTGGAAATTGATGATGAAGAAGCCGCCGAGCGCCGCCACGATCCGTATCGGCGCCGGCGAAGAAGCGAACAGGATGTCCAGGCCCGGCACCGCCCGCGCTTCGCCGCCGATGCCCAGCAGATACAGCAGCACGCACAGCACGTTGGCGGTGAAGTAGCCGTAGACCCGCTCGCGCAGGCGTGCCCACAGCGCGATCGCCAGGATCGCCAGCACCACGGTCGAGCCGATGATGAAGGCGCGCCAGCCGACGTAGTGCAGGTCGTCGCGGTGCACCTGCGCCAGCGGCGCGATCGACACCGGCATCGGGATCGCCGCCGGCGCATGCACCCGCAGCCACACCGAGGCGCCCCGCGGCAGGCCGTGCGGCAACGCGATGACCAGCGCGCGGGTCGAATAGCGCAGGTCGGCATCGGCGCCGTACAGCGCGTGCCTGGTCGGCGCGGCCTGGCCCGGCACCCAGGCCTCGACCCGGGTCAGGTACGGCGCCTGCAGCACCAGTTGCGGATCGCCGTCCACGCCGATCGCGCGGTCGGCGCGGACGCGCCACCAGGTCGGCGTCTTCAGCGGCTCGTATAGGGCGCTGCCATGCGCACCGTCCTGCACTTGCGCCAGATGCGCACCCGCCATCACCTCGGCGGCCGGCGGATCGGCCGGCAGGCGTTGCAGGTGCACGCGCTGCGCAAGCGCGCCTTCGGCCACGCACAGACACAGCAATAGCAGCCAGCGCGAGCAACGGCACAAACGCGTCATACGTCGATCAGGGCCGGCCGGCGCGATGGGGACGGGCCATGTGTCCGGCGTGCAACCGCTGGCGCCTGACGCCGCGACGGGCGCGCCGCTCGCCAGCGACGCCCTCCCCCGCCTGGACGACGGCCACGACAGAGCGACGGAACGCGCTTGAGCGCGCCCGGTACGGCGGCATCGTGCGCTCGCTCATCGGCCTACATCCACTCGGTCTTCCTCGTCGCGTCCGCGCCAACACGGCGTGGCCCGTCCCGCACCGGACTGACGGCCCCCTGAAATCTGCGCCCGAGGATAGCGCAGCCGCCGCCATCGATCGTATCCAAATGCGGCTGCGGAGCGAACCCGCGGCGCCATGCTGCTTTGCGGTATAACCGTGAGGCGGCCATCGCAAAGGCGGCTGGCCCGGCGCCGGCAACGGCGCGCGATGCGCAATCGCAGTCCCCGCGGTGGTTCGCCGCGGCGTTCGCTCTCCCTCCCCCCGTCCAGGAGATGTGCGCAATGACGATCGACAAGCTCAAACCCACCCTCGGCACCCTGCACCTGTGGGGCATCGCCGTGGGCCTGGTGATCTCCGGCGAGTACTTCGGCTGGAGCTACGGCTGGGGCGCCGCCGGCACGCTCGGCTTCCTGGTCACCACCGTGCTGGTGGCGGTGATGTACACCTGTTTCATCTTCAGCTTCACCGAACTGACCACCGCCATCCCCAACGCCGGCGGCCCGTTCGCCTACAGCCTGCGCGCGTTCGGCACCGCCGGCGGCATGATCGCCGGCATCGCCACGCTGATCGAGTTCGTGTTCGCGCCGCCGGCGATCGCGATGGCGATCGGCGCCTACCTCAACGTGCAGTTCCCGACCCTGGATCCGCGCCTGGCCGCGGTCGGCGCCTATGCCATCTTCATGACCTTGAACATCCTCGGCGTCGGCATCGCCGCCACCTTCGAGCTGATCGTCACCGTGCTGGCGGTGATCGAGCTGCTGGTGTTCATGGGCGTGGTCGCGCCGGGCTTCAGCGTGGCCAACTTCGTGCGCGGCGGCTGGGCCGGGTCGGACACGTTCGGCGTGGCGGCGATCGGCGGCATCTTCGCCGCGATCCCGTTCGCGATCTGGTTCTTCCTGGCGATCGAGGGCGCGGCGATGGCCGCCGAGGAGGCCAAGGACCCCAGGCGCACCATCCCGCGCGCCTACATCGCCGGCATCCTGACCCTGGTGACGCTGGCGTTCGGGGTGATGATCATGGCCGGCGGCGTCGGCGACTGGCGCACCCTGTCCAACATCAACGATCCGCTGCCGCAGGCGATGAAGGCGGTGGTCGGGCACAACTCGACCTGGCTGCACATGCTGGTGTGGATCGGCCTGTTCGGCCTGGTGGCCAGCTTCCACGGCATCATCCTGGGTTATTCGCGGCAGTTCTTCGCGCTGGCGCGCGCCGGCTTCCTTCCGCACGGCCTGGCCAGGCTGTCGCGCTTCCGCACCCCGCACCGCGCGATCCTGGCCGGCGGCGTGGTCGGCGTGGCGGCGATCTACAGCGACGGGCTGGTGCAGGTGCAGGGCATGTCGCTGACCGCGGCGATGATCACCATGTCGGTGTTCGGCGCGATCGTCATGTACATCATGAGCATGCTCAGCCTGTTCAAGCTGCGCCGCGCCGAGCCGCAGCTGGAACGCAGCTACCGCGCGCCGGGCTATCCGCTGGTGCCGGCGCTGGCGCTGCTGCTGGCGCTGGTGTGCCTGGCGGCGATGGTGTGGTTCAACGCGCTGCTGGCGCTGCTGTTCCTGGGCCTGATGCTGCTCGGCGCCGGCTGCTGCGCGCTGAGCCTGCGCGGCAACGGCGGCGTCATCGCCGCCGAGGCCAGCGGCGAGGCATGATCGAGGACACGGCGCCCGCCGCGCGCGGGCGCCTGCAGGAGGATCCGGCATGAGCGGTTTCGCACACAGCGTCGGCGGCCAGACCTGGCGCTTCGACGACCTCAAGGACCTGCTGGCCAAGGCCACGCCGGCACGCTCGGGCGACCGCCTGGCCGGGCTGGCCGCGGCCAGCGAGCCGCAGCGGGTGGCGGCGCAGATGGCATTGGCCGATCTCCCGCTGCGGCACTTCCTGCACGAGGCGGTGATTCCCTACGAGGACGACGAGGTGACCCGGCTGATCGTCGACAGCCACGACGCCGCCGCGTTCGCGCCGGTGGCGCACCTGACCGTCGGCGGCTTCCGCGACTGGCTGCTCGGCGAAGCGGCCGACGCAGCCGCGCTGGCCGCGCTGGCCCCGGGCCTGACTCCGGAGATGGTCGCGGCGGTGTCCAAGCTGATGCGCATCCAGGACCTGATCCTGGTGGCGCAGAAGATCCGCGTGGTCACCGCGTTCCGCAACACGCTCGGCTTGCGCGGGCGGCTGTCCACCCGGCTGCAACCCAACCACCCCACCGACGACCTGGCCGGCATCGCCGCCAGCGTGCTCGACGGGCTGCTGTACGCCAACGGCGATGCGGTGATCGGGATCAACCCGGCCAGCGACAACACCCAGACCATCTGCGAACTGCTGAAGATGCTCGACGCGGTGATCGCCGGCTACCAGATCCCGACCCAGGCCTGCGTGCTGACCCACGTCACCACCTCGATCGAGGCGATCGAACGCGGCGTGCCGCTGGACCTGGTGTTCCAGTCCATCGCCGGCACGCAGAAAGCCAACGCCAGCTTCGGCATCGACCTGGCGCTGCTGCAGCAAGGCTACGAGGCCGGACTGAGCCTCAGGCGCGGCAGCGTCGGCGACAACGTGATGTATTTCGAGACCGGCCAGGGCAGCGCGCTGTCGGCCGACGCGCACCACGGCGTGGACCAGCAGACCTGCGAGGTGCGCGCCTACGCGGTGGCGCGCCGCTTCAAGCCGCTGCTGGTCAACACCGTGGTCGGCTTCATCGGCCCCGAATACCTGTACGACGGCAAGCAGATCATCCGCGCCGGCCTGGAAGACCACTTCTGCGGCAAGCTGCTCGGCGTGCCGATGGGCTGCGACATCTGCTACACCAACCATGCCGAGGCCGACCAGGACGACATGGACGTGCTGCTGACCCTGCTCGGCACCGCCGGGATCAACTTCATCATGGGCATCCCCGGCTCCGACGACGTGATGCTCAACTACCAGACCACCTCGTTCCACGATGCGCTGTACGCGCGCCAGGCGCTGGGCCTGCGTCCGGCGCCGGAGTTCGAAGCGTGGCTGGAGCGGCTGGACATCCTGCGCCTGGACAACGGCCGCTTCCGCCTCGGCCACGAGCCGCCGGCCGCGTTCCGGCGCGCGCTGGCGCAACTGAGCTGAGCGGGCCGCGCATGCACGACGACAGCGAACGCCCCTCCCGCGCCGATCCATGGGCCGCGCTGCGCCGGCTGACCCCGGCGCGCATCGCCCTGGGCCGCACCGGCACCAGCCTGCCTACCGCGGCGCAACTGGACTTCCAGTTCGCGCATGCGCAGGCGCGCGACGCGGTGCACCTGCGCTTCGATCCGGCGCCGCTGGCCGCGGCGCTGGACGCACGCGGCCGCGATCACGTCGCCCTGCGCAGCGCCGCGGCCGACCGCCACAGCTACCTGCAGCGGCCCGACCTGGGCCGCCGGCTGAGCGAGGACGCGGCCAGCGAACTGCGCGGCCTCATCGCCATGCAACGCCGCAGCTACGACCTGGCCGTGGTGGTGGCCGACGGCCTGTCGGCGCTGGCGGTGCATCGCCACGCCACGCCGATGCTGGAACGCATCGACGCGCTGGCCGCGGCCGAAGGCTGGACGCTGGCGCCGGTGGCGCTGGTCGAACAGGGCCGCGTGGCGATCGGCGACGAGATCGGCGAACTGCTGGACGCGCGCATGAGCGTGGTGCTGATCGGCGAGCGCCCCGGCCTCAGCTCGCCGGACAGCCTCGGCCTGTACTTCACCTACGCCCCACGCGTGGGCCTCAACGACGCCTGCCGCAACTGCATCTCCAATGTGCGCGAGGCCGGCCTGAGCTATGCGCAGGCCGCGCACAAACTGGCCTGGCTGATGCGCGAGGCATGCCGGCGGCAGCTGTCCGGCGTGCAGTTGAAGGACCAGGCCGACACGCCGGCGCTGTCGGCCGACGACGATCCGCCACGCAAGCCGCTGGGCAATTTCCTGATCCCCGAGTGAGTCGGCTCCCGGACTGAGCCCCGCCCCGACTGTCCACGCCATGGACAGCGCCGCCGCAGACACGTAGCTGCGCGCGCAACCGGCGGTCCCGGCAAACGTAGGCGCTGCACGCGGCACCGCTTCGGCAACGCGCCCTCACCGACGCTCCCGGCGTCGGGCCTCCGCCTGAAAACGTGGCCTGCGATCCTGTCGGGCATCGCGCAGCGCCGTGGCGCAACGCAGCAGCCTGCGCGACGCGCGCACGGGGCCGCCGACTGGCCTGGGATCCGATTCCACGCAGGCGCTGCAACCCATCACACAAGCCGCGCCGACGACGACGGCGGCCGGGTCGCGTCCCGCGCCAAAGCGTGATCGCTCCGCCACAACCGGGATTTGGCTGCGGCATCGAACGGCAGCGCGCCAAGGCGCGCCTAGCATTCGCGCCGGCCACGCCATGGCCACCGATCGCCACCATGCGGCCACCGGATGACACCGGTATCAATCACCTGTCGGCGACGGTGTGCCGTTGTGGCGCAGGCCCCATCCCAACCGAGAGAGCACCGCCATGACCGCATCGCGCTGGTTCCAGATCCCCGCCACCCTCGCCCTGGCCGGCGGCGCCATCGCCACCGCCTGGGCGCTGACCGGTACCGCCTCCAGGCCGCAATTGACCAGCTCGGAGGCGGCCAACCAGACCGTCGCCAAGCACCTGGCCCAGGCCGGCACCATCGGCGCGCTGACGACCGACAACTGGAACCCCAGCGCAGGCGTCGCCCTGCTCACGGCCGACTACGCGGTCGCCGCCGACGGCTCCACCCGCTACCGCACCGTGCAGGCCGCGGTCGATGCCGCGGTCGCGGCTGGCGGCACGATGCGGCGCTACATCAGCGTCAAGCCCGGCACCTACAAGGAGGTGGTCTGCGTGCCCGCGGCGGCGCCGCCGATCACCCTGTTCGGCCTGGGCAGCGCGCCGGCCAACACCACCATCAGCTTCGGCAACGCCAACCCGACGCCGAAACCCAGCGGCAGCGCCACCCACCCCTGCGCCAGCAACGCGGCCAGCACCACCGTCGGCACCTCCGACAGCGGCACCGTCACCGTGCGCGCGGCGCAGTTCCAGGCGCGCAATCTGGCGATCGTCAACAGCTACGTCGAGGACACCTACGCCAGCGGCAACCAGTCGGCGGTGGCGCTGGCGCTGCGCGGCGACAAGGCGGTGCTGGAGAACGTGGCGCTCACCGGCAACCAGGACACCCTGCTGGTCAGCGCCGGCAGCGCCAACACGGTGATCCGCGCGTTCTTCAAGGGCGGCAGCATCGACGGCGACACCGACTTCATCTTCGGCTCCGGCGTGGCGGTGTTCTCGGGCAGCACCATCCGCTACACCGCCGCGCGCCGCGGCGCCGGCAACGGCGGGGTGATCTTCGCCCCCAGCACCCGCCCCGGCAGCGGCTATGGCTTCCTGGCCGTCGCCAGCACCTTCGACGCGATCGGCAGCCCGTCGGCGAACACGGTGTACCTGGGCCGCGCCTGGGACGAGAGCGTCGGCAGCCTGTCCAACTACGTCAACGGCAGCTCGCCCAACGGCAAGGTGGTGATCCGCGAATCCACCTTGGGCGCGCACGTGCGCAAGAGCGCGCCATGGAACGCGTCCACGGTCGGCCGGCCGTATTGCAGCAGCGGCTGCACGCAATCGGCCAACCGCTTCTACGAGTACGCCAACAGCGGCGCCGGCAGCGCCGACTAGGGCGCGCCGCCGCTCCCGCTCGGGCATCGCACGAGCACGCCGCAGGAAGCCGACCTGCGTCTGCGCCCGGGGACGACGCGGCCCCGGGCGCGCGCAGGAGCGGCGCTGCGGACCGGCCCGGCGCTCAGCCCAGGCCGGCCCACCAGGCGCGCCACAGCGTAGCCATCGCGCTCGGCGGCTTGCGCACGGCGCGGGCCTGCTGCCCGATCCGCGCACGCGCCAACGCCGACACGATGCGCCGCGGCCGCGGCCCGGCCACGCGCCGCGGCCAGCGCTGCAGCAAGGCCTGCGCCCAGCGCTGCTGCGCCTGCGCCGCCTCGCCGCCGCGCAGCGACAGCGGCACCGCGGCGATGCCGGCGTCGGCCAGCCGCTGCGCCAGCACCTGCGTGGCCAGCGCCGCCGCCGCATCGCGCTGTGCCTCGAACACCGCGCATTCGACCTGCGCCGCGGCCAACGCGAACGCCTCCAGGCGCTCGTAGGCATGCGCCGGATCGGCCGCGGCCGCGCGCGAGGCGAGCAGCCCCGGCAAGGCCTCGGCCAGCTGCGCCCATGGCGCGGCGACCGGCTCCAGCACCCGCCCCAGCGGATGCCGCGAGCGCTGCCCTGCCCAACTGCGCAATTCCTCGCCCCACCACGCCAGCTTGGCGTCGGCCGGCAGCGGATCGCCGGCGATGTTGAGGATGTCGTCGAATTCCTGCAGCAGCGCGAACCAGGCCACCGCGCGCGCGCGCTGCGGCGCCGGCACGAAGGTCTCGGCCACCGTCCATTCCGGCCAGCGGCTGCGCCATTTGTCGAGGAAGGCATCCAGGGCGGAGGTGCTGCTCATGCGATCGGGAAGTCCGGAAGGTCAGGGAAGCTGCGGCGCGCCCGGCCAGGCGCGCGCATCGAGCAAGTCGGCGGGCGCGGCGACCAGCGCATCGGCGCGCCAGGCCAGCGGATCCTCGCCGTCCAGGCGGTAGCCCCACAGCACCGCCACCGAGGCCATGCCGGCGGCGCGCGCGGCGAGGATGTCGCGTTCGTCGTCGCCGACGTAGGCGACCTGCGCCGGCGGCACCTCGATGCGCTGTGCGGCGACCTGCAGCGGCAGCGGGTGCGGCTTGCGCTCGGCCAGCGTGTCGCCGCCGATCAGCACCGCGCAGCGCCGTTCCCAGCCCAACTGCGGCAGGATCAGCCGCGCCAGATATTCGGGCTTGTTGGTGACGATGCCCCACAGGCAGCCGGCGTCTTCCAGCCGCTGCAGCAACGCCGCGATGCCGTCGAACAACTGCGAATGCCGGCCGATCAGGGTTTCGTACTGGCGCAGGAAATCGGGAATCAGCGCATCGCGCGCGGCGGCCGGCAGCTCGGGAAAGGCGACGCCCAGCATCGCCCGCGAACCCTTGGACACCACCGGGCGCAGCTGCTCCAGGGTCAGCGCGTCACGCCCGCGCTCGGCCAGCAGCGCATTGGCCGCGGCCAGCAGATCCGGCGCACTGTCCAGCAGCGTGCCATCCAGGTCGAACAGCACCGCGCGCGGGAATCCGTCGCGCGGCGGCTGTGCCGATTCCCTACTCCCCATTCCCGATTCCCGGCTTCACCGCACACGCCAGATAATTCACCTCGGTGCGCGTGGACAGCCGCGCGCGGTTGCGCCACGGTTCGTACAGCATGCCGCTGACGTCGTGCAGCTGCAGCTCGGCCTGGCGCAGCCACGCCGCCAGCTCGGCCGGCTTGATGAAATCCTGGTAGCGGTGGGTGCCGGTGGGCAGCAGCCGCGCCACGTACTCGGCGCCGACGATGGCCAGCGCGAACGCGGCCGGGGTGCGGTTGAGCGTGGACAGGAACAGCTGGCCGCCGGGCTTGAGCAGGGTCGCGCAGGCGCGCACGATCGCCGCCGGATCGGGCACGTGCTCGAGCATCTCCATGCAGGTGATCGCGTCGAAGCTGCCCGGGCGCTCGGCGGCCAGGTCCTCGACCGACTGCACGCGGTAGTCGACCTCCACCCCGGATTCGAACTGGTGCAGCCGCGCCACCTTGACCAGCTCCGGCGACAGGTCGATCGCGGTGACCTGCGCGCCTTCCTTGGCCAGCGCCTCGCTGAGCAGGCCGCCGCCGCAGCCCACGTCGAGCACGCTGGCGCCGCGCAACGGCAGCCGCTCGGCGACGTAGCGCAGGCGCACCGGGTTCAGCGCGTGCAGCGGTTTCTGCGGGCCGTCGGCATCCCACCAACGGGTGGCCAGCGCACCGAACTTGTCCAGTTCGGCCTGATCGAAGTTGGCGGACGTGTTGGAAGCGGAAGCGGTCATGGCGGCATCTCGGTTGGGCCGCGCGCGGATCGCGGCACGGCAGTAAAGCGGATCAGGCGTGCACGCTGCGGATGCGCTCGCGCCACTGCCGCGCGTTGGCGACCAGCGCGTCGGCGTCCATGTCCACCAGCATGCGCTGCTCGAGCTTGCGCTGGCCGGCGATCCACACGTCGCTGACCTGCTGCCGGCCGGCCGCATATACCAGCTGCGACAGCACGTTGTGCAGCGGCTGGGTCTCCAGCGCCGACAGGTCCACGCAGATCAGGTCGGCCTGCTTGCCGACCTCGATCGAACCGATCTTCTCGCCAAAGCCCAGCGCGCGCGCGCCGCCTAGCGTGGCCGCGCGCAGCGTGGTGGCCGCATCCAGCGCGGTGGCGTCGTTGGCCACCGCCTTGGCCAGGATAGCCGCGGTGCGGTTCTCGCTGAACATGTCCAGGTCGTTGTTGCTGGCGCAGCCGTCGGTGCCGATCGCCAGGTTCACGCCCGCGCGCTGCAGCGCGCAGGCCGGGCAGAAGCCGGAGGCGAGCTTGAGGTTGGATTCGGGGCAATGCACCACGCTGACCCCGCGCTCGGCGCACAGGTGGATCTCCGCGTCGGTGAGCTGGGTCATGTGCACCGCGATCAGGCGGTCGTTGACCAGGCCGAGCCGGTCAAGCCGCGCCAGCGGGCGCTGGCCGTACTGCTTGAGCGAGTCGGCGATTTCCTGCGCGGTCTCGTGGGTGTGCAGGTGCACCGGCACGTCGAGCTGGTCGGACAGCATCCGCACCCGCTCGAAGTTGGCGTCGTTGACCGTGTACGGCGCGTGCGGGGCGAAGGCGATGCCGATCAGCGGATCGTCGCGCCACTGGTCGTGCACCTCGCAGGCGCGTTCGAAGTATTCGTCGGAGGTCTTGGCCCAGGCGGTCGGGAAATCGATGATCACCGTGCCCACCCGCGCGCGGAAACCGTGCTGCTTGTACACCGCGGCCTGCACGTCGGAGAAGAAGTAGTTCTCGTTGGCGCAGGTGGTGCCGCCGCGCAGCATCTCGGCGATCGCCAGCGCGGTGCCGTCGGCGACGAACTCCGGGCCGATCACCGCGGTCTCCACCGGCCAGATGTGCTGCTGCAGCCACACCATCAGCGGCAGGTCGTCGGCGATGCCGCGCAGCAGCGTCATCGGATTGTGGGTGTGCGCGTTGACCAGGCCCGGCAGCAGCGCCGCGTCCGGGCGCGACACGGTGCGCGCGGCGGCGAAGCGCGCCTGCGCCTCGGCGCGCGGCAGCACCGCGACGATCTCGCTGCCGCGCACCGCCACCGCGTGGTCTTCCAGCACCACCGCATGCGGCTCGATCGGGACCACGTAGCCGGCTTCGATCAGCAGGTCGCAGGATTCGGGAATGGAGGTCATCGCACGCTCTTTGGAAATGGAAGGATCAGGCGGCCTGCGCCTGGCGAATGCGCCGCTGGTACACGCGCATCACGAGCCACTGCAACACGAACACCCCCAGGAAGCCCAGGCGTCCAAGCCACGGCGCCACCATTGCCAGCGGAATGCACAGCGCGAACACCACCGGCGCGACCGCCACGCGCAGCGTCATCGCACGCGCCTGCAGCGCGCCCAGGCGCTGCGCCAGGCCCTCCTTGCGCACCGCATAGGCATGCAGCAGGTAGGCGGCCAGGCCGATCGCGGCCAGATGCGCGCAATACACCGAGAACGCCTCCTGGCTGCCGAAATAGTCCGAATACAGCGCGGTGGAAAACGGCAGCAGGCCGATCAGCAGCAGCTGCAGCACGTTGAGCCAGATCAGCCGGTCGTCGAACTGGCGGATATGCCGGCACAGCTGCAGGTGCGACTTCCAGAACAGCGCGGTGACCAGGAAGCTCACCGCGAAGCCGATGAACAGCGGCAGCATCCGGTGCAGCGCGGCCAGGATGCCGCCGGCGGCCTCGACCTGCGCATGCCCCGGCACCTTGATCTCCACCGCCAGCAAGGTGATGGCGATGGCGAAGACCGCATCGCTGAAGAACACGACCCGGTCGTGCGGGTACTTGGCATCGGCGCTGTCGGCGTGGCTGGTCGTCACGGAAATTCCTGGAAGCGGGGTCGGCCGGCACCGCCCCGCGGCGATCCGGCATTGCAGTGCCTGGCCGCCGCACGCCAGCGCATGGGCACGCCCGCGGCCGGCTGCGGCCGCAGGCGCGTCGGCTTACTTGACCCGCGAGAAGTACTCGCCCGAGCGGGTATCGACCTTGATGATTTCATCCTGGCCGACGAACAGCGGCACCCGCACCACCGCGCCGGTTTCCAGCGTGGCCGGCTTGCCGCCGCCACCGGAGGTGTCGCCGCGCACGCCCGGGTCGGTCTCGACGATCTTCAGTTCGACGAAGTTCGGCGGGGTGACCTGGATCGGGGTGCCGTTCCACAGCGTCACCACGCAATCCTCCTCGCCCTTGATCCACTTGGCGGCGTCGCCGACGCCGACCTTGTCGGCCTGCACCTGCTCGAAGGTCTCCTGCTGCATGAAGTGCCAGTACTCGCCGTCGGTGTACAGGTACTGCATGTTGGTATCGACCACATCGGCCGCTTCCACGCTGTCGGTCGCCTTCATGGTCATTTCGACCACGCGCCCGGACTTGATGAAACGGTACTTGATGCGGGTAAAGGCCTGGCCCTTGCCCGGCTTCACGTATTCGGTCTCGGTGATGATCGCGGGTTCGTTGTTGACCAGGATCTTCATCCCGGTCTTGACGTCGTTCATGCCGTAGCTGGCCATCTGAAACTCCTCGGGTAAGGCAAACCCGCCGCGTTCGGCGGCCGGCCGGATAGAATGGAAAGCCCCGCCGCAACCGGCGGGCACTCGTTTTATGACCGCATATGATAACCGCAGCCCCCCGCCCGATGCAGCCGTCCCCGTCCCCCGCCGTCCTGGCCCCGCCGCGCTGGCAGCAGCTGTGGCGCGATGCCGTGCGCGACCCGCGCGAGTTGCTGGCATTGCTGGGGCTGGACCCGCAGGCGCTTGGCGTCTCCGAACAGGCTGCGACGCAGTTCGCGCTGCGCGTGCCGCGCGGCTTCGTCGCGCGCATGCGCCATGGCGACCCGCACGATCCGCTGCTGCGCCAGGTGCTGCCGATCGATGCCGAGCTGCGCCGGGTGCCGGGCTTCGCGCTGGACGCGGTCGGCGACGCCGCGGCCAAGAAGGCCGACGGGGTGATCCAGAAATACCGCGGCCGCGCGCTGCTGGTCGCCACCGGCAGCTGCGCGGTGCACTGCCGCTACTGCTTCCGCCGCCACTTCCCGTATGCCGAGGAGACCGCGGCGCGCGACGGCTGGCGCGAGGCGGTGGCGGCGATCGCCGCCGATCCGGACATCGACGAGGTGATCCTGTCCGGCGGCGACCCGCTGTCGCTGGCCACCTCCAAGCTGGTCGAGCTGAGCGAGGCGCTGGCGGCCATTCCGCACCTCAAGCGCCTGCGTCTCCATAGCCGCCTGCCGGTGGTACTGCCCGAGCGCGTCGATGCGCCGCTGCTGGCCTGGCTGCGCACGCTGCCGTGGCCAGTGGCGTTCGTGATCCACGCCAACCACGCCAACGAATTCGACGCCAGCGTGGATGCCGCGCTGGCGCAGCTGCGCGGCACCGGCGCGCAACTGCTGAACCAGGCGGTGCTGCTGCGCGGGGTCAACGACAGCGTCGCCGCGCTGGCCGCGTTGAGCGAGCGCAGCTTCGCCGCCGGCGTGCTGCCCTACTACCTGCACCAGTTGGACAAGGTCGAAGGCGTGGCCCATTTCGAAGTGGACGACGCCACCGCGCGTGCGCTGCACCAGGCCCTGGCCGCGCGGCTGTCCGGCTATCTGGTGCCGAAGCTGGTGCGCGAGATCCCTGGCGATACGGGCAAGCGCGCGTTGTAGGTTGAGCCGGGACTCGGGACGCGGGACCCGGGACCCGGGACCCGGAACAGCAAAAGCCGGGACGCCGGGAACGACGGCGACACCCCATTCCCTGGCACCCTTTACCGAATAAAAAAGCCGCTATCTACGCGGCCAATTTTATTAAGAGCCTTGCAGTACTGCTCCCCCACTCCTCCGAGTCCCCAGTCCCCAGTCCCCAGTCCCGGCACTTCAGTTAGGCTGCGCATGCGGCCGCCGCTGCGCCGCGATGCTAGCGCTACCAAAGGGAGACCCCGATGCATGCCTTGACCAAGACCTGGCGCCGCCGGCGATGCCGCTTCGGACTCGTAGCGCTGCTTGCCGCGGCGGCAACCGCAGCGGTCGCGGCGGAGCCGCCAGCGGCCGCCGGCTCCAATCCCATCGTCCGCGACCGGTTCACCGCCGACCCTGCGCCCCTGGTGGTCGGCGATACGCTGTATCTGTACGTCGGCCACGACGAGGCGCAGCGCGACGAGATGTTCACCATGCGCGAGTGGCTGGTCTATTCGACCAGGGACATGAAGACCTGGACCGCGCATGCGCCGATCATGAACGTCAAGGATTTCAAGTGGGCCAAGCAGGATGCGTGGGCATCGCAGGCCATCGCGAAGAACGGCAAGTTCTATTTCTATGCGGCGGTGGAGCACGACGCCACGCATCCGGGCAAGGCGATCGCGGTGGCGGTCGCGGACACGCCGACCGGCCCGTTCGTGGACGCGCGCGGCTCGGCGCTGATCACCAATGAGATGACGCCCAAGGGCACGCACAGCTGGGAAGACATCGACCCGACCGTGCTGACCGACGACGACGGCAGCACCTGGATCGCCTGGGGCAACCGCCAGTGCTATCTGGCCAAGCTCAAGCCGAACATGATCGAACTCGACGGCCCGATCCGCGAGATCACCCCGCCGCATTTCGAGGAAGGTCCGTGGCTGCACAAGCGCGGCGATCTGTACTACCTGACCTACGCCTCGCTGGACCGGGCCACGCAACGCGACGAGCACGTGTCCTACTCGACCGCGCCGGCCATCACCGGGCCGTGGACCTATCGCGGCGAACTGACCGGCTCGGGCAAGTACAGCTTCACCATCCACCCGGGCATCGTCGAGTTCAAGCGGCACTGGTACCTGTTCCTGCACAACGCGACCCTGGCGATCGGCGACTTGAACGGCGCCATCGGCCGGCGCGCGGTGACGGTGGAGTACCTGCATTACAACCCGGACGGCACCATGCAACCGGTGCGGCAGAGCCAGGCCGGGGTGTCGATTCCCGACGTGGCGCGGTGAGGCACCGCCTTTCGTAGGAGCGGCTTCGGCCGCGACAGGCGTTACCGACAATGCCTGTCGCGGCTGAAGCCGCTCCTACAAAAAACGCGCGCGATCGCCCGAATCGGCACCGCGCCTAGCCGCGCGGCATGCCCTCGTTGGCCAGCAATTGCCGGAACTCGGCGGCGCTGAGCGGATGGCTGAGCCAGAACCCCTGCCCCAGTTCGCAGCCGCGCTCGCGCAGCAGTTCGAACTGCACTTCCTGCTCGATGCCCTCGGCGACCACGGTGATGCCCAGCGAATGCGCCATGGCGATGATCGCGGTGGTCAGGGCCAGGTCGTCGGGATCGCGCTGCAGGTCGGCGACGAAGCTCTTGTCGATCTTGACCCCGTCCACCGGCACCTGGCGCAGGTGGCTCAGCCCGGAGAAGCCGGTGCCGAAGTCGTCCAGCCACACCTTGACCCCGGTGCGATGCAACCGCGCCAGCATGCTCGCGGCCTGCAGCTCGTCGCCGATCACCGCGGTCTCGGTCAGTTCCAGGTGCAGCTGCGCCGCCGGCAGCCCGGATTCGCGCAGGCAGTCGGCGACGATTTCCGGCAGGTCGCCGCTGCGCAGCTGCCGCGGCGACACGTTGACCGATACGAACAGGTCGCGGCTGCCGTCGAAGCGCTGCCATTGCGTGGCCTCCATGCAGGCCGCACGCAGCACCTTGGGGCCGATGCTCTCGATCAATCCGCTCTGCTCGGCCACGTCGATGAACACCGTCGGCGAGATCGTGCCCAGCGCCGGATGCTGCCAGCGCAACAGCACTTCCACGCCGACCATGCGCCGGTCCAGGGTGCGGAAGATCGGCTGGTACACCAGCTTCAATTCGTCGCGGTCCCAGGCGCCGCGCAACTCGTGCTCCATATGCACGCGCCGTTCCACCGCATAGTCCATCGCGCGGCTGTAGAAACGGTGGCAGTTCTTGCCGGCCAGCTTGGCCTGGTACATCGCGATGTCGCCGTTCTTCAACAGCGCCGAGGCGTCCTCGGCATCGCCGGGGTAGACGGTGATGCCGATCGAGGTGCCCATGAACACCTCGCGGTCCTGGATCCGCAGCGGCTCGCGCAGTTCCTGCACCAGGCGCTCGGCCAGGCCGGTGGCGACCTGCACCACGTGCTCGTCCTCGACCAGGATCACGAACTCGTCGCCGCCGAAGCGCGCCAGCAGCGCGTCGTGCCCGCCCAGCTGATCCACCGCCAGCTGGATGCGCCGCGCGAACTGCAGCAGCGCCTCGTCGCCGGCCTCGTGGCCGAGGGTGTCGTTGATCCGCTTGAAGTCGTCGATGTCGGCGAACAGCAGCGCCAGGCGCCGGTGCGAGGCGCGCGCCGACAGCATGCGGTGGTCCAGCGCTTCGCGGAACGCGAGCCGGTTGGTCAGCCCGGTCAGGGCATCGGTATAGGCCATGTGGCGCACGTCGCGGTCGTGGCGCGCGATCGCCTCGCTCATGCGCCCGAACGCACGCAGCAGTTCGCTGACCTCGTCGTGGCGGCCGCTGTCGCGGCGCTCCACCACGTAGTCGCCGGCCTCGATCTGGCGCGCGGCCGCGGCCAGCCAGCGCACCGGCGCCACCAGCGTGCGCTGCACATAGATCGCCACCATCACCGCGGTCAGCCCCAGCGCCGCCAGCAGCAGCAACAGCCAGCCCAGATGGCGCTTGCCCAGCGCATCCAGGCGTTCGTCCAGGTTCTCGCCGGCCTTGCGCTCGTAGACCAGCGCCCGCGTCCAGGACATGCCCACGCGCACCCCGCCCACGCGCTGGTCGCCGATCATGATCGGCATCGACACGTCCAGGATCTCGTCGGATTCCTGCGCCAGCAGGCCGTTGGCCTTGATCGCCGCATCGGCCATCGGGCCGCGCATGCGCTGGCCGTAGCCGGGCAGATCGTCGCTGCCGTCGTGGATCAGGCGGCCGTCGGCGTCGTACACCAGCACGTAGGCCACCGCCACGTAGCCCAGCGCCGCGCGCACCTGGGTGCCGATCGCGTCCAGGTCCGAGTAGTACACCGGATTGGCCAGCGAATCGGACAGCTGCCGCGCCAGCGTTTCGCCGCGGGTGCGCATGCTGCGGTCGAACAGGCCATGGATCACGTTGCCGCTGAGCGTGCGCACCTCGTTCTGCATCGCCGCCTGCCGCTCCAGCATCAACGCCAGGATCGCCATGATCAGCAACGCGGCCACGCCCATCGCCAGCAGGAACCTGGCCTGCAGTCCGAAACGCAGCCTCTTCATTCGACTTCCAGCTTGACCTGCGCAACGCCGGCACGCAGCTGGTCCAGCCGCTTCTGCGAGGCCGGATCGACCGGGTAGAAGCCGGAGGTGCCGAAGAACTTGTGCAGCGCGGCGCTGCCCTGCGGGTCGTCGGCGGCTTCCAGCAACACCTCGCGCAGACGCGCCTCCACCGGCGAGGCCAGGTCGCTGCGCACCATCTCCACCGCGCGCGGGAACGGCTCGGTGCGGTAGATCACCCGGAAATCGCGGCGGAACGCGGGCGGCACGCGGCGGTCGTCGTCCCAGTCCAGGTTGCTCAGCGCGCCGGCGTCGACCAGGTGCTTGTGCACATAGGAGGCGATGTTGAGCTCGGAGCGCGCGAACACGTAGCCGACCGTGTTCACCGAGGCCTGATCCTTCGGCGAGAGCAGGATCTCCGGATGCAGATCGTGCTCGAACAGGGTCATCATCGGCACCAGGTAGGCGCTGGTGGACAAGGTGCTCTGCAGCGCCAGGGTGCGGCCCTGCAGGTCGTGCAGGGTGTGCACCGGCCCGTCGCGGCGCACGAAGAACACCGTGTGGTACTCGCGCACGCCGTTGCGCTCGGTCAGCAGCAGCGGCCGCACCCCGCCGCGCTGTTGCAGCGCCATCGCGGTGGCCGCGGTCTCGGTGACCCAGTCGACGCGGCCGCGGCGCAGGTAGCTGCTCATCTGCTGGCTGTCGCGGGCCATCAGGATCTGCCCGGAGGTGATGCCGACATCGCGCATGCGCGGCACCACGTAGTCCAGCAACGGCTTCAACTGCTCGTAATGGGCCTTGGGGTTGTCGCTGATGCGGCCCAGGACCAGCACCGTCGGACGCGCGTGCGCCAGCCCAGGCCAGCAGATCGCCAGCGCCAGCCACACCATGACGAAACGCCACCGCGGATTTTGCAAACCACATTCCCCATGTAGAGGCTGTAAGCCTAGCCGAAAGCGTCAGCCGGCGACAGCTGGTGACGCCGGGATTGGGGATTTGGGATTGGGGATTCGGGGCGGTCATGGCGCGGCAAGCGAGAGAACTTGCGGTGCGCTGCGACAAGCGATCCGTCGCCGACGACCGGAATCCCCGCTTTGCCGGGTCCCGGGTCACGAAACTAACTGCGCGCCTGGCCCGCCAGCCGCGCCATGCGCTGCGCATCGGACAGGATGCCGCGCAGCAGCCGCACTTCCTGCTCGGTCAGCGCGTTGCGCAGGAACAGCCGGCGCAGCTTGCGCATCGCCGAATCCGGCGCGCGGCCCTTGTGGAAGTCGATGTCGTCCAGCGTGTCGGCCAACTGCCCGAACAGGCCCTCCAGCTGCGCATGGCTGGCTGGCGCCTCGCGGAAACCGGGTTCCGCGGCGGCCGGCGCCGCGGCCTCGCCGCGCAGCAACGCCAGGCGCAGTTCGTAGGCCAGCACCTGCACCGCCGCGGCCAGGTTGAGCGAACTGAATGCGGGATCGGAGGGAATGTGCACCGCCGCGTGGCACAGCTGCAGTTCCTCGTTGGTCAGGCCGGTGCGCTCGCGCCCGAACACCAGCGCCACCTCGGCCTGCTCGGCGGCGGCGCTCACCAGCCGCTGCGCACCGTCCGCCGGCAGCAGTTCTTCCAGCGACACCCGCCGGCTGCGCGCGGTGCAGCCGAGCACCAGTTGGCAGTCGGCGACCGCCTCGGCCAGGGTAGCCAGCACCGGCGCCTGCTGCAGCACGTCCTCGGCGCCGGCCGAGCGCCGGTAGCCGTCCTCGTCGAGCGCGCGCTCCGGCGCCACCAGCACCAGCCGCGCCTGGCCCATGGTCTTCATCGCCCGCGCCGCCGCCCCGATATTGCCGGGGTGCTGGGTACCGACCAGGACGAAGCGGATGCGGGCGGATGCGGTCATGGCAGGAAGATGCGGAGCGAACGGGGCGTAGATGGTAAACTGTGCGGCCGGCCTTCGCGCCGGACTGTTCTTTTCCTCCGCCAGATCCTTCTCCGCCCTCTCGGGAGCCGTTGCCATGCAAAAACCCGCCGTCACCGTCATGGTCAAGGCCGCCCGCCTCGCCGGCAATGTGCTGTTGCGCCACATCAACCGGCTGGAAGCACTGAACGTGGTGCAGAAGGACCGCATGGACTACGCCAGCGAAGTCGATGCCGATGCGGAGAAGGTGATCGTCAAGGAACTGCGCCGCGCCTATCCCGACTACGGGGTGATGGGCGAGGAAGGCGGCGTGCAGGGCGGCGGCCGCTACATGTGGGTGATCGACCCGCTCGACGGCACCAGCAACTACCTGCGCGGCTTCCCGCATTACTGCGTGTCGATCGCCCTGGTCGAAAACGGCGAGCCGATCGACGCGGTGATCTTCGATCCGCTGCGCAACGAGCTGTTCACCGCCAGCCGCGGCAACGGCGCGGTGCTCAACGACCGCCGCATCCGCGTCAGCGAGCGCAAGGAACTGAACGGCGCCATGGTCAACACCGGCTTCGCCCCGCGCGAGCGCAAGCGCACCAGCGCCCAGCTCAAGTGCGTGGACGCGCTGATGGTGCAGGCCGAGGACATCCGCCGCACCGGCTCGGCCGCGCTGGACCTGGCCTACGTGGCCTGCGGCCGCACCGACGCCTACTTCGAGGCCGGGGTGAAGGCCTGGGACATCGCCGCCGGCGTGCTGCTGGTGCGCGAGGCCGGCGGTCGCATCACCGACTTCAAGGGCGCCACCCCGGGCCGCATCGACGACCGCGGCACCCCGCAGTACCAGATCGTGGCCGGCAACATCAAGGTCAGCGAAGCGCTGCAGAAGCTGATCGTCAATACGGGGTATGCGGCGGAGTTCGACGCGAAGTTTTGATGGGGCCGGGATTGGGGAGTCGGGATTGGGGAGTCGCAAGAGCGGCACCCATCGCTGACCTTCTCCTCTTCCCAAAACGAAAAAGCCGCGCAGATGCGCGGCTTTTTCGTTACAGAACCGGGAACCCGCTCTTGCGAATCCCCAATCCCGACTCCCTAATCCCGGCCCCTCAGGGCCTACGCGCCAACGCCTCGACGTCCTTGGTCTTGGGCAGCAGGTCCTGCTTGGTGACCTGGAACGGGCCGATCGACAGCAGCGGCACCGCCACGATCACCGAGGACACCACCACGATGATCGCGCCGATCATGTGGGTCAGCGCCAGGCCTTCCATCGAGTTGCCGCCGTACAGGTACAGCGCCAGCGCCGACAGGAAGAACATCACCGCGGTGATCACCGTGCGCGACAGGGTCTGGTTGATCGAGCGGTTCAGCACTTCCACCGGCTCCACGCGCAGGCTGCGGAAGTTCTCGCGCACGCGGTCGAACACCACGATGATGTCGTTGATCGCAAAGCCCATCACCGATAGCAGGCCGGCCAGCACGGTCAGGTCGAACTCGCGGCCGGTGAGCGAGATGTAGGCCACCGTCACCAGCAGGTCGAACAGCGCGGTCAGGCTGGCCACCACCGCGAACTTCCACTCGAAGCGGAAGCCGATGTAGATCAGGAAGCCGACCAGCATGAACAAGGTCGCGTAGACGCCGTTCAGCGCCAGGTCCTTGCCGACCTGCGGGCCGACGAATTCGCCCGGCTTCACCGTCGCCGGGTTCTCCGCGGTGGTCACCGCCTTGCGCACCTGCTCGGCGAGGTTCTTGGTCACGTCCTCGTTGTTGTGCTCGCCCTGCGGCTGCAGGCGGATCACGATCTCGTTGCCGCTGCCGACGTTCTGCACCTGCGCGTTCTCGAAGCCGGCGGTGGCCAGCTGCTCGCGCACATGGTCGATGTCCACCGGCTTCTGGAAGCTGGTCTGCACCAGCGCGCCGCCGGTGAATTCCAACGCGTAGTTGAAGCCCTTGGCGAAGATCACCCCGAGCGACGCCACCGCCAGCACCAGCATCAGCACCAGGGTCGGACGCCGCCAACGCATGAAGTCGATCTTGGTGTCGTTCGGGATCAGATGAAGCGGGAAGATTTTCATGGAGACATGCTCTTCAATTTTTTGGACCCCGCACATCGATGGGCGGGCTCTTGCGAAGGACTCGCATTGTTCATCCCCTGCGCAGCGATGCGCAGGGTCGTGCGAAGGATTCGCGTGCGGCTCAGATCGCCAGCGACTTGAGCTTCTTGCGACGGCTGTAGATCAGCGTCGCCAGCGCGCGCGACACGGTGATCGCGGTGAACATCGAAGCGAAGATGCCGATGATCATGGTCAACGCGAATCCCTTCAGCGGGCCGGTCCCGAACGCATACAGGGCCACGCCGACGATCAGGCCGGTGAGGTTGGCGTCGAGAATGGTGCCGCCCGCCTTGTCGTAGCCGGCCACGATCGCCGACTTCGGCGGGACGCCCAGCCGCAGCTCCTCGCGGATACGTTCGTTGATCAGCACGTTGGCGTCCACCGACAGGCCGACCGACAGGGCCAGGCCGGCGAAGCCGGGCAAGGTCATGGTGGCGCCGAACAGCGACATCACCGAGACCACGATCAGCAGGTTCATCAGCAGCGCCACCGAGGTGATCGCGCCGAACATGCGGTAGTACACGCCGAAGAACACCAGGGTGAACAGGAACGCGTACAGCACCGCGGTGACGCCGCGCTCGACGTTCTCCGCACCCAGGCTCGGGCCGATCACGTATTCCTCGACGAAGTCCATCGGCGCGGCCAGCGAACCGGCGCGCAGCAGCTTGGCCAGATTCTCGGCCTCGACCTTCTCCAGGCCGGTGGTCTGGAAGTTCTTGCCGAACACGCCGGCGATGCGGGTCGGCGCCAGGGCTTCTTCCTTGACCCGCACGCTGCGCACTTCCTTGCCGTCGACCATGCTCACGGTCGGGATGCGCTCGATGTAGACCACCGACATCAGCTTGCCGGTGTTGGCGCTGGTGTAGTCGAACATGCGCTGGCCGGCGACGTTGTTGAGCGTGACCGACACCGCCGGCAGGCCGTTCTGGTCGTTGCTGACGGTGGCGTTGACCATCTGGTCGCCGGACACCAGCACGCGCTTGTTCAGCAGCACCGGGGCGCCGCTGTCGCGCAGGCGGAACACCTTGGCTTCCGGCGGGATGTTGCCGGTGCGCACCGCGTCCTCGGCATTGCCCTCGACCACGCCGCGGAACTCCAGCGTGGCGGTGGCGCCGATCATGCGCTTGGCCTCGGCGGTGTCCTGCACGCCCGGCAGTTCGACCACGATGCGGTCTTCGCCCTGGCGCTGGATGATCGGCTCGGCCACGCCCAGCTGATTGACGCGGTTGCGCAGCGTGGTCAGGTTCTGCTCGATCGCGCCGGCGGCGATCTGCTTGAGCTCGGCGTCGGGCACGCTGACCGCGATGGTCTGCCCGGATACGGCATAGCTCAGCGTCGGCTGCGCCTTGGCCAGCGCGGCACGCGCGGCGTTGACGTCGGCGCCCTCGCCCAGGCCGACCTGGATGCTGTTGTCGGCACGGCGCTCGACCGAGCGGTAGGCAATGCGGCTGTCGCGCAGCGTGGTGCGGATGTCCTCGGCGAAGGCGTCCAGGCGCTTGTCCAGTGCCGCCTTCTGGTCCACCTGCAGCGCGAAGTGCACGCCGCCGACCAGGTCCAGGCCCAGCACCATCGGCTTGCCGCCGATCGCCGACAGCCACTGCGGCACGGTCGAGGCCAGGTTCAGCGCCACCGTGTAGTTCTCGCCCACCTGCTGGCGCAGGATGTCGTTGGCGCGGGTCTGCGCCTGCAGGCTCGGCAGGCGCACCATCAGGCTGTCGCCCTCCTTGGCCACCGACTTGGGAGTGATCCCGGCCGCCTTCAGCTCGGCGCTGACCCGCTCGCGCAGGGCCTCGTCGAGCTGGCCGCCGCGGCTGGCGGTGATCTGTACCGAGGGGTCCTTCTGGTAGACGTTGGGCAGCGCGTACAACGCACTGAACGCCAGCACGATCAGGATGAGGAAATACTTCCAGCGCGGAAACTCGAGCATTGCAGGACCCCGCGCGACGCCACGCCGGCGCCGCGCCTAGCAGTAAGAGAAATGGATCAGGCGGACTTCAGCGTGCCCTTGGGCAGCACGTTGCCGATGGCGCCCTTCTGCACGCGGATGCGCACGTTGTCGGCGATTTCCACGGTGATGAAGTTGTCGCCGATGTCGGTGACCACGCCGGCCACGCCGCCGGAGGTGATGACCTCGTCGCCGCGGCCGAGCTTGTCGAGCATCGACTTGTGCTCCTTCTGCCGCTTCATCTGCGGGCGGATCATCACGAAGTACATCACCGCGATCAGGATGATCGGCAGCAGGAACATCTGCATGCCGCCGCCAGCGGCAGGAGCGGCACCGGCGGTCTGCGCCTGGGCTACGGGAATCAGGAAATCGAGCGGGTTCATCGGTGTGTCCTATGGTTTGGGCAGCCCGTCGCCGGCGAAGGCGCGGGCTGCTGGTTTGTCGCCGGAGGCGGCAAGCAGCCGCCGATTATGCCACGATCTCCCCTTACCCCCGGAACGACCGTCGCGCCCTGCCTTCTCCCCTTGGGACCATGGCCCCGTTCTCGGAGGAAGATGCCGCGCAGCAGCGGATAAGGGTCCGGCTAAGCCTCGTGTGCTTTCGATGCCCAAGAGGCTGCGCCCGTACCCTCACCCCAACCCCTCTCCCGACGGGAGAGGGGCTTATTCCCGCTACGACAGGCCACCGCCACTTACTGAAGCAGGCCGCAGCCCCCCCCTTCTCCCACCGGGAGAAGGTGCCGCGCAGCGGCGGATGAGGGTACGGGCGCAGCCTCGTGTGCTTTCGATGCCCGCGAGGCTGCGCCCCGTACCCTCACCCCAACCCCTCTCCCGGGGGGAGAGGGGCTTTATCCCTGCTCCGATGGGAGTGGCGTTGCTTCCACCCCGCGTGCCGCATAGAAGGACCGCCGGAACTGGGCAAAGGTTCCCGCGGCGATCGCCGCGCGCATGTCGGCCATCAGTTTCTGGTAGTACCAGAGGTTGTGCAGGGTGCCCAGCATCGGCGCCAGCATCTCGTTGCAGCGGTCCAGATGGCGCAGGTAGGAGCGGGTATAGCCGCCGCTGCAGGCGTGGCAGCCGCAGCCCGGCTCGATCGGCGCCAGGTCGCGCTCGTAGCGGGCGTTGCGGATGCGTACGGTGCCGAACGAGGTGAAATAGTGGCCGTTGCGCGCGTTGCGGGTCGGCATCACGCAGTCGAACATGTCCACGCCGCGGGCCACGCCCTCGACCAGGTCCTCCGGCCGCCCTACCCCCATCAGGTAGCGCGGCCGGTCGGCCGGCAGCCGCGGATGCAGGTGTTCGAGCATCGCGTTGCGCTCGTGCTCCGGCTCGCCCACCGCCAGCCCGCCGATCGCGTAGCCGTCGAAGCCGATCGCCTGCAGGCCCTCGATCGAGCGCGTGCGCAGGTCCGCATGCACGCCGCCCTGGACGATGCCGAACAGCGCGGCGTCGTTGCTCAAGGCCTCGTGCGCATCGCGCGAGCGCTGCGCCCAGCGCAGGCTCAGCTCCATCGAGCGGCGCGCCACGTCCTCGGTGGCCGGGTACGGGGTGCACTCGTCGAAGATCATCACGATGTCCGAGTCGAGCACCTTCTGGATCCGCATGCTCTCCTCGGGGCCCAGGAACACCTTGGCGCCGTCGGTCGGCGAAGCGAAGGTCACCCCCTGCTCGCTGATCTTGCGCCGGTGCGCCAGCGAGAACACCTGGAAACCGCCCGAATCGGTCAGGATCGGCCCGTCCCAGCGGGCGAAGCCGTGCAGACCGCCGTGGTCGCCGATCACGTCCAGCCCCGGCCGCAGGTACAGGTGGAAGGTATTGCCGAGGATGATCTGCGCGCCCAGCGCCTTGATCTGCTCGGGCAGCACGCCCTTGACCGAACCGTAGGTCCCGACCGGCATGAACGCCGGGGTCTCCACCGTGCCGCGCGGAAAGGTCAGGCGGCCGCGGCGCGCGGCGCCGTCGGTGGTGTCTAGCTGGAACTGCAATCGGGACATTGAAAGGCCGGGATTCGGGATTCGGGATTCGGGATTCGAGATTCGAGATTCGAGATTCGAGATTCGGGATTCGAGATTCGGGATTCGGGATTCGGGATTCGGGATTGGCAAACGCACGGGCGGTGACGGGTAAGAGTGTGCTTCTACGAATCTCCAATCCCCAATCCCCAATCCCGGCCCCACAGCAACATCGCATCGCCATAGCTGAAGAAGCGGTAGTGCTGTTCGATCGCATGCCGGTACGCGTCGAAGATGCGTTCGCGGCCGGCGAAGGCCGAGACCATCATCAGCAGCGTGCTTTCCGGCAGATGGAAGTTGGTGACCATCGCATCGACGCTGCGGATGCGGTAGCCGGGCAGGATGAAGATCTGGGTTTCGCCGGCGAACGGATGCAGCTCGCCGTCCTTCGATGCGCTCTCCAGCGCGCGCACCACCGTGGTCCCGACGGCGATCACGCGGCCGCCGGCGGCGCGCGTGCGCCGCACCTGCTCGACCAGGCTGGCGCCGACGTTGAGCCATTCGCGGTGCATCACGTGCTGCGCGAGCGCCTCAACCCGCACCGGCTGGAAGGTGCCTGCGCCCACGTGCAGGGTGACATGGCCGACGCTCACGCCGCGCGCCTGCAGCGCCTCCAGCAACGGCGCATCGAAATGCAGGCCGGCGGTCGGCGCGGCGACCGCGCCGGCCTCGCGCGCGAACACGGTCTGGTAGCGTTCGCGGTCGTCCAGTCCGGGGTCGCGGCGGATGTACGGCGGCAACGGCAGGCGCCCGGCCTGTTGCAGCCACGCTTCCAGCGTGTCGGGCACGTGGAATTGCAGCACGTAGAACTCGCCATCGCGGTCCAGCACCTCGGCCTCGCCACCGGCATCCAGGACGATGCGGGCCCCGGCCTTGGGCGACTTGCTCACGCCCAGCTGCGCGCGTGCGCGCTGGCCGCCGAGCAGGCGCTCGATCAGGATCTCCACGCGACCGCCGCTGCTCTTGTTGCCGAACAGCCGCGCCGGGATCACCCGGGTATCGTTGAACACCAGCAGATCGCCCGGCTGCAACAGCTCGGGCAGATCGCGCACCTGGCGATCGGCGAACGGCGCCGGCGCCGGCGGCACCAGCAGCAGGCGGCTGGCGGAACGTTCGGCCAGAGGCGCCTGCGCGATCAGTTCCTCGGGCAGCTCGTAGCGGAAATCGGACTTCTTCAAGGCCGGCGTATCACAGTGCAGGTGGCCGGTCATTGTAGCTGGAGGGCCGGGATTGGGGATTCGGGATTGGGAATTGGGTAAAGCGGAGCAGGCACTGCGCTTTTGCGAATCCCCAATCCCGAATCCCCAATCCCGGCCTTTTCACCGCTCGAACTTGGTCGACAAGATGATCGAGGAGGTGGTGCGCTCCACCCCATCCACTGCGCCGATGCGGTCGGTCAGCACGTCCATGTCGTTGACTCCCGGCACCACGCCCAGCGCGATCAGGTCGTAGGAGCCGCTGACCGAGTGCAGCACGCGGATCTCGTCGATCTCGCGCAGCGCCTTGACCACCGAGGTCATCTTCTTCGGCAGCACGGTGATCAGGATGTGCGCGCGGATGTGGCCCTGCTCGAAGTCGCCGCGGGTGCGCACCGTATAGCCGCAGATCACCCCCTCGCGTTCCAGCCGCTCGATCCGGCTCTGCACGGTGGTGCGCGACAGGCCGAGCTTGCGGGCGATCTGCGCGGTGGAGGCGCGGGCGTCCTCGCGCAGCAGCGAGAGCAGGCGTTCGTCGGAGGACGTGATCTTCATGCGCGGCCGGATTTCGTCGAATCGACGAAATTATCCGATTTCCTGCACAAATCAACTCTGCCAATCGACGATCCGGTCCTGATAATAGAAGGTCTATCGCTAGACGACCCGCCTCCAGGAGATCCCGCATGTCCGTACTCGGCCCCCTCGCCCCGCTGCGCGCCCATGCCGGCGAACGCCTGACCGCCGGCCTGGACGATGCCAGCATCGACCGCCTGGCCGCCTCGCACCCGCAGTTGGGCGCCGCGATCGAGGCCGCCGCCGCGGACCATGCGCGCCTGGCCGCGGAGTTCGCCGACCTGCTCGAACTGGACGAGGTCGAGCAGATCCGCACGCTGCAGGCCGGCTTCGTCAATTTCTACGCCGACGACGCGGTGACCCCGTACGTGGCGCTGGCCGCGCGCGGGCCGTGGGTGGTCACGCTGAAGGGCGCGGTGCTGTACGACGCCGGCGGCTACGGCATGCTCGGCTTCGGCCACACCCCGGACGCGGTGCTGGAAGCGATGGCGCGGCCGCAGGCGATGGCCAACGTGATGACCCCGAGCCTGTCGCAGCTGCGCTTCGACCGCGCGCTGCGCGCCGAGATCGGCCAGCAGCGCGGCGGCTGTCCGTACAGCAAGTTCATGTGCCTCAACTCCGGCTCCGAAGCGGTGGGCCTGGCCGCGCGTATCGCCGACATCAACGCCAAGCTGCAGACCGATCCGGGCGCGCGCCATGCCGGCGCCAGGATCAAGCGCATCGTGGTCAAGGGCAGCTTCCACGGCCGTACCGACCGGCCGGGCCTGTATTCCGATTCCAGCCGCAAGGCCTACGTGCAGCACCTGGCCAGCTATCGCGGCGAGGATTCGGTGATCGCGATCGCGCCCTACGACGTGGAGGCCCTGCGTCGGGCGTTCGCCGACGCCGAGCAGCACGGCTGGTTCGTCGAGGCGGTGTTCCTGGAGCCGGTGATGGGCGAAGGCGACCCGGGCCGCGCGCTGCCGCCGGCGTTCTACGCCGCCGCGCGCGAACTCACACGCGCCCACGGCAGCCTGCTGCTGGTCGATTCGATCCAGGCCGGGCTGCGCGCCCACGGCGTGCTGTCGGTGGTGGACTACCCCGGCTTCGAACAGCTCGATCCGCCGGACATGGAAACCTATTCCAAGGCGCTCAACGCCGCGCAGTACCCGCTGTCGGTGCTGGCGGTGACCGAACATGCCGCGCAGCTGTACCGCAAGGGCACCTACGGCAACACCATGACCAGCAACCCGCGCGCGCTGGACGTGGCCAGCGCCACGCTGGCGCAGCTGACCCCGCAGGTACGCGCCAACATCCGCGCGCGCGGCGCCGAGGCGGTACAGAAACTGGAGAAGCTCAAGAGCGAGCTCGGCGGGCTGATCACCCAGGTGCAGGGCACCGGGCTGCTGTTCTCCTGCGCGCTGGCGCCGCAGTTCAAGTGCTACGGCGCCGGCTCCACCGAGGAATGGCTGCGCCAGCACGGGGTCAACGTGATCCACGGCGGCGAGAACTCGCTGCGCTTCACCCCGCATTTCGCGATGGACAGCGACGAGTTGGACCTGCTGGTCGGCCTGATCGGCCGCGCGCTGCGCGAGGGCCCGCGCCTGGCGCAGGCGGCCGCCGCTTAAGGCCGGCTGGCACATGGTGCAGGAACTGGCCGAGGCGATCGCCCGGCCGCTGTTCGAACTCGTCCTGCAGTTGTTCGGCTACTGGAGCGGCCGCCTGCTGCTGCCGGTGCTGTCGCTGGGCTGGATCCGCGCCGAAGCCCGCCGCGACCGGCCACCGCGGCGGCCCGGCAAACGCCGTCACGGCCAGCCGCTGTTCTACCGCAACGCCAGCGGCAGCCTGATCGCCAGCGACGACGCGGTGATCGGGGTCGGCCTGCTGTGCTGGGCGCTGCTGGCACTGGCGGCGTTCCTGCTCTACCGCCTGGCGCAGTGAGTCGCGCGAGCGCGGCATCCCCCGGACGATTCGACCGCACCTCATAGCGCCACCGATCCGAACGAAACCGATCGATCGGCTACGGCAGCGCGTGGTGCCGGCCAAGGGCGATCTGCGCGCGGGTTGCGCGGCAGATCGCCATCCACCTCAGCGCGCGCACTCCTTCAGCCGCAAGCTGCGCGCGATGTCGCGCCAGTCGAACGCGGCCACCGCCTGGTCGTCGTGCAAGGCATAGAACACGCCCTGCGGGAAGCGCCTGTCGCCGCGCTGATCCAGCCACACGCCGTCGGTGTTGGCGGTGACCTTGCCGGCGAAGGCGCCGACATGCGCCAGCGTCTGCCGGTCGAACACGTGGAACAGGCTGCGGTCCTTGAACTGGTCGGTGCCGATCCAGTAGCCGCTGCCGTCGGCGCAGCTCAGCAGCGCGATGCCCTCGGCCTGCGCCCTGTACAGGTCGGCGCCGATGTCGCGTCCGCGGTACTTGCCGTCGGCCAGGCCGTATTCGCGCAGGCGGGTGCCGCTGGCCACGTCTTCCTCCGCCAGCAGCAGGCGGTCGTGCGCCGGATCGGCGTACACCGATTCGGCGATACGGATCGCGCCGGCCGCGGAGGTCTCGCCGAAGGTCTGGGTCAGCGTCGCGGTCCAGGCCTGGCCTTGCCTGCGCAGCTGGTAGCGGCGGAAGCGCTGGCCCAGCTGCGCCAGCGGCGGCACGGTTTCCTCGTCCGCGCCGAGCATGTAGTTGTCGCTGACGACGACCTCGATGCCGCCGTCCTTCGGCTGCGCCCACAGCCCGTACGGCTTCTTCAGATCCTCGGCGCCGAACAGCGCGACCGAGGCGAAGTCCGGCAGCGAGAAGGCCTGCACGCGATGGTTGTCGCGCTCGACCACCAACGCCAGGTCGCCGACCACGGCAATGCCGTTGGGCCGGTCCATCTGCCCGGGCGCGGCGCCCTTGCCGCCGACGGTGCGCAGGCGCTGGCCGCTGTCGCCGTCGAACACCACCAGCTCGCCGCTCTTCTTGGCGGTGGTGATGATCCAACGCTGGCCCTGCGGGGCGGTCCAGCTGGCCGGCGAATCGAGGTTGTCGGCCGGGGTGGACGCGGTGAGGAACGCTTCTGCGATCACCTCATGCGGCAGCTTGGCCTCGCTCAGCAACGGATCGTGTTGCGCGCCCTCGTCCGGTTCGCGGTCGGCCGCTGCCGGCTTGGCGACGGGCGTAGCGACAGGTGCCGCCGCCGCGCCGGTCGACCGCGTGTTGGCACAGGCCACGAGCAGCCCGCAGGCCAGTGCGAGCGCCCCCAGGCGCAGCATCGAGTGCGCACCGGTCACAGCTTCACCCGCACGCCGACGGCGAAGGTGCGGCCGTATTCCTCGTACTGCTGGGTGTGCGCACGCGTGCCCTGGTAGCGCTCCAGCGGCTTGTCGAGCAGGTTGGAGGCGTCGAAGTACAACTGCACAGTGTCGGTCACCTGGTAATCGAGACTGAAATCGAGCTGGGTGTTGGGCGCCACGAAGATATCGTAGTCGCGGGCCTTGCCCAGCTCGTCGAGGTACGCGCTGCGGTACACCGCCGAGAGCCGGGTGGAGAAACCGTCGCGTTCGTAGCCGAGGAAGGCGGTATAGACGTTCCTGGAGGCGCGCGGCAAGGTGAAGTTCTCGCCTTCGCGATCGTCCAGGCCCGGGTCGAACTCGGTATGCAGCCAGGTGCCGCTGACGCCGCCGAGCAGGCCGTTCCAGCCTTCCGGCAGGAACGCGAACTGCTGCTGCCAGTTGAACTCGGCGCCGTAGACCTTGGCGCGCTTGCCGTTGATCGCCATGCTGACGTCGTAACCGGCGTAGGCCGGCGCGTTGTCGATCACCGTGTCCACGATGTAGCCGTCGATCGACTTGCCGAACAGGCCCAGCGAGACGATGCCGGTCTTGCCCAGGTAGCGCTCGAACGACAGGTCGAGGTTGGTCGACGCGTAGGGATCCAGGTTCGGATTGCCCAGTTCCACTTCCTCGTCGTCGTTGTTGATGGTCGCATGCGGCGCGACCTGGCCGAAGCCGGGCCGCGACACGGTCTTGTTCAGCGCCGCGCGCAGCGACCAGTCCTCGCCGCCGTTCCAGCGCAGGTGCAGGCCCGGCAACACATTGGTGTAGCTGCTGCTGGCCTGCAGCGCGCTGGCCGCGAACGACTCGCCGTCGTCGCCGACGTCGACCTGGTAGCCGCTGGCCTTGAACCGGGTGCTCTCCACGCGCACGCCGGCGATCACCCGCAACGCGCCGATATCCCGGGTGCCCATCGCATACGCGGCCAGCACGTCCTCCTTGGCGACGTAGTCCTCCGACAACGCGCCGACCGCATTGCTGCCGACATCGCCGTCGTCGGCGCTGTACTGGCTGCCGTTGCGCGCCCAGTAGGCGCGCATCGCCGAGGAACTCAACGCCTGGCCCAGGCTGTTGTGGCGGTGTTCGGGCGGCGCCACGGTCCAGTCGGCCAGGTCGATGTCGGGACCTTCGGACAGCTCGCTCTCGTTCTTGTCCACGTCGCGGTCGCGCCAGCGCCCGAGCAGGCCGAATTTGTAGCTGGCGTTGTCGGCGTCGAAGCGCACATTGATCTTTGCGCTGTATTCGTCGTCGTCGGTGCGGCCGGGCGAGAGCACGAACTTGTCGAACACGTAGTTGCCGTTGGACACCCAGTCGTCGCCGGACAGGCCGATGGTCGGCAGGCGGCCGTTCTGGTCGATGGTCGCGTCGAGATCGTCGCCGTCGTACTTGAAGCGCGCCTCCTTCTCGTCGTTCACCCGCTCGCGGGTCTTGGTATAGCCGGCCTGGTAGTCCAGCACCGCGCCGCCCAGGTTGTTCTCGCCACCGAAGCTCGCCGCCAGCGTGTCCTGCTGCTTGGTGCGGTAGCGCACCCGCTTGGACAGCTTGTCCACCGGCGCCGAGTAGGTGCCGTCGCCGTTGGCCTGGATGTCGTCGGCGTCGAAGGAGATCACCGTGTTCTGCCGGGTCTCGGCATCCTTGAAGCTGCTGAACAGCGTGCGCAGGTAGTAGCGGTTGTCCTGGTCCGGATGCCAGTCCAGGTTGAGATTGGCGCCGATGCGCTTGCGGTCGATGTGGTACTTGCGGCGCTGCTGCTCGACCATGACCAGGTCGCCGTTGTCGATCGCGTCGTACTCGCCTTCGGTGTTGTCGGACTCGAACTCGCGGTCCTGGTAGTTCAGGCCCAGCGCGATCCCGAACGTGTCGTCGGCGAACAGGTCGCTGTAGTTGAACGAGGCCTTGGGGCTGGTCTTGCCGCTGAGCTGCTGGTGATTGGCCTCGAGCTTGGCGCGGATGCTGCGGCCGTCGCGATCGAACGCCGAGGCCGACTCGACCAGGATCGCGCCGCCGATCGCATCGCCGGGCATGTCCGGGGTCGGCGACTTGACCACCTTCAGCCGCTCGGTGGATTCGGACGGGATCACGTCCATCGGCGCGGCGCGGTTGTCGCTCTCCGGGGTGCCGATGGCGATGCCGTCGATGCTGACGCTGTTGAGCGCCGCGTCCAGCCCGCGCACCACCACGAAACGGCCCTCGCCCTGGTCGCGGGTGACGCTGACCCCGGGCAGGCGCTGCAGCGATTCGGCCACGTTCTGGTCCGGATAGTCGCCGACCTCGTCGGCCGAGACCGCGTCCAGGATCGCGTCGGCGCCACGTTTGAGATCCACCGCGCGGGCCTGGGCCTCGAGTTGCGGGCGGACTTCGACCCGCTCCAGGTCGATCGCCGCATCGGCGGCGTCGGCGGCCTGCGCGCCGTAGCCGGCGCAGGCGGCGCCCAGGCCGAACGCGATCGCCACGAACAGCGGAGTCTTGCTAGGCACGGTATGCACGGATGCGGATCCCCATCTAACGTTAAGAATTGGGAAACAACATATTTCCGACACGTTGCGTGCTAGTGACACCCCGGCGCCGGACAGGCAGCTGGCGGCCACGGAGCCGGCTGCGGCACACTGTGCGCACCCCCGTTGCGAGTGCGCCCATGAAGATCGTCGAAGTCCGCCATCCCCTGGTGCAGCACAAGATCGGCCTGCTGCGCGATGCCGCACTGAGCACCAAGGGCTTCCGCGAACTGGTCACCGAACTGGGCACCCTGCTCGGCTACGAGGCCACCGCCGATCTGGAAACCGAGACACACACGATGGACGGCTGGGCCGGCCCCACCCAGGTGCAACGCATCGCCGGCGCCAAGATCACCCTGGTGCCGATCCTGCGCGCGGGGCTGGGCATGCTGCCGGGCGTGCTGGCGCTGATCCCCGCGGCGCGGGTCAGCGTGGTCGGCCTGCAGCGCGACGAGGAGACGCTGCAACCGGTGCCCTACTTCGAGCGCCTCACCGGCCGCCTGGAGGAACGCGACGCGCTGATCCTGGATCCGATGCTGGCCACCGGCGGCACCCTGATCGCCACCGTGGACATGCTCAAGCGCGCCGGCGCGCGGCGGATCAAGGGCATCTTCCTGGTCGCCGCGCCGGAAGGACTGCGCGCGCTGGAAGCGGCGCATCCGGACGTGGAGGTCTATACCGCCGCGATCGACGACCACCTCAACGACAAGGGCTACATCCTGCCCGGCCTCGGCGACGCTGGCGACCGCATCTTCGGCACCCGGGTGGGTTGAGCCCGCCGCCGCGCGCGGCAGCACTCACAAGGCGTTCGTGTCCACGTTCTAGGCAAGGCGGCCATGGCCGTCGCCGCCCCAGGCGGCGGCCGCGGCCCGGTCTCCGTCCGCACCCCCGCGGCGGGCATCGCCGTCGGCGCGCCCGCTGTCCCACCGCGGACGCGCCGGGCCGGCCGCATCCCTCCTTCCTTCAGGACACGGCATATGAGCTATTCCCTCAATCAAGCCTCCAATCCGCTGGCGATCGGCCCGCAGCAATTCGCGCAACTGGATCTGGAAAGCGGCAACAACCAGGGCGCCCTGTTGCAGTTCAGCACCTTGCTGTCCAGCGTGGGCATCGCCGTGGTGAGCAACGGCAACCTGATCGGGATCAATCTCCCCCTCTACGACAACCTTGGCGAAACGTTCACCGCCGCCGACGTAGCCACGGTACTGAACGTGTTGCAGACCGGCCTGGCGCCGGGAAGCACGCCGCCTTGCATCGTGTTCGGCCAACTCGCCTACTGGGAAAATTCGGCCAGCCAGGCCTACCAGGCGCTGATCACGGCATTGGTGCCGCAGGATGCGGTCGGGCTCGGCAATGTCGCGCCGGCCATCGGCGTCAACGACGGCGGCGCGCCTTACCTGATCCAGTCCTAGTGCGCTCGCGGCGGCGGCGCGCTGCCGCCGCGGCGGCAGCGAGCATCGGCAAGCGAGATGCAGCCGTCAGGCGACGGCGCGGCGGCCACCACGCAGCGCCGGCACCGCCGGCGCACCACGCTCAGCGCTGCAGGTTCTGCAGCGCTGCGCTCACGTACACCAGCGGCGCGTTCCAGTTGATCGCCACCTCGTTGCTGGCATAACTGCATTCCTGGTCCAGGTAGGACAGCGCCGGCAACGACGAGGCGTAGGCGTGCTTGCACTCCCGGGCGTCCTGCTGGCCCGGCTGCGGACCGCCGACCAGCAGGCCCGGCACCGGCAGGGCGACGCCATCGGCGATGGAGATGCGATGGTGGATGTGCAGCGGCGAACGCGCGCCGATGCCGGTCACGAACGACATGCCCAGCGGGTTGCGCCCGAGCACGTAGTCCAGCTGCGACTGCGCGGCCTGCAGGTACTCCGGCTTGCCTTGCAGCCGATAGGCCTGCAGCAGCAGCATCGCCTGGTTCAGCGCGGTGCTGTTGCTGCCCCAATGGAAGTCGCCCGGGGCCATCGCCACTTTCCACGCCGAGCCCTGCCAGGCATGCAGCAAGTGCGTGGCCACGCTGTCGATCTCGTGCGCGATGCGCGCCTGGTCCGCGTGCGCGGTCAGCCGCGTGCGGTGCTGCGCCAGCGACATCCACGCCAGCCCGCCGACCGAGCCCCAGTTCGGCACGCTCGCCGGCACGTTGCGCGCCATCGCCGCGTCGTAGAACGCGTCCTCGCCGGTGGCCAGGTACAGTTCGGTCGCCGCCCAGGCGAACTCGTCGTCGAGCTTGTCGTCGTTGTAGCCGCCGGTATGCACGTCCGCCGGCTGCCGGTAGACCGCATCCGGATGCGCCTGCGCCCACGCCCAGGCGCGGCGCGAGGCCTGCAGCATGCGCTTGGACACGCCGTCGAAGCGGTCGTCGAACGGGGCGTAGATGCGGCTGGCCTGGGCCATCACCGCCGCGAAGTCGAGCGTGGCCGCGGTGCTCTTCTGCACCACGTAACGCGGCGCGCGCGCCTGGTCGGGCATCTGCATGCCGCCGAAGTCCAGGTTGGTCAGCTTGTGGTAGACCCCGCCGTCGCCCGGATCCTGCATCGCCAGCAGCCACTGCAGGTTCCAGTCGACCTCGCGCAGGATGTCGGGCACGCCGCCGCCGCTGTCCGGAATGCCTTCCTTCTGCGCGGCGAAGTAGGCCGGGAATTGTTCGTAGGCGGCCAGCAGCGTGTACACGGTGATGCCGGAATTGACCACGTACTTGTTGTAGTCGCCGGCGTCGTACCAGCCCTTCGGCGCGGAGATCGCGGTGCCGGCCGGACGTCCCGGCGAGGCCGCCGAGGCATGGACCAGCACGTGGGTGTCGGGATGCCCTTCCGCGCGCGCGTGGCGGCCGGCGTACTCGCCGGGCAGCGCGGTGCTGGCGCGGTTGAAGTAATAGGCCTTCAGTGCCGCGCGCGTCACCGCGTCGTAGGCGTCGGCGGCAATGGCGAAGCTGTCCGATGGCGCCAGCCCGTCCACGCGCAGGCGATAGCGGCCCGGTTCCCGCAACGCGGAGAAATCGGCGATGCGCACCGCCTGTTGCGCCGGCGCCCATGTCGCCACCGGCCCCAGTCTGCCGCGCAGCACCACCTTGCCGGAGTCGGCGCGTTCGACCGCGAAGGCGTCGCCGTGGCCATCGGGCACCACCGCGAGCTTGCTGGCGGCCGGCAGATAGCCGACCTGGTTGAGCCGGATCGGCGACATGGCGGCATCCTCGGAACGCGAGGCGCAGCCACCGACGACCAGGCAGGCGAGAAGCAGGCAACGCAAGGCGGTAGGCAGGTTCATGCGCCGATACTGGCCGGCCGCGATGACGGCTGCAAGCGCGGCGCGGCGCGCTTTCAGCCGCCAGCCGGAATGCCGCGGCGCCTGCGGCCTGTCACGCGATCGGGGCTGGCGCCCTAGCCGCCAGCGACCGCGCCTGCAGCGACGGCAGCTCGTGCGTGGTGACGAAACGGCCCTTGCCGTCGCGCGCCAGTTGCGCCAGCGCGCAGTCCGGGTCGTGGGTAAAGAACAGGTGCACGTTGCGCGCCAGCGCGTCTTCCAGGAACGCGCGCTTCTCGTCGATCAGCAGTTCGGCGTTGCGGTCGTAGCCCATCGTGATCGGCACATGCACCCAGGAGCGCCCGGGGATCAGGTCGGCGCAGAAGGCGACGCCGCCATGCGCCTGGCCCTCGACCTGCTGCGCGCCGACGATCTCGGCCAGCATCAGCCCCGGCGTGTGCCCGTCGCTGAAACGGAAACGCACCGCCTCGCCCAGGCTGTGCGAATAGTCGCCGTCGACCAGCTCCAGGCGGCCGCTGGCCTCCAGCAGGCCGGGCAATTCGGGAATGAAGCTGGCGCGGTCGCGCGGATGCGGCTGCAGCGCGCGCTGCCAGTGCGCCGCGCCGACCAGGAAGCGCGCGTTCGGGAACAGCAGTTCCGGCGCGGCGCCTTCGCGCCATGGCGCCAACAGCCCGCCGGCATGGTCGAAGTGCAGGTGGCTCAGCACCACTACGTCGATGTCGGTATGCGCGACGCCGGCCTCGTGCAACGACTCCAGCAGCACGTGGCGCTCTTCCTGGATCCCGTAGCGCTCGCGCAGCGCCGGCGCGAAGAACGCGCCGACACCGGTCTCGAACAGCACCGTCTTGCCGGCCAGCGGGCGCGCCAGCAGCGCGCGGCAGGCCAGCGCGATGCGGTTGCCGTCGTCGGGCGCGGCCCACTGCTGCCACATCGCCTTGGGCGCGTTGCCGAACATCGCGCCGCCGTCGAGTTTCTGGGAGTTGCCTTGGATGGACCAGAGCTTCATTGCAGGGATTCGGGATTCGGGATTGGGATTCGCAAAAGCGGGCGGCTCAGCGCGCCGGCGCTGCCAGTTGCAGGACTTCGGCGCTGCCGACCTCGTTGCGCGGGTCGCTGCCGCCGCTGAGCGTGTTGCTGCGCTTGTCCCACTCCACCGTCTGCAGGTTGCCCCAGACATGGCTGGAACCGCGGCCGCCCTCGGCGCTGTCGCCCGGCAGCTTGAGCGCATGGCCCATCGCCTGCAGGCCCTGCACGGTGGCCGCGTCGAAGGTGCCGGTCTCGGCCTCGATCACGTCCGGCAGCCACTGGTGGTGGTAGCGCGGCAACGCGGCGACCTGCTGCGCACTCAGGCCGTCGTCGTAGCCGAGGATGCCGAGCAGCACCATGGTGATGATGCGGCTGCCGCCCGGGGTGCCGAGCACGATGGTCTTGTCGGCGTTCTCCATGAAGGTCGGCGTCATCGAGCTGAGCGGACGCTTGCCCGGCTTGGGCGCGTTGGCTTCGTAGCCCATCACCCCGAACGCGTTGGGCGTGCCCGGCTTGAGCGCGAAGTCGTCCATCTCGTCGTTGAGCAGCACGCCGGTGCCCTTGGGGATCAGCCCGGAGCCGAACAGCAGGTTCACGGTCTGGGTCGCGCCGACGCGGTTGCCCTCGCCGTCGATGATCGAGAAATGGGTGGTCTCGTCGTCTTCCAGCGGGGTCGGCTGGCCCGACAGCAGATCGCTGGGTGTGGCCTTCTCCGGATTGATCGTCGAGCGCAGGCCGACCGCATAGTCCTTGCTCAGCAGCACGCGCTGCGGCACCGCGGTGAAGTCCGGATCGCCGAGGAAGAAGGTGCGATCGCGGTAGGCGCGGCGCATCGCCTCCACCACCAGGTGGGTGCGGTGCACCGGGTCCATCGCCTTCAGGTCGTAGCCTTCCAGGATCTGCAGCATGCTGGCCAGGGCGATGCCGCCGGACGACGGCGGCGGCGCGGTGGTGATGCTCCAGCCCTTGTAGTCGAACCGGATCGGCGTGCGCTGCTTGACCGTGTAGCCGGCCAGCTCCTCGGCGGTCCAGTGGCCGCCGGCCTGCTTGACCCCGGCCAGCAGCTTCTTGGCGGTGGCGCCGCGGTAGAACCCGTCGAAGCCCTTGGCGCCCAGCAACTGCAGCGTGTTGGCCAGCTCCGGCTGCTTGAACAGGTCGCCTTCGGCGATCGGCTTGCCGTTGCGCAGATACACCTCGCGGGTGCCGGGATAGCGCTCCATCACCTCGCGCCGCGACCGGTAGCCCTCGGCCATGCGCCGGTACACCGGGAAGCCGTCGCGGGCGATGCGGATCGCCGGCGCCAGCGACTGTTGCAGCGGCAGCTTGCCGTGCTTGGTCGCCAGTTCCACCAGCGCCGCAGGCAGGCCGGGAATGCCGGCCGACCACGGGCCGTTGACCGAGCGGTCGCGGTCCAGCGCGCCCTTGGCATCCAGGAACTTGTCGGCGGTCGCCGATTCCGGCGCGACTTCGCGCGCGTCCAGCATCACGTCCTTGCCGGTCTTGGCGTCGTGCAGCAGGAAGAAGCCGCCGCCGCCCAGGCCGGAGCTGATCGGCTCGACCACCGCCAGCGTCGAGGACACCGCCACCGCCGCGTCGAACGCGTTGCCGCCCTCGCGCAGGATCTGCAGGCCGGCCTCGGTGGCCAGGCGATGGCCGCTGGCGACGGCGGCGCCGGGCGGATGTGCGGCAGAGGCAGCGGCAACGACCGGCGCCTCGGCCCACGCCGGCGGCGTCAGGACCAGGGCGAGCAGCAGGACACGGCGGACGAGGGTTCTCATGCGGCGGGGGGCTCCTGTCGGTAAAACTCGGGATGATCGCGCTGCAGTTGCAGCAGCTTGGCCAGCAACTGGTCGTGGCTTTCCGGGATCGCCGGATCCGGGTCGATGCATTCGACCGGGCACACCACCACGCACTGCGGCTCGTCGAAATGGCCGACGCATTCGGTACAGCGGGCCGGATCGATCACATAGATCGTCTCGCCCATCGCGATGGCCTGGTTCGGGCAGGCCGGCTCGCAGACGTCGCAGTTGACGCAGAGCTCGTTGATCTTGAGGGACATTTCGCTGGATTCGGCACTAACCCGCGTATCTTACCGGATCGGGCCGCGCGCCCCCGCGAAGGGCGCAGCGAGCGCGCGGAACGCAACGTCGCCTTGGCGCGCGGCGGCGGTCGGCGCTGGCCTCGCGACGCACGCCTGCGGCGTTGACACCTGCGCCTCGCGGCGCCTACAGTCGCGCCGTCGAAAATGGCTGGCTTGGTCTCGGTAGGCCCAAGCCCTTCCCTGTCTGTGCCGGGAAGCTCTGGTCCGCGCGCCGCGCGCGATCCCCCGACAGTCCCCGCGTTTCGTCCATGCCCGGGGTCTGTCCGTGAGCATGCCGACCCTGCAGCTCCGGCGGATCCGCCATCCCAGGAGCCGTTCCATGTCATCCATGCATCCCTCCCGCTCGCTGCTCGTCTATCTCGGCAACGGCGTGCAAGGCGCCGCCGTCGTCCATGCCGCGCTGCGCCGCGGCTTCCAGGTCAGGGCGCTGGTCCGCGACCGCCGCCGCGCACAGGCACTGGCCGCCCTCGGCGTCGAGCTTGCCGAGGGCGACCTGCGCGATCCGGCGTCGCTGCGCGCCGCCAGCGCGGGCATCGCCCATGCCGTGCTGCAGATTCCCACCGGACCGGAACCGGCGATGCTGGCCCAGGCCGGACATGCGCTGGCGGCGATCACCGCGTGTCGGCTGCGCTCGTTCGTCCTGAAACTGGCGAGCGCGCGTCTGCCCGCCCCCTGCAGCGAACCGAGCTTCGTCGCCAATGCGCAGCTCGAGGACCTGGCCCAGCGCACAGGGCTGCCGTTCCCCAGCGTCTGGCCGACGCTGTACCTGGACAATCTGCTGAAGCCGTCGGCGCGCGCGGACATCGTCGACCATGGCGTGTTCGCGCCGCCGATCGCTGCGACACAGGCGATCGCCTGGACCTCGGCCGAGGACTGCGCCGAGGCGGCGCTGAGCCTGCTCGAGCGCGGCGTCGATGGCGGCAGGCACCGCATCGCCGGGCCGGAGAGCGTGGTCGGCGAGGAATTCGCCGCGCGGCTGTCGGCCGCACTCGGGCGGCGCGTCGTGTACCGCACGCAGCCGCTGGAGGCGTTCGAGCGCGAGGTCGATGCGGCGCTGGGCGCGGGAAGCGGCCGGCAGGTGGCGTCCAAGTTCCACTTCTTCGCCACGCACCCGAGCCAGGCCGATGCGATCCTGGCCGCGCCGTTCCAGGCACAGCCGGCACTGCAAGGATTTCGTCCTGCGACGATCGGAGAGTGGGTCGGCAGGCATCGCCATGCGTTCGGCGCTAGCGCAGGCGACTGAGCTTGCCTCAGCCGCAGCGGGTGGCGGCCGCAGATGGCCGCCGCCCTAGGCGGCCCGCCGCGCCGAACGCCTGGCGGGCCGCGTGGGCCGGCGCGCCCGGGCGGGCACGCCGGCGCTGCATCACTTCGCTTCGACGAAGATGTACTCGGCGCCGGTCGGCTGGATCACGGTCTGCACGCGCGCGTTGTCGGCGGCGTTGCCGATGTAGACCACGCGCACGCCCTTCATCGTGTTCGGCTCGACCTTGGCGAAGGCGGCGGCGATCAGGTCGGCCATCTTGGCCGAGGCCGAGGAGCCGAACGCCAGCATGTTGCCCGGCTGGATGCCGCGGCCGATGGCGGTGGTGGCGCTTTCGACCTGGCGATCGTACTTGGCCTGGAAGTCCGCATCCGACTCCGGCGGCAGGTAGTACAGGAACGGGCTGTTGGTGATGGTGCCCATGTTCTGCAGCGCCACTTCCTGCAGGTACTTCTTCCAGCCGGCATCGTCGTCCTTGGACGGCACGGTGAGCGCAGGCTGCGCGTCGGCGGCGGGCGCGGCGGCCTCTTCCTTCTTGCAGGCGGTGAAGCCCAGTGCCAGCGAGGCGATCAGCAGCACGCGTACGGTGTTCTTCATGGATGGCTCCCTTGTTGTCTGTGAATGGCGGACGGCTCAGCGCTGCGCCGCGGCTTGGCGGGCCTGGACCAGCGCCTGCACCACCGACGGCGGCACGAAGCCGGACACGTCCCCGCCCAGCCGCGCGATCTCGCGCACCAGCGACGACGAAATGAAACTGTGTTGCTCGGCCGGGGTGAGGAACAGCGTCTCCACCTCCGGGATCAGATGCCGGTTCATGCTCGCCATCTGGAACTCGTATTCGAAATCCGACACCGCGCGCAGGCCGCGCAGCAGCACCCCGCCACCGACCGAGCGCACGAAATGCGCCAGCAGCGTGTCGAAGCCGATCACCTCCACGTTGCGGTGCCCGGCCAGCGCCTCGCGGGCCAGGCTCACGCGCAATTCCAGCGGCAGCGTCGGTCCCTTGGACGGGCTCTGCGCCACGCCCACCACCACCTGCTCGAACAGCGGCGCGGCCCGGTTGACCAGGTCGATGTGACCGTTGGTGATCGGATCGAAGGTGCCGGGGTAGACGGCGATGCGGCTGTGGGCCACGGTCATGCGTTGGATACCGCGTGAAGGTCGCCGGGAAGTGTAGCAGCGGTGCGCCGGTACAGGGCAGCGCGGACCTCGCGGCTGCCGCCCTCGCGGTACAGCGCCCACGGCGCCGGCACTGCGGGCGCCTGCCCGGCCGGCGACTCCAGGTACAGCCAGGCGTCGGCGGCCAGCCGCGCCGGCAGCCGCTGCAGCACCGCATCCCACAGCCCGTCGGCGAACGGCGGGTCGACGAAGGCGATGTCGGCCGGGGCGTCGGCGCCAGGCGCCGCCAGCCAGCGCAGCGCGTCGTCCTGCACCACCTGGATCTGCGCCTGCGCCTGCAGCCTGGCGACACTGGCGCGCAGGCCGGCGGCCAGCGCCGGGTCGCGTTCGACCAGGCAGGCCGAGGCCGCGCCGCGCGACACCGCCTCCAGGCCGAGCGCGCCGCTGCCGGCGAACAGGTCCAGCACGCGCGCGCCGGGCAGCGCCGGCAGCAGCCAGTTGAACAGGGTCTCGCGGACCCGGTCGGAGGTCGGGCGCAGGCCCGGCAGGTCCGGCACCGGCAGCCGCGTGTTGCGCCAGCGCCCGCCGATGATGCGTACCTGGCCCGCGCCGGCGCGGCTCATCGGCGGCCTCGCGACGGCCGGGAATCGGGGGGCAACGGGCACGGGATCGGCATCGACGGCGGCGGCACGGAACGGGGCCCGGATGATAGACCAGCGCCATGGCGCCCGCTCGCGCCGGCTGGCGCTTGAAGCCGGGCCTGGCCGCCACCATCTCCGCTGGCAGAGTCGCGCCCTCCTCCGCGCGGCCAGCCATCACCCATGGAGCAAGCACCGATGAGCGTGGAAACCCAAAAAGAAACCCTGGGCTTTCAGACCGAGGTCAAGCAGCTGCTGCAGCTGATGATCCACTCGCTGTATTCCAATAAAGAGATCTTCCTGCGCGAACTGATCTCCAATGCCTCCGACGCGGCCGACAAGCTGCGCTTCGAGGCGCTGGTCAAGCCGGAGCTGCTGGACGGCGATGCGCAGTTGCGCATCCGCATCGGCTTCGACAAGGACGCCGGCACCGTCACCATCGACGACAACGGCATCGGCATGAGCCGCGAGGAGATCGTCTCGCACCTGGGCACCATCGCCAAGTCCGGTACGTCCGACTTCCTCAAGCACCTGTCCGGCGACCAGAAGAAGGATTCGCACCTGATCGGCCAGTTCGGCGTGGGCTTCTACAGCGCCTTCATCGTCGCCGACCAGGTCGACGTGTACAGCCGCCGCGCCGGGCTGCCGGCCAGCGAAGGCGTGCACTGGTCCTCCCGCGGCGAAGGCGAGTTCGAGGTCGCCACCATCGACAAGCCCGAGCGCGGTACCCGCATCGTGCTGCAGCTGAAGGAAGGCGAGCAAGACTTCGCCGACGGCTGGAAGCTGCGCGGCATCGTGCGCAAGTATTCCGACCACATCGCCCTGCCGATCGAACTGCCCAAGGAACACCACGGCGAGGACAAGGACAAGCCGGAAACGCCGGAGTGGGAAACCGTCAACCGCGCCAGCGCGCTGTGGACGCGGCCGCGCAACGAGATCAAGGACGAGGAATACCAGGAACTCTACAAGCACATCGCGCACGACCACGAGAACCCGGTGGCGTGGAGCCACAACAAGGTCGAAGGCAAGCTCGACTACACCTCGCTGCTGTACGTGCCCGGGCGCGCGCCGTTCGACCTGTACCAGCGCGACGCCTCGCGCGGGCTCAAGCTGTACGTGCAGCGCGTCTTCATCATGGACCAGGCCGAGCAGTTCCTGCCGCTGTACCTGCGCTTCGTCAAGGGCATCGTCGATTCCAGCGACCTGCCGCTGAACGTGTCGCGCGAGATCCTGCAGTCCGGCCCGGTGATCGACTCGATGAAGTCGGCGCTGACCAAGCGTGCGCTGGACATGCTGGAGAAGCTGGCCAAGGACGAACCCGAGCGCTACAAGAGCGTGTGGAAGAACTTCGGCCAGGTGCTGAAGGAAGGCCCGGCCGAGGACTTCGCCAACCGCGAGAAGATCGCCGGCCTGCTGCGCTTCGCCTCCACCCACAGCGGCGACGCCGAGCACAGCGTGGCGCTGGCCGACTACGTCGCGCGGATGAAGGAAGGCCAGGACAAGCTGTACTACCTGAGCGGCGAGAGCTACGCGCAGATCAAGGACAGCCCGCACCTGGAAGTGTTCCGCAAGAAGGGCATCGAAGTGCTGCTGCTCACCGACCGCATCGACGAGTGGCTGATGAGCTACCTCACCGAGTTCGACGGCAAGTCCTTCGTCGACGTCGCGCGCGGCGACCTGGACCTGGGCAAGCTCGACAGCGACGAAGAGAAGCAGGCCATGGAAGAAGCGGCCAAGGCCAAGCAGGGCCTGGTCGAGCGCATCCAGCGGGCGCTGGGCGAGGACGTCTCGGAAGTGCGTGTGTCGCACCGCCTGACCGACTCGCCGGCGATCCTGGCCATCGGCCAGGGCGACCTGGGCCTGCAGATGCGGCAGATCCTGGAAGCCAGTGGACAGAAACTGCCGGAGAGCAAGCCGGTGTTCGAGTTCAACCCGGCGCATCCGCTGATCGAGAAGCTGGACGCGGAAGCCGACGGCGAACGCTTCGGCGACCTGGCGCGGGTGCTGTTCGACCAGGCTGCGTTGGCCGCGGGTGACAGTCTGAAGGATCCGGCTGCGTATGTGCGTCGGCTCAACAAGTTGTTGTTGGAGTTGTCGGCGTAAGACTGCGGCACGGACCAAGCACGTGGAAGAACGAAGCCGGCATCGTGCCGGCTTCGTTTATCGGCTTGACCCTTCATGGTCAGCCCTGAAGAACCCCGTCTCGTTCGGTAGCCCGAGGGTTTTCACAAAGCGCGACACAGGTGAGAATCCAGGCCATTCCCGTCCGCGCCTTTTCGATGAACACCAGCGATCCCGTCGCACTGTCCCTGGACCAGGCCACCGCGCTGGTCGAACGTATCCTGCGCCATGCCGGCTTCGGCTCGGCGCATGTGCGCACCCTCACCGCCACGATCGTCGCGGGCGAACGCGACGGCTGCGCATCGCATGGGCTGTACCGGACCCTGGGCTGCGTGGCGACGCTGCGCAACGGCAAGGTGGTGGGCGATGCCGAGCCGGTCGTGCACGATCAGGCACCCGGCATCGTCCGCGTCGATGCATGCGGTGGCTTTTCGCTGCTGGCGTTCGAGCGCGGGCTGCCGTCGCTGATCGAAAAGGCGCGCGGCAATGGGCTGGCGGCGCTGGCGATCAACCATTGCGTGCATTTCTCCGCGCTGTGGCCGGAAGTCGAACGCATCACCGAGGCCGGGCTGGTCGCGCTGATCTGCAATCCCAGCCATGCCTGGGTCACGCCGGCAGGCGGCCATACGCCCTTGCTGGGAACCAACCCGCTCGCGTTCGGCTGGCCGCGCGTTGACGCGCTTCCCTTCGTGTTCGATTTCGCCACCAGCGCGGTCGCACGCGGCGAGATCGAATTGCACCGCCGCGCCGGTCTGCCGATTCCCGAAGGCTGGGGCGTGGACGCCGAAGGCAAGCCGAGCACCGATCCGAACGTGGTCGCCGGCGGCGGTGGCGCGATGCTGACCTTCGGTGGGCACAAAGGGTCGGCACTGTCGGCGATGATCGAACTGATCGCCGGGCCGCTGATCGGCGATCTCACCAGCGCCGAATCGCTGGCACATGATGCCGGCGCCGGCGCCTCGCCCTATCACGGCGAATTGATCCTGGCGCTGGACCCGCTGCGCTTCCTCGGTGCGGAGTGGGCCACGCACATGGCACGCGCCGAAACCTTCTTCGCCGCCTACCAGGACACCGGTGCACGGCTGCCTTCGCAACGCCGCTATCAGGCGCGCGCACGCAGCCTTCGCGAGGGCGTGCGGATTCCACGCGACCTGCATCGGGACCTGCTGAAGTTGCTGGAATAAGCCGATGCAGCTCGGCGGCGGTACGAGTATCTCGCCCCACCTCACCTCACAGCTGCGCGGGCGACCAGGCACCGCGCCAATCGATCCAAAGCCCTGGCCGTCCAGCGTCAACGGCGACCAGGCATCACGCCGATCGATGGGATTGCCGGGACTGCAGCGGTCGCCGATCTACCGGCAGTCTTGCACTCATCAAACAAGTAGTAGGCGCCGTCACATTCGCGCAGCAAGCGAGCGCCATGGACGTTGATCGCTACACCCTGAAAATCGTGCCAAAGCGCCCCACGGCGGATCTGCTCGGCACCGGCGGCAGCCATGTACAGGCTGCCGCCGACATCGCGCATCACTACATCGAAGCGTCAGCAGACGCCAATCGGAAACGGCGTCTGCAACACCCTGGTTCGGACTGAGCGAACGCAGGCTTAGAACTTCACCGTCGCCCGCGCCCAGTAGTAGCGACCGAGCAGATCGTAGGTGGCCACGTCGGTGTTGGCGTTGGTGACGTTGTTGGCGTAGTACAGCGGCGGCTGCTTGTCGGCCAGGTTGTCCACGCCCAGCTCGAGGCGGGTGTGCCAGGGCTTGACGTTATAGCCGACCTGCACGTTGTGATACACGTACGAACCGATGCCGCGCACCACGGCGGCCTGGTCGGCGTCGGCCGACAGCCCCTGCCGCGTATCGGCACTGCCGATCTCGGTGCTGCCGATGTAGCGGATGCGCCACGATGCGCTCCAGTCGCCCAGGTTCCAGCTCAGCGTGCCCAGCCCGCGCCAGCGCGGGAAATTGCCGTAGGCGTAGGTGTACTTGCCGGCGTTGTGGATGGTGACGGTGCTGGCGTCGGTGGTATCCGGGTTGATGTCGTAGCGGATCACGTAGGTGCCGTTGAGGCTGGCGTTGAAGCTGCCCCACGCGGTGTCCGGCAGGCGGTAGTTGAGGCTGAAATCGGCGCCGCTGGCCCACAGCTTGCCGAGGTTCACGGTCGGCTCGGCGATGTAGTTGATGGTGCCGTTGTCGTTGCGGTGGATCAGCGCGCAGAACGCGCTGGACGCATTGGCGTAGCACTGGTTGAGCACGGTCTGCGCCGACACCTGGGTGATGGTGTCCTGCAGGTTGATCTTCCACAGGTCCGCGCTCATCGACAGGCCATCCAGCCAACCCGGATCGTAGACCACACCGAAGTCGTAGGACTTGCCGGTCTCCGGCTTGAGCTGGTAGCCGGCCACCACCGCGCCGGACGCCTTGGCGCCGACCTGGTTGTCGGCCTGCTGGTAGCTGCCGTCGGTGGGCACGTTGGCGCAGGCCGCGGCATGGCCGCCGGTGTAGCCGTTGCACGGATCGTTGACCGACGGCGAATCGCCGGCCACGCCGGCGTACAGCTCGTTGATGTTCGGCGCGCGGAACACCTGCGACACGGTGCCGCGCAGCAGCAGGTTCTCGATCGGACGGTATTCCAGCGAGACCTTGCTGTTGGTCTTGCTGCCGACGGTGTCGTAGTCGGAGAAGCGGCTGCCGACGGTCAGGTTCAGCGAATGCACCAGCGGCAGGTCGGCCAGCAGCGGGAACAGCGCCTCGGCATAGGCCTCCTTGACGCTGAAGCTGCCGCCTAGCACGGTGGCGCAGAATTCGATCACCCCGCACATGCCGTTCTCGTCGCCGGTCCACAGCGCATCGGCCGAAGTGGAGGTGCTTTCCTTGCGGTAGGAGACGCCCGCCGCCAGGCTCACCGTGCCGGCCGGCAGGTCGAACAGGTTGCCGTTGGCGTTGGCCTCGAACTGCTTGACCGTGTAGACGCTGGTGACGATCGGGTTGACCACCAGCGCTTCCAGCGCGGCCTTGTTGCTCTCGCTGTTGAGGTTGAACACGTCGATCGGGGTACAGCCGGCGATCACCGCGCCGGCGCTGCCGCACTTGACCGTGCCGTCGCTGTCCAGGAACGAGGGACCCACCGCGGCGTTGAAGCCGGCGTAGTCGAGGAAGCCGTAGTTGATCGACTTCTGCTTGACCTTGCCGTAGTTGACGCTGGCGTCCCACTGCCAGGAGCTGTCGCCGAAGCTGCCGCGCAGGCCGGGATTGATCTGGAAATTGTAGGTGTTGTACTCGTAGCGGCGGTTGCCCAGCACCGTGGCGCGGGTGTTGAAGCTGTTGTACGAGGTACCGGTGCTGCGGTCGGTGCCGAAGTTGACCCCGAACGGGTTGTAGTAGCTGTCGGCCGAGACCAGGAAGTTGTCGCCGTTGGCGAAGATCGGGATCGGCGCGATGATCGAGGACGAGGTGGTCTTGCTGAAGTAGGTGTTGACGTAGCCTTCCAGGTGATCGTTGAAGCGGAAGCTGCCGAGCACGAAGGCGTTGGTGCGTTCCTGCGGGGTCTGCAGCAGGTTGTACGGTTGGTAGTTGTAGGAGTCGGTGGAGGCGACGTAGCAGTGGTACTGGCTGGCATTGGTCGGGCTGCTGCTGCCGCCGTTGAAGGTGACCCGCGAACAGCCGTTGCTCGCCGCCAGCGCCTTGGACTGGGCGGAACCTTCGTCGAAGCTGATGCTGCCGGTCGGCGTGGCCGAGGAGCCCTGCTTCACCGGCACCCCGTCGATCAGCGACAGCGCATCCTTGGAATAGCTGCGCTCGCCGGCCGAGACCGGATCGATGTTGTGGTAGGACAGCCCGGCGACGATGCTGCCGCGCTCGCTGGTCTTGCCGGCGGTCAGCGAGAAGTTGCGGCGGTTGCCGTCGCTGCGCGAGCTGGTGCCGAAGTCGGTGGTGCCCTCGATGCCGTCGAAGCCCTTGCGCAGGATGAAGTTGACCACGCCGCCGATCGCGTCCGAGCCGTACACCGCCGAGGCGCCGTCGCTGAGCACCTCCACGCGCTCGATCATCGTCGCCGGGATCGCGTTGACGTCGTTGCTGGCCAGGCGCGTGCCGTTGACCAGGATCAGCGTGCGCTTCTCGCCCAGGCCGCGCAGCGAGATGGTCGAGGCGCCGGTGCCGCCGCCGTTGTTGGTATTGGGGTTGGTCGCGTTGCCGGCGATCGACGGCAGTTCCTGCACCAGGTCGCCGAGCGTGGCCTTGCCGGTCGCCTCGATCTGCGCGCGGTTGATGGTCACCACCGGATTGGCGGTCTCGGTATCGACCCGGCGCAGGCGCGAACCGGTGACCACGATGCTGTCCAGGGTCTGGGTCTTGCCGTCGTCCGCGCTCGCCTCCTGTGCCAGCGCCGACCAGGAGGTGCCCAGCGACAAGGCGGCGACCACGGCCAGTGCCAGCGGTTGCGGCACCGGTGCGCGGCGATGGGAAGGATGGGGTGCGTGCGGAAACGACATGGAGATCTCCTGAGCGATGGCGACACGTGGCGTAAGCGAAAACGGTGGGCCGAACGGGTCCGCGCCGGCTTGCGCCAACGGCGGAACATGCGATGAGGACGACGCTGCAACAGCGGCGCCGGTGATACGCATCCTGCGCCGCGGCTTGACAAGGCCGGACGCAATCGCGGGGATGCTTGCTGTCCTTCGCACGCTGCACGTGCGCAGATCCCCGGTCCTGCGGTGGGTGGCGAAGGGCGGTGGCGGATCCTGTCCCGCGCACCGGCCGCTGGCCGGAAAGCAAAAGGTCATCACGTTTTAACGATGCAATCACAATGTGCCCGTAACCACGGCCCGCGTCTTGTCGCAATTAGCGGTTCTGCATGCGGAATAACGCATGGTCGCGACACGGCGGCGCGATCGGGCAGCCCACGGGCATGCATGCCCGTTGCTTTCGGTTCAGCCAGGGAGCCGGTGCATGCCGGCGTCGCGCTACGTGGAACTCGGCACAACGCGTGTCGTTCCGTGGCGATGGATGTCATCCATCGCAAAACCGTGCCACGCGCGCAACACGCAGGCAGGCGCGCAGGCAGGACGGACCGCGCCGGTACTGGCGCGTCGCTGCCTTCCTGCCGAACTCAATGCGGGTGCGCGATCGGCGGCGACAGCCGCAACAACACCACGCCATGCGCCGCGACCTGCACGTCGCGCAGCTGGCCGGCGGGATGGCTGCCGCCGCGCCACAGATCGCGCCAACGGCGTCCGCGCAGCGCGGTGCCGGCATCCTCCGCCGTCAGCGCCACACGATGCGATTGCGCATCGCGATTGAACACGCCGAGCGCGACGCCGCCATCGGCCAGCGGCTTGCGCCAGATCTCGATCGCGCCGTCCTTGCGCACCGCCCTGCCCTGCACGCCCAGTGCATCCTGGTCGATCGCCAGCACGTCGCGGTTGCGCAGCAGCGCCAGCGTCGCCGGCGTCATCTGCCGCAGGTCGTTGCCGAGCAGCAACGGCGCCGCCGACAGCGCCCACAGCGCCAGGTGCGTGCGGTACTCGTCCGCGCTCATGCCGCCGTTGCCGATCTCGAGCATGTCCGGATCGTTCCAGCCGCCAGGCCCGGCGTCGGCGGGATCGCCGTTGCGGTCGAAACCGATCGAGGCCATCTTCGCGTAGGTGTCCTCGATGTCACCGGTGGTGCGCCACAGATGGCCGCCGACCTCGCGCCCCCACTGGCCGACATGGTCGCGGCCGTACTGGCACAGGCTGTAGACGATCGGCCGTCCGCTCGCGCGCAGCGCCTGGCCCATCTGCAGGTAGGCGCGGCGCACCTGTTGCGGTTCGCGGAAGATGCCCTCGCCCGAGCACAGGTCGTACTTGACGTAGTCGACGCCCCAGCCGGCCCAGGTGCGCGCGTCCTGTTCGACGTGGCCGTAGCTGCCGGTGTAGCCGGCGCAGGTCTTGGGACCGGGCGAGCTGTACAGGCCCAGCTTCAGCCCCTTGCCGTGCACGTAGTCGGCCAGCGCGCGCATGTCGGGAAAACGCGCGTTCGGCTGCAGTACGCCGTCGCGGTCGCGCTGGCCCTGCCAGCCGTCGTCGATGTTGACGTAGACGTAACCGGCATCGCGCAATCCGGAGGCAACCATCGCATCGGCGATGCGGCGCACGGTGGCGTCGTCGATGTGCTCGGCGAAGCGGTTCCAGCTGCTCCAACCCAGCGGCGGGGTCTTCGCCAGGCCGTCGACCGGCAGTGCGGCATAGGCCGGCAGCGGCGCGACCGGGAACGCCAGCCGAGCCGCATCGGCCTCGCTGCCGCGGCTCGCGCGCACGTCCACCTGCTCGTCCCAGATGCGGCCGGCCACGTGCAGCTGGCCGTGCTCCAGGGTCGCGGTCCACGGCTGCGCCGGCAGCCGCGGATTGCCGTTGTCGATCTGGAAATGGGCCACGTCGCCGTCGATGCGCAGTTGCTGCATCGGCACGTCGCCATACCAATCGGTGGTGATGCTGCCCTGCGCCTGGCCGTCGCGCTGGACGATGCGCAGGTAACGCGGACCGGGAAACGACGGCCCCTGCGCGATCACCCAGATGCCGTGCAGCGGGCTGGCCGGCGCCATCGCCGCGGCCGGCGGCGGCGCGTGCGCGCAGCTGCCGCAGCCAGCCACGGCGAGTGCGAGCAGGCCGCGCCACAGCCAGCGACGGGCGGGAAAAGCGAAGCGCGAGCGTGACGCCATCGATGGTTCCTTTCAGGGCGCGACGCCAGCGCCGCCTGCGTGCGTTGCCGCAGCCGTCACGCGCGCGCGGCCGGGATCAACCAACCGCCGAACAGCGGCCCGGCGGTATCGCCGTGCTGCGGCTCGATGCGGAAGGTCAATTGCCTGGCGCCGGTCAGCGCCGGCGGCAACGCGTAATCGCGATCGACGAAGTCGATGACCTGGCTGCGGTCCACCTGCACTTCCACCGCCAGCTTGCCGTCGATCAGGATGTTGAAGCGGCCCTTGTCGCTGCCCCAGAAACGCAGGCGCAACGCCAGCGGCTGCGCGCTGCCTTTCATCTGGAACTCGACGAAGCCCTTGCCGCGCACGTCGCGGCATTGCTGGCGGCGGTAGGCGCCGCCGAAGGACGTATCGCTGCGCAGCTTGTGCGCCTGTTCGGAAGCCTCGTCGCCGAACTGGATCATGTCCACCGCGGTGGCCTGCAGCGCGGCGCGCTCGGCCTGCTGGCGCGCGCGCCGCGCCGCTTCCTGCGCCCATTGCGCCGGCGCCATGCGCTTGAAGTACAGCGCGCTGCGGCGTTCGTACTGCGCGTAGAACGGCACGAAGGTCAGCCCCGGCGGCTGCGTGGCGGCGGCCAGGAAATGCCCGGACTGCGGCAATTCGGCGAACCCTGCCAAGGGATCGGCCGCGGCCACCAGCGCCGGGTCCGGCGCATCGTAGGGATCGGCGACCGGGCCCAGATCGGCGGCCAGCGCCAACGGACCGCGCATCACCACCACCGTGTCGGCATCGCCGGCGGCATGCTCCAGGCGCAGCGGCATCGCCAACTCCAGTTCGATCACGTCGCCGCTGCGCCACTGCCGCTCCAGCGCCAGGTAGCCGTCGGCGGACGTGCCGCGCTGGGCCTTGCCGTTGACGCGCAGCGTGTAGCCGCCCTGGCACCAGGCCGGCAACCGCAGCAGCAGGCGGCGCGGCGTGCGTGCGCCGGCGCGGCGCAGTTGCAACCGCACCTTGCCGTTGTCCGGCACGCCGCTGTCCAGCTCCAGCGCCAGATCGCGCTCGGGCCAGTCCAGGGTCGAGGGGATGTACAGGTTGACGTAGAGCGAGGCCGCGTCCTGCCAATAGATCGAGTCGCCGAACTGCGCGTGCGCCTCCATGCCGCTGCCGACGCAGCACCAGAACGAATCGAACTTGTCGGAGAAGCCGCGCTCGCCGCCGCTGATCATCGGCGTCATGTAGGTGAACATGCCGGTGGCCGGATGCTGCGCGGCCATGGTGTGGTTGTGCAGGGTGCGCTCGTAGTAGTCGAAATAGCGCGCCTGCGGCGTCCACTGGTACAGGTGCCGGGTCAGCTTGAGCATGTTGTAGCTGTTGCAGTGCTCGCAGGTCTGCTCGGTCAGGAACGCGGCGATGGTGTCCGGTTCCTGGAAATACTCGCGGTCGGCATTGCCGCCGATCGCGTAGCTGTAGTGCCCGGTCACCGTCTCCCAGAAGAAACGCGCCGCCGCCGCCGCGTCGGCATCACCGGCGACCTCGAACTGGCGTGCCTCGCCGATGAACTTGGGCACCTGGGTATTGGCATGGATGTGCGGCAGCTCGTCGCGGCCGGCCGCGGCCGGATCGATCACCTTCTCGTGCCGCAGGCGCTTGCCCAGCGCGACCCAGCGCTGATCGCCGGTGCGCGCGCCCAGTTCGATGTAGGACTCGTTGAGGCCGCCGAACTCCGTGTCCAGCAGGGTCTGCATCTGCGCGTGGTCGAGCGCGTCGAACACCCCGCCCAGATAGCCGGCCAGCGGCAGCAGCACCTGCAGCGCCTGCGCGTTGCCGGCCAGTTCGTGCGCATCGAGCAGGCCGGCGAACAGTTTGTGCACCGTGTACAGCGGCGACCAGCTGCCATTGAGATTGAACTTGCTGCCCTTGATGACGCCGCGGCGCACCTCTTCGAACACCACCTTGCCGTTGTCGATGGTGCCCTTGTCGTTCTTGCGGGTGAGCCCGCCGACGTAGCCGTCCGCGTCCTTGGCCTGCGCACGCGCCAACTCGGCGACGATGTAGTCGATGCGCTGGCGCAGCACCGCATCGCGGGTTTGCGCATGCATCTTGGCCAGCGCGCTGAGGTAGTGGCCGAGCGTGTGCCCGGCGATGGTGTCGCCCTCCCAGCCGCCGTAGACCTCGCCCTTGGGCGGCAGGCCGGCGTACTGCAGGAAGTTGTGCAGCAGGCGGTCCGGTTCCAGTTCCAGCAGATAGCGGCGGTTGGTCTGCAGCGAATCCAGGAACAGCGACGGCTTGAGCGTGACCTGCTTCAGCGGCAGCGCCTGCACGGCACCGGCGCTGGACGCGGCGGCATCCAGCGGGAAACGCAGCAATCCCGCGGCCACGGCCAATGCGCTCCATTGCAGGAAACGGCGCCGCGATGGATCCAGCGCCGCCGCCGCGTCCGCGGACGCGGTGTGCGCGCAGTGCGCCGTGTGGACATGTCCGGAGCGCGCGCTCATCGGGCACCGCGCGAATGGATGGTCACGGAGAACCGAGGGGAAAGGCGAGACGGCATTGCTTGCTCCTTTGCGCTTGGCGGCGGCAGGCGCAGGCCCGACCGCGGCCACGAACGGGCGGCCTGTCGCCACTGTGTCATCGATACGTCATCGCGTCTTGTCGCCACGGCTGCGCGAACATGCGGATTTGTGCCGAATCGCGCCCGCCGCTCACAGCGCCAGGCGGATCCCGCCGTAGTACATGCGCCCGATCACGTCGTACACGCCGGCGTGGTAGCCCAGCTCGAAGTTGGCGCCGCCCGCCTCCGCCCCCGGCACCCGCGGCGGCGCGCGATCGAACAGATTGCTGACCCCGCCGAACACTTCCAGCCCTGACTTGAGCCGGTAGTAGCCGGACACGTCGCTGTAGAACACATTGCCGGTCCACACCTTCTGGTAGTCGGTATCGGTGATCTCGGTGCTGTTGCGCATCTTGGAGAAGTGGCGCAGCGACCAGGTCGCACCGGCATGCGCATTGGACCAGGTGCCGCGCAGCACGCCCTTCCAGGACGGCGAGCCGAACACGCCGGCGAAGCGGGTGACGTCCTCGGGCTGGTCCGGATCCAGCGTGTAGTCCTGGCGGATCAGGTGCGTGTAGTTCAGGTCGAACGACAGCGCGCCGGCATTCTGGCCCCAACGCTCCGCCAGGTCGTAGCGGTATTGCGCGAAGAAGTCGACGCCGCGGGTCAGGTAGCGCGACAGGTTGAGCTTCTGGGTCACCACGTTGAGCAGGTTGCCGTCGGCGTCGCGGCTGACGAAGGAACAGAACTGGTTGTCCAGGGTCGGCGCGTCCACGCACTTGTTGATGATGGTCTGCGCCGGGAACGAATCGATCGCGCCGCGCAGGTCGATGTTGTAGTAGTCCACCGACAGCGAGAAATCCTTCAGGAAACGCGGACGCAGCACGATGCCGACGGTGCGGGTCTTGGCGGTCTCGTTGGCCAGGTCCAGGTTGCCCTTGGTGATGATGTCGCGATACAGCCAGTAGGTGCTCTTGTCCGACGGATTGAGCTGCGTGCAGTTGGCCGCGGTGTACTGGCTGCGGTCGGTGCGGTAGCGCTGGTTGTAGGTGTTGCACGGGTCGGTGATCCACATGCCGCCGATGCTGCTGGCGGTGTACAGCTCGCCGATGTTGGGCGCGCGCACCGCCTTGCCGTAGGTGCCGCGCAGGGTGATGTCCTGGATCGGCGCCCAGTCGATGCCGAACTTGTTGGTGACCGTGCGGCCGGCGGTGTTGTAGTCGGACACGCGCACCGCCGCGTCCACGCCCAGGCGCTGCGCGAACAGCCTGTCGGCCAGCAGCGGCAGATGCAGTTCGCTGTAGAGTTCCTTGACGTCGTACTGCCCGACCAGCGGCAGCTGGGTGGTGCCCAGGCTGGCGTCGTAGGCCGGATTGGCCGGATCGTACTGGGCGATCGCGCCGATGTCGTTGCGCTCCTTGCGGTACTCGCCGCCGAACGCGATCTGCGCTTCGCCGCCAGGCAGGTCGAACATGCCGCCGGAGGCATAGGCCGACAGCACCTGTTGGGTCATGGTGGTGGTGGCCCAGTCCGAGGTGTAGCGCAGGTAGCCGATCTCCTGCGCGGTCAGGCGCTTGAACGGGTTCAACGGCACGCAGCCGTTGCCCGGGTCGGTGAGCGTGCTGCGGCAGATCGCGCTGCCGTCGGCGCCGGCGGTGGAATCCACCGCCAGGTAATAGCGCGTGTAGGACACCGTATCGATGTCGCGGTTGCGCTGCTCGGTGCGGCCGTAGGAGTAGTACGCGCTGTAGTTCCAGGCGCGGCCGCCCAGGCTGAAGTCGCCTTCCAGGCCGACTACGCCCTGCAGCAGCTGGCGCCGGTACTGGCTGCCGCCCTGACCCAGTTCGTCGTCGAAATGCCGCGCGAAGTAGACCCCGTCGGTGATCGTGCCGCCGTTGGCCGCGCGCATCTCGTCGGTGATGAACGGGCTGTCGGCCGGCACCGCCTCGCTGCCGAACGCGCTCAACGCGCGCCACGCCGATTGCGAGGTGGTACGCGAATAGCCGACGTTGGCGAAGAAGCGCAGGCTGTCGCTGAAATCGAAGTTGAGCGTGGCGCGGCTGGCGAAGCGATCCGACGGCACCGCCAGATACCACGAGTCGTAGCGGCCGCCGTACTCGCCGCCGTCGGTGAGCAGGCTGCCCAGTGCGGTGGACGGATCGGCCAGGCTCAGCGGCACGCTGTTGACGTAGCCGCCCGGGCCGAGCACCGGCGCACGCAGCTGGCCATCGGCGGTCATCGCATAGTGGCGGCCGCCGAGGATCAACTGCGCGTCCTCGGCGTTGTTGATGTTGCGGTTGTTGTCGGAGATCCAGTAGCGCTGGTTGCGGTTGTTGCGCGTGTACATCGGGTAGCCGGTGGCGGTCCACGGACGGTCCTGGCCGGACACCGAATCGGGCTCGCGCTCGTAGAAACCGTAGACGGTCACGTTGCCGCGGTTGTCGGCGAAGTTGTGCCCGAACAGCGCGTCGACGCTGTTGCTGCGCATGTCGCCGCGGCTGGAGATGCCATAGCGCGCGCTGGCGTCCAGGCCCTGGAAATCCTTCTTCAGGATGAAATTGGCCACGCCGGTGACCGCGTCGGCGCCGTACAGCGCCGAGGCGCCGCCGGTGATGACTTCCACCCGTTCGACCAGGCTGGAGGGGATGTTGCTCACGTCCACCGCCGAGGTGCCCGGGATCGCCGGCACCTGGCGGCGGCCGTCGACCAGTACCAGGGTGCGCTGGGTCCCCATGCCGCGCAGGTCCAGCGCGTTGATGCCGGGATTGCCGGCCAGGTTGCTGGTCTGGCTGGTCTGGGTCAGGGCCAGGCTCGGCAGCTGATTGACCACATCGGCGATCTCGGTATAGCCGGCTGCGCGGATCTGCTCGGCGCCGATCACGGTCAGCGGCGTGGGGCCGTCCAGCGCGTCGTTGCGACGGATGCGCGAACCGGTGACGACCACGCTGTCCAGGGTCTTGGCGTCGGCGGCGCTGTCGCTGCCGTCGGCGGCCGCGGTGGCGCTATCGCGCACGGTGGTCGCCTCCTGCGCCGCCGCCGGCAGCGCGGCGAGCAGCGCCATGCCGATCGCGGCGCACAGCAGCGTGCGCCCGTGTCCGCGTCGATCGCGACAGGCGGAGGCCGGAAATGGGGAAGGCAAACGAACGTCGCGCATGGACTATCTCTCGGTTGAGCGGCCTGCACGCAAATCCAGGCCGCACGACGCCGTGCTCTCGCTGCGCATGGCAGCGAGAACCTGCATCGATCGATGGAGGCCGTGCATCCCCGCACGGCGCAGAATGCGGTGCGCGTGTCGCGCATCGGAAAAAACCGTTGCGCGTCTTCGCGCCCCGGGAAGAACCCGTTGCGCGTCGCTACGCACCGCAACTGCAGAGTTTCACGTCGGCAGGGTCAGCGTCTTGTGGAAAAACGTCGCCTTTGACGTGGAAATTTGTCGATATGTTGCGATGTGTCGCAGCCACCGCCACATGCCGCGCGCCAGCTCACGCGGGCACGCGCGCAACCCTCAGTGCGCGACGGGCACCGATGCCGCCGCCTGCCGGTTCCAGTCCGGCGTCGGCGCCTGCTGCAGCCAGCGCACGAAGAAGTCCGCCAGGCGGCGCCGGCCATAGTCGCCGCCGGCGCCGTGGTCGCCGCCCGGCACCACCAGCAGATCGAAATCCTTGCCGGCCTTGATCAGCCGATCGGCGACCTGGAAGGTGCTGGCCGGATCGACGTTGTGGTCCATGTCGCCGGTCACCAGCAGCAGGTGCCCCTGCAGTCGCGCGGCGTTGTCGACATTGGACGAGGCCGAATACCACGGCCCGACCGGCCAGCCCATCCATTGCTCGTTCCACCATATCTTGTCCATGCGGTTGTCGTGGCAGCCGGAATTGGCCACCGCGGCGACGTAGAACTCCGGATGGAACAGCAACGCGCCGAGCGCGCTCTGGCCGCCGGCGGAGGTGCCGTAGATGCCCACGCCCTGTTCGATCGCGTACCACGGATACTGCGCCGCCACGGCGCGGTGCCAGGCGATGCGATCGGGGAAACCGGCGTCCTTGAGGTTGCGCCAGGCCACGTCGTGGAACGCGCGCGAGCGGTTGTTGGTGCCCATGCCGTCGACCTGCGCCACGGCGAAGCCGAGCCCGGTCAGCGCCGGCACGCGCGCGCTGAAGGTCTTGGGCACGAACGAGCCGTGCGGACCGGCGTAGATGTTCTCGACCACGCGGTAACGCTGCTGTGGATCGAGCCCCTGCGGGCGATGGATCACGCCCCAGATCTCGGTCTTGCCGTCGCGGCCGGGCGCGTGGAACGGCAGCGGCGGCACCCAGCCGGCGGCGCGCAGCCGGGTCAGGTCGGTGCGCTCGACCTGCTGTACCAGCGCGCCGTCGGTGCTGCGGCGCAATTCCAGCACCGGGCCCAGGTCCACGCGCGAATACAGGTCGAGCAACCAGCGTCCGTCCGGCGACAGCACGACTTCATGGTCGGCCTGCACCGGCGTCAGCGCAGTCAGACCGCTGCCGTCCAGGCCGATGCGATAGGCCTGACGGTAGTAGGGATCCTCGCCGGGGGTCATGCCCGAAGCGGTGAAATAGATCTGCTGCGCGGCCTCGTCGACGCGCTCGACCTTGCGCACCACCCACTCGCCGCGCGTGACCTGGCGCGGGGCGCCGCCGCTGCGCGTGTCGTACAGGTACAGCTGCTCCCAGCCGTCGCGTTCGGAGGCCCACAGGGTGCGCGCGCCATCGGCGAAATCGTGGCGATAGCGTTTGCCGCCGCCTTCGTGGGTGCCGCTGAGATCGGAATACTCGATGAAGGTCGGCGAGGTTTCCTCGATCAGGGTGCGTGCCTGCGCGCTGCGTCCGTCCGCCTCGATGACCCGGTAGCGCTGGTGGCCGCGCTCGTTGTACTCGAAGGTGAAGCCGCTGCCGTCGCTGCGCCACTGCGGCCAGCTCAGCGCGAACGCATTCGGGAACAGCGTCGCCGGCACCGCCGTTGCCTGCCGCGAGGCCAGGTCGAACAGCACCGGCTGCAACACCGGCAGCGGATCGCCGGGCTTGGCGTAGATCTGCTGGTGCAGCTTGGGCTGCAACTGGTCCGGCGGCGCCGACTCGATGTAGTACACCGTGTGCAGCGGCGCCGGTTTGACCCGGTAGGCGACCAGCCGGGTCGAGTCCGGCGACCAGGCGATGCTGTCCGCCGCGTAGTACTCGGTGGCGCTGCCGTCGCGACTGAGCGCGACCGACGCACCGCCGGCGGCTGGCGCGACCACCACGTTGCCGGCCTCGACCCAGGCGCGTCGCTTGCCGTCCGGCGACGCCTGCGCATACGCCGGCCCCTGCTTGAGCGGGATGCTCATGTCGTAGGAATCGGGCGGCAACGCGCCCATCTCGGTGCGCGTGCAACGGTACTTCGGCAGATCGCACTGCCAGCGCACGCGATAGCTCTCGAACACCAGCCGGTGCGCATCCAGCTTCACCTCGTACAGCTGCAACGCCGCCGCATCGACCGGCTTGCCGCTGGCCGCGGACATCGCCGCCGCCAGCCGCGCATGATCGAACGCGGGTTCGTTGCGGCCGTCGGCGACCGCGACCCGGCGGTACTCGATCGCCGGTGCGGCACCGCTCCGCGCCAGCGAACGCCGATACAGGAAATGCCCGGCGTCCAACCACACCGGCTGCGACGGCTGGTGGTCGACCAGCGCCTCGTAGCGGCTGCTCAACGCCTGCGCGCGCTGGTAGTCGTCCGCGCTCGGCGTTGCCGCCAGCGCGAATGCCGGCAGCAGCGACAACGCGGCGATGGCGGCGCAGAACGGGCGAGGCGCGTGGCTGCGCGGATCGCGGCGCAGGCGGGCCAGGGAGAGGGGGGTCGAGCGAATGCGTTGCATGGGATACACGGTCTCTTCGCTACCGGCCTGCCTTGGATTCAGGCCAGGCGACGCAGTGCCCTCGCCGCCTGCTGCAGCGAGAACCCGCATCGATCATCGGAGGCCGTGCATCCACGCACGGCACGGAACGCGGCGCGCATCGCCGCGCATCGCCAGCCACGATCCTTTCACGCCTTCGTGTGCAGCGTCTTGTGCAAAAGCATCGCCTTTGACACGGAAATCTGCAGATGCATTGCAAACGGTGGCGGCGGCTGGCGCGTAGCGCGCCCCGTTCCCGCGCCGTCGTGCGCGGTGGTCGGCACACGGCAAGGCGCCGCTTCCGGCCTGGCGTCATCCGCAAACCGAGCCGGTCGCGGCGTTCCGATGCGGTGTCGCCCCGTGCCGGTCAGGGCGCGTCGCAGCGCTGCGCATCGGCAACGCCGGCCTGGGCCAGGCGCTGCGCGCGCGTGGCCCACATTTCCCATTCCTGCACCGCCAGCGCGGCATAGCGGCCGTCGCCGCCGGAGGCGTCGAACACCGCGCGCACGCAGCGCGTGGTCACCGGCGCGAAACGCAGCGTCTGCACCCGGCCCGCGACCGGACTGTTTGGGGCCTGTGCCAACGGCAGCCACTGCCCGTCCTTGCGGTATTCCAGATGCCAGCGCGACGGCGGCGCCACGCCCTCGTTCGCGCCGGGCGGATGGTCGGCCCAGAACACGATGCGGCTGCGCTGCAGCGTCACCGGTTGCGCCCAGCTGTACTGGATCCACTGCTGCGGCGGATTGTGCGCGGTCCAGCTGCCCCACATCTGCGGCGGCAGCGGATTGCGCTTGACCACGCCGTCGTTGAGCGCGGCGATCCAGTACTGGTGCGGGATGTCCGGGCCGTTGGAAGCGCTGGCGGATGCATAGCGGGCGACGTTGCGCTGCACCGGCTGTGGCGGCTGCGGCGCGCGCGTGGCCAGCACCGGGCGAATGCGCGCCGGCCGCTGCGTATCGTCCCAGTCCAGCCGGTCGATCGCCACGCTGCGGCGGAAGTGGCCGCCGCCCTTCGCATCGGCGGTGTGATAGACCAGATACCACTGGCCCTTGAATTGCACGATGCCCGAATGCGAGGTGGTGGAGGACACCGGCGGCAGGATCACCCCGCGGTAGGTCCACGGCCCCAGCGGCGACGGCGCGCTGCCGTAGGCGATGCAGGCGTGATACAGCGTCGGGGTGCAATCGGAGTCGGGTCCGGCGCGGTTGCCGGCGTAGGCCATGTAGTAGGTGCCGTTGCGCTTGAACAGCCACGGCGCCTCGAAATAGCCGTCCAGCGTGGTCACCGCCACCGCCGCGCCCTTGGGCGTGACCATGTCGCGTTCCAGCTCGATGCCGAACAGCTTGCCGAAGGTGCCCCAGTACAGATACACGCGGCCGTCGTCGTCGACCAGCACGGTCGGATCGATGTTCTGGATCGTGTTCCTGACCGGCAGCGACTGCGACAGGATCGGCCCTTGCGGGTGCGCGTCGCGCCACGGCCCCAGCGGGCTGTCGGCGACCGCCACGCCGATCGCGAACGGATCGGCGTTGGGCGAGCGCTTTTCCTCCACCGGCGCGTACAGGTAGTAGCGCCGGTCCGGCCCCTGCACGATCTGCGCGGCATAGGCGCGGCCCGCGGCGGCCCAGGCGAAGACCTGCTCCGGACGCAGCAACGAGGGATAGTGGGTCCAGTTGCCGCTGCCGACATTGTCGGTCGCCAGCATTTGCCAGCGCTGGATCACGAAGTCGTTGACGTCGGGCGGCGCCTCGTCGCGGCCGGCGATGATGTACAGCTTGCCGTCGGCGACCAGCGGCGCCGGATCGGCGGAATAGTCATGGCCGTCGGCCAGGATCGGATTGCCAGCGCTGTGCACGCTGCGCGCGCGCAACGGTGCCGCCTGCGCTGCGGCAACGGCAAGCGCCAGCAGCAGGCAGGCGCCGATGCGCGCGGCACGGCGCAGGCTCATGGCGCCACCGCCGCATCGACCACGATCTGCAGCCGCACCGGCAACTGCCCGCTGCCGCCGCGCCCCTGCGCGCTGCCGACGATGCTGGACGTGCCCGGCGCCGCATACGCGGCCGGCACCAACGGCGGCCACTGCACCGGCACCCGTTCGCGCGAGCCGTCGTTGTACTGCACGCCGACGAACGCCGGCAGCGCCGGCACCTGCCCGGCACGCACGTGCAGTGGCGGCGGCGCCTGCACCGTGTTGATCTGGCCCGGCGCGGTGGCGCGCACCCAGATGCTGGCGTTGACCGGCAGGCCGCCGTCGGCCAGGCCCTGCAGCTGCACGCGGCCTTCGCTGGCCAGCGCCGCCGCGTCGAGTTGCGGCCAGCGCACGCCCAACCAGTCCCAGCTGCCGTCGGCGAAGTAAGCGGCGATGCGCTGCGGCAGCGCCGGCGTCTCGCCCGGCGCCACCCGCACGTCGATCGGCTCGACCGTGTCGGCGCGCTCGGCGAAGACCTGCCATTCGTCGATGCCGACCGCGGCATGGCCGTCGCCCTGTGCCGCGGTGTCCAGCACCGCGCGCAACGCGGTGGTGGTAACCGGTGCGAACGCCACGCGGCTCGCTTCGCCGCGCGCGGCGACCGGATAGCCGCCGCGCACCGCGATGTCGCGCCACTGCTCGCCATCGCGGTATTGCAGCTTCCACGCGCGCGGCGGCGCCACGCCGCCGTCGGGCTGGTCGTCCCAGAAGTAGACTGCGGCGCCGTTCAAGCGCTGCGGTTGCCGCCATTGGTACTGCACCCACACCGAGGTCGGTTGCGCGCGGCCCCAGCTGCCCCAGCGGCGATCCGCGGACGGCGCTTGATCCGGCGCGGGCAGCAGCCCGTCGTTGAGCGCCTGCAACCGGTGGTGGCCGGCGGTGACCTGCGCGCTGGCCTCGGCGTCGCCCTGCACTTCCAGGCCCTGTCCGACCGGCGTCGGCGCGGCGACCACGGCCACGTCGGCATGGCCTTGCAACGCGCCATCGTCGGCCTGCAAGCGCAGCGTGTAGGCGCCGGGCGCGGTGAAGCGCACGCTGCTGCTGGCCGCCTGCGGCTCTTCGAAGATCGCCGCGCCGCCCGGCGGCGCCTGCAGCACGCGCCACTGCAGCGCCAAGGTGCCGTTCGGCAGCGCGTCGTCGCCGACGCGGCCAACGACACGCAGCGTGCCGCCACCGACGCCGTCCTGCTGCCAGGCCTCGACCTGCGGCGCCCGGTTGGACTTGGCCGCCGGCACCCGCGCGCCGCTGGCATAGGCCTGGATTTCCTTGATCCCGGTGCGCAGCGTGCCCGCATGGGTCACCAGCACGCGCAGCCGCTGCACGCGCAGCGCGGGGAAGCGCACGCGGTTGCGATTACCCTGCGCGATCGGCGCATCGCGCACCTGGCCGGGCACGGTCTTCCAGGACTGTCCGTCGAAATACTGCAGCACGTACAGCCACGGCGGCGCGTAGCCGGCGCGGGTGCCGGAGGCGAAACCGTGCTGTTCGCCGGGCGGCGAGGAGCTGCGGTAGAAGTACAGACGCACGTCGTCCAGCGTCTGCGGCCGGCCCAGGTCGAGTTCGATCCAGTCGCTGCGCGACGGCGACCCGGCCGTGCCCCAGAACGGTTCGTTGGCGGTGCTGCCGTCCACCGCCGCGGTGGCCGGGAACGCGTCGGCGGCATAGCTGGCGCTCACCGTCGCACCCTGCGCGAGGTTGTGCGCGGTCGCCGGCAGCGTGGTGTCCGCGCCGGCGTCGGCCAGCACGGCGGTGATGCGCGCATCGGCGGCGAAGCGCACCTGCGCCGGTGTCTGCAAGGCGATGGACCTGGAACTGACCACACGCAGCTGCGCGGCGTCCGCATTGACCGCATCCGGCAGCGCCTGCACGCGGCTGCTGGCCGGGTCGTAGAGCACATGCGCCAGGCGATCGACGGTGAACGCCAGCTTCCCGTCCAGATACAGGGAATAGCCCTTGGGCACCGCGCCGCCGTAGTGGCGACCGTCGCGGTCCCAGACGATGGACAGGTCGCGATTCCGGTAGCGCACCGCGTCGGCGGCGAAATGGTCCCAGCCGATGTCGATCGGATACAGCTCGATCCTGGCGTCGCTGCGCGGACGCAGGCCCATCGCGTCCTCGATCACGGTGAAGTTGGTCGCGCCGAGCTGGGTGTGGTGGATCCACGAGCGGTAGCCGATGCTGCCGCCGTCGGCGGCGCTGCCCTGCGCCCAGAACTCGTTCTGGTCCGGGTAGCGGTTGTCGCCGTCGATGTAGTGCGCCCAGGCGTTCCAGTACAGCAGCTTGCGGTAGCTGCCCGCGTCCAGGTACGGGCTGGGATAGTCGCGCAGCGCACTGCCGAGCAAACGGAAGGCGACGGTGGAGTTGATCACCGAGAAGTTGTTGCTGCCACCGGCGCCGCGGGCCTGCCGGTCGGCCTGGTTGGCGGTGTAGAACGGGAAGATCGGGTATTGCCGCGCGTCGGCGAACAGGCGCAGCGCGCGCACGTATTTCGGGTCGTAGTCGGCATCGCCCTGCCTGGGCATCAGGCCGACGCTGAACGGGTAGTAGTTGTTGGTCTCCTTCCAGTCCACCGGTAGCCGCGCGCCATCGGCCTGGCGCTGCTTGAGCAGGTCGCCGTGCAGGCCCATGCCGTCTGCAGTCGCGCTGTGGTCCTGCCACAACACATCGAGCACGGCGCGGCGGATCTTCGCCGCCAGCGCCTGCATCCGCAACGCGGTGGCCGCATCGCCGGCGAGCTGCGCGGCCTGCGCCGCGGCCAGCGCGTTGGCGTAGACGTAGGCGCTCTCGCTGCGGTCCATGCGGATCTGGCCGTGCTGCTTGGCCCAGTCGAAGGACACCGCGTCGGCGTCGTTGCCGGTCATCGCCGCCCAGTCGTACTCGATCAGGCCGTTGCCGTTGCGGTCGTAGGCGCGCAGCAGCGCGTCCACGTCGGCGCTGGCGTAGCGTGCCAGCTGCGCCGCCACCGCCGGCGGCCCGCCGTGCAGCTGGTAGGCGCGCCAGGCGGCGGCGCTGAGGTATTGGGCGTAGGAATTGGACCAGTTCTCCGGCGCGCCGGGATTGTCCACGTACTTGCCGCCGCCGGCGGTCTCGCCGGCGCCCAGCCACGAGCCGTAGGCGTAGCTGGGATCGCGCAGGTACTTCAGGTCGTCGATGAACATGCCGGTGGTCAGCACGATCGCATTGTCGTAGCCGAGCACGCCTTCGATCGCCACCGGGAACTGGTAGTCGTTGCCGGGCACCGCGGCATCGAGAAAATTGAAGCGCAGCAGCCACCAGCGATAGAACAACGTCTTGTCGATGTTGTCCTCGGGCGTGTCCAGGTACGGCAGGTTGTCGGCCCACCAGCGGTTGTAGGCGACGACGTGCTCGGTATAGGCCTGCTGCGGCGATTGCGCCGCGATGCGCCGGTACTCCTGCAACGACGCCGGCAGTTCGCGCGTGACCAGCCCGAGCTGCACCTTCAGCGTGGCCGCTTCGCCGCTCGCCGGCACTGCCACGCGGCGCGCGATGGAACCGCCATCGACCGCGAAGCCGTCGCCGGACAGGCGCGGGAACACCGTGGTGATCGCGTTGTGGGTGGCGAACGCGCCGGTGAGCTCGGCACCGTCGGCATGCGTGGCCATCGGCGAGATCGCGCGCAGGGTCAGCGTGCGCGCCATGCCGTCGCTGCTGGACAGCGTGGCCTCGGCCACGGCCACGTTCTGCTCGCTGATGAACTTGACCAGGCGCAGCCGCACGCCGGCGCCGGCATCGGCGTAGACGCTGCTGAAATAGCTCGGCGTCTGCCGCCGCTGCGCGCTGTCCTCGACCAGGTGCAGCGGCTTGCCGTCGATCTCCGCCTGCAGCCGGAACAGCGCATCGTGGCCGGTCTTGTGCGCATAGGCGACATCGCCGACGAAACCCGGCTGCTGCGGCTGGTGGGTGTACATGTACGCGGCGCGGCCGCGGCTGAACAGCCAGTTGTTGTCGTCGTCGAAGCCGCCGCCGGTGCCGCTGCGCGCGAGCATGCGATCGATCCAGAAATCCCTGCCCGGCGCAGTGCCGGCGCCGGCCGCCAGATCGGCGGCGAACACCCGCTGCAGCTGCCCGCCCGGCGCGAAGGCCACGCCGCTGTCCGGAATCGGCGTCGGCGTGCCCTTGAAGCGCGGATAGCCCAGCGCGGCGTTGCTGGCCTGCAACGCTTCGCCATCCGCCGCGGCGACGGCGCTGGCCGCCACCGCGCCGCACGCCGCGCCCAGCAGCACCGCGCGCAACGCGGCGGCGGCGCGCGGCCGCCGCCATGCCGCGGCCACGCCGCCTGTCGGCAACCTCAAAACTCGGTCCTGAGCCGGGCCCAGAAGTAGCGTCCCAGCGTGTCGTAGGTGAACGCGTCGGTATTGGCCGCGCTCGCATAGCCGTAGTACTGCGGCGGCTTGCGGTTGCCGACGTTGTTGGCGCCGGCCGACAGCGTGGTGTGCAGGCTCTCGAATTTCCGGCTCAGCGAGACGTCGTGGTAGGTCACCGTGCCGACCTTGAAGTAGACGCAGCTGCCGTCGGCGGCGGTGTTCACGCAGAAGTCCTCGTAGGCGCTGCCGACCGTGGTCGGGCCGAGCAGGCGCGTGTTCCAGCTGGCGTGCCACGGCCCGTTGTCCCAGCCCAGGTTGAAGCTGGCGCGCCAGCGCGGCATGTTGCCGTAGCTGGACATCTCGCCGACGTAGTTGTGGTCGTCGCCGCTGAACTTGTAGCTGGACAGGAACGTGGCATCCACGCCGGCCTGGAAGTTGCCCCAGGCGGTGTCGCGCAACGCGTACTTGATGCCGATGTCGTAGCCGCGGATATCGACCTTGCCGCTGTTGATCGCGAACGGCACGGTGACGCTGACCAGTTGCCCGCTGGCGTTGCGCTGGATCAACGGACAGTAGGCGCTCTGGCCGTCGTAGCAGTTCTGCAGCACCTGATCCAGGCCGACGCCGTTGATCATGTCGTCGAGGGTGACCCGCCAGCTGTCCAGGTTCAGCGACAGGCCGTCCGCCCAGCCCGGATCGTAGACCGCGCCGACGTTGTAGGAGCGGCCCTGCTCGGGCTTGATTGCGAAGCCGGCATTGGCCGAGCCGGTGGTCAGCACGGTGAACGAGGACGTGTTGACGAAGCTGCCGTTGGTCGGCACGTTGGCGCAGGCCGCGGCGTTGCCGCCGCCGGTGTAGCCGTTGCACGGATCGGTATAGTCGCCGGTGCTGTCCACCACCGAGTTGTACGGCGAGCCGTACAGGTCGCCCAGCGCCGGCGCGCGGAACACCTCCGAGCCGGTGGCGCGGATCAGCAGGTTGTCGATCGGCCGCCATTCCAGCGCGACCTTGCTGTTGGTGGTGTTGCCCCAGTAGTCGTACTTGGAATAGCGCGTGCCCAGGTTGAGGTTCAGCGCCTGCGCGCCGGGCACGTCCTTGAGCAGCGGGATCAGCACCTCGGCATAGGCTTCCTTGATCGTCTCCTCGTGGCCCTGGTTCATGATGCAGCCGTCGTTGTAGTCGCAGTTGCCTTCGGCATCGGCGGCGGCGACCGGATTGCTGGTGCCCTGCGAGAACCCGTTCTTGCGGAACGACAGCCCGAACGCGGCCTGCACCATCCCCGCCGGCATCGCGAACAGGTCGCCGTTGACGCTGGCCTCGGCGAACTTCATCGTGCTCTCGTCGATCAGGTCGACCGCGCTCTGGGTGGCCTTGATCCCGGCGATGGTCGCCGGATCGTCCGGATTGAACACGTTGATCGGGGTACAGCCGGAGATCACGTTGCCCGGCGTGCCGCACTTGACCACCCCGTCGCTGTCCAGGAACGAGGCGCCGACCGCGTTGTTCAGCGCCGAGGTGATCGAGAAGCCGTTGCGCACCAGGGTGTCCTTGTAGCGCGCATAGCCTGCCGCCGCGTCCCACTGCCAGCTGGTGTCGGCGAACTTGCCGCGCAGCCCGGCCACGATGTTGGTCTGATACATGGTCGAGGTGTAGACGCGGGTGTTGGCCGCCTCCGAGCGCAGCAGGTAGCGCGACAGCTGGCTGCCGAACGGGTTGTAGTAGTTCTGCGAGGCGTTGGGCAGCTCCAGGCCATAGGCGGTCAGCTGCGAGGTGGTCTCGCTGCGGGTCCAGAACATGTCCAGGTAGCCCTGCACGTTCGGGGTGAAGTCGAAGCTGGCATGGGCGGAGAAGTTGGTGCGCTGCACCGGCGTGATCAGGTACTGGCCGTAATAGGAGTTATAGCCTTCGACCGCCTGGCTGTAGGTGTGGAAGTCGCTGGCATCGACCGCACCTGGCGCCAGTCCGCTGTTCGGGGTCAGCACGCTGCCGTCGCTGAGGAAGGCGCGGGTGCCGTTGCCGCGGCGCTCCACCACCTGGCCGTTGAGATAGTTCACCGCGGTCTTGGCATAGCTGCGGTCCTCGTCGTACAGCGCGTTCATCGAGCTGCGGCTCAGGCCCAGGATCAGCCCGCCGCGCTCCCAGGTCTTGCCCCACTCCACGCCCACCGAACGGCGGTTGCCGTCGCCGTGCGTGCTCTGGCCGTAGTCGACGGTCGCCGCGGCGCCGTCGTACTTGTCCTTGAGGATGATGTTGACCACGCCGGCGATGGCGTCGGAGCCGTACACCGAGGACGCGCCGTCGGTCAGCACCTCGATGCGCTCCACCATCGCCGCCGGGATGGCGTTGATGTCCACGCCGGGCGCGGCGGACACGCTGCTGGCCGGGCCGGCCATGCGGTGGCCGTTGACCAGCACCAGGGTGCGCTCGGCGCCGAGGTTGCGCAGCGAGACCAGCGCGCGGCCGTGGCTGAAGCCGGAATTGAGCGAGATGTTGGGCATGTTGCCGGCCATCGCCGGCAGCTGCTGCAGCAGCTGGCCGAGCGTGTCCTGGCCGCTGTCCTCGATCCGCTGCCGGTCGATGGTGATCACCGGGCTGGCGGTTTCCGCATCGACGCGGCGGATATGGCTGCCGGTCACCGTGACCTTTTCCAGCGTGGTGGCGGCCGCGTTGTCGGCCGTGGCGTCCTGCGCCAGTGCGGCCGGCGCGGTCGCGGCCAGCGCCAGTGCGGTGCAGATCGCCGCTGCCAGCGGGCCCGGCCGCTGCGCGCGGCGCCACGAAGACGGGAAAAGCGGCGCAGCGCGTTCAGACAAAGACGACATCGGGATTCTCCTGGGCGGCGACGCATGACGATCGGCAGGGCCGGCATGCCCTTCCCCGGGCTGCCATCCCCATCGCCAGCGGTCGTTGGCGGGACGGAACAGGGCGTCGTGTGCAAGGCGCGGCGGCAGCGCGAGCTGCCGCCGTCGCCGCTGCGTGCGGCGCTGCATCGTGCAGGAATCTCCCCCGGAGACTTCATTGCACGGACACAATGTGCGCGTACCGTGATGGCGTCGTCTTGTCGTATTTATCGGTTAAACGTGCGGAATATCGCATTGCGCGACGCGCAACGGGACATTTCCGACTTTTTCGCCACTCAGCCGTAGGCGGCCGAAATCGTCATTTCCCGCGCCGCGCCGGCGGGCACCTGCACGCGCTCGTTGCGCGGTCCGGACAGCGCCACCGCGCGGCCGTCGATCAGCACCTCGCGCACCTGCGTGCCGGCCGGCACACGCAGGGTCAGCCAGGTGCGTGCCGGTGCCTGCGCAGGCAACCTCAGCGTGCCGTCGATGCGCTTGCGCGCCGGATCGCCGCGCAGGCTCAACGACACCGCGCCCCAGCGGGTCGGTGCGGCCTGGATCGCGATCGGCTCGCCGCTGCCCAGCCACGCGCGCGGCAGCGCGCGCGCCAGGAACAGTTCCTCGCCGGCGCTATCCTCGAACACCAGCATCCAGCGCAGCAGCAGCGGGATGGTCATCTGCGCCGGGATGCAGAACAGCGGCATGCCGCCGGTGATGCCGCTGACCTCGCCCGCGGTCCAGCTGCCGCGCGTGTGCACGTGGTAGCGGTGCGCGTACAGGAACAGCAGGTATTCCTCGATCCGGTCCAGGCGCAACAGCTGCTGCGCGTAGCCGTAGGAGATGAAGCCGAGCAGGTCGCGCCCTTCCGGGGTGGGCGGGGCGATGTTGCCGACCACGCCCAGGCTGGTGCCGCCGTGGCCGCGCACGCAATCGATGACCAGGTGCGCGAGCTCGTCGGGCAGCACGTCGGCCTGCAGCAGTTCGGCGTAGGCGCGGTGCGGCCAGCCCTGCTCGCTGGGGCTCTCCTGCTGCAGCGACTGGCGGAAGGTCAGCTTCACTCCCGGCAGCGGGCCGATGTAGGCCGGCTTGAGGTCTCGGCGGATATTGGCACGCAGGGTCGTGTGCAGCTGCGCGGTCAGTTGTTGCGCGCGCCGCCGCCACTGCGCCGCGGCGGCCTGCGCGCCCGGCCCGGCGATCGTGGTCCACACCGCGGCGATGTCCTGCCAGCCGCGGATCGCCAGCGCGCTGTTGGCGTAGTACGGCTTCCACCACAGGGTCGGGTCCGGGAACAGGCAGGCGTCGGATTCGTTCCAGCCATGGATCAGGCCGTGCCCGGGCGCCTTGGCCGGCAGCTTCAGGCTGGCGTCGTGCAGTTCCAGCAGGATCTGCACCGTCGCTTCGATCTTGCCGCGGTGCTTGCGCAGCAGCGCCGCATCGCCGGTGTAGCGCAGGTAGCGCGCCAGCAGCGACAGGGTCAGGCCGAACTGGCCGGTCTCCGCGCCGCGCATGTTGACCATGCCGTCGTCCTGCACGAAGTCGCTGAAGTAGCCGTCCAGCACCGCGCCGGCCTGGGCGAAGCGGCCCCACTCCAGGTTCGCGTACAGCGAGCTGGTGAAGGTGTCCTGGAAGCCGTCGTATTCGTTGCCGTAGTAGTCGCGATCGACCGCGCCGTATTTCGGATAGGTGCCGCCGGGGCGCACCACCAGTTCGCGGGCGAAGGCGAAGCGCGCCATGTCGCTCCAGCTGGCATCGGGCAGCTGCGCCTGCACGGTGTCGGCGAGCAGCCCCTGCCAGTAGCCGGCGAAGGCCAGCAAGCCGCGGTAGAAGTCCTCGGCGCTGCGCGGACCGCGCCGCGGCGGATAGTCGGGATAGCTGTAGCCGTACACCACCTTGGTCACCTGGCCGTGCTCGACCAGCGCGCTGCGGTGCCAGGTCTGCACGATGAAGCGATCGGTGGCGAGCACGTCGGCGAACAGCAGCACATCGTAGTAGCGGCCCTCGCCGGCCGGCACCACCTTGCGCACCGCCGGCATCCAGCCGCCGATCAGGCCTTCGTGGCGGCGTGCGACCAGTTCGGCCTTGCCCAGCTCGGGAAAGGCGTGCAGCGCGCGATAGGCGCGGGTGCGGCCGTCCGGATACACGGGTATGGTGTCGGCGCATTCGCGGGTGCCGACGAAGGTCGTCCACGGCAGGCGCCCGTTGTAGTCCTTGGGATCCAGTTGCGAGGCCGGCGGCGGCGCCGCGTCGCGCACTTCGTCCATGCGCGGATCGCCGTCGCGCAGCAGGCGGTCGGCGAGCAGATCGGCTTCGGCCAGCGCCACGTCGGCCAGCTTCATGCCGAAGTACGGCGCCTGCGCGCTGGGGTAGACCGCTTCGGTGCGCTTGCCCAGCACCAGCGCGCCGCCGGGGCCGAGCAGGGTCAGGTCGCCATCGGCGCTGCGCAGGTCTTCGTACACCTGCCACTGCGCGCCGGCCTCGGTGAAGCGGCATTGCAGGGTGTGGCCGGCTAGCGCATCGGCGGCCAGCGGCTGCAGGCGTGGCAGGGCCGGTGCTGGCGCCGCGGCGGGCGCTGCATTCGCGGGCGCGGCGATGCCGCCGGCGAGCGCTTCGACACCGGCCACCGCGCCGACCGCCAGCCCCTGACGCAGGAAATCTCTCCGATCCATGTACCGTCCCCCGATGAGCAATAGCGCATCATCGTGCGCCGCAGGTGCGGCGACGTCTTGTGCGCTGTGTCGAGGATCGGTGCGGAAAATTGCATAGCGCCGGGTGGGGTGCAGGAGCTGCGCTGGGCTTTGTGCTTGCTCTTGCGGGTTGCGCAGGAGCAGGTACGCGAGGCTGCGCCCGTACCCTCATCCGCCCCTGCGGGGCACCTTCCCCAAAGAAGGGAGCCATGGTCCCGCAGCGAGAAGGAGAGCGGCGCGGCCTCAGGCCAGGATGTCGAGGAGGCTGCCGATGGTGTCGTCGGCCGCGCGCAGCACCCGCGCATTGGCCTGGAAATCGTTGCGTGCGGACAGCCCGCCGACCATGTCGTCGACCAGGTCGCTGCCCTCGCGGCCCGCCGCCTGCACCTGGACGCTGACGCCGCCGCCGGGTGCTTCCTGGTTGGCCGTCACCTGACGCTGGAAACCTTCGGTGGCGGCGTTGGCGACATTGTTCGCGCGCGCCTGCAGGCCGGAGGCGGCGGCGCGCATGCCGGACAGGGCGATCGAGGACACCGAGGCGATGGAACTCATGCGCGTTTGCTCGTCGGGCGGCCGGGTTGCGGCCGCAAGGTCAGTAGGTTCCCACGGTCACCCGCAGCACGTAGGGATCGGCACGCCGGAAATTGAGCCCGTAGTCGGTCTCGTCGCCGTTCAACAGGCGCACGAACCGCCACTGCCCATCGACGTAGCGGCCCTGCTCCACGCGCAGCAGTTGCCCGTACTTGCCATCGGCACGGTCGCGCACAAATTCAACGCGGGAATTGAAACCTGTGACCAGGAACACGTTCGGCTGCAGTTCCTGCACCAGCGCGCGGCCATCGTGCTGCGGCGTGCCGGGCAGGATCGCCGGCGCCTCGCCCCAGCCCGGCGCGCCGAACGACACCTGCGCCTGCCACGGCCCGAAGCGCAGGCTCTGCTTCGGCACCCCGGCCTTCTCCACCGCCGCCTGCAAGGTACCGGCGAACGCGCCGGCGGCCAGTTCGCGCTGCAATGGCGCCAGCAGGCCGAAACCGGCCGCATGCGCGGCGATCGCGGCCTGGTTCTCCGGGGTGTCCTCGTTGCCGTCGATGCCGAACACCGAAAAGCCGATGCCGCCGCGGCCGAGCACGTGGAAGTGGTACGGCGCGGTGGCCGCCTCGAAGCCGGTCTCCGAGACCCAGGCCGGGTTGTCGGCGCGCGCGTACTGGCCGACCACCCTGGTGTATTCGTCGTAGTCGCTGGTGTAGATGTCGGTGCCGATGAAGTCGATCGCCGGCGTGGCCAGGCGCCACAGGTCGAACACGTTCCAGGTGGCGCCGCCGGCCGGGTATTCCTCGCCCGGCTTGGTGCGGCCCTTGTAGCGCAGCCAGGTGTTCACGTACAGCGGCAGCGGATACGCGGCCTTGCCGGCGGCGGCGACCTGCTGGATGTAGCTGGCGTTGCTCCAGGCGCTGAACATTTCCTCGGCGTCGCGGCCGAACACCTGTGTCCAGGTGCCGGCCGGCTTGCCAAACCGTTGCAGCACTTCCGCCGGCACCGCGGCATCGAACGCGCGCTCGCCGGCGGCGCCGTGGTCGCGCACGGTGCCGATCGCGCCGGGTTCGTTCTGCACCTGCACCGCGATCACCGTGTAGCGGCCGGCGTCGATCTTGCGCAGGTGCTGCATCAGCGCGGCGAAGGCGCGCGCGTCGGCCTGCACATTGGCCGGCGCATGCGGCGACAGCACATCCACCGGCTCGCCCTTGGCGTCGCGCATGCGCGGATACGTGGCCGGATCGCGCTTGATCCATTCCGGCACGTAGTGCATCTGCCCGTTCTTCCAGGTGCCGAACCACAGCACGATCAGGCGCAGCCCGCGCGCGCGGCTCTGCTCGACCAGCGCATCGACGTTGCGGTAGTCGTAGCGGCCCGGCTCCGGCTCGAACTGTTCCCAGTACACCGGCGCCTCGACCGTATTGGCATGCAGCGCCTGCACTGCGTCCAGCGACTGCGGCAACACCTGCGGCCAGGCGCTGGAGTTGTGCAGCTGCGCGGCCATGATGCTGTACGGCGCGCCGTCGACGAACAGCGCGTGGTGGCCGTCGCGGCTGACGTAGCGCGGCATCTCTTCGGCGTGGGCGAGCAGCGGCAGCAGCATGGCCAGCATGGCGTAGCGGACGACTGACGACGCTTTGTGTAGGAGCGGCGTCAGCCGCGACACCGGCGCCGAACGGATTCTGGCTTCGGAAATATCGGTCGCGGCTGAAGCCGCTCCTACAGGGAAGTGCGGATGGCGGTCGGTCATTGCGCGTCTCCCGCGGAAATGGCATTCCAGCGCGGCGTCTGCGCGCCCAGCAGATGGCGCACGAAGAAGTCGTACTGGCGCCGCTGCACGTAGTCGATCGGACCAGTGGAGCGGCCGACCGAGTGCTCGCCGCCGGGCACGTTCAGCAGGTCGAAATCCTTGCCGGCCTTGATCAGCGCATCCACCACCTGCGCGGTCGAGGCCGGATCGACGTTGCTGTCCTGCTCGCCAACGATCATCAGCAATTCGCCGCGCAGCTTGCCCGCGTTGTCCACGCCGGAGGCGGCGGCGTAGCTGGCGTCCACCGGCCAGCCCATCCACTGCTCGTTCCAGCTGATCTTGTCCATGCGGTTGTCGTAGCAGCCGGCGAACGCCACGCCCACCTTGTAGAAGTCCGGATGCCGTTCCAGCGCGCCCAGCGTGCTCTGCCCGCCGGCCGAGGCGCCGTAGATGCCGACCCGGCTGATGTCGTAGGACGGATCCTTGGCCGCCAGCGCCTTGTGCCAGGCGATGCGGTCGGGGAACCCGGAATCGCCGAGGTTCTTCCAGGCCACGTCGTGGAACGCCTTGGAGCGGTTGGCGGTGCCCATGCCGTCGATCATCACCACGATGAAGCCCAGGTCGGCCTGCGCCTGCATGCCGATCTGCTTGTCGCCGCCGGAGTGGTAACCGAACGGCCAGAAGGTCTTGGGCACGAAGCTGTCGTGCGGGCCGGCGTAGATGTTCTCGATCACCGGGTATGTCTTGCGCGGGTCGTAGTCGCGCGGGCGTACCACCATGCCCCAGATGTCGGTGCGGCCGTCGCGGCCCTTGGCCACGAAGGTCTGCGGCGCGCGCCAGCCGGCGGCCTGCAGCTTGCCGATGTCGCCGCGTTCCACCACCTGCAGCAGCGTGCCGTCGATGGCGTGCAGTTCCATCACCGGCGGCAGGTCCGGGCGCGAATAAGTGTCCACGTAGTGGCGGCCGTCGTCGGCGATGGCCACGTCGTGGTCGGCGTCGGCGGTGGTCAGCCGGGTCAGGTGGCGGCCGTCGAAATCGACCGCGAACAGCTGCCGGTAGTACGGGTCCTTGCCCGCATCCATGCCGCTGGCGGAGAACCAGATGCGGCGCTGCGCATCGTCCACGCGCAGCACGTCGCGCACGATCCACGCGCCCTTGGTGATCTGCGTCTTGACCTTGCCGGTTTCGCCATCGAACAGATAGAGATGGCGCCAGCCGTCGCGTTCGGAGATCCACAGGATCTCCTTGCCGAGCCCGTCCACGTCGTGACGGTAGCTGCGATCGGCGTAGACGAAGGTCGTGGCGTCCTCGCCCACCGCCACGCGCGCGCGGCCGCTGGCCGCGTCCACCGCGATCGCGCGCATGCGCTGGAAACCGCGCTGCACGTAGTCGAACACGAAGCTGCGGCCGTCGGTGCGCCACTGGATCGGCGACAGTTGGTACGGATTGGCGAACAGCGCATCGTCGATGGCGAGGCGCCGTGCGCCGGCGCCGGCGGACACGCCGGCGAGATCGAACAGCACCGGCCGCTCGATATCCACCGCGTCGCCGGGCTTGGGATACAGCTGGGTGCGTACGCGCGGCTGGCCGCCGCCGGGCGGCGCCGCCTCCACCCGCGTCACCCGCCGCGCGAAACCAGGACGCACCTTGTACACCGCAAGCCGCTGCGAATCCGGCGACCAGGCCAGCGTTTCCGGATCGTAGAAATCGTCGGCGCGACCATCGTCGCTCAAGCGCATCACGCGGCCGTCGGCGACGCTGCGCAGCACGATATCGTTGCCATCGGCCAGCGCGTCCCAACGCCCGTCCGGCGAACGTCGCGGCGTGTTGTCCGCGGCCACCGCCGGATCGCGGACCACGCCGAAGCCGCGCGGCCGCGGCTGCGGACCGGCCTCGGCGCGCGCGCAGACATAGTCGGCGAGCGTGCAGCGCCACGGCACGTAGTCGATCTGGAACACGATCGCGGCGTTGTCGCGGCCGGCGTCGGCCGCATAACTGAAGCGCTCGAACGGCAACCGCAGCGCCTGGTACTCGGTCCCGGCCGCGACGCTGAGCCCGCGCGCCAGCCGCAGCGCATCGAACGCCGGCTGCTTGCGCTGGCCGGCCACGTCCTCGAGCACGAAGGCGAAGCCGCCGGGCACCGTCTTGCGGTAATAGAACGTGCCGTCGTCGCGCCATTGCGCCGGCCAGGCGACGTTCTCGGTCAGCGTCATCCACGCCTCGCGCAGGCCGAGCGAGCGCTGGTAGTCGGCGGCGCTGGGCGCGGCCTGGGCGTGGCCGGCGAAAGACACCGCAGCCAGCACGATCGATGCAGCGAATCTGTTCATTGCGTTCCGATATCCCCTGAATTCCCTGCCCTTCTGTAGGAGCGGCTTCAGCCGCGACAGGGACTCTGCAGCATGCTGTCGCGGCTGAAGCCGCTCCTACAAAAAGCGGGCAACCTATTCGCCGTCGTCCTCTTCCAGCGCCAGCTCGTCGCTGCGCAATCCGGTGCGCGCGCCCCAGTGGTAGCAGCCGAACGCGATCACCGCCACGCTCAGCGTGTCCCAGGGATGCGCGATCTGGCCGGTGCCGCCGAAGGTGCCCAGGTAGGACACCAGCAGCACCAGCACGAAGAACCCGATCAGCCACAACGCGCCGCGCACCTGCCGCCACAACTGCGCGCGCCCGGCCGCGCTGGGCAGCCGATACAGCACGTACAGCGCGAACATCGCGACCTGCAGGCCGAGCAGCCACGACAGCGTGTTCCAGGTGGACCAGTAGACGATCAGCGCGGCGACGATGAATGACAGCGGCCCGAGCACGGCGAAGCCGCGCAACAGGAACGGCCGCGGCAGTTGCGGCGCGCTGCGGCGCAGCGCGGCCACGGTCACCGGCGCCACCGCATAGCTCAGCACCAGCGCCGCCGACACCACCTGGATCAGCGTCTCCCACGACGGGAACGGCAGGGTCCAGAACACCGACAGCGCCAGGCTCAGCCACAGCGCCGGACGCGGGATGCCGGACTTGGCGTCGACCCGGGTCAGCACCGACAGGAAGCCGCCGCTGCGCGCCCAGCCGTAGACCACGCGCGGCGTGGCGTTCATGTAGATATTGCCGGTGCCGCTGGGCGAGATCATCGCATCGCAGATCACCAGCGCCGCCAGCCAGCCCATGCCCAGGGCCAGCGCGATGTCGTGGTACGGCAGCGCGAATGCCTTGTCGATGCCGCCCCAGCCCTGCGCCAGGTACGTCGACGGCACGCTGCCCAGGAACGCCAGCTGCAGCAGCACGTAGATCACCGTGGACAGCGCCACCGACAGGATCAGCGCGATCGGGATGTTGCGCTGCGGATCGCGCACCTCGCTGGCCACCGACACGATCGGGGTCAGCCCCAGGTAGGCGAAGATGATGCCGCCGGCCGAGATCGCCGCCTCCACGCCGGCCGCGCCGGATGGCGCGAAGCCCTGCACGTGCAGGTTCTGCGGATTGAAGTGGGCCATCAGCAGCACGATCACCAGCACCGGCACCAGGAACTTGAACACGCTGACGATGTTGTTGGCGGTGGCGAAGGTCTTGACGCTGAAGTAGTTGAGCAGGAAGAACGCCACCAGCAGCGCCAGCTGCAGCAGCCAGCCGGCCACGCTGGGATGGGTGCTACCGGCCTGGTTCAGCGACGGGAACCAGGCCGCGGCGTACTGCCGCGCCGCCTCGACCTCGATCGCGATCAGGCTGGAGAACGCGATCAGGGTGATGAAGCCCATCAGCCAGCCGAGCAGCGCGCCGTGCGAGTACTCCGGGTAGCGCACCACGCCACCGGCGCGCGGCAGCGCCGCACCCAGTTCGCAGTACACCAGGCCCAGCAGCAGCACCGCCACGCCGCCGGCGATCCACGACACGATGCCGGCCGGGCCGGCGATGGCAGACACATGGCTGGCCGAGAACAGCCAACCGGAGCCGAAGATCGAACCGAGCCCGATGAAGGTCAGGTCGGTCAGGCTCAGACGCTTGTGGAACTTGCCTTGTGTGGTCATGGTGCCCCCGCTGGAAAGGTTGTAACCGATTCCTAACTACCTGCAGTTGTCCCTTCTCCCCCCGGGAGAAGGTGCCCCGAAGGGGCGGATGAGGGTACGGCCGAAGCCTCGCGCCGTTTCGACTGCATGAAGCTTCGCGCCGTCCCCTCACCCCAACCCCTCTCCCGAGGGGAGAAGGGCTTCAGCGTGCCTACTGCTTTGGCGCCTCCTGCGCCCACGGCGACTTGCCACCCTCGGCGATGAAACGATCGATGCGCTGCTCCAGCACCGGCAGCGGCACCGAGCCGGTTTCCAGGATCGCGTCGTGGAAGGCGCGGATGTCGAACTTCTCGCCGAGCGCGGCTTCGGCCTTGCGCCGCAACTCGATGATCTTCAGTTCGCCCAGGTAGTACGACAGCGCCTGCCCCGGCCAGGCGATGTAGCGGTCGACCTCGGTGGTGACCTCGTGCTCGCTCAGCGCGGTGTTGTCGCGCAGGTAGGCCTGCGCCTGTTCGCGGGTCCAGCCGTTGTGGTGGATGCCGGTGTCGATCACCAGCCGGCAGGCGCGCCACATCTGGTAGGTCAGGTAGCCGAAGCGGTCGTACGGGGTGTCGTACATCCCCATTTCCTGCCCCAGGTATTCCGAATACAGCGCCCAGCCTTCGCCGTAGGCGGAGATGTAGCCGTAGCGGCGGAAGTCCGGCAAGCCCTGCTGTTCGGCCGCCAGCGGCATCTGCAGCGCGTGGCCAGGCGAGGATTCGTGCAGGGTCAGCGCGGTCAGGTTGTACAGCGGACGCGACGGCAGGTCGTAGGTGTTGACCAGGTAGATGCCCGGGCCGCCACGGCCGCCGGTGTAGAACGGCGCCAGGTCCGGCGGCACCGGCTCGATCGCGAAGCGCTGCCGCGGCAGGCGGCCGATGTAGTCGCCGACCTTGGCGTCCACGCGCTTGGAGATCCACGCCGCCTGCTTGAGCAGTTCCTCCGGCGTCTTCGGATAGAACTGCGGATCGGTGCGCAGGAATTTCAGGAACGCCGGGAAGGTCGGCTGCCCCTTCGGTGCGACGAAGCCGCTGGCGGCGATGGTCTGGTCCATGTCCTTGCGCAGCTTGGCCACTTCGCGCAGCCCGATCTGGTGGATCTGCTCGGGCGACAGGTCCAGCGTGGTGAACTCGCGGATCTGCGCGCGGTAGTAGTCCTTGCCATCGGGCAACGCCTCGCCGGCGAGCGTGCTGCGCGCCTTCGGCTGGTACTCCTCGCGCATGAAGCGCAGCAGGTCGGTATAGGCCGGCACCACGCTGTGCGCGATGGCGTCCAGCGCCTGCTGCCGCAGCTGCGCCTGCACGTCGGCCGGGATGCTGGCCGGCATCTGCTTGAACGGGGTGTAGAACAGGTTGGCCTCGCCGCTGGCGTTGGCCACGTCGGCGATCGACTGGTCGCGGCCGGTCAACGTCACCTTCGGCTGGCTGAAACCGCGCGCCAGGCCGGCGCGCATGTTGACCATCTGCTCGTCGAAGTAGCGCGGAATGTCGGCGAGGATCTTCAGGTAGCGCTGGTAGTCGTCGCGGGTGCGCAGCGTGGCGCGGGCGCTGAAGCCCAGATTGCTCCAGAACGCGGTATCGCTGTTGAACGGCATCTCCCAGGCGCGGAAATGCTGCTGGTCCAGGAACACCGCGATCTGCTGGCGGTAGACCTGGTAGTTGACCCGGTCCTGCGCCGAGAGCTGCGCCTGGTCGATCGCATCCAGTTCGCGCAGCACCTGCTGCCAGTACGCGGTGCGCAGGTTCTGCGTGGCCAGATCGACATTGGGCAAATGATCCGCTGCCGCTCCCTGGCTGTCTTCGTCGTCGGCGCCGGCGGACTGCTCCTGGCGCCATTTCCACTCGCGCAGGTACAGCGCCTTGAAACGCGTGCCGGCGTCGCTGCTCGCCGTGGCCGCGGCGGGTGGCGCGGGTTCTGCGGCAGCGGCGACGCCCTGCCCTGCGAGCGCACAGACGATCGCCAGCAACAGCGGTGCGCGAAGTCGGGAATTCAGGCTCATTGCGCTTTCTCCGAAGTGGCGGCCGCAGCGGCCTTGGCCTGCGCGATCCAGGCGTCGATGCGGGCGTCGAGCAGGTCCAGCGGCATCGCGCCGCCGCCGAGGATCTGGTCGTGGAAGGCGCGGATGTCGAAGCGTGCGCCGAGTTCGCGCTTGGCCTTCTCGCGCAGCGCCAGGATGTCCAGCTCGCCGAGCTTGTAGCCCAGCGCCTGGCCCGGCCACACGATGTAGCGGTCGGTCTCGGCCTGGATGCTGGGCTCGTCGTCGGACGGATGCGCGTGGAAGAAATCGATCATCTGCTGCCGGGTCCAGCGCTTGTAGTGCACGCCGGTGTCCAGCACCAGGCGGTTGGCGCGCAGCAGTTCGCCGGCCAGGCGGCCGTAGTCGCTGTACGGATCCTGGTAGAAGCCCACGTCCTTGCCCAGGCGCTCCGCATACAGCGCCCAGCCTTCGACGTAGGCGTTGTAGCTGGATTGCTGGCGGAACGGCGGCAGCGGCAGGCTCTGCGCGAGCGAGATCTGCAGGTGATGGCCGGGCACGCCTTCGTGATACGCGGTGGCCTCGATGTTGACCAGGGTGCGCTGCGCGTAGTCGCTGGTATTGACCATCACCAGCGCCGGCTTGCTGCCTTGCGCGTCGCTCTGCCAGTACTCGGCGCCCGGTGCGGTGCTGCGGAACTCGGCCATCGCACGCACTTCCAGCGGCGTCTTCGGCAAGGTACCGAACAGCTTGGGCAGCTGCGGCTGCATCTGCGCGATGTCGTCGCGGTAGCGCTGCAGGATCTGCTCGCGCGAACTGGCGAAGAACCTGCGGTCGCGGGCCACCGCCTTGCGCAGCGCAGGCAGGTCGGCATAGCCGAGCTGCTTGGCGATGGCGCTCATCTCGCCTTCGATGCGCGCCACTTCGGCCAGGCCGATCTGGTGGATCTGCTCGGGCGACTTGTCGGTGGTGGTCTGGGTATGGATCGCGTAGCGGTAGCGGCGCTCGCCATCGGGCAGCGACCACAGTCCTTCCTGCGCGCGGCCCTGCGGCGCGTATTCGTCGGCGACGAAATCGGCCAGCTTGGCGTAGGCCGGACGCACCTGCTGGTCGATCGCCGCGAGCATCGCCTCGCGCAGGCGCGCGCGCTCGGCCGCCGGCACCGCGTCAGGGAAGCTCTTCAGCGGCAACGCGAACGGGCTGTCGGCGCCGGCCGGCGCGGCGATCGCGCGCACCTGCGCCGGGATCCGCTCGAGCAGGTATTTCGGCTGCACCAGCCCGTCCTTGGCGCCGGCGCGCGACAGCGCCACAACCTGGTCGAGCAAGACCGGGATCGCCTGCAGGCGCTTGATGTAGTCCTCGTAGTCCTTGACGCTGGCGAACGGGAACGCCTGCGCGTAGCCCGGCAGCGCCAGCTGGATGCCGCCGACCGGCTCCAGCGGCATCTCGTCGTTCTTCAGCGCGATCGCTTCCAGCCGATCGCGCAACTGGCGCAGCATCATCTGCAGGCTCAGCTGGTCCTGCGCCGACAGCGCCTTGCCGTCGATCGCCTCGAAACGCTTCAGGAAATCCGCGGTGGCCTGTCGTTCGGCCTGCAACGCCGCCGGCGAGTAATCGCTCCAGCGGTCGTTGTAGCGGGTGTCGCCGATGATGCTGGCGAACTCCGGATGGTGCTCGAGCTGGTACTGCCACTGCGCGTCGAGCAAGGCGGCGAAGGCCTGGCCCGGCTGTTGCGCTGGTGTACCCGCCGCGGCCGCCGGCTGCGGCGAGGCGGGCGGCGTGGACGGCTGGCAGGCGGCCAGCAACGCCGCGGCCAGCGCACAGGGAAGCAACAGGCGGGCGAATCTCATCGACGGACTCCGGTAAGCGAATGGAACCTCTGCGGCGGCACCGTGCCGACGGCCGCCGCCTGCATCAGGCGAACGGCCGATCGATCGCCGGCGACGGCGGCGTGAACCACTGCGCGCCGTGTTCGGTGACGTAGAAATGGTCCTCCAGGCGCACGCCGAACTCGCCCGGCACCACGATCATCGGCTCGTTGCTGCAGCACATGCCCGGCGCCAGCGCGAGCGCGTTGCCACGCACCAGGTACGGCGCCTCGTGGATGCTCATGCCGCAGCCATGGCCGGTGCGGTGCGGCAATCCCGGCAGGCGATAGTCCGGGCCCAGGCCGGCCGCCTGCAGCACCTCGCGCGCCGCCTGGTCCACCGCCGCGCAGCTCACGCCCGGACGCACCGCGGCGAACGCGGCCGCCTGCGCATCGTGTTCCAGCTGCCAGATGCGCCGCTGCTTCTCGCTCGGTTCGCCGAAGATGTAGGTGCGGGTGATGTCGGAGTGGTAGCCATGCACGGTGCAGCCGGTGTCGATCAGCACCAGCTCGCCCGCACGCAGCGCCTGCACGCCAGGGATGCCGTGCGGATACGCAGTGGCGTGGCCGAACTGCACGATGCAGAAGGTGGAACCGTTGTCGGCGCCGAGCGCGCGATGCGCCTGGTCGATGAAGCGCACCAGTTCGGCGGTGGTGATGCCTTCGTGGATCAGGCCGGCGGCCAGCCGCTGCACCTGCAGGGTCATGTCGCAGGCCTGCTGCATCAGCGCCAGTTCCGCCGCCGACTTGCGCATGCGGCAACCATCGACGATCGGCGTCGCGTCGCGGATCGCGACCCGGTCCAGCACCGCGCTCAACCCGCTGTGCACGGCGAAGGCGATGCCCGGATCCAGCGCCAGCGCCTGCGCGCCGAGTTCGCTCAGCGCCTCGGCGACCAGCGCATGCGGATCCTCGTGCTCTTCCCACAGCCGCTTGCGCACCGGGATGCGCAGCACCGCGTCCAGCGAGCCTTCCTCGAACGCCGGGCAGATCAGCAGCGGATCGCCTTCGGCGGTCAGCAGCATCGCCACCAGCCGCTCGCTGGCGCCCCACGGCACGCCGGTGAAATAGCGCAGCGAGGCGCCGGCGCCGATCAGCAGCGCATCGGCGCCCTGCGCGCGCAGCAGTTCGCGCGCCCGCGCCAGCCGCTGTTGATATTCCTGCGGCTGGATCGGCGGCGCCTGCGCCGGCCATGGCGCCAGCTGCGCATGCGCCATGGCCAGGCTCAGCCCGCCGATCTGCGCGGTGGCGCTCATGCCGCGCGCTCCACGTCGGCGACGCTCCACTGGCCGTCGATCAGCCGCTGCACGCCGCCGGGATTGCGGTCGCGCAGCAGTTCCGGCAACAGCGCATCGGGCAGGCCGTCGTAGCTGTGCAGCGCGGCGAAGCGACGGATCGCGGCCGGCATGCCGACCGCGGTGAAGCCCGGATGGCCGGTGCTCGGGTACGGACCGCCGTGATTCATCGCCGCACTGACCGCCACGCCGGTCGGCATCTTGTTGCAGATCAGGCGTCCCACCCGCGGCCGCAGCGCGGCGGCAATCGCGGCGAACAGCACGTCGTCGCTACCGTCGGCCGCACGGTAGAGCGTCCCGGTGAGGTTGCCCTCCAGGCTGTGCGCCAGCGCGGTCATCTGCGCCAGGCCGTCGACACGCACCACCAGGCTGACCGGACCGAACGCCTCGGTCTGCAGCGCCTCGGGCTGTTGCAGGAAGGCCTGCGCCGAAACCGCCAGCAAGGTCGGCGCATGCCGATAGCCCGGCTCCGGCGCGGCGTCGCCGCCGGCCAGCACGCCGGCGCCGGCATTGCGCAGCGTGGCCACGCCGCGCTGCAGGTGCTCGAGCACGCCGCGCGAGAACAGCAGGCTCGGCGCGGCACCGGCGAAGTGCGCGCTGGCCGCGGCGACGAACGCATCGCCGTCCTCGCCCTCGGGCACCACCACGATGCCGGGATTGGTGCAGAACTGGCCGCTGCCCATCGTGCACGAGGCGAAGAATTCCTGTGCCAGCGCGGTACCGCGCTCGGCCAGCACGCCCGGCAGCAGGAATACCGGATTGACGCTGGACAGCTCGACGTAGGCCGGCACCCCGGCACGGTCGGCCGCGGCCTTCAGCGCCAGTCCGCCGGCACGGCTGCCGGTGAAACCGATCGCGCCCAATCGCGGATCGCCGGCCAGTTCCAGGCCCAGCGTGTTGTCGAAGTGGTACAGCAACTGCACCGCCGCGGCCGGCAGGCCGTTGTCCAGCAGGGCCTGGTGCGCGAGCTGCGCCAGGCGCTGGCTGGTGGCCGGATGCGACGGATGCGCCTTGGCGATGACCGGATTGCGCGCGGCGATGGCCGAGGCGAAATCGCTGCCGGCCACCGCGTTGAACGCGAACGGAAAATTGTTCGGGCCGAACACCAGCACCGGCTTGTGCAGCGGCCCCAGCTGCGCGCGCAGGCCGGCGGCGGTATCGATCACCGGCTGCGTCCAGCTATGGCGGCGCACCGCCTGCGCGGCCTGGCGCAGCTGCCCGCTGGCGCGCGGCAACTCCACCTTGGCCAGGCGCGGTTCGACCGGCAAGCCGGTCTCGGCATGCGCCAGCGCGACCAACTGCTCCACGTCGGCATCGATCGCCGCGGCGTAGCTGTCGAGGAACCCGGCGATGCGTTCGGGCGCCGCCGCGGCCAGCGCGTCGGCGACCAGCACCGCCGCGCTCAGCGCCGCTTCCAGATCGGCGGCGCCGCTGACCGGGAACTCCGGTCCGAACGCGTTCCCGTCGCGCGGGTCCTCGGCGCGGAAGCTCCCGCGCGCTTCCAGCGACGGCTGCCAATGGCCGGCAAGCAACAGCGGCTGCATGCTCATCTCAGAGCCCGGGGTGGGTGGCGATGGCGTGGTCGATCACCTTCAGCGCCGCTTCGCGCTCGGCGCCGTCGACGACCAGGCGCGGCGCGCGCACGCGCTCGCTGCCCAGGCCGACCTTCTCCTGCACCAGCTTGATCAGCTGCACGAACTTGGGCACGGTGTCCAGGCGCAGCAGCGGCAGGAACCAGTCGTACAGCGCCTTGGCCGCCGGGTAGCCGCCGTCGCGGGCCAGCTCGAACAGCTTCACCGACTCCTTCGGATACGCGTTGACCAGGCCGGCGATCCAGCCCTTGGCGCCCATGCTGAGGCCTTCGACGATCGCATCGTCCATGCCCACCAGCAGCACCAGGCGGTCGTTGAGCAGCTCGCCCAGCGCGGCGAAGCGGCGCACGTCGCCGGAGGATTCCTTGACCGCTTGCAGGTTCGGGAATTCGGCGGCCAGCTCGGCGATCTGCGCCGGGCTGAAATCGGTCTTATAGGCGACCGGGTTGTTGTACAGGATCACCGGCAGGTCGGTGGCGGCGATGACCGCACGCGCATGCGCGCCCATCTCGCGCCAGTCGGTGGAGTACACGTACGGCGGCAGCACCATGAGCCCGCCGCAGCCGACCTGCTTGGCCGCCTGCGCCAGGCGCACGGCCTCGTCGGTGGACAGCGCGGCGATGCCCGGCACCACCGGGATGCGGCCGTCCAGCGCCTGCACCAGGGTCTTCAGGATCGCGACCTTGTCGTCGAAGCTGAGCGTGGCGGCCTCGCCGAGCGAGCCCAGCGGCACGATCGCGGTGCAGCCGGCGTCGACCATGACCTGCGCATGCTTGGCCAGGAACGCGTGGTCGATGCTGCCGTCGGCGTTGAACGGAGTGGTGATGGCCGGCAGCACGCCGTACCAGAAAGAAGCCTTGCTCATGGGATTACACCTTGTCGAGGGTTGTGAGTGGAGGTTCGGGAAGAAGCGGATCGGGAAGCGATTGGGCGAGCGCGTCCAGGCGCACCGGGAACAGCGGCGGCCGGCGGCCGTCGTCGGAAAAATCGTCGTGCCGCGGCGCCAGCCCCAGCTCGGTCAGCGCACTGCCGCAGATGCGGCCCTGGCAGGCGCCCATGCCGCAGCGCGAGACCAGCTTGGCGTCGCGCAGGTCGGCATGGCCGCGCAGCGCCGACAGCGGCACGTCCTCGCAGCGGCACACCAGCGTGTCCGCCGCGGCCAGCGTGTGGATGCGCGGGTCCAGCGCGAACTGGCGCTGCAGCAATGCGGCGAACGCGCGCGCGCGCCGCCGCTGCGGCTGCAATGCCTGCGCCGCGGCCGCCTGCCCCGCCGCCAGGTGCCCGGCGATGGCGCCTTCGACGCGCGCGCAATCGCGCCCGCCGATGCCCAGCGCCTCGCCGGCGGCGTACACGCCTGCGACGCTGGTACGCAACTGCGCGTCCACCGCCACGCACGGATGCGCGCCGCTGCGCGCCAGGCGGCAGCCGAGCAGTTGCGCCAGCTCCACGTTCGGCACCAGTCCGTAGCCGACCGCCAGTTGGTCGCACTCGAGGCGGCGGCGGCCGCGCGGGCCGTCGATCTCCACCGACCGCAGCTGGCTGTCGCCGTGCGCCGCCAGCACCACGCTGCCGCTGTGATAGCGCACGCCGGCCAGCTGCGCGCGCAGGCTCAGCGCCTGCAGCGCCTTGTCCGGCCAGCGCCACGGCAGCTGCGCGGCGAAACCGGCCAGCGCGCGCAGCGGCGCCTGTTCGACGATGCCCAGCACCTGCGCGCCGTGGCGGCGCAGCGTCGCCGCGCTGGCCAGCAGCAGCGGACCGCTGCCGGCGACCAGCACGCGCTTGCCGGCCAGCGGCCAGCCCTGCTTGGCCAGCGCCTGCGCGCCGCCGGCGCCGGTGACGCCAGGCAAGGTCCAACCGGGGAACGGCAGCAGCAATTCGCGCGCGCCGGTGGCCAGCACCAGAGCGTCGTAGCCGATCCAGCGCGCGCCCTGCGGGCCATCGGCCAGCAGTTGCCGGTCCTGCGCCATCAGCAACTGCGTCTGCGACAGAAATTCGATCTTGCTCGCCGCCAGCTGCGCCAACACGCGCGCGGCCAGCTTCGGCGGCGCATGGGCCACGTCGTGGCGCCAGATCTGGCCGCCGGCGCGCGCCTGCAGATCGACCAGCGCCACGCGCCGGCCATGCCCGGCGGCGGCCAGCGCCGCCGCCAGTCCGGCCGGACCGGCACCGGCCACGACCACGTCGTACTGCAGCGCGCGCGGCTCAGCCATCGGTCCACACCTGCATGCCGTCGCGGACCGGAGTGATGCAGGCGCGCAACTGGCCGAGGCCGTCGATGCGCACCCGGCATTCGCTGCACACGCCCATGCCGCACAGCGGCGCGCGCGGCTGGCCGTTGCGCGAGCGGCGGAAATGCACCGCGACCTGCGCCACCGCCGCGGCCACGCTGCTGCCGTCCAGTACCTCGACGGCCTGACCGTTGATCTGCAGGCGCAGCATCGGCGCGCTCACGACAGCGCCCGCGCCGGCGCGAACGGCGCCGGGTCCAGCACGGGAGTGCGCTGCAAAAGCAGATCCAGCAACAGCCGCGCGCTGCCCAGCGCGGTTGTCACGCCCAGCCCTTCATGGCCGGCCGCGACCCACACGTCGGCACGCTCGGGCACCGCACCCAGGTAGGGACGGCCGTCGGGCGTGGCCGGACGCAGCCCGGTCCACACCCGGATCGCCTGCAACTGGCGCAACGCCGGCAGGAACGCGAACGCGCGCTCGAGCATGCGTTGCAGCATCGGCATCGACACGCTGCGGTCGCTGGCATCGAATTCGCGCGAGGAACCGATCAGGATCTGCCCGGTCGGCCGCGGCTGCACGTTGAATGCCACGCTGCTGCCGTCGCTGCCGTGCGCGCTGTCGGCATAGCCCAGCTCCAGCAATTGGTGGCCGACGAAGCCCGGATAGCGGTCGGTGATGACCAGCTGGCCCTTGCGCGCGCGCATCGGCAGTTCCGGCAGCAACTCCGGCAATGCGCAGCCGGTGGCGACCAGCACCGGCCCGCTGAGGGTACTGCCGTCGTCCAGGCGCAGTCCGCCGGCGGCCAGCGCCAGCGCGCGGCGCCCGGCGAACATCTGCGCACCGGCGGCGAGCGCACGCTCGACCAGATGCCGCGCCATCCGCGGCGGATACACCACCGCTTCGGCGGCCACGCGCATGCCGCCGGCCAGTCCCGGCGCCAACGCCGGCTCCAGCCGGTACAGCGTCTCGGCATCGATCGCCTCGGCATGCACGCCGGCCGCGGCCAGGCGCTGGATCTTGGCCGGGATCGCCTCCAGCTCGCGCGCCTGCCGCGCCACCCACAGCGTGCCGCAGCGGCTGAACTCGGCCGCCGGCAACTGCGCGAATTCTTCCCACAGGCGCAGCGAATAGGACGACAGCGCCAGTTCCGCCGGATCGTCGTCCATCGCCACCAGATGACCCATCGCCGCGGCGGTGGAACCGCCGCCGATCGTGCCCGATTCGACGATCGCCACCCGCAGCCCGGCGGCGGCGGCCGCATCGGCGCAGGCCGCGCCGACGATGCCGGCGCCGACGACGATCAGGTCGAAACCGCTCATCCGGCGCCGATGCCCCAGGCGAACGGATCCTGCGCATCGATCAGCAACTGCGCGCGGGCGGTGATGTGCGCCTGCCCGGTGATCCGCGGCAGCACGCCGCGGGTGCCGGGCACGTAGCTGCCTTCGAACAGGCTGCCGAGGATGCCCTCCTGGCGCCACACCTGGCCGGCGGCCAGCTTGCCGTCGGCGGCCAGGCACGCCAGCTTGGCGCTGGTGCCGGTGCCGCACGGCGAACGGTCGTAGGCCAGGCCCGGGCACAGCACGAAGTTGCGCGCGTCGGCGCCGGTGTCCGGCGCCGGGCCGTTGATCTCGATATGGTCGATCTCGCCGTCGTCGGCGCCGCGGATGCCGGCCGCCTCCAGCGCCAGCCGCAGCGCCTCGGTATACGCGGTCAGCGCGCGCTGGTTGCGCAGCTCCAGCGCGCACGGCGTCTGCTCGGTGATGAAGAACCAGTTGCCGCCCCAGGCCACGTCGCCGCGCACGCGGCCGTAGCCGGGCACCTGCACCTCGATGCCGGCGGCATGGCGGTAGCTTTCCACGTTGTCCACCGAAACCCGGCCATCGCCGTGCAGCTCCACTCCCACCGTGCCCACCGGGGTCTCGATGCGGTGCGTGCCCGGCGCCAGCCGGCCCAGCTCGGCCAGCGTGCGCACCAGGCCGATGGTGCCGTGGCCGCACATGCCCAGGTAGCCGACGTTGTTGAAGAAGATCACCGCGGCGCAGGCGTCGGCCGCGATCGGCGGCAGCAGCAGCGCGCCGACCATGGTGTCCGAGCCGCGCGGTTCGCAGGCGATGGCGCTGCGCCAGCGATCGAAACGATCGCGGAACAGATCGCGCCGTTGCGCCAGCGGGCCGGTGCCCAGGTCGGGGAAGCCGGCGACGACGACACGGGTCGGTTCGCCGCCGGTATGCGAGTCGATCACATCGAGTGTATGCATAGGTCCATGCTCACATTCCGGGCCGCCGGCGGCTAGCAGCGTTTGCTTGTCATAAATGCGGAAATTCGCACAACCCCGGCGTCCCCGCAGGCCCGGTTTAGGCTAGGATCGGTGCTCAGGGGTGGGCATGCCGCGGCTTGCCTGCCGCCGCAGCCTACAACCGCCCGGTGAGTGCAGATGGATACTTTGATTTCCGCATTGGAGATGCAGACGCTGTTCGATGCGCTGCCGGACGTGGTGTTCTTCGTCAAGGACCGCGATGGCCGCTACACCCACGTCAACCTGACCCTGGTGCGGCGCCTGGGCAAGAAGTACCGGGCCGACCTGATCGGCAAATCGGCGCTGGAAGTGTTCCCGCTGCCGCTGGGCGGCAGCTACCTGATGCAGGACCGGCGCGTGCTGTGCGGCGAAATGATCGAGAACCAGCTGGAAGTGCACCTGTTCCCGAACCGCACCCCGGGCTGGTGCCTGACCTTCAAGCGCCCGCTGTGCGAGCAGAACGAAGTGATCGGCGTGGTCGGCATCTCCCGCGACCTGGGCCAGCCCGACAGCCGCCATTCGGCCTACGAACGCATCAGCCGCGCGATGGAGCACATGCAGACCCACTACGGCGACAACCTGCGCGTGCAGACCCTGGCCGACCTGGCGGAACTGTCGGTGGCGCAGCTGGAACGGCATTTCCGCCGCGTGTTCCAGCTGACCCCGCAGCAGCTGCTGACCAAGATGCGCATCGAAGCGGCGATGCGCCTGCTGCACGGCGAGGACAGCATCGCCAGCATCGGCCAGGCCTGCGGCTTCGCCGACCAGAGCGCGTTCGCGCGCCAGTTCAAGGCCACCGTCGGCATGACCCCGCGCGACTACCGCTCGATGAAGGGCAAGCTCTGAGAGGCCGGGATTGGGGATTCGGGATTGGGGATTCGTAAGGGCGCTGCCTCTGCAGGAGGCAAAAATGCCGCTATTGCGAATCCCGAATCCCCAATCCCGGCCCCACAGGGGCCTAACAGGCTCAAGTGGTAGCATTCCCGGTTTCCGGTACACGCGTTATCCATGGTCAGCCTATTCCGTCGCAACAAGCCCCAGGACCACGCTGGCGATAGCCGCAGCACCCAGCGCTACAGCATCGAGGAACTGGCCGCCGCCTTCCCCAAGCCGGCCGGCGCAGCGCCTGCCGCCGAGCCCGCCGCCGTTGCAGCGCCTGTCGATGAACAGGCACCGCCGCACGCGGCGCCAGCCGCAGCGCCAGTGGCGCGCGACAGCGGCCGTCCGAGCGCCGACGCCGCACCGCTGCCGCCTGCCCCGATCGCCGTGCCGCCCCCCGGCGCAACGCCGCTGCCGCCACAGGCGCCGACCGCGCAAGCGGAAGCGCGCGTTCCCGCCCCGGCGACGCCCAGCGCGCCCATGCCCACGCCGGCGCCGGCGAGCGCGCTCGCCGCAGGCGACGACCTGCAGCGCAGCGACGCCGCGCCGGCCGCACCTGCCGGCAAGCCGGGTTGGCGCGAACGCCTGCGCAACAGCGCCATCGCACGCAGCTTCGGCGGCCTGTTCTCGCGCAATCCCAAGCTCGACGACGACCTGCTCGACGAGATCGAGACCGCGCTGATCACCGCCGACGTCGGCGTGCCGGCCACCACCGCGCTGATCGAGAACCTGCGCAAGCGCATGAAGGCGCGCGAATTCGTCGATGCGCAGGCGCTGCTGCGCGCGCTGCGCGCCGACCTGATCGCGATCCTGCTGCCGGTCGCCAAACCGCTGCAGATCGACCGCACTGCCAAGCCGTTCGTGGTGCTCACCGTCGGCGTCAACGGCGTCGGCAAGACCACCACCATCGGCAAGCTGGCCAAGCGCTTCAAGGACGACGGGCACAGCCTGATGCTGGCCGCCGGCGACACTTTCCGCGCCGCCGCGGTGGCGCAGTTGCAGGCCTGGGGCGATCGCAACGGCGTCACCGTGATCGCGCAGGGCCAGAACGCCGACGCCGCCTCGGTCGCGTTCGACGCGCTGCAGGCCGGCAAGGCGCGCGGTACCGAGGTGCTGATCGCCGATACCGCCGGGCGCCTGCACACCCAGACCGGGCTGATGAACGAGCTGGGCAAGATCCGCCGCGTGCTCGGCAAGCTCGATCCGGCCGCGCCGCACGAAGTGCTGATGGTCATCGACGGCACCACCGGCCAGAACGCGCTGTCGCAGCTGCGCCAGTTCCACGCCGCGGTCGGCGTCACCGGGCTGGTGGTGACCAAGCTCGACGGCACCGCCAAGGGCGGCGTGGTGTTCGCGCTGGCGCGCGAGTTCGGCATCCCGATCCGCTTCGCCGGCATCGGCGAGCGCCCGGAAGACCTGCGCGTGTTCGACGCCGAAGCCTTCGTCGACGCCCTGCTGCCGGAAGCGCTGGGCGCCTGACCCAAAGCCCCTCTCCCGTCGGGAGAGGGGTTGGGGTGAGGGTACGGCGAAGTCCGCTGCGCAGGCACTTGCGCTGTCCGAACCGCGCTGGGCTTCGCCCGTACCCTCATCCGCCCCTTCGGGGCACCTTCTCCCGAGGGGAGAAGGAAAGACAAAGCCAGCATGCGCCAGCCCCCAGACACCTTCGCCCCCCGCCTGCTCGCCTGGTTCGACCGCAGCGGCCGCCACGACCTGCCCTGGCAGCATCCGCGCAGCCCGTATCGCGTATGGCTGTCGGAAATCATGCTGCAGCAGACCCAGGTCGCGGTGGTGATCCCGTATTTCCTGCGCTTCCTGCAGCACTTTCCGACCCTGCCCGACCTGGCCGCGGCCGGCACCGATGCGGTGATGGCGCAATGGGCCGGGCTGGGCTACTACGCCCGCGCGCGAAACCTGCATGCCGCCGCCAAGCGCTGCGTGGAGCTGCACGATGGCGAACTGCCGCGCGATTTCGATGCGCTGCACGCGCTGCCCGGCATCGGCCGCAGCACCGCCGGCGCGATCCTGAGCCAGGCCTGGAACGACCGCTTCCCGATCCTGGACGGCAACGTCAAGCGCGTGCTGACCCGCTACCACGGCATCGCCGGCTATCCGGGCCTGCCGGCGGTGGAGAAACCGCTGTGGGCGATCGCGCAGGCGCACGTGGCCGCGGTCGCCGACCGGCGCATGGCCGACTACACCCAGGCGCAGATGGATTTCGGCGCTACCCTGTGCACCCGCGCCAACCCGGCCTGCGTGCTGTGCCCGCTGCAGGACGACTGCGTGGCGCGCCGCGACGGCCTGGTCGAGGCATTGCCCACACCGAAACCGGGCAAGACCCTGCCCGAACGCGAAGCGCTGGCGCTGCTGCTGGAAAACGCCGCCGGCGAGCTGCTGCTGCAGCGGCGCCCGGCGAGCGGCATCTGGGCCTCGCTGTGGACGCTGCCGCAGGCCGAGAGCGAGAGCGAACTGCGCGCCTGGTTCGAACGCGAGATCCGCGGCCGCGGCTTCGACGATGCCGAGCCGATGCCGCCGATCGTGCACACCTTCAGCCACTACCGCCTGCACCTGCAGCCGCTGCGCCTGCGCAAGGTCGCCTTGCGCGACGCGGTACGCGACAATGACGACCTGCGCTGGGTCGCGCGTGCCGACCTGTCCGCACTCGGCCTGCCCGCCCCGATCCGCAAACTGCTCGACGGCCTCTGATCGTCGCCCATCGCGCCACCAGGAACCGCCATGTCCCGCACCGTCTTCTGCCAGTACCAGCAACGCGACGCCGAAGGGCTCGACTACGTGCCGTATCCCGGCGAGATCGGCCAGCGCGTGTTCGCGCAGATCGGCAAGGCCGGCTGGCAGGCATGGCTGGCGCACCAGACCATGCTGATCAACGAGAACCGGCTGTCGCCGCGCGATCCCAAGCACCGCGCATTCCTGGAGGCGGAACTGGAGAAATTCCTGTTCCAGGGCGGCGCGCCCAAGCCCGAGGGCTACGTGGAACCCGAACAGGAATCCTGAGCCCAGGCAAGCCACGCCCCCTGTAGGAGCGGCTTCAGCCGCGACAGAACCCATCCGCAAAGTCCGCCGCAGCCGCAACCACTCCTACACGCTGCGCCCGCCCGCTTCGGTAGCGACCGCAACCCGCCTGACGCCGACGCTACTGCGCCGGCGCCGGCTGCTGCGCCCGCTCCTGCACCTTGGCCTCGCGCAACTCCTTTTCCGAGGTACGCAGCGCTTTCACGTCGAGCGGGCGAATGCTCTGGATGCGGCACGGCAGGCGGATCGCGCCCGGGCTGCCGCCGATCACCAGCACGTCGTCGAAACGCGCCGACACCCGGTCGCTGAAGTGGGTGATGGCGATCGTCGGCGCAAAGTCCAGATCGGGGCAGCGGCCGCTCAGCTCCAGCAGATAGGCCTGGTTGGGCCGCGTCCACACCGCCAGCGCGCTGTCGCCGAGCGCGGTCCAGCCGCTGATCCGGTTGTAGTACTGGAAGTCGCGCACCGGCGCGGCGGCATGGGCGCGGTACAGCGCCAGGCGCTCGTCGTCGCTGATCCGGTTGGTGGCGCAGCCGGCCAGCGCGGCCAGTCCGAGCAGTGACAGCAAGAGGCGTTTCATGGCGAATGCTCCGGTGGCGATGCGCGAATGATGCACCCGCGCCATGCCGTGCCGCGTGCGTGCGCGCAGCGCGTTCAGCCACAAGGCAGCTGGCGGACCGAAGCCGCGGCGGGGGCCCAACCCCGTTGCCGGCCATCGCGCGTTTGCAGCCTCGGACCCACACCGAGCGCCCACCATGCAACTACGCCCGCACCGCACCGTCCTGCCGTCCCTGATCCTCGCCGCGCTGCTGGCAGGCTGCAGCACCACCAGCGACGATCGCGTCGCCGCGCGCGCGCCGGCGGCGATCGATGCCGCCGCCGTGCCCGAGGCCTACACCCCCAGCGAACGCCTGGCCGAGCCAGCGCCAGCGCCGGCACGGATGCTGGCTCCGCCCGCCCCACCGGCGCCGCCGGCGCAGGCCGCGGCACCGGTCGCGGCGTCGGTGGCCGGCGACAGCTACATCGCTGACGCCCGCGTGCGCATGGCCAAGACCGCGACGCCGATCCCGCCGCTGGACCGCGAACGCTACGAACACCCGACCGACAACCCGGTGCACAGCGCGCGCGAACAGCCGCTGTCCACCTTTTCGATCGACGTGGACACCGGCAGCTACGCCAACGTGCGGCGCATGCTGCACGATGGCCAGCGCCCGCCCGCCGATGCGGTGCGCGCCGAGGAATTCATCAACTACTTCGACTACGCGCACCCGGCCCCGCGCGACCGCGACACGCCGTTCCGGGTATCCACCGAACTGGCGCCCGCGCCGTGGAATCCGCAGCGGCAGCTGCTGATGATCGGCATCAAGGGCTACGACGTCCCGCGCCAGGCATTGCCGCCGGCGAACCTGGTGTTCCTGATCGACACCTCCGGCTCGATGGAAAGCGCGGACAAGCTGCCCTTGCTCAAGCAGGCCTTCGCCATGCTGGTGCCGCAGCTGCGCGCGCAGGACCGCGTCTCGATCGTGGTCTACGCCGGTGCGGCCGGACTGGTACTGCCGCCGACGCCCGGCGACCGCCATGCCGAGATCCTCGCCGCGCTGCAACGGCTGCAGGCCGGCGGCAGCACCAACGGCGGCGACGGCATCCGCCTGGCCTATGCGACCGCGCGCAAGAGTTTCGTCGCCGGCGGCAGCAACCGGGTGATCCTGGCCACCGACGGCGACTTCAACGTCGGCACGGTCGACCGCGGCGCGCTGGAGACCCTGGTCGCCGACCAGCGCCGCAGCGGCGTGGCGCTGAGCACGCTCGGCTTCGGCCGCGGCAACTACAACGACGCGATGGCCGAACGCCTGGCCGACGTCGGCGACGGCAACCATGCCTACATCGATTCGGCGCGCGAGGCGCACAAGGTGCTGGTGCAGCAGATGCAGGCCACGCTGCTGACCATCGCCCGCGACGTCAAGATCCAGGTCGAGTTCAATCCGGCGCAGGTCGCCGAATACCGCCTGATCGGCTACGAGAACCGGTTGCTGGCGCGCGAGGATTTCGCCAACGACAAGGTCGATGCCGGCGAGATCGGCGCCGGCCACAGCGTCACCGCGCTGTACGAGATCACTCCGGTGGGCAATGCGCCGCAGCGCCTGCCGGCCTTGCGCTATGCCGCACCGGCGCCGGCGGCGCAGACGCCGCTGCACGCCGGCGAACTGGCGCAGTTGCGGCTGCGCTACAAGCTGCCGGGGCAGGAGCGCAGCCGCCTGTTGCAGAGCACGATCGCGACCGCCGCGGCGACGGCGCAGCCAAGCGCGGATCTGCGTTTCGCCGCCGCGGTCGCCGCCTACGCCGACCTGCTGCGCGGCGGTACCCACATCGATGGCTGGGACTGGGCGCAGGTGGCCGACGCGGCGCGCGCGGCGACCGGCGAGGACCGCAGCGGCGACCGGCGCGAGTTCGTCGAACTGCTGGCGGTCGGTCAGCGCCTGGCCGCGCCACAAGTGGCGGATGCGGTGGATGCGGCAGACGCGGCCGCAGCGGCGGCAGCGCAGGTGTCCACGCGCTGAGCGCAGGCGTGCGCAGGCTGCGCACGCCCCGACATGCGCAGCCGCAGACGCCGGCTCAGTCGCCCGCGCCTGCCGCCACGCTCAACGCTGCGCGGTCTTCGCCGATTCGCAGAAGCGCTGCCGGTACTCCATCGCCTTGGGCATCAGCGCCTGCAGGTTCTGGATCCGCGTGCCCGGATTCGGGTGCGTGGACGAGAACTCGGGCGGCGCCTGGCCGCCGCTGCTGGCGCTCATCCGTTCCCACAGCGGCACCGCCTCCTGCGGATCGAAGCAGGCCGCGGCGGCCAGCATCAGCCCGACCTCGTCGGCCTGGGTCTCGTGGCTGCGCGCGTACGGCAGCAGGTAGCCGTAGCCCATCGCCGCCATCGCCATCTGTTGCTGTTGCGGGTCCATGCCGCTGGCCGCGCCGGCCATCTGCCCGATCTGGGTCAGCTTCTGCTGCGCCATGCGTTGCGCACCGTGGCGCAGCAGCGCATGCGCGATCTCGTGGCCCATCACCACCGCCATCGCATCGGCATTTTTGGCCACCGGCAACAGCCCGGTGTAGACCGCCATCTTGCCGCCGGGCAGGCAGAACGCATTGGCCTGCTCGGACTCGATCACGTTGACGTCCCAGTCGAAGCCGCGCGCATAGTGCTTGGCCTGCATGCCGTGCTCGGCGGCCAGCGCGTCCTCGACCACGTCGACCTTGGCGATCAGCCGCTGCGCGATCGCGCGCACCTGCTGCGCCACCTGCGATTGCGGATCGACCGGATGTTCCTGCGCCAGGATCTCCTGGTAAGCCTGCAGGCCCAGCGCCTTCTCGTCCTCGACCCCAAGCGAATTGTCGATCAGCACCTTCTCGCCGGTGTACGGATCCTCGCTGCGATTGGAGAACCAATAGAAGCCCGCGTACACGGCGAAACCCAGCAGCACCAGCCAGCGCACCCCGCCCAGCGGCCCGCGACGGCCTCCGCCCTGTTCCCCGCCCTGGCGGCCGAAGACGTTGCTCATGTCCAATCCCCTTGCTGGCTGGTAGGCGGCGACGGCGCCTGCCTGTGCCGCGCACTGTAACGACGTGCGGTGCGCGGCCGCGTCAAATTCCGCGCACCAGGCGAAAACCGACCCTGGCGCTGGTGGTGTCGGAGTCCTGCATCAACCGCCAGGCTGCACGGGTCTGCTCCGGCGCGTTGGCCCAGTTGCCGCCGCGCACCACCCGCGAGCGACAACCGGGGTTGTACCAGGCGGCGCCGTCGGCCGGCGCGCGGCGATAGCTGGAATGCCAGCAATCGGCGACCCACTCGCTGAGGTTGCCGCCCATGTCGTGCAGGCCCCAGGCATTGGCCTTGAAGCTGGCAACCGGCGCCGGCCCCCAGAAGCCGTCGGCATAGCCGACGAAGGCGTTGTTCCAGTGCCGGCCGCTGGGCGAGACGTCGCCGCCGCCGGTGAAGTTGCCGGCGCCGCGCGGCGGCGTGCCGGCGTTGCCCCACGGATAGCGGCCGCGGCCGCCGGCGCGCAGCGCGTATTCGAACTCGGCCTCGCTGGGCAGCCGGTAGTGGCGTCCGGTCTGCTGCGACAGCCACGCCGCGTAGGCTTCGGCATCGCGCACGCTGACGTGCATCACCGGGCTGTTCGGCGCGGCGCGCGCGCCGTTGTAACCGGACTGCCAGTCGGTGCCGCTGCGGCGCACGAAATTGCCGCTGCGCTCGTCGTAGACGATCGAATGCCCGCGCCGGGTCGCCCGCGGCCGCGCGCCGCTGACCTCGACGAAGCGGCGGAACTCGGCCACGGTGACCTCGGTGATCGACATCGCGAAACCGCGGTCGAAGCGCACGTAGTGCAACGGCTGCTCCGCCGGCATCGCGCCCGGCTCGGTGTCGCTGGCGCCCATGCGGAAGCCGCCGTGCGGCACCACGATCATCTGCGGCCCGCGCTCGCCGTTGCTCATGCCGTCGGTGAACACCTGGCCGGGGCGGAAGCTGCCGTAGTGGGTGGCCAGGTCGATGCGCTCGCGCAGCATCGCCGCCACCGGATCGCCCGGATCGGCGATGCGCAGCACCTCGCCCAGTTTCTCGCGCGCCGCCTTCAGTCCGGCCGGCGTGGCCAGGTCGCGCAGGCCGGCGTCGCGCAGCGCGGCGATGCGCGCGGTGCGCACGCCTTCCACCCGCGCACGCGCGTCGCGCACGGTGGCGGCGGCGTCGCGGATCCGCGCCGCGCGCGCCAGCCAGCTGCCGGCGGCGGCGAAATCGGACACCGTCGCGGCCGCCTCGGCGCGCCGGATCAGCGCGCTCTCCACCGCCGCCACGCCTTGCCGCGCACGCGCATCGTCCGCGTCCAACTGCAGCGCTTCGCGGAAGTTGGCGAGCGCGCCGTTGCCGTCCTCGCCGAGCCGGCCGGCGCGCAGATCGTCTTCGCCGGCGCGGTTGTAGGCCAGCACCCGCTGCGCGGTCTCCACCCGCTGCTGCAGGCGCCGCACCGCCGGATCGTCGGCATCCAGCGACAGCGCCACCATCGCGATGCGATCGGCGCGCTCGAGCGCCTGCTCCTGCTGCTCCGATACGCGCAGCAGGTCGCCGCCGAGTTGCAGCAGCCGGCGTCGCGCCTTGCGCAGGCCGTCGCGCGCGACCGGGTCCTGCGGCGCCAGCGCGCGGATCGCCAGGTACAGCGGGATCGCCGACTGCGCGTCCTCGAACAGGCGATCCTCGGCCAGCGCGCGCGCGGCGTCGCGGCGCGCCTGCGCCAGTTGCGCGCGCTCGAGCGTCGGCAGCGGCGGCTGCCAGCGCGCCACCGTCTCGGCGGCATCCTCGCCGCCGATGGTGACGCTGGGCGCCTGCACCGGCTTGCCGGCCGCCGCTGCCGCTGCCTGCGCCGGCTTGTCGGGCGGCGACTTGGCGGGTTGTGCAGCCGGCGCGGACGCCGGCCCGCTACAGCCGCACGCCAACGCGGCCAGCAGGGTCCAGGCGATCACAGGGCCGCTCGTACGCACGCTTCCTCCCAACGACATTGGCCTCCCGATGGCATCCGCGCCACTCCGTCCGTGCGGCCGGCGGGCCGACGTTAGGCTATTCTCGCCTGCCTGAGCAAACCCTGCATTCGACGGAAACCACGTGCCCTATTGGATCAAGCAACCCGCCGAGCTGGCCGAACGGCTGGCGCAGCGCCCGGCCAGGATCGGCCTGGATACCGAATTCGTTCGCGAACGCACCTACTGGCCGCAACTGGCACTGGTGCAGATGGCGGTGGCCGACGAGATCCTGCTGATCGACCCGCTGATTCCAGGCATGCCGCAGGCGCTGGCGCCATGGCTGTCGGACCCGTCCATCCTCAAGGTCATGCACAGCGCCAGCGAAGACCTGGTGGCGTTCAAGTGCGCCTGCGGCGCGCTGCCGCGGCCACTGTTCGACACCCAGATCGGCGCCGGCCTGGCCGGCATCGGCGCCGGCATGGGCTACCAGAAGCTGGTGCTGGAAATCACCGGCGTGCACCTGGCCAAGGGCGAAACCCGCTCGGACTGGCTGCGCCGCCCGCTGTCGCCGGCGCAGCTGGACTACGCCGCCGACGATGTGCGCCACCTGTTCGCGATCCACGACGCCTTGCAGCAGCGGCTGCAGACGCTGGACCGCAGCGCCTGGCTGCACGAGGACGGCGAGCGCCTGCTCGGCACCGTGGAGCACGACGAAGGCGAGCGCTGGCCGCACCTGGGCATGCGCTCGGCGCAGTTCATGGACCGGCCCTCGCAGCAGCGCCTGTTGCGCCTGCTGCGCTGGCGCGACGTGCAGGCGCGGCACAGCGACAAGCCGCGCAGCTGGATCCTGGACAACGAACTGGCCGCCACCCTGGCGCGCTTCCCGCCGGCCGACCGCCAGGAGCTGCAGGCGCTGCTGGACAAGCACCCCAAGGCGCCGCGCAAGCTCGGCGACGCGCTGTGGCAGGCGCTGACCACGCCGCTGCCCGACGAGGCGGACGCGCCGCTGGCGCTGGCCTCCAGCGACGACAACAAGGCGGCCTTGAAGCGGCTGCAGGACGCGGTGTCCGCACGCAGCGCCGAGCTCGGCCTGCCCGACGGCCTGCTCGCCTCGCGCAAGCACCTGGAAGCCCTGCTGGAAAGCGGCCAATGGCCGCAGCCGCTGGCCGGCTGGCGCCGGCGCGAACTGGAAGCGACGCTGCAGCCGCTGCTCGGCAACGCGGGCTGAGGGATTCGGAGGGTATTTGGTATTTGTAGGAGCGGCTTCAGCCGCGACGGGCGTTACCGATAACGTCTGTCGCGGCTGAAGCCGCTCCTACAGGGATCTGTCGCCCGCGAACAGCGGCGCAAGAGTCACAGCGACGACCATGCCGCCGCCCGGCCTTCGGTCAATCCAGGCGCATTCCCTTCATCGAACGCTTCTCCGCCACGGTGTATCCGCGGCAAAACGCGGGCGACGCCAAGGCCGCATAAAACCACCGCGCATAAAAAAGGCCAGGAAACCCGGCCTTTTTCGACCGATCAGTATTTGACCAACGGGAACTTCAGATCCGGATGGCGCGCCTTCCATTCGTTGTAGGCGGCGGTCCCTTCCCATGCGGCGAACGCCTTCGGCGTGCGGCCGCGGCCGGACCAGGTCTCGCCGGTGTGCGGCAGCTGGTACTTCGGCTTGACCTCGCTGCGGCCGCCGGCGGACTTGGCGCTGGCCACCTTCGGCGCGGCGCTGGTCACGTAGGCCGCGATCTCGTTGCGCTGCTTGGCGCTGAAGAACTCGGCGAACTGCTCGAGCAGCGACAGGACGTTGGCGTGCGCGGCGCTGGTCTCGCCTTCGCGCGCCTGCTTCTCCTGCTCTTCCAGCTTGCGAATCTCTTCGTGCAGTTTGGCCTTGGCTTCTGCGATCTGCTGCAAGTTGCGAACTTCCGTCATTTTTCAAAGACCCGTGGATAAAAGATTTGGAACGGACGGAATATTTCATCCGGAACGACGAAATCGTCTGGCGAGGATTTCGGCTCACGATTATATCGGCTCTGCCCGGCGGCTGCCCGGATACGGCGCCTCATTTCCGCGTTCGGCGGCAGCCCCAACCGCAGCCGACCGGCAGCGATGCGAAGGCGCCGCGCCGGCGCCTCGCATCGCCCCTCTTGGCACGCATGCCCCGGGCCAGTTAGACTATGCGTCTGATGTGGGGCGGTAGCTCAGCTGGGAGAGCGTCGCGTTCGCAATGCGAAGGTCGAGGGTTCGATCCCCTTCCGCTCCACCACTTGTTCAGACGAAAAGCCTCGGAGTCGCCTCCGGGGCTTTTTTGTGTCTGCGCGCTGGCGACACACCGCGGCCGCCTCGCGGGCCGCGCCGATGGCGGCGCGCGAAGCGCGGCTCAGCCGGTCTTCTGGCCGTCGCCGGACTTGGGTCCGCGCTCGTGCGCTTCGCGCAACTTCTGGTCCTCCAGTCCGGAGCGCTGCTTGGCCACCTCGTCCTGCGCGCGGTCCTGCCGACCGTCCTGGATGCCCTGCTGCGCGTCGGGCTGCTTGTCGTTGTCTGCCATGGTCCGGATCTCGCGATGGCGGGCGGATGCCCTGTCGCGCAGACACTAGCGAGGCGGCCGTGATGCGCATATCACGGCAGCCGCCTGTCGATTCGGACGATGCCGCTTCTGGCCTGCGCAGCACCAGCTGCGGTGCCCGCGGCTGCAGCGCCTGCGTTGCGCAGGTACCGGGTACACACCGCCACGCCGCGTCGCCCAGCCACCGCGCCGGTGCAGTGGCGCCGCTGCGCCGCCTCAGGCGGCGGCCGGCAACGCCACGTCGGCGATATCGTCCACGCGCAGCAGGCGCGCGCGATCCAGCAGGATCACCAGCCGGTCTTCCAGCTTGCCCATGCCCTGCAGCAACTCGTCGCGGATGCCGCTGCCGAACGACGGCGCCGCCTCGATCTGCTGCGCCGGGATGTCCAGCACCGCGCTGACCGCATCGACCAGCAGGCCGAATGCCTGGATCGTGCCGCCTTCCTCGGCGGTGACGATCACGATGCAGCTGCGCCGGGTGACGCGGCTGGGCGCGCGCCCCAACCGCAGCTGCAGGTCCACCACCGGCACCACCGCGCCGCGCAGGTTGATCACGCCGCGCACGCAGGCCGGCATGGTCGGTACCGGGGTCGGCGCACGGTATTCGATGATCTCGTGGATGCCGTCGATGTTCAGCCCGAACAGTTCCTGTTCCAGCTGGAAGGTCAGGAACTGCGACGGCGCCTCCTGCGTCTGCAGCGGCACGGCTGCTGCGTTGTCCAGATGCGTACCCATGGTCTGCTCCTCAGAAGCTGGCGAACTGGGATTCGTCCGGGCTCGCCATCGCGTAGGCCGGCTGCGGCGCGCGCGGGCGCACACGCTTGGGTTCGACGCGGCCGCTGATCGCCTTGGCGCTGGGCTTGTCGGCGACGCGCGGCGGCCGCGGCGCCTCGGCGTGACCCAGGCGGAAGAACGCCATCGACTGCTGCAGGTACTCGGCCTGCGAACTCATTTCCTCGGCGGTCGCGGCCAGCTCCTCGGACGCGGTGGCGTTCTGCTGCGTGGTCTGGCTCAGCTGCACCACCGCCGAGTTGATCTGCGCCACGCCGGAGGACTGCTCCTGCGACGCCGCGGCGATCTCCTGCACCAGGTCCGAGGTCTTCTTGATGCTGGGCACGATGGTCTCCAGCAGGCGCCCGGCCTTCTCCGCCAGCTCCACGCTGGAACCGGCGACCTCGCCGATCTCCTGCGCGGCCACCTGGCTGCGTTCGGCCAGCTTGCGCACTTCCGCGGCGACGACGGCGAAGCCCTTGCCATGCTCGCCGGCACGCGCCGCTTCGATCGCCGCGTTCAGCGCCAGCAGGTTGGTCTGGTAGGCGATGTCGTCGATGATGCCGATCTTCTGCGCGATCTGCTTCATCGCCGCCACCGTGGCGACCACCGCTTCGCCGCCTTCCACCGTTTCCTTGGCGGCCTGCGCGGCCATGCCGTCGGTGATGCGCGCGTTCTCGGTGTTCTGCCCGATCGAGGCGGTCATCTGCTCCAGCGAGGCGCTGGTTTCCTCCACGCCCGCGGCCTGCTCGGTCGACGCCTGGCTCAGCGACTGCGCGGTCGCGCTGACTTCTTCCGACGCGCCGGCCAGGGTCTGCGCGCTGGCGTTGACCTCGCCGACCACCTGCTGCAGTTTCTCGACCATGCGCCGCATCGCCAGCAGCAACTGCCCCGCTTCATCCTTGGACGTGGTTTCGATCACGATGCTCAGGTCGCCGTCGGCCAGCGCGTTGGCGACGTCCACCGCCTTGCCGATCGGCTTGGTCACGCTGCGGCTGATGAAGAAACCCAGACCGATGCCGAGCAATACGCCGCCGGCGATGATCGCGGTCAGCATCCTGGCGCTGCTGACGTGGATCGCATTGGTTTGCGCGCTCGCTTCGGCGGCGCGGGCCTCCTTGATGGTGGCCAGTTCGCTCATCAGCACGTCCAGTTCGTCGGAGAAGCCGCGCACCGAGGTGGACAGCGCGATGAGATCCGGATTGGCCTGCTGCAGCGGCTCGTGCACGGCCTGTTCCAGGAACCGGCTGCGCTGAGCCAGGAACTGCTTCCACACTTCGTCGAAGCGAGCCAGCTTGGCCTTGGATTCGGGGCTGTCGAACGAGACGCGCGCCTTGGCCATGTAATCGACCACGTTCGCGGTGTACTTGTCGATGTTGGCCAGGTGCTTGGCGCGCTCTTCCTGCGTGGTCGCCAGCTGCAGGTTGGCGCGTGCGCGGCCCGCATAGATCAGGTTGATGTTGGCTTCCTTGACGTTGGACAGGCCGACCAGCTCGCGTTCGTACAGCAGCGTGGCGTAGTCGTTGATGCGTCCGGAATTGCGGATGCCGATCGCGCCGATGCACGCGCCGATGGCCGCCACGATCAGGAACGCGCAGGTAAGCCTGATACCGATCTTCATATTGCCCAACATGATGTCTTCCCCGATTGTTTGCTAACGACCGCGCCACGACGACGCGTCTGGATGTCCCTTCCCGTTGCACCTCGTGGATCGGGAACGATGGCGACGGCGTATGCGATGCGACCGAGATGACTCGATGCGGCACGTGCATTCGCCCGTTGCTTGAAGGCTATCGGCAGACCGGAAAGTCGCCTTTAATCGGCCGCACAACTGCGGAATTCAGCACACACGTGCACATTTGCGCTGCTTCGATGAATACGCGCCGAGCCTTTCCGCGCAGTGTTCATGCGCTGCAGCAGGAGGCCTGGGCCAGGCCCGACACGCATGCCGCACTTGTTCTGTGCGCCGTTTTTCGCCCGCGCCCAGGTGACGAACAACTGGGATGAACACCTAAGTTATTTGTAGACAAGACGTGAAAACCGCACGACCGCGGCGTCGCCGCGTTGTTATGTGAATGAGTTAGTGTTACGCGATACCGCTTCGTGGCGACATCGCGTATTCCGCGTATTCAACGCAGGCTGGCGAGCATTTCGGCGATGGCATCGCGTGTGCCGGACGTCGCCGTCTCTGTCAGCCGCTGCCGCGCCACGGCGCTGTCGGCCGCGCTCAGGTCCTGCAACGTTTCGAAACGCTCCGCTACCCACGTCGCCACCGGTACGCCATCGCGATACAGCACCCGCGCGCCGGGCACGCGTGGCACGCGGTTGCCCGGCAGCACGCTGCCGAGCAGGTTGGCCGGATCGGCCGCGGCCACGCACAGCCAGGCGCCATCGTGCGGCTGCCGCCGCACCTGGCGCAGCAGGCCGATCGCCTCGGGCAGCGCGAACTGCTCGCCGGACAGCCCGCTGATGAAACGCCCGCCGCGGATCTCGCCGCGCGCCTCCAGGCGCTGACAGACGCGCAGCAGCTCGCGCCACGGCGGCAGCCACGCCGCCTCGCGTTCGAGCAGGCGCCAGCAGATCACGCCGTAGCGGCGCAGCAGAGTCCGCGCCAGGTGCTCGAGCGCCTCGCCCCGCGCCGCGGCGTCGTCGGCATCCGCAGCAACGCGCAGCAGCGCCCAGCGTCCCGCATCCTGGATGCCGTACAGCGGCACCCGGCGCCGGCGCCGGGCCAGCGCCGACGGTCGCTTCGATGCCGGTACCAGCAACGCGCGCAGGCCGGCGTAGCTGTCGCAGTGGATGCGGCCTGCGCCGACGAGCTCGGCCAGCGCCTCTTCCAGTTCGGTGGACAGCAGCCGCGTCGCATCGGCGATCTCGTCGAAGAACGAGGCGCCGTGCGTCCCCAGGTAATCGGCGACCTTCTGCGCGCGCGAACCGAGCGTGCCCGGTTCGGCCGCCGCCGGCGCCAGGCGCGACCACTGCGTGGCGCTGCGCCGCGGCAGCAGCAGGATCGGCGTGCTGCGCAGCGAACCCGTGCCGCCCGCACCGACCGCGCCAGCCGCTGCCGGGCGCAGGCGCGTCCACAGCGTGCGTCCGGCGCTGCACAGTTCGTCCAGCCAGGCCGGGGCATAGTCGCGCACCCGCGCCGGCAGCAGGTCGGCCTCCCACAGCGCCGCCGGCGCCTCGAAGCCCTCCAGTTGCGCCAGCACGCTGGCCAGCGCCTCCGCGCCGGCGACGCGGCCTTCGCCATCCAGGTGCTGCCAGCGGAACAGGAAGCGCGCGTAATCGCGCGGCGCCACCGGTTCGATCTCGCGGCGCAGCCGGCCCAGCGTGTAGCGGTGGATGCGCGCCAGCAGATGGCGCTCGCACCACTCGTCGTCGCCGGCCTCGGGAGTGAAGCGGCCGGGCAGGATGTAGCCGTCCTGCTGCAACGCCAGCAGCGCCGCCTGCACCTCGCGCAGCGGCATCTGCAGCGGCGCCGCCAGCGCCGCCGCGGTCACCGGACCCAGGGCCGCCAGGCGCGAGCGCAGCAGTTCGCGCAGCGCGTGGTCGCGTTGCCAGTCGTCGATCGCGTAGCCCTCCGGCACGGCGATGCGCGGCTGCGCGGCGGCCTGCGGATACAGCGGCGCGATCAGCGCCAGCGACTCGGCCGCGACCCACAGCGCGATGCCGTCGCCGCCGTTGCCCTGCAGGCGGGTGGCACGCGCGTCGGCGGCCAGCTCGGCCAGCCAGTTCGGCCAGGCCGCGTGTGCGGCGGCCTCGCTGTCGGTCAGCACGCCGAGCGCGACCAGCGCCTCGTGCATCTCGTCGCGGCTGCGCGGCTGCGGCCAGGCTTCCTCGCGCACCGCGGCGATCGCGTCCGGATCGAGCCGGCCGAGGTCGTCGGCGCTGTCCGGATCCTGGTAGCGGCGGCTGTGCACGGCCTGGGTACGGCGCTCTTCCAGCGGCGCATCGTCGAGGAACGCGTACGGCCGCGCGTCCAGCGCCTCGGCCGCCAGCGGCGACGGCGCCGCCAGATCGCGCGCCAGCACGCGCACGCTGCCGTCCTCGATGCCGCGCAGCAGCTGCAGCCAGCCGTCGCTGTCCATCGCCTCGTGCAGACAGTCGTGCAGGGTCTGCGCGACCAGCGGGTGTTCGGGGATCTCGCGCTCGCCGACCAGGTTCTCGGCGCAGGCGACCTGGTCCGGGAACACCGTGGCGAGCAGATCCTCGGACTTCATCCGCTGCAGCTGCGGGGCGACCTTGCGCCCGCCGGTGAAGCGCGGCAAGGCCAGCGCGTTGGTGGCGTTCCAGCGCCAGCGTACCCCGAACAGCGGCGCGTCCAGCAAGGCCTGCACCAGCACCTCCAGCGCCGACGACGCATGCAGGTAGCGTGCGACCTCTTCCAGCGCGAAACTGTGCCGGGTCGACAGCGACAGCACGATCGCGTCCTCGGTGACCGCCGCCTGCAGTTCGAAATTGAAGGTGCGGCAGAAGCGCTTGCGCAGGGCCAGGCCCCAGGCACGATTGATGCGGCTGCCATGCACGCTGTGAATCACCAACTGGGTGCCGCCGCTGTCGTCGAAGAAGCGCTCCAGCACGATGCAGCGCTGCGTGGGCAGCGCGCCAAGCGCGGTGCGGGCGCGGCCCAGATAGTCCACCAGTTGTTGCGCGGCGGCGGCGTCCAGCGCCAGTTCCTGGTGCAGCCAGGCCAACGCCTGCGCCGCACCGCCCTGCTCCAGGCACCGCTCCAGCTGCGCGCGCAGCCGCGACACGCCGGCCGACAGTTCGTCGCTGCGCCCCGGCGCTTCGCCGAGCCAGAACGGGATGTTCGGCGGCGCGCCGCGCGCGTCTTCCACCCGCACCCGCCCCGGCTCCACGCGCAGGATGCGATAGCTGGCGTTGCCGAGCTGGAACACGTCGCCGCTGAGACTCTCCACCGCGAAGTCTTCGTTGACCGTGCCGATGGTCTCGGCCTGCGGCTCCAGCAACACGCTGTAGTCGCCGGTCTCGGGAATGGTGCCGCCGGAGGTCAGCGCCGCCATGCGCGCGCCGCGGCGCTCGCGCACGCGGCGATGCACCGCGTCGCGATGCAGGTAGCCGGCGCGCGGGCCGAGCCGCGTGCTGAAGCCTTCGCTCAGCATCCGCAGCACCGTGTCGAAGCGCTCGCGCGGCAGCGTCGCGTACGGCCAGGCGCCGCGCACCAGCGCGTACAGCGCGTCCTCGTCCCATTCCTGGCAGGCCACCTCGGCAACCAGTTGCTGCGCCAGCACGTCCAGCGGCGCGTCGAGGATGCGCAGCGCATCCAGTTCGCCGCGGCGCACGCAGTCGAGCAGTGCCGCGCATTCGACCAGATCGTCGCGCGACTGCGGGAACAGCCGCGCCTTCGGCGTGCCGCCGACGGCATGCCCGGAACGCCCGGCGCGCTGCAGGAAACTGGCGATCGAGCGCGGCGAGCCGAGCTGGCACACCAGGTCCACGTCGCCGATGTCCAGGCCCAGTTCCAGCGAAGCGGTGGCGACCAGCACCTGCAACTGGCCGGCTTTGAGCCGCTGCTCGGCGAGCAGCCGCGCCTCGCGCGCCAGGCTGCCGTGGTGCGCCGCCACCGCCTCGTTGCCGAGCAGTTCGCCCAGGTGCCGCGCGGTGCGTTCGGCCATGCGCCGGGTGTTGACGAACACCAGCGTGGTGCGATGCGCGCGCACCAGCTCGGTCAGGCGCGCGTACACCTGCTGCCACTGGTCGTTGGACATGGTCACGCTGAGCGGCGTCGGCGGCAGCTCCAGCGCCAGGTCGCGGGCACGCGCGTAGCCGATGTCGACGATCGCGCAATCCGGTTGCCCCGCGTGCACCGCAGCGCTGCCGACCAGAAAGCGCGCGACCGCATCGATCGGCTTCTGCGTCGCCGACAGGCCGATGCGCAGCGGCGGCGTCGCGCACAACTGCTGCAGCCGCTGCAGCGACAGCGCCAGGTGGCTGCCGCGCTTGTTCGCGGCCAGCGCGTGGATCTCGTCGACGATCACCGTGCGCACGTGGCGCAGCGCGTCGCGCCCGGACACCGAACCGAGCAGCACGTACAGCGACTCGGGCGTGGTCACCAGCACGTGCGGCGGACGCCGCCGCGCCTGCGCGCGCTCGCGCTGCGGGGTGTCGCCGGTGCGCACCGCGGTGCGGATCTCCACATCGGGCAGGCCCAGCGCGGCCAGCTCGGCGCGGATGCCGGCCAGCGGCGCCTCGAGATTGAGCTGGATATCGTTTGAAAGCGCTTTCAGCGGTGACACGTACAGCACCTGGGTGCGATCGGCGAGTCCGCCATCGCGCAGGCCTTCACGCAGCAGCGCATCGAGCGCGGCGAGGAACGCGGTCAGGGTCTTGCCGGAGCCGGTGGGCGCCGCCACCAAGGTATGCCGCCCGTCCTGGATCGCCGGCCATGCGGCCAGCTGCGCCGGCGTCGGCGCGGCAAAACAGCGCTCGAACCAGCGGGCGACGGCAGGATGGAAGCGTGCTTGCACGAGCGACATGCGGACTCCTGCGGCGCGCGGTTGCGATCGGATGCACTGCGCGCGAAAGATGGAATGTCTCGATTGTCCTCGGTGCGACAACCGCGTCAATGACGCATGCGCAAGATGGTGACGTTACCAGCCCCGATCAAGCGAGCATGCGCGGCACAGCTGTTTTCAAGGGATTTTTCGGTTAATCGTTCAGTGAAAAGCGCACTGTCTACCACGAGCACCGAGATGCGCGGTTATGTTGTCGATGACGTCACGCCTGCGCCTCTAGCGTCAACGCAACGGACGTGAAATTCGCTTCGGGGAGCCTTGCATGCAGCATGGCAGCATGATCGAACAACCGCGTCGATGCCGGCGCAGCCACGCAGGCGCGGCGCATGCCTGCGCGCGCGATGGCATTGCGCAACGCCGGTGGTCCGCGATGGCCGCCACGCGCGACAGCATCGCAACGCGCGTGTGCGGTATCGGCGTGCATCGCGGCAGCGTCCGCACCGACGACGATGGTTTCTTCGCTCCACCCATTCGCTCGCCATCGGCGGCATGGCGATTCCGCGTCGACTTCCACTCTTCACTTCCCTAGCCAAGGAGCATCACCAATGGCACACAGCAGCTCGAATGTTTCCACCGCCCACTGGGTGCAGCGCGTCAACGAGAGCAGCGATGCGCTGGATCTCACGCCCAGCGTGTTCGAACGCGACGACCCGGTGTCCATCGCCCGTTCGCTCAAGCACTCCGCCGACCAGAGCGCGCGGCGCCGCACCGGTCCCTACCGCTCGGCGATGTCGATGCTGACCTTCTACATCAACCGCGCCGGCAAGCAGCTGCCGGCCCAGCGCCGCGAGGTGCTGGAACAGGCCAAGGACGAACTGCGCAGCCTGTACGGCAAGCCGCGCAAGGGCGCCACCGGCTGAGCGACGCGACGCGGCATGCGGCGGCGCGGCGTGATGCGCACGGCAGTTCCGTGCTTCGCCAGCGCAACCCCGGCGCGTTCCGATTGCCCTGCGCCGAACCATAGGCGCATGATCGCGACATGACCAGGGAACCCGACATTTCGGACTGGGTCCAGCGCCCCGCCGATACCGCTGCCGAGCGCGGCCCCGTTGCCTCGGCGATGAGCGAGGATGCGCTGCTGCTGTCGCGGATCATCCTCGCCCAGGGCGAGATCGCCGCCGCCGGCAGCGACCCGCTGCAAGTGGTCGATGTGGTGACCCGCCGCGCGCAGGAGCTGACCCGCTCCACCGGCGCGGTGGTGGAGATGTGCGACGGCAACGACATGCTGTACTGGTCGGCCAGCGGCATCGCCGAACGACACCTGGGCCTGCGCCTGCCCAGCGACGGCAGCCTGTCCGGCCTGTGCATGCGCAGCGGCCAGGTGCTGCAGTGCGACGATTCGGAAGAAGACCCGCGGGTCAATCTGGTCGCCTGCCGCAAGGTCGGCCTGCGCTCGATGCTGGTGGTGCCGCTGCGCTACGGCGACCGCGGCATCGGCGTACTGAAGGTGATGTCGCCGTACCGCTGCAGCTACACCCCGCAGGACGTGCGCACGCTGGAAATGCTGGCGACCCTGGTCGGCGCGACGCTGGCGCTGGCGATGGACCGCGCTGCGCTGCAGACCGATATCGCGCGCCGCCAGAACGCGGAGAAGCACGCGTTCCGCGAGAAGGCGGCGATCGCCACGCGCATCCGCGAGGTGGTCGCCAACGAGCGCCTGCAGATCGTGACCCAGCCGGTGCTGGCGCTGTCCACGCAGCGCATCGTCGGCGTGGAGGCCTTGTCGCGGTTCCCGTCCAATCCCGGCCTGGCGCCGTTGCGCTGGTTCGACGACGCGAGCAGGGTCGGGCTGGCGCTGGAACTGGAGCTGGCCGCGGCGCGCAAGGCGCTGCAGTTGCTGCCGCAGCTGCCGGCGCCGCTGTACCTGGCGATCAACGTCTCCGCGCAGACCCTGCTGCACCCGCAGCTGGAGGCGCTGCTGCACGGCCACGACCTGTCGCGGGTGGTGCTGGAGATCACCGAGCAATTGCAGGCGCCGGACTATCCGCGCCTGTCCGAGCATATCGGCGCGCTGCAGCGGCAGGGCCTGCGCATCGCGCTGGACGACGCCGGCACCGGCTTCGCCAGCCTGCGCCACCTGCTGCACCTGTCGCCGGACATCATCAAGCTGGACCTGACCCTGACCCGCGGCATCGACGCCGAACCGCGGCGCCAGCGGCTGGCGCTGGCGATCCTGTCCTTCGCCGCCGAGACCGACGCCAGCGTGATCGTCGAAGGCATCGAGACCGAGAGCGAACTGGCCACGCTGCAGGCGCTGGGCGCGCGCTACGGGCAAGGCTACCAACTGGCGCACCCGGGGCCGCTGTCGGCGCACCTGGCGCGCTATCCGGTGATCGGCGACGAGGCGGACTCAGCGCCTGGTTAGAACGTTGGATTGCTCCTGTAGGAGCGGCTTCAGCCGCGACCTGGCATTGCCGGGAAAGCTCCTGTCGCGGCTGAAGCCGCTCCTACAAGGGGTCGCGGGGGGATCGCGGGGATCGCGGCCTGCCGCATTCCTACCGTTAACCGAACGCATCGCGCGCAAACGCCGCGCATGAAAAAAGCGGGCCGAAGCCCGCTTTTTCCTTGCTGCAGCGTTGGACGCCGACGGCTTACTCGGCCGTCACGCCCTCGCCTTCTTCCACGGCCTTCATCGACAGGCGGATACGGCCCTGCTTGTCGACTTCCAGCACCTTGACCTTGACCAGATCGCCTTCCTTCAACACGTCGCTGACCTTCTCGACGCGGTCGCTGGAGATCTGCGACACGTGCACCAGGCCGTCCTTGCCCGGCAGGATGGTGACGAACGCACCGAAGTCCATGATCTTGGCGACCTTGCCTTCGTAGATGCGGCCCGGCTCCACGTCCGAGGTGATCTGCTCGATGCGCGCCTTGGCGGCCTGCGCAGCGATCGCGTTGACCGAGGCGATGACGATGGTGCCGTCGTCCTGGATGTCGATCTGGGTGCCGGTTTCCTTGGTGATCGCCTGGATGGTCGAGCCGCCCTTGCCGATCACTTCGCGGATCTTGTCCGGGTGGATCTTGATCGTCAGCAGGCGCGGCGCGTAGTCGCTCAGTTCCGAACGCGGGCTGGTCAGCGCGCTGGCCATCTCGCCGAGGATGTGCAGGCGGCCGGCCTTGGCCTGCGCCAGGGCCTGCTTCATGATCTCTTCGGTGATGCCTTCGATCTTGATGTCCATCTGCAGCGCGGACACGCCTTCGGCGGTACCGGCGACCTTGAAGTCCATGTCGCCCAGGTGATCTTCATCACCCAGGATGTCCGACAGCACCACGAAGTCGTCGCCTTCCTTGACCAGGCCCATCGCGATACCCGCGACCGGCGCCTTCACCGGCACGCCGGCGTCCATCAGCGCCAGCGAGCTGCCGCACACCGAGGCCATCGACGAGGAACCGTTGGACTCGGTGATTTCCGACACCACGCGGATCGTGTACGGGAACTCTTCCATGCTCGGCATCACTGCCAGCACGCCGCGCTTGGCGAGGCGGCCGTGACCGATCTCGCGACGCTTCGGCGCACCGAAGCGGCCGCACTCGCCCACCGAGTAGGGGGGGAAGTTGTAATGGAACAGGAAGTTTTCCTTGTACTCGCCGCTGACCGCGTCGATCACCTGGCCGTCGCGGGCGGTGCCCAGCGTGGTGATGACGATCGCCTGGGTCTCGCCGCGGGTGAACAGCGCCGAGCCATGGGTGCGCGGCAGCACGCCGGCCTTGACGCTGATCGGACGCACAGTGTCCAGCGCACGGCCGTCGATGCGCACCTTGGTGCTCAGCACCGAGCCGCGCATGGTCTGGTATTCCAGCTCGCCGAATTCCTTGGACAGGTCGGCAGCGACCCAGCCTTCGACGGTGGCGCGCGGCGCCAGCTGCGCCAGCACGTCCTTCTTGATCGCCGAAATCGCGTCGCGACGCTGCAGCTTGTCGCGCACCTGGAACGCCGACGCCAGCTGATCGCCGACCGCTTCCTTCAGCGCCGCGATCATGCCTTCGTTCTTCGCCGGGGCGACCCAGTCGGACGGCTTGGTGCCGGCTTCGACGGTCAGCTCGTTGATGATGTTGATGACCTTCTGCATCTCGCGATGGCCGAAGGTGACCGCGCCCAGCATCACTTCTTCCGACAGCAGCGCCGCTTCGGACTCGACCATCAGCACCGCGTTGGCGGTACCGGCCACGACCAGCTCCAGCTGCGAATCCTTCAGCTCGGTGATGGTCGGGTTGAGGATGTATTCGCCGTTCTTGTAACCGACCTTGGCGGCGCCGATCGGGCCGTTGAACGGGGTGCCGGCCAGCGACAGCGCGGCCGAGGCGCCGATCAGCGCGGCGATGTCGCCGTCGATGTCCGGGTTCATCGACATCACCGTGGCGATGATCTGCACTTCGTTCTTGTAGTCCTCCGGGAACAGCGGACGGATCGGACGGTCGATCAGACGCGAAATCAGCGTCTCCTTCTCGGTCGCACGACCCTCGCGCTTGAAGAAGCCGCCGGGGATGCGGCCGCCGGCGTAGAACTTCTCCTGATAGTCGACCGTCAGCGGGAAGAAGTCCTGACCTTCGCGCGCGCTCTTGGCGGCGACGGCGGTGACCAGCAGTACGGTGTCGTCCATCTTGACGATGACGGCGCCGCCGGCCTGGCGGGCGATCTCGCCGGTTTCGAGGGTGACGGTGTGCTTGCCGTACTGGAAGGTTTTGGTGATTTTTGCCACGGGGTTTCCTTGGATGATGCTGTCTTCGAATGGACCGCTGACGGCCCATGCCGCTGGCGGGTGGCCGGGAGGATCCGGCCGGCGGCGCGGAGCATTCCCCGGGCCACGGTACTACCCAAAACAAAACCGCGGCGCATCACTGCGCCGCGGTAGGGTTCGTTGACTCAGCGACGCAGGCCGAGCTTCTCGATCAGCGCCTTGTAGCGCTCGCCATCCTTCTTCTTCAGATAGTCGAGCAGGCTGCGGCGGCGGTTGACCATCTGCAGCAGGCCGCGGCGGCTGTGGTGGTCCTTCTTGTGGGTCTTGAAGTGGCCGGTCAGCAGCTCGATGCGCGCGGTCAGCAGGGCGACCTGCACTTCCGGGGAGCCGGTGTCGGCGGCGCCGCGCTTGTTTTCTTCGATGACTTTCTGGGTGTCGATGGACATGGTGTGTTTTCTCTGAGATGCGGGGCCGGCAGAAACGTGCTGATGAGACGCACCGCCTGGCTCGCCGATTGCGAAGGATTGCGCCGGAGCGCAGGGTTGCCGTAAAGGCCGCCGAATTGTACCGGCCCCAGCCCGGACGAACAAGGTGTTAACGCCGCGTCACGGCCAGGCCGGCCGCATCGCGGCCCGCGCCGGGCTCCTCGGCAGGTCGCGAATCAGAGGTTGAACATGCGCTGCGGCGCCAGCAGCCCGCCGGCATCGACCTGGCCCAGCCCCAGCGGCAGGCCGTCCTCGCCGAACACCGCGACCGCGCCCGGCGCCCAGGCCGCATCGCGCAGGCGCTGGCCCATGCGGAAACGCTGCGCCGCAGCATGGTCCAGGCGCAACGGCGGGAAGTCGACCAGGCCGGCGGCCAGCGGCAGCAACAGCGCCTCCAGCGCCTGCGGCTCCTGCGCGGCCAGTTGCTGCAGCTGTTCCAGGGTCACCATCTGCGGCTGCCGGAACGGCTCCACCCACAAGCGCCGCAGCCCGGCGATATGCGCGCCGCAGCCCAGCGCCTCGCCCAGGTCGCGGGCCAGGCTGCGGATGTAGGTGCCGGAACCGCAGGCCACATGCAGGCGCAGGCGCTCGCTCTCGTGGGCGAGCACGTCGATGGCGTGGACCTCGACCTCGCGCTCCGGCGCCTCGATCGCCTCGCCGCGGCGCGCCTTCGCGTACAGCGGCTCGCCGCCCTGCTTCAGCGCCGAATAGATCGGCGCGCGCTGGCGGATGCGTCCGCGCAGCGGCGCCAGCGCCGCCTGCAGGGTCGCCGCATCGATCGCCGGCACCGGCCGGGTGCGCAGCACCGCGCCGTCGGCATCGTCGCTGTCGGTGCTTACGCCGAGCACGATCTCGGCTTCATAGGCCTTGGCCGACCCCAGCAGCAGCCCGGCCAGCTTGGTCGCCTCGCCGAAGCACAGCGGCAGCAGGCCGGTGGCCAGCGGATCCAGGCTGCCGGTATGGCCGCCCTTCTCGGCACGGAACAGCCGCCGCGCCGCCTGCAGCGCCGCGTTGGAACTCATGCCGGCCGGCTTGTCGAGCAGCACGATGCCGTCGAGGCGGCGGAAGGAAATGCGGGGCAGTCGGGGGCCGAAGACGGGCATGGCGTTGGAAGCTGGGGGATTCGGGATTCGGGATTCGGGATTCGGGATTCGGAAATCGGGAATCGGGAATCGGGAATCGGGAATCGGGAATCGAACGGTAAGGCCTGCGATCGTCGCAGGCCAGAAGGAAAAGCAGGCCGATGCAGAAGGATCTGCCGGCCGCGCAGACAAGGCTGCGGAGCACGGGCCGACGCAAACATGGGTGGCCTGCAGTGCGCCCGACGCGCGGTGCCGATGCAATCGCACCGGCGGCAACGACTCAGGCTTTCGGCGGGACCGCGTCGCCGTCGCTGTCGCCCTCGGCGTCTTCCGACTGCTGCAATTCGGGCATGTCGCGCAGCAGGTTGTCGATGCGCTCGCCGCGATCGACCGAATCGTCGTAGTGGAAATGCAGTTCGGGCACGTGGCGCAGCTTCATCGCCCGCGCCAGCTCGCTACGCAGTTGCGGCGCCAGCTCTTTCAGGCCCTTGACCGCCTCTACGGAGCGCTCGGGCAGCAACGCGGTGACGAACACCTTGGCATGGGCCAGGTCGCGGGTGACCTCGACGTCGGAAACACTGACCGACGGCAGGCCGTGATCGCGCACGGCCGAATGCACGATCGTGCCCAGGTCGCGGCGGATCTGCGCAGACACGCGATCGGTACGGTGAAAGGATTTTGTTGCCATGGTCCGGAATCTCTCTGTTCGGAGCGCGGGACCGGGAATGGGCGGGAACGAGCGACGCGCACCAGGCCGCCACTTTTCCCAATCCCGATTCCCGAATCCCGACTCCCGGCTTCTTACAGCGTGCGCTGCACTTCGATGCGCTCGAAGCACTCGATCTGGTCGCCCGGCTTGACGTCGTTGTAGGCCTTCACGCCGATACCGCACTCGGTGCCGTTGCGCACCTCGTCGACGTTCTCCTTGAAGCGACGCAGCGATTCCAGCTCGCCCTCGAAGACCACGGTGTTGTCGCGCAGCACGCGGATCGGCTTGTTGCGCTTGACCACGCCCTCCACGACCATGCAGCCGGCGACCGCGCCGAACTTGGAGCTGCGGAACACGTCGCGCACCTGGGCGGTACCGATGATCTCTTCGCGGATTTCCACGCCGAGCAGACCGGAGGCCACCTGCTTCACCTGGTCGATCACGTCATAGATGATCGAGAAGTAGCGCAGGTCCACGCCGTTGGTTTCGATGATGCGCCGCGCCGAAGCGTCCGCACGCACGTTGAAGCCGATCACCGTGGCCTTGGAGGCCAGCGCCGAGTTCGCATCGGACTCGGTGATGCCGCCGACGCCGGAGTGGATCACGTTGATCCGGATCTGCTCGTTGGACAGCGCCACCAGCGACTGCTTCAGCGCTTCCACCGAACCCTGCACGTCGGCCTTGATCACCAGGTTCAGCGACAGCTGGCCTTCGCCCTTGCCGAGCTGCGACATGATGTCTTCCATGCGGCTGCCCGCCGAGGACACCAGGCGCGACTCGCGGCGCTTGGCCTCGCGCTGCTGCGCCACGTCCTTGGCCAGGCGCTCGTCGTCGACCACGACGAAGTCGTCGCCGGCATCCGGCACGCCGGACAGGCCGAGCACCTGCACCGGGATCGACGGACCCGCCTCGGCCGGCTGGCCGCCGGTCTCGTCGAACAGCGCACGCACGCGGCCGTACTGCACGCCGCACACCAGGTAGTCGCCGCGCTTCAGGCTGCCCTGCTGCACCAGCACCGTCGCCACCGGGCCACGGCCCTTGTCCAGCGAGGATTCGATCACCACGCCGCTGGCGCGGCCATCGAACACCGCCTTCAGCTCCAGCACTTCGGCCTGCAGCGAGATCGCGTCGAGCAGCGTGTCGATGCCCGCGCCGGTCTTGGCCGAGACTTCGACGAACTGGGTGTCGCCACCGAATTCTTCGGCGACCACGTCCTGCGAGAGCAGTTCGTTCTTGACCCGCAGCGGATCGGCGCCGGACTTGTCGATCTTGTTGACCGCCACGATCAGCGGCACGCCGGCCGCCTTGGCGTGCTTGACCGCCTCGATCGTCTGCGGCATCACGCCGTCGTCGGCCGCCACCACCAGCACCACGATGTCGGTCAGCTTGGCGCCGCGCGCGCGCATCGAGGTGAAGGCCGCATGGCCCGGGGTATCCAGGAAGCTGATGACGCCGCGATCGGTTTCGACGTGATACGCGCCGATGTGCTGGGTGATGCCGCCGGCTTCGCCCGAGGCGACCTTGGTGCGGCGGATGTAATCCAGCAGCGAGGTCTTGCCGTGATCGACGTGACCCATGATGGTGACCACCGGCGGACGCGAGCGCTTCTCGCCCTGCTCGTCCTCGGTGTGCGCCAGCAGCGCGTCCTCGGCGTCGGCACTGCCCGCACGCACCGGCTTGTGGCCGAGCTCTTCGGTGATCAGCGCCGCGGTGTCGTGGTCGATGGACTGGGTGATGGTGGCCATCACGCCCATCTTGAACAGCGCCTTGACCACGTCGCCGCCCTTCAGCGCGAGCTTCTGCGCCAGGTCGGCCACGGTGATGGTCTCGCCGATCGCCACTTCGCGCACCACCGGTGCGGTCGGACGCTCGAAGCCATGCGCACCGCCGCCGCTGCGCGAGGGCTCGGGCTGGCGACGGCCGCCGCTGTTGCCGCCGCGCGGCTTGCCGCGCACGTTGGAACGGCGCGCGCGATCGGCCGCGGACAGGTGCAGCTGGCCGGCGAAGCGGCTGGTGCTGTCGTCGTCCTCGACGCCGGCGACCATCACGTGCGAGCCGCGGGTCTTGTGCTTGTTGCCGGCGTTGCGGTCGTCGCTGCGCGGCGCGGCCGGCTTCGGCGGATGATGCGGCGCGCTGGCCGGACGCGGCGCACGCGGCGCGGCGGCGGCACCGGTGCCGGCACCGGCATTCGGGGTCGCAGCGGACGCAGGCGCAGCCGCGGCCGCCGGCGGCGCCGACTCGGCTTCCAGCGCGGCCTGCGCGGCCTTGCGCTCGGCTTCGACGCGGTCGCGCGCATCCTGCTCGGCCTGGCGCTTGCGCTCGATTTCCTCGGCGCGCGCACGGTCCTGCTCGGCGAGCTTCTGCTGTTCGGCCAGGTTGCGCTGCTTGGAGGCTTCCAGCTTGCGCAGGATCTCGGCGCGCTCGTCATCCACCCGTCCGCCCGACGACATGCCCGCGCGCTCGGCAGCGAGGTCTTCGGCGGTCTTGACGTAGGTACGCTTCTGCCGGACCTCGACGTTGACCGTGGTCTTGCTGCGACCGGCGCTGACCGTCACTTCCTGCAGCTTGCGCCGGTTCAGGGTGATCTTCTTCGGCGCGGCCTGGGCTTCTTCCTCGACCGGCTTGTCGGTCTTGCCGTGGGTACGGCGCAGGAAGCCGAGCAGCTTCATCTTTTCGGTACTGGTCACGACCTGGTCGGGACCGCTGAACTTCATTCCGGCCTCGGCCAGTTGAACCAGCAGTTTATCGACCGGCGTATTCACCAGTTCGGCCAGCTTGCGGATGGTGGTTTGCTGCGACATTCGGATCCTATGATCTGGTTGGCGCCCCCTCGCGTGCGAAGGTAGCGCGGATTCTAAGCCCTGATCGGTTCAGGGCGGCATTCATCGCTGACTCATTCGCCGCGTTCCAATCGGGCGATCTCCTCGGCACGGGCTGCCAGGATGAGCGCAGCGGCGCGCTCCTGGTCCACATCCTCGATGCCGAATTCGAGGATTTCGTCCGCAGCCAGATCCGACAGGTCCTCGCTGGTCCGCACGCCATGGCTGGCCAGCGCGTAGGCGGTGGCCTCGTCCATGCCTTCCAGCGACAGCAAATCCGCCGCCGGCACGCCGCTGTCGTCGCTTTCCTCGGCGGCCAGCGCCTCGTTGAGCAGCGCATCGCGCGCGCGGGCCCGCAGTTCCTCGACGATGTCCTCGTCGAAGCCTTCCACCGCCAGCAGCTCGCCGACCGGCACGTAGGCGATTTCCTCGACCGAGTTGAAGCCCTCGGCGACCAAGATCGCGGCGATTTCCTCGTCCACTTCCAGCTTTTCCATGAACAGCTGGCGGGCGACGGTCTGCTCGGCCTCGGACTTGGCCGCGACCTGCTCGGCGGTCATCACGTTGAGCTGCCACCCGGTCAGGCGGCTGGCCAGACGCACGTTCTGGCCGCCCTTGCCGATCGCCTGGGCCAGCCGGTCTTCGGCCACCGCCAGGTCCATCGAGTGCTTTTCCTCATCGACGATGATCGACTGCACCTCGGCCGGCGCCATCGCGTTGATGACGAAATTGGCCGGGTTGTCGTTCCACAACACGATGTCCACGCGCTCGCCGTTGAGCTCGTTGGACACCGCCTGCACGCGCGAACCGCGCATGCCGATGCAGGCGCCGATCGGGTCGGTGCGGGTGTCGTGCGCCAGCACCGCGATCTTGGCGCGGTCGCCCGGATCGCGCGCGCAGGCCTTGATCTCGACCAGGCCCTGGCCCACTTCCGGCACTTCCAGCTTGAACAGCTCGATCATGAATTCCGGCGCGGCGCGGCTGATGAACAGCTGCGGGCCGCGCGGCTCCGAGCGCACTTCGGCCAGGTAGCCGCGGACGCGGTCGCCGGCGCGCAGCACGTCGCGCGGGATGCCCTTGTCCTTGGGAATGAAGGCCTCGGCGTTGCCGCCCAGATCGACATAGATGTTGCCGCGCTCGGCGCGCTTGACCACGCCGGTGACCAGCTCGCCGATGCGGTCCTTCCACGCGTCCACCACCTGCTGGCGCTCGGCCTCGCGCACGCGCTGCACGATCACCTGCTTGGCGGCCTGCGCGGCGATGCGCCCGAAATCCGGGTTCTCGATCTGCTCTTCGATGTAGTCGCCGACGTCCACGCCTTCGGCTTCGTCGACCGCGTCCATCAGGCGGATCTGCCGGTCCGGCGATTCCATCACCACGTCGTCGGCCACCACTTCCCAGCGGCGGTAGGTTTCGTAATTGCCGTCCTTGTGATCGATGGTGACGCGCGTCAGCACGTCCTGATCGGGGTAGCGCTTCTTCGCCGCCGAGGCCAAGGCGGCCTCGATCGCGTCGAAGATCACTTCGCGCGGCACGCCTTTTTCGTTGGCCACCGCGTCGACTACCAGCAACAGTTCCTTGCTCATTCTTTCGCTCCGCGCGCAGCCTTGTCGGCTGCCGGTTCGTTGGATGGTTTCTTATTGGGTTTTGCGGTCTTGCCGGCCGGCTTGGGGCGCTTGGCCGGCGGCTTTGGGGTGCTACCCGGCTGCTTGGGCGTCTTGCCCGGCTTGGTCGGGGCCAGGCCCAGCGCCGCCCAGTCGGGCAGGATCCGCGCCTTGTCGATATTGTCGAAATCCACCGCCAGTTCGGCGCCGTCGACCTCGAACACGATGCGGCCGGCGTCCGCGTCCACCTGGGCGATGCGCCCCTGCAGGCGCCGACGGCCCTGCTGCGGCAGCTTCAACACCACCTTGGCCGACTCGCCCTGGTGGCGCGCGAACTGCGCGGCGGTGAACAGCGGACGGTCCACGCCGGGCGAGGACACTTCCAGCGTGTAGTTGCCGCTGATCGGATCTTCCACGTCCAGCTGCGCCGACACTTCGCGGCTGACCCGCTCGCAATCGTCGATGTTGACGATGCGCTCGGGCTGTTCGGCCAGCGGCACGTCGATATACAGGCGCAGCGTGGCGCCGCCCGGGGCCGGCAGGTATTCCGCCCCCAGCAGTTCCAGACCCAACGCGTCCACGGTCGGGCCCAGCAGATTCGCGATTTCGTTTGCCTTGTCGCTCACAGCCTGCCTTGCATTTGAATGAATGAAATCGGTCCTGGCGGTTTTCCCGGACCCCGGAAACGACAAAGGGCCCGTTGGGCCCCTTGTCCGGTACGACTCCGGTAAAGCTGGATTCCGGTTGCAAAGACGGGAACATGCGTCTTCGCGAAGCCCAAATTTCCCTACCGCAGGCAACCGGTGAACTGGTTGCCGCTGTAGACAAATATGGTAGCGGGGGCAGGATTTGAACCTGCGACCTTCGGGTTATGAGCCCGACGAGCTGCCAGACTGCTCCACCCCGCAGCAGAAGCGGAATTATGAAGAACCAGCGCGATTATTGCAAGCCCTGATTTTCATCCGACCCGGTGGCGATGCCGCCGGTCTTCGAGCGACATGATAACCGCACGCGACCGATAACGGAATACCGATAGCATCGCTCGATGCACAAACGACAACGCCGCCAGGACGGCGGCGTTGTCGCAAACAGCTTGAAAACAGCGCTTTGGCGCGCGATCAGGCCAGATGCGCGAACGCGCGCTGGCACCACGCCATCAGCGGGCTCCAGGCCAGGCCCAGCGCCAGCAAGCCGATCGCATTGACGCCGAGCACCACGCCGAGCACGCGGTCGTCGTTGGCCGGCAACGGCTCGCCGACCGGCTCGTCGAAATACATCACCTTGATCACGCGCAGGTAGTAGAACGCGCCGATCACCGCGCACAGCACCGACAGGATCGCCAGGCCGGTCCACCACAGGTTGTCGGTCGGCACCGCGACCACCGCGCCGAGCACCGCCAGCTTGGCCCAGAAGCCCAGGAACGGCGGCACGCCGGCCAGCGAGGCCATGATGCACAGCACCAGCAGCGCCATCCACGGGTTGCGCGCGTTCAGGCCCTTGAAGTCGTCGATGTGCTCGGCCTCGAAGCCCTTGCGCGACATCGCGATGATCGCGCCGAACGAGGCGGTGGACATCACCGCGTAGCAGATCGCATAGAACAGCGCCGCCGCATAGCCGCGCTCGCCGCCGCCGGCCACGCCGAGCAGCAGGAAGCCGATGTGCGAGACGGTCGAATACGCCAGCATGCGCTTGAGGTTGCTCTGCGCCAGCGCCATCAGGTTGCCGACCAGCAGCGACAGCGCCGCCAGGCCGCCGATCACCCAGTGCCACTGCTCGGCCAGCGGGCCGACGCCCACTTCCAGCAGCCGGTAGGCCATGCCGAACGCGGCCAGCTTCGAGGCCGAGCTGATGAACAGCGCGATCGGTGCCGGCGCGCCCTGGTACACGTCGGGCAGCCACATGTGGAACGGCGCGGCGCCGAGCTTGAACGCCACGCCGGCGATCATGAAGACGGTGCCGGTCAGCAGCAGCGTGCGCTCGTGGGTGGAACCGATCGCCTCGTGGATGCCGGTCAGGCTCAGCGTGCCGGTGGCGCCGTAGATCAGCGACATGCCGTACAGCAGCAGGCCCGAGGCCAGCGAGCCGAGCACGATGTACTTCATCGCCGCTTCGGTGGCCATGCCGTTGTCGCGGTTCGACGCGACCAGGGCGTACGAGCACAGCGCCAGCAGTTCCAGGCCCAGGTAGACCATCAGCAGGCTGCCGGCCGAGACCAGGATCATCATGCCGACCGTGGCGAACAGCACCAGCACCGGGATCTCGCCCTGGTACAGCTTGCGCTCGCGCAGGTAGCTCCAGCCGTAGATCAGGGTCAGCGCGCTGAGGCCGACGATCACCGTCTTCATCACGTCGGCGGCGGCGTCGCGCACGAACATGCCGTTGAACACCTCGCCCTGCCCGCCCACGCCGGCGAGCAGCATCGCGAACACCGCGACCAGGATCGCCACCGAGACGATGTGGGTCCAGGCCTTGTTGCGCTCGCTGACGAACAGATCGAGCATCAGCAGGGCGAAGGCGCCGCCGGTCAGCACCAGCTCGGGGAGCAGGGGCGGCAGGTCGACGGCGGTCAGGGGCAGTAGCGCAGGGGTGGTCATCATCAAATCTCTGGAATCATTTCGCTCGACGGCCCGATTACAGCTTGCTGGTGGCGATCTGCGCCGCCAGCTTTGCGATCGAGGGTTCCATCAGGTCGGTCAGCGGCTTCGGATACAGGCCCAGGACCAGCACGCCCACCGCAAACACGCCCAGCACCAGCGCCTCGCGGCCGTTGATGTCCTTCAGCTCGGCCACGTGCGCGTTGGCCACTTCGCCGAAGAACACGCGCCGGTACAGCCACAGGGTATAGGCGGCGGTGATCACCAGGGTCGTGCCCGCACCGACGGCCAGCAGCGGATGGGTCTGGAAGCTGGCCATGAGCACCATGAACTCGCCGACGAACCCGCTGGTTCCCGGCAGGCCGGCATTGGCCATGAAGAACAGCATCGAGAACGCGGCGAACCACGGCATCACGTTGGCCACGCCGCCGTAGTCGGCGATGCGGCGGGTATGCATGCGGTCGTAGAGCACGCCGACGCAGGAGAACATCGCGCCGGACACGAAACCGTGCGAGATCATCTGCACCATCGCGCCCTGCAGGCCCAGGCGCGCCGCATCGGTGCTGCCGAAGCCGACCAGGGCGAAGGCGATGAAGGTGCCGAGGGTGACGAAGCCCATGTGCGCGATCGACGAATACGCGATCAGCTTCTTCATGTCGTCCTGCACCAGCGCGACCAGGCCGACGTAGATCACCGCGATCAGCGACAGCGCGATCACCAGCCAGGCCCACTCGTTGCTGGCGTCGGGCAGGATCGGCAGATTGAAGCGCAGGAAGCCGTAGCCGCCGATCTTCAGCGCGATCGCCGCCAGGATCACCGAACCGGCGGTCGGCGCCTCGACGTGCGCGTCCGGCAGCCAGGTGTGCACCGGGAACATCGGCACCTTGACCGCGAACGCGATCAGGAAAGCGAAGAACAACCAGGTCTGTTCCTTGGAGGTCAGCGACAGCTGGTACAGGTCGGCGAGCTGGAAGCTGCCGCCCTTCAGGTACAGGTAGATCAACCCGACCAGCATCAGCACCGAGCCGAGGAAGGTGTACAGGAAGAACTTGACCGCGGCGTAGATGCGGCGCGGGCCGCCCCAGATGCCGATGATCAGGAACATCGGGATCAGCATCGCCTCGAAGAACACGTAGAACAGCATCGCGTCGGTGGCGGCGAAGATGCCGACGGTGACGCCTTCCAGGATCAGGAACGCGGCCACGTACTGGTTGACCCGCTTCTCGATCGAGGTCCAGGCGCCGATCAGCGCCAGCACCGTGACCAGCGTGGTCAGCACGATCAGCGCGATCGCGATGCCATCGACGCCGAGGTTGTAGCCGATGTCGTAGGCCGGGATCCACGCATGGGTCTCGACGAACTGCAGCGCGTCGCTGGCGTAGTCGAAGCCGGTGAGCAGCGGCAGGCTGAGGGCGAAGGTCAGCAACGCGACCAGCAGCGACGCCCAGCGCGCCGCCTTGGCGTCGCGCAACGCGAGGATCAGCGCGCCGCCGAGGATCGGCAGCCAGATCAGGAGAGTCAGTAGGGGCCAGTTCGACACGTGTTCTTATTCCGTACAGGTCAACGCCAGAAATGCATCAGCACGCCCAACAGGGCAATGAGACCGATGATCATCGCGAAGGCGTAGTGATAGAGGAAACCGGATTGCGTGCGACGCAGCAGGTTGGCCGCCAGGTCGATCACGCGCGCGGTGCCGTTGACCATGACGCCGTCCACGACATGCGTATCCACCGCGCGCGACACCTTGCCCAGGCCCAGCCCGCCGCCGGCGAAGCCGTCGATCCAGAGCTTGTCGAAACCGTACTTGTTCTCGAGGATCCACACCGGCAGCGAGAACGTCTTGCGCGCCTTCGCCGCCAGCTCGGGCTTCCACAGGTACAGGATCCAGGCCAGGGCGAAGCCGGCCAGGGTCAGGAAGAACGGCGGCTGGGTCAGGCCGTGCAGCGCGAACGCGACCGGGCCGTGGAACTCTTCGGCCAACGCGCCGACGCTGTCGCGCGCCGGGTTGTAGAAGTCGATGATGCCGCTGAAGAAACTGACCGCCTGGCCCTTGATCGCCACCGCGGCATGATGCCCCGCCCAATCGGTGCCGAACAGCATCGGGCCGATGGTGAAGAAGCCGATCGCGATCGACGGGATCGCCAGCAGCACCAGCGGCACCGTCACCACCCACGGCGACTCGTGCGGCTCGTGCGCGCCATGGTGGCCGTGGTCGTCGTGACCATGGTCGTCATGCGCATGCGTGTCGTGCGCGTCGGCATGCGCGCTGTCGTGGTGCGCGTGCGCCTCGTGCGCATGCGCGTCGCGGAAGCGTTCCTTGCCGTGGAAGGTCAGGAACAGCAGGCGGAAGCTGTAGAAGCTGGTGATCAGCACGCCGCCGAGCACCGCCCAGTAGCCGTAGGTCGCGATCCAGTTGTGCGACTCGTGCGCATGGTGCGCGGCCGCCTCGATGATCGTGTCCTTGGAATAGAAGCCGGCGAAGAACGGGGTACCGACCAGGGCCAGGGTGCCGATCACGCTGGTCCAGTAGGTGACCGGCATGTACTTGCGCAGGCCGCCCATCTTGCGCATGTCCTGCTCGTGGTGCATGCCGACGATCACCGAGCCGGCGGCCAGGAACAGCAGCGCCTTGAAGAAGGCGTGGGTCATCAGGTGGAACACCGCCGCCGAGTACGCCGACACGCCCAGCGCCACGGTCATGTAGCCCAGCTGCGACAGCGTCGAGTAGGCGACCACGCGCTTGATGTCGTTCTGCACGATGCCGATCAGGCCGGTGAAGAACGCGGTGGTGGCGCCGATGAACAGCACGAAGTTCAGCGCGGTTTCCGACAGCTCGAACAGCGGCGACATGCGCGCCACCATGAAGATGCCGGCGGTGACCATGGTCGCGGCGTGGATCAGCGCCGAGATCGGGGTCGGGCCTTCCATCGAGTCGGGCAGCCACACGTGCAGCGGCACCTGCGCCGACTTGCCCATCGCGCCGATGAACAGGCAGATGCAGATGATCGTCGCCACGTTCCACGGGTGGCCCTGGAACAGCTGCACCTGGGCCAGGCCGCCGGCCGTCTCGCTGCCGAGCACCGCCGTGGCGTTGGCGAACACGCTGGCGTAGTCGAGCGTGCCGAACCACAGCAGCACGCCGGCGATGCCGAGGATGAAGCCGAAGTCGCCGACGCGGTTGACCAGGAACGCCTTCATGTTGGCGAACACCGCGCTCGGCCGCTTGAACCAGAACCCGATCAGCAGGTACGACACCAGGCCCACCGCTTCCCAGCCGAAGAACAGCTGCAGGAAGTTGTTGCTCATCACCAGGCTCAGCATCGAGAAGGTGAACAGCGAGATGTAGCTGAAGAAGCGCTGGTAGCCGGGATCCTCGGCCATGTAGCCGATGGTGTAGATGTGCACCAGCAGCGACACGAAGGTCACCACCACCATCATCATCGCGGTCAGCCGATCGACCATGAAGCCGACGTGGGCCGAGTAGTGGCCGACCTCGAAGAAGGTGTACAGGTTCTGGTTGAACGGCGACGCGCCCTGCCCGACTAGCTGGTACAGCGTCCAGCACGACAGCGCGCAGCTGATCGCCACGCCGAGGATGGTGACGGACTGGGCGCCCTTGCGGCCGACCTGGCGACCGAACAGGCCGGCGACGATGCTGCCGACCAGCGGCGCAAGCACCACCGCGATCAGCAGACTCTTGGAGAGAGTGATTTCCATCTACGGGTCAGCCCTTCAGCGAATCGACTTCGGCCACGTTGATCGTGTGGCGGGTACGGAACAGCGTCACCAGGATGGCGAGGCCGATGGCGGCCTCGGCCGCGGCCACGGTCAGGATGAAGAACACGAACAGCTGGCCGGCGGCGTCGCCGAGTTCGCGCGAGAACGCGACGAAGTTGATGTTGACCGACAGCAGCATCAGCTCGATCGACATCAGCAGCACGATGACGTTCTTGCGGTTGAGGAAGATGCCGGCCAGGCTGATGCAGAACAGCACCGCGCCGAGCGCCAGCATGTGGCCTAGGGTGATCATGGCTGGCCCTCCTGCGGCGCCGGAGCCGGGGTGTGCAGCGTGGGCGTTTCGGCATCCATCTTGACGATGCGCAAGCGGTCGCCGGCCTTGACCCGCGCCTGCTCGCCCGGGTTCTGGGTCTTGATGCCAGTGCGCTTGCGCAGGGTCAGCATCACTGCCGCCACCACCGCCACGGTCAGGATGATCGCGGCGAATTCGAACGGCAGCAGGAACTGGGTGAACAGGGTCTTGGCCAGCCAGGTGATGTTGGAGGTGTCGGCGGCCTGCGCAGCGGCGTTGTCGGCCGGGAACGGGGTGGCGGTGCGCGCCTTGACCCCGATCAGGGTGACCATCTGCACCAGCATCGCCACCGCCACCACCAGCCCGACCGGTAGGTAACGCACCCAGCCCTGGCGCAGCCGCGCGGTATCGATGTCGAGCATCATCACCACGAACAGGAACAGCACCATCACCGCGCCGACATAGACCAGCACCAGGGTCACGCCGAGGAACTCGGCGCCCACCAGCAGCCACACGCAGGCGATGGAGAAGAAGGTCAGGATCAGGCACAGCACCGCGTACACGGAGTTGCGCACGCTGATCACCGCGCCGGCGGAGACCGCGGCGATGGTGGCGAAGATCCAGAAAGCGATATTTACCCAATCCATTTCGGGACCTCAGCGGAAGGCGGCGTCGGCGGCGCGGCGCTCGGCGATCTCGGCTTCGAGCCGGTCTCCGATCGCCAGCAGCTGCGGCTTGGTGACGATGTTCTCGCCGCGGTTCTCGAAGTGGTACTCGAGCACGTGGGTTTCCACGATCGAGTCCACCGGACAGCTTTCCTCGCAGAAACCGCAGTAGATGCACTTGAACAGGTCGATGTCGTAGCGCGTGGTGCGGCGGGTGCCGTCCTCGCGCTTGGCCGAATCGATGGTGATCGCCAACGCCGGGCACACCGCCTCGCACAGCTTGCAGGCGATGCAGCGTTCCTCGCCGTTGGGATAGCGGCGCAGCGCGTGCAGGCCGCGGAAGCGCACCGACTGCGGGAACTTCTCCATCGGGTACAGCACGGTGTACTTGGGACGGAACGTGTACTTCAGGGTCAGCCACAGGCCGCCGAGCAGCTCGAGCAGCAGCAGGCTCTTGAAGTAATGGGTGACTTTATTCATCGCTTACACGCCCTTGTGGATCACGCCGTAGAACACCATCAATGCCGTCACCGCGATCCACACGATCGTCAGCGGAATGAACACCTTCCAGCCCAGGCGCATGATCTGGTCGTAGCGGTAGCGCGGGAAGCTGGCGCGGAACCAGATGTAGGCGCTGGCGAAGAACAACACCTTCATCAGCAGCCACGGCCAGCCGCCGGTCCAGATCCAGTTGACCCACGGCGAGATGTCCGCCGTGACCCAGCCCTGGATCGGGCTCAGCCAGCCGCCCAGGAAGAAGATCGAGACCAGGAAGCTGACCAGGATCATGTTGGCGTATTCGGCCAGGAAGAACAGCGCGAACGCGCCGCCCGAATATTCGACCATGTGTCCGGCGACGATTTCCGACTCGCCCTCGACCACGTCGAACGGGGCGCGGTTGGTCTCGGCCACGCCGGACACCCAGTACACGATGAACAGCGGGAACAGCGGCACCAGGAACCAGTCGAAGAAGCCGGAGTTGCCGGCCTGCGCCGCCACGATCGTGCTCAGGTTGAGGCTGCCGGCGGCGATCATCACCCCGACCAGGGCGAAGCCCATCGCGATCTCGTAGCTGACCACCTGCGCGGCCGAGCGCATCGCGCCCAGGAACGCGTACTTGGAGTTGGACGCCCAGCCGGCCAGGATGATGCCGTACACGCCCAGCGAGGTCATCGCCAGCAGGTACAGCAGGCCGGCGTTGGCGTTGGACAGCACCAGCTTGGCGTCGAACGGCACCACGGCCCAGGCCGCGAACGCCGGCGCCAGGGTGATCAGCGGCGCGATCACGAACATCGCCTTGTGCGAGCTGCTGGGCTGGATGATTTCCTTGAACAGCAGCTTGAACACGTCGGCGAAGGCCTGGAAGATGCCCATGCCCACGTACATCGGTCCGTGGCGCACGTGCATCCAGCCGATCAGCTTGCGCTCCCAGACCACGTAGAACGCCACCGAGATGATCACCGGCATGGCGATCAGCAGGATCTTCAGCACGATCCACAGGACCACGCCGATCGCGCCCAGGCCGACGAACCACTGGTGCAGCGGATCGACCACGTTCAACAGCATCTCGTTCATGCAGCCACCACCGTTACCCGGCCGGCACCGATCGGCGCCGTCGCACCATGGCCGGATTCGATCCAGGCCACCCCTGCCGCGACCCGCGGATCCAGCACCACCGGCAGCGTCGCGTTGCCGACGGCGTTGCCGACCTTGACCACCTGCCCGGCGGCCACGCCCAGTTGCGCGGCATGCTCGGGATGCAGGCGGATCGCCGGCGCGTCGTTGAGCGGATGCGTCTGCAGCGCGGGCGCACGGCGCACCACCGCATCGGTGCGGTAGATCGCCGGCGTCGCCGCCACTTCGATGCCCTCGCCCGCCGCCGCGCCTTGCGCCGAACCGCGCAGGCTCACGCTGCGCGGCTGCACGCCGGCACGCAGGCCGGCCAGGTCGGTGAAGTCGAAGCCGGCCAGCTGCAATTCGCCGCCGAGCGCACGCAGCACCCGCCAGCCTTCGCGCGCCTGGTCCGGCAGCTTGCCGGCGGCACGCGCCAACTGCTCGACGCCGTCCAGGTTGGTCAGCGTCGCGTCGATTTCCGGCAGCGCGCCGATCGGCAGGATCACATCGGCGACATCGCGGGTGGAGGCGCAGGCGAACTGGCTGAACGCCACCACCTTGGCCGCGCCCAGCGCGGCGCGCGCGGCGCCGGCATCGGCGAAGTCCAGGCCCGGCTCGATGCCGTAGAGCACATAGGCGCTGCGCGGCTCGGCGAACATGCCGGCCACGTCGCGCGCGCTCGGCAGCACGCCGAGCTTGGCCAGGCCCACCGCATTGGCGCCCTGCGGCACGCGGCACAGCGCCGCGCCGGTGGCAGCGGCGAAGTCGCGCGCGGCGGCGCGCAGCGCGGCGGCCTGCGGATGGTTCTCGACCAGCGCGCCGACGATCAGCACCGCACGCCCGGCCGCGCCCTGCACCGCCTCGCGCAGCGCCGCATCGGCGAGCGCGGCGGCGAAACCGGACGGGGCCACGATCTGCTTGCCGGCCTGGTCGAAGGCGAAATCGAAATCGACCGGGTTGATCGAGTACACGCGCGCCTGGCGCTGCATCCGCGCCTTGCGGATGCGGGCGTGCAGCAGCGGCAGCTCATGCCGCAGGTTGCTGCCCAGCACCACGATCACGTCGGCCTGCTCGATCTGCGCCAGCGGCACCGCGAACGGCTCGGCCACGGCGGCATCGGAGAAATCGCGGTTGCCGATGCGGTGGTCCAGGTTGCCGCTGCCCAGGCCGTCGGCCAGGCGCGCCAGCAAGGCGCCTTCCTCGTTGGAGGTGGCCGGGTGCGCGAGCACGCCCAGCGCATCGCCGCGGTTGCTGTTCAGGATGTCGGCGGCGGCGGCCAGGCCATCGGCCCAGGACACTTCCTGCCACTGGCCGTCGATCTTGCGCAGCGGCCGGGTGGCGCGGTCGGCCGCGTACAGGCCCTGGTGCGAATAGCGGTCGCGGTCGGACAGCCAGCACTCGTTGACCGCCTCGTTGTCGCGCGGCACGGTGCGCAGCACTTCGCCGCGGCGCACGTGCAGGAACAGGTTGGAGCCCATCGCGTCGTGGTAGCCGAGCGATTCGCGCGCGGTCAGTTCCCACGGACGCGCCCGGAACTGGAACACCTTGTTGGTCAGCGCGCCGACCGGGCACACGTCGATGACGTTGCCCGACAGCTCGGTGGTCAGCGGCTTGCCGTCGTAGGTGCCGATCTGCAGGTTCTCGCCGCGGTACATGCCACCCAGCTCGTAGGTGCCGGCGATGTCCGCGGTGAAGCGCACGCAGCGCGTGCACTGGATGCAGCGGGTCATCTCGGTGGCGACCAGCGGACCGATGTCCTCGTCGGCCACCACGCGCTTGCGCTCGTTGAAGCGGCTGACCGAGCGGCCGTAGCCCAGCGACACGTCCTGCAGCTCGCACTCGCCGCCCTGATCGCAGATCGGGCAATCCAGCGGGTGGTTGATCAGCAGGAATTCCATCACGCTGCGCTGGTACTTGAGCGCCTTCTCGCTGCGCGTGGCGACCTTCATGCCGTCCATCACCGGCGTCGCGCAGGCCGGCGACGGCTTCGGCGACTTCTCCACATCGACCAGGCACATGCGGCAGTTGGCCGCGATCGGCAGCTTCTCGTGGTAGCAGAAGCGCGGGATCGGAATGCCGGCCTTGTCGGCCGCCTGGATGATCATCGAGCCCTTGGGCACGACCAGGGACTGGCCGTCGATCTCGACGGTCACATGTCCCTCCGGCACCACGGCCGGGGTCACGCCAGGATTGTTGGGTTGCGCGCTCATGCGGCGGCTGCCTCCACCTTCTTGCCGTCAACCATCGAATGACCGTTGACGATGTAGTACTCGAATTCGTCCCAGAACTGGCGCAGGAAGCCCTGGATGGGCCATGCCGCCGCTTCACCGAACGCGCAGATGGTGTGGCCTTCGATCTGGCCGGCCACCGTCCTCAACTGGTGCAGGTCTTCCATCGTGGCCTTGCCGGCGACGATGCGCTCAAGCACGCGGTGCATCCAGCCGGTGCCCTCGCGGCACGGGGTGCACTGGCCGCAGGATTCCTTGTGGAAGAACTGCGAGATGCGGCAGGCGAACTTGACGCAGCACACGCTGTCGTCGAGCACCACGATGGCGCCCGAGCCCAGGCCGGTGCCCAGTGCGCGCAGGGTGTCGTAGTCCATCTGCAGGCCCTTGAGCTGCTCGGCCTTCAGCACCGGCATCGACACGCCGCCCGGCACCGCGCCCTTCAGCGTGCGGCCCGGCTTGAGGCCGCCGGCCATCTCCAGCAGTTCGTCGAAGGTGGTGCCCAGCGGCACCTCGAAGTTACCGCCCTTCTGCACGCAGCCGGACACCGAGAAGATCTTCGGCCCGCCGTTCTTGGTCTTGCTCAGGCCCAGGAACCATTCCGGCCCATTGCGGATGATCGCCGGCACCGAAGCGTAGGTCTCGGTGTTGTTGATCGTCGACGGCTTGCCGTACAGGCCGAAGTTGGCCGGGAATGGCGGCTTGTAGCGCGGCTGGCCCTTCTTGCCTTCCAGCGACTCCATCAGCGCGGTCTCTTCGCCGCAGATGTAGGCGCCGGCGCCGAGCGCGCCGTAGATGTCGATGTCCACGCCGCTGCCGAGCACGTTCTTGCCCAGCCAGCCGTTGGAATAGGCGTCCGCCAGGGCCTGCTCGAAGTGCTCGAACGGCTCGTGGTGGAACTCGCCGCGCAGGTAGTTGTAGCCGACCGTGCTGCCGGTGGCGTAGCAGGCGATGGCCATGCCCTCCACCACCGAATGCGGGTTGTAGCGCAGGATGTCGCGGTCCTTGCAGGTGCCCGGCTCGGACTCGTCCGAGTTGCACAGGATGTATTTCTGCGGCGCGCCCTTGGGCATGAACGACCACTTCAGGCCGGTCGGGAAACCGGCGCCGCCGCGGCCGCGCAGGTTCGACTGCTTGACCATCTCGATCACCTGCTCCGGCGCGATCTTCTCTTCGAGGATCTTGCGCAGGGCGGCGTAGCCACCGGTCTTCAGGTAGCTCTCGTACGACCACGGGGTGTCGTAGTGCAGCGTGGTGTACACCACCTGGTGCGGCAGCGGCGCAGGGCCGACCGGACCGGTGGGAGCGTGGGGATGCTGTGCCATTGCCGTTACTCCAACCCGTCCAGCAGCGCGTCGACCTTGTCCTTGGTCAAGTGCTCGTGATAGTGGCCGTTGATCACCATCATCGGCGCGCCGGCGCAGCCGGCAAGGCATTCTTCTTCGCGCTTGAGGTAGACGCGGCCATCGGCGGTGGACTGGCCCAGCTTGCAGCCGAGCTTCTTCTCCGCATGCGCGACCAGGTCCTCGGCGCCGTTGAGCCAGCAGCTGATGTTGGTGCAGAAGGCGACGTTGTTGCGGCCGACCTTCTCGGTCTCGAACATCGAGTAGAAGCTGGCGACCTCGTAGGCCCACACCGGCGGCAGCTCCAGGTACTTGGCCACGCCGACGATCAGTTCGTCGGTCAGCCAGCCCTGGTTCTGCTCCTGCGCGGCGTGCAGGCCCTGCAGCACCGCCGAACGCTTGCGGTCCGGCGGGAACTTGGCCAGCCAGTGATCGATGTGCGCGCGCGTCTTGTCGCTCAGCACCAGCATCGGATCGACGTCGCGCGCCGCTTCGAAATTACCTGTCGCCTTCATCGGTCGACCTCACCAAACACCAGATCATAGGTACCAATCATCGCCACCACGTCGGCCAGCATGTGCCCGCGCACGATCGCGTCCATCGAGGACAGATGGGCGAAGCCCGGCGCGCGCAGGTGCACGCGGAACGGCTTGTTGGCGCCGTCGGACGCCAGGTAGCAGCCGAACTCGCCCTTCGGCGCCTCGACCGCGCAATAGGTCTCGCCGGCCGGCACGCAATAGCCTTCGCTGAACAGCTTGAAGTGATGGATCAAGGCTTCCATGTCGTCCTTCATTTCCGCCCGCTTGGGCGGGGCGACCTTGAAGTTCTCGACCATCACCGGGCCCGGATTGGCCTTCAGCCACTTCACGCACTGCTGGATGATGCGGTTGGATTCGCGCATCTCGGCCACGCGCACCAGGTAGCGGTCGTAGCAGTCGCCGTTGGTGCCGACCGGGATGTCGAAATCCACCGCGTCGTACTTGGCGTAGGGCTGCTTCTTGCGCAGGTCCCACTCGATGCCCGAGCCGCGCAGCATCACCCCGGTCATGCTCCAGCCATAGGCCTGTTCCGGCGTGACCACGCCGATGCCGACGGTGCGCTGCTTCCAGATGCGGTTGTCGGTGAGCAGGGTCTCGTATTCGTCGACCCGGCCCGGGAAGGTGTTGGTGAAGTCTTCCAGGAAGTCGAGCAGCGAGCCTTCGCGCGCGGCGTTGAGCCGCTTCAGCGCGTTGCCCTTGTGCCAGCGCGATTCCTTGTACTTGGGCATGCGGTCAGGCAGGTCGCGATAGACGCCGCCGGGCCGGTAGTAGGTCGCGTGCATGCGCGCGCCGGACACCGCCTCGTAGCAGTCCATCAGCTCTTCGCGCTCGCGGAACGCGTACAGCATCACCGCCATCGCGCCCAGATCCAGGCCGTTGGAGCCGACCCACATCAGGTGGTTCAGGATGCGGGTGATCTCGTCGAACATGGTGCGGATGTACTGCGCGCGCTCCGGCGCCTCGATCCCCATCAGGGTCTCGATCGCGCGCACATAGGCGTGTTCGTTGCACATCATCGACACGTAGTCGAGGCGGTCCATGTAGCCGATCGACTGGTTGAACGGCTTGGATTCGGCCAGCTTCTCGGTGCCACGGTGCAGCAGGCCGATATGCGGATCGGCGCGGACCACGGTCTCGCCGTCCATTTCCAGGATCAGGCGCAGCACGCCATGCGCGGCCGGATGCTGCGGGCCGAAGTTCATGGTGTAGTTGCGGATCTCCTGCCTGGCTTCGGCGGGATTGCTGGCGAAGGCGTCGTGCGCCTGGTGGTACTCGCTCACTTGGCGGGCTCCTTGAATGCTTCGCCCGCGGCGGTCTGGTAGCGCGCATCGTCGCGAATCACGCGCGGCACGCCGACGCGCGGCTCGACCGAGGTCACCGGCTCGTAGACCACGCGCTGCTTCTCTTCGTCGTAGCGCACTTCGACGTTGCCGATCAGCGGGAAATCCTTGCGGAACGGATGACCGACGAAACCGTAGTCGGTGAGGATGCGGCGCAGGTCCGGATGGCCGGCGAAGACCACGCCGAACAGGTCGAACGCCTCGCGCTCGAACCAGTTCGCGCCGGGCCAGATGTCGGTGACCGAGGCCACCACCGGCAGGTCCTCGTTCGGCGCATAGCAGCGCACGCGCAGGCGCTGGTTGTGGCGATAGGAGATCAGTTGCGCGAGCACCGCATAACGCTGCTGCGGCACCGGCAGCGGCTGGATGTCGCCGGCGGTCTCGCCGCTGGGGAACTCGCCCCAGGCGAAACGGCCCATGCCCTTGCCTTCGACGCCGCGGCTGAAGCCCTGCGACGACACGTCGGCGGTATCCCACTCGTCGCTGCCGTAGCCCAGGTAGTCCACGCCGCACAGGTCGGACAACTGTTCGAAACCGAACTCGTCGCGCAGCGCCAGGCAGGTGGCGTGCCAGGCGTCGGCCGGCACTTCCAGGGTGACTTCGCCACGCGGGAGGACCACGAACACCTGGCTGCCGGGGAAACGGGCGCCGAGTCGGTCGCTAAAGGAAGATGCTTGCTCTGCCATGGGGGCTTGGCGTGCTCTTAAGAAGTAAGAGGAATCAGCGCGCGATGGTCTGGGTTCGCCAGATCTTCTTCTGCAGCTGCAAGATGCCGTAGACCAGCGCTTCGGCGGTCGGCGGGCAGCCCGGGACGTAGATGTCCACCGGCACGATGCGGTCGCAACCGCGCACCACCGAATACGAATAGTGGTAGTAGCCGCCGCCGTTGGCGCAGCTGCCCATCGAGATCACCCACTTCGGGTCCGGCATCTGGTCGTAGACCTTGCGCAGCGCCGGGGCCATCTTGTTGACCAGGGTGCCGGCGACGATCATCACGTCGGACTGGCGCGGCGACGGGCGGAACACCACGCCGTAGCGGTCCAGGTCCAGGCGCGCGGCGCCGGCGTGCATCATCTCCACCGCGCAGCAGGCCAGACCGAAGGTCATCGGCCACATCGAGCCGGTGCGCGCCCAGTTCAGCAGCGCATCGACGCTGGTGGTCACGTAGCCCTTCTCGAGCAACGGGTTCTCGCCTTCGGGACGCAGGATGTCGTCCACCCGCCCTTCCGGGATCGGGTTGGTCATCAGGCGATCCAGGGTCTGAATCACTCCCATTCCAGCGCTCCCTTCTTCCACACGTAGATAAAACCGAGGAACAGCATGCCGACGAACAGGCCCATGGTGACCAGGGAGCGAGCGCCCAGGTCCATGAACACCTGCGTCCACGGCACGATGAAGATGATTTCCAGATCGAAGACGATGAACTGGATCGCGATCAGGTAGTAGCGCACGTCGAACTTCATGCGCGCGTCCTCGAAGGCCTCGAAGCCGCACTCGTAGGGCGAGAGCTTCTTCGCGTCGGGACGCCGGGGACCGAGGAACCGCCCCACCAGCATCAGCGCGACGCCGATTCCGGTGGCCACGATCAGAAACAGTAGGGTGGGCAAATATTCGGCCAGCACTCGCAATTCTCTCTTGCCTGTGCCCGCGCGCGTGCCGCGCAGGCATGGGATAGACGATCTTCCGGCAAGAACATGACGTTCCTGCCCAGAAACCGTAGCCAAACAATGGTGCCCAAGAGGGGACTCGAACCCCTACGACCTAAGTCGCTACCACCTCAAGGTAGTGCGTCTACCAATTCCGCCACCTGGGCTTGCGTATCGCGCGCAGCATCCCGCCGCGCAACATATTGTAACCGTCTTCAGTCTTTCTGCGATGGGGCAGGCGACTTTTGTTGTGCATTTTCCGGCGCCTGCTGCGCGGGCACCGCAGCGGCAGGTGCGGCGGCGGCCGGCGCGGTCGAGGCCGGGGCCTGCGGGATCTGCAGCTCGCCGGCCGGCGCCGCCGGCGACGGGGTCGCGGCCTGCGACATCACGCCGAGGTTGGCCTCCGCAGCCGGGCGCGCGCTGTGGCCGGCATACCAGGCCATGAACAGGCTGATGCCGAAGAACACCACCGCCAGCCACTTGGTCGACTTGGACAGGAAGTTGGACGCGCCGCGCGATCCGAACACGGTGCCGGACGCACCCGCGCCGAAGCCCGACCCCGCCGCCGCGCCGGAACCGCGCTGCATCAGGATCAGCGCGATCATCGCGATCGCCACCAGCACGTAGACCACATTGAGGATGACCATCAGCATTTCGAAATCCGTCCGGACAGTTGCGACTTGAGTAGCGAGCGGCCGCCAGCACGGCGACCGTTCGGTTAACGGGCGGCCGCCGCTCGCGCGATGGCCAGGAAATCCTGGGCGACCAGCGAAGCGCCGCCGACCAGCCCGCCATCGACGTCCGGCTGCGCGAACAGCTCGGCGGCGTTGTCGGGCTTGACGCTGCCCCCATACAGGAGCGGCAGCGAATCAGCGATTCTAGCATCGTGGGCGGCGACTTCGCCACGGATGAAGGCGTGTACCGCCTGCGCCTGGGCCGGGCTGGCGGTGCGCCCGGTGCCGATCGCCCACACCGGCTCGTAGGCGACCACGGCCTGGGCGAAGCCCTGCGCGCCGACCAGCGCCAGCACCGGCGCCAACTGCGCGGCGATGACCGATTCAGTCTGGCCGGCCTCGCGCTGCTCCAGGGTCTCGCCCACGCACAGGATCGGGATCAGCCCGGCATGCAGCGCCGCGGCGAACTTGCGCGCGACCAGCTCGCTGTTCTCGTGATGGTACTGGCGCCGCTCCGAATGTCCGACCAGGCCGTACTCGGCCCCGACATCGACCAGCATCGCCGCCGACACCTCGCCGGTGTAGGCGCCCTTCTCGTTGCTGCTCACGTCCTGCGCGCCGAAGCGCAACGCATGGTCCTCGAAATCCTCGATCAGGTCGCCCAGGTAAGGCAGCGGCGGCAGGATCACCACCTCCACGCCGTCTGCAGGCAGGCCTGCGGCCACCTCATGCACCAGCGCGGTGGCGAAATGGCGGTTGCCGTGCAGCTTCCAGTTTCCGGCTACGATCTTGCGTCGCATCGGCGCGTTCTCCCGCGAAAAAGTGCCGAAAGGATAGCCGATGCGCGGTGAGGCCCGGCGCCGCCGCCGCGCTTCGCCGCGTCCGCTGCCGCCCTGCCCCATCCTCTACCGCCTTTGCGAGACCGCCATGCCCCAGCCTTCCGGCCATGCCCTGATCACCGGCGCCTCCAGCGGCATCGGCCGCGAGATCGCCCGCGAATACGCGCGTCGCGGCGTGCCGTTGATCCTCAGCGCGCGGCGCGAGGCGCTGCTGCAGGCGCTGGCCGAGGAATTGCGCGCGCAGGTGCCGGTGCAGATCGTGGTCGCCGACCTGGCCGACCCGGCGGCACCGGCCGCGCTGGTAGCCGAACTGGAACGGCGCGGCCTGGCGGTGCGGATCCTGGTCAACAACGCCGGCTACGGCGTGCCGGGACGCTTCCCCGACAGCGACTGGGCCACCCACGCCGCGTTCCTGCAGGTGATGGTCGGCGCGGTCTGCGAGCTGACCTGGCGCCTGCTGCCGGCGCTGCGCGCCAGCGGCCACGGCCGCATCCTCAACGTCGCCTCGTTCGCCGCGCTGGTGCCCGGCGCCGACGGGCAGACCCTGTATGCGGCGGCGAAGAGCTTCATGCTGCGCTTCAGCGAATCGCTGGCGCTGGAAAATGCCGATCGCGGCGTCAACGTCTGCGCGCTGTGCCCGGGTTTCACCTGGTCCGAATTCCACGATGTGACCGGCACCCGCGAACAGATGGACAAGCTGCCGCGCTGGGCCTGGCTGCAGACCGCCGCGGTCGCGCGCGCCGGCATCGACGGCGCCGAGCGCGGCCACGTGCGGGTGGTGCCGGGCGCGTTCTACCGCGCGCTGCTGGGCCTGGTCGCATTGCTGCCGAACGCGCTGCTGCTGAAAGCGATGCGGCGCGGCTCGCAGCGGATCAGGCCGTTGTGAGGCCGGGATTGGGGATTCGGGATTGGGGATTCGCAAAGCCGGGGCGTGCACCGCGGACGCAAACGCCAGCGCGGGAATCCGCTCTTGCGAATCCCCAATCCCCAATCCCCAATCCCGGCTTCAAATCAGCTTGATCTCGCGCAACCGCTCCTCCAGATACCCCTGCGCCGTGATCGGCTCTGGATAGCGACTGGGGTTGTCGGCGCTGATGCACGAGGGCAGCACGTCGATGACGAAATCCGGGTTCGGGTGCAGGAAGAACGGCACCGAGTAGCGCGGCTGCCGCGCCTGTTCGCCCGGCGGGTTGACCACCCGGTGGGTGGTCGAGGGATACACGTGGTTGGTCAGGCGCTGCAGCATGTCGCCGATGTTGACCACGATGGTGTCGGCGTCGGAGGTGAACGGCACCCACTCGCCCTGCTTGGACTTCACTTCCAGGCCGGCGGCGCTGGCGCCGACCAGCAGGGTGATCAGGTTGATGTCCTCGTGCGCGCCGGCGCGCACGTTGGGGATGTCGTCGGCGGTGATCGGTGGGTAGTGGATCGGGCGCAGGATCGCGTTGCCCGAATCGGTCTTGTCGGCGAAGTAGTGCTCGGGCAGGCCGATATGCAGCGCCAGCGCCGCCAGCACGCGCGCGCCGAGCTGGTCCAACGCCTGGTACAGGCCGTAGCCGTGCTCGCGGAAGCCCGGCACTTCGCTCGGCCACAGGTTCGGCAGCATGACGTCGCGATACTTGGAATCCTCGCCGATCTCGCGGCCGATGTGCCAGAACTCCTTCAGGTCGAAGTGCTTGGAGTCCTTTGCGGTCTCCACGCCGAACGCGGTATAGCCGCGCGCGCCGCCGCTGCCGGGCACGTGGTACTTGCGCTTGACCTCCTCCGGCAAGGCGAAGAATGCCTTGAACACGCCATAGGCCGCATCGATCTGCGCCTGCGCGATGCCGTGGTTGCGGATGCCGGCGAAGCCCCACTCGCGGTAGGCCGCGCCCAGCTCGGCGACGAAGGCGTCGCGGTCCGTGTCGAAGCGGGTGATGTCCAGGGTCGGGATGCGCGCAGTCATGGCGGGAACCGTAGTCGTGAAAGGGAAAGACGCCGCGATCAGATCAGCAGGCGGTACAGCAGGTAGAAGGTGGCCGCCTTGGCAACGACCACCGCGACGCCGATGGCGATCGACTCACGCCGCGTCACGGACCGCCTCGGCGAGTTTTTCCAGGGTGTCGCGCATCAACGCGGCATCGTCGGCCTCGACCGTGACCCGCACCACCGGCTCGGTGCCGGACGGACGCAGGAAGGCGCGCCCGCGCCCCTGCACCGCCGCCTGCGCCGCGGCCAGCGCGGCCTGCACGCTGGCCGCCTCGGCCGGGCGCGCGCCTTGCTGCAGGCGCACGTTGACGGTCTGCTGCGGCACCTTGCGCAGGCCCTGCAGCGCCTGGCGCAGGCTCTGCCGCGAGCGCTTGAGCACCTCCAGCACCTGCAGCGCGCTGACGATGGCGTCGCCGGTGGTGGCGCGGTCCAGGCACAGCATGTGCCCGGAGGTCTCGCCGCCGAGCACGCCGCCGTGCTCGACCAGCGCCTGGTGCACGTAGCGGTCGCCGACCTTGACCCGCAGGAACGGCAACTGCAGCGCGGCCAGGGCCTGTTCCAGCCCGTAATTGGTCATCAGCGTGCCGACCACCGGCCCGCGCAGGCGGCCGCTGGCCTGCCAGCCGCAGGCCAGCACGTACAGCAGGTCGTCGCCGTCGACCCGGTTGCCCTGGTCGTCGGCCATCAGCACCCGGTCGCCGTCGCCGTCGAAGGCGATGCCCAGCTGCGCGCCATGCTGGCGCACGTTGCTGGCGAGGTTGTCGATGTGCATCGAGCCGACCCCGGCGTTGATGTTGAGCCCGTCCGGCGCGGCGCCGATCGCGATCACCTCGGCGCCCAGCTCGCGGAACAGCAGCGGCGCGATGTGGTAGGTCGCGCCGTGCGCGCAGTCCAGCACCACCTTCAGCCCGCGCAGGTCGAAACCGCGCGGCACGCTGGCCTTGCAGAACTCGATATAGCGGCCGATCGCGTCGCGCGCGCGCATCGCCTTGCCCAGGCGCTCGGACTCCACCGTGGCGAACGGCGCGTCGAGCGCCGCTTCGATCGCGCTCTCGGTGGCGTCGTCGAGCTTCTCGCCCTCGGCGGAAAAGAACTTGATGCCGTTGTCGTAGTGCGGATTGTGCGAGGCACTGATCACGATGCCGGCATCGGCGCCGAGCGTGCGGGTCAGGAACGCCACCGCCGGCGTGGGCATCGGCCCGAGCAACTGCACGTCGGCCCCGGCGGCGACCAGCCCGGCCTCCAGCGCCGATTCGAACATGTAGCCGGAAATGCGCGTGTCCTTGCCGATCACCACCGTCGGCCGCGCAGTGCCGGCGCTGCCGGCGCCGAGCACGCGGCCCAGCGCATTGCCCAGGCGCATCACGAAATCGGCGGAAATGGCGCCCTGTCCGACCCGGCCGCGGATGCCGTCGGTGCCGAAGTATTTGCGTGTGCTCATGCGGCGGGGAATCGGGAATCGGGAATGGGGAATGGGGAAAAGCCGGAGACGTCCAGGGATCGCGAGCGATGCGCGCTTGCCGCGCAATGCATCACGCGCGCGGGACCGCGATTCCCTACTCCCATTTCCCGATTCCCGGCACCCATTACGCCACCACCTCGGTCTTGGCCGGGGCCGGCTGGCGCATCATCATCGCCAGCAGTTCGGACAGGCGGTCGCGCAGTTCGCGGCGGTCGCAGATCTGGTCGATGGCGCCGTGCTCGAGCAGGAACTCCGAGCGCTGGAAGCCTTCCGGCAGGGTCTCGCGCACGGTCTGCTCGATCACCCGCGGGCCGGCGAAGCCGATCAGCGCGTGCGGCTCGGCGATGTTGATGTCGCCGAGCATGGCGAAGCTGGCCGAGACGCCGCCGGTGGTCGGATGGGTCAGCACCGACACGTACGGCAGGCCGGCTTCGCGCAGGCGGCCGAGCGCGGCCGAGGTCTTGGCCATCTGCATCAGCGACAACAGGCCTTCCTGCATGCGCGCGCCGCCGCTGGCGGAGAAGCACACGAACGGCGCGCCGATCTGCAGCGCGGTCTCCGCGGCCAGCGCGAAACGCTCGCCGACCACCGAGCCCATCGAGCCGCCCATGAAGGCGAAATCGAACGAGGCGGCGACCAGCGGCTGCGCCTTGAGCAGGCCCTGCATCGCGATCAGCGCGTCGTACTCGCCGGTGCTCTTCTGCGAGATCTTGATGCGTTCGCTGTACTTCTTCTGGTCCTTGAACTTCAGCGCGTCGGTCGGCCCAAGGCGCGCGCCGATCTCGGTCGGCGTGGTGTCCGGATCGAACAGCGAGGCCAGGCGCGCGCGCGCGCGGATCGCCATGTGGTGGCCGCATTTCGGGCACACCTCCAGGTTCTCCTCCAGCTCCGGCCGGTACAGCACGGCGCTGCAGTTGGGGCACTTCTCCCACAGGCCTTCGGGAACGCTGCGCTTCTTGCTGGGCGTGCTATCGGTGCGGATGCCGGAGGGCATCAATTTGCTGAGCCAACTCATGCGGAATGACGATCCAGTCGCGCGGCCCACCAGGCCGCCAAGGGGCGACAGTCTAGCGCGCCGCCAGATATCGCGCCGCAACGAGGTCATGCGGGCCGCCGCGCCGGTTGATGCGCCGCAACATCCCTGCCCCGTTGCCGGCGCGCAATCGGGTCGCATGGCAAGCGGGGGGCTTGCCTCCCCGCTCCCGGCGGGGCGGGCGGGCACGGCCTGCGCGCCAATGGCGCGCGTGCCGTGAAGCGCCCGCGCTGTTGGCGCGGGCCGGGCGCAACGCCGAAGATACGGGCGAAGCCGCGCAGCCTGCCCCTCGCCTCCAGAAAATCCGCAGCCGAGCCGCTACCGCAGATGCCTGCCGACCTTGCCGCCGGACGTCACCGACCGCCGACGGATACGAGCCCTCACTCCTCGTCCAGCGCCTGCCGCAGCGGCGCCAGGAACGCCAGCGCGCATTCGCGCACCGCCTCCTGGGTCGTCGCCTCGGCCAGCGCCGCGACCAGCGCGCTGCCGACCACCACGCCGTCGGCGTCCACCGCCATGGCCCTGGCGCTGGCCGCATCCTTGATCCCGAACCCGGCCACCACCGGCACCGGCGAACGCGCGCGCAGCTGGCGCAGGCGATCGCCGGCGGCGCGGGTATCGAGATGATCGGCACCGGTCACGCCGGCGAAGCTGACGTAGTACAGGTAGCCGCGCGCCGCATCGCACAACAGGCCGATACGCGCGGCGCTGGTGGTCGGCGAGGCAAGCACGATCAGGTCCAGGCCGGCGGCGGCGAAGATCGCCAGGGTCTCGGCCGACTCTTCCGGCGGCAGGTCGACCAGCAGCACGCCGTCCACGCCGGCCGCCACCGCCTCCTCGGCGAAACGCGCGGTGCCGTGGATCTCGACCGGGTTGAGGTAGCCCATCAGCACCACCGGCGTGGCCGCGTCGTCGCGGCGGAACGCGCTGACCGTTTCCAGCACATAGGCCAGGCCGGCGCCGCGCGCCAAGGCGCGTTCGGAACTGCGCTGGATGGTGGGGCCGTCGGCCATCGGATCGGAAAACGGCACGCCCAGTTCGATCACGTCGGCGCCGGCCTCGACCAGCGCGTGCATCGCCGGCAGCGTCGCCTCCAGCGACGGATCGCCGGCGGTGACGAACGGGATCAGTGCCTTGCGCCCGGCCTGGCGCAGCGCATCGAAGCGCGTGGCGATGCGGTTCGCGGCGCGGCTCATGCGCAGCCCTCGACCAGTTGCACGGCGTCCCAGCTTCCCCAGTACATCGATGTCACGTTGCCTTCTCCGGTGTCGTAGCGGACCGCGAGCCCGTGTTGCGGGTCGCGCCAAGTCAGATAACGATCCTTGCGGTCGTCGCCAGGTTCGTTCACAGCACCATGCCTTCGCGCGCGGCGATGGTATGCACGTCCTTGTCGCCGCGGCCGGACAGGTTGCACAGCACCAGTGCGTCCTTGGGCAGCTCGCGCGCCAGCTTGATCGACTGCGCCACCGCATGGCTGGATTCCAGCGCGGCCAGGATGCCCTCGGTATGCGCCAGCAGGTGGAACGCGGCCAGTGCCTCGTCGTCGGTGATGCCCTGGTAGACCGCGCGGCCGCTGTCGGACAGGAACGCGTGCTCGGGGCCGACGCCCGGGTAGTCCAGGCCGGCGGAGACCGAATGGGTCTCGATGATCTGGCCGTCGTCGTCGCAGATCACGTAGGTGCGGTTGCCGTGCAGCACGCCGGGGCGGCCGGCGGCGATCGAGGCGGCGTGGCGGCCGGTGGCGATGCCGTCGCCGGCGGCTTCGGCGCCGTAGATCTTCACCCCCGAGTCGTTGAGGAAGGCGTGGAACAGGCCGATGGCGTTGCTGCCGCCGCCGACGCAGGCGCTGATCGCGTCCGGCAGGCGGCCGTAGTCCTCGAGCATCTGCGCGCGCGCCTCGCGGCCGACGATGGCGTTGAAGTCGCGCACCATGCGCGGGTACGGATCCGGGCCGGCGACGGTGCCGATGATGTAGAAGGTGTCCTGCACGTTGGTCACCCAGTCGCGCATCGCCTCGTTCAGCGCGTCCTTGAGCGTGGCCGAGCCGGAGGTCACCGGTACCACCCGGGCGCCCAGCAGCTGCATCCGGTAGACGTTGATCTTCTGCCGCTCGATGTCGGTGGCGCCCATGTAAACCACGCACTCAAGGCCCAGCCGCGCGGCCACCGTGGCGCTGGCCACGCCGTGCTGGCCGGCGCCGGTCTCGGCGATGATGCGGGTCTTGCCCATGCGGCTGGCCAGCAGCGCCTGGCCGATGGTGTTGTTGATCTTGTGCGCGCCGGTGTGGTTCAGGTCCTCGCGCTTGAGCAGGATCTGCGCGCCGCCGACTTCGCGGCTGAGCCGCTCGGCGTGGTAGATCGGGCTGGGCCGGCCGACGTAGTGCTTCAGGTCCTTGTCGTACTCGGCGATGAAGGCCGGGTCCTGGCGCGCCTGGTCGTAGGCCGCGGCCAGCTCCTGCAGCGGCCCGATCAGGGTCTCGGCGACGAAGCGGCCGCCGTAGCGGCCGAAGTGACCGTTGGCGTCGGGGTAGGCGTGGAAGTCGCTGATGGGAACGGAGGACATGGCAATCACGGCAAGTAGGACAGGCCTGCACTTTAGCGCACGCGTCGCCCGGCAAAAACCGATAAAGTCTGAGCATACCCGTCAGGAAATCTCACATGTCCAATCTGCGCCGCCTGCCTTCGCTGAACGCCCTGCGCGCGTTCGAGGCCGCCGCGCGGCTGCGCAGCGTCGGCGGCGCGGCGGCCGAACTGCACGTCACCCACGGCGCGGTCAGCCGCCAGATCCGGCTGCTGGAGGAGGAACTGGGGCTGGCGCTGCTGCAGCGCGAGGGCCGCGGCATCCGCCCGACCGCGGCCGGCGAGCGGCTGCGCGACGCGGCCGGCGGCGCCTTCGCCCAATTGCAGGACGCGGTGGCGGAACTGCGCCGGCCGGCACGGCCCAGCGCCCTGGTGCTCGGGTGCCCGGGCAGCATCCTGGCGCGCTGGATGATTCCGCGGCTGCAGGCGCTGCAGCGCGACCTGCCCGCGCTGACCCTGCACCTGTCCGCACACGAAGGCGAGTTCGGCGCCGACCTGGACGGGCTGGACGCGGCGCTGCTGCTCGGCCAGGCGCCATGGCCGGAGAGCTGGCAGGTGCACGTGCTGGCGCCGGAGCGGATCGGCCCGGTGCTCAGCCCGGCGCTGCCGCAGGCGCAGACGCTGGCGGCCGGCCCGCCCGCGGCGCTGCTGCAGCAACCGCTGCTGCACACCGCCTCGCGCCCGCAGGCGTGGCCGTCCTGGGCGCAGGCGCATGGCGTGGACCCTGCCGCGCTGCGCTACGGCACCGGTTTCGAACACCTGTACTACCTGCTCGAAGCGGCGCTGGCCGGCATCGGCGTGGCGATCGCGCCGCAGCCGCTGGTCGCCGACGACCTGGCCAACGGGCGCCTGCTGGCGCCGTGGGGCTTCGCCGAGACCGGCGGCGAGTGGGCGCTGTGCACGCGCCGGGAACAGCCGGACCCGCGGGTGGAAGCGCTGGCGCGCTGGCTGGCTGGCGAGTTGCGGCTGGGCGACGGTTGAGCGTCTTCTTTCGCTTGTTTGCGGGGAACCAGCGCTAGGGCAACGCCGTCGAGCAGGCGGCCCTTGCGTGCCGCGCGTTGTCGGATGTCTGTCGCGGCTGAAGCCGCTCCTACAGGGGCTTGCCGACTGGCGAAAGGCATCGGCCGCTGTGCGCGGCCGACGCTAGCGCCTCAGCCGGCCGGGGTCGGCGCCGCCAGGCGCTGCTGCAGCTCGTCGCGCAACCGCGCCAGCTCGACCTCGGCCGCACGCCGCTGCTGCATGCCGTCGCGGTGGATCTCGCGCACCTCTTCCACCGTGGCGATCAGTTGCTCGTGCACGTGGCGCAGCGTGTCCATGTCGATCACCGCGCGCTGGTTGGCGCGCGCGGTGTCCACCGAGGTCTGCCGCATCAGCTCGGCGTTGCGCCGCATGATGTCGTTGGTGGCGTCGTCGATGGCGTTGGACAGGGCCGCCGCGTTCTGCTGCTCGCTCAGCGACAGCTGGATCGCGAACTGGCGCTTCCACGACGGGATGGTGATGTCGCGCACCGTGTTGAACTTCTCGATCAACTGCAATGCGTTGGCCTGGATCAGGCGGATCATCGGCAGCGCCTGGTCGGCCGCATGCTGCATCACCTGCAGGTCGCCGACGCGCTTGTCGAGCAGGCGGATGGCGGTGTCGATCTCGGCGCGCTCGCCGCGCGCCTGCGGATCGTCCTGCCCCGCCAGCGCCAGATGCTGCTGCTGCAGTTCGGCCAGCCGCAGCTTGCCGGCAGCCACGTGCAGGCCCAGCTCGCGGCGTTCGGCCTGCACCATCTGGTGCATGCGGTCGAACTCGCCCACGCGCTGGCTCAGATTCGCCTGCTGCGCGCCGACATCGCGCAGCAACTGCTCGATCTGGCGGTTGGTGTCGCTGAACTTCTGCACCAACTCGCCCTTGGAGGCGCGCAGCCGGTCGATCAGGCCGCCGATCAGCGGCACCCGCGAGCGTTCGCCGAGCTGGTCCAGCTTCAGCGCGCGGGCGATCCGCACCACCTCGCCGAGCTTGTCGCCGGTGGCTTCGAGATCGCGGTTGCGCACCTGGTCCAGCAACTGGCTGGAAAACGCGGCGGTATGCGCGGCGACCTCGCTGCCGAACAGGTGCAGGCTGCCCGGGGCCAGGTCGCGCAGCCCCTGCGCCAGGGCGACGATCTGCTCGCGGTCGTCGGCCACCAGGCCCAGGGCCTTGAGCTCGGCCGCGTCGGGCGTGGCCGGCGCAGCCTGCGGCAGCAGCGGATTTTCCTGGGTCATCGTGCTTCTCTCCTTCGATAGCGGGACGCGGCGGCTCGGGCGCAGGCTCAGCGCAGTCTAGCCCGCATCGCCTGGACTTCGGCCAGGATGCGCTGCTGCGCCTGCGCGGCGCGGGTGGCGTGGGCCGCGCCATGCGCCGCCTGCACCGCCGACTCGGCCTGGCGCCATGCCGGCAGCAGCACCTCGCGGATATGCCGATAGCGCTGCAGCAGCTCGTTGCCCTGCTGTTGCAGCAGGCGCCACTGCGCGGCCTCCAGCCGCCAGGCGGCGGCGACGCGCTGCAGGTGATCGAGACGCCGGCTCCAGGCTTCGGTCAGCTGCGTGCCGCTGGCCGGCACCGGCGCGGCGGCGATCCAGCGTTCGAGCGCGGCGACGCCGGCATCCGCAGCGGCCGCCATCGCGCCATGGTCATCGAGACGCTGCTGCAGTCCGAGCGCCTGCTGGTCGGCGCGCAGCAGCACCACGCCCATCTGCGAACTCAGGGTCTCGGCCTCGGCCTGCGCTTCCAGGTCGCGTCCGAGCAGGCGCCCGAGCACGCCGCTGGCGCGGCGGATGCGGTGCGGATCGCGCGCCTGCAGCGCCTGCTGGATGTGCTCCAGCTCGCGGACCAGCGCAGCGCCGCTATCGGGGGTCGTGTCACGCTGCGCCAGCGCCTGGCCGACGGCCTCCAGCAACGGCGCCGCGTAGCCTGCCGCAGCCTGTGCGTCGCCCATCTCCAGCGGCGAGGCAGGCGGCTGCGGCAGCGCCGGGACGATGTCCGCGCTCACGCCGGGCCGGGCTCCGGATCGTCGCCGCGCGCGGCCCCGGCTTCGCCGTAGAAATGCCGCGCCAGCGCTTCGTCGAGTTGGCGTTCGGCCAGCGTGCGCGGACGGCGCTCGCGCGGCGCGGCAGCGGCCGGCGTCGCCGGCTCGCGCAGATAGGCGCGGACCGCCTCGGCCAGGCCCGCCAGCGCCTGTCCTGCCTGGGCGTGGCCTTCGTGCGAGCGCGCCAACGCGTCCAGCAAGGGCTGCAGTTCCGGTGCGGCTGGAGCAACAGGCGGCGGCGCCGAACTGGGTTCGGAAACGGCAGGTGCCGCCGGCGCACGCTCGCGCTCGGCCAGCACCTGCTGCAGCAGCGCCAGCATCTGCTCCCAGCGCTGCTGCGCCGATGCCGGTTCGGCGCGCAGCACCTGCAGGCCACTGGCGATATCGGCCAGCTGCGCCACCATGCGCCCGCCGACATCGGCTTCGTCCGCGCCCATCGCCTTGTTGCGCAGGAAATCGCGCTTGATCTGTTCCCAGCGCGCCAGCTCCTCGGCCCCCATCGTGCCGCGCAGTTCGGCCAGCTTGAGCAGGTTTTCCTCGGCGCCGCTGGTCAGCAATTGCGCCTCGCCCAGGTAGTGGTCGGAGATCAGCTGCTGCAGCTCGGCCTCGTTCATCACCGGCGAGATCTTCTCCGCCAGCTTGTTCATGTTGCGGTAGCTGCCCTGCAGCCGGAACGGCGGCTCGCTGCGGTAGCGATCGTCCTGCGCGGCGCTGGCGATGTACTGCTGGTTGACCCGGTAGACCACGTCGCGCACGCGCAACATGCGCTGCAGGGTGGCGACGATCTCGTTGATCTCCGCGCCGCTGTAGGCGTGGCTCAGGGCATTGGTTGAGATTTCCTTGCCGCGGGCGCGCTCGACCAGCAGGTACAGATCGGCCAGCTCGCGCGTGGCCAGCGGCGCCAGCACCGGATTGGAGGTCAGGCTGTTTTCGATGTAGCTGAGCACGAACGCGTCCTCCATGCCGCCGAGCACGTCGCCGAGGTTGTAGACGTCGGCGCGGTTGGCCAGCATGTCCGGAATCTTGAACACCTCGCCGGATTCGGTGTACGGATTGCCGGCCATCACCACGCAGAACTTCTTGCCGCGCATGTCGTAGGTGCGGGTGCGGCCCTTCCACACGCCTTCGATGCGGCGGGTGCCGTCGCACAGCGAAATGAACTTCTGCAGGAATTCCGGATGGGTGTGCTGGATATCGTCGACATACAGCATGGTGTTGTTGCCCATCTCCAGCGCCAGGTTGAGCTTGAGCAGTTCCTGCCGCGCGGTGGCGTCCGGCGCCTGCGCCGGATCCAGCGAGCGCACCGCATGCCCCAGCGCCGGACCGTTGATCTTCATGAAGACCAGGCCGAGGCGGCTGGCCACGTATTCCATCAGCGTGGTCTTGCCGTAGCCCGGCGGCGAGATCATCAGCAACAGGCCCATCAGGTCGCTGCGCTTGTTCTCGCCGACGGTGCCCATCTGCTTGGCCAGGTTGTCGCCGATCACGCCCAGATAGACCTCGTTGATCAGCTTGTTGCGCACGAACGAGGACAGCGGCCGCGCCTTGAACTCGGACAGGCGCAGCTGCTCGCGTTCGCGCACGATGACCTGTTGACGCAAGGCCTGGTAGTGGCGGAAGCCCGGCACGAAGCTCTGCTCGTGGCGGTGCAGGCGCGCCAGGAAATCGTCGATGGCGATGATCAGGCGGCCGCCCTCGATGCGCGGATGCTCGCCGAGCAGGCCCTCCACCGTGGTCATCAGCAGCACCTCGCTGTGCTGGCTGCGCAGCCGCGACGCCAGCAGTACGATCGCCACCGCTTCCGGCACGTAGCCGGAATAGGCGACGAAGCGCGGATCCTGGCACAGGCCCTGCAGCCAGTGGCTGGCCAGGGCCCAGCCGGCGGCGAGCTGGCCGCGCACGCGCTCCAGCGAGCGCTCGAACTCCTCGCGCAGGCCGGCCTCGCCCAGCCGCGCGTGCAAGGCGTCGAGCAGTTCGCGCGCATGGCGGCTGAGCGGGAAGGTCGGCTCGCCCAGCGCCAGCTCGGCGGCCAGGTAGACAGCGGCGGCGGCGGCGTGGCCGGCGTCGAACGGCAGCAGGCTGTCGTCGAGGAACCGCTGCAGCGCCTGCTGCATCTCGGCCTGCAGCGCCTGGCGGCCCTCGTCTGCGCCGAACAGGCGGAAGATCGCATCGGCGCCGGCCTGGCGCGCGACCCACGCCGCGACCGCGTCGTCGCGCTGGCGCTCGGCCCAGAACGCCATCGCCAGCGCGCGCGCGGCCGGCGCATGCACCAGCGTGCCGGCCGCCTGGTGCAGCGGCAGCAGCGCCTGCAGGATGCGCGTGGCGTCGTGGTCGTGGATGCCGCGCTCGTAGCCTTCGCGATAGCGCGGCGCGGCGAAATCGCGCACGCTGCGGGCCAGCGCGTCGGGCGTGGCCGCCTGTTGCAGCAGGCCAGGCAGGTCGAGTCCGTCGCGGCCGGCCAGCGCGGATTCCAGCAGGCTGCCGGCCAGGTATTCGCCGCGGTACAGGTCCGGCGATTCCGAATCCAGCGTCACCTGCCAGTAGGCGCGCGTCGCGTCGAGCGCGGCGTCGTGCAGCGGCTCCAGATAGTCGGTGCCGGTGAGGTGCAGGGCCAGTCCGTCCTCGCGCGGCAACAGGGTCAGATCCAGCGCCTGGGTGTTGACGCTGAAACGGTGCCGCGGGCCGAGCCGGACCACGTTGCCGCCGGACTCGAACAGCTCGCTGCGGTCGCGCAAGGCGCGTACCGCCTGGTCGCGTACGCCCTTCAGGCGCGCCTCGACATCGTCGGCCTTGACGCTGTCGCGGTAGCCGCGCAGGCGTTCGGCCAGTTCGCGCAGCTTGAGGATCAGCGGATCGCCGGCGAAGAAGGCGTTGAGTTCGTCCGCCGTGGCGAAGCGTTCGGTGCGCCTGGGCAGCCCGTCGAGGATGCGCGTGGCGGCATCGAGCAGCGAGCGCGCCTTGCGCTGGCGCTCGTCGAGCGAGGCCTGCTTGTGGCTGTCGAAGGCCTCGATCAGTTCCTCGCGCTTGCTGAGGATGTCGCCGAGGAACTGCTCGTGCTCGCCGAACTGGCTCTCCAGTTCCTCCAGCTGCAGCAGCAGCCGCGACAGCTGCTCGTCGGCGCGCTCGGGATCGGTGGACAAGGACAGCGCGCTGGTGATGGCCTGGCCGAACAGCGCGAACTGCGCCGCGAACTGGGCCACGGTCTCGGCCGAGCCCAGGGTCTTGCGCCGCTGCTCGGCGCGCGCGCGCGCCTGGTTGAGCCGCGCATAGACTTCGGACAAGGTTTCGACCACGCGGGTGCGTTCGGTGGCGTCGTCGACCTTGAGCCCGGCCATCAGCTCGGAGAGCAGATCCAGGTCGTTCGACAGCGCCTGCATCGCCTGCAACTGCTCGGACAGCGCGCGCGCGGTGACCGCCGCTTGCGCCGCCGCGTCCAGTTCGGCCAGGCGCGCGTTCAATGGCGCCAGCGCGGTCTCGCTGCCGAGGAAGCGGCCGGTGGCCGCACCGACCGTCTCGTGTGCCTGCTGCAGCGCCGCGCCCATCGCATCGATCGCCGCGGTATCGATGTAACGGTATTCGCGGATCGTCAACAGATGCCCGCGCTGGGCGGCGATGGCATTGAGCGGCTCGACGAATTCCTGGATGCCGGTCCAGTTCTCCGGCTGCAACCGCGCCAGCAGCGCCTTGTGCGCGGCGACGGCGTCGGCCATCGCCTGCTCGGACTGCTGGCGGATCGACAGCACCTTCTCGTATTCGTCCAGCACCGCTTCGCCGGTGGCGCTGATGCCGCGCAGCACGCCGCCGAGACCGCCGCAATGCGCGTCGTCCAGCCAGTGGTGGGCGTCGAACAGGCGCCGCGCGTCCTCGACCAGCAATTCGTAGCGCTGCACCGAGACCTCGTCGTGCTCGATCGCGCGCGCCAGCCCGAACAGGTTGGAGATGCCGCGCACCAGTTCGGCGTTGCCGATGCGGCCGAGGAAGCTGTTGCCCGGCGCGCGCCTGGCGGCGAATTCGTCGCTGCTGAACGGGGTCTGCCAGACCTGCATCGGATGGATCCGGGTCGGCTCGGTGCCTTCGGCATGGAACAGCACCATGCGCCCGTCCTGCAGCAGCGCATAGCCGTGGCCGAACACCGGGTTCTGCAGCGCGCGGCGAATGGTGTTGTAGACGAACAGCGCCGACTTGCCGCCTTCGCGCTCGTAGAAGATGTACAGCACGTCCTCGCCGTTGGGCGAGCGGATCGCGCGCTTGAACTGCATGCCGTCCATCGCCGCGTCGAACGCCTTGTGGTCGCCGTTCTGCAGGTAATAGCCGCCGGGGAAGATGATGCCGTGGTCCTCGGGCAGCTGCACGCAGGCCTGCACGATGGCGTCGTTGCGCACGATGCGGCCGCTGAGCGTGTTGTAGATCAGCCCGCGCCATTGCGTCTCGCGGTACGGCAGCACCTTGAGCAGGACCAGCGTGCCGACCCGCGCGAAATCGAACTGCGCGTCGTCCAGCGACTGGGTCTTGTCCTCGACCGGTTCGCTGTAGATGCCCTGCCCGGTCTCGGTGTTGTTCTCGACCTTGATGGTCAGGTCTCCACCGATGGTTTCCACGAACAGGGTGTCGAGGATGTTCAGGTGCGAGTGGCGGCCGTTCACCGCCATCTCGCGGGTGGCGCGGGTCCATTCGAAATCGAACGGCGGCGGCAGCGCGATGTCGCGCTCGCCGCGCGCGTCGATGTAGCTCAGCTCGCCGGCGCTGTCGATCGCCCAACGGAACACGCGCACGTCGGCGCTGCGCTCGCCGATCTGGAACGACGCCAGCAGCTTGCCGCCGATGACGATCAGCTGCAGCAGCCGCGCGTGCTTGTAGTAGGCGTACAGCTCGCCGAAATCGTGCACGAAGCCGGGCTGACCGAGGAAACTGCCGGCCAGGTCGATCGGGCTGACGTCGTAGCCGTCGGCGCCCTCGACCAGCCGGTACAGGCCGAACACGTCCTCGATGCGGGTCTGGTTCTTGAGCCCGAGGAACACGTTGTAGCCGAACAGCAGCATGTCCTGGCCGACCTGCACGATGTCGCGGCCGACGCAATTGTTCTCGGTGCGGATGCGGAAGCGCCCGACCACCTCGAGCCGGCTGTCGCCGAATTCCTGCAGCCGCTGGGCGTTGAGCGCCTCGACCGCTTCGTGCAGGCGCGCGCCCTGCTCGACCAGGCGCCGGCGCAGCACGTCGTAGGCGCCGCCCTGGGCGACGGCCTGGTCGACCTGGGACGGATTGGCGCCCTCGGGCTGCGGATCGGTCGGGGATTGGGTTGCTGCCATCGTCAACGGCTCCTGCCGGCTTGCATACGGCCGGCGCGCGTCGCCGCGCGCCGGCTTCTCAACGGGGTCCGGCGGCACGCGGCCGCCGGCGGGCCGATCCGCGCGCGCGGATCAGCCCAGCTCCAGGATCACGGCTGCGCGACGGGCAGCGCGCCGGCCGCATCGGCGGCCACCGGCTTGTGGCGCTCCACGCCCAGGTAGCGCTGCATCAGGTCCTGCACGATCGGGCTCTTGTCGGCCAGGCCTTCGATCGACTTGCCGAGCGAGACCGCCTTGATCAGGTTCTCGAACATGCCGCCGTCGCCGCCGACCAGGTCGATATCGGCATTGCGCAGCGCACTGGCGATGACCTCGGCGTTTTCCTTGGACACTTCCTTGCCGGCTTCGATCGAGGCCAGCGCCTGCTTGAGGCTGTTGTCGAGCATCATGCGGAACTCTTCGTGGCCGCGCGCGGTGTCGCTGAGCGCGCCGATCGCCTCGAACTTGCGGGTCAGGCCGTCGGCTTCGGCGAACAGGCGCTTCTCCACCACCGCCGCCTCGGCCATGCCGATCGACTCGGCCGCGCTGGCCTTGGCCTTGCCCATCTGCTCCTCGCCCTGCGCCTTGGCCTGCAGCGTCTCGGCCAGCACGCGCGCATCGTTGCTGCCCTGCTTGAGGCTGGCGTCGGCCTTGGCCTCGATCACCCGCGCCTCGGCGATGCCCACCTTCTCGATCGCCAGCGCCGAGGCTTCCTTGACCTGCGCGTCGGCCAGGCCGGGCGCGGCCTTTTCGGCGCGCGTGCCGTCGGCGAGCAGCTTCTTGGCTTCGGCCTGCTTGCCTGCGGCCTCGTGCTCGGCCTGGGCCAGGGTGGTGAGTTCGACCGCGCGGTGCTTGGCCGCGGTCTCGCGCGCCTGCGCTTCCTTGACCTGGCGCACCAGCTGTTCCTGCGCCTTGGCCTCGGCTTCCAGGATCGTCACCTGCTTGTGCCGGTCGGCCTCGGCGACTTCGCGCACTTCCTTGATCCGCTCCTCTTCCTGGGCCACGGTCTTGTCGATGGCGATGCGCTCGCGGGTGATGTTGGCCACGTCCATCTTGCCGTTCTCGACCACCTTGTCGCGCTCCACGCCCTGCAGCTGCACCTCGCGATCGGTGGTGACCTGCTCCAGCTGGCGCGCGCGCGCCACCCGCTCGACCTCGATGGCGACCGCGCGCTGGCGGTTCTGTTCGGCGACCTCGACCTCGCGCAGGCGGTTCTGCTCGCGGATGTCGATCAACTGCTGCGCCTCGATGCGCGCGTTCTCCGACAGCTGGCGCTGTTCTTCCTGCACCTTCAGCGTCTCGGCCTGCTCGCGCGCGCGGATCGTGTCGACCTCGCGCTTCTGCCGCGCCTCGGCCTCGGCCTGCTGCCGCTCCAGCGCCAGCAGCGCCTCGCGCGCTTCCACGTTCTTCTTGGTGATCGCCAGCTTCTCGTTCTGCTCCAGCTCGTTGGTCACCACGTTCTGGGTGGCGGTCAGCTCGGTGATCTTGCGGATGCCCTCGGCGTCGAGGATGTTGTGCGGATCCAGCAGCGACTTCGGGGTCTGCTCCAGATAGTCGATCGCCACGTCCTCGAGCACGTAGCCGTTGAGGTCGTTGCCGATCACCGCGATGATCTCGTCGCGGAATTCCTGGCGCTTCTCGAACAGTTCGGTGAAGTGGAACTTCTTGCCGACCGTCTTCAGCGCCTCGGAGAACTTGGCGTTGAACAGTTCGTCGACCGCATGCTTGTCCGAGGCGCGGTCGGCGCCGATCGCCTTGGCCACGCGCAGCACGTCGGCCTGGGTCTCGTTGACCCGCAGGTAGAACGCGACGGCGATGTCGGCGCGCATGTTGTCGCGGCAGATCAGGCCTTCCTTGCCGCGGCGATCGACCTGCAGGGTGATCAGGCTGATCCGCATCAGCTCGGCGCGGTACAGCACCGGCACGATCAGCGCGCCGGTGAAATGCACCTTCGGCGTCGAACTCATGTCGTTGACGATCAACGCCACGCCCTGGTCCACCTTGCGGTAGAACGCCTTGAACAGGCCGGCCAGTCCCAGCAGCAGCACCAGCAGGATGCCGACGCCGATCAGAAACGGCGCCATCGTCGCAAAACTCATCGGTGGATCTCCTTATCGCCCGCAATCAGGCTATGGGGTAACGGCGAACCCGGCTGATCCTGCTCGCGGGCCACCAGGTAATGGTTGTGCGCATGCACGTAGTCGACCAGCACGACACGCTCGCCGCGCAGGTAGTGGCTGCCGGCCGGCGCGCGCACCTGCAGCACCAGTCCGGCGCCGCCGTCGTCGACATTGGCGTAGCCGCTGCCGGCATCGGCGCGCGGCGAGGCGATCACCCCGACCTTGCCGAGCAGCGACTGCTGCGCGACCGGACGCAGCTTCAGCAGCAGCCGGCGCAGCGGCCGCAGCATCCACGAGGTCAGCGGCACCGCCGGCACCAGCGCCAACAGCGCGACCACGCTGCCCAGGCCCCAGCGCACCCCGTCCGGCAACGCCTGCAGCAGGAACAGATGCGCGAAATAGGTGCCGGTCCAGGCCCAGAACGCCAGCAGGGCCACGACCAGCATCAGCGGCGCGCCGCCCAGGCCGAGCCGCGCGAAGATGCCGGAAATGCCATGCAGGCCGTGCTCGGCGCCGTGCGCGCCGTCCACATGCAGATGCCCGTCGGCGAGGTGGTGGTCGGCCATGCCGGTCGCGGCCAGCAGCCAGTAGATCGCCGAGAATCCCAGCAAAATGCTGTACGGCAACGTGGGAAACCCCAGTGCGACGCTCAAGAACTCGGCCATTCCCTCATCCATCCCTGCGCGAGCGGCGCACACCGCCATCGGGCGCGTACGCTGTCGCTTCATCCTCATCGGCCGGCAGCGCGCATGTCGCGCGGCGCGGCATCGCCGACCGACCCCTGGTCCGGATCATACGATAAAGGCGTGACGGCACCCAGCGCGGCGCGCGGGCGCCCTGGCGGTGGCGCGCCCGGAACGGCCGGCGCGCGCGGCGGCCGACCTTCTTGCCATACCGCCGCGTACGCGGCCTGGACGCCCTAGCGTGGCGGCGCCGCCCGCGCTAGCAGTTGGTGTTCAGTTCGTGGCAATCGGCGCGGCGCACTTCCTCGACGAACTTGCGCATCTTGTGCCCGTCCTTGATGCCCGGCTGGCTCTCGATGCCGCTGGACACGTCCACGCCCCACGGCAAGGTGGCGATGATCGCGTCGAACACGTTGTCGGAGGTGATGCCGCCGGCGAGCAGGAACGGCCGGTGCAGGCCGGTGGGCAGGCGCGTCCAGTCGAAGGTCTTGCCGGAGCCGCCGCTCTCGCCCGGGGCGTGGCTGTCGAACAGGAAGCCGGCCGCGTTCGGGTACTGCAGCTGCAGGGTGCGCGCGTTGATGTCGCTGCCGCCCATCGGCACCGCCTTCAGGTACGGCAGGTTGAAGCCGCGGCAGAAGCCGTCGTCCTCGTCGCCATGGAACTGCAGCAGGGTCGGGCGCACCGTGCGCAGCACTTCGCGCACCTCGTCCTTGGGGTTGTCGCGGAACAGCGCGACCACGTCGACCATCGGCGAGGCGGCCTGGCGCATCGCGCGGGCCTCGGCCGGCGCCACCCGCCGCGGGCTGCCGTGGGCGAACACGAATCCCACCGAATCCACGCCAAGTTCGCCCGCCAGGCGGATGTCGCCGGCGCGGGTCATGCCGCAGAACTTGATGCGGGTGCGATACAGGGTTCGATTCATAGGGTGACCTCGGCCGGTAGCTTCCAGATATCGGGGTAGAGAGGACCGACGAAGACCAATCCCTGCGGCGGCGCCGTCGGGCCGGCGACGCTGCGGTCCCGCCCGGCAAGCAGTTCGCCGATCCAGGAAACCGGCTTCTCGCCTGCTCCTACCATGATTAAGGAGCCTACGATATTGCGCACCATGTGATGAAGGAATGCATTGGCCTGGACCTGGACCTCGACGACCTCGCCGATCCGGGTCACCGCGATCGCCTGCAGCTCGCGCCGCGCGTGCAGCGCCTGGCACTGGATGCTGCGGAACGCGCTGAAATCCTGCTCGCCCAGCAACGCCTGCGCGGCGGCATGCATCGCCTCGGCCTGCAGCGGCCGCCGCTCCCAGCTCAGCGTCTGCCGGTACAGCGCCGGGCGTACCTGGCGGTTGAGCAGGCGGTAGCGGTAGCGTCGCGCGCGCGCCGAGAAGCGCGCGTGGAAATCATCCGCCGCCGGCACGCACCAACGCACGCACACCGATGGCGGCAAGCGCGCGGTGGCGCCGAGCATCCAGCCGCGCGGCGCGCGCGGCGCATCGCAATCGAAATGCACGACCTGGCATTCGCCGTGCACGCCGGCATCGGTGCGCCCGGCGCAGACCACGCTCACCGGCGTATCGGCCACCGACGACAGCGCCGCCTGCAGCGTCGCCTGCACGCTCGGCCCGCCGGATTCGCCCAGCTGTTGCCAGCCCTGGAACTCGCTGCCGTCGTATTCCACGCCCAGCGCATAACGCATCGCGCCCTACTCCGTCACAACGCGCACTGCGGGCTGCAGCGGCCACGGCGCTGCGCTGCGGCACGCGCGCATCAGCTCAAGCGGGCCAGCAACTGCTGGGCTTCGGCACGCGCCGCCGGATCGCCGCCGGCCGCCACTTCGCTCAGCAGGGTCCGCGCGGTTTCGTTGTCGCCCAGATCCATGTAGGCCACGGCCAGTTCCAGGCGCTCGCGGCCGATCGGCGGATACGCGGGCGCCGGTTCGAGGCTCGGCTCGGCGGCGGCAGGCAGATCGCCCTGGTGCCAAGTCGGCTCCTGGCGTTCCGCAAGCACCGGCGCGACCGGCGTCGGCGCCAGCACCGGCGGCTGCCGCCATGGTTCGTCGGCGTCGAGCGGCGCCTGCGGCGCCGGCGCGATCTCGGCGTCGGGCCGTAGCGCGAACTGCGGATGCTCCGCGGCAGGCGCAGCGTCGGCGTCGGCGTCGGCGTGATGCTGCGCCTGCGCGGCCAGCTCGCGCTCGAATGCGTGGTCCTGGTAGGCCCGGTCTTCGTCGACCGCGTCCTCGGCCACTTCGCGCTCGTGTTCGTCCAGCGGCGGCAGATCCGGTGCGTCCACCTCGCGATGCGCCACCACCGGCACCGCCGCGGCCAGTTCCGCCGCGTCGTAGCCGTGCCGCGGCAGCGGCAGCGGCGGCAACGGCGACGGCTTGCGCCGGCGCGACAACAGCAGCGCGCCGATGCCCAGCACCAGCAGCGCCAGTCCGCCCCACAGCCACAGCGGCCAGCCACTGGAGGCCGCGGCCGGCGCGGGTTGCGCCTGCGCCTGAGTCTGCCCGGATTGCGCCAGGCGCTTCTGCGCTGCGGCCAGGTCGCTGTCCTTCAGCGCGATCAGTTGCTGCTGCTGGGCCTTGAGCTTTTCCAGCTGTTCGACCCGCGAGCGCAGCTCCTGGACCTCGGCATCGCGTGCCGCGAGATCTTCGCGCGCCTGCTGCAATTGTTGAGTCGCCACCATGTCTCCCTCGTCGCCGGCACCGGTGCCGGACTTGGTTCCTGCGTTGTCGCGCTGCGCCGGCACCGCCGGCGCGATTTCCAGGCGTGCGCCCGACGTCGCCGCGGTCGCGGCGGCGGGCTTGGCGGCGGCCGGCGCAACCGCAGCGGCCTGCTGCGCCTGTGCCGGTTGCGGCACCGGCGCGCGCGCCTGGCGCCATTGCGCGGCCTGTTCGCGGACGATGGCGGTGGCCGCAGCGGCATCGATGCTGGCCAGCTCTTCCTGGCGCGGCGTGCGCAACACCGCGCCCTGCTTGAGCAGGTTGACGTTGCCGCGGATGAACGCATCCGGGTTGGCGCGCAGCAGCGCGACCATGGTCTGGTCCAGCGAATGGCCGCTGCCGCGCGCCAGCTGCCCGGCGATCTGCGACAGGGTCTGCCCGCGCTGCACCGGCGCCAGCGCATCGCCGGGCGCCGCCGTGGGCGCCGGGGCGCTGCGCACCGGCGCGGCGGGTGCGGCCGACACCGCGGGCGGCGGTGTGGGGGCGACCGGCGCCGGCGCCGGAGCCGTTGCCGGCGCCGGCAACGGCTCGCTGCGGACGATGCGGTCGGACGGCGCGGCGGCGGCCGGGGCATCGATCGCCGGCGCGTCGATCGCCGCGGCGGTGTTGGGCGCATCGAGCAAGGCCGAATATTCGCGGATCAACCGGCCCTGGCCCCAATCGACTTCGATCAGGAAGCTCAGCGACGGCACCTCCACCGGCATCTGGCTGCTGACGCGGATCACCGCGCGGCCCTGGTTGGTCTGCGCGAAGCGGAACTGCAGGTTGCCGACCAGGCCGTCCGGGCGCTCCAGCCCGACCCGGGCGAAGGTCGCCGGCGAGGCCAGCGCGACGCGTGCGTTTTCCAGTTCGCCCGGTTCGTTGGAGATCACCGGGATCTCGGCCAGGAACGGCTGGCCGGGTTTGGACAGGACGCGGATGTCGCCCAGTCCCAGCGCCAGCGCGGCCTGGCTGCAGGCCAGCAACAGCAGCGCGCACGCCGCACGCCAGCCGCGGCTCGGAGCGAGCGCAATGGAAATGCCGTCGCCGCCATGGCGGCGGCGGAAGAAGCGTGGTTGTAGGCGCATCACGCCCCTGCCCTTGGTGTCATGGCGTGCAATATAGCCGTTGCCCTTCGCATTGTGGCGTTCGTCTACGCGGCCGTGCGACGGAGCCTGCACAGGTTCGCGCGGCCCTACCCCCTTCTCCCATCGGGAGAAGGTGCCCCGAAGGGGCGGATGAGGGTACGGGCGAAGCCTCGTGGGATCGAACAGCGCGAGGGCTTCGCCCCGTACCCTCACCCCCGGCCCCTCTCCCGAGGGGAGAAGGGCGTCTTGGCTTCGCTTGTTGTGTTGCACGCTCGGGCAGCCCTCCCTTCTCCCATCGGGAGAAGGTGCCCCGAAGGGGCGGATGAGGGTACGGCGAAGCCTCATGGGATCGAAACAGTGCGAGGGCTTCGCGCCGCACCCTCACCCCCGTCCCTCTCCCGAGGGGAGAGGGGAGATATCGCTCAGCCTTCCTGCGCCACCAGCTCGGCCAGCTGCACCGCATTGAGCGCAGCGCCCTTGCGGATGTTGTCGGAGACGATCCACAGGTTCAGGCCGCGCGGATGCGAGATGTCCTCGCGGATGCGGCCGACGTAGACCGCGTCGTTGCCCGAAGCGTGGGTGACCGGGGTCGGATAGCCGCCGGCCTTGCGCTCGTCGACGACTTCCACGCCCGGCGACGCGGCCAGCAGCGCGCGCGCCTGCTCGGCGCTGACCTTGCGCGTGGTCTCGATCGCGACCGCTTCGGAGTGGCCGTAGAACACCGGCACGCGCACCGCGGTCGGGTTCACCTGGATGTTGTCGTCGCCGAGGATCTTGCGCGTCTCCCAGACCAGCTTCATCTCTTCCTTGGTGAAGCCGTTCTCGAGGAAGTCGTCGATGTGCGGGATCAGGTTGAAGGCGATCTGCACCTGGAACTTCTTCGGCTCGATGTCCTGGAACGCCAGCAACTGCGCAGTCTGCTTGCCCAGTTCCTCCATGCCCGAACGGCCGCCGCCGGACACCGACTGGTAGGTGGCCACGTTGATGCGCTCGATGTTGTATTCGCGGTGCAGCGGCGCCAGCGCCACCAGCATCTGCATGGTCGAGCAGTTGGGGTTGGCGATGATGCCGCGCGGGCGCTGCTTCAGCGCCTCCGGGTTCACTTCCGACACCACCAGCGGCACGTCGTCGTCGTAGCGGAACGACGAGGAGTTGTCGATCACCACCGCGCCGGCGGCGGCGAACTTCGGCGCGTATTCCTTGGAGATGCCGCCACCGGCGGAGAACAGCGCGATGTCCACGCCGGTCGGATCGAAGGTGGCCAGGTCGAGCACGGTGACCTTCTGGCCCTTGAACTCGATCTGGCCGCCGGCGGAGCGCTCGGAGGCCAGCGGGTACAGCGTGGCGATGGGGAAGTCGCGCTCGGCGAGAATGGCCAGCATGGTTTCGCCGACAGCGCCGGTGGCGCCGACGACGGCGACGTTGAAACGACGGGATTCGTTGCTCATGGGAGATTGTTCGATCGGGTAGGAGAAAGGGGTAACAGCCGCACTGCCAGCTGGATTCGGGGAACCTCCCGAGCGCGCCGCTCAGGTCGCCGGAGGTTCCCTATCGTTTTTTGCTCGCGATGCTGCCGTCGCCATTGCCGGCGCCAGCGGCGATCGCATCCAGGTTCAACGCATTCGGCGGACGCCCGGCGTCGGCACCGAAGCCCAGCGCGGCCAGCAGGTTGTCCACCGCCAGCGCCACCATCGCGCGGCGGGTCGCGGCGCTGGCGCTGCCGATATGCGGGGTCAGCACCACGTTGCGCAGCGCCAGCAGCTCCGGGCGCACCGCCGGCTCGCCCTCGTACACGTCCAGCCCGGCCGCGGCCAGGCGCCCGTGCGCGAGCGCATCGGCCAGCGCCAGTTCGTCGACCAGGCCGCCGCGGGCGATGTTCACCAGCGTGGCGCCCGGCTTCATCTGCGCCAGCGCGGCGGCATCCAGGATGTGGTGCGACTGTGCCGAATACGGCAGCACCAGCAGCAGGTGATCGGCGCGCGCCAGCAGTGCGTCGAAGCCGACGTACTCGGCGGCGTGCGCACGCTCCACCTCGGCCGGCAGGCGGCTGCGGTTGTGGTACAGCACGCGCATCGAGAAGCCCGCGGCGCGGCGCGCGATGGCCTGGCCGATGCGGCCCATGCCGAGGATGCCCAGGGTGCTGCCGTGCACGTCGGCGCCGAGCATGGTCTGGAACGACCACTGTTGCCACTGCCCCTCGCGCAGCCAGCGCTCGGATTCGGTGATGCGCCGCGCGGCGGCCATCAGCAGCGCGAAACCGAGGTCGGCAGTGGTTTCGGTGAGCACGTCCGGCGTGTTGCTGGCGAAGATGCCAGCCGCGCTGAGCGCGTCCAGATCGAGGTTGTTGTAGCCGACGCCGACGTTGGCGATGGCGCGCAGCCGCGGCGCGGCGGCGATCTCGGGCGCGCCGATACGCTCGTTGAGGGTCACCAGCGCGCCGTCCAGCGGCGCCAGCGCCGCGGCCAGGTCTTGCTGCGAGTACTTGGTCACGTCCGCGGTGATGGTCAGCGCGCAATGTTCGCCGAGCCGTGCGACGACATCGTCGAACAGCGGTTGGCTGACCCACACCCGTGGCCGCGACTCAGCCATCGCCACCGCCGGGGATGCGCGGGGCGACGCTGCCGACGTCGCCGCACTGCGCGCGATGGCGCAGCGCCTGGTCCATCAGCACCAGCGCCATCATCGCCTCGGCGATCGGGGTGGCGCGGATGCCGACGCAGGGGTCGTGGCGGCCGGTGGTGATGACGTCCACCGCCTGCCCGTCCACGTCCACCGTGGCGCCGGGCAGGCGCAGGCTGGAGGTGGGCTTGAACGCCAGCGAGGCGACGATCGGCTGGCCGGTGGCGATGCCGCCGAGCACGCCGCCGGCATGGTTGGACTGGAAGCCATCCGGCGCGATCAGGTCGCGGTGCTCGGTGCCCTTCTGCGCCACCACGGCGAAGCCGTCGCCGATCTCCACGCCCTTGACCGCATTGATGCTCATCAGCGCCGCGGCCAGTTCGCCGTCGAGCTTGCCGTAGATCGGCTCGCCCCAGCCCGGCGGCACGCCGTCGGCGACCACGGTGACCTTGGCGCCGATCGAATCGCCGGACTTGCGCAGCGCGTCCATGTAACTTTCCAGCTCCGGCACCTGCGCCGCATGCGGCCAGAAGAACGCGTTGTCCTCCACCGCATCCCAGGCGAAGCCCTGCGGCACGACCGGCCCGAGCTGCGACAGGTAGCCGCGCACGCGCACGCCGTAGCGCTGCGCCAGCCACTTCTTGGCGATCACGCCGGCGGCCACGCGCATCGTGGTCTCGCGCGCCGAGGAGCGGCCGCCGCCGCGCGGATCGCGGATGCCGTACTTCTGCCAGTAGCTGTAGTCGGCATGGCCCGGACGGAACTGGCGGGCGATGTCGGTGTAGTCCTTGCTGCGCTGGTCGGTGTTGCGGATCAGCAGGCCGATCGGGGTGCCGGTGGTGCGGCCCTCGTAGACCCCGGACAGGATCTCCACTTCGTCGGCTTCGCGCCGCGCCGAAGTGTGGCGGCTCTTGCCGGTGGCGCGGCGCTGCAGGTCGTGGGCGAATTCGCTGGCATCCAGTTCCAGCCCGGGCGGACAGCCGTCGATCACGCAGCCGATCGCCGGCCCGTGCGATTCGCCGAAGGTGGTGACGGTCAGCAGGGTGCCGAAGCTGTTCGCGCTCATGGCCGCCGGCTCACCGGCTCGCGGCCAGGTCGGCGATGCGCGCGTGGTGCGCGACCAGCTCGCTGGCTTCCACCGCGAAGATGCCCATCTGCCCGACCTTGAACTCGACCCAGGCGAAATCCACTTCCGGCAGCAACTGCACCAGCGCGCGCTCGGATTCGCCGACTTCGCAGATCAGCAGGCCGTCCTCGCTGAGGTGCGCCGGCGCATCGCGCAGGATCTTCAGCGCCAGGTCCAGGCCATCGTCGCCGGCGCGCAGGCCCAGTTCCGGCTCGTGCGCGTACTCGGGCGGCAGCGCGTCGGTCTCGGCGTGGGTGACGTACGGGGGGTTGGTCACGATCAGTTCGTAGCGGCGCCCGCCCAGCCCGGCGAACAGGTCGGACTTGACCAGTTCGACGTTGTCGGCCAGCAGCCGCGCCTTGTTCTCCGCGGCCAGGGCCAGCGCGTCGTCGCTGATGTCGACCGCGTCCACCTGCCAGTTCGGGTTGTAGTGGCCCATCGCGATGGCGATGCAGCCCGAGCCGGTGCACAGGTCGAGCGCGCGGTTGACCTCGCGCCCGGCCAGCCACGGCTCGAAGCCGGCCTCGATCAGCTCGGCGATCGGCGAGCGCGGCACCAGCGCGCGCGCGTCGCTCTTGAAGCTGAGCCCGGCGAACCAGGCCTCGCCGGTCAGGTAGGCGGCGGGGATGCGCTCGGCGATGCGGCGCTCGAACAGCGCCAGCACCTGCGCCTTTTCCGGCGTGGTGACGCGCGCGCCGCCGTAGGCCGGGCCCAGGTCGTGCGGCAGGTGCAGGGCGTGCAGCACCAGTTGCGTGGCTTCGTCCAGGGCATTGTCGTAGCTGTGGCCGAAGCTCAGTTCGGCGGCATTGAAACGGCTGGTGCCGTAGCGGATCAGGTCGATGATCGTGTGGAGTTCGGCGGCCGCGTCGGCAGTCATGGCAACAGGCAAGGCAATTCGGCCCCCGATTATAGAGGCCCGGCCGCTATCATGAGCGTTCGTTGCAAGGGAAATCAGTATGTTCAACCGCAACTTCGGCATCGTCCTGGTGGTCGCCCTGGCCGCCGGCCTGGGCCTGCTGCTGGCCCAGAAGTACTTCGGCAGCAGCGCTTCGGCGTGGCCCGAGACCCGCAGCGTGCGCCTGTACCCGCAGCCGCGCGCCCTGCCCGACTTCCACCTGCGCCAGTCCGACGGCACCCCGCTGATCCCGGGCGAGCTGAAAGGCCACTGGATGCTGGTGTTCCTGGGCTTCACCGCCTGCCCGGACGTGTGCCCAACCACCCTGGCCGACCTGGCCCGCGCGCAGAAGCAGTGGGAATCGATCCCCGACACGCTGCGCCCGCGGGTGCTGTTCGTCTCGGTCGATCCGGAGCGCGACACCCCGGCGCGGCTGGGCGCCTACGCGCACGGCTTCCACAAGGACACCCTGGCCGCCACCGCCGACGTGCCGGAGCTGGAACGCTTCGCCACCGCGCTGGGCTTCGTGTTCCAGAAGGTGCCCGGCAAGCATTTCCAGGAAAACCCCAACGACTACAGCATGGACCACTCCGCCGCGATCGCCGTGCTCGACCCGCAGGGCCGCCAGGCCGGGCTGATCCGCCCGCCGTTCGAGCCGGCGGCGATCGCCGCCGACCTGCAGGCGCTGACCAAGGCGACCGCGCCATGAGCCTGCTGACCACGCTGACCTACGTGCTGCCGCACCGGCTGCTGTCCTCGCTGGCGCGGCGCCTGGCGTATTCGTCGCGACCGGGGCTGAAGCAATGGCTGATCGACACCGTGGTGCGCCGCTTCGGGGTGAACCTGGCCGAGGCCGCCGAACCCGATCCGCGCGCCTACCCGACCTTCAATGCGTTCTTCACCCGCGCGCTGAAGCCCGGCGCGCGCGTCGCCGATCCCGACCCGCAGGCGCTGCTGATGCCGGCCGACGGCCGCATCAGCCAGCTCGGCCCGATCCAGGACGGGCGCATCTTCCAGGCCAAGGGCCAGGCGTTCACCGCCGCCGAACTGCTCGGCGACGCCGCCGCCGCGGCGCCGTTCGCCAACGGCCTGTACGCCACCGTGTACCTGTCGCCGCGCGACTACCACCGCGTGCACATGCCCTGGACCGGCACCCTGCGCGAGACCGTGCACGTGCCGGGACGCCTGTTCAGCGTCGGCCCGGACGCGGTGCGCAACGTGCCGCGGCTGTTCGCGCGCAACGAGCGGCTGGTCTGCCATTTCGACACCGAGTTCGGCCCGATGGCCTCGGTGATGGTCGGCGCGCTGCTGGTCAGCGGCGTGGAGACGGTGTGGAGCGGCGTGGAGATCCCGCGCTACGGCGACCGCATCACCCGCAAGGACTGGCGCGGCAAGGGCATCGTGCTGGAGCGGTTCGCGGAGATGGCACGCTTCAACTACGGCTCTACCGTCATCGTGCTGTTGCCGCCCGGCATGGCACAACTCGATCCGACGCTGGCGGCGGAAACGCCGGTACGGCTCGGCCAGGCCCTGGCACTGCGGTTGGATCGCTGACGCGCGGCGGCGCGCCAACCTGCCGGGCGCACCGCATCCACTGCGGTGCGGCGCGCTACAACCACGGCTCAACGGTGATCGTACTGTTGCCGCCAGCCGTGGCGACGCTCGATCCCGCGCTGGTAGCGGAAGCGCCGGTCCGGCTCGGTTGAACGCTGGGCACACAGGCACTGCCTGCAACGTCGCGCGGGTATCGGAGCGGCGACAGCGCGCCCTGGCGGCCTTGCATTCCCGGTGCTGGTGTACCCTCACCCTACCCCTCTCCCAATGGGAGAGGGACATCATGGCTTCGCGTTTGATGTGAGGCGCGGCTGGACCATCACCGCGCGTTGCGCGCCCCCTTCTCCCATCGGGAGAAGGTGCCCGAAGGGCGGATGAGGGTACGGCGCCGCAGCCAGGCGGGCGACGCTCCTGATAGCAGGGGTGGAAAACCTCTCCCGAGCAATTGATTGCGCCCCCACCCTCATCCGGCGCTGCGCGCCACCTTCCCCCGAAAAGGGGGCCTTGGTCCCGGCGGGAGAACGAAGGCCTACTTGTCGCAGCCGGTCATCTTCAGCGATTGCCCCGGCTTCAACGCATAGCCCGGCGCGCGCAGGCCATTGGCCTTGGCCAACTGCTTGAGATCGCAGCTGTAGCGGTCGGCGATGCGGCCCAGCGTGTCGCCCTTGGCCACGCGGTAGCTGCGCACCTGCTTGGGCTTGGGCTTGACCGGCGCCGGGCGCCCGGTGGCGACGGTGGTGGGCACGCCGGCCACCGGCGTCACGTCGCCCACCGCCACGTTGCCGGTGGGATCGGCGACCACGGGCGTGTTGCTGCGGATCGCGGCGTTGACGTCGGCGGTGATCAGCGCGCGCGCCAGGTCGGCGCGCGGGCCGCTGACGCAGTAGCGGTTGTACAGGCCGACGATCTTGGTGGTGGCGTTGATGGTGACCCCGGCCGGGATCCAGCCATCGGGTTCGTAGCGCGGATTGAGGTTGCGCAGCGCGCGCATGTAGCCGTCGCGGGTGCCGTCGCTGCCCAGGCAGATGGTCAGCTCGTAGATCGTGGTGGACTTGGCCAGGCGCAGCGTTGCCGGCTGCGCGTTGATCTTCGGGAACGCCACGCCGTACTGCTGCGGGTGCAGGAAGATCCACGCCGCGGCGATCACCATCGGCACGTAGTCCTTGGTCTCGGCCGGGAACTGGTTGTACACCGAGGCGTCCCAGAAGCTGCGCCCCTGCATCTGGTTGTAGACGCGCGCGGCGCGGCCCTCGCCGCCGTTGTAGCCGGCCAGCGACAGTTCGATGCTGCGGTTGAGTTCGGCCATGCGCTCGTTGATGTACACCGCGCTGGCCTCGGCGGCGCTGCGCGCGTCGTAGCGGGTGTCGAAGCCGGTACCGTCCGGGCCCAGCCCGAAGCGGCGCCCGGTGGCCGGCATGAACTGCATCAGTCCGGCGGCGCCGACCCGCGAATTGGCGTGCACGCGGCCGTTGGATTCCTTGGCGATGATGCCGAACAGCAGCGCCTCCGGCAGCCCGCGCTTTTCCCATTCCGGCCACATGATCGCGCGCAGGTTCTGGTAGTTCTCGTAGCTGTTCATCAGCGACGGGCGCATGTCGGTGAGCCAGCGGCGGATGCCGGCCTGCACCGCCGGGTTGTATTCGACCATCGCGTCGAAGGCATGGCGCTGGTCGTTGAGCAGGCTCGCCGCGCGCGCCGCTTCCGGCACGTTGGCGGCCAGCGGACTGATGTGGTCGGGATCGGCCTGCAGCGGCACGGCGTCGTCGTCGCTCGCATCGGCATCGGTCGCCGCGCCCTGCGCGTCGGCCTTGGCCTTGAGCAGGCGCTTGTACGCGCCCAGGTAGGTGCCGACCTGGCAGCCGCGCTGCTTGATGCAGGCATCGACCACGTCCTCGATGTCCTCCAGCGCCGCGTCGCTTTCCTGGGTGCCCTTGGGGTCGCTGTTGCCGACCAGCACCATCGCGTCGTTGTAGCGCTTCTCGGCCGCCGCCAGGCGCTGGTCGAGGACGGCGATGGCGGCCTTGTCGCGCGCGGAGACGCGTTCGGCGTGGGCAGAAGGCGCGGCGCAAGCCAGCGCCAAGGCAGCCACGGCGGGCCATCCATGGGTGATACGGAACGAAAGGGGCATGATGGGACGCGACGACGGAAAGGCCGCAGGGTAGCCGCCGCTGTCACATCGCGGCAAGGTCGGGCATGCGCCGGCACCGCGCCGGCGGGGCATTCGTTCATCGCCCAGGCCAGGCGAACCGCGGCCCCGGCGCCCTCGCGGCGAGCGGGCGCCGGCGCGAACGCCTAGAATCCGCCCACCTCACCGCGGAGCTGTTCATGGACCCGATCCTGCTGGGCAAAGGCCTGACCGACGATATCGCGGTGCTGCTGCAGCCGCGCCTGGGCAATCGCCACGGCCTGGTCGCCGGGGCCACCGGCACCGGCAAGACCGTGACCCTGATGACCCTGGCCGAGGGCTTCTCGCGGATCGGCGTGCCGGTGTTCATGGCCGACGTGAAGGGCGACGTGGCCGGGCTGGCGGTGGCCGGCGACGGCAGCGAGAAAGTGCTGCAGCGCGCCAGGGACATCGGCGTGGCCGACTATGCCCCGGCCGCCAACCCGGTGGTGTTCTGGGACCTGTACGGCCAGCTCGGGCACCCGGTGCGCACCACCGTCAGCGAGATGGGGCCGACCCTGCTGGCGCGGATCCTGGAACTCAACGACACCCAGGCCGGCGTGCTCGACATCGTGTTCAAGCTGGCCGACGACCGCGGCCTGCTGCTGCTCGACCTGGACGACCTGCGCGCGCTGCTGGCGCTGGTGGTGGAGCAGCGCAAGGACATCTCCACCGAGTACGGCCTGGTCAGCGCGCCGTCGGTGGCGGCGATCCAGCGCGCGCTGCTGCGCCTGGCGCAGGACGGCGGCGAAGGCTTCTTCGGCGAGCCGGCGCTGGACCTGGCCGAGCTGATGCGGGTCGGCAGCGACGGCCGCGGCGTGATCGGCATCCTCGCCGCCGCGCAACTGGTGCTCAAGCCGCGCCTGTACTCGACCTTCCTGCTGTGGCTGCTGTCGGAACTGTTCGAGCAGCTGCCGGAGGTGGGCGACCTGGACAAGCCCAAGCTGGTGTTCGTGTTCGACGAGGCGCACCTGCTGTTCGACGACGCGCCGCCGGCGCTGGTGCAGCGCATCGAGCAGGTGGTGCGGCTGATCCGCTCCAAGGGCGTAGGCGTGTACTTCTGCTCGCAGTTCCCCGACGACGTGCCGGACAACATCCTCGGCCAGCTCGGCAACCGCGTGCAGCACGCGCTGCGCGCCTACACCCCGCGCGACCAGAAGGCGGTGCGCACCGCCGCCGAGACCTTCGTCGCCAACCCCAAGCTGGACGTGGCCAAGGCCATTTCCCAGCTCGGCACCGGCGAAGCCCTGGTCTCCACGCTGCAGGACAAGGGCGTGCCGTCGCCGGTGCAGCAGACCCTGATCGCGCCGCCGCGCTGCCGGATGGGTGCGATCTCCGACGCCGAGCGCGCGCAGGTGCGCGCCGGCAGCGTGGTCGGCAACCGCTACGACAGCCCGGTCAACCGCGACTCGGCGGCGGAAATGCTGGCGCGCCGGGTCGAGGAGGTGGCCGAGAAGACGGCGGCACCGGCGGCGCGCACGCGCGAGCAGGACGACGCGCAGGACAGCGGCTTCGGCCAGGCGGTCAAGGACGCGGTATTCGGCACCAAGCGCCGCCAGGGCATGCTCGAGACGATGGCCAAGCAGACCTCGCGCACCGTCGGCAACCGCATCGGCCAGCAGATCGTGCGCGGCATCTTCGGCAGCATCTTCGGCGGCAAGCGCTGAGCGCAGCCGACAACCACAAGGAGTTCCACCATGGACAAGGAAGCGATGAGCGCCCTGCTGCTCGGCCTGGCGGCGGCCATAGCCGCAATGGCCGCCGATGCCGCGCAACCGGCGTCGGGCGATGACTGGCCGCCGCAACGGCAGCAACTGCTGGCCGGCCGCTACGTCGGCAAACTCCAGGGATATACGCGGGATTGCGAGACCGTTCGCGCCGATCTCAGGCTTGAGGTGGGAGCGGCGAGCGAGACCGCCCATCGCTATACGCTGACGACCACCTGCATCGCCGGCGCCGCACGGCACGCCGCGCCCAGGACCATCACCGGCGTGTGGGGAATCGACCAGATGGCCAGCAGTTGCCTGACGCTCGGCTTCGAGGACCCCGACGATCCGCAGGTGGGCCCCAACATCTACGGGTTCCGTGTCGAAGAGGCCCAGACGCGCGGCCGCCGCGCCGCGGCCGCCGACTACGATCTGGCCCAGGACGGCTTCAACTGCCATAGCGGCATGCCGCCGGAGCATGCCGACAAGCGCCTGCGGCGCGTGCGCTGACCCGATCGGTGCAGCGCGCCCAAAACCAGGGCCACGCGGCGCGGGTCACGCTGCGGCGCAGGTGCGTGTACAGCGCGCGCCGACAGGCACGACAGGCCACGTTCGATCCAGGCGATGCCACACGCAGAGACAAACCGACAGCACTGCGCTAGGCCAGCAATCCCTTCAGCTTGGCGTACTGCAACAGCATGATCGTCTTGCCGTCGGCGATCTCGCCCGTCTCGATCATCGCCAACGCGGCGTCGAGCGGCAGTTCCAGCACCTCGATCTCCTCGCCCTCGGCCGCGACCCCGCCGCCCGCGCCGACCTTGTCGCGATCGAAATACTCCCCCACGAAGAAATACAGTTTTTCGGTGACCGAGCCAGGACTCATGAACGCCTCGAACACCTTGCGCACGTTCTCGATCCGGTAGCCGGTTTCCTCTTCGGTCTCCTTGCGGATGCAGGTCTGCGCATCGTGCTGGTCGAGCAGCCCGGCGCAGGCTTCGATCAGCATGCCGTCGGGATTGCCGTTGAGCAGCGTCGGCAACCGGAACTGCCGGGTCAGCATCACCGTCTGCTTGGCGCGGCTGTAGAGCAGAATGGTGGCGCCGTTGCCGCGGTCGTAGGCTCGCGCGACAGCGTCTGCCAGCTGCCGTCGCTGCGCTGGAAATCGAAGGTGACCTTGCGCAGCACGTACCAGTTGTCAGACAGCACCTCGACCTTTTCGATACGCACACGCGGATTGCCTGTGGCGGATGGGTTCAAACGACACTCCATGCGATGAGCTGGCAGTGCCGGCGCCCGCAGCGGATTGCCGCTCCGGAATGCCGGCATTCGCCGTGGAACGGCCATTCTAGCCGCCGTACCGCAGGTCGCGGCGACGCCACCCAGGACCCGCCGCAACGCCCGGCCCAGTGAACCTTGCACGCCGCGAACCGATCCCGCCCGGCTCGTGCTGCCCGCCTGCGCGCGCACCGCAAGCATCGGCGCGACGAGCGCGATGCGCGGAGGGACTAGCGGCGCCCTGCCCGGCACGGCTCGCCCGGGCCAAGCGCGCGAGCGCACCCCAATTGCACGCCCGCCCGGCGCGTCGCACAATCGGCGCACATTGAACGCAGGGGGCGTCATGGAAGACCGTCATCGCGCCGGCGCAGGCCGCGCGCGCCGCAGCACACCCGAACCTTTCTGGGCGCGCACCCGCGCCATCGCGCTGTATCCGCTGCGCGGCGGCGCGCTGTTCGCCCTGATCGCGCTGACCCTGTGCCGCTTGCTGGGAATGCTGCCGGGCATCGGCTGGATCATCGGCATCGTCACCACGCTGGCGATCTACAAATACGCCTTCGAGATCCTGCGGCATACCGCCGACGGACACATGGATGCGCCCGAACGCGGCTTCGACATCGGCGACGGGGTGGTGCTGCGGCTGCTGGCGCTGATGATCGTGCTCGGCGCGGCGGTCGCCGCCGCGGCGCTGCTCGCCGGCCCGGTCGTCGGCCTGCTGATGCTGCTGGCGGTGGTGCTGCTGCAGCCCGGCTTCCTGATCTCGCTGGCCATCGACGGCAGCCTGCGCCGCGCCCTGAATCCGGCCGTGTCGATCGGCCTGGCGCTGCGCATCGGCTGGCCGTACCTGGCCGCGTTCGGCCTGCTGTTCGTGATCCAGGCCAGCGCGCTGACCGCGGCCAGATGGCTGCAGCACTACCTGCCGCCGCTGGCCAGCGATCTGGCGATCGGCGTGGTGACGATCTGGGGCCTGTTCGCCGCCTTCCACCTGATGGGCTATCTGGTCTACCAGTACCACGAGGTGCTGGGCTACGAACCGGCCGCCGGCAACGACGATGCGTATCGCCGCCACGATCCGGACCAGCGCGTGCTCGACGAAGCCGAACAGTTCGTGCGCGACGGGCATGCGCCCGAGGCGCTGCAGTTGCTGCGCGGCGAAGTGCGCACGCGCGCGGTGAGCCTGGCGGTGCACGAGCTGTACCAGCGCCTGCTGCGCACCGGCGGGCGCGCCGACGAGCACCGCGACCACACCCGCCAGTACATCAATCGCCTGCTGCAGGAAAAGCAGGAGCGGCGCGCACTGGCGCTGCTGCGCGAGGCCCTCGACGCCGATCCCGACTTCGTCCCGCTGCTGCCGGAACAGGCTTCGCTGCTGGCCGAGCGCGCGCAGCTGGCCGGGCAGTTCAAGCTCTCGCTCGACGGCCTGCTCGCCGCGCTGCGCGCCTGGCCCAAGGCGGCGGAATTCGGCGCCTGGTCGCTGAGCGCGGCGCTGTTGCTGGCCGAGCGTTTCGGCGACGACGCGCAGGCTCGCGCGCTGCTGCAGGACGCGCTCGCGCGCTGCGAGGACGAGGCGCAACGCGGCAAGCTGCAGGCGGCGCTGAAGGCGCTGACCATCGCGCCGGCCTAGCAGCGGCGCACGACCGGGCGGCCATGCCGCCGCCAACGGCACTCACGCGTTGGCGAGCAGGAACCGCGCCTTGTCCGCCTGCGGCAGATCCGGGTAGCGCTCGATCACCGCGAGCAGCAGGCGGTGCCATTCGGCAGCGGCCTGTCGCTCGCCGTGGCCCAGCGCGAGCCGGAACCAGTGCTGCGCCTGTTCGGCGCGCGGCACCGCTGCGGCATCCTGCGCCAGCAGCGCTTCGGCATCGTGCAGCCGGCCCAGCGCCAGCCAGCGATCGAACAGCAGCGCACGCGTCGCCGCATCCACGGCGATGGCGCCGGCAGTGCAGTCGCCGAGCAACGCCGCCTGCGCTTGCGCTTCCTGCGCGGTGGTCGCCGGCAGGCGCAGCAGTTCGATCGCGCGCGCCTGCGCGGCACGCGCATCGCCGGCATTGCGTGCGACCCGGTAGCGCGCCTGCGCCACGTCAAAGCGGCGTGGCTGCTCGGCGGCGAGTTCGTCGAGCAGGAACGCGGCCTCGCGGTTCTCCAGCCGCCCCAGATGCCGCTGCGCGCGCTCCCAGCGATCGTCCACGGCGGCCACGGCCTCGTCGCGCATGAACGCCTCGCGGGTCTGCCGCATCGCCACCAGCGCCGCGCCGAGCAGCGCGCCGACGACCAGGCCGCCGGCATGCGCATCGAAGCCGATCCCGGCATCGCCGTTGGCCAGCAGGTTGTACAGCTCCCAGCCCAGCCACAGCGGCAGCAACGCGATCGCCGGCCCGCGCACGTAGTCGAACACCACCGCGAACCAGTAGAAGAAGCGCACCGGCCGCCGCCCCCAGACCACGCAGAACGCGCCCATCAGCGCGGCGATGGCGCCGGACGCACCCAGCCCGCCACCGGCCTCGCCCCAACGCCACCACAGGCTGACCGCGCTGGACCCGAACGCGCCGAGCAGGTAGACCAGCAGGAACCGCCAGCGCCCGATCGCCCCTTCCAGCAAGGTGCCGAGCACGACCAGGAACAGCATGTTGCCGAACAGATGCAACGCGTCGGCATGCAGGAACGCCGCGGACAGCATCCGTGCCGGCGACCATTCGGAGCTGCGCTGCAGGTGGCGCAAGGTGAACACGCGATCCAGCAACGCGTCGTAGCGGGCGCGCAACGGCGTCCACGCCTGCCACGCCGCCGCATCCTCGAACGCCGCGCCGTTGCGCAACGCCTGCACGAAGCGCACGTCGCTGACCGTCGCGGCGCCGACGAACTGCGCCTGCTCCGTCGGCGGCATGCGCTCCAACTCGGCCAGCGCTTCCTTGCTTCCGCTGCGCTGCAGGTAGCGCGCATAGGCCGGCGCTTCGTGGGCGCCGAGCCCAGAATCGAGGTAATAGCGCTGCGCCTGCTGCAGCGGCACCGCGTCCTGACGCTGCCAGCCGAAGTAGATCGCCGCGTTGAGCAGCACCAGCAGCAGCGTGACCAGCGGAAAATTCTCCCGCGACAGCGGCTTGTGCAACGGCAGGATCAGCATCGAACAACGTCCGTGTGGATGGCCGCGCCAGCTTCGGCCATCGCCCGCGCGTGCGCAAGGCGCACGTACGGGCTAGCATCGTGCCCCGCTCCACCGCAGTCCCGACCCCGATGAGCCGCTGGCGCCCCCCTGCCGAAAAGAGCACCGCCCTGATCACCGCCGAAGGCCACGCCCGGCTCAAGGCCGAGCTGGAAGAACTGTGGCGCGTGCGCCGCCCGGAGGTGGTCAAGGCGCTGGCCGCGGCCGCGGCCGAGGGCGACCGCTCGGAGAACGCCGAGTACACCTACCGCAAGAAGCAGCTGGGCGAGATCGACCGCCGCGTGCGCTACCTGAGCAAGCGCCTGGAAGCGCTGCGCGTGGTGGATACCGCGCCGTCCGATCCGCAGGCGGTGTTCTTCGGCGCCGTGGTCGAACTGGAGGACGCCGACAGCGGCGAGCTGCTGCGCTACCGCATCGTCGGCCCGGACGAGACCGATGCCGGCCGCGGCTGGATCAGCATCGACTCGCCGCTGGCGCGGGCGCTGCTGAAGAAGCGCATCGACGACGAGATCGAGGCGCAGCTGCCCGGCGGCCGCCACAGCTTCGTGGTGGTGTCGGTGGACTACGCCGCGCGCTGAGCGCCGCGCCGTCCACACCGGGGCGCGCCGGCACGGCCGGCCGCCTCGCTCACAGCACCCGCAGGTCCAACGCGCGCGGCTGCGCCGCGCCCGCCGGCAACGCCTCGCCGAACAGGTCGTGCTCGTCGCTGTCGGTGATCTCCACGTCGACCAGATCGCCCGGCTGCAGGCCGCGCTCGGCCCCGTTCTGGATGTGCACCAGGCCATCGATTTCCGGCGCATCGGCCTTCGAACGCGCCACCGCGATGCCGTCTTCGAGCAGATCGACCAGGCATTGCTGCACGCTGCCGATCTTGGCCTCCAGGCGCGCCGCGGAGATGTCGGCCTGCCTGGCCATGAAGCGCGCCAGCCGCTCCTGCTTGACCGGCTCTGGCACCGGATCGGGCAGCGCGTTGGCGCTGGCGCCCTCGACCGGCGAATAGGCGAACGCGCCGACGCGGTCGAGCTGGGCGGCGTCGAGAAACTCCAGCAATTGCTCGAACTCGGCCTCGGTCTCGCCTGGGAAGCCGACGATGAAGGTCGAGCGCAAGGTGATGTCCGGACACAGCGCGCGCCAGCGCTGCACCCGCTCCAGGGTCCGCTCGACCGCGCCCGGCCGCTTCATCAGCCGCAGGATGCGCGGGCTGGCATGCTGGAACGGGATGTCCAGGTACGGCAGCAGCTTGCCCTCGGCCATCAGCGGGATCACCTCGTCCACGTGCGGGTACGGATACACGTAGTGCAGCCGCGTCCACACGCCCAGTTCCGACAACCCCTCGCATAGCGCCTTCATCCGCGTCTGGTAGCGGCGGCCGCGCCATTCGCGCTCGGCGTATTTCAGGTCCACGCCGTAGGCCGAGGTGTCCTGCGACACCACCAGCAGCTCGCGCACCCCGCCCTTGACCAGCCGCTCGGCCTCACGCAGCACCTCGTCGACCGGGCGCGAATCCAGGTCGCCGCGCATCGAGGGAATGATGCAGAAACTGCAGCGGTGATTGCAGCCCTCGGAGATCTTCAGGTACGCGTAGTGGCGCGGGGTCAGCTTGACCCCGACGCCGTCCTCGTCGTGCACGCCGTGGCGCCCGCGCGGCAGCAGGTCCACGAACGGGTCGTGGCGCGGCGGCAACGCCGCATGCACCGCTTCCATCACGCTTTGGTAGTCCTGCGGACCGGACACCGCCAGCACGTCCGGGTAGGCCGCGCGGATCTGCTCCGAGCGCTTGCCCAGGCAACCGGTGACGATGACCTTGCCGTTCTCGGCCATGGCCTCGCCGATCGCCTCCATCGATTCGGCCACGGCCGAGTCGATGAAGCCGCAGGTATTGACCACCACCACGTCGGCCGCATCGTAGCTGGGCACGATCGCGTAACCCTCCACGCGCAGTTGGGTGAGGATGCGTTCGGAGTCGACCAGCGCCTTCGGGCAGCCGAGGCTGACGAAGCCGACTTTGGGGTTCGCGAGGGACATGGAGGGCCTGGGTCCAAGGGGCCTGGGAGAAAAAACCGCGCGGATTATACCGGGCAGGAGCCGCCACGCGGCCGGATTGCGCGACGGGCACGCAAGCCGCCGCGCATGGCACACCCCATCCCAATCGCGTTGACAGCCGCCTAGCCGCCGGCATGGATAATCCTCGTCTCTCTCCCCGCCACAGGAACGCACCATGGGCCACTGGACTACCCTCGATACCCCGCACGGCCAGGTCTCCGCCTGGCACGCCGTGCCGGAAGGCGCTCCGCGCGGCGGCCTGGTGCTGATCCAGGAGATCTTCGGCGTCACCGCCTACATCCGCGAGGTCGCCGACTATTACGCCGCGCAAGGCTACGAAGTGCTGGCGCCGGGCCTGTTCGATCCGGTGGAGAAGGACATGCAGCTGAACTACGACCAGGACGGCGTGCAAAAGGGCCTGGAACTGGTCGGCGCGCTCGGCTTCGACAAGGCGCTGGACATCGTGCAGGCCGCGGCGCAGGCGCTGACGCCGGCCGGCAAGGTGGGCACTGTCGGCTACTGCTGGGGCGGCAGCGTCGCGCTGCTGGCCGCGCTGCGGCTGGGCCTGCCTTCGGTGAGCTACTACGGCGGGCGCAACACCCAGTTCCTCGACGAGACGCCGAAGGCGCCGGTGCTGTTCCACTTCGGCGCGCAGGACAGCAGCATTCCGCCGGACTCGGTGCAGCAGCATCGCGAGAAATTGCCGCAGATGCAGACCTACGTGTATCCGGCCGGGCACGGCTTCGACCGCCATGTCGACCCGAACCACTACGAGGCCGACAGTTCCGAAAGCGCGCGCCAACGCAGCCTCGCGTTCCTCGCCGAACACCTGCGCTGAGCCGGGCCGATGGCCGATTTCGCACTCGACCCGCGGCTGCAGGCCGACAGCGCGTTCGTCGCCGACGGCCCGCTGTCGCAGGTGCGGCTGATGGACGACGCGCGCTTCCCATGGCTGTTGCTGGTGCCGCGCGTGGCCGGCGCCAGCGAATGGATCGACCTGGACGGCGCCCAGCAGCGCCTGCTGCTGGCCGAGATCAACCAGCTCTCGCAGCTGCTGCGCGGCGAGCCGGGCGTGCACAAACTCAACATCGGCGCTCTGGGCAATATCGTGCGCCAATTGCACGTGCACCTGGTCGGGCGCCACGAAGGCGACGCGGCCTGGCCCGGGCCGGTATGGGGCAGCGGCACGGCGCAGCGGCTGGACGCCGATGTCCTGCAGACCCGTGTTGCGACGTGGCGGCAACGGCTACGATAGGCGCCCTTTTAGCGGAAGCCGCGCCTCCATGAAATCCAATGTGATCGCCGCCATCGTGCTGATCGTGATCGGCCTGGTGTTCCTGGCCAACAACCTGGGCTGGACCAATCTCAGCCTGGGCCGGCTGATCGCCACCTGGTGGCCGGCGATCCTGGTCGCGGTCGGCGTGGGCATGCTGTTCGGGCGCGGCAAGTAGTAGATGCCGGGATTGGGGATTCGGGATTGGGGATTCGATCCGGCGATCTCCACCCTCCTGGCTGCCGGCCGCCGATGCGCGGCGGCCGGCACGGCGCCTCAACGGCGGACGTTGACCACCTGGGTGCCGGCGATCAGGTCGTGCAGGCAGCGCTTGTCCTTGCGGAAGATGAACAGCGCATCCACCAGCGCATAGAAGTTGCCTACGATCGGCACCAACGCCAGCAGTTGGGTCGGCAGGTAGCGCAGCGCGATCAGCCGCCACAGCGGCGGTTGCCCGCCTTCCAGATCGGCGATACGGATCCACAGCAGCTTCTTGCCCCAGGTCTGCCCGGTCTTGGCCAGCGGATAGCCCTGCACCACCAGGAACACCACGAACGACAGCACCGCGTATCCGGCCATGGTCAGCCACGGCATCGGCTCGCCACCGCGCGCCGCGTCCATCACCCTGCCGAAATAGCCGGTGAGCGCGGCCAGCGGCAAAAAGGTCGCCAGCGAAATCACGCCGTCGATCAGCGCCGCGCCGAAGCGCTCGCCGCGGCCGGCCAGCACCTCGGTGCCGTCCAGCGCCAGCGGCGCCGACGGCAGCGGCGCCTCGGGCGCCTGGTAGGGATTGGGATCGTTCATTGCGCGCTCCTTGTGCTGTTGGGAAAACTCAGGTCTTGGGCAGGGTCACGCCGGTCTGGCCCTGGTACTTGCCGCCGCGGTCCTTGTAGCTGGTCTCGCAGACGTCGTCGGCGTCGGACTGGAAGAACAGCATCTGCGCCACGCCTTCGTTGGCGTAGATGCGCGCCGGCAGCGGCGTGGTGTTGCTGAATTCCAGGGTGACGTGCCCTTCCCACTCCGGCTCCAGCGGCGTGACATTGACGATGATGCCGCAGCGCGCGTAAGTGCTCTTGCCCAGGCACACCACCAGCGTGTCGCGCGGGATGCGGAAGAATTCCACCGTGCGCGCCAGGGCGAAGCTGTTGGGCGGGATGATGCATTCGTCGGCCTCGATGTCCACGAAGCTCTTCGGATCGAAGCGCTTGGGATCGACGATGGTCGAGTTGATGTTGGTGAACACCTTGAACTCGCGCGAGCAACGCACGTCGTAGCCGTAGCTGGAGGTGCCGTAGCTGACGATGCGCTCGCCGTTGAGCTGCTTCACCTGGCCCGGCTCGTAGGGCGCGATCATGCCGTGCTGCTCGGACATGCGGCGGATCCAGCGGTCGCTCTTGATGCTCATACGTCTTCCTGATGCCTGTGGCGGCAGGCCGGAACCTGCCCGCCGGGAGCGCGGCCGACGCCGGAGCGGGCCGCAGTGACCGGCGATTCTAGCCGGTCGCGGCGCGTTCGCGGCGGCCGCGGCGGCGCTCAGAGCAGCGAGGCGGCGATCGGGATCGAGGCGCGCGGCCGCTTGCGCAGTTCCTCGGTCAGGCGCTGCGCGGTCGCCAGATAGGCCAGCGCCGCGGCCGAGTCCGGGGCCGCGGCGACGATCGGGGTGCCGACGTCGCCCTGCTCGCGGATCGCGATCGCCAGCGGCAGCGAACCCAGCAGCGGCACGCCGTACTGCTGCGCCATGCGCTGGCCGCCGCCTTCGCCGAACAGATGCTCGACATGGCCGCACTGCGTGCAGGTATGCACCGCCATGTTCTCGACGATGCCCAGCACCGGCACCTCGACCTTCTCGAACATCTTCAGCGCCTTCTTCGCATCCAGCGTGGCGATGTCCTGCGGGGTGGTCACGATCACCGCGCCGGCGACCGGGATCTTCTGCGCCAGGGTCAACTGGATGTCGCCGGTGCCCGGCGGCAGGTCGATCAGCAGGTAGTCCAGGTCGTCCCACAGCGTATCGGTGAACAACTGGGTCAGCGCCGAGGTGGCCATCGGCCCGCGCCAGATCATCGGCGTGTCCTGGTCCACCAGCAGGCCGATCGACATCGCCTCGATGCCGAACGCGCGCATCGGCTCGATCGACTTGTTGTCGGGGCTGTCCGGGCGGCCGCTCAGGCCGAGCATGGCCGGCACGCTGGGGCCATAGACATCGGCATCCAGCACCCCGACCCGCGCGCCCTGGCGCTGCAGCGCCAGCGCCAGGTTCACCGCAGTGGTGGACTTGCCCACCCCGCCCTTGCCGGAACCGATGGCGATGACGTTGCGGACCCGCGGCAGCGGCGCGAGGTTGGGCTGGACGGCGTGGGCGGGAATGCGGGGACGGTCGGTCATGGGAAAACTCGCGGAGGTGATGCCGGCCTGCGCGCAGTGCGCTGCAGCTGGCGAAAAGAAAGGAAGGAAGGAAGGGTGACACAGGGCGGGCGTCTTGCGTATCGGGCCGGACGCGGCGCGCGATCGCCGCGGCCGGTCGCGCGCCGCGCGCATTTGCGCGTTCGAACCCGCGATCGCCGCGCGCACGGAGCAATGCAACCGCCGCCGCCTCATTCGCTGTGCCCGCTCGTGGCAGCGATCAAGAACGCATCCGTGGCAGCGGCGCGACTCGCCATCGCCATCCATTCCCCATTATGGCGAAACGCCTCACCGCATTGGTGCATGCCGCGCGTGCAGACGATCGGGTTCGCAGCGATGCCCCTTCCGCGCACAGACCCGACTTTTCAGGCTTTCTGAAACGCGCCGAAAACGCCCCCAACCCCATTCATCTACCTGTCTCGCCCAGGCCCCGAATTGGTGCAAAGCAGCGCGAGCGATGCCGTACCCGACACCCACAGCCACATTTGCCGGGCGTTTGCCGCCCGATCGCTGCAGATGCAACTGCTAGCACCAAAACGTGACGGACCTGTACAAACCGCGTTAAGTTCGTGTTACGTTTGGGTCGCTCGCATGGATGCGACCCCAATTCAAGGCATATGCCGTGGCACGACGCCACCCGCCTTTTCTTTATTGATTTCCGGGGATAGAGAGAAATGACTGCTCGTCAGACACGTAGTTTCAAGCACAGCCGCCTGAGCGCGGCGCTGGTGACCGCCATGGTCGTGCCGGCCGCGTTCAGCGCCTTCGCGCAGGACAGCACCGACACCAAGGCCACCGACCTGGAGCGGGTTACCGTTACCGGCTCGCTGATCCCGCAGAGCGAGATCGAGACCGCCACGCCGGTCACCACCATCACCGCCGAAGACATCAAGGCCCGTGGCTTCAATTCGGTGGCCGATGTGCTGCAGAAGAGCTCGTTCGCGACCGGCGCGGTCCAGGGCGGCCAGACCTCCGGCTCCTTCACCCAGGGCGCGAAGACGGTCAGCCTGTTCGGCCTGTCGCCGGGCTACGTGAAGTACCTGATCGACGGCCGGCCGATGTCGAACTACCCGGCGCTGTACAACGGCAGCGACACCTTCAACAACATCAGCGGCATTCCGATCGACCTGGTCGACCGCATCGAGATCCTGCCGGGCGGCCAGTCGTCGCTGTACGGCTCGGACGCGATCGCCGGCGTGATCAACGTCATCCTCAAGAAGAAGATGGACGGCGCGGTGTTCAGCATCCGCGGCGGCGGCTACTCCGAAGGCGGCGGCAGCAACTTCCGCGCCACCTTCGCCGACGGCTGGACCTCCGCCGACGGCCGCACCTCCGTGCTCGGCGGCGTGCAGTACGAAGAGAAGGACCCGATCTGGGCCTACGACCGCAGCCTGACCAAGCAGTACAACACGCAGGGCTACACCGCGCCGCTGATCAGCCGCGACTTCCTGGTGTACAGCCCGTTCACCAGCTACAAGTTCCTCGACCCGGCCAACTGCGGCAATGTTTCCGGCCTGTTCGGCGGCACCATGTCCCTGCAGCAGCGTCCGGGCTTCGGCGACGAATACTACTGCGGCTCCAAGTACACCCCGGGCTACCGCACCCTGGACAACGGCCAGAAGTCGCTGCAGGCGTACGTGCACGGCACCTTCGACCTCAACGACAACGTGCAGCTGTACGGCGACGTCCTCTACAGCAAGGACCAGGTCAAGTACAACTCCGGCGGCAACTATCTGTGGTGGGGTACCAGCGCCGACTTCGGCTACTACTACGACCCGAACCTGGACGACCTGGTCAACCTGCAGCGCTCGTTCGCGCCTGAGGAAGTCGGTCCGAACGGCTTCAACGACACGATGAGCCGCGACACCAGCGAGTCGGTCCGCGTCACCTTCGGCGCGCAGGGCACGCTCGGCCAGTCGAGCTGGGACTACGACGCCGGCGTCACCTACACCCAGTACAAGCTGGAAGAGCGCAACTTCGTCCGCTTCAAGGACCCGATCGACCAGTTCTTCATCAACAAGGTGCTGGGACCGCAGCAGGGCCTGGATCCGTACTACAACGCCTATCCGGTCTATACGCCCAACTACGCGGCGTTCTACTCGCCGATCACGCCGGAAGAATTCGCCAGCTTCACCGGCCACGCGACCAACAAGAGCAAGACCTCCGACAGCATGCTGCGCCTGCAGCTGACCAACGCCAAGCTGTTCGCCCTGCCCGGCGGCGACGCGGGCCTGGCCGTGGTCGGCGAATACGGCAAGCAGAAGTGGGACTACGATCCGGCACCGGAAATCCTCAACGGCGAAGTGTGGGGCCTGACCTCGGTGGCCGGTGGCGGCGACCGCGACCGCTACGCACTGACCTCGGAACTGCGCATGCCGGTGTTCGATCCGCTGACCATCACCCTGGCCGGCCGCTACGACGCGTTCAAGGCCAGCGGCACCACCGTCGACAAGCCGACCTACAGCATCGCGCTGGAATACCGTCCGTTCCAGTCGCTGCTGCTGCGCGGCAAGTACGGCACCGCGTTCCGCGCGCCGACCCTGTCCGACCAGTACCAGGGCGAGAGCGGCTACTACAACAGCGTGATCGACTACTACCAGTGCGCACAGCGCGGCTACCTGCCGGGCAACACCGACAGCTGCCCGGCCGCCTATTCCAGCCGCCAGTTCCGGGGCACGCAGTCCGGCAATCTCGGCCTGAAGCCGATCAATGCCGACGTGTGGAGCGCCGGCTTCGTGTGGTCGCCGGTCGACCGCATGGCGCTGACCTTCGACTACCTCAACTGGGACATCAGCGATGAAGTCACCCAGCAGAGCGCCGATGCGCTAAGCCTGCAGGACTACCGTTGCCGCGCCGGCATCGACGACATCAGCTCGGCGCTGTGCACCAGCGCGATGGCGCAGGTCACCCGCAACGCGGCCGGCCAGATCACGGCAATCTACACGCCGAAGATCAACGTCTCCAACCAGAAGCTGGAAATGGCCGTCGCCTCGTTCCGCTACGGCTACGACTTCGGACGTTGGGGCGACCTCAGCACCGTGGTCAGCTATACGCAGAAGATCAGCCACGAGTACACGCAGTACGCGGGTGACGAACCGGTCGACCTGCTCAACAACCCGTACTGGAGCACGGACCCGAAGCGCAAGGCCGACGCCTCGCTGACCTGGGAGATCGGCGACTTCGCGACCACCTGGTACGCCAGCTGGTTCGACAAGACCCCGAACTACGCGGCAAATCTCAGCACCGCCGGCTACGACGCGCCGCGCGCCGGCAAGCTGCCGTCGCACATCACCCACAACGCCAGCATCACCTACACGGCGTTCGAGGGCATGGAGCTGTCGCTGATGGTGAACAACGTGTTCAACAAGATGCCGCCCTTCGACGCATCCTACCCGGGCAGCGCGAGCTCGCCGTACAACTCGTACAACTACGACGTGTACGGTCGCGCGTACTACCTGGAAATGCGTTACGCGTTCGGCAAGTAAGCGAGCCTCAAGCGACACCGAAGCCCACCCGCGAGGGTGGGCTTTTTTTATGCGTGGCGCCTGCCGGCGGGACATGCGCGACAGCGACTGCAAGCGTCCGCTTTGACGCCCGCAATGACCCTCGGTCGCACGCGCGATGGCGCGGCCTTTTCGTTCGGTCGGTGGTTACCGTAAGGGGCGTGCCGCCTCAGCGGCTGCCTTGCCCCGCCGCTTCGAGCGATTGCGTCTCGAGCAACTGTTTCAGCTCGGCGAGATCCTCGCCGTAACGCTGCCAACGCCCCATGTAGGCGCGGGTCATCGACGTGCGCACCTGCACCACGCTGGCGGTGGCCACCGGCGCCTGATTCTGCTCGAAGCGCAGGCAGGCGTCGTCCCACGGCAATCCGCAGAACTCCAGCAGGCGGCGCGTGGTCGGCTCCTGCTCCAGCACCAGGTCTTCGTAGTCGATCTCCATGAACCGCTGCGGGAACAGCGCGCGCCAGTGCGCCATCAACCGTTCGAACATCAGGTAGTAGCGACCGACATCCATCAGGTCGAAGGAATAGTCGTAGTACGGCGAAGACAAGGCGAACAGCTGGCGGAAGTTGCTCAGGCAGGTGTCCATCGGATCGCGCCTTAGGCAGACGATGCGCGCGTTCGGCAACGCCCGCGCGATGTGTCCCACGTACAGGAAATTGTGCGGCAGCTTGTCCACGAAGCGCGGCTTGGCGGCGGTGCCTGGACGGGTGGACTCGACGTAGGCACGGCCGAGTTCGCGCCAGTCCAGCCCCTGCAGCCGGGTCAGCGTGGCCACGTCCAGGATCGCCGGCGATGGCGTGCGCACCAGGCGCTTGAGCGCCACCGAGAAATTCTGCAGCTCGCCGGCCGAGTGCACCTGCGGATGGCTGGACAGGATCCGGTCCACCAGGGTGGTGCCGCTGCGCGGCATGCCGACCACGAAGATCGGCTCCTGGCTGTCGAAGCCTGACGTGGGCGCAGCGTCGGCGCGGAAGGCGCGCTGCAACGCCTCGAACAGCACCGCATCGTGCTCGGACGTGTAGCCGCGCGCGCGCTTCTGTACCGCCTTGCCCTGCACGTAGCCACGGAACGCGGCATGGTAGTCGCCGAGATCCTCGTGCTCCTTGGCCAGCGCCAGGTTGAGATACAGCACCGCTTCCGGGGCGTCGCCGGCCGAAGCCAGCGCCTGCTCCAGCATGGCCAGGTTGTTCTCCTCCGCGCTCCACTTGCGCAGTTGCGACAGCGACAGATAGACCTTCCAGTAGCGCGGCTCCAGCGCCAGGCAGGCCCGGTATTCCTGCTCGGCTTCCTGCAGGCGCCCGGAGAACAGCAGCGAGGTGCCGAGGTTGTAGCGGAAGCTGGCCTGCTGCGGCGCGAGTTGCACCGCCTGGGTGAACGCCTGCAGCGCGGCGACGTGCTCGTTGACCTGGGTATAGACCACGCCCAGCGTGTCCAGCGTGTGCGCGTCGGTCGGCCGCAACGCCATCGCCTGGTCGGCGAAGCGCTGCGCCTCCTGCATGAAGCGTCCCATCGCCAGCACCTTGGCCAGCTGCGTCGCGTAGTCCGCACGCTGCGGATTCAACGTCGTCGCCTGATACAGGTGCGCCGCGGCGGGTTGCATCTGTTTCAACTCCAACGCCGCCACGCCGGCCACGAAATGCACGCCGGGGTGTTGCGGCAACGCGCGCAGAAGCTGCTGCGCGAGCCGCTGCGCCTGGCCCCAGTCGCGCTGGTTGAGCGCGGCGACGGCCTGGTTGTAGAGCTGAACCTGTTCGGTCATGGAGGGGCCTGATGTCGGAGGAAGCCAGCGCCGGCGCGAGGACACTGCGGCTCGAGCGAGCGGCCAGCCATTATGCCCGGCGATCGGAACGATGGTCTTGAAGCGGATGCCTGCGCTACGTCGCATCGGACCCGCGCACCGAGCGGCGCGATGGCGGCAGCGGCACCGGCGCAGCCGTCCGTGAAACGAAGGCACCGCAGCGCGGCGCCGGCAGACGGCACCGCGCTCAGTCAGCGCCGCCCATCGCCCAGCAGCGCCATCGCCGCATTGTGCCCGGGCGCGCCGGTCACGCCGCCGCCCGGATGGGTACCGGAACCGCACAGGTAGAGGCCGGGAATCGCACCGCGGTAGTTGGCCTGGCCGAGCATCGGGCGCGCGCTGAACAACTGATTGAGGCTCAGCGCGCCATGGAAGATGTCGCCGCCGATCAGGCCGAAGGTGCGCTCCAGGTCCAGCGGGGTCAGCGCCTGCAGGGCCAGCACCGAGTCGGCGAAGCCCGGCGCGTAGCGCTCGACGGTGGCGATCATCAACTCGGCCACCTCGTCGCGGTGCGCGTCCCAGCTGCGCCCGTCCGCCAGCTGCGGCGCCACGTGCTGGCAGAACAGGCTGGCCACGTGCTGGCCGGGCGGCGCGAGCGAATCGTCCAGCGTGCTGGGGATCAGCAGTTCGACGATGGGCTCGCGCGACCAGCCATGCGCGCGCGCATCGCGGTAGGCGCGATCCATGTAGTCCAGGCTCGGCGCCAGGATGATGCCGGCGGTGAGGTGGTCGCCCTGCCCCGGCAACGCACGGAACTGTGGCAAGCGCGACAGCGCCACGTTCATCCGGAACGTGCCCGAACCGCAGCGCCAGTTGGCCATGCGTTCGCGGGTGGCGGCCGGCACCTGCGCCGGGTCGAGCAGGCGCTCGTACAGCAGCTTGGGATTGACGTTGGCGACGACGCGGCGCGCATGCAGGCGCTCGCCGTGTTCGGTGACCACGCCGACCGCGCGCCCGTCCTCGACCAGGATCTCGCGCACGCCGGCATCGGTGCGGATCTGCGCGCCGGCCGCGATCGCCGCCTTGGCCATCGCCTGGGTGATCGCGCCCATGCCGCCGAGCGCATGGCCCCACGCGCCCTTGACCCCGTTGCTCTCGCCGAACACGTGGTGCAGCAGCACGTAGGCCGAGCCCGGCGTGTACGGGCTGGCGTAGTTGCCGACGATGCCGTCGAAGCCGAACAAGGCCTTGACCGGATCGCTTTCGAACCAGCGCTCCAGGTACTCGGCGGCGGAGATGGTGAACAGGTCCAGCAGCTCCTGGCGCAGGCCGGGATCGAGCGCATGCAGGCGGCGGCCGAGGCGGCCGGCACGCAGCAGTTCCGGCAGCGCCTGCACCCAGCCGCCATCGGTGACGTTCGGCGGCGGCTGCAGCGCCAGCGCACGCAGCACGTCGGCGATGCGCTCCAGCCGCGCTTCGTAGGCCGGCAGGCGCTCGGCGTCGCGAGCGGAGAACTTCGCCACCTGCGCCTGGGTGATGCCGGCGCCGGCCAGCAGGTAGCGGTCGTCGGGCAGCGGCACGAAGTTGTTGCAGCGGCGCGGCACGATACGCAGGCCGTGTGCGGCCAGGTCGAGATCGGCGATCACCTTCGGCTGCAGCAGCGACACCGTGTAGGACGCCACCGAATTGCGGAAGCCCGGATGGAATTCCTCGGTGACCGCAGCGCCGCCGACCACGCCGCGCCGCTCCAGCACGGTGACCTTCCAGCCGGCGCGCGCCAGGTAGGCGGCGCAGACCAGGCCGTTGTGGCCGGCGCCGACGATCAGGGCATCGCAGGACGGTTCGCGCTTCATCCCGGGGATGATACCGGCCCGCCGGCCTCACGCCCGCTGAGCGAGGCCCGCTGAGCGACGCCCGCTGAGCGCGGGCGCCCGGCCCATGACCTTCGACACCCCTGAAACCCCGGGCAGCGGCGTACAGTCTCGCCACGGCCCTTAGGGCCATTCCGTATCCACGCTGGCTTGGAGCTTCCTTGTGACCTTTCGCAATCCCCAGATGCTGTTGTTGACCCTGGCCGTGAGCGCCGCCCTGAGCGGCTGCAACAAGCCCGACGCGGCAGCGCCCGCCGCCGACACCGCCAAGACCGAGGCCGCCGCGCCGGCGCCGGCCGCCGCGCCGGCCGAGCTGAAGCTCGACACCAGCAAGCTGCCGCCCTACAACGCGTTCAGCGCCAACGACCTGGACCCGACCAAGGAGGCCTGCAGCGACTTCGCCGGCTACGTCAACGGCAAGTGGCTGGCCGCCAACGAAATCCCCAAGGACCGCAGCAGCTGGGGCGCGTTCTCGATCCTGGACGAGCGCTCGGTCGCCGTGCAGCACCAGTTGGCCGAGCAGGCCGCCGCTGCGGCCAACGCGCAGGGCGTGGACAAGATCGTCGGCGATTTCTGGTCCTCGGGCATGGACGAAGCCAAGGTCAACGCGCAGGGCATCGAGCCGCTGAAGGCCGACCTTGCCGCGATCGACGGCCTCAAGGACGGCCCGGCGGTGGCCGAGTACCTGCGCCAGAGCGCGGCCAAGGGCGAGAACGGCCTGTTCGGCTTCGGCGCCGAGGCCGATTTCAAGAACTCCTCGATGAACATGGCCTACGCGATGCAGGGCGGCCTGGGCCTGCCCGACCGCGGCTATTACTTCGATGCCGACAAGAAGGACAAGCTCAACGCCTACCAGGCGCACGTGGCCAAGGTGCTGGAGCTGTCCGGGGTGCCGGCCGCCGATGCGGCCAAGCAGGCCAAGGACGTGGTGGCGCTGGAAACGCGCCTGGCCAAGGTCTCCAAGTCCAGCGAGCAGATGTCGCGCGACGCCGAGCTGTCCTACAACCCGGTGACCCCGGCCGAGGCCGACAAGCTGGCCCCGAACTTCCCGTGGACCAAGTTCTTCGAATCGCAGGGCGTGGCGGTGCCGGAGAAGTTCTCGCTGGCGATCCCGGCGTTCCACCAGGAAGTGAGCAAGGCGCTGGGCGACACCGACCCGTCGGTGTGGCGCGCCTACCTGCGCTTCCACACCGTCGACAGCGCTTCGCCGTACCTGAGCGATGCGTTCGCGCAGGAGAGCTTCGCGTTCTACGGCAAGGAGCTCAACGGCCAGGCCGAGATGAAGCCGCGCTGGAAGCGCGTGCTCGGCAGCATCGAGGACGGCGCCGGCGAGGCGATGGGCCAGATGTACGTCAAGGTGGCGTTCTCGCCCGACGCCAAGAGCAAGATGCAGCAGCTGGTGGACAACCTGCGCCAGGCGCTGAAGGCGCGCATCGAGAACGTCACCTGGATGAGCCCGGAGACCAAGGCCAAGGCGATCGCCAAGTGGGAGACCTTCACCCCGAAGATCGGCTACCCGGACAAGTGGCGCGACTACAGCGGCCTGAGCACCCAGCGCGACAGCTACCTGGACAACGTGCGCGCCGCCACCGCGTTCAACTACAAGTACAACCTGAGCAAGATCGGCAAGCCGGTGGACAAGACCGAATGGGGCATGACCCCGCAGACGGTCAATGCCTACTACAACCCGCTGCAGAACGAGATCGTGTTCCCGGCCGCGATCCTGCAGCCGCCGTTCTTCGATCCCAATGCCGACGACGCGTTCAACTATGGCGGCATCGGCGCGGTGATCGGCCACGAGATGACCCACGGCTACGACGACCAGGGCGCGCGCTTCGGGCCGACCGGCAACTTCGAGAACTGGTGGACGCCGGCCGACGCCAAGAACTTCGCCGGGCTCACCGGCAAGCTGGTCAAGCAGTTCGACGAGTACAAGGTGGACGGCAAGCCGGTCAACGGCAAGCTGACCCTGGGCGAGAACATCGCCGACCTGGGCGGCCTGTCCACCGCCTACGACGCGATGAAGAAGGCCACCGAGGGCAAGGACGATCCGAAGGTCGGCGGCATGACCCGCGACCAGAACTTCTTCCTCAACTGGGCCACCGTGTGGCGCACCAAGTACACCCCGCAGAACGCGGCGGTGCGCCTGACCACCGACCCGCACGCCCCGGCGCAGTTCCGCGCGATGGGCGCGCCGTCGAACCTGCCGGCCTTCGCCGCCGCGTTCCAGTGCAAGCCCGGATCGCCGATGGTGCGCGCCGGCGACAAGCAGGTCGTGATCTGGTAAGTCTGGCGATCCGCTGCAACCCGAAAAGGCCCGGCATGTCCGGGCCTTTTCTTTGCGCGCTGCGCGCCACGCCGCGGAAGCCCGCGCTGGCGCGGAAGCGGCCGGCACCGCACGCCTGGATGCGTGTGCGACAGCCCGCCGGCGACACCCGCACGACCGCCCCGCACCCACGCGCGCATCCATCTGAACCGGTTAGGCAAAGCCGCGCCGCAGCATGGACACAGCTGCGGGCCGCAGCTTGTTAAACTCCGCCGACTTTAATCCTGACCGGATTCGCTCCCGATGCTCAATGCCCGTCCGCTTGCCCTCGCTGTCGCCCTCGGCCTGATCGCCCTGGCGTCCACCGCCGATGCCGCGCCCAAGAAGAAGCGCGCCGCCGCCAAGGCGCCCGTCGTCAGCGCCGCCTGCACCGATTTCTACGACTACGCCAACGCCGACTGGCTGAAGAGCAACCCGCTGCCGCAGACCGGCGCGGTCACCGCCCTGGGCCAGTTGTCCGCGCGCGCGCAGCAACAGCAGCGCGACCTGCTCGACGCGTCGATGCAGTCGCCGCAGAACGACGTGCAGAAGGCGCTGGGCGATTTCTGGGCCAGCGGCCTGGACGAAGCGGCGGTGGAGAAGGACGGTTCCAACCCGATCGCACCGCTGCTCAGCCGCATCGACGCGATCAAGAAGGCCAAGGAGGTCCCGGCCTCGATCGCCGCGCTGCACCAGATCGGCATCCCGGTGGCGTTCAACTTCGGCGCCGACGTCGACCTGAAGGCGCTGGACCGCCACATCGGCTACTTCATGCAGGGCGGCATGGGCCTGCCCGACCCGGCCTTCTACACCCGCACCGACGCCGACACCGTGGCGCTGATGGGCCGCTACCGCGCCTACGTCAAGCAGATCCTGACCCTGACCGGCACCCCGGCGGCCAAGCTCGAGGCCGACACCCAGTCGGTGCTGCAGATCGAGACCGCGCTGGCGCGCAGCGCCAAGTCGCTGGCCGGCATCAACAACCCGTTCAACAACTACGCGCCGATCTCCACCAAGGAGTTGAACAAGCAGTACCGCAACCTGCAGCTGGACGCGTTCCTGAAGGCGCAGGGCGTCAACGACGACCTGGTGTCGATGGCCGATCCGGACATGTTCAAGCAGCTCGACGGCATGATCGTCAGCATCAAGCCCGATCAATGGAAGGCCTACCTGCGCTGGCGCGTCGGCGACGCGATGGCGCCGTACCTGTCCAAGAGCTTCCGCGACGCCAGCTTCGAGTTCCGCGGCCGCGTGCTGGAAGGCCAGACCCTGCCACCGCAGCGCTGGTCGCAGGTGCTGGACGCGATCAACGTCGCCGCCGGCCCGATGCTGGGCCGCGAATACGTCGGCCGCTATCTCAATGCCGACACCCGCCGCCAGGCCGAGAGCATCGCCGACCAGGTGCGCGACACCGAGATCGCCGCGATCAAGCGCAACACCTGGCTCAGCGCTTCGGCGCGCGCCGAAGCGCAGGCCAAGCTGGCCGCGCTGAAGATCGAAGTCGGCGCGCCGCGCCGCGACCTGGACTACAGCGTGCAGCCGATGGGCCGCGGCAGCTTCGGCGGCAACATGCTGATCGCCTCCACCTGGCGCCACCGCGAGGAAATGAAGCGCATCGGCAAGGGCAACGCCGACCGCCGCTGGGACGTGCTGCCGCAGCAGCCGGCGCTGACCTACGACCTCGCCCAGAACCGCCTGATCGTCACCGCCGCGGTGCTGCAGCCGCCGGTGTTCGTCGCCGGTGGCGATGCCGCCGCGCTGTACGGCGGCTACGGCGCGCTGGTCGCGCACGAACTGATCGGCGCGATCGACAGCAAGGGCAGCCAGGTCGACGCCAAGGGCGAACTGCGCAGCTGGTGGACTCCGGAAGACAAGAGCGCGTGGACCGCACTGAGCGCGCGCGCCGCCGCGCAGTACGGCGCCTACGACTTCCCCGGCGTGAAGGGCGCCAAGGTCAACGGCCAGCTGACCCAGGAACAGGACCTGACCGACATCGGCAGCGTCGAACTGGCCTGGCAGGCGTATGCCGCCGCCCAGCCGGCCGCCGGCGACGCCGGCAAGCAGGCGTTCTACAAGGCCTGGGCCGGCCTGTGGGCGCAGCAGCTGTCGCCGAACGAAGCGGTGCAGCGCGTCACCGCCGACGTGCACGCGCCCGGTCGCTGGCGCGCCAACGGCCCGCTGGCCAACCTGCCCTCCTTCGCCGCCGCCTTCACCTGCAAGGCCGGCCAGCCGATGGTGCGCAGCGACGCCGAGCAGATCCGCGTCTGGCCGTAACCGCAATTCGCTAGGCAGTGCATGCACGACGGCGCGGGCAACCGCGCCGTCGTGCGTTGTGGCGATGGCGATCGGCACAACCCGCCAGCGTCTCGGCGTTTGGCAACGGCCGTCGGCGCGACCAAGCCAGCGCGCCGCGCCATCAGCCGATGGCGTCTCGCAAAGCCATTCCAGCTGCGACGATACGTGCCCGATGCGCTCGAACGCACGCTCGGTCGGTTGCGGCGGTGCGCATGCACCCACCCCCGAAATGCGCCAAGAGCGCGTCGCAAAACATCGCCGCCGAAGTGGACAGTGGCCGCGTTGCATGCGGCCATGTCGGATCGCCGCTCAGGAGCGTTCGCGGCGCACGCCCAACCGTGGCGCTAGTCGCTGCAGACCGACGCCCCTCAGCGCACGATCCGCGGCCGCGGCGGCTTGCGCTTGCCGAACGGCGGCTGGCCCCGCCAGTAGCGGATCAGCAGCCAGCCGAACAGCATGCCGCCCAGGTGCGCGAAATGCGCCACGCCCGGCTGCCAGCCGGTGAAGCCCATGATCAGCTCCAGCGCGCCGAACACGATCACGAAGGTGCGCGCCTTCATCGGGATCGGCGGGAACAGCAGCATCACCCGCTGGTTCGGGAACAGCATGCCGAACGCCAGCAGCAGGCCGAAGACGCCGCCGGACGCGCCCAGGGTCGGATACGGATCGCCGCCATTGCTCACCATCCACCAGCCCACCAGCAGCTGGCACAGGCCGGCGCCGGCCACGCACACCAGGTAATAGGTCAGGAAACGCTTGTTGCCCCAGGTCTGCTCCAGCGGCCCGCCGAACATGTACAGCGCCAGCATGTTGAACAACAGGTGCGAGAAGCCGCCATGCAGGAAGCCATAGGTCAGCAGCTGCCAGATCTGGAAATTCTGTCCCGGCGAAAACGCATCGAAGTCGCTGAGCGGCCACAGCATGAACGGCGCGAAGGTGTCGTCGCCCAGTAGCAGCTGCAGCAGGAACACCACCACATTGCCGATCAGCAGGGCTTGGGTAACAGGCGGAAGTCTGGGAAACATGGTCGTGTCCGTGGCAACTGCCGACCATCATAGCCGCTCGCTATTGCGGCCCCCATAACGCCGCGTCGAGGTCGCGCGCCGGCGTTGGGGCACGCTTCACCCGTCCGCCCTGCACCGCCACGCCTTCGGCGCGCAGCCGCTGGCACTGTTCGCGAAAGCCGCGCGAGCCTTCCGGGAAGGCGATGCGCCCGTCGCTGCGCAGCACCCGGTGCCAGGGCAGCGCCGGATCGGTGTTGCCGCCGAGCACCCGCGCGACCAGGCGCGCGCGGCCGGGCAAGCCGGCCAGCATCGCCACCTCGCCATAGCCGCGCACCTGGCCGGGCGGGATCGCGCGGATCGTCGCCAGGATCCGCGCCTGGGCCGCCGCCGAGGCGTCGGCAGCCGACGTGGAACCCTGCCCGCTCATGCCGGCACCGTCCGTGCCGGCCGCGACACGGTCAGCACCCCGCCCAGCACCAGCAGCGTGCCGGCGATCTGCCACGGTCCCATCGCCTCGCCCAGCAACAGCACGCTGAGCACGATGGTCGAGACCGGGCCGAGCATGCCGATCTGCGACGCCAGGCCCGAGCCGATCCGCCGCACCGCCAGCATCGTCGCCAGCACCGGCACCGCCGTGCACAGCGTGCCGTTGAGCAGCGACAGCCAGTACACCGGCGTGGGCAGCAGCAAGGCGTGCAGCGGTCGCAGCAGCAGGAACTGGGCGATGCACAGCACGCAGGCGACCAGGCTGGCGTAGGCGGTCAGCCGCACCGCGCCGATCCGCGCCACCATCTGCCCGCTGCCGACCAGGTACAGCGCATAGGCCAGCGCGCTGCCGAACACCAGCAGGCTGCCCCAGGCGGTGCGCGCGCCGCCGACCTGCAGGTCGTGGCCGAAGGCGAGCAGCACGCCGAGATAGCTCAGCGCCAGCGCCCACAGCTGGCGGCGTTGCGGCCGGCGGCGGAACGCGAGCACGCCGATCAGCAACACCAGGGTCGGGGTCAGATACAGGATCAGCCGCTCGAGCGTCGCGGTGATGTAGGCCAGGCCGAGGAAATCCAGGTAGCTGGCCAGGTAGTAGCCGAGCACGCCGAGCGCGCCGATGCGCCAGCGATCGCCGCGCTGCAGCGGCGGCGCCCGGCGCGCGGCCCACAGCGCCATCGCCGCGAAACACGGCAAGGCCACCAGCATGCGCAGCGCCAGCAGGGTCACCGCGTCCACCCCGTAGCGATAGCCGAGCTTGACGATGATCGCCTTGCCGGAAAACGCGATCGCGCCGCCGGCGGCCAGCAGCACGCCGCCCAGGTCGGCATGCGCCGTCGCCAGCGGAGCGGCGGTCGAGCGCTCGGAGGCGCTCATCGCGGACCGGCGCCGAAGCGGAAACGAACATCGTGCATGCCGCCCATTCTACGGCCGCTGCCCGCAACAGCAGCGCTACCGATGCGACAGAGCGAACCGCATCGCATGCACACGCGCACCCAGCGTGCGCAACGCCGGCAACGCAGTGCAGTAAGGCGGATGACCGCACAGCCCGATCGTGGCCCTACCCGCGCCCTAACCCGTTTCGCCATCGCCACATGCAGCAGCACCGCAACGGCGCGCGCCTCAGCGCATCAGCACCACTTCCTCGGCCGAGGTCGGATGGATCGCCACCGTGTCTTCCAGCTGGCGCTTGGTCACGCCCAGCTTCAGCGCTACCGCGAAACCCTGCAGGATCTCGTCGGCGCCATCGCCGAGCAGATGGAAACCGACCACCCGTTCGTCCTCGCCGGCGCAGACCAGCTTGAACAGACTGCGCTGCGGCGCGTCGGCCAGCGCATGCAGCATCGGCCGGAAATTGCTGCGATACACCGTCACCGCGTCGCCGTAGCGTGCCCGCGCCTGCTCCTCGCCCAGGCCGACCTGGCCCAGCGGCGGATGCGAGAACACCACACTGGGCACGTTGTCGTAGTCCAGCCGCGCCTGCGGCTGGTCGCCGAACAGGCGATCCATCAGCTTGCGTCCGGCGGCGATCGCCACCGGGGTCAGGCCGACCTTGCCGGCCACGTCGCCGATCGCGTACAGCCCCGGCACGTCGGTGTTCTGGTAATCGTCGACCACGATCTCGCACTTGTCGCCGATGCGCACGCCCAGCGCTTCCAGGCCGATGTCCTTGCTGTTCGGACGCCGCCCGATCGCGAAGAACACCTGGTCCACGGGCTCGCTCGGCTGCCCGTCGCCGTCGTGCAAGTGCAGGCCCTGCTCGCCGCGGCGCAGGGCCGTGGCGCGATAGCCGAAATGCAGGCGCACGCCCTGATGGCGCAGGTTCTCGCCGAGCTGCCGCGCCAGTTCCGCATCGAAACGCTCCAGCAGGCGCTCGCCCTGCACGAACAGATCGACGCGGCTGCCCAGCGCCTGCAGCAGGCCGGCCAGCTCCACCGCGATATAGCCGCCGCCGACGATGGCCACGCGCGGCGGCGCCTCGCACAGATTGAAGAAATCGTCCGACACCAGGCCCAGCTCGGCGCCCTCGATCGGCGGCCGCAGCGCATGCGCGCCGGTGGCGATCACCACGTGGCCGGCGCTGATCTTCACGCCGTCGCCGCATTCCACCGTATGCGCATCCAGCAGCCGGCCGCGCTGCGGAATCAGCACCACGCCGTCGGCATCCAGGCGCCGCCGGTAGCTGCCGTGGATGTTGCCGATATAGCCCTGGCGATGCGCCACCAGTTCCGGCCACGACAAGGTGGAACTGGGGATGGAAAAACCGATGGCGCGGGCCAGGTCGATGCGCCCGACCAGGTCGGCGGCCAGCCACATCGCCTTCTTCGGCACGCACCCGATGTTAACGCAGGTGCCGCCGAGCGCGCCCGGCTCCAGAATCGCCACGCGCGCGCCGAGGCCGGCGGCGCGGAACGCGGTGGCCAGGCCGCCGGAACCGCCGCCGAGCACCAGCAGGTCGTAGTCGTAGACGGCATCGGTCACTGCACACGCTCCGCGCGGTACGGTGCGGGGTCGATCGCGGGCGACTGCCCGCCTCTCTGGTCGGCCATCGGTTGTCCTATCGTGTGGCTCATGCTGATTCCGAGCATGCCACGCGCGGTGGCGAGCCACGCGTGAGGATGCCGCGGCATATACGGGATCGGCGCATCGTCATGGGCAGTCGCGTTTCAGGCAGTGCCATGACGGCGCATCGGTTGCCAACGCAGATAGCTCGCCGAACGCCACAGCCATTCCGCCGGACCGAAGCGGAAATGGCGCAGCCACAGCTGCGACGCCACCACCTGCAGCGCGAACAGCGCGAACGCGAACGGGATCTGCCAGACGCGCGGCAGGCGCTCGAAATAGCCCAGGCCATAGCCATAGAACAGCGTGGTGCACAGCAGCGACTGCAGCAGGTAGTTGCTCAGCGCCATGCGCCCGGCCGGTGCCAGCCAGCGCAGCGCCGGGGCGAAGCGCAGCAACCAGGCCGCATAGCCCAGCGCCATCATCCCGCTGGCCACGGTGGCCAAGGCGAACGCGCTGGCCAGGCGCAGGTCCAGGCGCGCCGGATCCATCCACGGTTCCAGCCGGAAGCTCAGCAGCATCAGCGCCATGCCCGCCGGCAGCACGCCCCAGCGCAGCGCCGCCAGCAGCCGCGGACGCCGCTGCGGCTGCTGCGCCAGGCCGCTGCGCACGCACCATGCGCCGAGCAGGAACATGCCGAAGATGGTCGGCGCATTGAACACCAGCGTACCCAGCGCATCGATCAGGTCGCGCAGGCGCTGCGCGGTCGCCTGCGCGTAGCTGCCGTGGCCGAACACCTGGCGCTGCTGTTCCAGCGCCGCCGCCGCGCGCTGCGCCTGCTCGGCCATTACCTGCCGCCACTGCACGGCGCCGTGCGGATCGGCCTGCGCCGCCGAGCCGACCGCGCCGGTCAGCAGCGACAGCAGCGGCGAGCACAGGTAGACCGCCAGCGCCATCCACGGCAACCAGCGCGTCGGCGCCTCGCGAAAGGCCAGCAGCATGAACGCCAGCAGCGCATAGCTGACCAGGATGTCGCCGGACCACAGCAGCACCGCATGCAGCACGCCGATCAGCAGCAGCACCGCGCTGCGGCGCACGAAGAAGCCGCCAAACTCGCGCCGCGCCGCCTCGGCGCGCTGCGCCATCACCGCAAAGCCCATGCCGAACAACAACGAGAACAAGGTGTAGAACTTGCCCTGCACCAGCAGGTAGACCGCCGCATCGGCGACGCGATCGGCACCGCGCAACAGCGGATCCAGCCCGGTCATCGCCGTATCCAGCGGACCGACGAAGCCTTCGATGTTCATCAGCAGGATGCCGAGCAGCGCGAAACCGCGCAGCACGTCCAGGGTGACGATGCGTTCGGCGGGCGCTACGGGCTGCAGCACGGGAGCGGAGGAAGCCAAGGCGTGGCACCGGACGAAAGACCGGCGATTATCCATCGCCGCGGCGCGCATGCGCCAAGGCGCATCGCGAAGTACATGAAGTACGGAAGTGGCCGAGCGGCGAGCGCGGCCGCGCCGTTCGGCCACGCCGATCAGGCAGCGGCGGCGCAGCGCGCACCCGCACGGCGCAGACGGATCCCGCCAACGGGACCCGCGCCGCGCTCACTCAATGATGGTGACCGCCCTCGCCGTGCACGTGGCCGTGCTCGATCTCTTCCGGCTTGGCTTCGCGCACCTCGAGGATCTCCACGTCGAAATGCAGGTCCTTGCCCGCCATCGGATGGTTGAGGTCGACATCGACCACGCTCATGCCGACCTTCTGCACGGTCACCGCGCGCGGGCCAAAGTTGGTCTGCAGGACCACCTGGCTGCCCGGCTGCAGCTTGGTCGCGCCGAAATGCTTCTTCGGCACGCGCTGGGTCAGGCCCTCGCGGTAGTCGCCGTAAGCGTCCTTGGCGGCCACGTCGACGCCGAAGCTGGCGCCGGCTTCCTGGTCCAGCATCGCGTTCTCCAGGCCCGGGATGATGTTGCCGTGGCCGATCAGGATCACCAGCGGATCGCGGTCCTTGGACGTCTCGATCGGCGCCTGGCCGGCTTCGGAGACGGTGTAGTGGAAACGGACGACGCGGTCTTTTTCGATCTTCATGTGCAACTCTGCGCTGTGGCTGCCGATGGCAGACGGTGTGGACGGCTTGTCGGCCGACGGGAGCGCCGCCATGATGGCGGCCATCTAAGGTTGCGCATTATCCCGGCTCCATGCAGAACAAGCCAGTTGCAACGTCCACGCGGCGCCTTCTTCCCTGTGGGGCGGTCCTGCTGTGCATGGCCGTGCTGGCCGCCTGCGGCCGCCACGAGGTGCGCCCGTCGCGCCCGCCGCCGGTGGCGGTGCGCAGCTGGCCGCAGGTGGCGCCGGCCGACCCGGCCGCGGCCAACGCGGTGCTGATGCGCGCGCTGGGCCTGGTCGGCACGCCCTACCGCTATGGCGGCAATACCCCGGATTCCGGCTTCGACTGCAGCGGCCTGGTCGCCTACGTCTACCGCGACATGCTCGACCTGCGGCTGCCGCGCACCTCGCGCGAACTGGCCGCGGTGCAGGGTCCGCGGATCGATCCGCAACGCCTGAGCACCGGCGATCTGGTGTTTTTCGGCAGCGGCGGCACGGTCAGCCATGTCGGCATCTATGTCGGCGAGGGCCGCTTCGTGCACGCCCCCAGCACCGGCGGAACGGTCCGCCTGGACTATCTGGACGGGACCTATTGGCGCGACCACTACACCGGCGCCAAGCGCGTCCTGCACTGAACTGTGGTTGCGCTCACATTCATAATTACGAAATATTAACGTAATTTGAACTTCGTCTTGCCGTCTACAGGGCATCATCGCCCATCGTTTGAATTTGTGATCGAAGCGTGACGACCGAAGCAAAGACCTCTCCAGGCAAGACCTCCGTCCCCCGCCGGGCCGCCTTCCGCTTAATCTGCACCGCCTCGCTCTGCCTCTCGGCCGTTCCGGCCCTGGCCCAGTCGGCTCCGGCCGACACCGTAGTCCCCGAAGCCATCGCTCCCGTCGCACCGGCGCAGGTGACTGCCGCCGGCGCCACCAGCACCACTTCCACGATCTCCCAGTCCGCGACCGCCAAGCTGGTCGCCGCGCAGGCCCCGGCCACCGCACGCAGCAAGGCCGACGCCGCCGCCACCGCCACCCTGGCCGCCCTGCTCCCGCATCTGGCCGCCAACGACACCATTCCGCTGATGGACCGCTCGGCGATGTTCGCCGGCGACATCAGCCGCCTGCTGGCCAACTACGACGTGTCCCAGGCTCCGCTGCGCGAGGGCGTGGTCCCGGGCGGCGACAAGGTGCAGTCGGTGCTCAAGCGCGCCATGGCGCTGCTCGGCACCCCGTACCGCTGGGGCGGCGAAGACACCGAAGGCTTCGATTGCAGCGGCCTGGTCGGCTACGTGTTCCGGACCGCGCTGGGCATCGAGCTGCCGCGCGTGTCGCGCGAGATGGCGCGCGAGGCCAATGCCGAACTGATCAAGGACCGCGACGCGCTGGCGCCGGGCGACCTGGTGTTCTTCGGCCGCAAGGGCCGCGTCGACCACGTCGGCCTGTACGTCGGCGAAGGCCGCTTCCTGCACGCGCCGAGCCGCGGCAAGGACGTGCGCGTGGACACGCTGACCAGCGGCTACTGGAGCGAGAAGTTCGTGCAGGCGCGGCGCGTGGCGATGTAAGCCGCGCAGCACGCAGGCAAAAAAAAGAAAGGCCGCTGGAGACAGCGGCCTTTTTCGTTGTGGCGATCGTTCGCCACCCGGCGCCTGGCGCCTGGCTGCCCTGCTGGCGGCACGCTACGCTGGCCCGGCTCGATCATGCCCCCGGGACCACAATGACGCCACCGCCCTCGCCCGCAGCGCCGCCGCGCCGTGTCCACCGGCACCGTTGTTCCTCCATCCCTCCGCGGTGCCGGCAGGCGGCGCACTGATGCCGGCCGCGCCCGTTCTGCCCACACCCGCGCAAGCGCTGGCGATCGCGCAGGCGCTGCTGTCCAGCCGCTACGACGGGGCGGCCTTCGGCTTCGCCGCCGGCTCGATCCTGCGCGGCGAAGGCACCCACCTGTCCGATATCGATCTAGTGGTGGTCTACGAGCGGTTGCCCGCGGCGCGGCGCGAATCGTTCCTGGCCGACGGCGTGCCGGTCGAAGCCTTCGTCCACGATCCGGGCACGCTGACCTGGTTTCTCGATGACGACGTGGCCCGCGGCCGCCCCAGTCTGCTGCACATGATCGCCGAGGGCTGCATCGTCGGCACCGCGAGCGAACCCGCGCGCACCCTGCAAGGCCAGATCGCCGCACGCCTGCAGGCCGGGCCGCCGCCGCTGTCGCCGGCGCAAGTGGACGCGCTGCGCTACCAGATCACCGACCTGATCGACGACCTGTGCGGCGAGCGCAGCGCCGCCGAGATCGTCGCGATCGGCGCCCTGTTGCACCCGCTCCTGACGGAACTGGCGCTGCGTGGGCGCGGCGGCTGGTCCGGCAGCGGCAAATGGGCGCCGCGTCTGCTCGCGCGGATCGATCCCGCGCTGGGCCAGCGCTTCGAGCACGCTTTCGCCGCGCTGTTCGCCAGCGCGGACTGCGCGCCGGTGCTCGCGCTGGCGCAACGGGAACTGGCCGCGCACGGCGGCCGCCTGTTCGATGGCCACTGCCGCACCGCGCCCGCGGACTGGCGCGCCTGAGTCGCGGCGCGGCGTCTTGGCCGCGATATCAGGCCTGGTAGTGGGAGATGGTGTCCTCGATGCCCTTGCTCAGCTCCATCACCTTCAACGCGTACTCGGACAGGCGATGGTCTTCCGGCGTGTCCGGCTGCCACGACGGCACCGGGGTCGGCTTGCCCTCCACCCCGTCCAGGGCCACGAACACGATGATGCAGTGGGTGCACAGGCGCGAGTCGCCGCCCATCGGGTCGCGCGCGCGCACGTCGATCGCGAAATGCATGCTGGTGCTGCCGGTGTAGACCAGCTTGGCGGTGACCGTGACCATGTCGCTGATCCGGATCGGCGAGACGAAGCGGATGCCGCCGACCGCCACGGTCACGCTGTAGCGCCCGCTCCAACCCACCGCGGCGGCGTAGCCGACCTGGTCGATCCACTTCATCACCACCCCGCCATGGACCTTGCCGCCGTAGTTGACGTCGATCGGCTCGGCCAGGAAGCGGAAGGTCAGTTCGCGTTGCGTGCCGCTCATCGGGGCTCCAGGGAAAGGAAGGAAGCGGAAGTCTGCCACGTACCGATGCTGCAGGTGCCGCAACGCCGCAACGCGCGGATCGGCGGTTCAGGGCTGGCTACGGCGCCGCGCGGGAACTGCCAATGCCGTGCTCTCTTGCCTCGCCAGGGGCGCCCGCACGCGATCGCGACGGCAATTAGCCAGCCGCCAATGCCGGGTTGTCGCGCTTGCGGATGCACAGCCACGGAAAGTGCGGCTGCGGCCGGCGCAGCGCGCGCAGGCAACGGGCACGCAGGCTGCGCGGATCGAACAGCACGCACAGCGCGATGCCGTCGAGCGCGGCCCAGGTGTGCTGGTGATACTGGTCGGCCAGTTCCGCGCAACCCAGCCCGCTGAAGTAGCGCAGGCTGCGCGCGGCGCTGGCCTGCGCCTGTGCGGCGTCGGCGTAGAACGGACTGTCGATCACGTGCAGTTCGCCGTCGTGCTGCAACAGGCCGAGCAGGCGCGCGATCAGCGCGCGCGGGTCGGCGAAATACTGGATGCAGGCCGGCAGCACGACCGCATCGAAGCGCTGCGGCGGCAGCGGCAGCGTGTGGATGTCGCCGGCGACGAAGCTCAGATGCGCACTGGCCGCGAACACGCGCGCGGCCTGCGCCAGCTCGGTGCGGTTGACGTCGACGCCGCAGACCTCGCGCTGCAGGCCCTCGGCCAGCCGCTGCGACAGCCAGCCGTTGCCGCAGCCCAGTTCGAGCAACGGCCCGCTGCCGCCGCGCGCGCGCAGGTGGCGCAGCAGGCGCCGGCACGACTCGGCACGCACCCGCCACTCGTGGCTGGCGCCCAGCGCTCCGCCGGGATGCGGCAGCGTGCGTACCTGCGCGTCGCTGTAGACGCGGCCTTCCTGCTGCCGGACCGCGAGGTACTGGCGCTCGAACGGATCGGCGGCCAGCGCCTGCTGCACCAGCACCCCATCGATCGGCGTCAGCCCGGGAAGCCGCAGCAACTGTTCGCGCAAGCGCGTCGCGGGCGTGCTCACCGCGGAATCAACGCAGCTGGCCGGACCCGTCGGCCGGCGGATCTTCCAGGCCGACATTGCTCGAGGCCGCCTCGTATACGCTGCGGTCGAGCAGGCCGGTTTCCTTGGCCACGAGCACCGGCACCAGCATCTGCCCGGTGACGTTGGTCATGGTGCGCATCATGTCCAACACGCGGTCGATCGCGTACAGGTAGCCGATCACCTCCAGCGGCAGGTTGGCCGCGCTCAGCACCACCGTGGCCATCACCACCGCGGTACCGGGCACGCCGGCGGTGCCGAAGCTGCCAAGCACCGAGGCGATCAGCACCACGAAATACTGGTTGGCGGTCAGCGGCACCCCGGTGTATTGGGCGATGAACACCGCGCACAGCGCCGGGAAGATCGCGCCGCAACCATCCATCTTGATGCTGGCGCCCAGCGGCACCGCGAACGCGGCGTAGTCCTTGTTGACGCCGAGGTTGTGGGTGATCGAGCGCAGCGCCACCGGCATCGCGGCGAAGCTGGAGGAGCTGACGAAGGCCACCTGCATGCCCGGCGCGGCGCCGCGGAAGAACTTCCACGGGTTCAGCCCGTGCGCCAGCAGCAGGCCGCTGTACACCACCAGGATGTGGATCGCGCAGGCCAGGTACAGCGCCAGCACGAAGTTGCCGAACGGCAGCAGCTTCTCGAAGCCGTAGCTGCCGACCAGCGAGGCGATCAGGCCGAAGGTGCCGAGCGGGGTCATCTCCAGCACGAAGCGGGTGACCTGGATCATGATCTCGCTCATCTGCCCGGTGAGCTTGCGTGCCTCGGCCACGCGCTCGCCCAGCTTGACCATCGCAAAGCCCAGCAGCGCGGCGAAGAAGATCACCGGCAGGATCGAGCCGCGCCCGGCCGCCAGCACCGTCTCGCCGGCGGCGTTGGTCCTGGTGCCGATGCCGGTCAGCGCATAGAACGGATTGGACGGCACCACGTCCAGCAGCACCTGGATCGGGCTGGGCACGTCGCGCGGCTTCCATGCGCCATCCACGCTCAGGCCGAAGTGGCCGGCGCCCGGCTGCAGCAGCGTGCCCACCGCCAGGCCGACGCCGACCGCCAGCGCGGCGGTGAGCACGAACCACAGGAAGGTGCGCCCGCCCAGCTTGGCCACCGATTGCTGGCCGTGCAGCGAAGAGATCGCGTTGATCACCGCGAAGAACACCAGCGGCACCGCGATCATCTTGATCAGGGTCACGTACAGGTCGCCGAGCGGCCCGAACCAGGTGTCCGCCGCCGGCCCCAGCGCCCAGCCGGCCAGCGCACCGAGCACGAAGCCGGCCACCACGCGCTGCCAGAACGGGATGCGCAACCAGGCGGTCACCACTTTCATCGATGCTGTCCAGAAAATCTCGGGGTCCTGCACCATAGCGCAAGCCGGCGCGGGCGACGACGCCATGGCTGGAAAGGCGCGATGTCATCGGCGTGCCTTGTCGCAGCCGGCATAATGCGCAGGACTTCGTGCCCAGGGGCCGTTCCTCGCATGCGCCATCTCGTTCCCGCTTTCGCCGCCGCTTCCACCCTGCTGCTGGCGGCCTGCGCCAGTGCGCCGCGCGCGCCTGCCAGCGCCGCCATCGCGCCCATCGCCGTGCCGGCCGTCGCCCATCCCGGCGGCGAGACGCCGGACTGGTGGTACCGCAGCGGCGCGGCCAAGGCCGCCAACAACGGCGCGATGCGCGGCAAGGCCAAGAACGTGATCCTGTTCCTCGGCGACGGCATGAGCCTGACCACGGTCGCCGCCGCGCGCATCCTCGACGGCCAGCGCAAGGGCGCCTCCGGCGAGGAGAACCAGCTGTCGTGGGAGGCGTTCCCGGCCACTGCGCTGAGCAAGACCTACAACACCGACTCGCAGACGCCGGACTCGGCCGGCACCATGACCTCGATCACCACCGGGGTGAAGACCCACATGGGCGCGATCGGCGTGTCCGCCGGCAAGCGCGAAGCCTGCGCCGACAGCCTCGGCAAGCAGTTGCTGACCTGGCTGGAACTGGCCGACAGCGCCGGCCTGAACACCGGCATCGTCACCACCACCCGGCTGACCCACGCCACCCCCGCGGCGACCTACGCGCACACCCCCGAACGCAACTGGGAAAGCGACACCGACCTGCCCGAGAAGGCGGTGGCCGAAGGCTGCCGCGACATCGCCCAGCAGATGGTGAGCGCGCGCTACGGCCGCGGCCCGCAGGTGATGCTGGCCGGCGGCCGCAGCCAGTTCACCACGGTCGAGCAGCGCGACCCGGAATACGACGACAAGGTCGGCCTGCGCCTGGACGGCCGCGACCTGGTCGGCGAATGGCGCCAGCGCCACCCGCAGGGTGCCTATGTGTGGAACCGCGGACAGCTGGAAGCGGCGCAGAACGCGCCGGCGCTGCTTGGCCTGTTCGAGCCGGACCACATGCAGTTCGACCACGACCGCGACCAGAGCGCGGCCGGCGACCCCAGCCTGGCCGAGATGACCCGCGCCGCGATCCGCACCCTGTCGCGCGGCAAGGACGGCTATGTGCTGATGGTCGAAGGCGGCCGCATCGACCACGCCCACCACGCCGGCAACGCCTACCGCGCGCTGGACGAGACCATCGCCCTGTCGCAGGCGGTGCAGGCCGCGGCGGAGGCGACCTCGGCCGAGGACACGCTGATCGTCGTCACCGCCGACCATTCGCACACGCTCAACTTCGTCGGCTACCCGCAGCGCGGGAACCCGATCCTGGGCAAGGTGCGCGGCACCAGCGGCGAAGACGCCAACACCGGCGAGTTGGCGCTGGACGGCAACGGCCAGCCGTATGCCACGCTCAGCTACGCCAACGGCCCCGGCTACACCGGCGCCAGCAACCAGCAGCCGGCCGGGATCAAACAGTTCCCGCACGCGCCAAGCAGCTTCGAACCGGTCAAGGGCCGCCCCGACCTGACCCACGTCGATACCGAACAGCCGGACTTCATGCAGGAAGCGCTGGTACCGACCAAGGCCGAGACCCATGGCGGCGACGACGTCGGCATCTGGGCGCGCGGCCCCGGCAGCGACGCGTTCCGCGGCAGCCTGGAAGAGAACGTGATCTACCACGTGATCGTGCAGGCCACGCCGAAGCTGCGCGGGCGCCTGTGCCAGGCCGGCACCTGCAACGGCGACGGCGTGCCGGTGCAGTTGCCGAAGCCGGACGCGTTCGTCGCCGAGGCTGCCGGCGCCACCGCAAAGTGAGTTTGGCGCGGCAGCGGCACGCGATGACGACAAGGCGGCGGGCGGCGGCGCTGGTCGCGCTGGCTGCGCTCGCGGCGGCGCCGGCCGCCTGGGCGCAGGCCGACAGCGCATGCCGGATCGCCGACCCGAACTCCGACCGCGCCATCGTGCCCGGCTGCAGCGTCGCGGCCGATGGCCGCCTGCGGCTTTCGCCGCGGACAGCGCAAGGCTTGCAGTTCGACGCCGATGGCCTGTCGGTGCTGACCGTAGGCGACCAGTTCTACTACGTGCGCGCCGATGGCAGCAGCCTGCCGGTGATCCTCTGGGACAGCGGCCCGGACTATTTCGCCGAAGGCCTCACCCGCGGCATCTTCCATGGCCGCATCGGTTTCTACGACCGGCAGCTGCGCGAAGTGATCCCGCCGGTCCACGACTTCGCCTGGCCGTTCGAGAACGGCGTGGCCCGGGTCTGCGACGGCTGCCGCCGCGGCACGCCCGATGGCGACGGGCATACGCCGATGGAGGGCGGGCGCTGGTACGCCATCGACCGCAACAACCGCGAAGTGCCCGAACCGCAGCCCTGAGCGCATCCGACCGCGTCGGCCTACCGACAAAGCAGGCGGCGGACTGCGTCCCTATCCCCTTTTCAGTGCCCGCGCCGCTGGCGCGGAGCGAAGCTTGCGGCGCGGCAGCCGCGTACCGTCGAACGGGACAGGAACCGCAACCCGCCACGGCGCGCGGACGCGGCGCTGCGGTACGGCACCGAGCCCCTGCTCCAGGCGCTCGACAACCGGTAGCCGGTTGCCGATTGCCGCTGCCGTCTTCGACAGGATCGGCTGCAGGCTCCTGCCGACACCGACACCGACAGCGCGGCGATACGCCGCACGCCGAGCGCGGTCGCGTCGCGTCGGATCGGGTTGGGTTGGGTTGGGCGGCGATACAAGCGCATGGTCGCGATCCAGGCCACCCTTCGCCGCCGCCTCCAGCGCAATCCGCTGCGCGACCGCGACGTACCGTCCGCAGCATGCTTCGCGGCCACGCCGCCAGCCTCTAAAGTGACGCGATGAAGCCCCATTCGGATATCGCATCGTCCTGCGCCGTGAGCGCCGCCCTGCCCGACCCGGCGCCGGCGGCGGTCCTGGTCGCGCTCAGCGGCGGGCTGGATTCCAGCGTGCTGCTGCACGCGCTGGCGCGACAGCCGCAGTACCGCCGCGCCGGGCTGCGCGCGCTGCACGTGCACCACGGCCTGCATGCCGACGCCGACGCATGGGCCGAGCACTGCACCGCCTGCTGCGCCGCCCTGGCGATCCCGCTGCAGGTGCTGCGCGTGCAGGTCCCGCGCGACAGCGGCCACGGTCTGGAGGCGGCGGCGCGGCAGGCGCGACGCACAGCCTTCGCCCAGGTGCTGGGCGAAGGCGAGTGGCTGGCGCTGGCGCAGCATCGCGACGACCAGGCCGAAACATTTCTGCTGCGCGCGTTGCGCGCGTCCGGCCCGGACGGGCTGGCGGCGATGCAGCCGCTGCGCAGCTTCGCCAACGGCATGCTGTGGCGTCCGTTGCTGGCCTTGCCGCGCAGCGCATTGCAGGCCTATGCGCAGCGGCACGCGCTGCGCTGGGTCGAAGACCCGAGCAACGCCGACCCCGGCTTCGACCGCAACTTCCTGCGCCTGCAGGTGTTGCCGCTGCTGCGCCAGCGCTGGCCGCATGCCGATGCCGCGCTGGCGCGCAGCGCGCAGCTGTGCGGCGAGGCCGGCGCGCTGCTGGACGACGGCGACCAGACCGCGCTGGAGGCGCTGCGCGCCGACGCCACCGCGCCGCTGTCGCTGCCGCAGCTGCGCGCACTGCCGGCGCCGCGCCGTGCGCGCGTGCTGCGGCGCTGGATCGCGCAAGCCTGCCTGCCGCCGCTGCCGGCTGCCGGCCTGATGGCGATCGAGCGCACGCTGCTGCACGCGCGTGCCGATGCCGCCGCGCAGTTCGCCTGGCATGGCGCGACGCTGCGCAGCTGGCGCGAGGCGCTGTACGCCGAACGCGATCCGCCGCCGCTGCCCGCCGACTGGCAGGCGCAGTGGGACGGCCGCGCACCGCTGGCGCTGCCCGACGGCCGCCGCCTGCGGCTGCTCGCCGACACCCCGCTGGTGTTCGACGCCCCGCTGCTGGTGCGCTTGCGCCAGGGCGGCGAACGCATCCTGTTGCCCGGGCGCGTCCACTCGCAGGCGCTCAAGCAACTGCTGCAGGAGCGCGCCGTGCCGCCCTGGCAGCGCGCGCGCCTGCCGCTGCTGTTCGACGCCGAGCGCCTGCTCGCCGCCGGCGACCGGATCGTCGCCGCGCCGCTGCACGCCTGGCTGCAGGCACGGCACGCGCGGCTGGTACTGGACAGCGCCGCCACGCCATCGTCACCCGCCTCGCATTGACCCTGCCGCCGGCGCCGCGCACACTTCCGCGATGCCCAAGAAGTCATTAGAAGAAGCCTCCCCGGTCGCCCGCTTCGAGCAATCGCTCGAGGAACTGGAAGTGCTGGTGGAGAAGATGGAAACCGGCGACCTGAGCCTGGAGCAGTCGCTGAGCGCCTACGAGCGCGGCGTTGGCCTGTACCGGCAGTGCCAGCAGGCGTTGGAACAGGCCGAACTGCGCGTGCGCCTGCTCAGCGACCCGGAGCAGCCGGACACCGCCGAGCCGTTCGATCCCGCCCCGCTCCATGGCGGCTGACGCCGCGTTCGCGCGCTGGCGCCAGCGCGTGGAAGCCGGCCTGGATGCGCACCTGCCCAGTGCCGCGGCCGCGCCGCAGCGCCTGCACGCGGCGATGCGCCACGCCACCCTCGGCGGCGGCAAGCGCATGCGTCCGCTGCTGGTCTACGCCACTGGCGCGCTGTTCGCCGCCGACGAAACCCGACTCGACGCGCCGGCGCTGGCGGTGGAACTGATCCACGCCTATTCGCTGGTCCACGACGACCTGCCGGCGATGGACGACGACGCCTTGCGCCGCGGCCGTCCCACCGTGCACATCGCCTTCGACGAGGCCACCGCGATCCTGGCCGGCGATGCGTTGCAGAGCCTGGCCTTCGCGCTGTTGGCCGGTGCCGACGCGGCCGATGCGGCATTGCGCGTGCGCTGGCTGCAGACCCTGGCCGAGGCCGCGGGCGCGGCCGGCATGTGCGGCGGCCAGGCGCTGGACATCGACGCCACCGGCACGGTGCAGCCGCTGGCCGAGCTGCAGCGCATGCACGCATTGAAGACCGGCGCGCTGATCCGCGCCAGCGTGCGCCTGGGCGCGCTGGCCGGCGGTGCCGACGCCGCCGCGCTCGCGCAACTGGATAGCTTCGCCAGCGCGCTGGGCCTGGCGTTCCAGGTGCGCGACGACATCCTCGACATCGAGGCCAGCTCCGAGCAGCTCGGCAAGACCGCCGGCAAGGACGCGGCACAGGCCAAGTCCACCTATCCCGCGCTACTCGGCATGGACGGCGCCAAGGCCAAGCTCACCGAACTGGCGGCGACGATGCGCGACAGCCTGCATGGCCACGGCGCCCGCGCCGACACGCTGGCGGCGCTGGCGCGGCTGGCGGTGGATCGCTCGCACTGAGTCCATCCAGCCGCTCCCTGCAAGCCCCTGCAGGAGCGGCTTCAGCCGCGACAGAGGCAGCGGCAGGATCGGATAGATTCGGTGCCTTCGGGCTGAAGGTTCACGTGGGAGCGACTTCAGTCGCGATGGACTCCATCGGTGGCCCTCCAGCACGACTGGGCGCTGGCACTTTGTAGGAGCGGCTTCAGCCGCGACCGGGGCTATCCTGGGCAGGAACGACCCGGTCGCGGCTGAAGCCGCTCCTACAGTTGCACGCGCGCGCTGCCAATCGGCGCGAAAACCCGCGAGCTAGCGCGGACGCAACTCGACCAGTACCACATCGTTGGCGCGCATCGCCACGTCCACCTGCGCGCTGCCGTCCTTGCCGACGCGCACGCGGCGCAGTTCCGGCGTGTCGGTCGTCCGCTCCTGCAGCTGCCGCAGCTGCTGCGCGCTCAGCGCCTTCGGCGAGCCCATGCGCAGATAGGCGCTGTACGCATCGTTGGCGTCGAAACCGGTGCGGCGGATCGCCAGCGCATACGTGCCCGGCGCCAATCCACGCAGCTGCAGGCGCAGCGGCGCGGTCGCGGCCGCCGGCAGCACCTGGGTGAAGTACGGGCGGTTGCTCTTGTCCTGCTGCGGGGTGACGAAATTCCACGCCAGCAGCTTCAGCACGCCGCCGTCGTAGGTCGCATAGCTCTGCGCATCCGTAGTGCGCAGCTGCCGCTCGCCCAGCGCATTGAGGTACTTGTAGGCGAAGTACGCCGGCTTGCGGATGCCCTGCGGATTGAGCAGGCCGAAGCCGCCCTGGAACGGCGCGGTCGGCGGGCCCGGTTCCTCGAACAGGTCGCTGTAGGTCCAGTAGCTCATGCCCTGCGCCAGCCCCTCGACTGCCTTGAGCTTGCTCAGGATGTAGGCCGCGCTGAGGTAGGCGTCGTGGACCGGATCGCGCGGGTTGTAGCTGGCGCTCCACTCGGTGAAGTACAGCGGCAGCCCCGGCATCGCCGAAGTCTGGATCTGCTCGCGCACGCGGCGCACGTCGCCGGTCACCGCATCGGGCGATGGCGACAGCTTGTTGTCGCTCTCGCCCTTCTCGTCGAGGAAGCCGCCGTCCACGCCGTAGGTGTGGGTGGTGATGAAATCCAGCGGCGTGCCGGCGGCATGCGCATGCGCGATGAACTCCGGCACCCAGGCCGCGCCCGCGGTCGACGGCCCGCCGACCTTGAGCTGCGGATCGATGCGCTTGATCGTCTTCGCCGTCGCGGCGTACAGCGCGAAGTACGCGGTCTGGTCGGCGCCTTCCCAGAAACCGGCCAGGTTCGGCTCGTTCCAGACCTCGAAGTACCAGCGGCGCACTTCCTCCTCGCCGTAACGCTGGCGCGCATGGCGCACGAACGCGTCCACCAGCGCACTCCACTTGTCCAGCTGCGGATGCGAGGTGTTGCCCTTCCAGTAGAAGATCTGCTGGTCCGAAGTCTTCATCGCCTCGGGAGTGAAGCCCAGTTCGACGAAGGGACGGATGCCCATGCCGAGCATGCGGTCGTAGAGCTGGTCGATCTTGCTCCAGTCGTAGACCGGGCGCCCATCGACCTCGCGGTAGGTGCCGAGCACGTCGTGGAAGATCGCGTGGAAACGCAGATAGCGGAAGCCCAGTTCGTCGCGGGCCGTGCGCAGCTGCGCCAGGCTGTCCTCGCGCAGCAGCGTGCCCGGATAGTCCGAACCCACCGACAGGTCGTAGAAGCGATCGCGCGGCGAAGTCGGCCCCTGCACGTCCAGCGCGATCTCGCGGACCGCAGGCTGCGCCGCGGCAACCGCTGCCAGCGAACCCAATGCAGCAGCCAGCAACAGCCGTAGCACTCCCATGACATCCCCTCTCCCAAGGCGCGAATGCCCGACTCTAGCATCGGCATGCGCACCGGCAAACCGGAAGCGCACGGGCGAACACGCGATGCGAGGCGCTACACGCGCGTTCTGCAGCGAATCGCTGCGCCGCGTCTTCGCGCGAACGTCGTTTGTGGGACCGATCGCCCGGTTCGCTGGACGGAATCGCAGACAAACGCGCAAACGCCGGTTGCCCGCGGATCGTCGGGCTAGTTTGCATACGCCCTCGCACGGGCACCCCCTTTTCGACGGAGAGAGCCTGCATGAAACACGTATCCCTGATCTCGGCAGCCATCGGCTTCAGCCTGGTCGGCCTCATGTCGGCGGCCACTGCGCAATCGCAGCTGTCGCGCACCGCCACGCCGCTGCAGGTCGAACTGGCGCCGGTCGCCGACGCGGACGGCCACTACCGCGGCCAGGTCGCGGTCACCGTGCGCAACACCGGCGAGCGCGTGGCGCGCGTGCCCAGGTGGGAGCTGCCGCTGGGCGAACTCGATGCCAGCCTGTTCGAGATCGCACGCGACGGCAGCACGGTCGACTACGTCGGGCGACTGGTCAAGCGCGCCGCGCCGCGCGCCGAGGATTACGTGACCCTGCAGCCGGGCGAAGCGCGGCACGCGCAGATCGACCTGGCCAACGCCTACGACCTGTCGCGCAGCGGCAACTACACCATCCACCTCAACGCGTCGCTGCAGTACGCCGCATTCGCAGACGGCGAGCGGATGCAGCGCGCCGACGGCCAGGCCCAGACCGTGTCCAGCGCACCGCTGACGTTGTGGCTGGACGGCCGCGGCCGCGCGGTGCGCAACGAGCTGATGGCCGGTCCGCAGGCCGTGGTCAACGGCATCAACTACGCCTCGTGCAGCAGCAGCCAGATCAGCACCATCGGCAGCGCGGTGAACTCGGCGCGCACCTATTCGCAGAACGCCAAGACCTATCTCAACGGCGGCAGCACCGGCGCGCGCTACACCTCCTGGTTCGGCGCCTACAACGCCAACCGCTACAGCACCGCCACCTCCAACTTCGTCAACATCGATGCGGCGATCGACCAGAACAACGGCCAGGTCACCATCAACTGCGGCTGCAGCGACAGCTCCTACGCCTACGTCTACGCCAACCAGCCGTATCAGATCTACGTCTGCAACGCGTTCTGGAGCGCGCCGCTGACCGGCACCGATTCCAAGGCCGGCACGCTGATCCACGAGATGAGCCATTTCACCGTGGTCGCCGGCACCTCGGACTATGCCTACGGCCAGAGCGCGGCGCGCAACCTGGCCACCAGCAACCCGGCGCGCGCGGTGAAGAACGCCGACAGCCACGAGTACTTCGCCGAGAACACCCCGGCGCAGAACTGAGCCTGGCGCCGTACGCAGCGCACGCGCGACCGGTGCCGGCAGCCCATGCCGGCACCGGTGCCGAAGCGCAGTACGAGGTGATGGCCGCCGCATCGGATGCCGAGCGGCGGCCGGTTTGTCGTGCATGCGACCACGGATCGGAAGCGTTGCCGTGCAGCGTCGGCATGCCCTCTCAGCGCGACGCCACCAGTCCCTCCATCGCCCGCACCGCACCGCTGCCCGGAAACACCTGCGTTTCCAGCGCCGCTTCGGACACGCCCAGGTGGGCGCTCAACAGATGCTTGAACAGGCCGCGCAAGTCGGCCGTCGCGCGCAGATCGCGGCCTTCGTTCAAGGCCCGCGGCGACAGCCCCGGCCAGTCGCCGGCAACGCGCCCGCCGCGGATCGCGCCGCCGGCCAGGAAGGCCACGCCACCGGTGCCGTGATCGGTACCGCCGGTGCCGTTGACCGCCGCGGTGCGTCCGAACTCGGTCACCACTGCGACCACGCTGCGCTCCCAGCTGGCGCCGGCGCCGTCGTGGAACGCGCGCACTCCGGCATCGAGTTCGGCCAGCTTGCGCTGCAGCACCGTGGCCTGGTTGCCGTGCGTGTCCCAGCCCGAATCCTCGACGAAGCCGATGCGCGGGCCGTCGGCCTTGGCCATGAAGCTGGCGGCGGCGCTCATCGCCTGCGGCAGCTGCCCGCCCTTGACGCTGTCCACCTGCATGCCCTGCCCGCGCACCGCGCGCGCGAAGCCGTCGGCCAGTTGCGCATCTGCGGCGTACAGGGGCTGCAGCCGCTGCAGCAGGATCGGATTGACCGCGGTCGGCAACGGCGGCGACCAACTGCTGACCGCGCCCGGACCGCGCATGATCAACGGCGTCACCGTGCTCACCGAGAGCGCGTCGGCACCGTGCAGCGCCGCCGCGCACCGGTTGAGCCAGCCGCTGGAGGCGCCGCTGGGCCGCGCGGTGCCATTTTCCAGGCAGTCCTGCGCTTCGAAATGCGAGCGTTGCCGATACGGCGGCGCCACCGCCACCACCGGCAGCCACTGCTTGCGCGCATACAGTTCGTGGGCGAAGGCCAGCGCCGGGTGCAGCGCGAAGCTGCCGTCCAGCGCCAGGGTCTGCGGCGGCGCCAGCGCGCCGCGCAGCCGCGCGTAGTCCGCATCGCCCTGCGGCACCAGCGCATGCAGGCCGTCCAGCGCGCCGCGCAGCAGCACCACCAGCAGTCGCGTCTGCGCGCCCGGCGTGGCCAGAGCGGCGCCGGACCACAGGCTCAACAACGTGGCCGCACCGCTGGCGGCGAGAAAACGGCGGCGTGTCAGTTGCATCGGGCGTTCTCCGCGATCATGGTGCGCGACGCGCCGCTCAGGCGCGCCATTGGAAGGCCGGGCTGGCCAGCAGCAAGGCCACGCCGTCGCGCGGCGATTCGGCGCGGCGCAAGGCACTGGCGGTGTTCTGGTCCAGGCTGGTGGCGAACACGCTGCCGGCCAGCGCCAGCGGATCGGTGGGTGCGACCAGCCCGGCCAGCGCCTCGGCCGCCTGCACCCGCTTCCACAGCGCATCCGGCCCGCTCCATTCGGCGGCCACATCGGCATAGCCGGCGGGCGAGCGCGGCGTGAACGGCGGCTGCCCCATGCGCATCAGCAGGCCGAGCACCGTTTTCTGCTGCGCCGGCGCCTGCGGCCATTCGCCGCCGGCGCGCAGCGCCGACAGCACGAAATCCTGCGGTGGCTTGAACTTGCGCGCCTGCGCACTCCACGCTTCCGGGCTGTCGATCAGCGCCCGGTACACGCTGGGCAAATGCCCATCGCTGCGCAGCCAGGCGTCGGCCATGCGCTGCACCAGTGCCTGCGGCGGATCGTCATGGACGAAATGCCGCGCCAGCTTCAGCGACACATGCCGCGCGGTGGCCGGGTGCCCGGCCAATGCGGCCAGGATCGCCTCGCCCTGCTCCAGCCCGGCCTCGGCGTAGCGCCGGCCCAGCACCTGACGGCTGCCGGCGGCATGCGCCGGGGCGCGGAACACGAAGGCGCGATCGGGCGCGCCCTGTTCGAAATCGCGCGGCGCCGGCACGCCCCAGCCCGTGATCGCGCGCGCCAGCTCGGTGACGTCGGCCTGGGTATAGCCGCCGTCCACGCCCAGCGTATGCAGCTCCAGGATCTCGCGCGCCAGGTTCTCGTTGAGGCCGGGCCGGCGCGCCGGCGCATCCAGGCCCTGGCGCGCCGCACGGCGCTGCGCGCGTTGCGCCAGCACCGAGTCCGGACCGATCGAATTGGCGTTGTCCAGGTAGCGCAGCATCGCCGGATGCCGCTCCACCGCCAGCAACAGGTCGGCGAAACGGCCCATGCACTGCGGGCGGATCGCTTCGCGTTCCATCGGCGCGGCGTACAGCGCGGCCGCACGCTTGTCGACCGAGACCGCGAAATGGTTGGACCAGAAATGCACCAGGCGCTCGGCGAAACCGTCCGCGCTGGCGACCGCGACGGCGTAGCGCGCCGCCAGTTCCTGCGCCTGCGCCTGCCGGTACAGGCCGCGCGCCGCCTGCTGCGCGGGCTTGGCATCCGCTGGCGCCTGCATCCGCGCCTGGCGCCGTTCGCGCTGGTAGTCGGCTTCGCGGCGCAGATAGTCCAGGCTGTCGGGCAAGCCCTGCATGGCGGGAACGGCAGCGGGCGCCGCGCGCACCTGCGCGGCCAGCCACGCGTGCGGATCGTCGATGCTCGCCAGTTCGCCGGGGCGTGCGCCCAGACCGAAGCGGTTCGCGGCACTCAGGGTTTCGCGACGGATCATGCGGCGCTCCGGTTCGGCATCGGTAATGCAAACGCGCGACACCAGGCCAGGTTGACCCGCCGCAGCCGCAACCTGCCGCGCGAGCTCGCCGGAGCGGATCGTGGGCCAGGAACCACGCACAGGCCGCGGCGGCACCCACGGACCCGGTCACACGGTCGGACGCTCCGGACGGATGCCGAACCAGCACAGCACGCTCCCGCACAGCAGCAACGCCACGGAAATGCCGATCGACAGATGCATGCCGCGCATGAAGGCCGCGGCCGCGGTATCCCGGATCAGGTAGCCGAAGATGGCCACGCCGAGCATGCCGCCCACCTGCCGTGCGGAATTGAGCACGCCGGAGGCGATCCCCGCACGCGACGCGTCCACCGACGACAGCGTCGCGTTGGTCATGGTCGGCACCATCAGCGCGATGCCGCTGGCCGCCAGCAGCATCGGCACCACCAGGCGCCAATAGCTGCCATCGATGCTGACCGGCAGCAGCAGCGCGTAGCCCAGCGCCGCCAGCAGCAACCCCGCGACCATCAAGCGCCGGCTGCCCATGCGGGTGATCAGGCGGCCGGCCAGCACATTGACCGCCATCAGCACCAGCGTCATCGGCAGGAAGGCCACCCCCGCCAGTTGCGGCGAGAGCTGCTGCTGGATCTGGAAGAACAGGCTGAACACGAAAATCAACCCGTAATAGGCGAAGTTCACCACCACGCCGGCGACCGAGGCCACGGCGAAGGTCGGAATCCGCAACAGCGGCAACGGCAACATCGGCGCGGCGCTGTGCGCCTCGATCCAGACGAACCCCAGCGCCGCCGCGACCGCCAGCAACAGCATGCCGAGGACCAGCCCATGGCTCCAGCCGAGCGGGCCGGCTTCGGTCAAGGCCATGGTCATCGCCGCCAACGCCACGATGGCCGTCGCCTGCCCGCCCCAGTCCAGGCTGCGCCGATGGCTGCCGCCGTGCGCGGCGACATGGCGCAGCGTCAGGCAGATCCCGATCGCGCCGATGGGCAGGTTGAGCAGGAAAATGCTGCGCCAGCCCAGGTGGGTCACCAGCACTCCGCCCAGCACCGGCCCGGCCGCCAGCGAGATGCCGCCGCAGGCGCCCCACCAGCCCACCGCGCGGCTGCGCCGCTCGCGGTCCGGGAATGCCTGTTGCAGCATGGACAGCGAATTGGGCACCAGCAGCGCCGCGCCCAGGCCCTGCACCAAGCGTGCGGCGATCAACAGCGGCAGGCTGCCGGCCAGGCCGCACGCGGCCGATGCCAGGGTGAACACCGCGAAGCCGAGCAGGAAGATCCGCCGCGCGCCGTAGCGGTCGCCGAGCGCGCCGCTGCTCAGCAGCAGGGCGGCGAACACCAGCGTATAGGCGTTGATGACCCATTGCAGGCCGGCCACGTCGGTGGCGAAGCGCTGGCGCAAGGCGTCCAGCGCCACGTTGACCACTCTGACATCGAGCAGCACGACCACGAAGCCGAGCGCGGCCGCCAGCAAGGTGCCGCGCGCGGAGGGAGAAGGCGAAGCCATGGAATGCGTCCGAAATGCGATGACGCTGCATGCTAGGCGGCGCCCATGTCCGCGCAAATTCCCTAAAATCGCCAGCCATCCTGGAGAAAACGCACAGATGTTCGATTGGGAGAACTTTCGTCATTTCCTGGCGGTCGCGCGTGCCGGCACCTTGTCCGGCGCGGCCCGCGCCCTGCAGGTGGACCATGCCACGGTCAGCCGCCGGCTGACCGCGCTGGAAGCCGAGCTGCAGGCTGCGCTGGTCGAGCGCCTGCCGCGTTGCTGTCGTCTGACCGCCATGGGCGCGCATCTCTACGAACACGCCAAAACGATGGAAGCGGCCGCGTTCGCCGCGGAACGCCTGGTCCGTGCCGACCACACGCCGCTGAGTGGGACGGTGACGCTCAGCGCGCCGCCGGTATTGGTGACGCACCTGCTGGCACAGCGGCTGCCCGATTTCCGCAGCGACTACCCCGGCATCCGCCTGTCGGTGATGGCGCAGGCGCAGCAGGTCTCGCTCAGCCGGCGCGAAGCCGACGTCGCCCTGCGGCTGGTGCGCCCCACCGAAGCCAGCAGCGTCGTGCGCAGGCTCGCGCAGATGCCGTTCGCGCTGTACGCGAGCCGCGACTACGCGGCGGCGCACCGCCCCGAGGACTGGACCTTCATCGCCTACGACGCGCAATTCGCCGACATGCCGCAGCAACAGTGGCTGCTGGACATCGCCGGCAAGCGGACGGTGGGCTGCGAACTCAGCGACATCGGCAGTCATCTGGCCGCGGCGCGGGCCGGGGCCGGCGTCGCCGGCCTGCCGTGCTTCCTAGGCGACGCAGACCCCGCGATGCAGCGGCTGGAACACGCGGGAAACATGTTCTCGCGCGATATCTGGCTGGTCGTGCACCGCGACCTGCGCCGATCTGCGCCGGTGCGTGCGGTGATGGACTTCGTGGCCGCGGCTGTCGCAGCGACACCGGGACTTGGCCTTGAACCGCCGGTTGCCGAGCGGCCGAAATAAAGAAGGCCCAGCGAGTGCCGGGCCTTCTTCGCGAACCGGACCGCGCGCTTACTTGATCAGGCGCAGCGCGAACGGGTAGCGGTAGGCCACGCCTTCGTTGGCCTTGATCCCGGCCAGGATGCAGAACACCAGGTTCACCACCCACACCACCGGCATCAGCAGCCCGCCGATCACGATGACGCTGAGCACCACGCAGATCACGTAGGCGATGGCGACGGTGATCTGGAAGTTCAGCGCTTCCTTGGCCTGATCGTTGAGGAACGACTTGGCCGGGTTGTCCTTGTTGATCAGCCAGATGATCAGCGGCACGATGAAGCCGGCGATGATGCCCGACAGATGGGTGATCAAGGCGACCGTGCGGTCTTCCTGCGGACCGGCAGCAGCCGGCGGCGGCGGCGGTGCGGTCACGTTGTCGAATTCGCTCATCGGTATTCCTTTCCTTATGGTGGTGAGTGGGCAAGGCGCTTCGCGCGCCACTCTCGGTGGCCCGCGCGAACCTGTCAAGTGATCCGGCCCCCGCGCCGGGGCGGCGCCTGCTCGGTCGCCACCCCAGGGCAGCAAGGGATGGCGGTAGCGGCGGCCGCACACGGCCGCAACGGTGGCGGCCAGGCCAGACCCCATGCTGGCCAACATAACCAGCATCAGCAGCGGCAGCGCAAGCAGCCCCGCAACGACGACCAGCAACGCCGGCGCCAGCAGCGCGCACAGGAGCGAGAGGCTGGCGCCGAGGGCCAGCGCCTGCGCGCAATGCGCGGCGGCGAAGGACCGGCGGCGCCTGGTCGCCAGCCACAGGCGGCCAGGCGGCACCCACAGGCACAGCAGCGCGTACAGCATGTAGACCAGATGCCCGTTCGCCGCGACGAACGCGCCCAGCCACATCGACAGATGCGCGGCCACCGCCACTGCGCGCTGCGGCGCCGATGCGGTCGGATCCGGCGCCCCGGCGCGCATGCCTGTGCGGTGGTCGCGTTCGCCCAGTTTCGGTCCGGACCGGGGAGCGACGGCCTCAGTCGTTGCCGGCCACCGTCATCTTGCCGACCAGCACCGCGCCGATGTGCACGTGCGAACGCACGTCGATGTCGCGGCCGACCGCTTCGATGCGCTGGAACATCTCGCGCAGGTTGCCGGCGATGGTGACCTCGTCCACCGGGTAGGCGATGGCGCCGTTCTCGATCCAGAAGCCGCCGGCGCCGCGCGAATAGTCGCCGGTGACCGGGTTGACGCCGTTGCCCATCAGTTCGGTGACCAGCAGGCCGCGCGGGATGCCGGCGGCGATCGTGGCCAGATCGTCCGCGTTCGCCGCCACCTGCAGGTTGTGCACGCCGCCGGCGTTGGCGGTGGTCTGCAGGCCGAGCTTGCGCGCCGAATAGCTGCCCAGCACGTAGCGCTGCAGCACCCCGCCGGCAACCAGCGGCGCGGCACGGGTGGCCACGCCCTCGCCGTCGAAGGTCGCCGAGCGCATGCCGCGGCGCAGGTGCGGCAGTTCGTCGATCGCGAACCACTCCGGGAACAGGCGGCTGCCGACGCTGTCGAGCAGGAAGCTGGCGCGGCGGTACAGCGCGCCGCCGGACACCGCGCCGAGCAGATGCCCGACCAGCGAGCGCGCCATCTCCGGCGCGAACAGCACCGGCAGCTCGCCGGTCGGCAGCGAGCGCGGCTGCAGCCGGGCCACGGTGCGCTCGGCGGCGCGGCGGCCGATCGCCGCCGGCTGTTCGAGATCCTCGCGCGCCAGCGCGCTGCTGTACCAATGGTCGCGCTGCATGCCGTCGCCGTGGCCGGCGATCAGCGCGCAACCGATCGAATGGTGGGTGCTGCGCTCGCGGCCGACGAAGCCGTGCGAGTTGGCGTACACCGACAGGCTCTCGCTGCTGCCGGCCGAGGCGCCGTCGGAATTGGCCACCCGCGGGTCGGCCTCGCGCCCGGCGGCCTCGCAGGCCAGCGCCAGCTCGATCGCCTCCTCGGCCTCCAGCGCCCACGGATGCCAGCGGTCCAGCTCGGGCATGTCGCGCGCCATCAGCGCCGCGTCGGCCAGCCCGGAGGCGACGTCGTCCTCGGTATAGCGGGCGATCGCGCAGGCCTGGGCGACGGTCGCCTCGAGGCTGGACTCGTGCAGGTCGGCGGTGCTGGCGCTGCCCTTGCGCTGGCCGAAGTAGACGGTGACGCCGATGCCGCGGTCGCGGGTGGCCTCGACCGTTTCCACCGCGCCCAGGCGCACATTGACGTCCAGCCCGCGGTCTTCGCTGCAGCTGACCTCGGCCTGGCTGGCGCCCAACTCGCGCGCGCGCGCCAGCAGCCGCTCGGCGATGCCGGACAGGCGCTCCAGGCGTTCCAGGCTGTCGTCGCGGCGCAGTTCGGAAGTGATCGCGTTCAATGCTTTATCCTTGTTGTGCGAGTCCCTTCGCAAGAGCCCGGCCATCCATGGCCGGACTTGGAATTATGCGATTCCTTCGCAACAGCCCGGCCATCCATGGCCGGACTTTCTAATTTGATGTTTCAGACTGATCGAGTAGTACGACGATGCGCGGACGCGACGAAGACACCGGTGAATTCCGCGGCGACAGCCGCAGCCAGCAGCGCCGCGCGGCGCTGGAAGTGCTGACCCTGGGCGAGAAGCTGGTGGCGCTGACCCCGGCGCAGCTGGCCAAGCTGCCGGTGCCCGAGTCGCTGATCCCGCATATCGAGGAAAGCAAGCGCATCACCTCGCACATCGCGCACAAGCGGCAGCTGGCGTTCCTGGCCAAGCAGATGCGCCGCGAGGACGACGCCACCCTGGACGCGATCCGCGAGGCGATGGACGCCAACAGCGACGGCGCGCGCCGCGAAGTGGCGGCGATCCACCGCGTCGAGGACTGGCGCGCGCGCCTGCTCGCCGATGGCGACAGCGCGCTGTCCGAACTGCTGGGCGACTACCCCGAGGCCGACCGCCAACGCCTGCGCCAGCTGATCCGCAACGCCAAGGAAGAGCGGCTGAAGAACAAGCCGCCGCACGCCTACCGGGAGTTGTTCCGGGAGTTGCGCGAGTTGGTATTGGAGGGTGCGGGACTCGGGACCGGGGACTCGGGACTCGAGGAAGTAGACGACGACGCGTTCGAGGACGACGCGCGCGACTGAGCCGCGGCGGCGCCGGCCCCGCACGGTTGCGCACCCGCGACCGCTTCGGCACGCGGGGCGGCGACGCCGACCAAACGCATCGGCATCGCCACAGCCACCGCGCGCGGCTTTACCGAATCCCGAATCCCGAATCCCCACTCCCGGCTCCTACGCCGTCCCGCCCACGGTCAGCCCGTCGATCAGCAGCGACGGCTGGCCGACGCCGACCGGCACGCTCTGCCCGTCCTTGCCGCACACGCCCACGCCTTCGTCCAGCGCCAGGTCGTGGCCGATCATGCGCACCTTCTGCATCGTCTCCGGGCCGTTGCCGATCAGGGTGGCGCCCTTCACCGGCGCGGTGACCTTGCCGTCCTCGATCAGGTAGGCCTCGGTCGCCGAGAACACGTACTTGCCGCTGGTGATGTCGACCTGGCCGCCGCCGAAATTGACCGCGTACAGGCCCTTCTTCACCGAGCGGATCATTTCTTCCGGATCGTGCTGGCCGGCCAGCATGTAGGTGTTGGTCATGCGCGGCATCGGCAGGTGCGCGAACGATTCGCGGCGGCCGTTGCCGGTCGGCGCCACGCCCATCAGCCGCGCGTTCAGCGAATCCTGCATGTAGCCCACCAGCACGCCGTCTTCGATCAGCGTGGTGCAGTTGGTGGGCGTGCCTTCGTCGTCCACGTTCAGCGAGCCGCGGCGGCCGTCGAGGGTGCCGTCGTCGACGATGGTCACGCCCGGCGAGGCCACGCGCTGGCCGATGCGCCCGGCATAGACGCTGGTGCCCTTGCGCGCGAAGTCGCCTTCCAGGCCGTGGCCGACCGCTTCGTGCAGCAGCACGCCGGGCCAACCGGGACCCAGCACCACCGGCATCACCCCGGCCGGCGCCGGCACCGCCTCCAGGTTGACCAGCGCCTGGCGCAGCGCTTCCTTGGCGAAGGCTTCGGGGCGGCCGTCGGCGAACAGCACTTCGTAGCCGTAGCGGCCGCCGCCGCCGGCATAGCCGGACTCGCGGCGCCCGTCCTGCTCGACGATCACCTGCACGTTGAGCCGCACCAGCGGACGCACGTCGGCGGCGAGCACGCCGTCGCTGCGCGCCACCAGTACCGTGTCCACGCCGCCGGACAGGCCGACCATCACCTGCTGCACGCGCGGGTCGGCGGCGCGCAGGAACTGGTCCAGGCGCCGCAGCATCTCGACCTTGAGGTCGTTGCCCATGCCGTCCACCGGGTCCAGCGCCGGATACAGCGCGCGCCCGTTGCCGCGCAGCAGCGATTGCGCCGGCTGCGCGCCGCCGTCGCGGGAAATCGCCCGCGCCGACTGCGCCGCGGCCAGCAGCGCGTCGCGGTGGATGTCGTCGGAATAGGCGAAACCGGTCTTTTCGCCGGAAATCGCGCGTACGCCCACGCCCTGCTCGATGGAATGGGCGCCGTCCTTGACGATGCCGTCCTCCACGCTCCAGCTCTCGCGCCGCGAATGCTGGAAATACAGGTCGCCGAAGTCGATGCCGGGGCCGAGCAGCGTGCCGAAGGCGCGCTCCAGGCTGGTGGCATCGAGGCCGGCGGGAAGCAACAGGCGGGTTTCGGCGAGGCTGAGGGCGTTTTCGGTCATGGGGCTCAACATGGGGGACGGGGACGCTCAGCGCAAGCGCCGGCGGTACGGCGCAGGCGCCGATTCAGGGACTTCTGGACGCCGCAGGCGGCGCCGGCGGACGCGCCGATTCGCGCTCGATCACCTCCACCTTGGGATCCTTCCACGGGCCGGTGACGCGGTAGGTGCGCGCGCCGATCGCGCCCAGCGGCTTGCCCAGCACCGCGTTGGCGGCGGCGCCGACCGCCGCGCCGACCGGGCCGCCGGCGACCGCGCCGACCACGGTCAGCAGGTTGCCGGATTTGGGATTGACGTCGATGGTCTGGTCGAACTGCTGCGCGCGCAGGTCGGCCTGCCCGCGCACCTTGATCTCCGCGGCCGGACCGTCGATCAGCATCGATTCGCTGCGCGCGACGCCGTCGCCGAACTGGACCTGGCCGTCGATGCGGTTGAAGGCGAAGCCCTTGGAGAAGAAATCGCGGAAATCGAACATCAGCCGGCGCGGCAGCTGCGCCACGCTGAGCAGGCCGAGCACGCGCCCGGCACCGGGGTTCAGTTCCAGCAGCTGGCCATTGCGCGCGGCCACGTCGAGCTGGCCCTGCAGCGTGGCCAGCTGGAACCCGGCCGGATCGCCGGGCCAGGCGGCGCGCAGGGTGAGCGTGCCTTCGCCACCGCGCACCTGGCCGCCGAAGTCCAGGCTCTGCATCAGTTCGCCCAGGTCCTGGCTGTCCACGTTGGCGCTGAGCTGGGTGCGCGCGGTGGCGCCCTTGCCGCGCCAGTCGCCGCTGATGTCGATCTTCTGCTTGTCCGAGCGCAGGTGCAGCTGGTCCACCTGCATGCCGTCGCTCAGCTTGCGGGTGCGCAGCGAGGCGGCGCCGAGGTTCATCGCGCCGAAACGCAGGTCGTCCACGTCCAGCGCCAGCGCCGGGATCGAGGCCGGATCGATCGCCTCGGTCAGCGGCCGCACCGCCGCAGCCGCGGCCGCGGGGGTGGGATCGGATGCCGCGTTGGCCGGCGCCGCGGCCGCGGCCGCAGGCGCGCTCGCCGCCGGCGCGGCGCGCCAGTGCACCCGCGCCAGGCGGCCGCCGAGCACCCCGCCCTCCTTGCTCGGCACGCTGAGTTCCCCGGCCAACGCCGGTCCGTCCAGATGCACCGCCACCGTGTCGGCCTGCGGCTGCAGCCGCAGCCGGGTGTTGTCGAACACGCCGCCGAGCAGCAGCAGGTGGTCGGCCAGCACGTCGATCTGGCGCAGCGGCATCGGGTCTTCGGCGCCCGGCGTGGCCGACTTGTTCGGATCCGGGCCGCTGACCAGGCCGATCCAGTCGATCGCGTTCAACGAGGCGGTGCGGCCGCTCACGGTCAGGCCGCTGCTGGGCGGATCCTCGGCCACGTGGTCGCTGCCCATCACCACCTTGACCCCGGTCTTGCCGTTCTGGCTGCGCGCGACCAGCGCCATCAGCTTGCCGAAGGCCACCTCGATGCGCCCGCTGCCGACCGGCAGCGGCACGTTGACCGAGGTCGCCAGCGGCGCGGTCACGCCCTTGTCCATCGGCGCCGGCAGCAACAGCTGGGTGCCGACCAGATCCGAATGCAGCTGCAGACGGCTCGGCGGCTGCACTCCGCCATCGGCGGTCTTGGGCAGGCCGACACCGATGTTCCAGCGCGAGCGGCCCTGCACGAACGGCTTGAGCCAAGCCATTTCCGGCGCCCGGTCGAGCAGTTCGTCGGCGTCCACCGAGGCGCTCAGCGCCGCTTCGAAGGCCTGCTGCGGATCGCTCACGCCATCGCCGGCGCGCAGCGCCAGTTCGCCGGCATGGCCCGCGTACTGCACCGCCAGTCTGGGCGCTTCGAAGCCGGTATCGCGATAGTCGGCACTGCCGCGCATGTCGTCGAAGGCCACATCCCAGCGGCGGTCGGCGATGTGCGCGCCGAGCAGTTCGACCTTGCCGCGCAGATGATGCACGCCCACGTCGCGGCGCAACGGCTGCAGCAGGTCGAAACTGACGTCGGCCGGGCCGGAGGCGCTGAGCGCGTCGAGGGTGTCGCCATAGCGCTTGCGCAGCGGACTCTGGCGCAGCATCGCCAGCAGCTGCCCGGTTTCGGCGCGGCTGCTGGCCAGCACGCTGAGCTGGCCCTCTTTGTAGTCCGGCAAGGTCGCCGACAGCCGTTCCACCGGCACCCCGCCCATCTCGCCGCGGCCCTGGACCTGGAAGCCATTGCCGATGAACACGACATCGGCGTCCACCTTCTCCACCGCCGGCCATTCGCGCTGGAAGCGGACCTTGCCGTCGTCCAGCCGTGCACTGGCCTCGAAGCGGCCGTTGTGGTCGACGAACGGCCACTGGTCCAGGTCGCCGGACACCAGCGCGCGGCCGCCGCGCAGGCGCCCGCCCTGCAGCGCGGCGTCCAGCCAGTCGGTGGCCGCCTTGCTCATCTTCGAATGCACCCAGAATTTCTTCGCCGCCACCACCGGCGCGTCCTGCAGCTCGGCGGCCACGTCGATCCACGGCCGCGAGCCGTCGGCCTGGAAGCGCAGCCCGCCGCGGAAGTCGGCGCCGTAGTCGGTGCCCTGCACGCGCAGCGCGGGCGTCGCCACGCGCAGGTCCTCGCCGTCGCGGAACACCACGATGCGCCCGGCCAGTTGCACGTCGTGGGGCACGCCGAACCCGCTGGGCCAGTCGAAACGCACCGGGCTGGCGGCATCCAGCACCAGCTCGCCGCCCTGCGCGTCGCCCTCGAAGCGTCCGCGCAGGCCGCTGACGCCGGGCGATTGCCCGACCGGCGCGAACGCCAGAGCGCTCAGCCGGCCCTGGCCGTACAGCGGCCCGCCGGCGCGGCCGGTCAGCGCCACCTGGGTCAGCTGCAGCCGCGGCCGCGCCGCGTGCAGCCAGGCGCGCAGGGACGGCGACAGGCCGTCGCTGAGCGCGGCCACCGCCAGCAGCGGCGCCAGGTCCAGGTGTTCGCCGAGCAGCGCGAAGCGGCGCCCGCCGGCCACGGTCAGCCCGTCCAGGCGCTGCATCGGCTGGCCCGCCTGGCCGATCTGCAACTGCGGCGCATCCAGCCGCCAGCCGCCGTCGATCTGCCGCCAGCGCGCGGTGGCGCGCAGGGTGGTGAACGCGGTCTGCGGCCGTGCGGCGCCGGCGACCGGCGCCGCGCCGCTCAGGCGCAGGTCGCGCAGCGTGGCCTCGACGCTGACCCCGACGATCCGATGCCGCTGCAACTGCGCCCAGCCCTGCACCTGGCCGGTGCCGCCGTCGATGCGGATGCCGCCGGCCTGCAGCAGCCCCGACCAACCGGCCAGTTCGGCCGGGCGCGCGGCCACATAGGCCTGGCCGTTGCCGCGCCGGCGGTCCATGTCCAGCACCGCGGTCAGCGGCGCCTGCCTGGGATCGATCCAGCCCTGCGCACCGACGCGCAGGCGGTCGCCGTCCACGCGCAGGCGCAGGTCGATCTTCGGCAACGTCGTCTCCACGCCCAGTTCCGGCGCATGCACCGCCAGCCGGCCGTCGATGACCTGCAGCTCGCCCAGGCCCTGCAGCGCGTCCAGCGGATCGCCGCCCTGCCCGGTGGTCGGCAGGCCCTGCACCGACCAGGTGCCGTCGGCGCCGCGCAGCAGGGTCAGCGCCAGTCCGCGCAGGCGCAGCTCGGTGAACGAGCGGCCCGGCAACAGGCCGGCGTACATCGACACCAGCACCTCGGCCTGGCCGACGCGCACGCCATCGCCGGCGCCCACGCGCAAGCCATCCAGGCGCAGCAGCGGACCGCGCCGGGTCCACGCGGTCTCGACCCGGTCGAACTGGATCGGGCGCCCGGCGCGCTCGCTGAGCCAGGCCTGGATCCGCTGCGGATGCCGCTCCACGAACGGCAGCGCCTGGCTCAGCGCCCCCACCACCAGCGCCACGCACACCAGCCCGATCGCCACCGCGTAGAACGCGAAACGGCGGGCCAGGCGCAGGCGGCGGCGCAGGGGGGTAGGCATCAACGGCGGGGATTGGGTAGTCGGGATTGGGGATTCGCAAACGCCAAAGCGACGCACGCGGACAGCAACCGGTTGCGATCACGCCGCTCAACCAATCCCCAATCCCCAATCCCGAATCCCGGCTTCACAACAACACCACGTCGAACTGCTCCTGCAGGTATTGCTCGTCGGCCTGGAAACGGATGCTCTTGCCGAGGAATTCCTCCAGCTCGGCCACCGCCGAGGATTCCTCGTCGGTGATCCGCGCCACCACCTTGCTCGAGGCGATCACCAGCAGCCGCGCGGCGTCGAACTGGCGCACCGCGCGGGTGATCTCGCGGAAGATCTCGTAGGTCACGGTTTCGGCGGTCTTGATCGAACCGCGCCCGCTGCATTCCGGGCACGGCTCGGACAGCTGCCGCTCCAGGCTCTCGACGGTGCGCTTGCGGGTCATCTCGACCAGGCCCAGCGGCGAGAATTCGTACACCGTGGTCTTGGCGTGGTCGCGCGACAAGGCCTTCTCCAGCGTGCGCAGCACCTGGCGGCGGTGCTCGGCGTCGTCCATGTCGATGAAGTCGATGATGATGATGCCGCCCAGGTTGCGCAGCCGCAGCTGCCGCGCCACCGCCTGCGCCGCCTCCAGGTTGGTGCGGAACACCGTTTCCTCGAGGTTGCGCTGGCCCAGGAACGAGCCGGTGTTGACGTCGATGGTGGTCATCGCCTCGGTCTGGTCGATCACCAGGTAACCGCCGGACTTCAGCGGCACCTGCTTGTCGAGCGCGCGCGCGATCTCGTCCTCGACGCCGTACAGATCGAAGATCGGGCGGTCGCCGGTGTACAGCTCCAGGCGCTCGGCCAGGATCGGCATGTACTTGGCGACGAACGCCTGCAGCCGTTCGAAGGTCTCGTGCGAATCGACCTTGACCTTCTCCACGTCCTTGCGGATCAGGTCGCGCACCGCGCGCAGCGGCAGGCTCAGGTCTTCGTAGATGATGCTGGCCGGGGCGCCGTCGCGGCCGCGCCGCTCGACCACGTTCCAGACCCGCGACAGATAGGCGATGTCCTCGGCCAGCGCCTCGGCCGGCTGGCCCTCGGCATTGGTGCGGATGATGTAGCCGAAGCCGCCGTGGCTGGCGGCCAGGTCGGCGACCAGGGTCTTCAGGCGCAGCCGCTCGGCCTCGTCCTCGATCCGCGCCGACACCCCGATCACCCGCGACTGCGGCAGCAGCACCAGGTAACGCGAGGGAATGCTGATCTGCGTGGTCAGCCGCGCGCCCTTGCTGCCGATCGGGTCCTTGACCACCTGCACCACGATGTCCTGGCCGTCGCGCAGCAGCTCCACGATCGGCACCCCCGCCGCCACCGGCAGCGGCGGCGCCTCGTCGGTGTCGCCGTTGGCCACCGGCGCCGGCCGCACCACGTCGTTGGCGTGCAGGAACGCCGCGCGCTCCAGCCCGACCTCGACGAACGCCGCCTGCATGCCCGGCATGACCCGCTGCACCCGGCCCTTGTAGATGTTGCCCACCACCCCGCGGCGCCAGCCGCGCTCGATGTGCAGTTCCTGCAGCATGCCGTTCTCGATGACGGCCACCCGGGTCTCGCGCGGTGTGACGTTGACCAGGATCTCTTGCGACATCAAAGCACTCCGAAGGCGCGCAGCAGTTGGGAAGTTTGGTGCAGGGGCAGGCCCATCACCCCGGAATAACTGCCGTCCAGGCGGCTGACGAAGCGCTCGGCGCCGCCCTGGATCGCATAGGCGCCGGCGCGCCCCATCGGCTCGCCGCTGGCCACGTAGTCGGCGATGTCCTGCGCCGACAAGGCCGCGAAGCTGACCTGGGTCGGCACCAGCAGCACGTCCTCGCGCGCCGCGGCGACCAGCGCCACCGCGGTGATCGCCTGGTGGGTGCGCGCGGACAACGCGGCCAGCATCGCCGCCGCGTCGGCGGCGTCGGCCGGCTTGCCGAACACGCGATCGTCCAGCACCACCTCGGTGTCGGCGCCGAGCACCACCGCATCGGCCGCACCGGCCAGCTGCGCCATGCCGGCGCGGGCCTTGTCCAAGGCCACGCGGCGCACATAGGCTTGCGCAGATTCGTCGGCCGCGCGCACCTCCGGCACCTCCAGATCGAGGATCCGGAACGGCACGCCCAGGCGCGTCAGCAGTTCGTTTCTGCGGGGGGAACGGGAAGCGAGATACAGCATGGCTGAAGGATAACCCGGCGGGCCTGACTGAACGATCGCTAATTCCGGAGGCGCACACTCGACCCCGCTCCGAATCACGACGCGTTCATCGTCGCGGCAACACCCTCGCCTCACTTTCAAGGAGAACCTCCAATGCGTGCACCCTCCATCCGTCCGCTGCTGCTGGCCCTGACCCTCGCCCTAGGAGGCACGATGACCGCCCATGCCCAAACCGCCGCACCGGGCTATGCCGTGCCCGCCGACGGCACCCTGCTCAACATCGCCGCCCAGGCCGAGGCCAGGCACGCGCCGGATGTGGCCACGCTGTCGGCCGGCGTGGTCACCCAGGCCAGCGACAGCGCCGCGGCGATGCGCCAGAACGCCGAGCAGATGACCAAGGTGCTGGCCGCGGTGCGCGCCGCCGGCATCGCCGACAAGGACGTGCAGACCAGCGGCATCAATCTCAGCCCGCAGTACAAGTACGTCGAGAACCAGGCGCCGCAGATCCTCGGCTACCAGGCCAGCAACTCGGTCAACCTGAAAGTGCGCGACATCGCCAAGCTCGGCAAGGTGCTGGACGCGCTGGCCGCGCAGGGCGCCAACCAGATCAACGGCCCCACCTTCGAGATCGACGATCCGGAACCGCTGTACGACCAGGCCCGGGTCGATGCGCTGAAGAAGGCGCAGTCCCGCGCGCAGACCTACGCCAAGTCGCTGGGCCTGCGCGTGCGCCGCATCGTCAGCATCTCCGAAGGCAGCGGCGGCGGCGTGCGCCCGATGCCGATGATGCGCACGATGGCGATGAAGGCGGAGATGGACAGCACCCCGGTGGCGACCGGCGAAAGCAGCGTGTCGGTCAACCTGGACGTGGTGTTCGAACTGGGCAAGTAAGCCCCGCCCGCACCAGCTTGCCGACGACGGCGCCTGCGGGCGCCGTCGTCGTTTCTGCGCCCATGCGATGCCGTGGCGCCGGGCTGGCGTGCGGGTCCGCCGGCGATGCTTGCCATGGCGACGGCAACAGGCGCAATGTCGAAGGCGCGGGCGGGGGCCGCATCGACCCCGTCCGCCGCGCTGGCGCGTTTGGTCGTACCGCAAGTCCACAAGACGCACTTCATCATGGAGGTGGATCATGGTTCGCACGCAACTCCCCGCTCCCTCGTTCGGTATCGACCTGTCGCGGATCCTGGCGCTCAGCGCCGCGATCGGCCTGCACCTGTTGGCCATGCTGCTGTTGCTGATCCCGCTCTCGCACGTGGCGCCGCCGCAGGAGCCGGCCAAGGCGCAACCCATCTGGCAGCAACCGATCGTGGTTCCGGTCACTCCAACGCCGCCGCAAGCCACGGTGCAGCCCGAGAAGCGGCCCATGACCCAGCCGCGGGTGCCGACCGCCGTGCCGGTCCCGACCCCGGTGCAGGCGCCGCTGGCCGACACCAGCCCGATGCCGATGCAGGCCGAGGCCGCCGATCCGGCCCCGACCGCGGCCGAGCCGAGCGTGCCGCCGGATCAGGTCAGCGCACCGGTCGCCGGCATGCAGCTGCAGTACCTGCGTGCGCCGGCCCCGCCCTACCCGCGCGATGCGCTGCGCGACGGCTTGCAGGGCAGCGTGTTGCTGCGCGTGCTGGTCGGCGTCGACGGCCAGCCGCTGGAGGTCAGCATCGCCAAGAGCAGCGGCCACCGGATCCTGGATCAGGCCGCGCGCGAGCAGGTGCTGAAGCGCTGGAAGTTCCATGCCGCACTGCAGCAAGGAGTGCCGGTTCAGGCTTATGGACTGGTCCCGGTGGATTTTTCCCTGGGCCGTTGAGGTAGCTGCGTCCGTCCCGCTGCGACACCCCGCGGCGGGACGGCTGCATCGCCAGGCTTCACTGAAATTTCACAATACCTGCAAGTACATGGCACGCGTCCGACCGGGACAGGTCGGCGCCCTTGCGATTTTTAGCCGTACAACTCGCGTTTCCAGTTAGGAGAGAAACTGTGAACATCCAGCAGCAACGGCGTGCGACCCGCCGCCTTGTCCTGTGCGCGTGCGTGAGCAGCGCCCTCGCGACCGCCGCGGCCACCCCCGCATTCGCACAAGAAGCGGCCACCAACCTCGACCGCATCACCGTCACCGGCTCCAACATCCCCCGCACCAACACCGAGACCCCGTCCCCGGTCCAGGTGGTCACCCGCCAGGAAATCGACCGCACCGGCAAGAGCACGGTGGCCGAATACCTGCAGACGCTGACCTCCGACGGCGCCGGTTCGATTCCCAAGAGCTTCGGCAACGGCTTCGCCGGCGGCGGTGCCGGCATCTCGCTGCGCGGCCTGGGCGCCGGCTCCACCCTGGTGCTGTTGAACGGCCGGCGCATGGCCACCTACGGCCTGGCCGACGACGGCCAGAAGGTGTTCACCGACCTGAGCACCATCCCGCTGGACGCGGTCGAGCGGATCGACATCCTGAAGGACGGCGCTTCGGCGATCTACGGCTCCGACGCCATCGCCGGCGTGGTCAACATCATCCTGCGCAGCGACTTCGAAGGCGCGATCCTGCGCGGCTCCTACGGCATGTCCGGCGACAGCGACGGCAACGCGCGCAAGGCGACCCTGACCGCCGGCACCGGCAACTTCGCCAACGACGGCTGGAACGCGTTCTTCAGTCTGGACGTGGGCAAGTCCGACGCGATCAAGATCAGCGACCGCAAGGACCGCAAGTGGATCGGCACCGGCGACATCCGCCGCTACGGCTACGACCCCGCCGACATACAGTTCATCACCGGCGCCTATCTCAGTGGCGGCACCGCCGGCGGCGCCGGCCCGAACGGCTCGGTGTTCAACAACGCGGCCACGCCGCAACTGGTGGCCTTGCCCGGTTGCGCCAGCGTCAGCACCATCCCCGGCCAGACCGACGCCACCGCGCAGGCCCAGGGCTGCCTGGGCGATGCGGTCCAGCAATACCGCGACCTGAGCCCGGAGGAGAAGTACGTCAACGTGTTCGGCCGCGCCAGCTTCGCCTTCGGCGAGGGCGGCGAGATCTACACCGAGATCGGCTACTCGAAGAAGGAAACCGTGTTCTCCAACACCCCGTCCGGCGTGTCCGGCGGCTGGGGCTATCCCGGCGGCCCGGTCAATGCCAACAGCGGCGCCGGCGCCACCGTGCTCTACGCCGGCCATCCCGACAACCCGCTGCCCTACGCCGCGCGCCTGCGCTACAGCGCCTGGGACGTCGGCCCGCGGGTGACCGACAACACCAACGAGTTCAACCGCTTCCTGGCCGGGGTCAAGGGCAATTGGGGCGAGTGGAGCTACGACACCGCCTACCTGCATTCGGGCACCGACCTGGTCAACAAGCGCACCGGCTTCCTGCGCTACAGCGCGGTGCGGTGCGTGCTCGGCAACCCGGCCTGCCCGGCCGGCACCTGGCGCATCGGCGACGACGCCGGGCTGAACTCGCAGGCGCTGTACGACTACATCTCGCCGACCATCAGCGCGCGCGCCAAGTCCAGCCTGGACATGTTCAACTTCACCGTCTCGCGCAGCCTGGCCGACCTGCAGGGCGGCCCGCTGGGCCTGGCGCTGGGCACCGAATGGCGCCGCACCAGCAACAGCCTGACCCCGCAGACCTACACCGACATCGGCGACATCATCGGCCTGGGCTACTCGTCCTACGACGGCACCCAGAACGTCTACGCCGCCTATGCCGAGCTGTCGGCGCCGGTGCTGGAGCAACTGGAACTGTCGGCGGCGGTGCGCTACGACAAGTACGAGAGCGGCGACAGCAAGGCCACGCCGAAGCTGGGGGTGAAGTGGACGCCGGCCGACTGGATCGCCCTGCGCGCCAGCTACGCCGAAGGCTTCCGCGCGCCGAACCCGGCCGAGAACGGCGACGGCGGCCTGGCCGCGTTCTCCAATGCGGTCGACCCGATCCGCTGCGCGATCGATCCGGCCAACGAATGCACCGCGCGCTCGGTGGCGATCATCACCCGCCCCAATTCGGCGCTGACCCCGGAAGAGTCCAAGAGCTACTCGGTGGGCTTCGTGCTGCAGCCGACCGCCAGCACCTCGCTGACCGTGGACGCGTGGGAAATCAAGCGTACCAACGAGATCGCGCAGGGCAACACGCGCGACGCGATCCTCGCCGGCGACGTCCTGCGCGACAGCAACGACATCGGCGGTGTGGCCAACAGCGGCACCATCCTGGCGGTGAACACCGATTACGTGAACGCCAATTCCTCGCGCGTGCGCGGCATCGATACCGACATCCGCCAGACCTTCGTCATCGGTCCGGGCCAGCTGGAGCTGGACGCGCAATGGAGCCACCTGCTCAAGTTCGAGCGCACCGAAGGCGACACCACCTACGACTACGTCGGCACCCACGGCAACTGCGACGTGACCAACTGCATCGGCACCCCGCAGGACCGGGTCAACGTCGGCAGCACCTGGAAGCAGGGCAGCTGGAGCGTCAGCGGCGTGGTCAACTACATCGCCAGCATCGAGAACAAGGACAGCCGCGGCGGCGACTACCTGGCGTTCTATGCCGACGGCAGCCCGGTCGAGAAGATCGCCTCGTTCACCACCTTCGACCTGTCCGGCCGCTGGAACGTCACCGAGGCGTTCGAACTCAACGCCTCGGTGCAGAACGTGTTCGACCGGATCGCGCCGCTGGATCCGTCCACCTACGGCGGCGTCAACTACAACCCGCTGCACTTCAGCGGCGCGGTCGGCCGCTACTTCACGGTGGGCGCGAAGTACACGTTCAACTGATCGAACGCGTTGCGATACACGGAAGAGCCCGGGCGCGAGCCCGGGCTTTTTTGTTTGTGCCGACCTGCGCCAGTCGCGCGGCGATTGCGTTGCCGGCGTCGCGCCGGCGCCGCGGGCGACGCGCGGCTGGCGCGTCGTGCAGGCGCGGGGCGAATCAGGCGAGCCTGGCGGTCATGCGCGATGATAGGGATGGTTGGCCAGCATCGCCGCGGCGCGGTACAGCTGTTCGGCCACCACCAGCCGCACCAGCATGTGCGGCAGGGTCAGCGGACCCAGCGACCAGGATTCGCCGGCCACTGCCAGCACCTCGGGCGAATGGCCTTCGGGACCGCCGATCAGCAGCGCCAGGTCGCGGCCCTGGCCGCGCCAGTGTTCCATGCGCTGCGCCAGCTGTTCGGAACTGTACGGCTTGCCGGGCACGTCCAGCGCCACCACCAGCGCGTTCTTCGGCAGCGCAGCGAGCACGCGGCGGCCTTCGTCCTCGATCGCGCGCTGCGCGTCGCGGCCCTTGCCGCGCAACCCCGGTTCGATCTCGACCAGTTCCAGCGGCAGCCAGTGCGACAGGCGCTTGCGGTATTCGGCGAAGCCCTGCGCGACCCAGGCGGGCGCGCGTTCGCCGGTGGCGATGAGTCTGCATTTCATGCCGGCATGATAGCCGCGGCGCGGCCCGGCGATCGGCGCGCGGCTGTAGCGCCCTGGTCGCGGAGCCAGCCGCCCTCCCTGTAGGAGCGGCTTCAGCCGCGACCGCTTTTACCGGCCGCGTCCATAGCGCGCCATGGGCAGACCACCCGCCATCGCACTTGCACCTGCCTGCTGCGCGCTACTCGTCGCGCTGCGCGTCGTCCAGCATGGCCTGGAACAGCATGGCCTCGCGCGAGATTTGCGGCGGGTGCGGGTGCTGCCGCTTGAGCCAATGCCGCAGCGCCGGCGCCTGCCGCAGTTCGCGCAGGTCCTCGGCCAGTTCGTCGATCTCGTCCTGCAGCGCGCGCTTGATCTCGGCCATCGCCGCATGCAAGCGCTCCGGCTTGAGCCGGCGCGTGCCGAACACCGCGTAGTCGGCCTTGAACGCGGCATCGATTCGGCGCAGCTCGTCCTGGGTGGCCTGCAATTGCTCGCCGAGCATGCGGTTGTAGCGCTCGATGCGGGGTTCGGCCATCGCCGCCAGCGCGGCGGCGTCGAGCTGGCCGGCCTGCAACTGCAATTCGAGCAGGCCGAGCAGGTCGGCATCGGCATAGGCCGCGTTGAGCCGTTGCATCAGCGCGGTCTTGCGCTCGCGCTGCAACGGATCGGCCTCGCGGTCCGGATGCAGCGCCGCGGCCAGCCTGCGGTACACCTCGCGTAACGCGGTCTGCGGATCGAACGCCGGCGCCGGCGCCGCCGAGGCGGCGCGCTGCGCCTTCTTCGCCTTGCGTGCGACCGCCGCGACCTGGGTCTGCCGGCGGCGCTGCTGCAGGCGCTCGAACAACGCCTGCGGCGATGCCAGATACGGCAGGGCATCGGCGTCCACACCGAAATGCACGGCGATCAACCCGCGCAGCGCCGCATCCGAGGCGGCGATGCGTTCGTCGTAGGAGGTTTCCGCATGGCGGTCGTAGAGCGGCTTGAGGTCATGCAGGCCAACCTCGTCGATCAACGGCTCGATCAGCGCGCAGAGCTGCGCCGACAGCGCGGCGCGGTCGCTCTTGCCCAGCTTCTGCGCCATGCCCGCCGCATCCAGCGCCAGCACGCGCTCGACGTGCAACTGGTCGCGCCGCTGCAGCAAGGGCTGCACCTGTTCGTGGAAGCGCTGCTGCCAGCGCGGCAAGGCCTCGCGCCAGGCGGCGAGTTCGCCGCGGCTGCGCTCCAGCTGCACCACCAGGCTGTCGAAGCGCTCGCCAGCGGCGCTGCGTAGCGCATTGCCGGCGCCCGGCAATGCGGCCGACAGGGTCAGGCCCGGGCTTGCATCCGCCACCGGCGCGTCGTCGCGCCGGGGCGTCGGATCAGGCATCGCGCGCGTCGTCGTCCGCGTCGCTCGGCGGCTGGTCGCCGACCGTCCACAGCCGCTCCAGCGCATAGAACTCGCGCACCCGCGGCAGCATCACGTGCACCACCACGTCGCCGAGATCGACCAGCACCCACTCGGCCTCGCGCTCGCCTTCCACGCCCAGCGGCATCACGTCCAGCTTCTTGGCGTGCTTGATCACTTCGTCGGCGATCGACTTGACGTGGCGGGTGGAGGTACCGGAGACGACGATCATGTAGTCGGTGACGCTGGACTTGCCGCGCACGTCGATTTCCACCGCGTCCTTGGCCTTGAGCTCGTCGAGCGCGTTGCGGACGTGGGCGAGCAGTACCGGCAACGACGGCGGCGGGTTGGGCAGTTGGGTCTTGATGACGTGGGCTTGACTGGACAAAGGTGCGAACTCGATGGAATGGGCGAATTATAGGGAACTACGCGAAGACGCGTATTCAGCTAGTCGGCGCGGGCGCCGCTGGGGGCCGCCGCATACAGCCCGGCGGCACGGATGTAGTCCGCGACCGCGGCCGGCACCAGCGCCGCCCAGTCGCCGCCGGCGGCGATGCGCTCGCGCACCTGGCTGGCCGATTCGCTGCGCAGCGGCTGCCGCAGGCACCACAGCAGGCCACCCGGCGCGCCGGCCAGCGCCTGCGGCGACGCCGCCCAGCGCCCGGCCACCGCCTGCGCCAGTTCGGCCGGCAAGGCGCGTTCCCAGCCGCTGCCGGCACGGTCGGCGACGACCAGGTGCGCCGTGTCGAGCAGGCTGCGCCAGTCGCGCCAGGCGTTGAAGCCGACGAAGCTGTCGGCGCCGATCAGCAGCGCCAGCGGCGCGGCGGCGCCGAGTTCGGCGCGCAGCTCGCGCACCGTGTCGATGCTGTACGAGGCCACGCCCGGCTGCGCCAGCGCTCGCTGCAGTTCGTGCCGGTCGAGCAACAGCCCGGCTTCGCCGTCGATCGCCAGCGCCAGCATCTCGCAGCGCTGCCGCGCATTGGCGCCCGGCGCGTCGCGATGCGGCGGATCGGCGGCCGGCATCAGCCGCACCGGCACCCCGAACGCATCGCGCGCCGCCCGCGCGATCGCCAGGTGGCCGTTGTGGATCGGGTCGAAGGTGCCGCCGTAGATCAGGCTGAGAGGCCGGGATTGGGGATTCGGGATTCGGGATTCGTCAACGGCGGCAACTTCTGCGCGGACATCCGACGCCACGGGATCGCCGCTGTTGCCAATCCCGAATCCCGAATCCCCAATCCCGGCGGTCATACCACCAACAACCGCACCGCCCGCGCCTCGGCGATGGCCAGCAGCAGGCGCTCCAGCGCGATCCAGGCGTCGCCGTCGGCGCGGCCCTTGGCGATGCGGTCGATGCGTCCTGCTTCGGCGGCGAAGCGCTCCCAGCGGCGCGGTTCGGCATGCCGCTGCAGGGCGCGCTTGAACGGCGCCTGGCGCGACTCCCAGATGCCCTGCCCCTTCATCTCCGCGGCCAGGTTGCCGCCGGCCGCCTGGACCTTGGCCAGCGCCGCGGTGCGCAGCAGTTCCTTGATCAGGATCGGCAGCAAGGCCGCCACCGCTTCGCCCTCGGCGCGCAGCCCGGCGAGCATGCGTCCGACCACCGGCGCCTGCCCGGCCAGGGTGGCCTCGGCCAGGCGGAACACGTCGTAGCGCGCGGCGTCGGCGACCAGCGACTCCATCGCCGCCACGTCCAGGCTCTGCCCGTCGGCCAGCAACGCCAGCTTGTCGATCTCCTGCGCGGCGGCCAGCAGATTGCCTTCGACCCGCTCGGCCAGGCGCTGCACCGCGCCGGCATCGGCGCGCAGGCCCTTGCTGCGCAGGCGGCGCTCGATCCAGTCGCCCAGTTCGTGCGGCTTGATCGCCCAGGCCACCGCGATCACCCCGAGCCGGCCGACCGCGTCGGCCCACTTGCCCTGGTGCGCCTTGCTCCATTCGTTGCAGGTGATCAGCAGCACCACGTCCGGCGGCGGATCGGCGCAGAACGCGCTGATCACCTCGCCGCCTTCCTTGCCGGGCTTGCCGCTGGGCAGGCGCAGTTCGATCAGCCGGCGCGGGCTGAACAGGCTCGGCGCATTGAAACTGGAATACAGCTGGCTCCAGTCGAACTCGCGGCCGTCGGCGTCGAACACCTCGCGCTCGCCGATGCCTTCGGCGCGCGCACGCGCACGCACCGCGTCGGCGGCCTCGAGCACGCGCAGGGTTTCCGGGCCGGCGATCAGGTAGACCGGATGCAGCGGCTGCGCGGCCGGCTGGGTGACGAGTTGTTCGGGACGCAATTCCATGGCGGCAACCTAGGGCCTGTCGCTGCGCGCCGCCAGCGGATCGCCCGCTACGGGCGAGCGGCGGGCGGCGGGCGGTGGCCGGCGGATCAAGGCTGCGGCGAGGTCGCCGGCGGCGTGCCGGGGTCCGGCTTGCCTTCGACCGGCGTGCCGGTGGCGGCAGGCGGCGCCTCGTTGACGTTCTTGCCGTTGCGCACTTCGGCGCGCACCACGCTGTCGATCCGGCGCAGCATCGAGGCCGACATCTCGCGGCGCAGTTCGTCGGCGAGGATCTCGCGCTCGGTGGTGGTGCCGGTGGCGTCGGTCGGCGGCGACACGTAGTCGCGCGACAGCTCGATCACCTGCTGCGGCACCAGCACGCTGCCGTCGGCGCGGCGGAACACGAAGATCGCCGCATAGCGCAGGCTGTACTCCTGGGCGCGGCCTTCGGCGTCGAGCGCGATCGGCAGGTCGCCCCAGCGCTCGGACAGCACTTCCAGGCGCGCCACGCCGGTGTTGACCTCTTTCGGCGCGATCTCCGCGCCGGCGGCGCGCAGGCCGCGTTCGAGCAGCTTCACCAGCTCGCTGTACGGCGCCGAGGAGACCACCTTCACCGAGGGCGTGCCGGCCGGCAGGGTCAGCTTGTCGCGCAGATGGAAACCGCAGGCGGTCAGGGTCGTCGCGAGGACGAGGGCGAGCAGGAGTCGGGTCATGGACACAGTCTGGAGGAGCCGGCTGGGCGCGGCAACAGGCGGCTAGCCTGCCCGATGCCGCGTGAACGAGGGTTGAGACGAGCCGAAGCGCGCGCCGACGGCGCCGCCGCAGCCGGCGCCGCGGCAACGCGTACGACCGCGGCGGCGCGGTTCACGCCGCCACCAGGTTCACGATCTTGCCCGGCACGATGATGATCTTGCGGATGCTCAGGCCTTCCAGGAACTTGGCGGTGTTCGGCTCGGCCTGGGCCAGCGCCTCGATCTGCTCGCGCGGGGCGTCGGCCGCGACCTCGATGGTGCCGCGCAGCTTGCCGTTGACCTGCACCGCCAGGGTCAGCGCGTCGCGCACCAGCGCGGCCGGGTCCGGCTGCGGGAACGGCAGATCTTCCAGCAGCGTCGGCGCATGTCCCAGCGCCTGCCACAGCGCGTGGCTGGCATGCGGAGTGATCGGGTTGAGCAGCAGCACCGCCGCTTCCAGCGCTTCCTGGCGCACCGCGCGGCCCTGGTCGCCGGCGTCGTCGAACTTGGCCAGCGCATTGGTCAGCTCCATCACCGCGGCGATGGCGGTGTTGAAGCTGTGGCGGCGGCCATAGTCGTCGGCGACCTTGCCGATGGTCTCGTGGGTCTTGCGCCGCAGCGCCTTGTGCTCGGCGCCCAGCGCGGCCGCATCCAGCGCCGGGGCGGCACCGTCGGCGACATGCTTGTGGACCTGCGCCCACAGCCGGCGCAGGAACCGCGCCATGCCGTCCACGCCGGCCTCGTTCCACTCCAGCGACTGCTCCGGCGGCGCGGCGAACATCGAGAACAGGCGCACCGTGTCGGCGCCGTACTTGCCGACCATCGCCTGCGGGTCCACGCCGTTGTTCTTGGACTTGGACATCTTCTCGGTGCCGCCGATCTGCACCGGCTGGCCGTCGGCGACCAGGGTGGCGCCGACGATGCGGCCGCGCTCGTCGCGCTGCACATCCACGTCGGCAGGGTTGATCCAGTCCTTGGAACCGTCACCGTTGTCGCGGTAGTAGGTCTCGGCGATCACCATGCCCTGGGTCAGCAGGTTGGTCGCCGGCTCGTCGCTGTCCACCAGGCGCGCGTCGCGCAGCAGCTTGTGGAAGAAGCGGAAATACATCAGGTGCAGGATCGCGTGCTCGATGCCGCCGATGTACTGGTCCACCGGCAGCCAGTAGTTGCCGCGCTTGTCGACCATGTCCTTGGCGCCGGGCGAGGTGTAGCGCGCGTAGTACCAGCTCGACTCCATGAAGGTGTCGAAGGTGTCGGTCTCGCGCTCGGCCGCCGCGCCGCACTGCGGGCAGGTGGTCTTGCGCCATTCCGGATCGGTCTTCAGCGGCGAACCGGTGCCGCTCAGCGCCACGTTCTCCGGCAGCAGCACCGGCAGCTGGTCTTCCGGCACCGGCACCGCGCCGCAGCTGGCGCAGTAGATCACCGGGATCGGGCAGCCCCAGTAGCGCTGGCGGCTGACGCCCCAGTCGCGCAGGCGGTAGTTGATGCGGCGCTGGCCCTGGCCCTTGCGCTCGAAGCGCTCGGCCAGCGCCTCGAACGCGCCGTGGTAGTCCAGGCCGTCGAACTCGGCCGAGTTGACCAGTTCGAACTCGCGGGTCTTGTCGGTGTACCAGTCGCGCCAGACGCTCGACTCCCAGGTGCGCTCCTCGTCGTTCTTCGGCGCCGTCAGCGCGATCACCTGGCGGATCGGCAGCGCGTACTTGTTGGCGAACTCGAAGTCGCGCTGGTCGTGGCCGGGCACCGCCATCACCGCGCCGGTGCCGTAGCCCATCAGCACGAAATTGGCGACCCACACCGGGACCTGCTCGCCGCTGATCGGATGCACCGCCACCAGGCCGGTGTCCATGCCGCGCTTTTCCTGGGTCTCCAGTTCCGCCTCGGACACGCCGCCCTGCTTCAGCTCGGCCAGCAATGCGGCCAGCTGCGGATTGGACCTGGCCGCGTGCAGCGCCAGCGGATGTTCGCTGGCGATGGAGACGAAGGTCACCCCCATCAGCGTGTCCGGGCGCGTGGTGAACACGCGCAGCGGATCCAGCGCCGCGCCGTCGGCGTCGCGCACCTCGAACTGGATCTCCAGGCCTTCGGAACGGCCGATCCAGTTGCGCTGCATGGTCTTGACCGATTCCGGCCAGCCCGGCAGCTGGTCCAGGCCGTCCAGCAACTCCTGCGCGTAGTCGGTGATGCGCAGGAACCACTGCGGGATCTCGCGCTTCTCCACCAGCGCGCCGGAGCGCCAGCCGCGGCCGTCGATGACCTGCTCGTTGGCCAGCACGGTCTGGTCGACCGGATCCCAGTTCACCACCGCATTGCGGCGATAGGCCAGGCCCTTGCGCATCAGCCGGGTGAACATGCGCTGCTCGTGCACGTAGTACTCGGGACGGCAGGTGGCGAATTCGCGCGACCAGTCGATCGCATAGCCCAGCGACTTGAGCTGGCTGCGCATGTGTTCGATGTTGGCGTAGGTCCACTTCGCCGGCGCGGTCTTGTTCTTGATCGCGGCGTTCTCGGCCGGCAGGCCGAACGCGTCCCAGCCCATCGGCTGCAGCACGTTCTTGCCGTTCATCCGCTGGTAGCGGCTGATCACGTCGCCGATCGTGTAGTTGCGCACGTGGCCCATGTGCAGCGCACCGGACGGATACGGCAGCATCGACAGGCAGTAGAACTTGGGCTTGTCGGAGGTCTCGTTGACCTCGAAGGCGCGGGTGGCGTCCCAGAACTGCTGGGCGGACGATTCGACCTGCTGCGGGTCGTAGGCGGTGGGCTCGACGGCGGACATGGAAACGGGCAAGGGCCAGGCGGCAACAAAGCAGGCAAGGGTACCGCAGCGCAGCAGGCGGCTCCAATCGTGGCGACGAGCGGTGCCGACGCCGCTCGCCTGCGACCGGGCCGGCGAGCCCGACGCGCATCGCTGCCAGTGCGTCGGATACGGGGAAAACCACCCTGACCGCGCCGGCCGGCGCGGCGGGTGGACCGCGCAACGGCCTCGCGCCGGGCCGGTTCGATGCGCTGCGGGACGGCGCCGATTGCGCGGCGGCGACGGTTTCAGCCGCGGCGCGACAGCGCCTGCGGCCCGGGCCAGCAGGCCAGCAGCGCCAGCCAGGCCCACCACAGCGCGAACACCAGCCGCTGCGCCACCGCCGCCGACAGCAGCGCGTCCAGTGCGAACGCGCCGAGCGCGGCCAGCAGCGCCACCGCCAGCGCGGCCCGCGCCCAGCCGCGCGCGCCGGGCTGGCGCCAGGCGCCGACGGCCAGCAGGCTGGCCGCCGCCACCAGCGCCACCACCCACAGCAGCCAGGCGCTGGCATGCAACTGGGTGGCGCGCGATTCCAGGTCGGCCGGATCCAGCGGCAGCAGGCCCATGCCGGCGAAGGCCAGCCCGGCCAGCAGCAGCAACTGGCCGCCGACGCGCAGCGACCAGGGCGCGCCAGGGCCGCTGCGCTGCAGCAGGCGCAGCGCCAGCGCCACCGCCAGCGCCCCGGGCAGCACGAAGGCCAACAGGTCGAAGGCCCAGGCATGGGGGATGCCGCTGGCGCCGAGCAGCGCGACCGGATGCGACCACGGCAGGTAGCCCGGCAGCGCCCGTCCGAAGCCGACCACCGCGGCCACGGCGGCCAGCGCCAGCAACGGCCCTGCATAGCGCAGCGCCTGATCGTATCGGTTGGCCATCGTGTCTCCGGGCACCTGCGCCGCCACGCCACCGCGGCGCGCCAAGCGCCCATTGTCGCCGCTGCGGCCGCGGCTGGCACCCTGCGTGCCCGGCACGGCCGCGATCGCCGCGGCGCCGGCGTGGAGGCCATCGCCGGCCTGCGCGCCCTTGCGTCGCCGCCGGTCTGCCACCATAGAACCCATCATTCTTCGCCAGCCACGATGCCCCCCATGTCCGACATGCCCCACGTTTTCGACGCCAAGACCGAGACCTTCGAAGCGGAAGTGCTGCAGAAATCGCTGCAGACCCCCGTGCTGGTGGACTTCTGGGCGCCCTGGTGCGGCCCGTGCAAGACCCTGAGCCCGATCCTGGAGAAGCTGGCCGCCGAGTACCACGGCGCGTTCGAGCTGGCCAAGGTCGATGTGGACCAGGAGCAGCAGATCGCCGCCGCGTTCCAGATCCGCTCGGTGCCGACCGTGTTCCTGGTCAAGGACGGGCAGCTGGTCGACGGCTTCCCCGGCGCCATGCCCGAAGGCCAGCTGCGCGAGTTCCTGACCCAGCACGGCATCGCGCCGCTGCCGGCGCCGGCCGAGGTCCAGGACGACGCTCCCGCGGCGCCGCTGGACCCGCAGGCCGAGGTGCTGCGCCTGCGCGACGCGGTGGCCGCCGAGCCGGACAAGGACGAACTGAAGCTGGACCTGGCGCTGGCGCTGGTGAAGACCGGTGCGGCCAGCGAAGCCGAGGCGTTGATCGACGCGCTGCCTGCCAACCTGGCCACCGACGAGCGCGCGGTGCGCGCGCGGGCGCGGCTGGGCTTCGTCGGCGCGTTGCAGGCGGCGCCGCCGGTGCAGACGCTGCAGGCGGCGATCGCGCAGGACCCGGCCGACCTGAAGTCGCGCTACCTGCTCGGCGTGCAGCGCCTGGTCGGCGGCGAGGACGAAGCGGCGCTGGAGCAGTTCCTGGAGATGCTGCGCCAGGACCGCAGCTTCGAGGACGGCCTGCCCAGGAAGTCGCTGATCGACGCGTTCCGGGTGATCGAGGACGAGGACCTGGTCGGCCGCTACCGGCGCAAGATGTCGGCACTGCTATTCTGAGATTCATGTCACGGATGGGATCGGTTGGCGATGATCCCGCGGTTCGGCCACCCAGTGGCGGGACGAGTGGTCCGGCTCCCTCCGCGACATCACGACCAGGGGAAATCCACAGGCCCGGCCCGTCCGGCGTCGCGCACCCGGTCCTTGCCAGGGCGAGATGTTGAGCAGCCAGAACCGCACCCCCTCCCGCCGTGCCCTGCCCCTGCCCGTCTGGCGGCTGCTCGCCTTGCTGCTGGCCTGCGCGGTGCTGACCGCCGCGCCTCCGGCCGCGGCCCAGGATTGGATCTATCGCGTCCGCCCCGGCGACACCCTGTGGCAACTCAGCGACCGTTACCTCAAGCCCGGCCTGGACTGGCAGCGCCTGGGCCGGCACAACGGCGTGTCCGACCCCTATGCGCTGCCGCCGGGGCAGCCGTTGCGCTTCCCGATCGCCTGGCTGCGGGTGCAACCGGCGCCGGCGCGGGTGATCGCGCTGCGCGGCGTGGCCAGCGTGCGCGGCGTCGGCGCGGCGCCGGCACCGGTCCATGAGGGCATGCTGCTGCCGATCGGCAGCGCATTGCAGACCGAGGCCGAGGCCAGCGTGACCGTGCAGTTCGCCGACGGTTCGCAGATGCAGGTGCGCGAGAACAGCCGCGTGCGCTTCGACCAACTCGCCCGCTACGGCGCCACCGGCATGGTCGATACCCGCGTGCGGCTGGAACAGGGCCGCGCCAGCAACGAGGTGGTCCCGGCCCAGGGCCCGGCGTCGCGCTACATCATCCAGACCCCGGCCGGCACCAGCAGCGTGCGCGGCACCCGCTTCCGCGCCGCCGCCGGCGGCGACGGCCAGTTGGCCGCCACCGAGGTGCTGCACGGCGTCGTGCAGGTCGGCAATACCCACGGCCGGCAGGTGCTGCATCCCGGCGAGGCCTCGCGCATGGCCGCCGACGCCTCGCCGCTGCAGGAACAGCTGCTTCCCGCGCCGGCGCTCGACGAGGCGCGCAGCCGCCTCGACCGCGCGCCGTATCTGCTGGCCTGGCAACCGCTGCCCGGCGCGGCCGCGTACCGGGTCGAAGCGGTGGATGCCGAGCGCCGCCAGGTGCTGCGCTTCGCGCGCCAGACCACGCAGGCGCAGATCGCCCTGGACGACCTGCCCGCCGGCCGCCTGCTGTTGCTGGTACGCGGCATCGCCGCCACCGGCGTGGAAGGCGAGGACGCCGAACGGCCGCTGCAGGTGTGGGCCACGCCGCTGCCGCCGCTGACGCTGCAACCCTTGCAGCAGCAGCAATTGCGCACGCCGCATCCGCGCTTCGAATGGACCCGCAGCACCGATGCCACCGCCACCGTGCTGCAGCTGGCGCGCGATGCCCAGTTCAGCGAGCTGCTGTTCGAGCGCGCGACCGACGCCACCCGGCTGCGCGCGCCGGTGCAGTTGCCTCCCGGCGAATACTTCTGGCGCGTGGCCTCGCGCGATGCGCAGGGGCGCCAGGGCCCGTTCGGACAACCGCTGCTGCTGCGGATCAGCGACGCGCCGCTGGACCCGTCGCTGCAGCCGCCGGAAGCGGCCAAGGGCCAGCTGACGCTGCGCTGGCAGGCCGGCGAGCCGGGCCAGCGCTACCACGTGCAGATCGCGCGCACGCCGGACTTCGCCGCGCCGCTGCTGCTCGACCGCACCCTCGACACCCCGCAGATCTCGCTGCCGCGTCCGCGCGGCGGCACCTGGTACGTGCGCGTGCAGGAGGTGGACGACGACGGCTACGCGGCGCCGTTCTCGCCGACCCAGGCGATCTCGCTGCCGTGCCGCGGCTGCTATCTGGGCGGCGGTGCCGGCGCGCTGCTGTTGTGGTTGCTGCTATGAAGGCGCCCACGCCGCTACGCTGGCTTGCGGCCGCGGCGGCGGCACTGCTGGCCGCCGCGCTCGGCCTGTCCGACGGCCTGTGGCGGCTGGACAACACGCTCTACGACACGCTGGTGACGCACTGGCGCTACACGCCCGATTCCACGGTGGTGCTGGTGCTGGTCGACGACCGCAGCCTGCAGGCGCTCGGGCAGTGGCCGTGGCCGCGCAGCACCCACGCGCGACTGCTCGACCGGCTGAGCGCGGCCGGCGTCAAGCGCGTGGCGCTGGACCTGGTGCTGAGCGAACCCGACCAGGCCGACCCGGACAACGATGCGCGGCTGGCCGCGGCGCTGCGCCGCAACGGCAACACCGTGCTGCCGGTGACCACCAGCAGCACCGACGCCGGCGAGATGCCGCAGGAACTGCTGCCGGTGCCGGCCATCGGCCGCGCCGCGGCCGGGCTGGCACATACCGACATCGAGATCGATGCCGACGGCGTGTCGCGCGGCATCTACCTGCGCGCCGGCCTGGGCAATGCGCACTGGCCGGCCCTGGGCGTGGCCCTGGCCGGCCTCGCCCCGCCGTGGCCCGGCCTGGCATCGGATGCCGGACAAGCGGACGCGATGCCTTATCGCTGGCATCGCGACGACTACGTCGGGGTCCGCTACGCCGGGCCGCCCGGCAGCTTCCCGCAACTGTCCTACGTCGACGTGCTGGAAGGTCGTGTGCCGGCGCAAGCGCTGCGCGGCCGGCGGGTGATCGTGGGCGTCGGCGCCACCGGCCTGGGCCAGCGCTTCCTGACTCCGATGTCACACGAAAGCTGGATGAACGGCGCCGAATATCAGGCCAACGTGGCCGCGATGCTGCTCGGCGGACATGCGATCACGCCCTTGTCGAAGAACCAGCAAATCGCCACCTCGGCGCTGCTGGCCCTGCTCGCCGTGCTCGGCATGACCTATTCGGTCCGCCAGCGGCGCTGGCCGTGGCTGGCCTTGCCGGTGATGCTGGCCTTGATCGTGGCCGGCAGCCTGCTGTACGCGCTGACCACCGGCCGCTGGTTCGCGCCGACCGCATGCCTGGCGGCAGTGACGCTGGTGTCGGCCTGCTGGCTCGGCCTGCGCATCGCGCACTGGCGGCGCCAGGCCCATCGCGATGGACTCACCGGGCTGGCCAACCGCCACAGCTTCGAACTCGCCTTCCATCAGGAACTGGCGATGGCGCAGCGCAGCGGCAAGCCGCTGACCCTGATCGTGGTCGACGTCGATCATTTCAAGCGCTACAACGACGCCCTCGGCCACCACAGCGGCGACCGCGCGCTGACCCTGGTCGCCGCGGCGGTCGCACGTCATGCGCGGCGTGCGCACGACGTGGCCGCGCGCTTCGGCGGCGACGAGTTCGCGATGATCCTGCCCAACACCGCGCTGGACGATGCGCGCCAGATCGCCGAAGCGCTGCTCGAGGACATCCGCCAGCTGACTGTGCCCGGACCACAGGGCCCGGTGCCGATCACCGCCACCCTCGGCGTGCACAGCACCACGGTCGATGCGGATACCCGCCAACGCGACTTCTTCGCCCAGGCCGACGCGGCGCTGTACCGGGCCAAGACCGCCGGCCGCGACGGCTATGCCTGCAGCACGCCCGGACAGCGTCCGGCACAGCGATGAAATAGCCCACGCCGCGGTTCGGCGTGCACGCGGCAAGGAACAACGCGGAGCCGACGGGCGATACGCGACGGCGCGACGCCGCCGACCGCGAACGTGGCACGTTGCAAAACCGTGGGCGGCCGCACCCACGGATGCCAAAGACCCCAGCACACCATACCCATGCGAATGGTAAGCTCGCCGCTTCGTCCCGCCCCCGCCCGTCATGAACGCTTCGCTGTTCCGCTTTGGCCTGAACCTGTGGCCGCCGTTCCTGTTCGCCGGTATCCACCTGGTGGAGCTGAGCCCGGACTACCGCTACGCGCGGGTCGAGCTGCGCATGCGGCCGTGGAACCGCAACTACGTCGGCACCCATTTCGGCGGCAGCCTGTTCGCGATGACCGATCCGTTCTGGATGCTGCTGGCGATGCAGAACCTGGGCAGCGCCTACTACGTCTGGGACAAGGCCGGCAGCATCGAGTTCGTGCGCCCGGGGCGCGGCACGGTGAGCGCGCAGTTCCGCCTGGACGACGCGCTGCTCGACGAACTGCGCACCGCCACCGCCGGCGGCGACAAATACCTGCGCTGGTTCGACAACGAGATCCTCGACGCCCAGGGCGAGGTGGTGGCGCGCACGCGCAAGCAGCTGTACGTAAAGCGCAAGCCGGCGCGGTAATGCCGGCGAGATCGGCCGCCGCAGCGCGCGCGACACGACGCCTGGCGCGATCGATGCCCGGCCGATTGCGCAGCAGTCTTGCAGATGAGTTCCGTGCGCGGTCGTGCAACCGGCTCGACGGCTTCCGAAGCACGGAGACCATCCCGCTGCGCTCGTCGCGACTGAAGTCGCTCCCACAGGGACTTGCGGCCAGCGCGCAGGTGCGCTGCAAGAACTCCAGCTAACCGCGATCGATGGCCCGAAGCCAACGAATCCCGCGTCCAGAGGCTGCGACAGCAAAATGGACGCGCCGAGCCCGCCCCCACCAGCCACCTGCCGATCCTTGCCACGCCGCTTCCCCAATCGCACCTGCACGGAGTGCGCCATCTTAGCCGTCGGGCGCAGCGGCAGGCGCAGCGCGCCGCTACACTAGGCGGATGTCGCCCGATACCCCCGCTCCGCACCCCCGCCCGTCCCTGCAACGGCTGTTCTTCACCGGCCTGCTGACCCTGCTGCCGATCTGGCTGACCTGGGTCGTGGTCAAGTTCGTGTTCGTGCTGCTGTCGGGCATCAGCAGCCCGTGGGTGGTGCCGCTGTCGGCGCGCATCGCCGCCTCGTTCCCGCACGAGATGGGCTGGGCCACCGCGCTGTGGGTGCAGAACACCATCGCGCTGGTCGCCACCCTGGCGGTGATCCTGCTGGTCGGCATCCTCAGCCGGCGGGTGATCGGGCAACGCCTGCTGCGCTGGTTCGAGGCGGTCATGCGCCGCATCCCGCTGGCCAGCGTGGTCTACGACAGCGCGCGCAAGCTGCTGGACATCCTGCAGACCCAGCCCGGCAGCACCCAGCGCGTGGTGCTGATCGACTTCCCGCACCGCGACATGAAGTCGGTGGGCCTGGTGACCCGGGTGATCAAGGAACAGGGCACCGGCCGCGAGCTGGCTGCGGTGTACGTGCCGACCACGCCGAACCCCACCTCCGGCTACCTGGAGATCGTGCCGGTGGAGCTGCTGACCCCCACCGACTGGAGCGTGGACCAGGCGATGAGCTTCATCATCTCCGGCGGCGCGGTGGCGCCGGACAGCGTGCCGTTCACCCGCACCATGGACCGCTGAGGGAAGACGCATGCGCAACGGCACGCTCGACGATCGCGCCGTTCGCCTGTTCATCGGCCTGGCCGCGTTCTTCTGCGTCAATGCCGCGCTCGCCGAATTCATCGGGGTCAAGATCTTCGCGCTGGAAGACACCCTGGGCATCGCGCCGCTGAACTGGAACCTGTTCGGCCAGACCGGCTCGATGAACTTCACCGCGGGCACGCTGCTGTGGCCGCTGGTGTTCATCCTCACCGACACCATCAACGAGTTCTTCGGCCGCCGCGGGGTGCGCTTCATCTCCTGGCTGGCGGTGGCGCTGATCGGCTACGGCTTCCTGTTCGCGTTCGCGGCGATCGCGCTGGCGCCGGCCGGGTTCTGGGTCGGCGCGGCGCAGCACCAGGGCGTGCCGGACTACCAGGCCGCGTTCGCGGCGGTGTTCGGCCAGGGCCTGTGGACCATCGCCGGCTCGCTGGTCGCGTTCCTGGCCGGGCAGCTGATCGACGTGGCGGTGTTCCACCGCATCCGCAACGTTACCGGCGAAAAGCACGTGTGGCTGCGCGCCACCGGCTCCACCGCGGTGTCGCAGCTGATCGACAGCTTCGTGGTGATCTACATCGCCTTCGTGCTCGGCCCGCAGCACTGGTCGATCCCGCTGTTCCTGGCGGTGAGCACGCTCAACTACATCTGCAAGATGCTGCTGGCGGTGCTGCTGATCCCGCTGCTGTACCTGATGCGGCGGCTGATCACCGACTACCTGAGCCCCGAACGCGCCGAGCAGCTGCGCGAGGAAGCCGCGGCCGACTGAGTGCGCGGATCGGCCGCGCCGGCGCGGCAACGACCGGATCCGCGCGCCCGGACGCATCCCGTATTCGCACGGCCGTCGCACCGCCGGCGCGGCCGTCTTCTCGCCCATGCACGGCCGGCGCAAACGCCGAAGACAACCGCCCCGCCTGGGTCGCGTGCGCCAGGCGCACCCGCCGCCCCGGCCGCACCCGCCCTCTGGCTTCCCGGGTTTTTCCTGACCGCGCGCGCGGCGGTGGGTGGCCTCCACGGTGCGGATCGGGCAAGCTCCCGTGCTCGCTTGTCGTTGGAGCCCGCAATGCCGCCCAGCTTTCCCCGCCTGCTGTCGCTCGCCATCGCCGCCGTCCTGAGCCTGTCGCTGGCCGCACCGGCGGACGCGGCCAAGAAGAAGGCCGTCAAGAAACAGCAGACCGTGCAGACCCGCAGCAAGGCCAAGAAGGCGCGACCGACACCGGCGCCGGTGGTGCGCAGCAAGGCCGAGCAGCTCAACCGCCTGTACGACGACTACTGGGAAGCGTCGCTGAAGCTCAATCCGCTGCAGGCCACGTTCCAGGGCGACAGCCGCTACAACGACCAGTTGCCCAACTTCCTGTCGCCGGCGTTCCGCCAGCAGTCGCACGACTTCACCGTGCTGTGGCTGGGCAAGGCCGAGGCGATCGGCAAGGACGGGCTGAGCGGGCAGGACCTGCTCAGCTACGAGATCTTCGTCAGCGATGCGCGCACTGCGCTGGAAGCGGAGAAGTACCCGAGCTGGATGCAGCCGGTGAACCAGTTCTACAACGTCGGCAGCATCATGGTGATGCTCGGCTCGGGCACCGGCGCGCAGCCGTTCCGCACGGTCAAGGACTACGACAACTGGTCGCGGCGCGCGCTCGGCATTCCCGCCCTGTTCGACCAGGCCATCGCCAACATGCGCGACGGCATGAAGGCCGGCGTGGTGCAACCGCGCGCCTTGATGGAAAAGGTGCTGCCGCAGCTGGACGCGATCATCAAGCCCACCGCCGAGGAGAGCCTGTTCTGGGGTCCGGTGCGCAACCTGCCGGCGGACATGCCCGAGGCCGACAAGCAGCGCATCACCGCCGACTACAAGCGCCTGATCGAATACCGGATCATGCCGGCCTACCGCGCGCTGCGCGGCTTCATCGCCACCGAATACCTGCCGGCCACGCGCAGCACCGCCGGCGTCGGCGCGCTGCCCGGCGGCGCGGACTGGTACGCGTACAACGTGCGCCAGAGCACCACCACCGACCTGAGCCCGGCGCAGATCCACCAGATCGGCCTGGACGAGGTCGCGCGCATCCAGGCGCAGATCCAGGTGGTGATGAAGCAGGTGAAGTTCCGCGGCTCGATGCCGAAGTTCTTCAAGTTCATGCAGAGCGACAAGCGCTTCACCTTCAAGAGCGAAGACGAACTGCTGAACTACTACCGCGGCCTGGAGACGCGGGTGGACGTGGCGGTGCCGCGCCTGTTCGCGCTGAAGCCGAAGGCGGCGTTCGAGATCCGCCCGGTGGAGCCGTACCGCGCGCAGTCGGCGGCCAGCGGCTCGTACATGCGGCCCAGCGAAGACGGCACGCGCCCCGGCATCTTCTACGTCAACACCTACGACCTGCCCAGCCGCAAGACCTGGGACGCGGAAGACCTGTATCTGCACGAGGCCATCCCCGGCCACCATTTCCAGCTCGGCCTGCAGCAGGAGCTGAGCAACCTGCCCAAGTTCCGCCGCTTCGGCGGCGAGACCGCCTACATCGAAGGCTGGGGCCTGTACACCGAATCGCTGGGCAAGGAACTGGGCCTGTACCAGGATCCGTACAACTACTTCGGCTACCTGCAGAACGAATTGTGGCGGGCGATCCGCCTGGTGGTGGATACCGGCCTGCACAGCAAGGGCTGGACCCGCGAGCAGGTGATCGACTACATGCTCGAGAACTCGGCCACCAGCCGCACCGATGCCGAAGCCGAGGCCGAGCGCTACATGGCCATCCCCGGGCAGGCGCTGTCCTACAAGATCGGCGAGATGAAGATCCTGCAGCTGCGCGAATACGCCCGCACCCAGCTCGGCGCCAAGTTCGACATCCGCGAGTTCCACGCCGAGATCCTGAAGGACGGCTCGGTACCGCTGGACGTGCTGCAGGAGAAGATCGAACGCTGGGTGGCGAGCAAGAAGGGTTGAGCGACGCGGCCCGGCTCGTATGGGAGGGGCCTCGGCCCCGACCGGGCCTTGCCGGTAAAAGCGGTCGGGGCTGAAGCCCCTCCTACAGTGGACTCCCGGCGCGTCGGGGCAGCCTGCGTTGCTCCCCAGAGCCGACGTCGGTACAGCGCCTACAGGTTCGCCGAATCAACCACCCTGCAACGCGTTCGCGCGCAACCGCTGCGCCAGCTGCGCGATAGCGCGCGGCGTGGTGCGGCAACAGCCGCCGATCAGGCGCGCGCCGGCAGCGCGCCAGGCATCGACACGGCCGGCCAGACCGCAGGCATCAGCGGCGTCGTAGCGCTCGCCGGAGTTCGGATACGCCACCAGCGGCAACCGGGTCAGGGTCGCCAGATGCTGCAGCGCCGGGGTGCACAGCGCCGGCGCGATGCAGTTGACGCCGAGCGCGACCACCTGCGGATGGCCATCGAGCAGCGCCGCCACCTCGCGCAGCGGCGTGCCGTCGCTGAGGTGCATGGCATCGCGCAGGTTGAACGAAAACCACGCCGTGCCCTGCGGGAACTCCTGCAGCAGCGCCAGCAGCGCAGCGACCTCCGCCGCCGACGGCTGCGTCTCGCAGGCCAGCAGGTCCACGCCCGCCTCGACCAGCGCGGCGATGCGCGGGCGGTGGAAGTCCAGCATCTGCGCCTGCGGCAGCGCATAGTCGCCGCGGTATTCCGAACCGTCGGCCAGATAGGCGCCATACGGCCCCACCGAGCCGGCGACCAGCAGTGGGCCGGCCTCGGGATGCGCGGCCCGATGCGCGTCGCGCGCCTGCAGCGCCAGCTGCGCGCTCAGCACGATCAGCCGCCGCGACTGCACCGGATCGATGCCGCGCGCGGCGAACCCCAGCGGCGTGGCCTGATAGCTGGCGGTGATCGCGCACTGCGCGCCGGCTTCGAAATAGTCCAGGTGCACCTGGCGGATCAGCTGCGGCTGCTCGAGCAGCACCTTGGCCGACCACAGCGCATCGCCGAGGTCGCAACCGCGCGCCTCCAGCTCGGTGGCCAGTGCGCCGTCGAGCACGATGCAGCGGTCGTCGGCCAGCAGCGCGGTCAACGGGTTGTGCGGCATGCTCGCGTCCTCGCCGGCGAAACGTGATGCCGCCATTGTGTCAGGCGGTGGCCGCTGCGCGGAATGTGGGCGGTCGCGCGCACCGCCATTTGCGCACACGCAGCAGACGGCACCGCCGCCGTATGCGAACGCATATCCCGCGCAACGCATCGCACAGACTCACACCTGACGCTGCGCTATGCTCGGCGCATGGCCGACCCTCTTCCTTCCTTGCCGGAGCAGCGCATGACGTTCACCGCGTTGACGCCGATGCTGCGCAGCGCCGACCTTGCCGCGGCGCTGGCGTTCTACACCGACACGCTGGAGTTCCGTCTCGACAGCGGTGGCGCAGACGCCGGCTGGGCCTCGCTGCGACATGGATCGCTGGCGCTGATGCTGGCCGCGCAGCAGGCCACCACCGAGACTGCCGTAGCCGGTTTTCCCGGCTCGCTGTACTTCCGCACCGACAACGTCGACGCCTGGTGGCAGCGGCTGCAGCCGCGCGCGCGCATCGCCTATCCGCTCGGGGACTTCGCCTACGGCATGCGAGAGTTCGCGATCCACGATGCGGACGGCCACCTGCTGCAGTTCGGCCAGGCGCTGTGCCGATGAGCCTGACCCTGCGCGGCGTGCACCATGTGGCGATCATCGCCTCCGACTACGCCCGCTCGAAGGATTTCTACTGCCGCATCCTCGGCCTGCGCGTGATCGCCGAGGTCTACCGCGACACGCGCGACTCCTGGAAGCTGGACCTGGCCCTGCCCGACGGCACCCAGATCGAACTGTTCTCGTTCCCCGCGCCACCGCCGCGGCCCAGCCGTCCGGAAGCCTGCGGCCTGCGCCACCTGGCGCTGCGCGTGGCCGACCTGGACGCCGCCGTCGCCCATCTGCAGGCGCACGGCGTGGTGACCGAGCCGATCCGCATCGACGAATACACCGGGCGCCGCTTCACCTTCTTCGCCGACCCGGACGACCTGCCGCTGGAGCTGTACGAGATCGCGTAAGCGACGCAAGCCCACGTCAATTGGACTGCGTACTCCTAGCGCGCTGCGTTCGCGTCGCACGTTACGCAAACGACCCCGGGGCGCCGCGACCAAGCAGCCCGGCTTCCACTGCCGGACCCCAAGAGCGCTGCCGACTCGCTGAACCGCCCGCGTCCGGCGATTCCCAGCACCATACGCTTGGGTATACAGTCGGCTCCAGGTCGGCATCGCGCCGGCCGCTTCGCACACACCCTGGGAGGGGACACATGCGCACCACTTTCAAGACCCTGCTGCTGGCCCTGCCGCTGAGCGTGGCCGCGTTCGTCGCGCAGGCCGCCGACACCTCGCCGGTCGGCCGCTGGCAGACCATCGACGACGAAACCGGCAAGCCCAAGTCCATCGTGCAGATCGAGCAGGCCGGCAACGGCACGCTGAGCGGCAAGGTCGTCGAGATCCTGCAGTCCAACCACGGCCCGAACCCGATGTGCGACAAGTGCGACGGCGCGCAGAAAGGCAAGCCGATCAAGGGCATGACCATCCTGTGGGGACTGAAGCCGGACGGCACCGCGGTGTGGAGCGGCGGTTCGGTGCTGGACCCGGCCAAGGGCAAGACCTACAAGGCCAAGGTCACCCTCACCAACGGCGGCAAGAAGCTGCAGATGCGCGGCTACATCGGCATCGAGGCGCTGGGGCGGACGCAGACCTGGATCAGGGAGTGAAGAGCTGGGATTCGGCATTCGGGATTCGGGATTGGCAAAAACGGGGCGCCTTCGGGCGCCCTTTTTTTGCAGGCAGCTACTACGCCCCTGCAGGTACTGGGATATCTCCAATCCCCAATCCCCAATCCCGGCTTTCCAGACTAGTGCGATAATCGCGATCCCCCAGGATCGCCGTTCGCCATGACCCGCACCGCTCTCGTCACCACCGCCCTGCCCTATGCCAATGGTCCGCTGCACCTGGGCCATCTGGTCGGCTATATCCAGGCCGACATCTGGGTGCGCGCGCGGCGGCTGCGCGGCGACCGCACCTGGTTCGTCTGCGCCGACGACACCCACGGCACGCCGATCATGCTCGCCGCGGAGAAGGCCGGGGTCACCCCGGAGAACTTCATCGCCAACATCCAGGCCAGCCACGAACGCGACTTCGCCGCGTTCGGCGTGGCCTTCGACCACTACGACTCGACCAACTCGGCCGCCAACCGCGCGCTGACCGAGGCGTTCTACGCCAAACTCGAGGCCGGCGGCCACATCGCGCGGCGCTCGGTGGCGCAGTTCTACGATGCGGCCAAGGGCATGTTCCTGCCCGACCGCTACATCAAGGGCATCTGTCCCAACTGCGGCAGCGCCGACCAGTACGGCGACAACTGCGAAGTCTGCGGCGCCACCTATGCGCCGACCGAGCTGAAGGAGCCGAAGTCGGTGATCTCCGGCGCCACTCCGGAATTGCGCGACTCGGAGCACTTCTTCTTCGAGGTCGGCCGCTTCGACGGCTTCCTGCGCGAATGGCTGGCCGGCGACGTGGCCCTGCCCGGGGTCAAGGCCAAGCTGATGGAGTGGCTGGACAGCGAGGGCGGGCTGCGCGCCTGGGACATCTCGCGCGACGCGCCGTACTTCGGCTTCGAGATCCCCGGCCAGCCGGGCAAGTACTTCTACGTGTGGCTGGACGCGCCGATCGGTTACCTGAGCAGCTTCCAGACCCTGTGCGCGAGCCTGGGCGAAGCGTTCGAACCGCACCTGGCCGCCGGCACCGCCACCGAACTGCACCATTTCATCGGCAAGGACATCGTCAACTTCCACGGCCTGTTCTGGCCGGCGGTGCTGCACGGCACCGGTCACCGCGCGCCGACCCGGCTGCACGTCAACGGCTACCTGATGGTGGACGGCGCGAAGATGTCCAAGTCGCGCGGCACCTTCGTGATGGCGCGCACCTACCTGGACGTGGGCCTGGAGCCGGAAGCGCTGCGCTACTACTTTGCCGCCAAGTCCTCCGGCGGCGTGGACGATCTGGACCTGAACCTGGGCGACTTCGTGGCGCGGGTCAATGCCGACCTGGTCGGCAAGTTCGTCAACCTGGCCAGCCGCTGCGCCGGCTTCATCGACAAGCGCTTCGGCGGCCGGCTGGCCGATGCGCTGCCGGACCCGGCGCAGTACGCGCGCTTCGCCGCCGCGCTGGCGCCGATCCGCGACGCCTACGAGCGCAACGACGCGGCCAGCGCGATCCGCCAGACCATGGCCCTGGCCGACGAGGCCAACAAATACATCGACGAACACAAGCCGTGGGTGATCGCCAAGCAGGACGGCGCCGACGCGCAGTTGCAGGCGGTGTGCACGCAGGGCCTGAACCTGTTCCGCGTGCTGGCCGGCGCGCTGAAGCCGGTGCTGCCGCGCACCAGCGCCGAGGCCGAAGCCTTCCTGTCCGCGCCGCTCACCGCCTGGGAAGATCTCGACGCGCCGCTGCTGGCGCACGTCATCCAGTCCTACACCCCGCTGTTCACCCGAATCGACCCCAAACTGATCGACGCCATGACCGACGCCTCCAAGGACACCCTCGCCCCCGCGCCCGCCGCCGCCAAGCCGGCGCCGGCCAAGACCGAAGCGAAAGCCGCCGCGAATCCCGAATCCCCACTCCCCAATCCCGGCCTCATCGGCATCGACGATTTCGCCAAGCTCGACCTGCGCATCGGCAAGGTGCTGGTCTGCGAATTCGTCGAGGGTTCGGACAAGCTGCTGCGTTTCGAACTGGACGCCGGCGAACTGGGCAAGCGGCAGATCTTCTCCGGCATCCGCGGCAGCTACGCCGAGCCGGAAAAACTGGTCGGCCGCAGCGTGGTGTTCATCGCCAACCTGGCCCCGCGCAAGATGCGCTTCGGCCTGAGCGAAGGCATGATCCTGTCGGCCGGCTTCGACGGCGGCGCGCTGGCGCTGCTCGACGCCGACAGCGGCGCGCAGCCGGGGATGCCGGTGCGCTGAAGGCCGGGATTCGGGATTGGGGAGTGGGGATTCGTTGAAGCGAATCCCTTGCCCGATCCGCTCCATGACGCGCTTTGCGAATCCCCAATGCCGAATCCCCAATCCCTTGCTCTTTTCGACTTCGACCACACCGTCACCACCACCGATACCTATTCGCGGTTCCTGCGCCGCGTCGCCACGCCGCGGCAGCTGGCGCGGGCGAAGTGGTCGGTGGGGCCGTGGCTGGCCGGCTATCGGCTGGGCCTGATCTCGGCGCAGGCGATCCGCAGGCCGGTCACCCGGATCGTGTTCGCCGGCCGGGCCGCCGAAGAGATCGCCGCGCATGCCCAGGCGTATGCGCACGAGGTGCTGCCGACGCTGCTGCGCCCGGAGACGATGCAGCGCATCACCTGGCATCGCGCGCAGGGCCACAGCCTGGTGCTGGTGTCCGGATCGTTGGACCTGTACCTGCAGCCCTGGTGCGAGCAGCACGGGCTGGCGTTGATCTGCAACCGCCTGGAAGCGCGCGACGGGCGGCTGACCGGCCGCTACGCCGATGGCGATTGCGGGCCGCACAAGGCGCGCCTGATCCGCGCGCGCTACGATGTGGCCGCCTATCCGCGCGTCTACGCCTACGGCGACAGCCGCGAAGACCGGCCGATGCTGGCGCTGGCGCACGAGCGTTGGTACCGCGGACGCCGCATCGCCTGACCCTCGTCCTGCAGCGCGCCGCATCCGGCACGCCGAATCCGCCATGAAGCCCGCCCAAGACAATCTGCTGGAACGCCTCGATCGCCTGCTGCCGCAGACCCAATGCGGCCAGTGCGGCTTCGATGGCTGCCGCCCGTACGCCGAGGCGATGGCGCGCGGCGCGGCGCAGGTGGACCGCTGCCCGCCCGGCGGCGATGCCGGCGCGCGGGCGCTGGCGCGCGCGCTGGGCACCGTGCCGCTGCCCTACGACCGCCGCCGCGGCACGCACAAGCCGCCGCAGGTGGCGTTCGTGATCGAGGCCGACTGCATCGGCTGCACCAAGTGCATCCAGGCGTGCCCGGTGGACGCCATCGTCGGCGGCGCCAAGCACATGCACACGGTACTGGCACCGCTGTGCACCGGCTGCGAGCTGTGCGTGCCCGCATGCCCGGTGGACTGCATCGAGCTGCGCCCGGTCTAGGCGCCAGCGCCCCGCACGGATCGCGCCACGCTTGCGCGTGCATGGTGCAAGCAAGCGGAAAGGGATGAGCGCATGTCCGCGCCCGCGAGATGCCGCAGCACCGTGCAGGCGCGGGAGCGCGCTTGCGAGCCGGGCTTGCCAGGACAGCCGCCGGGTCCGCGCCGCGCGACCTGACGCGGCCTGCCCGGAATGGATGACGCGCCCCGGCGTCCGGCGTCGGCGCGGCCGTCAGCGCATCCGGATCGGCGCCCGCTGCGTATTGCCAGCTGTCACCGTCTCGCGGAAGCGCCACGCATGCCCATGCCGATCGCCCTTTCCCCACTCGCCCGCGCGCGCCAGCCGCTGGCCGCCGCTGTGTGCCTGACCGTGTTGGGCGTCGCCGCCCCGGCGCAGGCGATGCTGCACTACGACGGGCTGGCCTATGCGCCGAACGGCCAGCAACTGCTGTACCGCGAGAGCCACTGGGTGCGCGACGACGGCGCGCGGCTGGTGCTGTACCGCTGCGCCGACGGCACGCCGTTCGCGCGCAAGCGCATCGCCGACGGCAGCATCGCCCCGGATTTCGAACTGGTCGACGCGCGCAGCGGCTACCGCGAAGGCGTGCGCCGTGCCGGCGGCGGCCGGGTGATGTTCAGCCAGCGCGACGGCGAGCCGGAACGCAGTGCGCCGTTGCCGGCGACGGCGGCGCCGCAGGTGATCGATGCCGGATTCGATGCCTTTCTGCGCCTGCACTGGGACGCGCTGAGCCAGGGCACACCGCAACGCGTCGCCTTCGTGTTGCCCAGCGCCCTGCGCACGCTGGAGTTCCAGATCAAGCCCGCGGCGGCCGACGCCGGCGTGCAGCGCTACACCCTGTCGGTGGACGCCTGGTACGGCGGCGTGCTGCCGAATATCGCGGTCGCCTACACGCGCAACGACCGCCGCCTGCTCGAATTCCGCGGCATCGGCAACGTCCGCGACGCGCGCGGCCGCTACGCGCAGGTGCGCATCGATTTCCCCGAGCGGCTGCGCGGTCAGGCCGACGCCGCCGCATGGAACCAGGCGCTGCAGCAACCGCTGGTCGCGCAATGCGCCGCGCGCTGAATCGCGCCGGCGCCACCTTCACGTCCGTCTGCGTCGCGGCCGCTACACCTATGCAGCGGTCTCCCACACCTCCCGACAAGGAACATCCATGGCCAAGGCCTATCTGTGGTTCAACGCTGCACTCTATGCAGTCCTCGCGCTGTGGTGCACGCTGTTGCCGGCGCAGACCGCCGCCGCGGTCGGCTACATCGGCCTGGACCGCTCCGGGCAGTCCGAATACCTGGTCATCTACGGCGGCCTGCAATTGGGGATGGCGTTCCTGTTCGGCTATTTCGCCCGCAGCGGGCAGATCCGTAACGGGCTGGTGCTGGCGCTCGCCTTCTACGTGCCGATCGTGCTCTACCGCAGCGCCAGCCTGCTGCGGCTGTGGCCGGTCGGACCGACCACCACCGGCCTGGCCGTGTTCGAGATCGCGCTGCTGCTCGCCGCGCTCGCGCTGTGGCGCGGGCAGCGTCGTTGAGCGACGCGCGCGCCGAAAGCCTGTAGCATCGCTGCCACCTTCGCCACCGCTCCCCGGCATGACCGAGACGCCCGATCACGACGAAGCAGGCCAATTGCTGGTCGCCACTGCGGCCGGCGACAGCGCCGCGTTCGAACGCCTGTACCGCACCACGTCGTCGCGCCTGTTCGGCGTATGCCTGCGCATCGTGCCGCAGCGCGGCGAAGCCGAAGACGTGCTGCAGGAAGTGTTCACCTCGGTCTGGCGCAAGGCCGCGCAGTTCGATCCGCAGCGCGCGCGCGGCCTCACCTGGCTGACCATGATCGCGCGCAACAAGGCCATCGACTACCTGCGCGCGCGCGCGCCGGCGCGTCACTCCGTGGCGCTCGACGACGCCGGCGAACTGCACGACGACGGCCGCGACCCGCTGGCCGAGACCGAGTGGCGCGTCGCCGGACGGCGCCTGGACGTGTGCATGGGCGAACTGGAGCCGCCGCGCGGCGACCTGATCCGCACCGCGTTCTTCGAGGGCATCACCTACGAGGAGCTGGCTCACCGCAGCGGAACGCCATTGGGCACGGTCAAGAGTTGGATCCGGCGCGGTCTGGCCAAGCTGAAGGCGTGCCTGGAACGATGAACGCATCCGTGCCCGATCCGCAGGAAACCCCGCCGCCGCGCGACGTGCTGGCCGGCGAATACGTGCTTGGCGTGCTCGATGCAAGCGAACGCCGCGCCGCCGAACAACGCATCGACGCCGACGCCGAGTTCGCCGCGGCGGTAACGCAATGGCAGCAGCACCTGATGCCGCTGGCCGACGAGATCGCGCCGGTCGCGGTGCCGGAACGCGTGTGGGTGCGCATCCGCGCATCGCTCGGCCTGGATGCGCCGGTGCCGCGCGCGCCGACGGCATCGCCTGGCTTCTGGGAAAGCGCGCGCACCTGGCGTTGGCTGAGCGCCGGCGGTTTCGCCACCGCAGCGGCGTGCATGCTCACGCTGATGGTCGCGCGGCAGCCGCTCCCGCCGCAAACGCCCACCCCGCCGGTCGCCACGGCGCCAGCAGACACCGGCATCGCGATGACCTCGACGCTGATGCAGGACGACGGCAAGCCCGGCTACGTGGTGCTGATGGACGCCGACAAGAAGCGCATCACCCTGACCCCGCTGGCCGGCAGCCGCGACCCCGCGCGCGTGCCGGAGCTGTGGCTGATCCCGGCCGACGGCAAGGCGCGCTCGATGGGCGTGTTCGACGACGCGCAGGCGCGCGCGGCGCGCATTCCCGACGCGCTGATGCCGTTGCTCAGCGACGGTGCCTTGCTGGCGGTGACGATGGAACCACCCGGCGGCGCGCCCGGCGGCGTCGCCACCGGTCCGATCGTGGCAAAGGGCGGTATCAGCACGCTGCGCCTGGCGCCGTAGCCAGGCCGCCGCGGCGCCAGCTGTTCCTTCTCCCTGCGGGAGAAGGGGCGGATGAGGGTACGGGCGAAGCCTCAAAGATCCAGACGCGCCCGCCTGTCCGTGCCGACGTACCCTCACCCCAACCCCTCTCCCGGCGGGAGAGGGGCTACTGCGGCTCGTAGACAATGCAACGCAGACTGCGCACCTCCCTTCTCCCTGCGGGAGAAGGTGCCGCGAAGGGGCGGATGAGGGTACGGACGAAGCCTCACAGATCCAGATGCGCCAGCCTGTCCGTGCCGACGTACCCTCACCCCAACCCCTCTCTCGGTGGGAGAGGGCTACTGCGGCTCGTAGACAATGCAACGCAGACTGCGCACCTCCCTTCTCCCTGCGGGAGAAGGTGCCCCGAAGGGGCGGATGAGGGTATGGGCGAAGCCTCAAAGATCCAGACGCGCCCGCCTGTCCGTGCCGACGCACCCTCACCCCAACCCCTCTCCCAGTGGGAGAGGGGCTACTGCGGCTTGTAGACAATGCAACGCAGACTGCGCACCTCCCTTCTCCCTGCGGGAGAAGGTGCCCCGAAGGGGCGGATGAGGGTACGGGCGAAGCCTCAAAGATCCAGATGCGCCAGCCTGTCCGTGCCGACGCACCCTCACCCCAACCCCTCTCCCGGTGGGAGAGGGGCTTGAGCGCCGTGTGTCGGTGACACGCTCGGCGCTCGCGCTGCGCGTGATCATCAGAAGCACCGCGAACCCGCACGTTCACCCGGCCACCACTCGCGCGCAGGCAGCATCGCCGCAGCCGTCGCGCATGCGCCGGGCAGCCTGATCCTCCGACGATTCGACCTGAGTGGACGCCGCCGCTAGCGGCGACCGCATGCGCTGCCGTGGCCGGCCATCGATGCCGGCCGCAGTGCGCACAGACGCCGCGACGCGAGTGCATCCGTCTTCCGGCTTTGTCCGTATCGCTATCCGAATCCCCACGAGATGCGCTTGTGCCAAGCCCCGTTCCGGACCAGCCCCGTGAACCCACCGCTGCGCCTGCCGAGGCGCCCGCGCGCCGCGGCGGCGTGGCGCGCACGTTGCGGCGCTGGTTCGACACCGGCGCGGAGATCGAACTGGACGAGGCCCGCGCCGATCGCATCGACTGGCTGCGCGCCGCACCCTATTTCGCCCTGCACCTGGCCTGCCTTGGCGTGTTCTGGGTCGGCGCGTCGTGGTTCGCAGTGGGCATGGCGGTGGCGATGTACGCCGTGCGCATGTTCGCGCTCACCGGTTTCTACCACCGCTACTTCGCGCATCGCGCGTTCAAGACCTCGCGCGTGGTGCAGTTCCTGTTCGCCGCGCTCGGCGCGACCTGCGTGCAGCGCGGGCCGCTGTGGTGGGCCGCGCACCACCGCAACCATCATCGCCACACCGATACCCCGGCCGACCCGCATTCGCCGCGGCAACACGGTTTCTGGTGGAGCCACAGCGGCTGGTTCCTGACCCCGCGCGGCTTCCGTACCGACTGGGAGGCGATCCCGGATCTGCGCCGCTTCCCGGAACTGCGCTTCCTCGACCGCTTCGACCTGCTGCTGCCGGTGCTGCTGGCGCTGGCGCTGTTCCTGCTCGGCGGCTGGCTGCAACGCCACCATCCGCAACTCGGCACCGACGGACCGCAACTGCTGGTGTGGGGCTTCTTCGTCTCCACCGTGGCGCTGTTCCATGCCACCTTCACCATCAACTCGCTGGCGCACCGCTTCGGCAGCCGCCGCTTCGACACCCGCGACGACAGCCGCAACAACGCCTGGCTGGCACTGCTGACCTTCGGCGAGGGCTGGCACAACAATCACCACTTCTTCCCCGGCGCGGCGCGGCAAGGCTTCCGCTGGTGGGAAATCGACCTGACCTGGTATGGCCTGAAGGCGCTGTCGTGGACCGGCCTGATCCGCCAGTTGCGGCCGGTACCGGCAGGGCTGGTACGGGCGCAGGCGCGCGCACGATGAGCCGCATCGCGGTAGTGGGCTCGGGCATCGCCGGGCTGGGCTCGGCCTGGCTGCTGTCGCAACGGCACGAGGTCACCCTGTACGAGGCCGCCAATTACTTCGGCGGGCACACCCATACCCATGCGATCGAACTGGGCGGCGTGGAGTACGCGGTGGACAGCGGCTTCATCGTGTTCAACCCGCAGCACTATCCGCTGCTGAGCAAACTGTTCGCGCAGCTCGGCGTGGCCGCGCAACCGACCACGATGAGCTTTTCGGTACACGAAGCGCGCAGCGGCCTGGAATACAACGCAGGCAGTCTCGGCGGCCTGTTCTGCCAGCCCGGCAACCTGGCCAGCCCGCGCTTCTGGCGCATGCTGGGCGATCTGCGCCGTTTCTACCGGCAGGCGCCGCAGGTGCTGGCCGATGCCGCGCAGGCGCAGCTGACGCTGGGCGAATTCCTGCAGCGACATGGCTACTCGGACGTGTTCCGCGACGCGCACCTGGTGCCGATGGCGTCGGCGCTGTGGTCTTCGCCGTCGCAGCGGATCCTGCAGTTCCCGATGCGCCAGCTGATCGGCTTCATGGCCAACCATCACATGCTGCAGATCAGCGGCCGGCCGCAGTGGCAAGTGGTGCAAGGCGGCTCCAACAGCTACGTGCGCGCGCTGCGCAGCCGCTGGCGGGTGCACGAGCGCATCGGCACGCCGGTGCGTTCGGTGCAGCGGCTGTCGCAGGGCGTATCGGTGCTGACCGAGGCCGACAGCGACGCCGATGCGCAGCACTACGACCACGTGGTGCTGGCCTGCCACGCCGACGACGCCCTGCGCCTGCTCAACGACGCCAGCGCCGCAGAGCGCGAGATCCTCGGCGCGATCGCCTACCAGGACAACGACACCGTGCTGCACACCGATGCGCGCGTGCTGCCGCGCAACCGCCGCGCCTGGGCCGCCTGGAACGCGCACGTGCCGGCCGATCCGGACGCGCCATGCACGGTCAGCTACTGGATGAACGCACTGCAGTCGATCGCCTCGCCGCAGCCGTTCATCGTCAGCCTCAACCGCAGCGACGACATCGATCCGGCCAAGGTGCTGCGGCGCATGCGCTACCGGCACCCGCTGCAAACCCACGCTTCGGTCGCCGCGCAGGCGCGCAAGGGCGAGATCCAGGGCCAGCGCGGCACCTGGTTCGCCGGCGCCGGTTGGGGCTTCGGCTTCCACGAGGACGGCCTGCGCAGCGCGGTCGACGTCGCCGCCGGGCTAGGGGTACCCTGGCCATGAATCTGCTGCGCAGCGCTACCGTGTCCGCCCCGCCGGCTGGCGCCGTCTCGACAACGCCGGCGGCGGCGGGCACGACCAAGCGCGGGCTGCACAGCGCGCTCTACAGCGGCTGGGTCCGGCACCGCCGCCATGCGCCCAAGCCGCTGGCGTTCCGCTATCCGATCTTCCTGATGTACCTGGACTTGGCCGAACTCGAGCAGGTGTTCGCGCGGCGCTGGCTGTGGTCGGTCGGCCACCGCAACCTGGTCGAATTCCGCCGCAGCGACTACCTCGGCGATCCGGCGCAAGCGCTGGACGAAGCCGTGCGCGACCGCGTGCAGCAGCACTGCGGCGAACGCCCGCTCGGCGCGGTGCGCATGCTGACCCACCTGCGCTACTTCGGCCACTGCTTCAATCCGGTCACCTTCTACTACTGCCACGACGCGCAGCAGCGCCTGCACAGCATCGTCGCCGAGATCACCAACACGCCGTGGAAGCAGCGCCACGCCTACGTGCTGCCGGTGGCCGCCGCGCGCAGCCACGGCAGCGTGCATGCCTGGCGTTTCGACAAGCGCTTCCACGTCTCGCCGTTCATGGCGATGGCGCACGAGTACGCATGGCGCTGCAGCGAGCCGGGCGCGCAGTTGCGCGTGCACATGGACGTGCTGGATCCGCAGCCGACGGCCAGGCGCTTCGACGCCACGCTGGTGCTGCAGCGGCGCGAACTCTCCGGCGCCAGCCTGGCGCGCGCGCTGCTGCGCTATCCGGCGATGACCCTGCAGGTCGTGGCCAAGATCCACTGGCAGGCGTTGCGCCTGTGGCTGCGCGGCAATCCGGTGCACGACCACCCCGACCATTCCCTTCCGCGAGAACGCCGATGAACGCTCCGCACGCGCCCTCCTCCGCTTCCGTCGCGCTGACCCCGGCCGCGCCGCCGCTGCGCGGCCTCGACCGCCTGCTGCGGCGGCGCCTGCTGGCCACGCTCGACGGCTTGCGCGACGGCCAGCTGCGCATCGAGGAAGCCGGCGCGATCACCACGTTAGGGAGCGCCACGTTAGGGAGCGCCACGTCAGGGAGCGCCCCCCTGGGCAGCGCCACGCAGGCGGACAGCGCACTGCACGCGCACCTGCGCATCCGCGATCCGCGCTTCTACCGCCAGGCCGCGCTGAACGGCAGCGTCGGCGTCGGCGAGGCGTACATGGACGGACTGTGGGAATGCGACGATCTGGTCGCGCTGGTGCGCCTGCTGGTGCGCAACCGCGAGCGCCTGGACGCGATGGAGACCGGCCTGGCCCGTCTCGGCGGCATGGCGATGCGCGGCCTGCACGCGCTGGCGCGCAACACCCGCGCCGGCAGCCGCCGCAACATCGCCGCGCACTACGACCTGGGCAACCCGCTGTTCGAACTGTTCCTGGACCGCAACCTGATGTATTCCTCGGCGATCTTCCGCGATGAAGACGCCGCGCTCGGCGACGCCGCGCTGGAGCGTGCCGCCGAGCGCAAGCTGCAGCGCATCTGTGCCAAGCTCGACCTGCAGCCGCACCACCATGTGGTCGAGATCGGCACCGGCTGGGGCGGTTTCGCGCTGCATGCGGCCAGACATCATGGCTGCCGCGTCACCACCACCACGATCTCGCGCGAGCAGTACGAACTGGCCCGCCAGCGCGTGGACGCGGCCGGCGTGTCCGATCGGGTCGAGGTGCTGTTGCGCGACTACCGCGACCTCGACGGCCGTTACGACCGGCTGGTCTCGATCGAGATGATCGAGGCGATCGGCCACCAGTACCTGGACACCTATTTCGGCAAGGTCGGCAGCCTGCTCAAGGACGACGGCCAGGCGCTGATCCAGGCCATCACCATCGAGGACCACCGCTACGCGCAGGCGCTGAAATCGGTGGATTTCATCAAGCGCCACATCTTCCCCGGCAGCTTCATTCCCTCGGTGGCGGCGATGACCGGCGCGATCGCGCGGGCCAGCGACCTGCGCCTGTTCAACCTGGAAGACATCGGCCCCAGCTATGCGCTGACCCTGCGCGCCTGGCGCCAGCGTTTCATGGCCAAGTTGCCGCAGGTGCGCGCGCTGGGCTACGACGAACGTTTCATCCGCATGTGGGAGTTCTACCTGGCCTATTGCGAGGGCGGCTTCCTGGAGCGCTCGATCGGCGACGTGCACCTGTGGCTGAGCAAGCCGGGCGCGCGCCCGGCGCAGTTTGCGCCGGCGTTGGCAGGCGACGCATGAGCAACCTCGCCAACTACGTCGCGCTGCAGCTGCTGTGGCTGGCGGCCGTGATGGGCGCCGGGCACGGGCTGGCCTGGGCCGGCCCGGCGGCGCTGGCGCTGTTCGCGCTGTACCAGTTGCAGCCGCGCCGCCGCGCGCGCGGCGATGCGGCGCTGATGGCGCTGGCGTTATTGCTCGGCGCCGGCGTCGATACCGTGCTGGCCGCGGGCGGCTGGGTACGCTACGCCGCGGCGCTGCCGCCGGCGCCGTGGCCGCCGTTGTGGATCCTGGCGCTGTGGGCCGGCTTCGCGCTGACCTTCAACCATTCGCTGGCCTGGGTCATGCGACACCCGTGGCGCGCGGCGCTGTTCGGCGCGGTGTTCGGCCCGCTCGGCTACGTGCTGGCCGCGCGCGGCTGGCAGGCGGTGACGCTGAGCGCGCCGCTGCTGCACCCCGTGCTCGCGCTGGCGTTGGCCTGGGCCGCGGCGCTGGCCGTGCTGAGCGTGGCGACGCGGCGGTTGTCCGCGACGGCGCAGCCCGCGCCACGCATCGCAGGCGCCGCGCCATGAACGCCTGGCCGCTGCTGCACGTGGGTGCGTTCACTGCGCTGGTCATGCTCGCCGGCTGGGCCTGGCAGCGACGCAGCGGCAACGCCGGCGTGGTCGATGTGCTGTGGGCGGCGTGCATGGCGCTGGCCGCGCTGTACTGCGCCTGGCGCGCCGACGGCGCCGCGCTGCCGCGCGTGCTGACCGCGGCGATGGGCGGAGTGTGGGGCGCGCGCCTGGCCTGGCACCTGGGCGTGCGCGTGTTCGGCGATGCGCACGAGGATGGCCGCTATCGCGCGCTGCGCGAACACTGGCACGGCGACCAGCGCCGCTTCCTGCTGTTCTTCCTCGGCCAGGCGCTGGTCGTGGTGCTGTTCGCGGTGCCGCTGTCGATCGCCGCGCACGCTCCGCTGCCGCAGTGGAGCGTGTGGACCACGCTGGCGCTGGCGACCTGGCTGCTCGCGGTGGGCGGGGAAAGCCTGGCCGACCGCCAGCTGGCCGCGTTCCGCGCCGATCCGGGCAACAAGGGCAAGACCTGCCGCCGCGGCATGTGGCGCTACTCGCGGCATCCGAACTATTTCTTCGAGTTCGTGCACTGGTTCGCCTACGTGTTCCTGGCGGTGGGCAGCGGCGCGCTGTGGGTCGGCATCGCCGCGCTTGGGCCGTTGCTGATGTTCGCGTTCCTGTACCGCGTCACCGGCATTCCCTATACCGAACAACAGGCGCTGCGCTCGCGCGGCCAGGACTACGCCGACTACCAGCGCAGCACCAGCGCCTTCTTTCCGTTGCCGCCACGGCAATGACCCCGCTTCCAGGAGATTGCCCGATGTCCAGCACCCTCGCCCCTTCGCCTGCGCCCGCGCTGCCGGCCGAACCGCTGGCCACCCGCGTGGCCGAATCCGGCCTGCTGCCCGATGCGCTGCTGCGTGCGGCGATGCGCAAGCTGTGCACGCAGCGCCTGCGCGATGAGCGCCGCGGCGGCGCCGACGCGGCCTGGGAACGCCAGCGCGCCTTCGTCGAGGCCCTGCGCGGCAGCGCCATCGCGATCGAGACCGATGCCGCCAACCGCCAGCATTACGAACTGCCGCCGCGCTTCTTCGAGCTGTGCCTGGGCAAGCGCCTGAAGTACAGCAGCTGCTACTGGGACGCCGGCACCCCGGACCTGGACGCGGCCGAGGAACGCATGCTGCACCTGTACGCCGAACGCGCGCAGCTGCGCGACCGCCAGCGCATCCTCGAACTGGGCTGCGGCTGGGGTTCGCTGACGCTGTGGATGGCCGAGCACTATCCCGGCGCGCGCATCACCGCGGTGTCCAATTCGCGGCCGCAGCGCGAGCACATCGAGGCGCAGTGCCGCGCACGCGGGCTGCGCAACGTGGAGGTCATCACCCATGACGCGAACACCCTGACCCTGCCGCACGCGAGCTTCGACCGCGTGGTGTCGATCGAGATGTTCGAGCACATGCGCAACTACCGCGAACTGCTGGCGCGGATCGGCCAGTGGCTGGTGCCGGGCGGTCGGCTGTTCGTGCACATCTTCTGCCACCGCGACCTGGCCTACCCGTTCGAGGTGCAGGGCGAGGACAACTGGATGGGCCGGCACTTCTTCACCGGCGGGCTGATGCCGGCCGCCGACACCCTGCTGCAGTTCCAGGACGACCTGGCGCTGGAACGGCGCTGGCTGCTGTCCGGCGAACACTACGAGAAGACCGCCAACGCCTGGCTACGCAACCAGGACCGGCACCGCGCCGAACTGATGCCGGTGCTGCAGGCCACCTACGGCCGCGACGCGAAGATCTGGTGGCAGCGCTGGCGCATGTTCTGGATGGCCTGCGCGGAGCTGTTCGGCTACGAGCAGGGCCAGCAGTGGGGCGTGGCGCATTACCGGTTCGTCAGGCGTTGAAGCGCCGGGATTGGGGAGTCGGGATTGGGGAGTCGCAAAGGCGGGGCTGCGTGCCCTGAAGGGCGACGTGATGCGGAGCGGCCCTTGCAGCGATCGCATGGTGCAGGCAGCCGGAAGTGGGGATCGAATCCCGACTCCCCAATCCCCAATCCCGGCCTTCCACTCACACGGCAGCGGTGATCACGATCTCGATCTTCCACTCCGGGTTGGCCAGCTTGGCCTGCACGGTGGCGCGTGCCGGGGTGCTGCCCGGGCAGACCCAGGTTTCCCAGACCTTGTTCATCTCGGCGAACTCGGCCAGGTCGGTCATGTAGATCTCCGCGCGCAGCACCTTGCTCTTGTCGCTGGCGGCGCGCGCCAGCAGTTCGTCGATCGCCGCCAGGACCTGGCGGGTCTGGCCGGCGATGTCGGCGCTGGCGTCGTCGGCGATCTGCCCGGCCAGGTAGGCCACGCCGTTGTGCACGGTCATTTCCGACATGCGCGGGCCGGTATCGAATCGCTGGATCATGAGGCGGTGTCCTGAAGAGGGGAAACCCGGGCATTGTCGCGCGATTGCGCCAGGCCTGCAGGCCGCCACAGCCGGTAGGCGACCAGCAGCAGCCAGGCCAGGATCAGCACGATCGCCAGCTTCTGGGTCAGCCCGCGCGGCGGCGCGCGCCACAGCACATGCACCCACAGCGCCACGAACGCCGCCACCGCCAGGGCCATCACCGTGCCGGCATGGCCCTGCCACGGCGCTTGCCGGCGCAGCCAGGCGCTCTGCAGCAGCATCGCGCTGGTCGCGCACAGGAACGCGGTCTGCGCGAACAGCGCGTGCAACAGCGGCGCCAGCAAGGGAGCGCGCTGCGGCAGGTAGCTGTCGCCGATCGCCACCCCGCACAGGCCCAGCCCGGCGACCGCGAACAGCAGCAGGGGCGCGGCGCTGCGTGCCGGCGGCGGGGCCTGCGCATACAGGCCGGCGGCCAGCGCGACGATGCCCGCCGCCAGCAGCACGTAGACAATCCGCAGCAGCAGCCCGCCGGGGCCGTGCAGGTACAGGCTCAGCGTCGCCTGCTGCCAGTGCAGGTCGGCGCGCAGCAGCTGCAGCGCCAGCGCCACGCCGAGGAACAGCAGGCACAGCAGCGTGGCGAGGGCGCCGGCGGCGCGCGGCCAGTGCGGCGGCGCGGCGGCGCGGGCCAGGGGCGTCGGCATGGGATCGGCTCCGGGTCGTAGCGGGAAACGCGATGCGCGACGCATGCGCGCGCCCGCACCCTCCGCGCACACCGACGCGGTGCCGACGTGCGATTCCACTATGATGCGCGTCGCCGGTGTCGCCGGTACAGCCCCAGGCCACCCGATATCGCGATGCACCAGCCCCGTTCCGCCTGCAGGCGCGCCATTGCGCTGGCCCGCACCGCCAACGCCACATGCCTGCGCGACGCCGCTGGCGCCTGCGCACAGTTCCCTCTCTCCTTCGCTTACGCTCCCCTGCAATGACCGACGCCGCGCCCTCCGTTTCCCCGTCCCCCTCCGCCGCTGGCTGGCGCCGTGCGCTGCCGGTGGTGTTCAGCCTGGCGATCCTGGCGCTGGCGCTGCGCGCGCTGGCCACCGAGTTCAGCACTCACGGCTACGCCGCGATCCGCCATGCCTTCAACCAGCTCAGCGTCGGCCAGATCGCGTTGACCCTGCTGCTGGGGCTGAGCAGCTACGCCTGCCTGATCGGCTTCGACGCGGTCGGCCTGCACCGCAGCGGGCGCAAGCTGCATCCGATGCGGATCGGCGTCACCGCGTTCCTGGCGCACGCGGTCGGGCAGACCCTGGGCTTCGCCGCGCTCACCGGCGGCGCGGTGCGCCTGCGCGGCTACGGCCGGGTCGGGCTGAGCCTGGCCGAGATCGGCCAGGTGGTGCTGATGAGTACGCTCGGTTTCGTGTTCGGCGCCTGGCTGCTGCTGGCATTGGCGCTGACCCTGGAACCGGCGTCGGCGGCGCTGGCGCTGCCGCTCGGCGCCTCGGCGGTGCGCGCGTTCGGCATAGCGCTGCTGGCCGGCTTCGGCCTGATGCTGCTGCTGGCCGGGCGCGAAGGCCGCATCCTGCGCTGGCGCACCCACGAACTGTGGCTGCCGGACCGGCGCACCGCGCTCGGCGTGACCGCGCTGAGCGTGGTCGAACTGGGCCTGGCCAGCGCCGCGTTCTACGTGCTGCTGCCGAACGAATCGGGCATCGAGTTCGTCGGCTTCGTCGGCCTGTACCTGGTCGCGGTGGTGGCCGGCCTGATGTCCACCGTGCCGGCCGGCCTGGGCGTGTTCGAATGGAGCCTGCTCAAGCTGCTGCCCGGCGTGGCCCCGGCCGCGGTGCTGGCGGCGGCGCTGATCTACCGCATCACCTACTACGTGGTGCCGCTGCTGCTGTCGGTGCTGATGGCCGCGGTCTCGGGCCTGCGCCGGCCGCTGGCGGCCAGCGCCGGCGGGGTGCGCGTGGCCTGGGGCACGCTGCGCCCGTGGCTGCCGCAGATCATCGCGATGGCGGTGTTCGCGGTCGGCGCGGCGCTGGTCATCGACGGCACCCTGCCGACACCGAAGCGGCGCCTGGGCATGGCGCCGCTGTCGATCGTGGAGACCTCGCACCTGCTGGCCAGCCTCGGCGGCGTGGTGCTGCTGCTGATCGGCCAGGGCCTGCAGCGGCGCAGCCATGCGGCCTGGGTGCTGGCGATCGGCATCTGCGTGCTGCTGCCGCTGCCGGCCTGGCTGCGCGGCGGCCACGCCTCGGTGGCGCTGTCCTCGCTGGTGGTGGCGGCCGGGCTGTGGGGCGCCCGGCGCGAGTTCTACCGCCAGGGCGCGCTGCTCGACGAGGCCTGGTCGTGGCCGTGGCTGCGCAATCTGGGGCTGGTGCTGATCGCCACGGTGTGGCTGCTGTTCTTCGTCTACAGCCACGTCGAATACCAGAACGAACTGTGGTGGCAGTTCGCCACCTCGGCCAATGCGCCGCGGGCGCTGCGCGCGGTGCTGCTGGTCAGCGTGGCGGTGGTGGTGTTCGGGCTGGCGCGGCTGCTGCACAGCACGCGTTCGCCGCTGCCGGCGGCCGACGCGGCGCAGCTGGACGCGCTGGCGCCGGTGCTGGCCGCGGCCACCGACACCCAGGCCTGCCTGGTGCTGACCGGCGACAAGGCGCTGCTGCCCGACGAAGGCGGCCAGGGTTTCGTGATGATGCAGCGCTACGGCGGCTCGCTGGTGGCGATGGGCGACCCGGTGGGCCCCCCGGAGGTCGCGCGGGCGCTGATCTGGCGTTTCCGCGAGGAAGCCGACCGGATGGGCCTGCGCCCGGTGTTCTACCAGGTCGGCGAGCAGCACTGGCAGACCTACCTCGACCTGGGCCTGACCCTGGTCAAGCTCGGCGAGGAAGCGATGGTGTCGCTGGAAGACTTCCACCTGGAAGGCCGCGACCGCGCCGACCTGCGCCAGGCCTGGAACCGCGGCAAGCGCAGCGGGCTGAGCTTCCGCATCGTGCCGCTGGAGGAGATCGACGCGCTGATGCCGGTGCTGGCCGACGTCTCGCAGCAATGGCTGGAGGAAAAGGCCGGCGAAGAGAAGGGCTTCTCGCTGGGCAGCTTCGACCCGGCCTATCTGCGCCGCTTCCCGATCGCGGTGGTCGAGGCCGAGGGCAAGGTCGTGGCCTTCGCCAACCTGTGGCAGGCGCCGGCCGGACACGAGCTGTCGGTGGACCTGATGCGGCACATCGCCGATGCGCCGAAGGGCACCATGGATTTCCTGTTCATCGAGCTGTTCCTGTGGGGCCGCGAACAGGGCTACAAGCGCTTCTCGCTGGGCATGGCGCCGCTGTCGGGCCTGGCCCAGCACCGCCTGGCCGGACGCTGGAACCGCTTCGGCAACCTGATCGTGCGCCATGGCGAGCGCTTCTACGGCTTCACCGGCCTGCGCCGCTTCAAGTCCAAGTTCGCGCCGGCCTGGCGCACCCGCTACCTGGCCGCGCCCGGCGGCATGCATCTGCCGGCGGCGCTGCTGGACGTGACGCGGCTGATTTCGCTGGATCCGCGTAAGCCCGATTGACGGCCGGGATTGGGGATTGGGGATTTGGGATTGGTAGCCATTCGGCTGCGGAAACAGGGATTTGAGGGGACCGGGGATGACGCCCCGCGGCAACGGTCGGTTTGTGGGAGGGGCTTCAGCCCCGACGCTTCAGCGGCACTGCGTCGGGGCTGAAGCCCCTCCCACACATGCCGCTCTTGCGAATCCCCAATCCCCAATCCCCAATCCCGGCCCTCAATCGATGCGCTGCAGGATCTGCTTGGCCAGTTCCGCGTAGTCGCCCTTGAAGTGATGGTCGCCCGGCAGCTTCACCTGTTGCGCGCCGCCGTGCGGCAGGTCCGGGCACAGCGTGTCGTCGTCGTCTTCGCCGTAGATGCACAGGGTGTGCGCGCCCGGCATCTTCGCCACTTCCGGGGCGATCGGCAGGCCGTCGTCGCCGGAGCTGATCCAGTTGGAGACGTGGAATTCGTAGTCGGCGGTCTTGCCCAGCGACAGCAGCGCGGTGGCCTGCACCTGCTCGCGCATCGCCGGCGGCAGTTGGTTGTAGGCCGCCGGCAGCACGTCGGCGCCCTGCGAGAAGCCGATCAGCACCACGCGTCCGCGCTGCCACAGGTGGCTGTAGTGGCGGTAGATGCGGTCCAGGTCGGTGGCGAAGCCCTGCGGGGTGCGCTCGCTCCAGAAATAGCGCAGCGAATCCACGCCGACCACCGGGATGCCGGCCTGGGCCAGCGCGCCGGCGACCTGCTGGTCGAGCCCGGCCCAGCCGCCGTCGCCGGAAACGAAGATCGCGAACACCTGGTCGTTGGCGTTGCCGGTGGCCGCTGCGCCTGCCGCGGCCGGCGCAGCGACCGCAGGCACCTCGACCACCGGCAGCCCGGCCAGGTCGACCGGCGTCGGCGGCAGGCTGACCCCGCGCTGCGCGCCCAGCGAACGCACCGCCGCGCGCAGTCCGGGCAGCGGATCGCCGCTGGCGCTGCGGCGGAACTGCCGCGCCTGCGGCACCTTCTGCAAGAACGCATCGCTCTGCTGGGTGCAGCGGCGCTTGCCCGGCGCATCGATCGCCGCCAGCCACGGCAGCGGCAGCGTCGCCGGCTGCAGCGCGCGCGCCGGCGCGGTGATGCCGGCGCCGCAGATCTGGTCGTCCAGCACCTGCACCGGGCAGAAATCCTCGGTGACCAGGCCGGCCAGCAGGTGCTTGGGCGCCTGCGCCGCGACCGCATAGGCCAGCGCGGCGCCGTCGCCATCGCCGACCAGCAGCGGCAGGCGGTAGGTCGGCACATGGTAGTAGGCCTGCACGTAACGCGAGAAGTTCTCCACGTCGCCGGCGGAGAAACCGCAGGTGCCGGGGATCTTGGCCAGCACCGCCTGCAGGTGCGCGCCATCGATCACCACCACCATCGCGCCGTCGTCGCGCAGCGCCTCGATCTGGCGCATGCGCGCCGCCTCGCCGTGCTTGCCGCCGGCGAACCACAGCACCACGCGCTGCGCCTCGCCATGCGGCAGCAGCACCGGGACCTGTTCGAAGCGGCCGTGGCTGAGTTTCTCCGGGACCGCAGCCGGTGTCGCCGCTGGCGCGGCTGGCGCTGGCGCCGCTGCCGTCGTCGCAGGCGCCGCCGAGGCGGCAACCGCGGCGGCCAGGCCGGCCAACGCACATCCCCACATCCATCCGCCACGCATTCGCATCATCCGGCAATCCTGAAAAGGCGTGTAAAGATAATCCCGAACGGCGGCGGCGCGAAGCACGGCGCGGGCGCCGGTTCATGCGGGGTACGCCGGGACGTTGCACGCGGGGCCGGCGCGGCCGCCCGCAGGCGGGCGCTCACGCGCCCGGGTCGGCCTCGGGATGGCGCAGCCGCCACGCCGCCAGCGCCAGCCGATAGCGCGCCACTTCGTCGTTGTACAGGTCGTGGACGCACAGCGGGCAACCGCTGTTGCAGCAATCACTTGGCAGCGGCGGCTGCGGCGCTTGCGGGCACGGATCGGCAGGGGCGGAATCGGGATCGGACATCACGGTGCGCGGCGGGTGGCACGCCAGCGGCGTGAACAGGTGCGCATTGTAGAACGCCGGCGCGGCCGGCTCAGCCGATCGCCTGGCGCAGGTTGGCGCGCGCCGCCGCGTCGTAGCGCGCATGGAACCAATCGCTGAGGAAGATGCGCGGCTGCGCCAGCACCGTCTTCAGGAACGCCCGGCGCTTGCGCCGATACAGCCAGCCCGGCACCACGCCGCGGTATTCCTCGGCGATGGCGCGATCGTAGGCGGCGAACCCGGCGGGATCGGCGCCGAGAATGGCCATGTCGCAATCCAGGAACAGCGCCGCCTCGGCATCCACCGCAGCGGCGGACAGTTGCCCATGGCGCGCCGTCAGTTCGATCAGCGCGGCGACGCGCGCCGCGTCCAGCCCGGCAGCGGGCAGCCACTGCGCGATCGCCGCCTGCGCCATGCGTGCCGACTGCGCCTCGTTGTCGCCACGCCCGGCCTGATACACCGCGTCGTGATAGAGCACGGCCAGGTAGACCTCGCGCGGCTGCCGCCAGCCCAGGGCCGCGGCGACCTCGGCATAGTGGCCCAGCACCGCCTGCACATGGCCGAAATGGTGATAGGCGCGCGGCGGCGTGGCATAGGCCGCCTGCAACTGCTCCCATTGCGCGGCGGGCAGGGTCAGCGGCGGCGCCGGTTCGCTCATCGGATCGCCTCGCCACCGGCAGACGCAGGCCCGGCCGCATCCGCCGACAGCGGCCAGGTCGCCTCGTGCACATAGCGTCCCTGCCCTTGCACGCTGCGGATCAGGCTCAGCGCGGCGACCGTGCAGCGCAGTTCCGGCACGGTTTGCGGCGGCACTGTCTGCTCGTCGTAGCTCAGGGTGATATGCGGGACATAGGCCGCGTCGGCGCGCGTGGCCACGCCCTGGCGGCCGAGTTGCCGCTGCAGCGCCTCGCGCAGCCGGCGCAGCGCGGGCGGCTCGGCGTCGCCAAGCAACACCAGCGGCCGCGTGCGCGCGCGGCCGCCGAAGCTGGCGACCCGATCGAAACACAGCTCGAACGGCGCCGCCGCCAGTGCCTGTCCGGCGGCATGCGCCTGCTGCAACAGCCGTGGCGGAATGCCGGCGTATTCGCCGAGGTAATGCAGGGTCAGATGCAGACGTTCCACCGGCAACGCGCGACCGCGCAGATCATGCGCGGCACGCAGGCGCTCGCCAATCGCGAAGGCGCGCTGCGCGGTGGCCGGGTCCGGCAGCACGGCGAAGAACAGGCTCTCGCGCGGCGCGGGCGCAGCGAAGCCGAGCGAGAACTGCGCGTTTGCGGAAGAAGGATCGTGGGCCATCGGCAGGGTGCGGACGCCGCAGGCGCTGCGGCGACGGGACAGGGACCGCCATGGTAGCAAGCGCGTTGCGCCCGGCGCGCGACCGCTCGCTGCGCAACGCAAAAGGCCGACCGGATGGACTCCGGTCGGCCTTTGCGCATTTCGGCATCGGCACGCTGCGATCCGCGCGGATCGCAACGTGCGTTGCCGTCGATGAAGGCCAGGCGCTAGCCCGGCCTGCGGCTCAGGCCGCGTTCTTCATCGCCAGCTTGCGGTTGCGCATCACGTCGTGACAGGCACGCACTTCCGGCAGCAGCTTGGTGGCGGCATCGCGCGCGGCGACCGGAGTATCGCTGTCGGCGATGGTCTCGTTGAACGCCTTCAACAGGCGATCCTCGGACTCTTCCAGCTCGGCCACGTAACCGTACTTGGTGTCGCCCAGCGTCGCGCGCACCTTGCCATACATCTGCTGCATGCTGCCGACCAGCGTGCCGTGCTCGTCGGGCTTGCCGCCGACCGCCTGGACCACGGCGCTCAGGCTGCTGACGATGTCGGACTTGACCCCGGCAATGCGCAGGAACAGCGCGGACAGCTCGGTATCGCCGACCTTCTGCGCCGCTTCTTCGTAGAAATCCTTGCCGTCGCGGGAAATGGCGATCAGGTCGTTGAGGCTGTGAGTGGTCTTGCTCTGAATGCTCATGGATGGAACTCCTTCTGCAATGGGCCGGCGAACATCGCGCAACGGGCACGTCGGGTCGTGTTCCCTGGATGTCGCTTGGCCGCGGGATGAAGAGTCTTGCCGCGTTGCGTCGTGGGAGAGATGCTGGACGCCGGGGCATAAAGTGCACGTGAGCCGAAACGGCCGCGTCCTCACGCGACGCTGGCAGGCATGAACGAACATTCATCGCCAGCGCGCGGCACTCATTGGCGATATTTTCGCCGTGCCGTGCATGCGCCCGGCACGGCACGCCGCGGCGGAGTTATCCACATGCTTGCCCCGCACTCATCCACAATCGCTGTGGATGAATACGCGGCGCCGGCCAGCCAGCCGGCAGGCACGGCATCGGACGCGGCCGCGATGGCCGCATTCCCTGGCACGTGCGACGCGTCGGCAAAGGGCTATATTTGCCGAAAGACCCTCCCATCCGGGATTCCCCACGAGGTGCGCCATGTTCGGCTGGACCGCATTCGCCCTGGTCGCCGCGACGGCGATCGCGCCGCCGCCCGCACCGCCGTCGCCGCCCGCTCCATCTGCGCCACTCGTCCCCGAAGAGATCATGCGCGTCCCGCCCGCGCTGCATGCGCTGGTGCAGCAGCGCATCGACCGCCACAGCCCGCCCGAGCAGCGCCTGCAGCAGTTGGTGCGGCTGGCCTTCGACGTGGACGGCCTGGATCTGCAGTACGACGCCAAGGCCACCAACAGCGTTGCCGAGAGCTATACGACGCGACGCGTCAACTGCCTGTCCTTCACCCTGCTGTTCGTGGCCCTGGCGCGCGACGCCGGGGTGGACGCGCAGGTGCAGGAAGTGGGCCGCGTCCTGAGCTGGTACGAGGACGGCAACGCGCTGTACAACGCCGGCCACGTCAACGTCCTGGTGCGCATCGACGGCAGTCGCCGCAGCGTGGACCTGGACCGCAGCGTGCTGATGGACCGGCGCGGTCCGCAGCCGATTTCCGACCGCCGCGCAATGGCGCACTACTACAACAACCGCGGCGCCGAGCTGATGGCCAACGGCGACCTGCCCGCCGCGCAGCAGCACATGGAGATGGCGCTGCGGATGGACCGCGACTTCGCCGCCGCCTGGAACAACCTCGGGGTGCTGGCGCTGCGCCAGGGCGATCCGCAGACTGCCGCGAACAACTACGCGACCGCACTGTCGATCGATCCCGGCCACGTGTCCGCGCTGTCCAACGCCGCCATCCTGTACCGGCACCTGGGCGACAGCCGGCACGAAGCGGCGATGCTGGCGCGGCTGCAACGGGTGCAGCTGACCGACCCGTTCCACCAGTACCTGCTCGGCAACGAGGCGGAACGGCGCCAGGACTATGCCGCGGCGATCGGCTACTACCGGCATGCGCTGCGCCTGTACGACAACGCGCACCTGCTGTATTTCGCCCTGGCCCGCGCCTATCTGCTCAATGGCGATCCGCGCCGCGCCAACTGGGCGTTGCAGCAAGCCGTGGAGCACGCCGACAAGACCGCGCAGCCGCGCTACCAGGCCAAGCTGGAAGCGTTGCGGCGGTTGACGCACAACACCCAGGCGCAGCGCTGAGCCGCAGCGGGCGAGCAGCCGATCAGGCCGCGCGCGTGGCGTCGGCGTCGGCGTCGCGCATCCACGCAGCCACACCTACCACAGCGCGCCGCCCCACCCGCCTGGCGCGATCGCACCAGGCCCTATGCCGCCCGGCTCAACAGGCTTGCGCCAGGCGCTGCGCACGGCGCGCGTCGTGGCGCGCCCACAGGTACACCAGCAGGCCGCCCAGCGCCGCCGCCGCGCCGACGTAACCGGTCGACGTCCAGCCCAGCCCGGCACTGATCGCGATCCCGCCCATCCACGGTCCCAGCGCGTTGGCCAGATTGAAGGCGGCATGGTTGGACGCCGCGGCCAGGGTCTGCGCCTCGCTGGCCACGTCCATCAGCCGGGTCTGCAACACCGGCGCCAGCGCGCCCATCGTGCCGACCGCGACCACCGCCGGCAGCACCGCCCAGGGCGAGTGCGCGGCCAGCGGCCAGGCCAGCAGCACCGCCATCGACCACAGCAGCACCAGCGGCACCGCACGGAACTGCAGCCGGTCGAACAACCAACCGCCGGCGAGGTTGCCGAGCAGGCCGCCGAAGCCGAACGCGCACATCGCGAACGGGATCCAGCGTTCGGACACGCCGGTGACCTGGGTCAGGGTCGGTGCCAGATAGCTGAACACGCAGAACATGCCGGCGAAACCGACCGAGCCGATGCCCAGCGCCAGCCACACTTGCGGACGGTTGAACGCGCGCAGTTCGCGCAGCGGCTGCTGCCGCGGCTCCTGCGGATCGGCCGGCAGCAGGCGCGCGACCAGCACCACGGTCAGCACCGCGATCGCCGCCACCAGCGCGTACGCGTAGCGCCATTGCGCCACCTGGCCCAGCCAGGTCGCCAACGGATTGCCGACCAGCACCGCCAGGTTGAGCCCCAGCAGCACCCGGCTCACCGCCGCGCCGCGCTGGTCGGGGCGACTGATCGACGCGGCGACCAGGGTAGCCACGCCGAAATAGGCGCCATGCGGCAGCCCGGCGATGAAGCGCACCAGCAGCATGCTGTGGTAATCCGGCGCCAGCGCACTGGCCAGGTTGCCGACCGCGTAGAACCCCATCAGCGCCAGCAGCAGCGTGCGCCGCGGCCAGCGCGCGCCGACGATCGCCAGCAGCGGCGCGCCGACCACCACGCCCAGCGCGTAGGCGCTGATCAGGTGCCCGACCTGCGGTTCGTCGATCGCCAGCCCGCGCGCGATGTACGGCATCAGGCCCATCGTGGAGAACTCGCTGGTGCCGATCGCGAAGCCGCCCATGGCCAGCGCGAACAGGATCAGCACGTAGCCGCGGCGCGACAGCGGCGCCTGGGGAGTGACGGGAGTGGACATGCCCTGGGACCTGATCGAGGGCTGCCCATTATTGTGCATCGCAGCATGCAAAGGCACCCATGCGCGTGCAACACCGCGTTGCGCGCGGTCTTCGCCGGCGTCGCGCCAGCCGTCCGCCTCCCGCCTGGCGAGGCAGGCCGCGCAGCGCCGCCAGCACGGCATCGCCGCCGCTGGCGAGCCTGCCGCCAGCAACGCACTGTCCCATCGCGGCGACGCGCAACCGGGGCGACCATCCCCATGTCTTAGCGGGAGACGGCGACGCCTTCGGCGCTGTGCCGTCCATGCCCCCATTCCTAGTTCGAGAAACCCTGCCGATGACCGCTACCGCTTCCCCCCTGTTCGCCCCGCTGCGCCTGGGCGCGATCGAACTGGCCAACCGCATCGTGATGGCGCCGCTGACCCGCAACCGCGCCGAAGGCGAAGGCCGCATCCCCTCGCCGCTGGCGCCCGAGTACTACGGCCAGCGCGCCAGCGCCGGGCTGATCGTCGCCGAGGCCACCCAGATCAGCCCGATGGGCCAGGGCTACATGGATACGCCCGGGATCTACAGCGAGGCGCAGGTCGCCGCCTGGAAACAGGTCACCGCCGAGGTGCACCGCCGCGGCGGCAGGATCGTGCTGCAGCTGTGGCACGTCGGCCGCATCTCGCACGTCAGCCTGCTGCCGGACGGCGCCGCGCCGGTGGCGCCGAGCGCGCTGCGCGCCAACGCCAAGACCTATACCGCCGAGGGCTTCAGCGACGTCTCCGCACCGCGCGCGCTGCGCCTGGACGAGATTCCGGCGCTGCTGGAGGACTTCCGCCACGCCGCGCGCAACGCCATCGCCGCCGGCTTCGACGGCGTGGAAGTGCACGCCGCCAACGGCTACCTGATCGATCAGTTCCTGCGCGACGGCAGCAACCACCGCGACGACGCCTACGGCGGCAGCATCGAGAACCGGACCCGGCTGCTGTTCGAGGTGGTGCAGGCGGTGGCGCAGGAAATCGGCGCCGAGCGCACCGGCGTGCGCCTGTCGCCGGTGACCCCGGCCAACGACGCGCACGACAGCGACCCGCAGCCGCTGTTCGAGCGCGCGGTCGAACGCCTGGATCCGCTGGGCCTGGCCTTCCTGCACGTGATCGAGGGCGCCACCGGCGGCCCGCGCGACAACATCGCCTTCGACTACGCCGCGCTGCGCGCCAAGTTCCGCGGTCCGTGGCTGGTCAACAACGGCTACGACAAGGCGCTGGCCGAACGGGTGCTCGGCGCGGGCGCTGCCGACGCGGTCGCGTTCGGGCGTCCGTTCATCGCCAATCCGGATCTGGTGGAGCGGCTGCGCCGCGACGCGCCGCTGAACCCGCTGGATGCGGACACGCTCTACGGCGGCGGCGCCAAGGGCTACACCGACTACCCGACGCTGGACTGAGAAACCAGACGCGCGGCGGCACACGCGTGCCGCCGCCGCTGCACCTCAAGGCGTCGCCGCCTGCTGCGGCGGCGCATCCGCAGACAGATGCGCCTGCAGGAAGCCGGCCACGCCGCTCCACAGCGCGGCACGGTGATCGACGTCGGCGAAGCCGTGGCCCTCGCCCGCGAAGGTCAGACCCACCGGCGGGTTGCCGGCCATCTCCAGCATCCGCAGCATGCGCCGGGTGTGTTCGTAGTCCACGCGCCGGTCCTCCAGCCCGTGCGCCAGCAGCACCGGCACCTTGATCGCCTCGTAGCGGTACAGCGGCGAAGTGCGGGTCATCTGCTCCAGCTGCGTGTTCGGATTGCCCAGCAGCCGCTCCAGGTCGGCGCGACTGTCGGCATCGCGCGCGCCGTCGCTGGCGGTGTAGATCAGGATCCGGTCGGCGACCCCGGCGATCGACGCCACGCAACGGAAACGCGCCGGCCAGCGCATCGCCATCACCAGCGCCGAGTACCCGCCATAACTGGCGCCGAGCACGCACATGCGCTGCGCATCCAGCGGATAGCGCGCCAGCGCCTGTTCGATCGCCGCGTCGATGTCGTCCTCGATCAGCGTGCCGAAACCGTCGCGCCCGGCTTCGCGGAACGCGCGGCCGTAGCCGTCGGAGCCGCGGAAGTTGACCCGCAGCACCGCATAGCCGAGCGAGGCCAGGAACTGGGTGTCCGGATCGAAGCCCAGCGAATCGGCCACGCCGATCGGCCCGCCGTGCGGGAACACCACCAGCGGCTTGCGTCCGCCGCCCGGCGGCAGGGTCAGGAACGCTTCCAGCGGCAGCCCGTCGCGGCCCTTGAACTTGAGCACCTCGCTGGGCGCGAAATGCAGGCCCTGCAGCCACGGCATGTCCTCGGCGATCGGCGTGGCGGCGCGCTTGTCCAGGTCCAGGTGGTACAGCTGCGGCGGCTGGTCGGCGGCGTCGGCCCACAGGATCATCTGCCGTCCGTCCGCGTTGCGCGCGGCGATCTGCACGTTGCGCCCGGGCAATGCGGCGCTCAGCGCGCGGCCGAGGCGTTCGTCGGTGCTTTCGAAGTAGTGGGTGACCAGGCGCCCGCTCTCGTAGTAGGTGACCCCGATCGGCGTGCGCCGCGGGCCCTGGATCAGGTCGACCACATCGACCCCGGGCTGGCTGAACAGGGTGCGCACGATCTTGCGCGCGGTGACGTCGTAGGCGACCAGATCGCGCTGGCCGCGCCCTTCGTCGGTCACCGCGTAGATCTCGCCGGCATCGAAGGACAGCCCGACCGGCTGGAAATCGCGCAGGTCGCTGAGCCTCATCACGTCGCGGTAGGTCGCGCCCATGCCGTCGCGGTACAGAAGCACGTAGTCGTCGTCGCGCCGCACCACCGCCAGGCGCAGCCGCCCGTTGCCGTCGGTCAGCCAGCCCACGTCGCGTTCCAGGCCGATGTTCAGCCGTTCCTGGAAACGCGGCCGCCAACGGTCGATCGCCGCCTGGCTGGACACGTCCATCAACTGCACCGCGTTGTCGCCGTTGCGCAGCGTGGTGGCGTACAGCACCGTGTTGGGCGCCTGCGGCAAGGCATCGACGATGTAGCCGCCATCGGGCAGGGTCAGCGCGCTCCACTTGCGCTTGCCGTCGGCGCCGACATCCACGCGCATGCCGCGCACCACGTCCTGGCCATGCGGCACGCGCACGGTGAACAGCAGCGCATCGTTGCCGGCCCACAGCAGTTGCTTGATCGGCTCGACGCTGGTGGCCAGCAGGCGCTGCTGGTTGCTGGCCAGATCCAGCAGTTCGATGCGCCATTCGTCCTTGCGCTCGTGCAGCTGCAGCGCCAACAGGTCGCCGCGCGGATTCAGCTCCAGCGCGTTGACCAGACCGCCGCGGAACACGGTGGCGGGGGCGATCGGCATTGCGGCCGGCGGCGGCGGCGCGCGCAACGCCACCTTCGCCGCCGGCGTGGCGTTGGGATGCTGGGCCAGCGCCTGGCGGTAGAACTGTGGGAACGGATCGGGATAGTGCCCCGAATAGCCCAGTTCGTAGTGCGTCCACACTGCCGGATGGGTCTGCTGCAGCCAGTCCATCGCCGCCAGCGAACGGTTGACCATGCCCAGGTCGAAATTGAACAGGGACTTGGGCCGGAACAACAGGTCGCCGGGATAGGTGATGCGTCCGGGCTGGATGCGGAAGCGGAACTCGTCGCTGTCGCGCATGTTGTAACTGAATCCCAGCAGCAGCGAGATCTTGCGCCAGGCGTAGTTGCCGACCGGCGCGATGTACAGCCGGTAGCTGATCCCCGGCTTGAGCTGGGACATGGTGCCGGCGCCGAAGATCTTGCCGTCCTTGTTCAACTCCACGCCGTACAGGTCGACATCGGTATCCACCGCGACCAGCACCAGGCCCTCGTCGGGCGCCAGCTGCGGCGTCTGCCCGGGTTTGACTTCCTGCATCCGCGCCCACGCCGGCAATGCCAGCGTGCACAACGCCAGCAGCAACAGCCACGCCAGCCGGCGCCCCACGCGACCGCCGGCCGCGACAACGTGCTTTTCCATGATGTCCCCTGTTTCCTTGCCGGGCGGCAGCCCCCTGCGCCCAGCGCGCATCATAGCCGCGCCGCAGCCGCCTACGGCAGCCGCTAGAGCACCAGCCGCGCGCCGAGGAAATCGACGAACACGCGCAGCTTCGGCAGCATGTGCCGGCCGGACGGCCACAGCAGGTGGAAGGTGCCGGTGGAGTCGACGTAGTCGTCGAGCAGCGTGCGCAGCGTGCCGGCCGCAAGCTCCGCGCGCACCGAGTGCTCCGGCAGGAAGGCGATGCCGCAGCCGCGCAGGGCGAAGCTCAGCCGCGTCTCGATGTTGTTGCAGACCATCGACACCGGCAACTGCAGGCCGGCTGCCGCCGCGCCCATCGGCCAGGCTTCCAGGCGCCCGCTGCTGCGGAAGCGGTAGTGCAGGCACTGGTGGGCGAGCAGATCGGCCGGCCGCAGCGGCGTGCCGCAGCGCTGCAGGTAGTCCGGCGCGGCGACCAGGCAGCGGCGGAAGCGGCCCAGGCGGCGCGAGGCCAGCCGCGAGTCGTCCGGCTCGGCCACGCGCAGCACCGCATCGAAGCCCTCCTCGATCACGTCCACCAGACGGTCGTCGAAATCCAGGTCCAGCTGGATCTGCGGATAGGCGCGCATGAAGTCGGCCAGCACCGGCAGCAGCACGTTGTTGTTCATCGGCAGGCTGATCCGCAGCCGCCCCTTCGGCGTCGTGGCCAGGCTGCCCAGCTCGCCGCGCGCCGCTTCGGCCTCGGCCAGGATGCGCCGGCAGCGTGGCAGGAACAGCTGGCCTTCGGCGGTCAGGGTCAGGCTGCGGGTGCTGCGATGGAACAGACGCACGCCCAGCGACTGCTCCAGGCGCGACACGCTCTTGGCCATCGCCGACGCGGACAGGCCCTGCACCCGCCCGGCCTCGGCGAAGCCGCCACTCTCCACCACCTGTACGAAGCCACGCAGGCTGCCCAGACTGTCCATCGCACCGCCACCATTGCGGACATTTACGTCCTCATAGCCAGGAACTCTACCCGTCTTTTTCCGCAATCGGCATGCGCCCACGCTGCACCTCCCCCTCCACGAGTCGCGCCGATGCCCACGTCCCCCACCGCCGCTCCTGCGCCGACGCTGTCGCCGCACCACGCCGCACCGCTCGATGCCGCGATCGACGCCGCGCTGCGCCAGCAACGCCTGGTCGGTGCGGTGGTGCTGGTCGCCCGCCGCGGCGCCTGCCTGTACCGCCGCGCCGCCGGCTGGGCCGACCGCGAGGCGCAGCGGCCGATGCGCGAGGACACGACGTTCCGCCTGGCCTCGGTCAGCAAGCTGGTGGTGGCGACGGCGGCACTGGTGCTGGTCGCGCAGGGCCGCCTGGCGCTGGATGCGCCGGTCGCGCGCTGGCTGCCCTGGTTCCGTCCCGCATTGCCCGACGGACGGGTGCCGGACATCAGCCTGCGCCAGTTGCTCAGCCACAGCGCCGGACTCGGCTATCGCTTCCTGGAGCCGGCGGACGGCGCGCATGCGCGTGCCGGCGTCTCCGACGGCATGGACAACAGCGGGCTGAGCCTGGAAGACAACCTGCGCCGCCTCGCCGGGGTGCCGCTGCAGTACGCGCCCGGCACCGGCTGGGGCTATTCGTTGTCGATCGACGTGCTCGGCGCGGTGCTGCAGGCGGCCAGCGGCCAGGCGTTGCCGGCATTGGTGCGCGACCTGGTCACCGCGCCGCTGGGCATGCACGCCACCGCCTTCCATGCCGAGGACGCGGCCCGCCTGGCCGTGCCCTACGTCAACGGCGCCCCGGCGCCGCACCGGCTGGGCGAAGGCGAAGTCGTCGCGCCGTTCGCCGAGGGCGCCGGCATCGTGTTCCATCCCTCGCGTGCGCTGGACCGCGACGCGTTCGCTTCCGCCGGCGCGGGCATGGTCGGCAACGCCGGCGACGTGCTGCGCCTGCTCGAGACGCTGCGCGGCGGCGGCGCGCCACTGCTGCCGGCCGCGCTGGTCACCGAGATGGGCCGCGCGCAGGCCGGCGACTTCGGCCCGCCGGACGGGCCCGGCTGGGGCTACGGCCTGGGCTTTGCGGTGCTGCGCGATCCCGCGCCGACCGCGACCCCGGAAGCGCCCGGCACCTGGCGCTGGGGCGGCGCCTACGGGCACAACTGGTTCGTCGATCCGGCGCGGCAGCTGAGCGTGGTGGCGTTGACCAACACGCTGTACGAAGGCATGTCCGGGGCGTTCGTGGTCGAGCTGCGCGACGCGGTCTACGCCAGCCTGCGCGAGGTATCGGCATGAGCGGCGAATGCCTCGTGCCGTGCCCGGCTGCGTCCGCCGCGACCGCGCCGCCGGCGGCGCGGCGCCTGCCCTGGAACGGATTGCTGGCGCTGGCCTGCGCCGGCTTCATCACCATCCTCACCGAAGCGCTGCCGGCCGGCCTGCTGCCGGCGATGGCGGCGGGGCTGGGCGTCGGCGAAGCCTGGGTCGGCCAGTTGGTCACGCTCTACGCGCTCGGCTCGCTGCTGGCGGCGATCCCACTCACCGCCGCCACCCGCCGCTACCGGCGGCGCCCGTTGCTGCTGCTCGCCATCACAGGCTTCGCGCTGGCCAACACGGTCACCGCGATCTCCGCCAGCTATCCGTTGATCCTGGCCGCGCGCCTGCTCGCAGGGGTCAGCGCCGGGTTGCTGTGGGCGCTGCTGGCCGGCTACGCGCGCCGGATGGTGGCGCCGGCGCAGCAGGGCCGCGCGATCGCGGTGGCGATGGTCGGCACGCCGCTGGCGCTGGCGCTGGGCGTGCCGGCCGGCACCCTGCTCGGGCAACAGTGGGGCTGGCGCTGGACGTTCGGCGCGATGTCGCTGCTGAGCCTGGGCCTGCTCGGCTGGGCGCGCGGCGCGCTGCCCGATTTCGCCGGCCAGGCGGCGACTGCGGCGCTGCCGCTGCGCCGCGTGCTGGGCCTGCGCGGCGTGGCCCAGGTGCTGGCGGTGATGCTGTTGTTCGTGCTCGCGCACAACCTGCTCTACACCTACGTGGCGCCGCTGCTGGCGCTGTCGACCGCGGCGGCGGCGCTGGACCGCTGCCTGCTGTTGTTCGGCGCGGCCTCGCTGCTGGGCATCGTCGTGGTCGGCGTATGGATCGACCGCTGGATGCGGCCGCTGCTGCTGGCCAGCATCGGCCTGTTCGCGCTCGCCGTGCTGGCGATGGCGCTGTGGCCGCGTTCGCCGGCGTTGCTGGCGGTGGCGCTGGCGACCTGGGGCGTGGCGTTCGGCGGCTGCGCCACGTTGTTCCAGACCGCGATCGCGCGCCGTGCCGGCGACGCCGCCGATCTGGCGCAGTCGCTGGTGGTCACCGGCTGGAACCTGGCGATCGCCGGCGGCGGCATGCTCGGCGGCGCATTGCTGCAGCGTTCCGGCGCCGCCGCCCTGTCCTGGGTGGCGCTGGCGCTGCTGGTGCTGGCGTGGGCATTCGCGCAACGCCGGCACGGCTGAGCGAACGCCGACGAGTGAGCCGCAGCGCCACCACCGGCGCCGGCCATGCGCGTGCCGAGTGCCGGCGTCCCGTGCGCAACGCCCGCTACGCGGCGCCGCGCACCGCCGCTGCTCGCCGCGAACGCGATGCCGGCGCCGGCGGCCGACGCGGCTCAGGCCTTGCGCAGGAAGCAGGTCTTCAGCACCAGGCCCTTGATCTTGTCCGAATTGCCTTCGATGTGCTCGGCATCGTCCTCGACCAGGCGGATGCCGCGGATCACCGTGCCCTGCTTCAGCGGGATCGACGAGCCCTTGACCTTCAGGTCCTTGATCACCACCACGGTGTCGCCGGCCTGCAGCACGTTGCCGTTGCTGTCGCGCACCACTGTTTCCGCGGCGGCTGCGGTGTCCGCCGCCGCCGGCCATTCGTAGCCGCAGTCGGCGCAGATCCACAGCGCCCCGTCGACATAGGTGTTTTGCAGGGTGCATTGCGGACAGGCGGGTGCGGCGGACATGGCGTTCCTTGATACGGCGACGACGGGAGGACGCCTATTGTAGCCGCCCGCTCCACGCCGCCGCGTGCCGCGGCCCCGGCCGCTCTTCCCGCAGGAATCCCATGTCCGCCGCTTCCGGTTCCCGCTTCGCGATCTATGCCGCGCTCGCCGGCAACCTGGCCATCGCCATCGCCAAGTTCGTCGCCGCCGCGTTGTCCGGCAGTTCGGCGATGCTCAGCGAAGGCGTGCATTCGCTGGTGGATACGGTCAACGAGCTGTTGCTGCTGTACGGCCTGCGCCGCGCCGCGCGGCCTGCCGATGCCAGCCATCCGTTCGGCTACGGGCGCGAGCTGTATTTCTGGAGTTTCATCGTCGCCCTGCTGGTGTTCGCGCTCGGCGCCGGGGTGTCGCTCTACGAAGGCATCGCGCATGTCCGCAATCCGGAGCCGGCCAGCAACCACACCCTCAACTACGTGGTGCTGGGCCTGTCGATCCTGTTCGAGGGCGGTTCGTGGTGGGTGTCGCTGCGCGAGTTCCGCGCGCGCAAGGGCGCCATGGGCTACGTGCAGGCGTTCCGCGAGAGCAAGGACCCGAGCCTGTTCACCGTGCTGCTGGAAGACAGCGCCGCGCTGATCGGCCTGTTCATCGCCTTGCTCGGCCTGCTGGCGGCGCAGTGGCTGCAGATGCCCGAGCTGGACGGCGTGGCCTCGATCGGCATCGCCGCGGTGCTGGCCTGTTCGGCCTTCGTGCTGGCGCGCGAGAGCAAGGGCCTGCTGATCGGCGAACCGGCGGCGCGACCGCTGAGCGATGCCTTGCGCCGCATCGCCGGCGCCGATCCGGACGTGCGCGCGGTCAACGGCGTGCTGAGCGTGCAGATGGGGCCCGAACAGGTGGTCGCCGCGCTCAGCGCCGAGTTCGAGGACCAGCGCAGCACCGCGCAGATCGAGGCCTGCATCGAACGCATCGAACGCGCCGCGCGCGCCGAGCACCCCGAATTGCAGTCGCTGTTCGTCAAGCCACAGACGCCCGAGGCGTGGCGGGCGCGACGCAGCGCGTTGCGCGCCCCGCCGCCGGCCTGAACGCGCGATCCGGCGCACAGACTTGCGATCCGCCGCCGCTTTTCGTTAGGGTATTCGGGTAGCACCTCCCATCGCGCTGTGACTGTGCCGGCGTATCCCACTTCCTACTGAATGAGGTTTCCCATGGAGATCGCCAATGGCCTTGTCGCCACCATCCACTACACCCTGACCGACGACGCCGGCGAGGTGATCGATCAATCCGCGCCGGACAATCCGCTGAGCTATCTGCACGGCGCCGGCAACATCGTGCCTGGGCTGGAAAAGGCACTGACCGGCAAGCGCCCCGGCGAACGCGTGCAGGTCGACGTGATTCCGGCCGAAGGCTACGGCCCGCGCCACGAGCAACTGCAGCAGCAGGTGCCGCGCAGCTCGTTCCCGGATGCCGAGGGCCTGCAGCCCGGCATGCAGTTCCAGGCGCAGACCGACCAGGGCCCGCTGCTGGTCACGGTCACCGAGGTCGGCGCGGAGCTGGTGACCATCGACGGCAACCATCCGCTGGCCGGGCAGGTGCTGCATTTCGCGGTGGAAGTGGCCGGCGTGCGCGATGCCACCGAGCAGGAAAAGAACCAGGGCCACGCGGGCGCGGCGCTGTAACCGCCCGCATCCCGGCTTGCAACCGCACGAGGCCCGCAATCGCGGGCCTCGTGCATTGTGCGGCGGCGGCAGCGACAGGCGCGGCCACGCCCCGGCAAGCGGCCGCCGCCGGCTTGCGCCGCGCTGCGGCTTGCCGCACAGTGCGCGGCCCCCTGCCCGGCCCCGCAGCGACATGAGACTCGGCATCGATTTCGGTACCAGCAACTCCGCCGCCGCCGCGGTGATCGATGGCCGCGTGGTGCCGATCGGCTTCGGCGACCAGCACCAGTTCCGCACCACCGTGTACTTCCCGGAAGTGATGCGCGATCCGTCTGATTTCGAGCTGACCCCGGTGCTGGAGCGGCAGGTGGACGAGCTGATCGAGGCCGGCCGCCGCGATGCCGCCGCCGCCGGCCGCGAGCGCAGCCGCGACGAGTTGCGTCGCGACGCGATCCGCGTGGTGCGCCGGCAATGGATGGAAGCGCAGATGCGCGAGCCGCGCAGTTCCGCGGCGCTGCTGCAGAACGCGGTGTACGGCGACGCGGCGCTGGACGCGTATTTCGTCGAAGGCGAAGGCAGCCTGGTGCAGAGTCCGAAATCGATGCTCGGCTACAACCTGCATCCGCGCGCCAAGCAGACCATTACCGGCATCGCCACGCACATCCTCGAGCACATCCGCCTGACCGCCTCGCAGCAACTCGGCATGCAGGTGCGCAGCGCGCTGCTCGGGCGCCCGGTGCAGTTCCGCAGCTCGATCGGCGAGGCCGGCAACGCGCAGGCGCTGGATATCCTGCACAGCGCCGCGATCGCCGCCGGCTTCGACGACATCGCGTTCCTGGAAGAACCCGCCGCCGCGGCGATGCACTACCACGCCGGCAGCGGCGAGCGCCACGACACGGTGGTGGTGGACATCGGCGGCGGCACCACCGACATCGCCCACGCCAGTGTCGGCGGCGACGGCGCGCCGCAGGTGCATCGCGCCTGGGGCATCGCCCGCGGCGGTACCGACATCGACCTGGCGCTGAGCCTGGCCAGCTACATGCCGCTGTTCGGCCGCGGCAGCACCCGCGTGCCGGCGCACCACTACGTCGAAGCGGCGATGGTGCAGGACACCACGCGCCAGCGCGATTTCCGCCAGCATCGCTACGACGACGTGCCGCACCCGTACGACACGCGGCTGCAGGCGTTGCAGGACACCGGCAACACCGCGCGCCTGTACCGCGCGGTGGAGCGCAGCAAGATCCTTCTCAGCGACAGCGCGCAGCACGAGGAGGCGCTGGATTACATCGAAGCCGGGCTGCAGGTGCAGGTGCGGGCCGACGAGCTGACCCACGCCGCACGCAGCTATCTGGAAGCGCTGGGCGAACTGCTCGCGCAGGTCCGCAGCGACATCGCCTGCGATCCGGCCGCGGTGTTCCTGACCGGCGGCATGTCGCGCGCCGGCTACATCCAGCAGGTGGTCGCCGCCGCGTTCCCGCAGGCGCGCCTGGTGCACGGCGATCCTTCGTTCGGCGTGGTCCAGGGCCTGGCCCTGGCCGCCGCGCAGCGCTGACCGGCGCAGCCCGCGGCGTCTCGCCAACCGCGCCGCAGCGCGCGCTGGCGCGGCCGCGCGTGCGCAAGGCGCTAGCGCAGGTTCCGTTCATACGCAAGAGGCGCGACTGGCGTAATATGCGCGGTCACGCTTCAGCGTCACGTTTCTACACGCGTCTCGTCCGGCCGTTTCTGTCGCCCGACTCGCCCCTCTTCTCGCGCCAGCCTCCGTCCCGCTTCGGGCCGGATCCACCGGGAGCGCCTGTGTCCGGCTACACCACCCAGATCAACACGCTCAACCTGGGCGGCCAGGACTATCGCATCCGTTCGCTGCTCGACACCCAACAGTTCTCCGATCCCGACGCGCAGGCCGAAGCGGCCGGCATTTCCTCGGCGCAATGGAGCCTGTTCGGCAACGTGTGGCCGGCCGGGCGGCTGCTCGCCGAAGCGATGGCGCTGTACGACTTCGGCGGCAAGCGCATCCTCGAGATCGGCTGCGGCCTGGGCCTGGCCAGCCTGGTGCTGCGCCGCCGCGGCGCCGACATCGTCGCCAGCGACCGCCATCCGCTGACCGAGGTGTTCCTGGCCTACAACGCCGCGCTCAACGAAATGCCCGCGGTACCGTACCGCCGCCTCGACTGGGACCAGCCCAACCTCGAGCTGGGCCGTTTCGACGTGATCATCGGCAGCGACGTGCTGTACGAACACCAGCATCCGGCGCTGCTGGCCGAGTTGCTGGCGCGGCATGCGACGGCGAGCGCGGAAGTGCTGATCGCCGATCCGGGCCGCGGCAACAGCGCCGCGCTGACCCGCGCGCTGGCCACGCAGGGCTATGCGCTCAGCGAACAGCGCGAAATGCCGTTGGGTCCGGACGATCTGCCGCCCTACCGCGGCCGCGTATTGCGCTTTCGCCGCGATGCCATGCCCATCGGCGGCAACGCGTGAGCGCGCAACCGGCAACACCGCGCGCCCCGGCCGAAAAATCCGTCGCCTGCGACCGCTGCGACGCGATCTGCTGCCGCCTGACCGTGCTGCTGATGCCCGACGACAAGGTGCCCGACCACTACACCGAGCATACCGCCGAGGGCCTGCACGTGATGGCCCGCGACGAGGACGGCTGGTGCGTGGCGGTGGACAGCAAGCGCATGTGCTGCTCGATCTACGAACAGCGCCCGGCGATCTGCCGCAAGTTCACGATGGCCGGCCCGTATTGCCGCGACATCCGCCGCATCCACAACGATCAGTTGGCGCGCGGCATTCCCCTGACGATGTACTGACTCCAGGAGATTCACCATGGCACGTCCCACCAGCAAGACCCCGCCCCCGACCGCCAAGACCGCACGCAGCGGCGCCGGCGACAAGGCGCAGAAAGGCCTCAGCCGCGAGCGTATCGAGGCCGACATGGCCGCGTTCCGCAAGGCCGGCGGCCGCGTCGAAGTGCTCGGCACCACCCGCGTGCTGAAGAAAGTCGACGAAGCCGAAGCCGGCTGAGCCCGCGCGCTGCGGCACCGCCGCAGCCGATGTCGGCGCCGTCTTCACGGCGCCGGCCGATAATCCAGGCCTCTTCGCTGCGGTAGACGCACGTAGCATGCTCCTGCGATCCCTCTCCGCTGAACTGGGCCAGCCGGCCTGCGGCAATTGCCGCGATGGCGAACCGCTCGACTTCGGCATCCGCATGGCGTTCCAGCCGATCGTCGATGCGCGCGCGCGCACGATCTACGCCTACGAGGCGCTGGTCCGCGGCGAGGACGGCAGCGGCGCGGCCGCGGTGTTGGCGCGGGTCGGCCCGCAGCAGCTGTACCGCTTCGACCAGACCTGCCGGGTGCAGGCGATCGCCACCGCGGCGCGGCTGGGCCTGCGCACCCGGCTGTCGATCAATTTCATTCCCAATGCGGTCTACGAACCGGCGACCTGCATCCGCCTGACCCTGGCCGCGGCCGAGCGCTACGGCGTGCCGACCGGCGATCTGATCTTCGAGATGAGCGAGTCCGAGCACATCCGCGATCTCAGCAAGGTGGTGCGGATCCTGCGCGACTACGCGCAGCGCGGATTCCTGACCGCGATCGACGATTTCGGTGCCGGTCACTCCGGGCTCAACCTGCTCGCCAATTTCCAGCCGCATCTGCTCAAGCTGGACATGGCCCTGATCCGCGACATCGATACCAGCGCGCCGCGCCGGCATATCGTCGCCGGCATCGTCGGCATGGCGGCCGCACTGGGTTGCCAGGTGCTTGCCGAGGGCGTGGAAACGCCCGCCGAGTACCGCACGCTGCGCGCGTTGGGCATCGACCTGTACCAGGGTTTCCTGTTCGCGATGCCTGCGCTGGAGGCGCTGCCGGAGATCCCTGCGGAACGCTGGGCCAGCCTGGAACAGACCGCCTGAGCGACGCCCGGCAGCGCGCCTGCGCTGCAGCGTCGGCGTGGCGGCGATGGCGCCGACCGGGCGCCATCCGCACTTGCCCGATGCGGCGACGATTGCGACCATCGCGCCTCCCCCGCCATGCCGAACCCGCCGATGTCCTCGCTGCACACCATGCTGCCACCCTGGGCCCACCGCTGGCTGGACCTGATCGTGCCGAGCGCGCAGATCGCGCTGATCGTGCTCGGCGCATGGCTGTTGCGCACGTTGCTGCGGCGGTTGGTGCGGCGACTGAGCGAGCACCACGCGCTGCCGCCCGAACTGACGATGCTGGCGCGCCGCGGCAGCGGCTTCGTGATCTACAGCACGGCGCTGCTGCTGATCCTGGACCGGCTCGGCGTGTCCGGCACGGTGCTGTGGACCGCGTTCACCGGCTTCGCCGCAGTGGCGGCGGTGGCGTTCTTCGCGGCCTGGAGCGTGCTGTCGAACATCTTCTGCACGCTGCTGATCTTCGCCACGCGGCCGTTCCGCCTGCACGACCACATCGAACTGCTCGAGAACGGCGAAAAGCCCGGACTCAAGGGCCAGGTGGTGGACATCAACCTGATCTACACCACGCTGCGCGAGAACCGCGGCGACGATGGCGACAGCGTGCTGCAGATTCCCAACAGCCTGTTCTTCCAGCGCAGCACGCGGCGCTGGCGCGGCCACCCGGTGCCGCCGGGACTAGGCTAGCGCGCAAGCGCACGTCCTAACAAGACACTGATCGCACGAGCGGTATCGTGCCTGGCTCGTGCGCCGCCGCATCGCGGCACGCGCCCCCAACGACAAGGTGCCCCATGGAACAACCCGTCCACCCGTTCGCCGAGCTGTTCGCCCAGTTGGGCCTGCCCAATAGCGAAACCGAGATCCGCCAGTTCATCGGCCGCCATTCGCCGCTGCCGGACACGATGCGACTGGAAGAAGCGCCGTTCTGGACGCCGGCCCAGGCGCAGTTGCTGCGCGAGGAACGCATCGACGACGCCGACTGGGCGATGGTGGTCGATCAACTCAACATCGCGCTGCATTCGCGGCCGGTACCGCCGGTCAGCACCGCCGCCAACGACGACTGAGTCGCCTCAGCGCAGCTGGCTGTCCTTGCTGCCGCGGCGGTTGTAGCCGCTGTGCTCGTGCCGTTCGTGGTCGTGCGCTTCCTGGCAGGCCACGCACAGGCGCACGCCGGGCACCGCCTTGCGCCGCGCCTCGGGAATCGGCGCATCGCAGGCTTCGCAGTGCTCCAGGCTCGGGCCCTGCGGCAGCTGGCTGCGCGCACGCTTGATCGCATCTTCGACGGTGGCGTCGATCTGGTCCTGCACCGCGCCGTCGTTTGCCCACCCTGTGGCCATCGCCGTCTCCTGCTGTGTCGCCTGTTTCCGATGATGCGGCCGGCGCCCGCCAATGCAATGGCAGGCGCCTTCACATTGCTTGGGGATTCAGTCGCGACCCCGACGCGGCAAAGCCGGCCACTGCACCGATGCCGGTAACCCGCGCGTATCGCGCACTAGATCCGTAGCGCAAGATCAGGCGTCCCGGCTCCCCAGTTCCGGCTCGCGCCCAGCCAGAAACCGCTGCAACCGCGGCACCACGAAATCCAGGAACACGCGCACGCGCTGCGGCAAGCGCGGGCCGCCGCGATAGAGCGCATGGATCTCCTCGGTATCGCCTTCCACCGCTTCCTGCAGCACTTCCACCAGGCGGCCCGCAGCCAGATCGTCGCGCACGTGATAATCGCCCAGCCGCGCCAGGCCGATGCCGGCGACGGCCATGCGCCGCACCGTTTCGCCGTTGTTGGCGAGCAGCGCGCCCTGCACCGTGCGATCGACGATGCGGCCGCTGTGCGCGAGCGGCCACACCGGTGCGGCGCGACGGAAATTGAAGCCCAGGCAGCTGTGCCGCGACAGCGCGTCGATGCTGCGCGGCGTGCCGTGGCGCGCCAGATAGGCCGGCGCGGCGACGATCTTGCGCCGCGCCACGCCGACATGCCGCGCCATCATGCTCGAATCCTGCAAGGCGCCGACGCGGAACGCGACGTCGGTGCGATCCAGGTACAGATCGACCATCTCGTCGGACAGCGAAAGATCGACCACGATCTGCGGATGCGCCTGCCAGAACGCCGGCAGCAGCGGCTCCAGGCCGAGAATGCCGAACGCCACCGACGCATTCACCCGCACGCTGCCGCCGGCACTGGCCGCGCCGCGGCCGAGGTCGCGCTCCACGTCGTCGAGTTCGGCGAGCAGCGACAGGCTGCGCTCGTAGTAGACCTGGCCTTCGGCGGTCAGCGACAGGCGCCGGGTCGAACGCTCCAGCAGGCGCACGCCAAGACGGGTCTCGACGCGGCCGATCAGCTTGCTGACCGTGGACGGCGTCATGCGCAGCAGGCGTGCCGCCGCAGAGAAACTGCCGGCATCCACGACCCGCAGAAACACCTGCATTTCGCCGGCCCGATTGTCCATTGCGTCCAACCTGTGAATTCGCTTCACAGATCATAGGCGTGCGCGGCGGATTATCAAATCCGCCGCCGCGGCCTATCGTGGCGCTTCCGACCGAACCGCAAGCCCGCGCTCTCCATCAGCGCAGCATCGAAACCCGGACGAACAGCGCGGCCACACCTGGCGGCAGCGCGGATGCCGGACCCGCGCGCGCAGCGCCCGCCGCACCCCACCTTTTCCGCCGGATGCGGCCAGCGCCGCACCGCTTCCCTCTCTCTCACCGAAGGATGACCTCATGGATCTGCAACTCGACGGCAAGACCGTTCTCGTCACCGGCGCCACCGCCGGCATCGGCCTGGCCATCGCCCGCACGCTCGCCGCCGAAGGCGCCGAGCTGATCATCTGCGGCCGCAACCAGGCCAATCTGGACACTGCCGCCGCCAGCATCGGCGGCAACGTGCGCAGCGTGCTGGCCGACCCGGCGACCGCGCAAGGCGCCGCGGCGCTCACCGCCGCGCTGCCGCAGGTCGACGTGCTGGTCAACAACCTGGGCATCTACGAATCCAAGGAATTCGGCGAGATCAGCGACGCGGACTGGCTGCGCTTCTTCGAAGTCAACGTCCTGAGCGGCGCGCGCCTGGCCCGGCATTACCTGCCCGGCATGCTGGCGCGCGACTGGGGCCGGATCATCTTCATCTCCAGCGAAAGCGCGGTCCTGGTCCCACCCAACATGATCCATTACGGCATGACCAAGACCGCGCAGCTGGCCATTTCGCGCGGCCTGGCGGCGACCACCAAGGGCACCCGCGTCACCGTCAATGCGGTGCTGCCCGGCACCACGCGCTCGGCCGGCATCGAGGAGTTCATGCGCAGCGTCGCCAGCGATCCGGACATGCCGCCCGAGGCGATGGAGCGCGAGTATTTCGCCAAGGAACGCGCCAGCTCGCTGATCCAGCGCATGATCGAGCCCGAAGAGGTCGCCAGCCTGGTCGCCTACGTGGCGAGTCCGCTGTCGGCGGCAACCAATGGCGCGGCGCTGCGCGTGGATGGCGGCATCACCCCGACCATCGTGTGAGCCGCGGCGCGACGTGCGCGCAGCGGCAATGGATCGATCCGCAGCAGTGCCACGTTCACAGGCGAGGTCCGCTGCGCTCTGTGCAATTCGCCGCGCGGCGCATCGTGTCCGCGCACGCCGCACGCCGTTTTTCGCGCATGCCGAGGGGTGTCGAGCGTGGCGGTGCCGGCGGCTACCAGATCAGGTCGTCCGGCACCTGGAAGCGGCTGTAGTACGCATCGTCCTCGTCGCTGGCCGCCGGCGCGGCCTGGGTGGTGTCGAGCACGATCGCGGCGGGATCGCGGCTGGCCACTTTTTCCACCACCGCGCGCGGAATCGGCGCATAGCCGGCATCCAGCCGCGCGATCACCGCCGCGCCGCTGATCAGCTGCGCGCGCAAGGCCGCATCCACCCGCAAGCGCTGGATCTTGCCGGCGTCGGTGAAGTGGTAGTCGATCTCGCCATCGGCCTTGAGCTTGTGGCTGTCGACGAGTTGCCGCGCCTGCGCGCGCTGTTCCTGCGCGCGCACCTGCGCATTGCGCTCGGCGGCCAGCGCACGGTCGCGCTCCACCCGTTCCAGCCGCAGCCGCTCGCTCTCCAGCTGCTCGGCGCTGGGCGGTGGCGGCGCCTTGCCATGGCGCGCCTTGGCCTGCTCGCGCGCGACCTGCGCCACCTGGTTCTTCTTCACCAGGCCGGCCTTGAGCAGTTGTTCCTGCAGGGGATTGCGCATCGGGAAAATCCAGTCGATCCAAGACGTTGGCCGCTATCTTACCCGCTGCGGCAGACCCCTGGCCGCGACTGCGCGGCGGCGGCCACCGCTCGTGCCGGCGGCCATGGCGCGCTATCGTGGCGCCATGCAAGCGCTGAAATACCTCGTCGGCTATCCGCCGCATGTGCAGGACCAGGTCCGCGAACTGATCGCGCGCGATCGCCTCGGCGAATGGCTGCGCAAGCGCTACGACACGCCCAATCCGGTCCGCAACGACCGCCAGCTGTACGACTACACGCTGGCCCTGAAGGACCGCCACATGCGCAGCTCCGAGCCGCTGCACAAGGTCATCTACGACAACCGGCTGCAGGCGGTGAAGCACGCGCTGGGCACCCACACCAGCGTCTCGCGGGTGCAGGGCAGCCGGCTCAAGGCCAGCCGCGAGATCCGCATCGCCGGCGTGTTCCGCGACGCGCCGGCGGCGTTTCTGCAGATGATCGTGGCGCACGAACTGGCGCACCTGAAGGAAAGCGCGCACAACAAGCCGTTCTACCAGCTGTGCACGCACATGGCGCCGGACTACCACCAGCTGGAATTCGACCTGCGCCTGTACCTGACCCAGCTCGACCTCGCCGGTACCGCGGACCGCTGAGCGGCACCACGCATGGCAGCGCGGCGACGGCTGCACGTACACTGCCCTGCCCTGATCGCCGAGCCATTCGATGTCCGCCCCTACCCGCCTCGACAAATACGTGGCCGCCATGCTGCCGTGCTCGCGCAGCGAAGCGCAGCAGTACATCGAGGGCGGCTGGGTCAGCGTGGACGGCGTGGTGGTCGAGGAACCGCAGGCGGCGGTGACCACGCAGCAGGTGACCCTGGCCGCCGACGCGCAACTGGGCGCGGTCGAGCCGGCCACCCTGCTGCTGCACAAGCCGGCCGGGCTGGGCCTGGACGCCGCCCTGGCCCTGGTCACGCCGGCTACGCGCAGCGGCCTGGACATGGCCGACGTGCGCGTGCTGAAACGCCACTTCCTGCGCCTGAACGCGCCGCTGCCGCTGGAAGACGCCGCCAGCGGTCTGCTGGTGCTGAGCCAGGATGGCCGCGTGCTGCGCCGCCTGACCGAGGACGCGACCTCGATCGAACAGGAGTTCGTGGTCGAGGTGCGCGGCGAACTGCGGCCCTACGGCATGTTGCGGCTGGCGCACGGCCTGGTCTACCGGCAGCGCAGCCTGCCGCCGTGCAAGGTCAGCTGGCAGAACGAGGACCGCCTGCGCTTCGCGATCAAGCACGTGCAGCCCGGGCAGCTGCAGCACATGTGCGCCGAGGTCGGGCTGGAAGCGATCAGCCTGCGGCGCCTGCGCGTGGGCCGCATTCCGTTGGGCAAGCTGGCACCGGGCCAATGGCGTTATCTGCCCGGCGGCGAGCGCTTCTGAGCGGCGGCGGCCGGAACCGGTGACGCGCCGACGCACGGCGCACGCAGCCGTGCCGTCGCGCACAATCGAGCCTGGCGGCGCGAAGTCCCCCTGCCTTGCGGCCTATTGCGCGCGTCGCGACTGGCGGCCGACACTCGCCGCGGGTAGAAGGGGACACGCATGATCGCAACGATTCTGGCCGCGGCACTGGCCGTGGCGCCGACCGATGCCGCGGTGGCGCAAGCCGACCTGCAGTTCGCCGCCGCGCGCATCGCCGCCGATCATCCGGGCCTGGCCCCCGGCGCGGATCCGGCGCTGGCCGCGCAGGCGCGGCAGGCGGCGAGCGCGGCGCAGGCCCAGGCGCGGCGCATCGTCGATCGTGCCGGCTATGCCCGGGTCATGCAGGCCTATGTCGCCTCGTTCGGCGATCCGCATGTCGCGATCGAACTGGCCTCGCCCGACACCACCGCCGCGAGCGCGACCGCACCCGCACCCGCACCCGACACCGCCGCGCAGGGCGCATTCGAACGCCTCACGCCGACGGCCTGGAAACTGACCCTGCCGACCTTCTATGCCGGCGATCCCGGCTTCGAAACGACGCAGGCCGCGATCGCCGCGGCGGCGGACGCGCTGCGCCAGCACACGCCCGCACTGCTGGTCCTGGACCTGCGCGGCAACGGCGGCGGCGCCGCGGCGCCCGGCGACGCGGTGCTGGCCGCGATCTGGGGCGAGCAGGCGCTGCCCGCGCTGGACCGCCGCCGCGCCAGCGCCTCGCTGTGGCGGGTCTCCGACGGTGTGATCGACAACCTGCAGACGCGCCGCGCGCGGATCGCCGCGCGCTATCCGCAGGAACTGCCAGGCTTCGACCGCTTGCTGGACGGCCTGCGCGCGGCGCAGCGCCAGGGAGAGGCGCTGTTTCGCGACCCGCTGCCGAGCGCGGCCGGCGGTACCCCGCCGCGCGGCGGCCCGGCACGCATCGTCGCGATCACCGATGGCGCCTGCATCAGCGCCTGCCTGGATTTCATGGACCGGCTGCTGGAAGGTCCCGGCGTGGAGCAGGTCGGCCAGCCGACCGGCGCCGACACGCTCTACACCGAAGTGGAAAGCGTGCCGTTGCCGAGCGGACGCGCGACGTTGCTGCTGCCGATGCAACGCCTGGAGGGGCGCCAGCGCGGCGCGATGCAGGCCTATGCGCCGCATGTGTACCTCGCCGACGAAGCGGCGGTGAGCGCCTGGCTGCGCCGCGAAGTGGCCGCGGTGTCGCCCGCGAACGGCGCGCCCTAGCGCCTTGGCGCGATCGCGATCGGCTGATCCGGCTGCGCCGAATGCTTGGCCGCGGCAGCGCTCAAGGCGCGTCATCACTCCACAAGCAGGTGCTGTGGAGTGACACGCCCTACGGCTGCGCCAACGCGCGCTCCACCGCCTGCTGCGCCAATGGCGCCATCAGCGCATAACCGGCCGCGGTGGGATGCACGCCGTCGTTGGCCAGGGCCTTGTCCAGGCCGCCCTGGCGATTGCTCATCTTGCCGTGGTAGTCCAGGTACACCGCGCCATGGCTTTGCGCGTACTGCTTGATCCACGCGTTTAGCGCGCGGATCTTTTCCGCCGGCTGCAGGCCCGGCCGCCACGGGTAGTCGCTGACCGGCAGCACCGACGCCAGCACCAGCTTGATGTGGTTGGCCTGCGCCAGCTCGGCCATCGAGCGCAGGTTGTCTTCGATCATGCGCTGCGTGGACAGGCCGGTGTTGCCGGCCAGGTCGTTGGTGCCGGCCAGGATCACCACGGCCGCCGGCTTCAGGTCGATGACGTCCTGGCGAAAGCGCACCAGCATCTGCGCGGTGGTCTGCCCGGAAATGCCGCGATTGACGTACGGCTTGCCGGGGAAGAACTTGGCGCCCTCGCTACGTCCCCACATGTCGGTGATCGAATCGCCGTAGAACACCACGCGCCGCTCGCCCGCGGCCGGCGGCGCCAGCGCGGCGTTGTCGGCGCGATAGCGATTGAGCTGCGCCCAGTCCAGCAGGCGCTGCTGCAGCTCGGCCACGTCCTTGGCCTGCAGCGTGTCCGGCGCCTGTGTGTACAGCGCGTCCACCTTGCCCTGCAACGCGTCGGCGGCAGGCGCGGCGGTCTGCGCGAACGCAGGATGGGCGACACTCAGGCACAGCGACAACAGTGCGGCATGCGACAAGGGCTTCACGATCCACCTCCAGCTCGGGGAAACGCGTCACCCTAATCCAAATCGTGCGCCTGCGCGCGGGGCGGTGGCTTGGGCGGTGTGCGCGGAGCGCACAAGCAGTGTGCGCGGCATTGCCGATGCAGCGTTACCCGCGGTTTCTGCGCACGGAGCTCGCTCGTATTCTCGCCTCGGCGATGCTGCGCCCGTACCCTCACCCCAACCCCTCTCCCGTGGGGAGAGGGGCTTCTGCTCCGCTGGGAACGCGCTGCCGCCGGCAGTGCGGCAGACCGGCTTCGCTCAGTCGCTGGCGGCGGCCTGCCGCGGCAGCGTCGCCAGGAAACGGGTGCCATCCTGCTGCGACGAGCTGACTTCGATGCGTCCGCCATGCGCCGCGACGATCCGGTCGACGATGTACAGGCCCAGACCCAGATTCGCGCCGGCGACCTGTGGCGTGCCGTCGGCGTGCGCGGTCGTGGTCAGCGGCTCGAACACCGAGGCCAGCATCGCCTCGGGAATCGGCGGCCCCAGGTTGTGCACGCTCAGGCCCACCTCGTCCGCCGCCAGGCCGTTCAATGCGATCGTGATCGGCTGATCGCGGCTGCCGTACTTCAACGCGTTGTTCAGCAGGTTCGCGATCACGCGGCGCAGCCGCATCGCGTCCCAGCTGCCGCGCAAATCGCCGACCGTGAGCACCTGCATCGCCCGTTTCGGATAGATCGTGGCCATCTCGTCGACGACGTCCTGGGCCAGCGCGTCCAGGCTGGCCGCTTGCGGACGCACCGGCGTGGACACGCCCAGGTTGTCGCCGGTGAAGTCCATCAGGTCGTCCAGGATCGCCTTCATCTGCATGGCGCTGCGCAGCAACACGCGCGCCTGCGGCGCTTGCGCCTCGCCCTGCCCCAGCATCAGGTCCGCGCAACTCATCACCGCCGACAGCGGCCCGCGCAGGTCGTGGCCGAGGATGCCCATGAACAGGTGCTGGGTCTGCTCCACGCTCTCCATGAAGGCGCGCACCGAATCGGCCAGGATCTGGTCCAGCGCCTCGTTGAAACGGCTCATGTCCGGCAGATCCTGCACGCCCGGCGTGTGTTCGGATCGGCTCCACAGGCGCATCACGCTGGCGCGCAGCGCACGGAATTCCGATACCAGCTGCATCATGCCGAAGCCGTGCTTGACCCGTTGCCGGGCATGCAGGCTCGCGGCGCCGTCGGTCTCGAATTGCTCCGAGCCGGCATCCAGCGACCTGAGCCGCAGTTCCGTCGCGCTCATCGGCGCGCGCATGTCGGCGACGATTTCGGCCAGCAGCTGCGCGGCGTGATCGCGCAACTGGAATGCGCTCATCGCCTCGCCTTCCGCACCGCGGGTGCGCGCGAACGCGATCCAGTCGTCGCACAACGGCTCGATGTTCGCCTCGATGAAATCGGCCAACTTCATGCCGCCCCCCTCGCACTCGGGCGGCCGCGCCGTAGCCGCCGAGCACGACCGTTCGCCGCGAGCACGCCCCCGGCGCCGCTTGCCGCCGCCCCGCGGCCTTCCAAGCAAAACGTCTTCATTGCGTCAGCCCCCAGCGTCGATGCGCCAGCTTAAACATTCCCGGTTGAATGCGTACACCTGGGCCCTGCCGGAACGGACGAGGCGATGCCATGCGCCGCCGCCCGGTGTTCGCGGTGGCGCGCGGTACCACACGCGGCCGCTGAACGGATCGATTCTCGTGTGCGGCACCGAAGCGACAAGGCGCACGGCCGTACCGATGCGACATCGGGAATGTGCGCAATGGCGATCCGCCAGGGATCCGCACGCGAACGCGGCACACGCCAGCGATGCGACGCGCAACCTGTCACCAAAACGCCACGCGGCAGCCTCCGCTCGGGCCGATCGCAGGCGTGCCGCCGCGCCACACGCCCGGCATTCAGTCGCCACTCATGCGCCGGCGCCTGCCCCGCATCGGCACGCCTACCGCGCAAGGACGAACGCCCGCATGCCGGATGCCGAAGGCACAAGCCGTTGCCCGACAAGGGAAGCGGCGAATGCCGAAGCGCAGACGCTGCGGCATGCCTGCCATCGGCAATGCACACGTTTGCTACGCGATGCCGCGCGCGCGATTGTTTTTCGCTATCCATGCAACCTTTTCGCCGGCCCTAACTTTTTTGTACGTACATGACACGCGCCGTTTTCCGTTCCTACCATTGCGCCGGTAGTGAAGGGGGGGTCCCCACTCCAAGCCCCGAAGGACACCGCATGAACAGGCATTACGCGCACCGGAAACTCTCTCTGCTGTGGCTGGCGTTGGCTCCCGGATTGATGCTCGCCACGGCGGCGTCGGCACAATCCGCAAGCCCTGCCCCGGCGCAAGCTCCGAACGACAGCGCAGCGTCCGCCAGCCCGCAGGGCGGCAGCTACGGCGACAACGCAAGCTCCGGTTCCACCGCTGGCTATGGCACGGCATTCGGCGGCGGCGCGCCCTATGCCACGCGCAGCAGCTGGGAAAACGCCGGTGGCGGCTATCTCAACACGCGCTTCGCCCCGGCCGAATGGCAGATCACTCCGTTCAACGCGGCGCGGCTGAAGACCGCATGGACCTTCACCACCGCAGGCGACGTGTCCGCCACGCCGACCGTGCAGGGCAGCGCGCTGTACGTGCCCGACTGGGGCGGCCAGCTGTATCGCATCGACACCACGCTGGGCAAGGCGGTGTGGCAGGTGAAACTGTCCGACTACACCGGCAATGCCGCCTCGCTGTCGCGCAACAGCCCGGCGATCGCGCGCAACAGCGTGCTGGTCGGCGACCAGGCCAGCGGCACGGTGGTGGCGATCGACAAGAACACCGGCAAGCTGCTGTGGAAGACCCTGGTCGAAGCCAATGCGCAAGCGCGCATCACCGCCTCGCCGGTGGTGTACGGCGATCGCGTCTACGTCGGCGTGTCTTCCGGCGACTGGGGCGGACTGAGCCCTGGCTACAAATTTTCCTTCCGCGGCAGCGTGGCCGCGCTCGACCTGAAGACCGGCAAGCTGCTGTGGAGCTTCCGCACCGCACCGGAAGGCTATACCGGCGCCTCGGTGTGGGGCACGCTGGCGATCGACCCGCAACGGCAGCGCGTCTACGCCACCACCGGCAACAACTATTCGGTACCGCTCGACGTGGCCAGCTGCGTCAAGAACGCCAACGGCGACAAGACCGCACAGCTGGCCTGCCTGGCGCCGGACAACTACGTGGATTCGGTGCTGGCGCTGGACATGCGCAGCGGCAAGCCGGTGTGGACGCGCCGCCTGCAGGGCGCCGACGCCTGGTCGCTGTCGTGCCTGGTCGCGCCGACCGCCGGTGTGTGCCAGGAACCGCAGGGGCCGGACTACGACTTCAGCGGCGGCGGCGCCAACCTGTTCACCGCGATCCGCAACGGCAAGCCGCAGGCCCTGGTCGGCGCCGGGCAGAAGAGCGGCGTGTACTGGGCCTTCGACGCCGACAGCGGACGCACCGTGTGGTCCACCCAGGTCGGTCCGGGCGGCACCGCCGGCGGCATCGAATGGGGCTCGTCGGTGGATCCGCTCAAATCGCGGGTCTACGTCGCCATCAACAACAACAACCACACCAGCTACACCCTGGCCCCCGGCAACACCGAGACCTGGAACGCCGGCTCGTGGGCGGCGCTGGACGCGGCCAGCGGCAAGATCCTGTGGCAGGTGAAGGTGCCGGGCATCGATCCGATCCAGACCACGTTCGGCGCCGGCGGCCGTGGCCCGCTCGCGTCCTCGCCCGGGCTGGTCTACGCAGGTTCGATGTCCGGCGCGATGACCGTGCTCGACGCCGAGACCGGCAAGACCCTGTGGAGCTTCGATGCCGGCGGTTCGGTGTCCAGCGCGCCGGCCGTGGTCGACGGCGCGGTGTACTGGGGCGCGGGCTACAGCCGCTTCAACTTCGGCACCGGCGTGCACAAGCTGTACAAGTTCGTCCCGGCCACCTCGCACGCTCACTGATCGCGCGGCGGCGCAGCCGAGACAGGCTAGAACCGACAGCCCTCCTGCGCATGCAGGAGGGATGTTTTCGTAGACGATGCATTTGCCGCGAGGCGGCAGTTCAGCCTCTGGCGGCGCGACAGCGCGCTTCCACCCACCCAGACGACAAGCGCTCAGCCCAGCGCCAATCCTTACGACCGCTTCTTCTTTTTCGCTTCCCGGCTTTCTTCGCCCGCAATCAACGACAGCACGTCGTGGATGATGGTGAACATCGCCGCCTGCGCCTTGTCCCCGTCGCCGCTCTTGATCGCGTTCAGGACCCGACGGTGCGCCGGGATGCTCGCCGTATGCCCGCCGATGCGGTTGGTGAACTGGATCGAAAAACTCAGCGCGGTGTTCACCAGCTCGTGGAATTGCATGTAGAACGGATTGCCGGTCGCGTCGAGGATCGCGATATGGAAGGCCACGTCCGAGGACAGGTGATCGTCTTCGCCGCGGCCGGCCGCGATCATGCGTTGCAGCGCGTGCTGGATCTTGCCGATCGCCTCGGCATTGCCCTGCTGCGCGGCCAGCTTGGCCGCCATCGGCTCGATGCCCTGGCGCATTTCGGTGAACGAACGCAGCAGGCTGTGCGAGAACTTGCGTTCCAGCATCCAGCGCAGCACGTCCGGATCCAGCAGGCTCCAGGTCTGCTCGGGCCGGACCACGATGCCGCTGCGCGGGCGCGCGGACAGCAGGCCCTTAGCGGTCAGCATCTTGATCGCTTCGCGGGTCACGCTGCGGCTGGTGGAATACGCCGAGGAAATCTCCGCCTCGGTGGGGAAACTCTGCAAACCGTAGATGCCGGCCACGACATCGCGCCCCAGCGCATCGAGCAATTGCGAGCTGAGCGTCGTGCTTCCGAACTGTCGCGCCCCCCTGCCCAGATGGTGCGATTTCATTGCAGGCAGCCGTTTTTACAAGGAAAGATCGAGAGTAGCACGGCGATTTCGGCGCGGAAGTCTTGATTTTTTCACGGCAAATCCGGTGGCCCGGGACACCCGCGGACACGTCCTGGACACCGGCCGCGCACGCGTGCCGCCGGCCGCCAAGCGCCTCACGACAGCCGTGCGGAAGCGGTCGCGACACGACCGGCGATGGGCCCGCACCACGCGCCTCGCCGTGCTGCGCTGCCCTGCCACCGCTCATTCGTCGCGCCCTGGCGCGGCCTGCTCCGCAACGCCGCCCGGCGTCGCGCTCGGCTGCAGGCGGAACCGGTAGCTCGCCGGCTGCAGCGCGATGCGATACGCCGCGTGCGCCTGGCCCCATTTGCTCCACTGGTCGTCGCCGCCCAGGCCGATCTGGCGATCGTCGATCAGCAGCGACACCCGGCCATGGGCACGGATGTCGGAACTGTGCGCACTGCCGACCGGCCTGCGCTCCAGGTCGGAATACGGGAACGCGAGCGCGTTGACCGACAGCGGTGCGCGCCCGCTCACGGTCAGCGCCGCCCCCTGCTCCGGCGCCAGCAGCAACCAGCGCACGCCGACCTTGTTGCCGGTCTCCTGCGGGCGGATGTAGTCGTGGTGCTGCTCGGCGATCTTGCCCGCATACAGCGCGATCTCGCCGCTGCTGTAGCGATCGGCATAGGTCTCGTGCGGACCGCGGCCATACCAGGCCAGGTCGACGAAGCGGTCGGGCATGGTGAACGCCATCCCGAAGCGCAACGGATCCGGCAAGCCGGGATAGCGCGGGTCGAAGCGCGCGGTCACCTCCACCGAGCCGTCGCGTGCCATTACGTAGGCGACGTCGTAGCGCACGTCGGCCGTCGCGCCGTCGCCGCCGAGATCGAAACCGATGTCGATCCTGGCGCTGCCGTCTTCGGCCTTGCTGGCGGCGATGGAGCGGACCCGGCGCGTTTCCGACAAGGTCTTCCACACCAGGTGCGTCGCGTACAGGCCGGTGCCGATGTCGTTGTCGGTCGGCGCGCGCCAGAAATTGGGCGCACCGCCCTGCAGCAATTCCTGGCCGCGGTAGGCATAGCGCGCGACCAGTCCAGTGCCGCGGTCGATGCGCAGTTCCGCACCCGCCGCGCGCAGGCTCAGCTCGTCCGGCGCGTCGCGCAGCGCGACCGCCGCGCCGTCCGCCCGCGCCACGGCCGCCGCCGGCGGCGAGGCCAGCGCAAACTGCTCCCAGGACACCACGTGCCCGGCCGGCACTAGCGGAATCGTGCCCTCGCGCGCGTGGGCGCGCACGCTGATCAGGTACTCGGCGCCGGCCTGCTTGTGCAATGCCGGCAGGTCCAGCTGCAGCTCGCCGGCGGCGCCGGCGGCGAGCGCCAGGTCCGGCGCGCGGCCCTCCTGCACCACCCGCCCGTCCTGGCGGATCTGCCAGTCGAAAGAGAACCCCGACAGGTCGATGAAGGCATGCCTGTTGCGCACCAGGAAGCGCCCGCGATCGGCGTCGATGGCCTCGAACTGGATCGGGCCGTAGACCTTGGCCAGCTCGTGCAGATGCGGGTTCGGGGTGCGGTCCGACTGCAGCAGGCCGTCGCCGAACTCGATCGCGCTCTGGCCCGAGGGGTTCGGCCCGTAGTCGGCGCCATAGCCCCAGTACGGACGGCCGTCGGCGGTCTTCAGCAGCATGCTCTGGTCCACCCAGTCCCAGATGAAGCCGCCCTGCAGGCGATCGTGCGCATAGATGGCGTCCCAATAGGCTTTCAGGTCGCCCAGGCTGTTGCCCATTGCATGCGCGTACTCGCACATGATCAGCGGCTTGTGCGCATACTCGGTGCTTGTCGCGTAATCGACGATGCGCGCCACCGAGTCGTACATCGGCGCGTAGATGTCGGCATAGGCATTGGGCGCGTGCTGCGCGTACAGCGTGCCCCAGCCCAGGTAGCTCACCAGCCGGGTCTTGTCGCGCGCGTGCAGCCAGTTGGCGGCCTTCTCGAAACTCGGGCCGATGCCGGCCTCGTTGCCCAGCGACCAGAAGATGACCGACGGATGGTTCTTGTCGCGTTCGAACATCCGCTGCACCCGCTGCAGGTGCGCCAGCTCCCAGGTCGGGTCGTAGCCGAGCTGCACCTTCTCGCGCGGGCGCATGCCCTCGTTGCCGGCCTGCATGTAGGCATGCGATTCGATGTTCGCCTCGTCCATCACGTACAGGCCGTATTCGTCGGCCAGCGCGTACCACAGCTCCGCGTTCGGATAGTGCGAGGTGCGCACGGCGTTGATGTTGTTCTGCTTCATCAACGCGATGTCGCGCCGCATCGAGGCTTCGGAGATCACGTGGAACGTCTGCGGATCGTGCTCGTGCCGGTTCACGCCTCGGATCTTGACCGGCTTGCCGTTGACCTTGACCAGCCCGTCCTTGACCTCGACGGTGCGAAAGCCGATGCGGCTGGCGCTGGCCTGGATCAGCCGCGCATCGGCGTCGTGGACCTCCAGCAGCAAGGTATACAGATTGGGCGTTTCCGCGCTCCACGGGCGCACCTTGCCGATCGCCCCGGACAGCGTGAGCGCCGCCTCCTGCGTGGCCGCCGCCACCGTCGCCTGCCGCACCAGCACCGGCGTATCGCCGTCGAGCAGCGTGGCGGTGACCCGCGTGCCCTTGGCCGCATGCACCAGGCCGACATCGACATCCAGCGCGCCGCCGACATAGCGCGCATCCAGCGTGGCGCGCGCGAAGAAATCGCGCAGCCAGGTCTGCGGCGTGGCCAGCAGGTAGACATCGCGCTCGATGCCGCTGACCCGCCAGAAATCCTGGTCCTCCAGATAGCTGCCATCGGACCAGCGATAGACCTCGATGGCGACAGAGTTGCGCCCCGGACGCAGCTGCGCGGTCACGTCGAATTCGGCCGGCAGCTTGGAGTCCTCGCTGTAGCCGACCCGTTGTCCGTTGACCCAGACGTAGTAGGCCGCGCCGGCCGCGCCGATGTGCAGCAGCACCCGGCGTCCGTGCCAGCCCTGCGGCACCTCGAAATCCCGCCGGTAGGAGCCGACGCTGTTGATGGCGTGGGCGATGAACGGCTGGTTGGCCGGGAACGGGTAGTCGATGTTGTTGTACAGCGGTTGCCCGTAGCCCTGCGCCTGCCAGTCGGACGGCACCGGAATGGTCTTCCAGGCCGACACGTCGTAGTCGTCGCGGTAGAACTGCGCCGGGCGCCGCTCCGGCGTGGGCGAGAACATGAAGCGCCAGTCGCCGTTGAGCGAGAGGTGGTAACGGGAATCGCCGATGCGGCCGGCCTTGGCCAGTTCCACCGATTCGTACGGGAAGGACGTGGCCCGCGCCGGCAGCCGGTCGATCTCGTTGACCTCCGGGCGCTCCCACTCGCGCAGCGTGGCGGCGGCGGCCGAAGTCGTGGCCATGTGCAGGCCGATCAGCAGCAAGACGCTCGCGCTGGCCAGGAGTCGTTGTCGCACTGTCGGTTTCATGGAAAGCCCCTCGGGTACAAAACAGCCGGTCGGGTTGCACTGCGGCGGCGATTCCCGACGTCGGGATGCAGCGCCGGTACTGCGACGCGTGAACATGCGCGGCCGCGCGGCTGGGCGCGGGCCGGCTTCATCGTTTGCGCAAGACCACGCTGACCACCGACTGCGGCGGCGCCAGCGCCGCTTGCGCACCGGGCGCGGCCGCGCGGCGGCAACCGGTTTCGGCACGCTGCGAGGCCGAGGTGACGATCACCTGCTGCGACCACGCGCCAGCCCCCAGCGCCTGCGCCGCGATCGCCAGGCGCCGCGCCGACAGTCCGGCGTTGACGTGCACGAACACCAGTTCGCGCCCATCCGCCGACAGCGCCGCCACCGTATCCGGATCGTCCACCGGCAGCAGGCGCATGCCCGGCCGCAGATAGCGGCTGAAGTTGGCCATGGCCCAGTACTTGCGGGTGACCTGAAACGGATGCTCGGCCGCCGCCGCGGCGCTCAGATCCATCCGGATCAGGCCCCAATGGCGGCCGGAACCGGGCTTGCCGGCGGCCGACGTCTCGATCGCCTGCCAGAACACCCACGCCGACGGCTGCAGGCGCTTGAGGTCCAGCACCATGTGCTCGGCCAGCGCCAACGCCGGGCGCATGTCGTCCACGCCCTCCGCCACGTTGGGCGGCGACAGGTCGTTTTCCGACATCCACAGGCGAATGCCGCTGGCGGCGGCGATATCGCGCACGCCGGTCTGCCCGGTGCTGTCGTAGCTGTGCACGTTGAGCTGGCCCAGCACCGCCTTGGTGGCTTCCGAATAGCCGGACCAGTTGCGGATGAAGCCCAGCGCGCTGGTTTCGTCCATCGCCGCGACGCGCGTCTGCAGGCCGCGCGCGCGCAGCGCGCGGTCGCTGGCCTGGAGGATGCGCTCCTGCGCCGGCACGCTCCAGTGCGCGCCTTCCTGGGTATTGCCGGCGAACCAGTAGGGCGTGTCCGGCTCGTTGACCGGCGACAAGGTGCGGAAGGCGATGCCGTGGCGGCGCTGCAGTTCCTCGACCACCCGCGCCAGGTAGGTCGCGAATGCCGCGTCCTGGCCGGGCCGCAGATTGTCGTCCAGCCCGCGCTCGGCGCCGGAGACGCGGCCGCTCACGGTCATGAACCACGGCGGCGAGTTGGAGAACGCCTCGAAGATGCGCAGATCCGCGGGCACCCGGGCGCGGATCGCGTCCAGCCACCAGCGCTGGCCCTGGTCGGCCGACCAGTCCCACATCGTCGGATCGTCCGCACGCCACCAGTCCTTGCCCGATGCGCCCGCCGGCTGCCGCCAGAACCCCGGTATCGCCGCGCCGGGGCGCAGATACGGCGGCGTGTCGGCCGCATTGCCGCCGCCGATGTTGTAGCGGGCGATCACCCAGCCCAGGCCGTCGCGGCCATAGAGCAGGTCGGCCAGGCGGTTGCGCACCGGATCCGAATAGGCGCCGGTCACGTTGGCGAACCAGGCCAGCGCCGTGCCGAAGCCCTCGAAACGGGTCCGCGGCGACTGCAGGTCCGGGCGCAAGGCGACGGTGACCGGCGCGTCGTCATCGCACAGCGGCGCGCCGAGACACGGCAGCGCCAGCGCCGCGACCGCGATGCCGCCGAGCCAGCGGCGCCGCAGCAGCGCAGGCCACGTGCGCGGCATGCGCGGACGATGCAGTGCGGCGCTACGCATGCGCCACCTGCATCGGCGTCACCATCAGGCTGCCGCCGCATGCCGGCAAATCCAATCCGCATTGGGTCTCGTCGGCCGCCGCGGCCATCCCGCCCGCGGTGCCGCCGCCGACGATCGCGATGCGGCGCAACGGCTCGCCGGCATTCACGTCCATTGCCACCGGTACCGCTGCGTTGCCGAGCGTGATTGCATCTTCATCAGTCCTTGCAAGACATCGATCGCAGGTGCCCGGCCCATGCAGGCATGGGCCGGACGCAGCCCGCTTCAACCACCGAAGCGGGCAGCCACCGCATCAGTAGGTGATCCGTGCCGAGAAGCCGTAGCGCCGGTCGTTGAGTTCGTAGCGCAATGGCGCGCTCGCCGTGCCGATGTAGATCTCGTTCATGCGGTTGTTCAAGTTCACCGCGTCGAACGACAGCGCGATGTGTTCGTTCACGTTGTAGCTGACCGAGGCATCCAGCGAGGCGTAGGGCTTCTGGTATTGCGGAATGCCGTTGGCGCCGCTGCCCTGGGTGGTGTCCAGGTATTCGCCACGCCAGCTCCAGGCCAGGCGCGCGGTGAAGGGACCCTTCTCGTACAGGGCCACCGCGTTGTAGCTGTGCTTGGACAACTTCTCCAGCGGCACCGTGGCCGGGATGTCGGAGCCGGCGGTGGCGAAGGGATTGGACACGCTGCTGTCCACGTAGGTGTAGTTGAACTGGAACCCCAGGCCGCTGAGCCAACCGGGCAGGAAATCGTAGAACTGCTGGTAGGCGAATTCGGCGCCGCGGATGGTGCCGTTGCCGGTGTTGAGCGAGGTGCTGATGTCGTAATCCAGGCCGTTGTAGTTGCGCACCACGGTGCCGCTGGCCAGGAAGCCGTCCACCTTCTTGTAGAACAGGCCGGCGGTGAGCGAGCCGGCAGGAGCGAAGTACCATTCCAGCGTCGCATCGTAGTTGTCCGACTGGACCGGACGCAGGAACGGATTGCCGGAGGACCCGCCAGGCCGCCCGGTGATCGGATTCAGCTGGCTCGACGCGCCCAGCGAGACGTTGGTCGACATCTGGTCGAAGTTGGGCCGCGCGATCAGCTGCGAATAGGCGAAGCGCGCCTGCAGGGTGTCGCTCAGGTGCGCGCGCAGGTTGAACGACGGCAGTACGTCGTTGTAGGTGCGCTCGACCGACAGCGGGGTGATGCCGCCGCCGTCCATGAACACCGCGCCGTCCGAACCGGTGGTGGTCCTGACCAGGCGCACGCCGATGTTGCCGTCCAGGCGCAAGCCGGCCAGATCGGTGTCGTAGTCGGCGGTGAAATAGCCGGCCCAGGTCTTTTCGGTCTGGTGGTTGAGGTCGCTCGGCTTGAACGCGGTCTGCGGCGCGAAGCCGAACAGCGCCTCGGTGCGCGCGGTGCGGTCGAACAGGCCGCCGCCGCTGGCGAACTCCGGATACAGCACGCCGCCGGTCAGCGTCTTGCCATCGAAGAAGTCCGGCGACGGCCCATTGCGCACCAGTTCCGGATGCGCCGAGACCGACGGGTAGACCAGGGTCGTGGCGCAGGTCGGATCCGCCCCGGTCACGCCCAGGCAGGCGGCGTTCCAGGTGCCGCGCAGGTCGATGCTGCTGTCGGCGTAGCGCACGCCGGCGCTGAACTTGGTGAACAAACCGCCCTCGGTGAAGTATTCCAGGTCCGATTGCAGCGCCAGCTGGTCGGCGTCGTTGCGGGTCAGCGCATCGGCGATATAGCTGAAGCCGTAGTTGTTGGGATCGCTCAGCAACGCCGGATCGCGCAGGTTGAAGCGCGGGTTGCCGCCACGCAGGTCGAAGTCGACGATCGAGCGGTTGGCCGCGTTGCTGCTGTCCTCCGAGGCGCGGTCGTAGAGCGAGACGACGAAGCCGTTGCGGTCGGCATCGTAGGACGAGGTGAGGTATTGCGCGTCGAACGTCACCGCCAGCTTCTCGCTGGGATTCCAGCGCAGGTTGAGGCTGTAGTTGGTGTTGGTCGAGGTGAGATCCTGGTCGTAGCGCGCCGACTCGAACATCTGGTTGTCCAGCGCGCCCGAGGTGGCGTAGCCGTTCTTGTCGAAGGTGAAGTCCGCGCCCGCCAACGGCGACGCCGCATCGCGTCGGTTGGCCTGGTAGAAGTACTTGCCCTGCCGGTAGAAGTCGTAGGTGGTGCGCAGGAACTGCCCGGTGACCAGCACCGTATCGGACGGCTTCCACTGCAGCGCGGCCGCCGTGCCCAGGCGCTTGCGGTCGCCGCCGTCGTCGTAGATCTGGAAGCCGGAGGGAATCTGCGCGCCGCTCGGCGCGCCGGCGATGACGCCGTCCGGCACCGCGACGAACGGGCCGGTCAGGATGCCGTCCTGGCGATAGCTGGAGCGGCCATAGCCGACATTGAACAGCACGCCGATCTCGCCGGCGTCGGTGTCGAAGCGGTCGCTGTACAGGCCCGACGCCGACCCGCCGGTCTTGTCGGCGCGGTCGTAGTAGTTGCCTTTGGCGGTGGCGCTGATGACCCGGCCGGGCGCGTCGAACGGCAGCCGGGTGCGCAGGTTCACCACGCCGCCGACGCCGCCCTCGATGAGGTTCGCCGGCGGATTCTTGTAGACGTCGATACCGGACAGCAGCTCCGGCGGAATGCCTTCCAGGTCCAGGGTGCGCCCGCCGGAAGCGGAAAACGTATCGCGCCCGTCAAGGAAATTGCGCACCTGGGTCAGGCCGCGCACGGTGACGGCCGGCTGCGTGCGGTGATCGAAATCGGTGGCGCCTTCGCCGTAACGGCGCTGGATCTGCACGCCGGTGATGCGCTGCAGCGCTTCCACCGTGTTCGCATCCGGCAGCTTGCCGATGTCCTGGGCCTGCACCGAATCCACGATCTGCGTCGCGTCCTGCTTGATCGCCTGCGCCGAGCGCAGGCTTTCGCGCACGCCGGTGACCACGATGCTGTCCATTGTCTTGACGTCGGTGCCGGCCGGCTGCGCAGCGGCATCCTGCGCGCCTTGCTCGGCAGGAGTGGTGGGCTTGGCCTGCGCCCACGCCAGCAACGGCGTCAGCATCGCCAGGCCCAAGGCGCTGGCGAGGGGATTCCTGTGCTTGGGGTATTTACGCTTGAAGGGCGCACGACTTGTCATTCGAACTCTCTCCGGTACTGACGAAATTGACCTTCGTATCGAAACCGACATCGGCCTTGATGCTGCGCACGATGGACAGCGAAGTTCTTGCCGGTGGTGGCGACAACTGCAGCGACGGCAGGCAGGGATTTCAAGCTGTATTTCAAGCTATGTTCATATTTATATGACAATTAGAGAGGGCGCACGTTGCGTCGCAACACGGCTTCTGCACAGGCGTTCGCAACGCCACGCACCTTGCGGCGCCGACGTTTGACGCACTGTGCGCCGACACTGACACCGGTTGTAGATGCAGGCAGCGGCGTATCGCGACGCCACACCTGTCTACGAAATCGGCCCTGTACGCGTGACGCCGCGCACGCAATCGCCGTGCCTGCGCCCGTAGCCTCGGCATGCACCGTGGAAGTGGGTGCAACGGCATCCGGTCCCCTGCCGGATGGTCTAGTCGTCTTCTAGCAGAAGGAAGATCCATGAATCGCAAGAACGCGCTGTATCTGGCCCTGCTGGCCGGCATCTCCGGTATTTCCCCCGTCGCCATGGCCGCCAATCCCCCAGCGGCCGAGATGGACTCCGCTCCCGTCGAAGCCCGCCCCAATGCCGCCGCGCTCGGCGGCGCCGAACTGCGCAGCCTCGCCACCGGTAGCGCGCATGCGCCGCGCGTCATCGAACTCGGCGCTCCCGACAGCGCCCAGGCCGCGACGATGAAGCAGTTGCGCGGCCAGCAGGTCAAGCATGGCCAGCCGCTGCAGATCGGCTTCTCGCGCGACATCGCCAAGCCGGCGATCAACCTGCGCCGGCTCAGTTGGCAGAGCCTGCCCAACGGCGCGCAGGTCACCAGCTTCGAAATCGTCTCCACCGATGCGGCGGCGCTGCGCGCGGCATTGCAGCTCAGCGGCAGCGGCGCCCAGCCGGGCGACCCGAGCAAGGCCACGCTGCGCTTCGCCGGCGACGACGGCCGCGTGTTCGAACAGAGCGGCGCCGATTTCGCCGACAGCGAGCCGGGCTGGTCCGCGGCCGTGTCCGGCTCGCGCCTGGTGGTGGAGATCGAACTGCCGGCCGGCCAGTATCCGCAGGGCTTCGCGCTGAAGATCCCGCAGATCTCGCACATGGACATCAATCCCGTCGCCAGCGAGGAAATGATGCGGCCGATGATCGGCGAGAGCGATTCGTGCGAGCGCGACATCGTCTGCCGCGCCAGCCCCAGCAGCGGCTTCACCTCGGCCGCCAAGTCGGTGGCGCGCATGGTGTTCAGCACCAGCAGCGGCTCCTACCTGTGCACCGGCACCCTGCTCAACAACAGCAACTCGCCGAAGAAGTACCTGTTCTGGACCGCGGCGCACTGCATCAGCACCCAGACCGTGGCCAACACCCTGCAGACGTACTGGTTCTACGACGCGACCACCTGCAACGGCTCCACGGTCAGCTCGTCCTACACCACGCTCAGCGGCGGCGCCTATCTGCGCCACGCCAACACCACCCGCGACACCTCGCTGCTGGAACTGAAGACCGCTCCGCCCAGCGGCGCCTTCTATGCCGGCTGGAGCAGTTCGGCGATCGGCTCCTCCGGCACCGCGATCGAGGGCATCCACCACCCCGCCGGCGACGTGAAGAAGTACTCGCTGGGCAGCGTCACCGCGCTGTCGTCCTCGATCGACGGCAAGTCGCCGCTGTACAAGGTGGTCTGGAACACCGGCGTCACCGAAGGCGGCTCCTCCGGCTCGGGCCTGTTCACCGTCAACAGCAGCGGCGCCTACCAGCTGCGCGGCGGCCTGTACGGCGGCACCTCGTACTGCAGCGCGCCCAGCGACCCGGACTACTACTCGCGCTTTTCCGACGTGTATTCCACCATCCAGCCCTACCTGAGTCCGTAAGCCCAGGCCCGGGAGGGCCGTACTCCCGGACCCGGACAGGCCACGCCGCGCGCGTGGCCTGTCCGTACGGCCCGCCACCACCCCGGCATGCAGGGGTTACACTGGGGGCCCCATCTCACACACGGCAGGCATCCACTTGGCAAAGCCCAACTATTCCTTCGAAAAACGTCAGCGCGAAATCGCCAAGAAGAAACAGCAGGACGAGAAGGACGCGCGCAAGCGCGAAGCCCGCGAGGCGGCCAAGGCCGCAGCGGACGCCGAAGCGAAGACGCCCGACAGCGGCACCTGAGCAGCGCCGGCGGAACCGGTCCCGCACCGGCTCCCGCCAATGCGTGCCGCCCGCGGCGTTGCCGGCCATGCGCAATGGCGGGCGCCGTTGCCTCGTCTTGCGCCTGGATCGACTCAGGCGATGCCGGTGGCCGGCGGAGCGGCGCAGGCGGACGCGGACGGCAACGTCGCCGGGAACCACTCCGCGCGTGCCAGCCAACCCTTCAGGAATTTGTCGTCGGCCGGACGCTCCTGCGCCAGCCGGTCGTAGTAGTCGATCCGGCCCTGGCGATACAGCGCATAGACCTGTGCCTGGTCGGCCGCCTGCAGTGCCGCCAGCGTGGCAGGCCCCATTTCTCCATCGGTGGCCAGACCCGTGGCGCCCGATTGCTGCAGGATCCGCTGCAGCAGCAGGACCGCCTCGGTCCCGGCATTGACGTAGAAATCGAACAGGATCTCGGCCAGCGGCTGCGAGGCGACCTGATCGCCGTCCAGCTTGTCCCAGTATGCATTCCGATAGATGACGCCGGCCTGCTCCGGGGTCAGCGCGCGCAGTGCGTCCAGCGTCGGCTGCTCGCCGAGCAACGGCTGCGCATAGCGCTCGAACGTCGCCAGGGTGATGCCGAGGTTGGTAGCGCCGCCGGGATCGGCCGGATCGTCGACGTAGCCCCCTTCGAACCGCAACAACTGCGGCAGATACAGATCCAGCGATGCCATGGCGACGCACTCCTTGACGAACGACAGGACGTCAGTGTGGCACCGAACCGGCAAACCAAGCTGTGCCCCAGGGAACACCTTGCGTGGCCGGAACGCTGTACGGACGTGGGCGACGGACGGCGCCTACACGCCCCGTCGACGCCTCCGTCACGACTCGCCTGCGCGCGGCAATGCACAGTCCGGGCAGGCATTCACGCCCTATCGGAGACCCGCATGGCCAGCCCGCAGGAACTGGAAGAGAAATTCTGGAAAGCGCTCAAATCCGACCGCACGGTCATGCTCGGCCTGGACGGTGTCGAGGACGGCCATGCGCGACCGATGACGGCGCAATTCGAAGGCGACCGCGGCGGTCCGATCTGGTTCTTCACCTCCAAGGACAACGCCCTGGTGCAGAAGCTGACCCAGAGCCAGCGTGTCATCGCCGCGTTCAGCGCCAAGGACCACGACCTGTTCGCCAGCATCAGCGGCACGCTCAGCGTGGACAACGACCAGGCGGTGATCGAGCGCCTGTGGAACGGCTTCATCGACGCCTGGTACGAGCAAGGCAAGGACGATCCCAAGCTGGCACTGCTGCGCCTGGATCCGGACCACGCGCAGATCTGGCTCAACGGTTCCAGCCTGGTGGCGGGCATCAAGGTGCTGTTCGGCATCGACCCGAAGCGCGATTACCAGGACAAGGTCGCGGACGTGCCGCTGCGCTGAGCGGCACGTCCGCGTCCTGACAGGCCGCATCGCGCGCCTGTCGAGCCTATCGCTCGTGTCCCTTCTCGCCGCGCTCGCTGCCGCGGCGAGAAGGGCCTTTCGCAAGCGCTCGGATACCAGCAGCGCTTCCCCGCGTTGCTACGCCATCCTCCCTCGCCTGCGCTCTCCGCGACCTCAAGCGGAATCGCCCTGGGCAGGGTTGCATCGCGCATCCATAATTGGTGCCAATGCCCGCAGCGCTGAAACAGGTCGTCCGATGCCGCAACCTTTATCCGAAGAAGACCTGCAAACGGTGCACGAACGCGCCTACGAGAGTTTCAACGCAGGACAGCTGGAACAGGCTGCGCAACACTTCGCCACCCTGCTCACGCATGCGCCGGACGCGCGCCACTATCACTACATGCAAGGGCTGGTGCACAAATATCGGCTGGACTGGAGCGTGTCCCTGCGCCACAACCTGCGTGCGTTGGCGCTCGCCGGAGAACCAGACGAAGCCGCGCACTGGAATGCCGGCATCGCGGCGACGGCCGTCGGCGACTGGGCGCAGGCGCGCGCGCAATGGGCGGCCTGCGGCATCGGCGTTCCCGAGGGCAATGGACCGATCGAGACAGATTTCGGCGTGGTCAGCATACGTCTGAACCCATGGTCCGACGGCGAGACCCTGTTCGCGCGGCGCATCGACCCGGTCCGCGCGCGCCTGCTCAACGTGCCGCTACCGGAAAGCGGCCACCGCTATGGCGATGTCGTTCTGCACGACGGCGCCGCGACCGGGCGGCGTGCGTTTCACGACCACACGGTACCGGTGTTCAACGCCTTGGCACGCCTGCAGCCTTCGCCATTGCGGACCTTCACGGTGTTCGCGCATTGCCCAACCCCGGAAGACCGCGACGCGCTTCGCGACGTGCCCGCCGGCGACGAGATCGCTCTGGTCGAAGACTGGACCGAAACCCTCGTCAACTATTGCCTGCGCTGCAGTTACGGGGCAGCCGCGCATCCGCACCACGACGCGTCGACCGATCCCTGGAAAAGCGATCGCGATTTCGGCGTCGCTGCCACCCAGCGCAGCTCCCTGGACGTATGGTTGCGGAACTGGCAGGCCGGTGCTGCAGGACGTCGCATCGATGCGGTGGAGCTTCGCGAGACCAGCCCGCCACTGCGCCAGGATGGCATGGCCTGGTGGATATCGCCGGACGACGCGGCCGACGACGGCATGGCCAAGCATTCCTAGCGCGTCGGCAAGCGCACCGACGCCGCCCGAACCTCAACCTGGAGCGGCGTCCAGCAGCGCAAGCGCCGCCTGGCGGCGCCCGATCCGCAGCGAACGCCCCAAGGAACTCAATGCATGCGGCTCGACATGCCTGTGTTGTTCGTCGATCCCTTGTCGCATGCGCTCCGACAGCGCCCAGTCATGCGAGATCGCCTCCGCCACCCGCGCCGTCCAGTCTCGCAGCAACTCGGCCAGCAGCCCTGCATCGGGTAGGAGTCCGGGCTGTTTCGCATACGCATCGCGTACCACCTGCACCACCGCGACCGCTCCCAACCCATGCAGCAGCGCCAGCAACTGCGCCGCCGCGGGATCCTCGCGCTCGGCATCCTCGGCATGGCGCGCGGTGGCCTTGGCCGACAGCAAGGTGTGCTCCCACAGCAGCGCCGCGCAGCGGCCGAACGCGCTGCCGTCGTCGGCAATGACCGGCTGCAGCAGCGCGGCCAGCACGAGCTGGCGCAGGCCCTCGGTGCCGAGCAGGGCCACCGCGCGCTCCAGGTTCTCGATCGGCTCGGCGTGGCGGCGGTACGCGGCACTGTTGGCGATGCGCAGCAGATTGCCGGCCAGCGCCGGATCCTGGCCGAGAATCGCCGCGATGGCCTGGGCGCCAGCAGCGGGATCGTTGAGCGCGCGGGTCAGCTGCGGCAACAGCTGCGGGCGGCGCGGCGTATAGCGCGGATGCGCGTCGATGCGCGCCAGGACCGCGACGGCCGCCGCGGCGACCTCGGCCTGCGCGGCAGCCGAGGCCGCGCTGGGTTCGGGCGCAAGCACGCCGGCGAACGCCAGCGCGTACAGGCGCAGCAACAGCGCGGATTCCTGCTCTGCGGAAAGTTCGGCCGCAGCGGCAACCACGCCCTGCCCCGGCTCCGCCGCGATCACCGCATCCATGCCGGCGTCTTCGCCGGTCGCACGGTGCGCAGACGCGACGGCGGTTTGCGCAACGGCGATCGGTGCCACAGCTCCGTGCCGGCGTCCACGGCGCCACATCCAGCCGCCGATACCCAGCAGCAGCGCGACGGCAACGCCTGCAATCCAAATCGACGGCACCATCATCGGCATCCGCAAGGTCGCCAGATCCCCCACCCGGCTGGAAGCGCAACCACGGCCAGGCGCGCCACGCCATTCAAGCATGGCGCGCAGGCTCCTGCTTGAACGGCCGCGGCGGCCTGCACGCGAGGCTGCAGCGACTGCGCGGCGCCTCCGCCATGCACGCTCAGGGCGCCGGCGCAGCCGCCGCGCGATGGCCGTAGCTGAGCACCCGCGTCAGCTTCCAGCCGTCCTGGTCCTGGCGCCACACCATCACGAATTTGGCGATGCCCTCACAGCGCCCGCTGGCCAGCTCGCAGAAGCGGTGTTCGCCCTCCTCGATCGCACCGAAGTCCTTGACCGGGTAGACCCGCAGCGTGCCGTCCACCAATTCGCGGCGCACCTTGCCGCAGATCCACTTGCGCGTGTTGTCGACCACGGTCTTGCGGTCCCAGCTGGCGCCGCCGGTGTCGTGATAGAACTCCACGTCGGGCACGAACAGTTGCTCAAATGCCGCCATGTCGCAGCGGTTGTAGGCGCCGAACAGGCGCTGGTCCAGTGCGGCGACCGTATCGAACAGCGGCCCCGCAGTGCCGTCCTCGGTCGGCGCCGCGGCTCGCGCGGTCGCCGCGCAAGCCAACAGCAGGAGCGATCCCCATATCTTCATCCGCCACCTCCCCCGTCGTCGATGCGCAACTATGCGTCTCCCCAGGCCGCGCCTGCAATGCCTCCAGGCACGTGCCGCAGGCAGCGGGCTGGGCGGCGGCAAACGCAGAGATGGCTGGCTGCAGGCCCTCGAAGCGCACGCGCGGCGGCCGCCGTTGGCCGGCGGGGCTACATGTTGCGTCGGTACTCCCCGCCCACTTCGTACAGCGCGTGGCTGATCTGCCCCAGGCTGTGGGTCTTCACCGCCTGCATCAGCGCGGCGAAGACGTTGCGGCGCTCGCGCGCGGCACGCTGCAGATAGCCGAGGCCTGCCGCATCGCCGGGAGCCGGCGCGGCGGCCGCTTCGGCCGGTTCCGCTTGCAGCGGCTGTGCCGGCGCAATGCCGTTGCGGCGCTGCTGCCAGTCGCGCACGTTGGCGATCTGCTGGCCCTTTTCTTCCTCGGTGGAGCGGATCAGTTCGATCTGGGTCGCGGTCTCGCCGGCGTGCTGCTTGGGCAGGAAGGTATTGACACCGACCAGCGGCAGGCTACCGTCGTGCTTCTTGTGCTCGTAGTACAGGCTCTCTTCCTGGATCTTGCCGCGCTGGTACATGGTGTCCATCGCGCCGAGCACGCCGCCGCGCTCGCTGATCGCCTCGAACTCCTTGTACACCGCCTCCTCCACCAGATCGGTGAGCTGCTCGACGATGAAGCTGCCCTGCCACGGGTTCTCGCAGAAATTCAGCCCCAGCTCCTTGTTGATGATCATCTGGATCGCCACCGCGCGGCGCACGCTTTCCTCGGTCGGCGTGGTGATCGCCTCGTCGTAGGCGTTGGTGTGCAGGCTGTTGCAGTTGTCGAACAGCGCGTACAGCGCCTGCAGCGTGGTGCGGATATCATTGAACTGGATCTCCTGCGCATGCAGCGAGCGGCCGGAGGTCTGGATGTGGTACTTCATCATCTGGCTGCGTTCGTTGCCGCCGTAGCGCTCGCGCATCGCCCGCGCCCAGATGCGCCGCGCCACGCGGCCGATCGCGGTGTACTCCGGATCCATGCCGTTGCTGAAGAAGAAGCTCAGGTTGGGCGCGAAATCGTCGATGCGCATGCCGCGCGCCAGGTAATACTCGACGATGGTGAAGCCGTTGCTCAGGGTGAAGGCGAGCTGGCTGATCGGGTTCGCGCCGGCCTCGGCGATGTGATACCCGGAGATCGACACCGAATAGAAGTTGCGCACCTTCTGCTCGACGAAATACTGCTGGATGTCGCCCATCATGCGCAGCGCGAACTCGGTGCTGAAGATGCAGGTGTTCTGCGCCTGGTCCTCCTTGAGGATGTCGGCCTGCACCGTGCCGCGCACGCTGGACAGGGTCTGCGCCTTGATCTGCGCATAGGTCTGCGCGTCGACCAACTGATCGCCGCTGACGCCGAGCAAGGCCAGGCCCAGGCCGTCGTTGGTGGGAGGCAAGTCGCCGTGATAGCGCGGCCGCTGCCGGCCTTCGAACAACTGCGCCAGGGTCTGCTCGGCCTGCGCCCAGCGCTGCGCATCGGCCTTGAGGTATTTCTCCACCTGCTGGTCGATGGCGGTATTCATGAACATCGCCAGGATCATCGGCGCCGGGCCGTTGATGGTCATCGACACGCTGGTCGTCGGCGCGCACAGGTCGAAGCCGGAGTACAGCTTCTTCATGTCGTCCAGGGTGGGAATGTTGACCCCGGAATTGCCGATCTTGCCGTAGATGTCCGGGCGCGGCGCCGGGTCCTCGCCGTACAGGGTGACGCTGTCGAAGGCGGTGGACAGGCGCGCGGCCGGCTGGCCCACGCTCAGATAGTGGAAGCGGCGGTTGGTGCGCTCCGGCGTGCCCTCGCCGGCGAACATGCGGATCGGGTCCTCGCCGGCGCGGCGGTACGGATAGACGCCGCCGGTGTAGGGATAGCTGCCGGGCAGGTTCTCCTTGCCGAGGAAGCGCAGCAGTTCGCCCCAGCTCCTGTAGCGCGGCGCGGCGATCTTCGGGATCGGCTGATGGCTCAGCGACTGGCGGTAGTTCTCCACGCGGATCGCCTTGCCGCGCACTTCGTATTCGGTGACCTCGTCGGTGATCGACTTCAGCCGCTGCGGCCACTCGCGCAGCAACTTCAGCGACTCGCTGGACAGCGCCTGCAGCGCGTCGTTGTAGCGCTGGCGCAGCAGCAGCAAGGTCGCATCGACGGCGGCGCCGGCCATGGCGGGCGCATCGGCGCTGCGCGCGGGTGGCTGCAGTTCCTCGACTGCGTAAAGGTCCAACTGCTTAGGCAACTGCGGGTCCTGCAGTTCGTGCAGCGATTGCCAGAACGATTGCGCGCGATCCGCGGCCTCGGCCTGGCGTTCGATGCCGGCGTTGAGCGCGCGACCCTGTTCGGCGATCTCGGCCAGGTAGCGCACGCGCGCACCGGGGATCAGCACGGTGGCGCGCGGCTCCTTCAGCGTGGTGTCCAGCTGCGGCCGGAAATCGCAGTGCGGCGACGCCGCGGCGTGGCGGGCGGCGCTGCTCGTTTCGGCTCCGGGGTCGGACGCCTCGAGGCCCAGCTTCGCGCGCAACAGCCGGCACAGGTTGACGAACATCCAGCTGATGCCGGGATCGTTGAACTGGCTGGCGATGGTCGGATACACCGGCACCGCCTCGTCCTCCAGCTGGAACGCGACGCGGTTGCGCCGCCACTGCTTGCGCACGTCGCGCAGCGCGTCCTCGGCGCCGCGCCGGTCGTACTTGTTCAGCACCACCAGCTCGGCGAAGTCGAGCATGTCGATCTTTTCCAGCTGGCTCGGCGCGCCGTAATCGCTGGTCATCACGTACACCGGGAAATCGACCAGATCGACGATCTCCGAATCGCTCTGGCCGATGCCGGCGGTCTCCACGATCACCAGGTCGTAGCCGATGCCTTTCAGGAACGCGATGCAGTCCTTGAGCACGCGGTTGGTGGCCGCATGCTGGCGCCGCGTGGCCATCGAGCGCATGTACACGCGCGGGCTGCGCAAGGCGTTCATGCGGATGCGGTCGCCGAGCAGCGCGCCGCCGGTGCGGCGCCGGCTCGGATCCACCGACACCACCGCGATGCGCATCTGCGGAAAGCCGGCCAGGAAGCGGTTGAGCAATTCGTCGGTGACCGACGACTTGCCGGCGCCGCCGGTGCCGGTCAGGCCCAGCACCGGCGCTGCGTGCCGCGTGCGGGACTCGGGACCCGGGACTCGGGACTCGGAGGTGCCTGGCAGGCCGGACTGCCACTGCTTGCGCAGCAGGGCCAGTTCGGACTCGGAGAACGCGCCATCCTCGAGCGCCGACAACACCTTGCCGATACCGATCTCGTCGTCGATGTGCGGCAATAGCGCGCCGGCCTGTTCCGGGTCCCGAGTCCCGGGTCCCGAGTCCCGCGCGCGCGAAGCGCGCGCCACCACGTCCTCGATCATCTCCACCAGACCCATCTTCATGCCGTCGTTGGGGTGGTAGATGCGCTCCACGCCGTAGGCCTGCAGCTCGGCGATCTCCTCCGGGGTGATGGTGCCGCCACCGCCGCCGAACACCCGCACATGGCCGGCGCCGCGTTCGCGCAGCATGTCCACCATGTACTTGAAATACTCGACGTGGCCGCCCTGGTAGGAGGACAGCGCGATCGCGTCGGCGTCCTCCTGCAACGCCGCGCGCACCACGTCCTCGACGCTGCGGTTGTGGCCGAGATGGATCACCTCCGCGCCCTGCGCCTGGATCAGCCGGCGCATGATGTTGATCGCCGCATCGTGGCCGTCGAACAGGCTGGCAGCGGTGACGAAGCGCAGCGGGCTGGTATCGGCTTGCGGCAGCGGCACGCGGGACGCGGGAATGCTCATCGAGAAGACATCGGCAAGAGAATGCGGCAATTCTAGGCGCGCAGCGCAGCGTGGGCAGGTTGCGCTGCAACATGCGACGACCGCCGCGCTGGCGGCGAGCGTGCCGCCGGACGCCACGGCGAACGTAGCTATCCGGGACATGAATGCGGCAGTTCGGCGCGTCAACAGCGGCGGCGCCTGCCGCGTTTGCGTTGACGTCGGCACACCGCCGATGTCCCTGGAGAATCGCATGTCCCTTCGTCCTTTGTTGCTGACCTCCCTGCTCGGCAGCGCGCTCGCCGGCGGCATGCTGGCCGCGCCCGCGCAGGCGCGCCCGGTGGTGGAACTGTCGGTGCAGACCGCGCCGCCGCCGCCGCGGTTCGAACGTGTGGTGGTGCGACCGGGCTATGTCTGGGCGCCGGGCTACTGGCATTGGAACGGCCGCCGCCATGTCTGGGTCGCCGGCCGCTACGTGGTCGCACGCCCGGGCTATGTCTATGTCGGCCCACGCTGGGAGCATCGCGGCCCGGCCTACCGCTTCCACGACGGCTATTGGGTACATCGCTAGGCCACGGCGTGGCGGCGCGGCCATGTTCCCGCCGCCACGATGCTGCGCGGCGTCGTGACCGTCTTCATCGCGCTTTGCGATAGTGCGCGAACCACGGCACCCGCCGGTTCCCGAGAGAACGCATGTTCAGGCCTTCGCTGTCGCGTGCGTTCCTGCCGTTGTCTCCGGCCCCTGCCGTGCGTGGCGCCTGCGGGGTGCGCGGTCCGTCGCGCACCGCAGGCCATCGCCTGCCCGGCCTGATTCGGCGCTCGCTGCGCAGGGGATCCTAGCGATGCCGTCGCGCGTCCCGCCAGGCACCTACGCGATCGCCATCACCGTGCTGGCGGTGGCGATCGCCAGCGTCGCCGCATGGCGCGAACGCCCCACCGACGCGGCCTCGCACCGTGGACTCGGCGATGCCATCGACGCCACGGCGAAGACGGTCGCGGCGCGCAAACGCACGGCCATGCCCGTCGCCAGTGCGCCGGCCGCGCCGAGCGCCACCCCGACCAGCGACGCACCCCGCTTCGACCAGCAAGGCCGGTTGCTGCCGGATCCGGCATTGCGACACTACCTGGATCGCTATCTGACGGCCATGGATGCACAGGCCGTGGCGACGCAGCGCCAGGACCTGGAGCGCGACCTGGCCGCGATGCCCGCCGCGCAAGCGGGTCAGATCCTCGCCTGGTTCGATCGCTACGCCGCCTATCTGCAGGCCGAAGCGACAGGCGCGCCGCACGGCACCGACCCAGAGCAGCAGGCGCGGCAGGCGCGTGCACTGCGCGAACGCCTGCTCGGACCGCAAGCGGCCAGCGCCCTCTTTGCCGACGAGACCGCCACGCGCTGAACGGAACAGCGATCGGCGCCGTGAGCCGAAGGCACCCTCCGCACCGCGCCTGGACACCGTCCGAGCGTCGCAAACGGTACCGAGATGCCCATGCCGCACGGGTCTGCACGGAGCTGCCGGAGACTGCACGGCCCGCAGGGAATTGCTTTAAAATGCGCTCATCGCGACGATCAGGACCCGTTCCGGAACCCGTCGCGTTTTTCGTTTTGCGCACCCTCACTAGGCAAGTTCCTGGAACCAAGGTGTCCTACACCTGCAACGCCAGCGGAGCCCCCATGCTTTTCGAAACGCTAGCCACCACCGGCCACGAACAAGTCGTCTTCTGCCACAACCGCGACGTGGGCCTGCAGGCGATCATCGCCATCCACAACACCGTGCTCGGCCCCGCGCTGGGCGGCGTGCGCATGCGCCCCTATCCCAACACCGAGGCCGCGCTGCACGATGCGCTGCGGCTCAGCCGCACGATGACCTACAAGAACGCGCTGGCCGGGCTGAACATCGGCGGCGGCAAGGCGGTGATCATCGGCGATCCCAAGGCCGACAAGTCCGAGGCGCTGTTCCGCGCGTTCGGCCGCTACGTGGATTCGCTGGGCGGGCGCTACATCACCGCCGAGGACGTCGGCACCGACGTCAACGACATGGAACAGATCTACCTGGAGACCGAGTACGTCACCGGCGTGCACCAGGTGCACGGCGGCTCCGGCGACCCGGCCCCGTTCACCGCCTATGGCGCGCTGCAGGCGCTGATGGCGTCGCTGCAGCGCAAGCTCGGCCACGAGGAGATCGGCAAGGCCAGCATCGCCGTGCAGGGCCTGGGCCACATCGGCATGGAGCTGGTGAAGCTGCTGAAGGAGCGCGGCGCCAAGCTGTACGTCACCGACCTGGACCAGGCGCTGGTCGAGCGCGCGGTCGCCGAATACGGTGCAGAAGCGGTCAAGCCGGACGAGATCTACGACGTGGCCGCCGACGTGCTGGCGCCGTGCGCGCTGGAAAGCGCGATCGACGAGGCCACCCTGCCGCGGCTGAAGGCGAAGATCATCTGCGGCACCGCCAACAACCAGCTGGCCAACGCCGCAGTGGGCGAAGAACTGCACCGCCGCGGCATCCTCTATGCCCCGGACTATGCGGTCAACGCCGGCGGGGTGATGAACGTGTCGCTGGAGATCGACGGCTACAACCGCGAGCGCGCGATGCGCCTGATCCGCAGCCTGTACCACAACCTCGGCAAGATCTTCGACCTGTCCGAGCGCGACAACATCCCGCCGCAGCAGGCCGCCGACCGCATCGCCGAAGCGCGCATGCACGCCATCGGCAAGCTCAAGCTGCCGCTGGGCCGCACCGCCCCGCGCTCGATGGGACATCTGCGCGGCGAGTAGGCGAGCCGGCAGCAGGACCTCCCGACGCGCAGCGCGTCGGGACTGAAGTCCCTCCCACGAGAGCCGGCACGCCATCGGCAGGCCACATGACTTCCGTAGGAGCGGCTTCAGCCGCGACGAACGACGCCCCGAACCTGCCGCAACTCTTACGCATCGGGGCCGACCCCCTCCGACCATAAGCCGGCACGGCATCGCCGGACCGGGCGCCCCTGTAGGAGCGACTTCAGTCGCGACAAAGCGAAGACTGGAAACCTGACGCCGCCCCGGCGCGTCGGGACCGAAGCATCCTCCGCGAATCAAGCGCGACTGCCTCGACCGCGCTGCCTCGGCACCCCAGCCGACGATAAGCCGGCACCGCACCGCCGGACCGGGCGCCCCTGTAGGAGCGACTTCAGTCGCGACAAGCGAAGAGGAAAACCCGACGCCGCCTCGGCGCGTCGATGCCGAAGCTTCCTCTGCGAATCAAGCGCGGGCCACACCAGGCCCGCACCGCATCAGAACCCCAACCGATACCGCAGCGACATCGCATGATCGTCGCCGCGCGGGCCGAAGCGCCGGTCGTAGCCGATGCCCAGCGCGCTGCTGCCCCAGCGCCGGTCCAGGCTCGCGCCGAACAGCCCGCCCGAACGCGCCGGCTGCAGATCCACCAGCGGCGCCCAGGCGTCCACGCCGACGAAACTGGCCTGGCGCTGCAAGCCTTGCGCGGCCAGGGTCTGCTGCCATTCGGCATAGCCCTGCAGCGACCAGCCGCGCCCGCCGTAACCGGCGCGCAGGCCGGCCAATGCCTGGCTGCGCGAAGAGGACGCGGCCGCGGCCATCAGCCCGAAGCCGTCGCCGCCCTGCTCGCGGAAGCCGTCGCTGTCGATGCGGCTGTAGTCGGCGCCGGCATACGGGGTCAGCGACGTCTTGCCGCGCCCGAAGCGGTAGCCGACTTCGACGCTGCTGGACAGGAAGCGTCCGGCGTAGCGGCTGGACGCATCGGCGACGCTGTCGCCGAGCAGCAGGCTGCGGTCGAGCTGGCGCCGGTACTGCCCGGTACCCAGCTGCGCCAGCGCGTAGGCATTGCCGGCGACCGCGCCGAGATAGGCCTGGCCCTGCACCTGGCGGTCGCGGCTGTGGTCCAGGCCGCCGTCGCCGCCGCCGTCGGCGCGGCTCTCGCCGAAAGCGAAACCGGCCACGCCGTGCTCGCCCAGGCGCAGGTCCTGGCCCATCATCCAGCCGTCGAGCTGGAACTGGCTGCCGGCGAAGCTGCCCTGCCCGGTCTCGCCCAGGCGCTGGCTCCACGCGCCGATCGCGCGCGGTTGCGTGACCAGGCTGTCGAAGCGGCCGGACAGCGCGCGCCGCTGCAAGTCGATGCTGTCGAAGGTCATCGCGGTGGCCGCCGCATGCGCTTCGCCGGACAGGCTGCGCAGCGTCGCCGCCGCGGCGGCCGCGCTCGGCGATTGCTGCACCGCGCCGGCCGCCTTCAGCAGCGACGCATCGACCGTCGCCGGATCGCGGCCCAGTTGCGCATCCAGTTGCGCGAACGCCGCGTCCACGCGCGTGGCGGAGGCGAGCGTGGCGGCGGTGATGCTGCCGAAACTCGCCGCGGCGGCGGTGACGCTCAGCGCCTGCACGGTGATCGAAGCGCTGGTGCTGTCGTAGGCGAGCGACGAGGTCAGGAACACGTTCGACGGCGTGGTCACCGAGGCGAACGTGCCGCTCAGTCCGCCACTGGTCTCGAGCACCTTGTAGGCGGTGTTGTTGACCACGTAGTCGCGCTTGCCGAGCACGTACAGCGCGCCGCCCTGCAGCGTCGCGGTACCGGTCACCGAGAGCTTGTCGCCGACCAGCAAGGCCAGCCGGCCATTGCTGTCCTGCACGTAGTTGCCGCTCAGGCTCAGCGCCGCGGCACCGACCTGGAAGGTGCCGGAATTGCTGACGTTGCCGCGCAGCGGCCCGGTGCCGATGAAGGTGGCGCCATTGCTGATCGCCACGTTGGAGCCGCCCAGGCTGGCCGCGCTGAGCGTGCCGGCCTGCACCTGGGTCGTGCCGCTGTAGCTGTTCTGGGTGCCGCTCAGGGTCAAGGTGCCGCTGCCCTGCTTGATCAGGCCGCCGCTGCCGGCGATGTCGTTGGCCCAGGTCGAGCTGCCGCTGAAGGACACGCTGACGTCGCCCCAGTCGAACCTGGCCGGCCCCAGCACCGCCTTGCCGACGTTGAGCAGGCCGTAGCCGAAGGTGGCGTCCACGCCGGGCGTGCCCAGGTCGGTGGCGGTGCCGAGCAGGGTCTGCCGCAGCAGATCGTTGCTGAAGTAGGGAAACGCCTGCCACACCAGCGCCGCGGCGCCGGAGACCAACGGCGCAGCGAACGACGTGCCGCTGCCGTAGTAGTAGTCCGGGTTGGCGGTGGCGTTGGTCGCCTTGGGGTCGACGAACACTTCCGTGCCCGGCGCCACCAGGCAGTAGTGCATGGCCACGCCGCAGGCGTTGGAATACGACTCCAGCTTGCTGCCGGTGCTCGCATCCACCGCGGCCACCACCAGCCAGCCGCGTTCCAGGTCCGCCGCCGGACGGCTGCCGCCGGGGCCGGGCTGGCTGGGCAGCGCGGCGACGTCCGACGGATCGGCCTTGGCTTCGTTGCCCGCGGCGAACACCACCAGCCCGCCATTGCTCAGCACGAACGGGCGGTATTCGTCGGCGATGGCGTTGGTCGCGGTCGGGTCGGTCCAGTAGATGCCGCCCCAGGAATTGTTCATCACCTTGACCCCGGCGTTGATCAGGTCCTGGTGGACCGAGGCCAGGCCCAGCGCGCCGCTGGTCTGGTTGCCCTCGCCGCTGCCGTCGTCGTCGGGCGAGGTGTCGCTGATGATGCGCGCCGACACGATCTGCGCGCCGGGCGCGATGCCGCCGGGCCACGCGCCCACCGCCTTGCCCGCGGCCAGCTGCGCGACCGTGGTGCCGTGGCCGTCGACATCGTCGACGTTGACGTTGTTCTTGGCCGGATCGACGTAGATCAGGTTGGACACCACGCGTCCGGCCAGCGCCGGGTGGTTGCGGTTCACGCCGGTGTCGACCACGCCGATGCGGTAGCCGCTGCCGTCGTAGCCGGCGTTGTGCGCTGCCAGCGTATTGGTCAGCGCCAGATGCGCGTCGAACGCCGGCTGCGGCGGTGGCGGCGAGGTCGGCGGCGAGGTGGGGGGAGAGGTCGGCGGCGGCGGGGGCGGCGGTGAGGTGGGCGGCGGCGAGGTCGGCGGCGGATCGCTGCGGGTCAGCCCGCCCCCGCCGCCACCGCCGCAGGAGGTCAACGCCACCGCCAGTGCGGTCGCCAGCAGCGACCGGGCCATCAACTTCCGCATGCTCTCTCTCCGAAGATAAGCGCGCCGGCCAAGTCGACCGGCAACGTTGCGTTGGCGGCCGCAAACGGGCGGCCTGAATCGACACGAATCTACACCGGAATTCCGCCCCCGCCACCATCCCCGCCCGCGCACCGCGATTGGCAGGAGCGGCGCCGAGGCAGATAATCGGCGACTAATCTTTCGTAAGGGTTTGCCATGACCGAGATCGTCATCGCCGCGGCCAAGCGCACCGCCATCGGCGCCTTCCTGGGCCAGTTCAACGGCGTGCCCACGCCGGAACTCGGCGCCGCGGCCATCCGCGCCGCGCTGGAGCAGTCCGGCATCCCCGCCGCCGACGTGTCGGAGGTGATCATGGGCTGCGTGCTGCCGGCCAACCTCGGCCAGGCGCCGGCGCGCCAAGCCGCGCGCGCCGCCGGCGTGCCCGACGCCACCGGCGCCACCACGATCAACAAGGTCTGCGGTTCGGGCATGAAGGCGATCATGCTCGGCCACGACCTGATCAAGGCCGGCTCGGCCAGCATCGTCGTCGCCGGCGGCATGGAATCGATGAGCAACGCGCCGCACCTGCTGCCGAATTCGCGCACCGGCAACCGCTACGGCAACTTCCAGGCGGTCGATCACATGGCCTGGGACGGCCTGACCAACCCCGACGACGGCCAGGCCATGGGCGTGTTCGGCGAGGCCACCGCGGAGAAGTTCGGCTTCAGCCGCCAGGACCAGGACGCGTACGCGATCGAGTCGGTGACGCGCGCGCAGGCCGCGCAGCGCGATGGCGCCTTCGACGCGGAGATCGTGCCGGTGCGCGTGGCCACCCGCAAGGGCGAGGCGGTGTTCGCCAGCGACGAGCAGCCGGGCAAGTCCGACATCGCCAAGATCCCCACGCTGAAACCGGCGTTCAAGAAGGACGGCACGGTCACCGCCGCCAGTTCCTCCAGCATCTCCGATGGCGCCGCCGCCACGGTGCTGCTCAGCGCCGACGACGCGGCCCGCCGCGGCGTCGTGCCGCTGGCGCGGATCGTCGGCCACGCGACGTTCTCGCAGGCGCCGGAATGGTTCACCACCGCCCCGGTCGGCGCGATCAGGAAGCTGCTCGAGCAGGTCGGCTGGAGCCTGGACCAGGTCGACCTGTTCGAAATCAACGAAGCGTTTGCGGTGGTGCCGATGGTGCCGATCAAGGAACTGGGGCTGGACCCGGCCAAGGTCAACGTCAACGGCGGCGCCTGCGCGCTCGGCCATCCGATCGGCGCATCCGGCGCGCGGCTGGTGGTGACATTGCTAAACGCGTTGCGCACCCGCGGCGGACGCCGCGGAATCGCCACCCTGTGCATCGGTGGCGGCGAGGCGACAGCGGTCGCCATCGAATTGATTTGATTGGGATTAACCCTTAAAACACAAAAATGAATGCGCGTGCGCTTGACAGCCGACTTTGGCTTGTCATCATGTTGAGGGCGCGCAATAGCGCGTTGCCTAACTAAACGACGAGGATAGACACACATGAGCATCAACAAGCTGCTGATCGCAATGGCCCTGGGCCTGGCCCTGGCCGCATGCTCGAAGCAGGAGCAGGCGCAGGACGCCGCTGCTTCGGCCAACGAAGCCGCCACCGACGCGCAGGCTGCTGCCGACCAGGCTTCGGCCGCCGGTGCCGCCACCGCCGATTCCGCCCAGGCTGCTGCCGACACGGCCGCTACCGCTGCCAACACCGCTGCCGACGCTTCGGCCGCTGCCGCCGCTGCCCCGACCGATGCCGCTGCCGACAAGGCTGCCGACACCGCCAAGGCTGCTGACGACACCGCCGACAAGGCCAAGGACGCTGCCGAAGAAGCCAAGAAGTAATCACTTCTCGCTTCAGGCACGTCTGAAGAAGCCGCTGGTTCGCCAGCGGCTTTTTCTTTGCCTGCGATTTGCCCAAGCGCATGCGCGACACCGGCGCTGCACGCTGCGCCGGGCTTTCGGCCAACGCTATCATTGGCGAGCGCGAGCGCCTGGCCGGCGCCATCGGCGCCGCCACTTCCCGGCCGCATTTCTTTCGCAACGGACCTGCCAATGATCGTCGGTATCGACCTCGGCACCACCCATTCCCTGATCGGCGCCTACTTCGAGCAAGGCAGCCGTTTGTTTCCCAATGCGCTCGGCGAGGTGCTGACCCCGTCGGTGGTCAGCGTCGACGACAGCGGCATCCTGGTCGGCCAGGCCGCGCGCGAACGCCTGGTCAGCCACCCGCAGCGCAGCGTGGCGGCGTTCAAGCGCTGGATGGGCAGCGACCGCGAGACCGTGCTGGGCGAACATCGCTTCCGCCCGGAAGAACTGTCGGCGATGGTGCTGCGCTCGTTGCTGGCCGATGCCGAAGCCGCGCTCGGCGAAAAGGTGCGCGAAGCGGTCATCAGCGTGCCCGCGTATTTCTCCGATGCCCAGCGCAAGGCCACCCGCGCGGCCGGCGAACTGGCCGGCATCCGCATCGAGCGGCTGATCAACGAACCCACCGCGGCCGCCCTCGCCTACGGCCTGCAGGAACGCCAGGGCCATGGCCGCTTCCTGGTGCTGGACCTGGGCGGCGGCACCTTCGACGTGTCGATCCTGGAAATGTTCGAAGGCGTCATCGAGGTCCACGCCAGCGCCGGCGACAATTTCCTCGGCGGCGAGGATTTCCTGGAACTGCTGCTGCAGGCCTTCCTGGCCGACCACGCGCTCGCGCCGCAGGCGCTGAGCGTGCAGGAAAGCGGCCAGCTGCGGCGGCGGCTGGAAACGGCCAAACGCGCGCTGTCCAGCGGTCAGGAAGCGACCGTGCAGATCGGCGTGGCCGGCCAGGCCTTGCACTGGACGCTGCACGAGGAACGCTTCAACCGCCTGGCCGAGCCCCTGCTGCAGCGCATGCGCGCGCCGCTGGAACGGGCGATGCGCGATGCGCGGCTGCAGCCGGCGCAACTGGACGAGATCGTGCTGGTCGGCGGCGCGACGCGGATGCCGCTGGTCGCCAAGCTGGTCACGCGCATGTTCGGACGGTTGCCGATGCGCCACATCAATCCCGACCAGGCGGTGGCGCTGGGCGCGGCGGTGGCGGCCGGGATGAAGGCGCGCAATGCCGCGCTGGAGGAAGTGATCCTCACCGACGTGTGCCCGTATACGCTCGGCACCGAAGTCGCCTCGCGCGACGCGCACGGCCAGCTGCGCACCGGCCTGTTCCATCCGATCATCCAGCGCAACAGCACCGTGCCGATCAGCCGCGAGGACAGCTTCTACCCGGTCCACGACGAGCAGGAACACCTGGTGATCGACGTCTACCAGGGCGAGAGCCCGCTGGTGGCCAAGAACATCAAGCTCGGCGAACTGCGGGTGCCGCTGCCCAAACACCTGCCCAAGGCCGAGAAGGGCGTCACCACCCGCTTCACCTACGACAACAACGGCCTGCTGCAGGTGGAAGTGACCGAGCATCACAGCGGCCTCAAGCACGAACTGATCCTGGAGCAGAATCCCGGTCTGCTCGGCGCCGAGCAGATCCGCGAACGGCTGGCCGCGCTGCAGGCGCTGAAGATCCATCCACGCGAACAGCAGGACAACCTGAGCCTGCTCGCACGCGCCGAACGCATGTACGAGGAATACCTGGACCTGCGCGAACAGATCCAGGCCTGGATCGTCGCCTTCCGCGGCGCGCTCGACACCCAGGACCTGCGCCTGATCGACGACCATCGGCAACGCCTCGGCGAGGCGCTGGACGCACTGGAGCGTCGCGCTTGAACTGGGCGTTGCGGTGGCTGCAACTGCCGCCCGATGCCGACGAAACCGCGATCAAGCGCAGCTACGCCAAGCGGCTGCGCCAGCATCGCCCGGATACCGACCCGGAAGGCTTCCAGCAACTGCACGCGGCCTACCAGGCCGCACTGGCCTGGGCGCGGGCGCGCAGCGACGAGGACGAGGACGAGGACGAGGACGAGGACGAGGACGTAGAGGACCACGACGCTCGCGCCGCTCCGGAGGCCGCGACCATGGCTGCCGGCCTTGGCGCCAGCAGTGGCGATGGCGCCGATCGTCGCGACGCGCAGCCGAAGCCGGCCGTTGCATCCGCCACGGACAACGATTTCCTCGATACCGAGCGGCTGCCCCCAGATACCGACGGCGACAACGCGCGCCTGCTGCAGCAACGCCCGACGCCGCCGACACCGCCGCCTGCGCAGATCGACGTAGCGCAACCTCCCCCGCTGCCCGCGCCCGATCCGGATGCGCTGTGCGACGAACTGCTCGCCCTGGCCACGCGCGCCGAGCCGCAGACGCTGCAGCACTGGTTGGAACGGCAGCCCACGCTATGGTCGCTGCGCGACAAGGCTCAAGTCGGCTGGCTGCTGTGCCATCGACTGCAGCAGCGAATGCCGCCGATCCAGCGCGACAATTTCGCGCTCCTGCTCGGCTTCTTCGGCCTGGACGACATCGCTGCCGGTAGCGCCGCGCAGACGCTGCCGATGCTGCAGGAGCGCTTGCACCTGGCCTGGGAAATGCAGCCGGGGAACGCCCACGCCCTTGCCCGGCGCGTGTATCCGGCCGGCGACAAACGCTATCGGGTCCCCGCGCTGATGCGCCAGTTGACGCGTCCGTTCGCGCTGCCGCAAGCGCTATGGACAGGCCTGATGCCGGGACGGCCGCGGGCATTGCGGCAATTGCTGCTGCGCCTGGACCAGGGCCGTCTCGACACCCTGCCGGCACCGCTGGATCGGCAGCAGATCGGCTTCTGGATGCGCGCCACCGACGCCGGCTACCTGACCCGCGCGCGGCTGCTGGTCGGCTTGGCGCGATGTGCCGCAGCCGCGCTGCTGCTGGCCATCGTCGTGGTCCTGGCCACTGCCGCCAGCGCCCTGTCGCCGGATCCGGTGCCGATGTCGTTCGCTTTGTCGCGCAGCGGCATGGCCGCCGTGACGATCGCCGCGCTGTGGGCAGCGTGGCTGGTGGTCGGCATGCTGCTGCGTTGGCAGAGCGAACCGGAGTCGGCGAATCGCTCGCCGGCGCCGCTGTGGCTACGACTGTTGTTCATTCCGTTGCTGGTCGGCATCGCCCTGGGCTTGATCTACGGCGCCGGACAGCGCATCCCCGGCAGCAGCGTCGCCATGCTTGCGCTGCTGCTGTCGATCGTACGGGTGTGGCGGCGACGCGGCCTGGAATATCGCCTGAGCGTGCGCAGCACCTGGTGGACGATCTTCGTGATCCCCAGCCTGTTCAAAGGTTTGCTGGCATTGCTCCATTCCGGCGAGATCAGTGCGGCGCTGGCGCTCGCCTTATGGTCGTGGGACCTGCTGCACCAGCGCCGGCTGCTGCGCTGGCGGCGTAGCTGAACGCGAGCCGGCGCCGTGCGCCGGCATTGACACCGGCTGCATGCGCGCCCGCCTAGGCTGCGCCGCATCACCCCGCAATGGAGAACGCGCATGAACAAGACCCCGATCGCGGCAATGGCCCTGCTGGGCGCCCTGGCGCTGGCCGCCTGCCAAGGCCCGGAAGCGCAGCAGGCGCAGCGCGACGCCAAGGTGGCGGCGGAGCAGACTGGCGAAGCGGCCAAGGAAGCCGCCGACCAGGCCGCGCAGACCGGCCACGAAATCGCCGCCGACGCCCGCGACGCGGCACACCGCGCCGCCAACTCCGAGGCGGTGCAGGATGCCTCGGCCGCTGCCAAGGAAGCCGCGGCCGACGCCAGCGAGGCCACTGCCAGCGCGGCGCAGAAGCTCGCCGACAAGGCGCGCGAGAACGCCAACGAAGATCCGCACAACGGCGACAAAGAGAAGCATTGACCGCCCCCGCCGCACTCGCGCCCTGCGCACGAGTGCGGCGGTCGCGTTGCGGCTCCGCGAACCGCGCAGCCCAGGCAAAACCGGCGTTGCTGCGCCGATGTCGCAATCCGGCCGCGTCGCGGCGTGACCTACGGCACCTTTTGCACGCGAAGGTTCGGCCGATCCGGTCCCTGGTTACAATTCCCCCATGTCGACGTTCCAACGCGTGCGGATCAGAACCCGCCTAGCGCTTCTGTTCTCCGCCCTGGTCTTCGTCTCGATCGGGTTCGGGGTGTTTTCCGGCGCGCAGCGTTCGATCTCCGATGCGGCGCGCGTGGCCCATACCCACCAGGTGCTGCGCAGCATCGACGAAGTGCAATCGACCCTGCTGCAGGCCGAAACCGCGGCGCGCGGCTACGAGCTCACCGGCAACCAAGCCTACCTGAGCAACTATCGCGACAGCGCCGAACGCGTGCCGCGGCACCTGGCGCAACTGCGCGCACTGGTCGTCGACAACCCGGTACAGATCGCGAACCTGGACATCCTGCAGCGCCTCGTGCATGCGCGGCTGACGCAGATGCGGCAGATGCTCGACCTCTACCAGCGCGATGGATTGGAGGCGCTGCAGCGCGCGATGGCGCCGAGCGTGTTCCAGGACTCCGGTGCGATCCGCGACCACGTGCAGCAGATGATCGAGCTGGAGCAACAGCTGCTGCAGAGCCGCGACCGTTCCAACCAGCGCAGTTCGGATCTGCTGCTGGCGCTGGCCCTGGCCGGCATTCCGTTCGGCCTGGGCAGCGTGGGCGTGGTCTATGCGCTGCTGTTCCGCGAATTGCGCAACCGCAGCAACGCCGAGCATGCCGCTTCGGTCGCCAACGACAAGCTGGCCGCCAGCATCCACGACCTGGAGCGCACCAGCGCCGACCTCAATGCGCTCAGCCGCTACACCGGCCTGCTGCAGAGCTGCGTGGACCCCAAGGAAGCGCTGGAGGTGACCGCGCGCATGCTCGCCGCGCTGATGCCCGACGCCGGCGGCAGCGTGTACCTGCTGCGTGCATCGCGGGATCGCGCCGAATCCATCGTCGCCTGGGGCGAGGCGCCGGTGCGCAGCGAACCAGCCGTGGCGCCCGAGGAATGCTGGGCGCTGCGCCGCGACAAGGCGCATTTCGTGCACGCGCTGCGCCACGACTCGGCATGCGCGCATCTGCTCGACGACCCGCAGGCGGTCGGCGCCAGCAGCGCCTGCATTCCGTTGTCCGCGCAGGGCACGCAGCTGGGCTTCGTATTCCTGGCCGGTCCCGGCCCCGGGCCGCTGCCGCGCATCGCCATCGCCGAGGCCGCCGCCGAGCAGTTGTCGTTGGCGCTGAGCAACCTGCGCCTGCGCGAATCGCTGCGCCTGCAGTCGATCCGCGACCCGCTCACCGGCCTGTTCAACCGCCGCTACCTGGAGGAGTCGCTGAACCACGAACTGGCGCGCTGCGCACGCCGCTCGGTGCCGCTGTCGCTGCTGATGCTGGACGTGGACCACTTCAAGCACTTCAACGACCTGCACGGCCATGGCGGCGGCGACAGCCTGCTCGCCGCGGTCGGGCAGATGCTCGCCTCGCGGCTGCGCGGCGAGGACATCGCCTGCCGCTACGGCGGCGAGGAATTCACCGTGATCCTGCCGGAAACCGGCGCGGAGGCGGCGCTGGCGATCGCCGAGCAGATCCGCAGCGCCGCGCAGCAGATGACCACCACCCTGGACGGCAAGGCGTTGCCCGGGGTCACGGTCTCGATCGGGCTGGCCAGCTATTCGCGCGATGGCGTGGTCGCCACCACCCTGCTGCGCAAGGCCGATGCGGCGCTGTACCGGGCCAAGCGCAGCGGCCGCAACCAGGTGCAGCAGTTCGATCCGGCGCTGGACGGGATGGGGTGATCGCCGCGATCGCCGCACGAGGAACGCACTTTAGCGATAGTTGTCACAAAACCTGCGCGATAGAGCGGCGATAGTCGGGTTTCCCCCGACTGGAGACGTCTGCGCATGTCCATCTGGAAAGATCAGGGTACCCCGCGCAAGGATGGCCTGCCGCTGCCCGGCACCCCCGCCGGCACCGCAGTGCCCGAGCCGCGGCCGGCCACCGAATCGGCGGTCGGCGAGTCCGCGGTCAGCGTCGCCGCGGCCGCTCCCCTCCCCGTACGCGCCGCAGCGCCGGCGGCAAAGGAGTCGCTGATCGCTGCCGACATCACCATCGAAGGCAAGATCGAAGGCACCGGCCACATCCGCATCGCCGGCAAGTTCAAGGGCGACGTCAACGTGCAGGGCGACCTGACCATCGAGACCGGAGCCAAGCTCAGCGGCGGCGTGCGCGCCAACAAGGTGATCATCGCCGGCGAGCTGGAAGGCAACATCGAATCGGCCTCGCAGGTGGAGCTGCTGGCCTCCGGCGCGCTGATCGGCGACGTCAAGGCCGGCTCGCTGACCGTGGCCTCCGGCGCGCGGATGCGCGGCCAGGCCGATTTCGGCTGGGAAGACGACAAGGGTCGCAAAGGCAGCAAGCCGACGGAGCCCGACGCCGGCGCATGAGCACGCCGCGTCCCGGCACCCCGGGGGCGACCCGGACCTGCCCCCACTGCAAGGCGACGATCCTGGAGAGCGCCAGCGTCTGCCCGGCCTGCAAGCACCACCTGCGCTTCGACTCGGCGGTGCTGCAGCAATCGGCGCCAACCGCGACGGTGCCGCTGCGCGTGCAGGGCACCATCCAGCATCCCGCCGACGGCACCGCGTGGGAGTACACGGTGGTGGTGACGATCCGCAACGGCCGCGGCGAGGAGATCAAGCGCCAGCTGGTCGGCGTCGGCGCGATGCTGGACGGCGAGGAGCGCAGCTTCACCCTGTCGGTGGAGGCGACCCAGGCCAAGGGCGGCGGCAAGCGCGGGACGCGGCATTAGGCGTACTGGCTGGCCGGACCCTCATCCGCCCCTGCGGGGCACCTTCTTCCGAGGGGAGAAGGAACAGCCGCTAGCCCCTCTCCCATCGGGAGAGGGGTTGGGGTGAGGGTCCGGCGCGAAGCGACTCGCGGAGTTCGGGCGCACGGGGCTGCGCCCGCACCCTCATCCGCCCCTTCGGGGCACCTTCTCCCGATGGGAGAAGGAACAGCCGACTAGCCCCTCTCCCACCGGGAGAGGGGATGGGGTGAGGGTCCGGCGCCCGCTGCCTTGTCCACCCGTCAGGGCAACACCCGCGCCAACAGCTCGTCCACCGGCACATCCGCGTCCAGCGTCCCGAACGCCAGCCCGTGCGCGCCAGCCAGGCGACTGCGCACGAACGCATCGGCAGCGGGGCTGGCGCTGCGCAACAGCAGCGCAGCCTGCAACGCCAGCGCGATGCGTTCGCTGATGCGGCGCGCGGCGTATTCGTCCACCTCGCCATTGCCGGCCAGCGGCGCGCGCAACGCGTCCAGCGCCTTGTCGTACTCCGGGCTCGCACCCGCCGCGGTCTCCAACTCTGCAAGCAGCGCCGCCGCGCTGGCCGGCTCGCGCGCCAGCGCACGCAGCACGTCCAGGCACTGGATGTTGCCGCTGCCTTCCCAGATCGAATTCAGCGGCGCCTGCCGGTACAGCCGCGGCAAAATCGATTCCTCGACATAGCCCGCACCGCCAAGACATTCCTGCGCTTCGTTGACGAAGGCCGGCGCGCGCTTGCACAACCAGTACTTGCCCAGCGCGGTGGCGATGCGCGCGAACGCGGCTGCGGCCGGATCGCGTTCGGCCGCATCCACCGCGCGCGCCACGCGCATGGCGAACGCGGTGGCCGCCTCCGATTCGAGCGCCAGGTCGGCGAGCACGTTGCGCATCAGCGGCTGCTCGATCAGGCGCTTGCCGAACGCGACGCGATGCCGCGCGTGATGCAGCGCCTGTGCCAGCGCCATGCGCATCTGCGCGGCGGCGGCGAGCATGCAGTCCAGCCGGGTCAGCATCACCATGCCGATGATGCGCGCCACGCCGCGTCCTTCCGCGCCGATGCGCTGCGCCCAGGCGCCGGCGAATTCGACTTCGCTGGACGCGTTCGACCAGTCGCCGAGCTTGTCCTTCAACCGCATCAGCCGCAGCGCGTTGAGCCGGCCGTCGGGCAGGCGCCGCGGCAGCAGGAAGCAACTCAACCCACCCGGCGCCTGCGCCAGCACCAGAAAGCCGTCGGACATCGGCGCGGAGAAGAACCACTTGTGCCCGACCAGCGCGTACGCGCCGTCGGCGCCCAGCGGCGTGGCGACGGTGGCGTTGCTGCGCACATCCGAGCCGCCCTGCTTCTCGGTCATGCCCATGCCCAGGGTGATGCCGGCCTTGTCGGCGATCGGCACGTCGCGCGGGTCGTAGTGCGGCGCGGCGGCCTTGTGCGCCCAATCGCGCAGCGCCGGTTCCTGGCGCAGCACCGCGACCGCGGCATGGGTCATCGTCAACGGACAGCTGGTGCCGGCCTCGGCCTGGTGATGCAGGTAACTCAGCGCCGCCCGCGCCACGTGCGCGCCCGGCCGCGGCACGTGCCAGGACAGACCGGCCACGCCATGGGTCTTGGCCGCATCCAGCAGCTGGTGGTAGGCCGGATGGAAGTCGACCGTGTCGATGCGGTGGCCGTAGCGGTCGTGCGTGCGCAGCCGCGGGCGATCGCGATTGGCGTCGAAGCCGAGTCGGTACAGGGTGTCGCCGGCCAGCGCGCCGTACTGCGCCAGCTGCGCGGCGAACGCCTCGCCGCCCTCGCGCGCGACCGCGCCGCGCAGCACCGCATCGTCGGCCCACAGATCGCGCGGCTCGAACGGCGGCGGTTGGTTGTCGACCACGTGCGTGGCGAAGGCGGGCCGGTCCGGTTGCATCCATCTTCCTCCCAGAAGCGCGTCCCGCATTGTGGCCGATTCGTGCGCGCACGGTGAATCGCTCAGCCTGGATTCTCATCTCCTGCACACCGCGTTGGACACAGTGGCAGGCATGCCAAATCCCGCCTCCCAGGACCTGGTGGTGCTGCGCCCGGAAGGGCTGTACTGCCCCGCCGGCGACTTCCACATTGATCCCTGGCGGCCGGTGCCGCGCGCAGTCATCACCCATGGCCACGGCGACCACGCGCGCGCCGGCATGGGCGAATACCACTGCGCCGCCGCCGGCCTGCCGATCCTGCGCTGGCGCCTCGGCGACCAGGCCTACCGGGCCTACGACTACGGCGAACGCTTCGCGCTGGGCGCAGCAACGGTGTCGCTGCATCCGGCCGGGCACGTGCTCGGCTCGGCGCAGGTGCGCATCGACGTGGACGGCGAAGTGTGGGTGGCCTCGGGCGACTACAAACGCCAGCCCGACCCGACCTGCACGGCGTTCGAGGTGGTGCGCTGCGACACCTTCATCACCGAGGCCACCTTCGGCCTGCCGGTATACCGCTGGCCGGACACCGCCGCGGTGGCGCGCGAGATCGTCGCCTGGCGCCACGAATGCGCCGCGCGCGGCGAGGCCGCGGTGCTGTTCTGTTATGCGCTGGGCAAGGCGCAACGGGTGCTGGCCGAACTGCAGCCGTGGGACGACCAGCCGGCGCTGCTGCATGGCGCGGTCGCCGCCGGTGTGGCGGTGTACCGCGACGCCGGCATCGCGATGCTGGACACGCACCCGGTGGCCGACATGGACAAGCGCGCCGACTACGCCGGGCAGCTGGTGCTGGCGCCGCCGTCGGCCGCAGGCAGCCCGTGGCTGCGCCGCTTTCGCCATGCGCAGCTCGGCTTCGCCTCGGGCTGGATGCGGCTGCGCGGCAACCGCCGCCGGCGCAACTACGACCGCGGCTTCGTGGTCTCCGACCATGCCGATTGGCCGGACCTGCTGCGCACCATCGAGGAAACCGGCGCGCGACGGGTCATCGCCACCCACGGCAACACCGACGCGATCATCCGCGCCTTGAACGAACGCGGCGTCGCCGCCGAGGCGTTCCGCACCGACTACGGTGCCGAGGAATGAAGCGCTTCGCCGCGCTGTACCGGCAGCTGGACCAAAGCACCGCGACGCTGGACAAGCGCGCCGCGCTGGTCGCGTATTTCGAACAGGCTCCGCCGGCCGACGCGGCATGGGCGATCTGGCTGCTGAGCGGCGGCAAACTGCGGCGCATCGCCAATACCCGCGAACTGCGCGAGTGGATCGCGCAGGAAAGCGGCCTGCCCGGCTGGCTGGTCGACGACAGCTACGACCACGTCGGCGACCTCGCCGAAACCCTCACCTTGCTGCTCGACGATCCGGCCGCAGCCTCCGATCCGGCGCCGCTGCGCGACTGGATCGAGGAACGCCTGTTGCCGGTCGCCGCGCAGGACGAAGCCGCGCGCCACGCCGCGGTGCGCGCCGGCTGGCGCAGCCTGGCGTTCGACGAACGCCTGCTGTTCAACAAGCTGCTCACCGGCGCGCTGCGCGTGGGCGTGTCGCAGCGGCTGGTGCAGCAGGCGCTGGCGGCGATGTCGGGGATCGACATCGCGCGCATCGCCCAGCGCATGCTCGGCGCGTGGTCGCCGACCCCGGCCGCGCTGGAAGACCTGTTGTCGCACGAGGTGCTGGCCAGCGACCGCCAGCAGCCCTACCCGTTCTTCCTGGCCTCGCCGCTGGAAAACGCCGTGGCCACGCTGGGCGCGATCGACGACTGGCAACTGGAATGGAAGTGGGACGGCATCCGCCTGCAGTTGATCCGCCGCGCCGGCGAGACGGCGCTGTGGTCGCGCGGCGAGGAGCGCCTGGACGGCCGCTTCCCCGAGATCGAGACCGCCGCGGCCACGCTGCCACGCGATGCGGTGATCGACGGCGAACTGCTGGGCTGGCGCGATGGCGACACCGCACCGTTGCCGTTCACCGCGCTGCAGACCCGCATCCAGCGCCGCAAGCCCGGCGCCAAGACGCTGGCCGACACGCCGGCGCGGGTGCTCGCCTACGACCTGCTGGAGCTGGACGGCATCGACCTGCGCGAGCAGCCGCTGGCGCAGCGCCGCGCGCAGCTGCAGGCCTTGCTCGCTGCGCATGCCGATCCGCGCATCGTGCTGTCGCCGCAGGTACAGGCCGCCTCGTGGGAAGACGCCGCAACGCTGCGCGAGGATTCGCGCGAGCGCGGCGTGGAAGGGCTGATGCTCAAGCGCGCCGCGTCGCCCTACCAATCCGGGCGCCGCCGCGGCGACTGGTGGAAGTGGAAGATCGAACCGCTGACCATCGACGCGGTGCTGCTGTACGCGCAGGCCGGTCACGGCCGCCGCAGCACGCTGTACACCGACTACACCTTCGGACTGTGGGACGGCGCGCAACTGGTGCCGGTGGCCAAGGCGTATTCGGGCCTGGACGACAGCGAGATCCTGGCGCTGGACCGCTGGATCCGCGCGCACACCACCGAACGCTTCGGCCCGGTGCGCGCGGTGACGCCGTACCACGTGTTCGAACTCGGTTTCGAGGCGGTGAACAAGAGCAGCCGGCACAAGTCCGGCATCGCGGTGCGGTTCCCGCGCATCCTGCGCTGGCGCCACGACAAGCCGTTCGCCGAGGCCGACCGGCTGACCACGCTGCAGGCGCTGGCGCGATGACCGCGGCGCAGGCGCGCAAGCGCCCGGCCGATGCGCCGCTGTACGCATGGTTCGCCGCGCAAGGCTGGCAACCGCTGCCATTCCAGCGCGCACTGTGGCGGCACTACCTGGAAGGCGGCTCGGGCCTGCTGCACACGCCCACCGGCAGCGGCAAGACGCTGGCCGCGTTCGGCGGCCCGCTGCTGGAAGGCCTGCGCGAACAGGCCGCGCTGCAGGCGGCGGCAGACAAGCGGCCACGCCGCGCGAAGGCAGCCGCTGCCGACAAGACCGCGTCGGCATCGAGGTCGCGCAGGCAGGCGCAGCGCGACCTGAAAGTGCTGTGGATCACCCCGCTGCGCGCGCTCGCCGCCGACACCTTGCGCGCGTTGCGCGAACCGGCGGAAGCGCTGGGCCTGGACTGGCAGATCGGCCTGCGCACCGGCGATGCCAGCGCGCGCGACAAGCGCCTGGCGCGCAGCGGCAAGCTCGACGTGCTGGTGACCACGCCCGAATCGCTGGCGCTGCTGCTGTCCTATCCGGACACCGCGCCGCAGCTGGCGACGCTGCGCTGCGTGATCGTCGACGAATGGCACGAGCTGCTCGGCAACAAGCGCGGCGTGCTGCTGCAGCTGTGCCTGGCGCGGCTGCGCGCGTGGGCGCCGGCGCTGCGCACCTGGGGGCTGTCGGCCACGCTCGGCAATCTGGACGAGGCGCGCGACGTGCTGCTGCCGCACGTGGCGGATGCGCCGATCGTGGCCGGGGTCAAGCCGCGCACACTGACCCTGGAAACGCTGACCCCGGCCAGCGGCGAGCGCTTCCCCTGGGCCGGCCACCTGGGCCTGGCGCAGTTGCCGCGGGTGCTGGAAAAACTGTTCGCGGTGCGCACCAGCCTGCTGTTCACCAACACCCGCGCGCAGGCCGAACTGTGGCACCAGGCGCTGGAATCGGTGTGGCCCGAGGACGCGCAGAGCCTGGCCCTGCACCACGGCTCGCTGGACCCGGCGCTGCGCCGCGCCGCCGAGCAAGGCCTGCGCGACGGCAGCCTGCGCTGCGTGGTCGCGACCTCGAGCCTGGACCTGGGCGTGGATTTTCCCGCGGTCGACCAGGTGCTGCAGATCGGCAGTCCGAAGGGCGTGGCGCGGCTGCTGCAGCGCGCCGGCCGCGCCAAGCACCGCCCCGGCGAGGCCGGCCACGTGCTGTGCGTGCCCTCGCATGCGCTGGAGCTGGTCGAGTACGCCGCCGCGCGCCGCGCCATCGCCCACGGCCGCATCGAATCGCGCCCGTCCCCGCGGCTGTCGCTGGATGTGCTGGCACAGCATTGCGTGACCTGCGCGCTGGGCGGCGGCTTCCGCGCCGACGCGCTGTTCGCCGAAGTGCGCGGCAGCGCCGCGTTCGCCGCGCTCGATGCGCCGACCTGGGCCGCGGTGCTGGAGTTCGTCGTGCAGGGCGGCCGCGCGCTGGCGCAGTACCCGGACTACCGCAAGGTGGTGCGCGACGAGGACGGCGTGTACCGCGTGCACGACCGCCGCATCGCGCTGCGCCATCGCCTGTCGATCGGCACCATCACCAGCGACGGCAGCGTCGCGGTGCGCTTCCTGCGCGGCGGCCGGCTCGGCGTGGTGGAAGAACAGTTCGTCGGCCGCCTGCGCCGCGGCGACCGCTTCCAGTTCGCCGGGCGCCTGCTGGAGCTGGTGCGGCTGGAGGACATGACCGCCTACGTGCGCCTGGCCAAGGGCGGCGACGGCAGCGTGCCGAAATGGATGGGCGGGCGCATGCCGCTGTCCTCGGCGCTGGCGCATGAAGTGGAAGCCGTCTTCGCCGAGCCGCGCGGCGAGGAAGAACTGCGCGCATTGGCGCCGCTGCTCGGCCTGCAGCGCGCGCTGTCGGCGCTGCCGTCGCCGCAGCGGCTGCTGGTGGAGAGCGTGCGCGCCCGCGATGGCCGCCACGTGTTCGTCTATCCGTTCGCCGGGCGTCAGGTGCACGAAGGCCTGGCCGCGCTGCTGGCGCTGCGCTGGGGCCGGCGCCAGCGCAACACTTTCAGTTTCGCCGCCAACGACTACGGGCTGGTGCTGTCGCCGGCGCAGGAAGTGGCCACCGACGCAGCGCTGCTGCGCGAACTGCTCAGCCCCGACCGCCTGTTCGAGGACCTGCGCGAAAGCCTCAACCTGGGCGAACTGGCGCGGCGCCAGTTCCGCGAGATCGCGCGCGTGTCCGGCCTGCTGCCGCCGAGCCTGCCCGGCGGCACGCCGCGCAGCCTGCGCCAGCTGCAGGCCTCCAGCGGCCTGCTGTACGACGTGCTGAGCCGCTTCGATCCCGGGCACCTGCTGCTGGCGCAGGCCGAACGCGAAGTGCTGCAGGGCGAGATGGAACTGACCCGGCTCGCCGCCACCCTGCACGACTGCGCCGCGCGCGAACTGGCCGTGTACACGCCGCGCAGCCTGACGCCGCTGTCGTTTCCGCTGTGGGCCGAGAGCATCCGCGGCCAGCTCAGCACCGAGGACTGGAAGGCGCGAGTGATGCGCGCGGCCGCGCAGCTGGAACAACGCCATGCGCGCTGAACTGGACTGGCGCCTGGCGGGCGAGCCGATGATCCTGCTCGGCGAGCGCGCGCTGTACTGGCCGGCGCGCCGGCGGCTGCTGATCGCCGACCTGCACCTGGGCAAGGCCGACGTGTTCCGCCGCGCCGGCATCGGCTTGCCCAGTGGCGGCACCGCGCTCGACCTGCAACGCCTCGCTGCGCTGGTGCAGGTGCAGGCGGTGCAGGACCTGTGGATCCTCGGCGACGTGCTGCACGGCGCCGCGCCCGCGGCCGCCTGGCAGCGCGACTGGCACGCCTGGCGCGCCGCGCATCCGCAGTTGCGCGTGGCCGCGATCGCCGGCAACCACGACCGCGCACTGGCCGGCGCCGGATTGGACATCGCGCCGCTCGGCGAACAGGTCGAGGACGGCCCGTTCGCGCTGCGCCACGATCCGGTGCCGCACCCGCACCTGCACGTGCTGTGCGGACACCTGCATCCGCTGGCGAAGCTGCCCGGCATGCGCCAACGCTGGCCGGCGTTCTGGCTGCGCGACCGGATGACGGTGCTGCCCGCGTTCTCGCAGTTCACCGCCGGCGTGGTGCCGATCCTGGACCCGGGCGAACGCATGGTCGTCTGCGTCGAAGGCGCGACGCTGGCGTTGCCGGCGGCAATGAAATAGCGCGGCCCCCGGATACGCCGAGCCCCCCCCCTGTGGGAGGGACTTCAGTCCCGACGCGTTATCGGTAAAGCGTCGGGACTGAAGTCCCTCCCACAAAAAGCGCTGGCGCCGCGGCATCGCAACAGGCCGGCCGATCGCAGAAACGACGTCGTTCGCCACCTGCACGAACGCGCTGGCTCACTGCACCTGTTCGCCCTGCGCCTGCGCCGCCGCAATCCGTGGCACTGCCGCCGTCTCCGCCAGCGCCTGCAGAAATCCAGGCTCCAGCGGCAGCTTGCCGAACCACCCGTGCTGGGTACCGCTGAGCACGCGCAGCATGTGCCCGCGACCGCCTGGCATGCGCCCGGCCGGCAGCATGCCGAGGTCGCGCACGCGCGCCACCAGGTCGCGTTCGGACTGGAACAGCGGGGTCAGCCAGCGGCTCCAGAACTGGTACACCGCCACGTGCGCATGGCGCTGCGCCTGGTAGCGTGCCAGCGCCGCGTCCAGGTCCGGGGCTTCGCGCAAGCTCTCGCTCAACACCCACGCATCCATCAGCGCCATGTTGACGCCCTGCCCCAGCTGCGGGCTCATCGAATGCGCCGCATCGCCGGCCAGCACCAGGCGGCCGCGGTACCAGCGCTGCTGCACCGCATCGCGATAGCTGGCCCGCGCCAGCTGCGCCGGTGCGCACACCTGCGCCAGGCGCTCGCGCGCCTGTGGCCACAGCTGCGCGACCTCGTCCAGCCACGCCTCCATGCCGCGCGCCTGCCAGGCGTCGAAATCGGCGGTGGGCAGGCTCCAGAAGAAACTCATGCGCGGCTCGGGATCGTCCGGCCGGGTACCGACCGGCAGCAGCCCGATCATCTTCCGCGCGGCCACGTAACGCTGGCGCAGTTCGTCGGCGAAGGCCCAGTCGCCGCGCGGCAACAGGCACCACAGCGCGCCCCACGGATAGACCCGGTCCAGGCGCGTGCCCTGCACCTGCGCGCGCAACGCCGAGGCCGAACCGTCGCTGGCGATCACCAGGTCGAACGGACCATGCCAGTGCCCGTGCTGGTCCTGCACCCGGCGCAGGCCGTCGTCGATGGCGACGATGCGCGTGTCGCGCTGCAGCTCGGCATAGCCGTCCCATGCCTGCGCCAGCAGCGAGAACAGCGCGCCGCGCTGCATGCCCAGCCCGAACAGGCGCGTGTCCAGGTCGCGGTAGCGCATGTCCATCACCGCGCGGCCGCACGGCGTCTCGCCGTACAGGCGGCGCACCGGCGCGCCATGCGCCAGCGCCTGCTCGAGCAGGCCGATCCGCCACAGCACCTGCAGCCCGGTCGGCTGCAGCAGGAACCCGGCGCCGACCGGACCCGGCTGCGGCGCGCGCTCGAACACCTGCACCCGATGGCCGTCGTGCGCCAGCAGCAGCGCCAGGGCCTGGCCCGCCGTGCCGTAGCCGACGATGCCGATCTGCATCCGTTGCTTCATCGCATCCACTGATTGCGGGCGACACCGCAGCGGTATCGCCATCCATAAAAAACCCCGCCGAAGCGGGGCTCAAAAACAGCTCAGCCGAGCAAGCGATTTACTCGACAGGCGTAATATTGGAGGCCTGCGCGCCCTTCGGACCCTGGGTCACGTCATAGCTGACACGCTGTCCTTCCTGCAGGCTGCGGAAGCCCTTGGAATTGATCGCGGAGAAGTGCGCGAATACATCGGCGCTGCCGTCTTCCGGTGAAATAAAGCCAAATCCCTTGGCGTCGTTGAACCACTTGACGGTACCGTTCGGCATGGTGATGCGAGACCTTGTGCAATGAATGGGTGGTGGTTGTGCGGCAGCCCGCACCGGCGGAGTATGCAAAGCTTGGGCAACGAAGACAATCACCCGCGCGCCAGTTCGCCGATCAGCTCCGGCAACCCCGCCGACGCCGCCTCCACATTCGCCAGCACCTCGGCCAGGGTGATTTCCTGTGCGTCGCCGCAACCCGCGGCCCAGTTCGCCACGATCGCCAGACACACGTATTCCAGGCCCAATTCGCGCGCCAGGCCCGCTTCCGGCATGCCGGTCATGCCGACCAGGTCGCAGCCGTCGCGGCGCAGCCGGGCGATCTCTGCAATCGTTTCCAGCCGCGGTCCCTGGGTGGCGCCGTAGCAGCCGCCATCGACCACCTCGGCGCCGGTCACGCGCGCGGCGGCCAGCACCTTGCTGCGCAGCATCGGCGAATACGGATGGCCGAAATCCACGTGCAGCACCTCGCTGCCCGGCTCCTCGCTCAGCGTGGAGACGCGGCCCCAGGTGTAGTCGATCAACTGGTCCGGGCAGGCCAGCACGCGCGGGCCGAAGCGCTCGCCGATGCCGCCGACGGTGTTGAGCGCGAGCACCCGCGTGGCGCCGACTTGCTGCAGTGCCGCAAGGTTTGCGCGGTAGTTGATCTTGTGCGGCGGTAGCGAATGGCCCTCGCCGTGTCGGGCCAGGAACGCGACCCGGTGACCGAGCAGCGTGCCGATGCGCACCGGGCCGGACGGACTGCCGTAGCGGGTGTCGACCTGGCGGGTCTCCACGTCGTCCAGTTGTGCGAGTTTGTAGACGCCGGTGCCGCCGATCACGGCCAGTGCGATGTTGTCCATGCGGATCCTCGAATCAGAACGTGCGCGAACGCCGGCCGCGACGGCCGGCGCGCGATGGGAAAAGGCGTCGCGGCCTATTCCTTCATCGCGTAGATCGCCGGCAGGTTGCGCAGGCCTTCGTTGACGTCCATGCCGAAGCCGAACACGTAGCGGTCGGGCACTTCCACGCCCACGTAGTCGGCGTTGACGTCGTCCACGCGGCGATCGTGGCGCTTGACCGTCAGCGCGGCGATGCGCACGTCGGTGGCGCCCTGTTCCAGGCACCACTGGCGTACCGCCAGCAGGGTCAGCCCTTCGTCGAGGATGTCGTCGAGCAGCAGCACGCGGCGCCCGTACAGCGCGGTGGCCGGGCGGTGCTTCCACACCAGTTCGCCGCCGACGGTCTCGCCGCGGTAGCGGGTGGCGTGCAGGTAATCCAGCTGCAGGTCCTGGCCGCGCGCGCCCAGTTCCAGCGCCAGTTGCCCGGCGAACGGCAGCGCGCCGTGCATGATGGTCAGGTAGACCGGGATCTCGCCGCGGTAGTCGGCGGCGATGGCGTCGGCCATGCGCGCGATGGCCTGGTCGAGGTGCGGACGATCGACCAGCAGGTCGGCCTGGGCCAGGGCCTGGGCGATGGTGAGAGTGGACATCAGGCGGTTTTTCCGAGGGTTGCGAGCAGGTGGGATTGGGTGTGGCCGTAGCGGGCATCGGCGAGCAGCCCGTCCCAGCCGAGGGCGCCGCGGCCGATCAGGCCGAGCAGCGCGGCGGTATTGAGCGGGCGGTCGCGCACGGCCTGCAGCGAGTCTTCGACCAGTTCGGGATGGCAGACCAGGACCACGTCGCAGCCGGCGTCCAGGTGCGCGGACACCCGCGCGGCGACGCCGCCGGCGGCGAACGAGGCGGCCATGCCGATGTCGTCGGAAAACACCACGCCGCGGAAGCCCAGTTCCTGGCGCAGGATCTGCTGGATCCAGCGCGGCGAATAGCCGGCCGGTTCCGGCGCGACCTGCGGGTAGACCACGTGCGCCATCATCACCGCATCGGCGCCGGCGGCGATGCCGGCGGCGAACGGCACCAGGTCCTGCTCGCGCAGTTCCTGCAGCGGGCGCGGATCGACGGCGTTGTCGACGTGGGTGTCTTCCAGCACCGTGCCGTGGCCGGGAAAGTGCTTGAGGGTGGCGGCCATGCCGACGCTGTGCATGCCGCGCACGTAGGCGCCGGTGAACGCGGCCACCACCTGCGGATCGTCGCTGAAGGCGCGGTCGCCGATCGCGCGGTTGCCGCGCGCCAGATCCACCACCGGGGCGAAACTCAGGTCCACGCCGCTGGCGCGGACCTCGCTGGCCATCAGCCAGGCATGCTGCCCGGCCAGCGCCAGCGCCGCATCGCGATCGCGCGCATACAGCGCGCCGAAGCCGTGCAGCGGCGGCAAGGCGCTATAGCCTTCGCGGAAGCGCTGCACGCGGCCGCCTTCCTGGTCCACGCAGATCAGCTGCGGCCGCGGCGCCGCGGCGCGGATCGCCGCGGTCAGCTCCACCAGCTGCGCCCTGGAGGCGAAATTGCGCTTGAACAGGACCACGCCGGCGACGGCATCGTGCTGCAGCCAGTCGCGTTCCTGGGCGGTGAGTTCGGTACCGGCGACGCCGATCGCGAGCATGCGGGGGATTCTCCTGCCAGCGCTGTTCAGCGCGCCTGGGCGGCATTGTCGCAGATGCCGGCGCCGGCGACAGGCCGCAAGTGCCGTGCGGTGCCGGCACGTGCCGATGGCGCGCCGTGGCTGCGCCACGTTGCGCTCGTGTGACCGGCCTACACCGCGCAACCGTCGGGGCCGCAGTCCTGCGCCGCATCCGGCGCCGGCGGCAGCAGACCGCGCAGGGTCGCGGCGAACACCTCCGGCGGCTGCGCTCCCTGGATCGCGTGGCGGCCGTCGACGACGTAGGTCGGCACTGCGCGGATACCCATCGCCTGCGCCTGCTGCAACTGCGCCTGGATCTCGGCCAGGCCCTCGTCGCCGTCCAGCAGCGCCTGCACCCGCGCCGCGGGCAGCCCGCCGGCGGCGCCGGCGGCGAGCAGCGTGCTGGTCTTGGCCAGGTTGCGCCCTTCGGCGAAATGCGCGTGGAACAGCGCCTCGGCCACCGCCTCGGCATCGCCTTCGCGCGCCGCCAGCCACAGCAGCCGGTGCGCCGGCAGCGTGGTCACCCGCACCTGGCCGCGGTCGAAGTCGAACGGCAGCCCCTCGGCGCGCGCGGTGGCCTGGGTCTGCGCCAGGATCTGCTCGGTGCGCGCGGCGCCGCCGAACTTGGCTTCATACGCCTTGCGCAACGGCACCGGCTCGGTGCCGGCATCGGGATCGAGCAGGTACGGATGCCAGTGGATCTCCAGCGCCGGCGCATCCGCGCCGAGCGCCGCGATGCCTTGCTGCAACCGGCGCTTGCCGATCCAGCACCAGGGGCAGACCACGTCGGACCAGATATCGAGGCGCATGAGCGGGGATTCGGGATTCGGGAATGGGGATTCGCAAAAGCATAAGCCTGATCGCCGCACTTGACTCGCTTTTGCCAATCCCTAATCCCGAATCCCAAATCCCGGCCACTTACTGAACGGATGCGAGGCCAGCGCCAGGTTGTAATAGCGCGCATCGTCGGTGACTTCGGCGCCGATCCAGTCGGGCTTGGCGAAGGCCTCATCGGCGCTCTCCAGCTCGATCTCGGCGACCACCAGCCCGGCGTTGTCGCCGAGGAACTCGTCCACTTCCCACAGATGGCCCTGGTGTTGCACCAGGTGCCGGCGCTTGTCGATCAGCCCGCCCACGCACAGCGCCAGCAGCGCGCGCGCGTCGTCCAGCGGCAGCGGATACTCGAACTCCTGGCGGGTGTGCCCCAGCTCGCGCGACTTGAGGTTGAGGAACGCCTCCTGGTCCTGGATGCGGACCCGCACCGAGGCCTTCTGCGCGCCGCTGTCCATCGCCGCCTGGTCGTTGATGTAGCCCTGCGCCATCGGGATCACCCGATGCGCCGCAGCGCGCCAGCCGTCGCCGGTGACGAGGAATTTGCGTTCGATTTCGATGGCCATGGGATTGGGGATTGGAGATTCGGGATTGGTCAAAGCATAAGCCAGCGCGCAGACGCCGCTGTTACGAATCCCTAATCCCCACTCTCCAATCCCGGCTTCTCGAACACCGCAATGCTCTCCACATGCGCCGTGTGCGGGAACATGTCCATCGCGCCGGCGGCCTTCAGCACGAAGCCCTGCTCGTTGACCAGGTAACCGGCGTCGCGCGCCAGCGAGCCGGGGTGGCAGCTGACGTAGACGATGCGCTGGAACGTCTCCAGCGGCAGCTGCCGCAACACCTCGATCGCGCCGGAGCGCGGCGGGTCGAGCAGCAGCTTGTCGAAGCCCTGCTGCATCCACGGCGCCTGGCGCTGGTCCTGGGTCAGGTCGGCGGCGAAGAACTGCGCGTTGTCCAGGCCGTTGCGCTGCGCGTTGTCGCGCGCCCGCGCCACCAGCCCCGCATCGCCTTCCACGCCCACCACTTCGCGCACCGTGCGCGCCAGCGGCAGGGTGAAGTTGCCCAGCCCGCAGAACAGGTCGAGCACGCGGTCGCCGGGCTGCGCGTCGAGCAGGGTCAGCGCCAGCGCGATCATCTTCTGGTTGAGCGAGGCGTTGACCTGGATGAAGTCCAGCGGCCGGAACGCCAGTTCCACGTCCCACTGCGGCAACCGGAACGACAGCGGCACGTCCTGCGGATACAGCGGATGCACGCTGTCCACGCCGCCGGGCTGCAGGAAGATGGCGAACTCGTGGGCCTGGGCGAACGCCACCAGCGCCGCCTGGTCGCGCGCACTGAGCGGCTGCATGTGGCGGAAGGTCAGCGCCACGGCGGCGTCGCCGGCGATGAACTCGATCTGCGGGATGTCGCGCTTGCCGTCCAGGCTCTCGACCAGTTCGGCCAGCGCGCTCACCTTGAAGCCGATCTGCGGAATCACCGTGTGGCACACCGACAGGTCGGCGACGAAGCGCGGGTCCAACTCGCGGAAGCCGACCAGGGTCTTGTCCTTCTTCTCCACCCGGCGCACCGAGAACCGGCCCTTGCGCCGGTAGCCCCAGGGCGCGCCGGACAGCGCCGGCAGCACCGTCTGCGGGGTCACGTGGCCGATCCGCTCCAGGTTCTCGGTCAGCACCCGCTGCTTGGCCAGGATCTGCTGGTCCTCGGCCAGGTGCTGCAGCACGCAGCCGGCGCAGACCCCGAAATGCGGGCAGCGCGGTTCGACCCGCCGCGGCGAGGCCTGCAGCACCTGCAGGGTGCGCGCCTCGTCGAAATGGCGGTTGCGCGCGGTGGGTTCGGCGAGCACCGTCTCGCCCGGCAGCGCGCCGGCGACGAAGGCGACCTTGCCGCCCTCGCCCTCGGGGCGGGCGACGCCGCGGCCGTCGTGGCTGAGGTCGACGATATCGGTCTGGAACGGGGTGCGGTCTAGGCGTTTTCTGGATCGGGCCACGTGGCGGCAGGCTGCGGGCGAAAAAGGGCGGCCATTGTCGCAGATGCGCCAGGGCCTGCCGATGCGCGGGGAGCGGCCCTGCGGTGCGCGGGCGCCGACGCCGCCCTATCGGCGCCCGGACGCGGCGCTTCGGGTTGCCCTGGCCTGCGCCGATCCGGCCAGCGCCCCCCCCCCCCCCCCGGCGGCGGGCCCGGGGCACCGGCTTGCGGACGCGGCGGCGGCGGCGCAAAGTGATGCGACGCATCGTCGCAGCCGCTAAGATGCGCCCAGGCCGCATGGAGGCATAAGGATGGCATCGACCCAGGACCCTGTGACGCGACTTTTGCTGGTCGAGGACGACCCGATCAGTCGCACGTTTTTGCGAGTGACGCTGGAATCCCTGCCCGCGCAGGTCGATCTGGCCGACACCGTCGCTTCCGCGCTGACCAGTGCGCAGGCCCAGGAACACGACCTGTGGCTGATCGACGCCAACCTGCCCGACGGCAGCGGCGCCGACCTGCTGCAGCGCCTGCAGCGGCAGCGCCCCGGCACCCTGGCGCTGGCGCACACCGCCGACGCCAGCGGCGCGGTCCGCGAGCACCTGCTCGGCGCCGGTTTCGCCGAAGTGCTGCTGAAACCGCTCAGTCCCGAACGCCTGCTGCAGGCGGTGCGGCGGTTGCTGGCGCGTGGCAGCGTCGGCACCGCGCCGGGCGCGGTGGAGGCGGCGGTGGACTGGGACGAGACCACCGCCCTGGTCGCGCTCAACGGCGAGCGCTCGCACCTGATCGCGCTGCGCGAACTGTTCCTGGCCGAGTTGCCCGGCACCCGCGACGCGGTCGCCTCGGCGCTGCAGCTCAGCGACGAGCAGGCGGTGCGCAACCACCTGCACCGGCTGCAGGCCAGCTGCGGCTTCGTCGGCGCCGCGCGGCTGGCGCGCGCGGTACGCCAGCTGCAGGGCGACCCGGCCTCGTCGCAGGCGCGCAGCCAGTTCAGCGAGGCGGTGGCGGCGTTGCTGCATTGAGCCGGGATTTGGGATTGGGGATTGGGGATTCGTAAAAGCAGGGGCGTCGGCGCACTTGCCGCACGCCCGTGTAGGAGCGGCTTCAGCCGCGACAGACGCCGTGGCAAGCCGGCATGCTGCAGAAGCGGTGGGGGCTGAAGCCCCTCCTACAGGAAGCCGGCCAGCGCAAGCGCAGCTCAATCGGTCTTCGGCGCCTGCGGGTCAGCCACTTCCGGTGAGTCAGGCACCTGCGGCAGTTCCCCGGCTTCCGCGTCGCGGCGCTGGCGGGTCAGGTCCTGCAGCATCTCCCACGACTTCAGGCCGCGCCCGCCGAGGTGGTGCATCAGCACCACGCGCATGCCGCGGCGCAGGCCGGGCAGGTCTTCGGCCACCGGCATCTCGTCGGCGGCCAGCGCCAGCAGCGCGCGGCCGGTGGCCATGCCGCTGCGCTGGTCGTGGCCGCGGTCGCTGAGCAGGCGGCGCGGGCCGTGTTCGGCGTCCAGCACGTAGCGCGCGGCCGGGTCGATCGGCTCGCCGTCGCCGTCGTGGCGCAGGTCGAAGCCCACACCCAGGGCGTCCAGCAGGTCGCGCTCGAAGCAGCGCAGCGTCCACGCCAGCGGCGCCTCCGCGCCCAGCCGCGCGCGCACCCGTGCGTAGGCCAGGTACAGGTCCGGCGCAGGATCGTCGCGCGGCGCCAGGCGCAGGGTCAGTTCGTTGATGTAGAACCCGGCGAGCATGCCGTCCCCGCTCAGGCGCGGCGCCGTATCCACCGCCTCGGCCGCACGCAGCTGGGCCAGCTCGCCGCGGCGCTGCGCGCTGAAGCGGATCGACTGCAGCGGCTGCAGCGCCGCGCGCAGCGGCTGGTTCTTCGGCCCCTGCACGCCCCGCGCCAGCACGCCCAAGCGGCCGTACTGCGCGCTCAGCACTTCGACCAGCAGGCTGGTCTCGCGCCAGGGGCGCGCGTGCAGGACGAAGGCGGGTTCGTGTTCGATGAGCATGGACGCTTCGGGACTCGGGACTCGGGACTCGGGACTCGGGACTCGGGACTCGGGACTCGGGACTCGGGACTCGGGACTCCAGGATGCTGTCCAGCGGCAAATCGCTGTCAAGCGATTTGAGGAAAAAGCGCCGTGCTGCGAAGAGAAGCGGCAGCTGTATTCCGGCTCAGCGGTTTTTTGTGGGAGGGGCTTCAGCCCCGACGCGTTATCGGTAAGGCGTCGGGGCTGAAGCCCCTCCTACAGAAAAGCGGAAATGCGGTGCACTTGCGAAAATCCCGAGTCCCGAGTCCCGAGTCCCGGCCTTACTCCCCGTACCCGAACGCCTTCAACGCGGCCTCGTCGTCCGACCAGCCCTCGCGCACGCGCACCCAGGTCTCCAGGAATACCTTGGCGCCGAACAGGCGCTCCATCTGCTGCCGGGCCTTGGCGCCGATGTCCTTCAGGCGGGTGCCGCCCTTGCCGATCACGATCGCCTTCTGGCCCTCGCGCTCGACCCAGATCACCGCGCCGATGCGCAGCAGCGCGCCGTCCTCGGCGAAGCGCTCGATTTCCACCGTGGTCGCGTACGGCAGCTCTTCGCCGAGCTGGCGCATCAGCTGCTCGCGCACCAGTTCGCCGGCCAGGAAGCGCTGGCTGCGGTCGGTGATCTCGTCCTCGCCGAACATCGCCGGCGCTTCCGGCACCAGCGCCAGCAGGTCGCGCACCAACGCTTCCAGGCCCTTGCGCTTGAGCGCGGAGATCGGATGCACCGCGGCGAAGCTGCGGCCGTCGCTGACCTGCTGCAGGAACGGCAGCAGCGCGGTCTTGTCCTTGAGCCGGTCGACCTTGTTCACCACCAGCACCACCGGGATGCCGGAATCGCTGAGCACGTTGAACGCCAGCGTGTCCTCGTCGTCCCAGCGCCCGGCCTCGATCACCAACAAGCCGGCGTCCACGCCTTCCAGCGAGCCGCGCGCGGCGCGGTTCATGACCCGGTTCATCGCGCGCTTCTGCTCGCGGTGCAGGCCGGGGGTGTCGACCAGCACCAACTGCCCTTCCGGGAAGCTGGCGATGCCCAGCAAGCGGTGCCGGGTGGTCTGCGGGCGGTTGGAGACGATGCTGACCTTGGCGCCCACCAGGGCGTTGGTCAGGGTGGACTTGCCCACGTTGGGGCGGCCGATCACGGCCACGCTGCCGCTGCGGTAAGGGGACGCTTGCTCGTTCACTTGCTGGAATCCAGTTGCTCGATGGCGGCGGCGGCGGCCTGTTGTTCGGCCAGCCGTCGCGAGGTGCCCTCGCCCTCGGTGGTGAGGGCAGGCTCGGCGAGTACGCAGCGTACCCGGAATAGCTTGGCGTGTTCGTCGCCGGTTTCGCTGATCAGCTCGTACGCCGGCAGGGCCCGCTGCCGGGCCTGCAGCCATTCCTGCAGGCGGGTCTTGGCGTCCTTCTCCGGCTTGCCGACCGGCAGTGCGGCCAGCGCCGTCTCGAACCAGGGCAGGATCACCGCACGGCAGGCCTCGAATCCGGCGTCCAGGTAGATCGCCGCGACCACCGCCTCGACCGCGTCGGCCAGGATCGAATCGCGGCGATGCCCGCCGGACTTCATCTCGCCCGGCCCCAGGGTCAGCCGCTCGCCCAGTTCCAGCTGGCGGCCGATGGTGGCCAGCGAGGCCTCGCGCACCAGTTCGGCGCGGGCGCGGGTCAGCGCGCCTTCGTCGGCCTTGGGCCAGCGCCGGTACAGCGCCTCGGCGATCAGCTGGTTGACGATGCTGTCGCCGAGGAATTCCAGCCGCTCGTTGTGCGGCGCGCCGGCGCTGCGATGCGTCAGCGCCTGCGCCAGCAGCTGCGGGTCGGCGAAGCGGTGACCGATGCGGTCGCCGCGCAGGATCGTTTTACTCGCCACCGCGCGTCGTCAGGTCCTGGGTGATGTCGAACTTGCCGACCACGTCCAGGTTGGCGACCAGCGGCTTGCGCACTTCGTAGGCCACATGCATCTTCCAGCCCGAATCCATGCGGTCGAACTTGACGTCGTCCGGCTTCACGTTGTCCGAGTTGTTGATGTCCAGGCGGCGGAACAGCAGCATCTTCGCCTGCGCCGGATCCATGTCGGCGCTGCCCGGCTCGGCGGCCAGGCCCTTCATCGCCGAGCGCACCGCGTAGTACTCCATGTACATCGGGAACAGCTTCATGCCGATGTAGGCGAAGAAACCGACCACTGCCAGCACGATCACGAACGACGTCAACGTCATGCCACTTTGCTTGTGCTTCATCGCGCTTCCCCTTACGCCAGAAATCACTGGATGCCGGTCCCGATCCGCGAGGGATCGAAACTGCCGCTGCAGAACCAGCCTTCGCAATTGAGCCAGACCAGGAACGCCTTGCCGCGCAGGTTCTCTTCGGGCAGGAAGTGGGTCTGGGTCCAGAAGCGGCTGTCCTCGCTATTATCCCGATTGTCGCCCATCACGAAATACTGGCCCGGCGGCACCACCCAATCGCCCTGGCCGGCCGGATTGTTGCGGTCCAGCCACTCCAATTCGGTGTGGGTGCGGCCCGGCAGGTATTCGGTGAGCAGCGTGGACCCGGTCATCTCCGCGCCCTTGCCCTTGCCGACGTACTCGCCGCGCACCTGGTACTTCATCGGCGTGCCGTTGATGTACAGGGTATCGCCGTGGAAGCCGATGCGGTCGCCGGGCAGGCCGATGACGCGCTTGATCCAGTTCTCGTCCGGCTTGTGCGGCGGCTTGAACACCACCACGTCGCCGCGCTTGGGCTCGCTGGTCGGGATCACCTTCTGGTTGGTGATCGGCAGGCGGAAGCCGTAGGCGAACTTGTTGACCAGGATGAAATCGCCGACCAGCAGGTTCGGCATCATCGAGCTGGACGGAATCTTGTACGGCTCGGCGATGAAGCTGCGCAGGATCAGCACCACCGCCAGCACCGGGAAGAACGCCCGCGAATAATCGACCAGCACCGGCTCGGTATCCAGCAGGCCGGCGCGCGCGGCGCGGCGCTTGGCGAAGAACAGCTTGTCCAGCAACCAGACGATGCCGGTGGCGAAGGTCAGGACCACCAGCGCGATTTCAAACCATTTCATTCGTGTTCCTTCGGAACGGGATTCGGGATTGGGGATGAGGAGATTCGGCAGAGCGGGACATCGGACAGGCTTGCGCGCTTGCCAATCCCCAATCCCGAATCCCGAATCCCGGCTACTTATCCATCTGCAGCACAGCCAGGAAGGCTTCCTGCGGGATCTCCACGCGGCCGACCTGCTTCATGCGCTTCTTGCCTTCCTTCTGTTTTTCCAGAAGTTTCTTCTTGCGCGACACGTCGCCACCATAACATTTGGCCAGCACGTTCTTGCGCATCGCCTTGACCGTGCTGCGCGAGATGATCTGCGAGCCGACCGCGGCCTGGATCGCCACGTCGAACATCTGCCGCGGGATCAGATCCTTCATCTTTTCGCACAGCTCGCGGCCGCGCCGGTCGGCATGGCTGCGGTGCACGATGATCGACAGCGCATCGACCTTGTCGCCGTTGATCAGCGTGTCCACGCGCACGAACGGGCCGGCGTCGAAACGCAGGAAGTGGTAGTCCAGCGAGGCGTAGCCGCGCGACACCGACTTGAGCTTGTCGAAGAAATCCAGCACCACCTCGGCCATCGGCAGTTCATAGCTGATCTGCACCTGGCTGCCCAGGTAGTTGATGCCGATCTGGCTGCCGCGCTTTTCCTCGCACAGGGTGATGATGTTGCCGACGTAGTCCGGCGGGGTCAGGATGTTGGCGCGGATGATCGGCTCGCGGATCTCCTCCACGTTGTTCAGCGGCGGCAGCTTGGACGGGTTGTCCATCGGGATCACGCTGCCGTCGGTCTTGAGCACCTCGTAGACCACGGTCGGCGCGGTCGAGATCAGGTTGAGGTCGTACTCGCGCTCCAGCCGTTCCTGCACGATTTCCATGTGCAGCATGCCGAGGAAGCCGCAGCGGAAGCCGAAGCCCATCGCCTCGGAGCTTTCCGGCTCGAAGCGCAGCGCCGCATCGTTGAGGCGCAGCTTGTCCAGCGCCTCGCGCAGGTCCGGGTAGTCCTCGGCATCGACCGGGAACAGGCCGGCGAACACGCGCGGCTGCATTTCCTGGAAACCGGGCAGCGCATGCGGCGCCGGGTCGGCGGCCAGGGTCAGGGTGTCGCCGACCGGCGCGCCGTGCACGTCCTTGATCGAGGCGTTGATCCAGCCCACTTCGCCGGCGCCCAGCGCGGGCAGCTCCTTGCGCTTGGGGGTGAACACGCCGACCTTGTCGACCAGGTGGGTGCGGCCGGTGGACATCACCAGGATCTTGCTGCCCGGCTTGATCTCGCCCTGCATCACCCGCACCAGCGAGACCACGCCCAGGTAGTTGTCGAACCACGAGTCGATGATCAGCGCCTGCAGCTTGTCGGTATCGCGCGGCTTGGGCGGCGGGATGCGATGCACGATCGCTTCCAGCACCAGGTCCACGTTGAACCCGGTCTTGGCGCTGACCGCCACCGCGTCCTCGGCGTCGATGCCGATCACCGCCTCGATCTCGGCCTTGGCGCGGGCGATGTCCGCGGTGGGCAGGTCGATCTTGTTGAGCACCGGCACCACTTCCAGGCCCTGCTCCACCGCGGTGTAGCAGTTGGCCACCGACTGCGCTTCCACGCCCTGCGCAGCGTCCACCACCAGCAGCGCGCCCTCGCAGGCGGCCAGCGAGCGGCTGACTTCGTAGGAGAAGTCGACGTGGCCGGGGGTGTCGATGAAGTTCAGGTGGTAGACCTGCCCGTCCTTGGCCGTATACGGCAAGGACACGGACTGGGCCTTGATGGTGATGCCGCGTTCGCGCTCGATCGGGTTGGAGTCGAGCACCTGCGCTTCCATCTCGCGCGCCTGCAGGCCGCCACAGAGCTGGATGATGCGATCGGCCAGGGTCGATTTGCCGTGGTCGACGTGGGCGATGATGGAGAAATTGCGGATGTTCCGCATCGAATCAGAGGACATGAGGTGGGCGGCGGCCAGGACCGTCGTCAGGATAACGGGCCATTATCGCATGGCCGGAGGGAGCCAGGCGCCCCGGCTGCGGCACGCGTGGGCCAACGGCTGCGCGGGCAGCGTTTCGGGAAACAAACCCCAATGAAATCAATGGCGCCCAGCGAACCGGGGTTCGCTGGGCGCCATTGGCGGTGCCGCGAGCGGCCGCTCAGTCGACGCTGATCGCGATGAACTGGCTGGCCGGGCTGCCCGGCGCGCGCACCAGCAGCATCACCACGTCGCCCTTCTTCGCGCCGGCGGTCAGCTTGCGGAACTGCGCCGCATTGGACACCGGCGTGCGCCCGACCTGCAGCACGATCATGCCCGGACGCAGCTGCGACTTGCTCGCCACCGCGCGGCTCACCTGCGCCACCTGCACGCCTTCGTCGGCGCGCAGTCCGAGCTTCTGCCGCACCGGCGCCGGGATCTCCTCCACGCTGATGCCCAGCGCGCTGCTCTCGGCGGCCTGCGGCGCCGGCGCCGCGTCGCCGCGGCCCGGCTGCTGCTGGCCCATGGCCATGCCGTCGTCGCTGAGCTCGCTCAGGGTCACGCTGATGTCGCGCGGCTTGCCGTCGCGGATCACGGTGACCCGCGCCTTGCTGCCCGGCGGCAGCATGCCCACCAGCGGCGGCAGGTCTTCGCGCGTATTGATCTTCTGGCCGTTGAAGGCAACGATGAAGTCGCCCGGCTCGATCCCGGCCTTGGCCGCGCCGCTGCCCGGCTGCACGCCGTTGACCAGCGCGCCGCGCGTGTCGCTCAGGCCCAGGCCCTTGGCCTCCACATCGCTGATGTTCGGCTGCATGGTCACCCCGAGCATGCCGCGGCTGACCTTGCCGGTCTTCTTGATCTGCTCGACCGCGCTCATCGCCAGGTCGATCGGGATCGCGAAGCTGATGCCCATGTAGCCGCCGGAGGCGGAGAAGATCTGCGAGTTGATGCCGACCACTTCGCCGCGGGTATTGAGCAGCGGGCCGCCGGAATTGCCCTGGTTGATCGCCACGTCGGTCTGGATGAAAGGCACGTAGCGCTGGTCGGCGTACGGGTTGCTGCGCCCGGTGGCGCTGACGATGCCGGCGGTGACCGAGTGGTCCAGGCCGAACGGCGAACCGATCGCCACCACCCACTGGCCGGGCTTGAGCATGTTGGAATCGCCCACGCGCACCGTCGGCAGGTTCTTGCCGTCGATCTTCAGCAGCGCCACGTCGTACTGCTGGTCGCTGCCGACCACCTTGGCGGTGAACTCGCGGCGGTCGGTCAGCTTGACCTTGACCTCGCTGGCGCCATCGACCACATGGTGGTTGGTCAGCACGTAGCCGTCGGGCGAGATGATGAAGCCCGAGCCCATCGAGCGACCGCCGGGGGTCGCGTCGTCTTCGTCCGGTCCCTGCTGGCCCGGCCTGCCGGGCATGCCCGGTTGCCCCGGGATCCCGTCCGGCCCGAAGAAGCGGCGGAAGAATTCGGGGATCTGCGCATCGTCGGGCATGCCGCCGGCGCCGGCGCGCGTGGCCGCGGCCTTGCGGCTGATCGTGGTCTCGACGTTGACCACGCCGGGGCCGACCTGTTCGACCAGGTTGGTGAAATCGGGCAAGCCGGCGACCAGCTGCGGCGCAGGCGCCGCGCGCGCGGCCGGCGCGGCGGCGGCGGGCGCGGCCGACTCGGGCTGCTGCGCGCAGGCGGCCAGCGGCAGGGTCAGGGCCAACACGCCCAGCAGATGGTTGCGGATACGGTGAGTCATCGGACGCGAGCCTCCGGTTCGGGAAAGGGATGGAAAACAACGGCGGTGCCGCGGGCACCGCGCGCCGGAGCGAAGCACGCGCTTCGACCGACGCCTGGGTTCAAGGCTGCTGCGGCGACGGCGCGGGCGCCGCGTCGGCCGGCAGCCGCGGCTCGAACGGATAGAACGCCGCCGACGCGCCCTGGCGCGGGAAACTGGCGGTGAACTCGCCGCTGGACGCGGCCGGCGCCAGTGCCGAGCGCGGCCATGGCCGCGCCTGCAGCGGTGCGGGCTGGTGCGCAAACGGATCACCGGCATGTTGCTGCGCGAGCGCCTGGCCGGCCGCCGTTGCCGGCAGCGCGGTCGCCGCTGGCCGCGACGGGGCCGCGGCGGCGATCGCGCGTACCGGCTCGGCGGCCCGCGCCGCGCTGCTGCGCGCGGCCTGCTGGGTTCGGGTCGCGCCGCGGCGGGTGGCGGCGTCCTGGCGCCGGTGCGCGGCGATGGCCACTGCCGGCGCCGCGGCGACCGCCGCGCCGAGGTCGCCCTGCGGATCTGCAGGTGCCGGTGCCGGCACCTGCGGCACGGCCGCCGGAACCGCAGGCGCGGCGGCAGGAGCGCTCGAGCTGGCGACCTGCACGGGTGCCGCTGCGGGCGCCGCATCGGGCAGGCGCTCGCGGGTCATGAACAAGGCGATCGCGGCGACCGAGGCCGCCAGCGCCGCGCTGCCGCCCCAGCGCCAGGTGCGGCGGCTGCCGGCGGCATCGCTGGCGCGCGCCACCTCGGCGCGTTGCGCCTCGGCCGCCACCGCCTGGCGCACGCGCTCGCCGAAATCGGCGGGCGCCGGCATGCACACGCGGCCGCGCAGGATGTCGCCGCACAGCTGCCAGCGTTCGTGGCAACCGGCAAGCTCCTCGTCGTGCTGCAGCCGGCGCACCACGAAGCGCGCCTCGTCGGCCGGCAGCTCGCCGTCGATCAACGCCGACAGCTGTTGCCGGTAGTGCAGTTCGAACTTGTCCGGCGGCGTGGCGCCGGGCGTCGGCTCGGGCTGGGAAATGGGCGTGCTATCGGTCATACGCGGTGTCGCTCACGAGTGGCGCTGTCGGTATCCAGCAGGGGACGGAGTTCGGCGTCGATGGCGTCCCGCGCACGGAAGATGCGCGAGCGCACCGTGCCGATCGGGCAACCCATCTTCTGCGCGATGTCCTCGTAACTCATCCCGTCCACCTCGCGCAGGGTGATGGCGGTTCGCAATTCCTCCGGCAACGCATTCACCGCCTTCATCACCGTCTGTTCCAGCTCCTGGCGCATCAGTTCGCGCTCGGGCGTGTCGGTGTCGCGCAAGCGCGTGCCGCTGTCGAACTGCTCGGCATCGAGCACGTCGACGTCGTCGGTCGGAGGCCTGCGGTTGTGCGCAACCAGGTAGTTCTTGGCGGTGTTCACGGCGATACGGTGCAACCATGTAGAGAACTGGGCGTCGCCACGGAAGTTCCCTATCGCGCGGTAGGCGCGGATGAAGGTGTCCTGTGCCACGTCCTGACATTCGCTCCAGTCGGCGATGTAGCGCCCGATCAGGCCGACGATCCGGTGTTGGTACTTGCGCACCAGCACATCGAACGCCGCGCTTTCGCCGCGCTGCACACGCCGGACCAGTTCCAGGTCCAGCTCCTGAGGTGTTTCGACATCGGCCATAACGGGCCGCACTCCTGTCAGCCCAACCTACGTCGGACCATCTGACCGCCAATTCGGAAAAAAGTTCAGCGTCCCTGCGGACCGCCGCCCCACGACGTTAACCCGCATTCCGTTAGGCTGGCGGCATGCCAGCGGTCGCGGGACCCGCGTCACTCCCCTGTGGATTGGGATTTGACGCAACGGAAACAACCTCTGGATGATAACGATCTTCTCCATACATAAGCGGATGGTCCTCCCCATGCTTTCAGGCTTCGACGGGCTCCGATTCAGTCACTGGCAAGCGGATATCCGCGACGACGGCGTCGTCGTGCTCAGCCTCGACCGCCAGGACGCGCCCGTCAACGCGCTGTCGCAGGACGTGCTGCTGGAGCTGGGCGATCTGCTCGAACGCATCGCCATCGACCCGCCCAAGGGCGTGGTGATCCGCTCGGCCAAGGCCAACGGCTTCATCGCCGGCGCGGACCTGAAGGAATTCCAGGAATTCGACCGCCGCGGCACCGTCAACGATGCGATCCGCCGCGGCCAGGCCACCTTCCAGAAACTGGCCGAACTGCCCTGCCCGACCGTGGCCGCGATCCACGGTTTCTGCATGGGCGGCGGCACCGAGATCGCGCTGGCCTGCCGCTACCGGGTCGCCTCCAGCGACGGTTCCACCCGCATCGGCCTGCCCGAGACCAAGCTCGGCATCTTTCCCGGCTGGGGCGGCAGCGCGCGCCTGCCGCGGCTGATCGGCGCGCCCGCGGCGATGGACCTGATGCTGACCGGGCGCACCGTGTCGGCATCGGCGGCCCGCGCGATGGGCCTGGTCGACAAGGTCGCCGCACCGGCGGTGCTGGTCGATACCGCGGTCGCGCTGGCCTTGACCGGCAGCGCGCGCCCGTTCAAGCAGCGCGCCACCGCCTGGGCCACCAACACCTGGCCGGCGCGCAAGCTGCTGGCGCCGCAGATGCGCAAGCAGGTCGCGCGCAAGGCGCGCAAGGAACACTACCCGGCGCCGTACGCGCTGATCGGCGTCTGGGAGCGCAGCGGCGGCGGCGGCATCCAGGCGCGGCTGGACGCCGAGCGCAAGGCCGTGGTCAAGCTGGCGAGCACGCCGACCGCGCGCAACCTGATCCGCATCTTCTTCCTCACCGAGCGGCTCAAGGCGCTGGGCGGGAAAGACCATGGCATCCGCCACGTGCACGTGGTCGGCGCCGGGGTGATGGGCGGCGACATCGCCGCCTGGTCGGCCTACAAGGGTTTCGAGGTGACGCTGCAGGATCGCGAGCAGCGCTTCATCGATGGCGCGCTGAGCCGCGCCGGCGAGCTGTTCGCCAAGCGGGTCAAGGACGACAGCAAGCGCCCGGCGGTGGCGGCGCGGCTGAAGGGCGACCTGGCCGGCGACGGCGTGCCGGTGGCCGACCTGGTGATCGAGGCGATCGTGGAGAATCCGCAGGCCAAGCGCGAGCTGTACCAGTCGCTGGAGCCGCGGATGCAGCCCGATGCGCTGCTCAGCACCAACACCTCCTCGATCCCGCTGACCGAACTGCGCGAGCACATCCAGCGCCCGGCGCAGTTCGCCGGCCTGCACTACTTCAACCCGGTGGCGCAGATGCCGCTGGTGGAGATCGTCTGCCACGACGGCCTGGCCGCGGACAACCAGAAGCGGCTGGCCGCGTTCTGCAAGGCGATCGACAAGCTGCCGGTGCCGGTCGCCGGCACGCCCGGCTTCCTGGTCAACCGGGTGCTGTTCCCGTACCTGCTGGAAGCGGCCACCGCCTACGCCGAGGGCATCCCCGGCCCGGCGCTCGACAAGGCCGCGGTGAAGTTCGGCATGCCGATGGGGCCGATCGAACTGATCGACACCGTGGGCCTGGACGTGGCCGCCGGGGTCGGCGCGGAACTGGCGCCGTTCCTGGGCCTGCCGATCCCCGCCGCGCTGCAGACGGTGGAACCGGGCAAGCGCGGCAAGAAGGATGGCCAGGGCCTGTACGCCTGGGAAAACGGCCGCGCGAAAAAGCCGGAAGTGGACAAGGACTACCAGGCGCCGGCCGATCTGGAAGACCGCCTGATCCTGCCGCTGCTCAACGAGGCGGTGGCCTGCCTGCACGACGGCGTGGTCGCCGATGCGGACCTGCTCGACGCCGGGGTGATCTTCGGCACCGGCTTCGCCCCGTTCCGCGGCGGTCCGATCCAGTACATCCGTGCGGCCGGCGCCGACGCGCTGCTGGAGCGCCTGCGCGCCCTGCAGGCGCGCTACGGCGAGCGCTTCGCGCCGCGCCCGGGCTGGGATTCGCCGGTGCTGCGCGAGCCGGTGGCCTGAATCCGCCGTGCGTCCTCTGCGCTCCCTGTAGGAGCGGCTTCAGCCGCGACAAGCGTTACCGAGAGATCCTGTCGCGGCTGAAGCCGCTCCTACAGGAAGGGGAAGACGCCTGATCCCGTGTCACGGATGCGAATGCCCATGCGCGCCGTGCGCATGGCCGTGCCGATGCCCATGATCGTCGTGCTGGCCGTGCCCGTGATCCGCATGCTCGTCGCGCGCACCCTGCGCAGCGCGCGCCGGCGTGCCGCACGGCTCTGCGCCGCAGTGCCCGGCTTCCATCTGCAGGGTGATGTGGTCGATGTCGAAGCGCGCATGCAGGCCATCGCACAGGGCCGCGCGCAACGCGTCGGCATCGGCGCCGTCGGCGATCACCACGTGCGCGGTCAGCGCCGGCGTGCTGGAGGCCAGCGCCCACACGTGCAGGTCGTGCACGTCCTCCACGCCGGGAACGCCGCGCAGATAGCCGCGCACCGCGGCCATGTCCACGCCCTTGGGCACGCCTTCCAGCAGCACGTTGATCGCCTCGCGCAGCAGCACCCAGGTGCGCGGCAGCACCCACAGGCCGATCAGCACCGCCAGGATCGGATCGATCACCTTCCAGCCGGTGAGGCGGATCGCCAGCGCGCCGGCGATCACCGCCACCGAGCCGAGCATGTCGCTCCACACTTCCAGGTAGGCACCCTTCATGTTGAGGCTCTCGCCGCTGCCGGCCTTGAGCAGGCGCATCGAGATCAGGTTGATCAGCAGGCCGAACGCGGCGATGCCGAGCATGCCGACCGTGGCCACGTCCTGCGGCTGGCGGAACCGTTGCACCGCTTCCCACAGGATGTAGGCGGCGACCACGAACAGCATGCCGCCATTGAACAGCGCGCCCAGCGCCTCCAGCCGCGCGTAGCCGTAGGTACGCTTGGCATCGGGCGGGCGCCGGCTCAGCCGCACCGCGACCAGCGCGATCATCAGCGCCAGGGTGTCGGTGGCCATGTGCGCGGCGTCGGACAGCAGCGCCAGGCTGTTGGTCAGGAACGCGCCGGCGATCTCCACCAGCAGGAACGTGGCGGTCAGCCCCAGCGCCCACCACAGGGGTTTCTCGTGGCGGATCTCGGTCGGTGCGTGGCTGTGGTCGTGTCCCATGAGCTGGCCTGACGGTGCGTGCGAAGAAGATGCGCCACCTTAGATCGGCCCTGCGGCGGAGACTATTACACCGCGGCTGCATGCGGCTGGCCCATTGAGCCACTGCGCGGATGCAACGCTGGAGCCGCTACCGGCGACGCAGCGTGAAGTGATCGATCCAGCGGCAGCCGCACCGTCGCCAGGAGTCGCTGCCGCACGCGAACGCAGCGGCGCGATGCGTTCCGGGGATCGGTTCGCTCCTGCTGGCTGCGACAGCGCGCAGCATGCGCACAGCATCTGCGGCCATCCCGCGCGTCACGGCAGCCACCACACCAGCAGCGCGCTGATGCCGGCCAGCGCCAGCAGCGACAGCGTGCCCGCGGCCAGCACGCGGCCGCCGGAGGCCAGCACCGAGCGCAGGTTCACCGACAGGCCCAGCGCCGCCATCGCCACCAGGGTCAGCAGCGCCGACACGCGCTGCGCCGCGTCCGCCAACGCCAGCGGCAACAGGCCCGAGGAGCGCAGCAGCAGCATGCCGACGAAGCCCAGCACGAACCACGGCAGCAGGCGGTGCAGCGGCAACCGCGCGGCGCCCGGCCGGCCGGCGGTCAGCCCGAGCAGCAGCATCACCGGCCCCAGCATCACCACCCGCATCAGCTTGACCAGCGCACCGACCTGCGCGCTGATGGCGCCGACCGGCAGCGTCGCCGCCAGCACCTGCGGCACCGCGTACACGGTCATGCCGGCGAGGATGCCGTAGTGGCGCTGATCCAGGCCGAACAGCGGCACCGCCAGCGGCAAGGCCAGCACCACCACGATGCCCAGCGCCGCGGTGAACGCGATCGAGGCGGCCACCTCGTCCGAATCGGCGTCGATCACTGGCGCCGCGGCGACGATCGCCGAGTTGCCGCAGATCGCATTGCCGCAGGCCACCAGTGTGGCCAGCCGTGCCGGCAGCCCCAGCAGGCGGCCGATGCCGTAGCCGATGCCGATCGCCAGCAGCACGGTGGCGGCGATCAGTCCCAGCAGCAGGCCGCCAGCCGCGCCGACCGCACTGAAGCTGACCGATGCGCCGAGCAGCACGATCGCCACTTCCAGCGGCAGCTTGGCGGCGAACGCGATGCCGGCGTCGGCGCGTGCCGGCAGATGCGACGCGGTGCGCAGCAGCGTGCCGAGCGCGATCGCGAACACCAGCGCATCGATCCACGGCCGGCCCAGCCAGCGCAGTTGCGCCTGCTCCGTCAGCGACGCCAACGCGGCGACCGCGATCGCCAACAGCAGCCCCGGCAACAGTGCCGCGCCCTTGTCCCGTGCCTTGTACATTGCCGCCACCCTGTCGAAGTGGCGGCAGGATGCGCCCGGCCATCCTGTCATTCCATCGCATAATGCCGGATAGTTCGTTCGTCCCAATCGAACGATCCCGCCGTGACCCTGGAACAACTCGCCCTGTTCGTCGCCGTCGCCGAACGCCAGCACCTGACCCTGGGTGCGCAGGCCGCGCATCGCACGCCGTCGGCGGCCAGCGCCGCGATCAAGGCGCTGGAAACCCGGTACGGTGTGCCGCTGTTCGACCGGGTCGGGCGCGGCATCGCACTGACCGCCGCCGGCGCGGCGTTCTTCGAGGAGGCCAAGGCGATCCTGGCGCGCACTCGCGCCGCGGAGCTGGCCTTGAGCGAATGGCGCGGCGTGCTGCGCGGCACCCTGGACCTGCACGCCAGCCAGACCGTGGCCAGCTACTGGCTGCCGATGCGGCTGATGGCCTTCCACGCGCGCTTCCCGCAGATCCAGATCCGCCTGAGCGTGGGCAACACCGAAAGCGTGGCGCACGCGGTGCTCGAGGGACGTGCGGAACTGGGTTTCGTCGAAGGCGGCGTGCACGATCCGCAGTTGCAGCTGTCCGCGCTCGGCCACGACCGCCTGCTGGTGGTCGCCGCGCCGGCCCATCCGCTGGCCGGACGCCTGCGCCTGGGCCTGCCGCGGCTGGCCGAGGCCAGCACCTGGATCATGCGCGAAGCCGGCTCGGGCACGCGTTCGGAGTTCGAAGCGGCGCTGCGCGCGGCCGGGGTCGCACCGGAACGCCTGCGCGTGTCGCTGACCCTGCCCTCGAACGAGGCGGTGCTGTCGGCGGTGCACGCCGGCCACAGCCTGGCGGCGATCTCGCAGCTGGCGGCCGCGCCGTGGCTGGAGAGCGGCCGCCTGCAGCGCGTCGGCACGGCGCTGGGCGCGCGCACGTTCCACGCGTTGCGCCATCGCGAACGCAGCCTGGGGGCGGCGGCGGCGGCCCTGCTCGACAGCGGTGACGCCACGGACGCACCTGGCTGAGGCCGACACCCGCCGGCACAATCGCGGCGATCGGCGCGCCGCGCGCAGCCGCGTCGGCAAACACACATCGGTCTTGCGCAGGCGCTACAGCGAAGGCGTCGCGTCGCCCTGCCCCGCCGCGGCGGGCGCCGTGCGCAGCCGCCGACAGCGCCGCAGCGCTTGCGCCATGCCGCTTTGCAACATGGCGATCAATTCCAAAACAAGATAGCCGACGCAAAATGCTTCATTGGAATGGAATGGCTACGCCTCCTATGCTCGCCCCAGTTCCAGGCAATCGCAGCGGCGGCAAGGGGCCACGTCCGCCACCGACGGCGACCGGAACGCAACAAGCCTCGCGCAGCGAGGCCGCGATGCACCACACGTTCGCAATGTCCGCATGGCCACAGGCCCTGCGACCCTGCCAGCGCGGCCAGGATCGGATTGCCCGGTCCCATTTCAACTTGCTCGGTAACTTTCGTCCTGGGAGGGAACAAAGATGCCTTTTCAACACCAGTGTCGCCCGGCTTGCCGGCGCGCGCAGCACCAGGCCGCCCGCACGCTGCTCGGCTCGGCCATCGTCCTGGCCCTGGCCAGCAGCTTCGGCGCCCACGCGCAGAGCGTCGCCGCCGATCCGGCGCCGCCGGCCGGCACCGCGAGCGGCGATGCCGGGCAGGCACCGGTCACCCTGGACAACGTGATGGTGATCGGCCAGCGCGCCAGCCTCGACCAGGCGGTGCAGGCCAAGCAGCTCGACGACCACGTGGTCGAGGTGATCTCTGCCGACAACATGGGGCAGATGCCCAACGTCACCGTGGCCGAGGCGCTGGTGCGCCTGCCCGGCGTCAACGGCACCCGCGACCGCGGCAACGAAAGCCTGGCCACGGTGCGCGGCCTGGGTCCGCGCATGACCATGGGCACCGTCAACGGCCGCGAGATCGCCTCCTCCGAACCCAACCGCGCGGTGCGCTGGGAAGTGTTTCCCACCGAGATCGTCTCCACGGTCAAGGTCTACAAGACCCAGTCGGCGGACCTGGTGGCCGGCGGCATCGCCGCCACGGTGGACATCTCCACGATCAGCCCGCTCGACCATACCGGCCCCACGTTCGTCGGCACCGCCGGCCCGATCTACTACGACGAGGCCAAGGACGTGGACGGCTATTCGCCGTGGGGCAGCCGCCTCGGCGCCAGCTGGATCCACCGCTTCAACGACAACCTGGCCATTGCGCTCGGCGCCACCTACCAGAAGCAGAAGAACGCCGGCGTCTCGATCGGCAGCTGGGGCTATACCGACGACAGCAACGCGCGCGACGTCGATGGCGACGGCAAGGTCGACTACACGCCATGGGGCGCGGCCGACCAGCTCAAGCTGACCGAACAGACCCGGACCGGCGCGATGGGCACCGTGCAGTGGCGCTCGGGCAACCTCGAACTCAAGCTCGACGGCCTGTATTCGCGGATCAAGATCGACGAGGACCAGCGCCAGAACTGGTTCAACAACCTCGGCTACAGCATCTTTTCCGCCAGCAACCCTTACACCACCCCGGGTTCGTCCTACACCATCGTCGACGGCGACGTGGTCGCCGCCACGCTGGCCGATTCCAACCTGCAGGTGGACCACGTCATCAGCCACTACAGCGAGGTCAAGACGCTCGCCGCCGGCGGCCTCAACGCGAAGTGGAGCGGCGACGTGTGGACCCTGGGCGGCGACCTGTCGTTCTCGCAGGCCAAGCGCGACAACGACTGGCGCGCGGTGCGCTTCGGCAGCAATCCGGACACGGTGTCCTTCGATTTCCGCCACGGCGTCACCCCCACCATCAGCACCAGCTCCGATACGCCGGAATGGGGCATCAGCGGGCAGACCGAGCCGCAGGCGCTGCGCGACCGGATCGCGGCGCTGGCGCTCAGCGCCAGCCGCACGATCGCCGATTCGCCGATCACCGCGCTGCAGTTCGGCGCGCGCGCGGCGCGGCGCGAGAAGGAGAACCGCCACTTCACCAGCTTCCAGTCCGGCTACGACCAGCCGATCTCCGCCTACCAGGACCTGATCCATCCGGTGCAGATGCCCGACCTCAACGTGCCGACGCTGACCGGCGGCGATCTGGACGCGATCGCCAGGCTCGGCTTCGGCGGCTTCGATCCGGGCCTGAACACCGAACAGCTGCTGGACCACTGGAACGTCAAGGAAAACGTGCGCGAAGCCTTCGCCAAGGCGGTGTTCAGTTCGCAATGGTTCGGCATCGACGTCACCGGCAACATCGGGGTGCGCGCGGTCCACACCGACACCACCAGCGACGGCTACGACACCGTCGGCGGCGTGGTCCAGCCCAGCAGCGCCAGCAACGACTACACCGACGTGCTGCCCAGCGCCACGCTCAACTTCCTGCTCGACGACGAGCGCATCCTGCGCTTCTCGGTGGCCAAGGTGATCGCGCGGCCGCCGCTGGACGAACTGCGCACCGGCCGCGCGCTCGACGACCCCAACACCACCGTCGGCCAGCTCACCGGCAGCGGCGGCAACCCGCAACTGAATCCGTTCCGCGCCACCCAGCTCGACCTGTCCTACGAGTGGTACTTCCACAAGGAAGCGCTGGCCGCGCTGGCGCTGTACCGCAAGTGGGTGGACTCGAGCATCGGCTACAAGACCCAGCACGAGACCATCGACGGCCGCGACTACCTGATCAGCGGCCCGTTCAACGGCGGCGGCGGCTACATCAACGGCGCCGAACTGACCTTCCAGACCCCGTTCTTCTTCATCCCGCACATGGAGAACTTCGGCGTCTACTCGAACTATTCCTACGTCGAGTCCAGCCTGCACGAGTTCTCGCCGGCCGACGATCCGCTGCCGCTCAGCGGCCTGGCGCGCAACACCGGCACCTTCGACCTGTGGTACAGCAACAGCAAGTTCGAAGCGCGCGTGGGCTACAAGTACCACAGCCCCTACACCGTGGTGTACGGCTGGAACGCCGCACGCCTGGCGCGGCTGGAAAGCGAAGGCACGGTGGACCTGAGCCTGGCTTGGCGCTTCAGCGAGCACCTGGGGCTGAAGTTCCAGGTCGGCAACCTGACCAACGAGCCGTTGCGCGCCTACAGCGACAACAAGCGCAACCGCCTGGCCAACCAGGACGACGGCGGCTATCAGCTGTTCGGCCGCCGTTTCGCGCTGGAAGCCACCTACACGTTCTGAGCCCTTCTGCCGCAGGTACCGCATGCCGCACATACGCCGTCACTGGATGCCAGCGCTCGCGCTGGCCCTCGCCGCCGCCCTAGTCTCCGCCGCCGCAGGCGCCGGTCCGCTGTACCTGGGCGCCGACCTGTCCTACGTCAACGAAATGGAGGACTGCGGCGTGCAGTACCGCGAGCACGGCGCGGTGCAGGACCCGTTCGTCCTGTTCCATGCGCACGGCGCCAATCTGGTGCGCGTGCGCCTGTGGAACGATGCGCGCTGGACCCGCTACAGCGACCTGAGCGACGTCAAGAAGACCATCCGCCGCGCGCGTGCGCAGGGCATGCAGGTGCTGCTGGACTTCCACTACTCCGACGACTGGGCCGATGGCGAGAAGCAACTGATCCCCAAGGCCTGGGCCGCGATCACCGACCAGGACGAACTGGCGCGCACGCTGTACGGCTACACCTACGACACGCTGAGCGCGCTCGACCGCGCGGGGCTGATGCCGGAGCTGGTGCAGGTCGGCAACGAGAGCAACTCGGACCTGATGGACAGCCAGCCGTGGGACAAGCGGCGGCCGATCGACTGGGCGCGCAACGCCAAGCTGCTGCGCGCCGGCATCCAGGCGGTGCGCGACGCCGGCGCACGTTCGGCGATCAAGCCGAAGGTGATGCTGCACATCGCCCAGCCGGAGAACGTGGAACCGTGGTTCGCCGCGGCCAGCAAGGCCGGCGTGCGCGACTTCGACTTCATCGGCATCAGCTACTACCGCAAGTGGTCCAGCGAATCGCTGGCCGGGCTCGGCGCCACCATCAAGCGCCTGCGTAGCCGCTACCCCGCCGAAGTGATGGTGGTGGAGACCGCCTACCCGTGGACGCTGGCCAGCGGCGACACCTCGCACAACCTGCTGGGCGAGGACTCGCTCATCGCCGGCTACCCGGCCACCCCGCAGGGGCAACTGGACTACCTGGTCGATCTCACCCAGTTGGTGATCGACAACGGCGGCAGCGGCGTCGTGTACTGGGAGCCGGCCTGGACCAGCAGCAGCTGCAAGACTCGCTGGGGCACCGGCTCGTCGTGGGAGAACGCCAGCTTCTTCGATTTCGCGCACGGCAACGAGCTGCTGCCCGGCATCGGCTTCATGCGCCACGCCTACCGGCCTGCGCCGCAGGCCAGGACAGACGCGGCGGCGACGCCGCAGGTAAAGGACCCGCAACCATGATCGAACTGAGCCGACGCGACCTGCTGCGCTCGCTGGTCGCCGGCGGCGTCCAGGTGGCCGTTCCCGGCGCGGCGGCGGCCTTGGCGCCGGCAGCGCTGGCCGCGAGCGCCACCGGCGCAGGTCCGGCGCTGACCTGGGACGAGGATGCGCCGGCACCGCGCGAACGCCTGCTGTGCGACTTCGGCTGGCGCTTCCACTTCGGCCATGCCGACGATCCGGCGCGCGACTTCAACTTCGGGACGTTCCAGCGCACCTACGCCAAGGCCGGCAAGGACACCGCCGACGCGGCCCTGCCCGGTTTCGACGACAGCCGCTGGGACGCGATCGATCTGCCGCACGACTGGGCGGTGGCGCTGCCGCCGCGCCAGGATCCCGCCTCCGCCAGCATCCTGGTCGACGATCCCGCAGCGGCGCACGGCTACAAGCCGCTCGGCCGCAACGAGCCGCAGACCAGCATCGGTTGGTACCGGCGCGAACTGGAGATTCCGGCCGACGATCTAGGCAAGCGGATCTGCCTGGAATTCGACGGCGTGTTCCGCGACTGCATCGTGTTCTGCAATGGCCATATCGTCGGCCGCAACGGCAGCGGCTACTGCGGCTTCGAGGTCGATCTCAGCGACGTGCTCGACTACGGCAAGCGCAACATCATCGCCGTGCGCGTGGACGCCACCCTGGGCGAAGGCTGGTTCTATGAGGGCGCGGGCATCTATCGCCACGTGTGGCTGCGCAAGACCGATGCGCTGCACGTGCCGCTGGACGGCGTGTTCGTGCGCAGCCCGTGGCAAGGCGGCGCCGCGCAGGCGCTGGTCAGCACCGAACTCGGCAACAGCGGCGCCGAAGCGCGCAATTGCAGCGTCACCTCGGTGATCCGCGCGCCGGACGGGCGCATCGTCGCGCGCGCGACCAGCGCGCAGGTCACCGTGGCGCCGGGCGTGGTGCAGCGCGTCGAACAGGCGCTCGATCTCGGCACGCCGGCGCTGTGGTCGCCGGACACGCCGCAGCGCTACACCCTGACCACCCACCTGCACAGCGACGGCCGCGCCTGCGACGCGCTGCGCACGCGCTTCGGCGTGCGCAGCCTGCAGTTCGACCCGCAGCGCGGCCTGCTGCTCAACGGCGCGCCGTTCAAGCTGCACGGCACCAACAACCACCAGGACCACGCCGGCGTCGGCACCGCCATCCCCGAACGCCTGCACGAATGGCGCCTGCGCCAGCTCAAGTCGATGGGCTGCAACGCATACCGCAGTTCGCACAACCCCGCCGCGCCGGAAGTGCTGGAGCTGTGCGACCGCCTCGGCCTGCTGGTCATCGACGAGACCCGGCGCATGTCTTCCGACAGCGAGGCGCTGGCGGAACTGGAAACGATGGTGCGGCGCGGCCGCAATCATCCCTGCGTGATGCTGTGGTCGCTCGGCAACGAGGAACCGCAGATGGTCACCGCGCGCGGCGCACGCATCGTTGCGCGCATGCAACAACTGGTGCGGCGCCTGGATCCGACCCGCCCCACCACCTTCGCAATGGACAAGGGCTTCGACGACGGCGTCGGCCAGGTGGTGGACGTGGTCGGCTTCAACTACCGCACCCCGCAGATGGACGCCTTCCACGCGCGCCATCCCGGCATCCCGATCTACGGCAGCGAAACCGGCAGCACCGTCGGCGTGCGCGGCAATTACCGCACCGACGACGCGCGCGGCTACGCCCGCGCCTACGACCTCGACTACCCGTGGTGGGCGAGCAGCGCCGAAGCCTGGTGGAGCTACGTCGCGCAACGGCCGTACATCGCCGGCGGCTTCGTCTGGACCGGCTTCGACTATCGCGGCGAACCCACTCCGTACAACCGCTGGCCGAACGTGGCCTCGCAGTTCGGCATCCTCGACAGCTGCGGCTTCCCCAAGGACAACTACTGGTACTACCGCGCGCAATGGACGCGCGAGCCGGTGCTGCACCTGTTCCCGCACTGGAACTGGGACGGCCTGCTGGACGAACGCGACAACGGCATGGTCGACGTCTGGTGCCACAGCAACCTGGACGCGGTGGAGCTGCTGGTCAACGGCGCCAGCCAGGGCCTGCAGCAGGTGCCCGCCTACGGCCACGTCGAATGGCGGGTCAAGTACGCGCCCGGCACCATCGAGGCGCGCGGCTATCGCGACGGCAAGCAGGTGCTGGTGCAGACCCGCGCGACCGTCGGCGCAGCTGCCGCGATACGCCTGCGCAGCGACCGCCCCGAGTTGCTGGCCGACGCCGAGGACGTCGCCGTGGTTGCGGTCGAGATCGTCGATGCGCAAGGCCGCGTCGTCCCGACCGCCGACACCGCCGTGCGCTTCGTCGTGCGCGGTGCGGGTCGGCTGATCGGCCTGGGCAACGGCGATCCGGCCAGCCACGAGAACGACAAGGGCGACAGCCGCCGCGCGTTCAACGGACTGTGCATGGCGCTGCTGCAGACCACGCGCACGGCGGGCACTCTGGTGCTGGAAGCGACCGCGCCTGGGCTGGCGCCAGCGCGACTGGCGCTGAAGAGCGTGCGAACCAAGGTGCGGCCGTTCGTGGCCTGACGCGGGCGCGTCTTTTTTAAGAATCCACGCCGGCGCGCGCACAGCGGGCGCCGGGCGCTCCCGACGTCCCTCCTGCGCAGACGCCCAGGCGCACCACCCAAGGCCCGCCCATGCCGTGGTCGGCGCGATGGCGACGCACGCTGGGGTGACATCGCCGACGCTTCACTCCGAAGCCGATCCTCGCCGGCTCGGGCATCTCCAAGCCCGTGAAGCTGCGTCGCCCCAGCGATGCGCTACCCCCACCGCGCATGCGGTGAGGGAGCGCGAGCCGTCACCGCAAGCGCGAGAATGCACCGATCCCGGCGATCGCCAGCCGCTCGGCGGGCACCGCCGTTTCGGCGAAGGACAGCCGCAGGTAGCGGATCTGGCGGACCTCGGGGAAATTCAGACGCTGGGTCGAGAGCGCATAGGCGATATTGGACAATTCGCCGGCGCCGGCCGGCTGCCAGTGCTGGCCATCCTCGCTGCTTTCGGCGCGATAGCCTTTCGGTGGCGCCGCGCCGTTCAGCACCGCGCGCGAGGGCGTGAGGCTGAAGCCGGCGACCTGGCGCAGCGCGCCGAGGTCGATGGTCACCTGCGCGGGATGGCCCGGCTTGGGCGCGGGCGCGATCCAGATCGTGCCGGCATCGTCGTCGAGCAACTTCTCCGCCCCCGGCGCGCTGGCCTCGACGATTCGCCAACCCGCGGTGGACAGCACGTCCGGCGCGTTCGCCGTCGGCCGCGCGACCGCAACCGGCGCAACCGCGCGGAACAGCGCGAATTCGCTGATCGCCGGGCAGACCGGCGCCTCGAGCACGAGCAGACGCACGCGGCGCGCAGTGACCGCGGCATCGAGCCGCAGGATCCGTTGTGCACCGATGCATTGCGCTTCGGCCAACCGCCGCCATTGCCCATCGACCTCGGCTTCGATCGCGAAGCGGGTGACGCGCACGCCCAGCGGCAGGTATTCGCGCAGCCGGATCAAATCGAAGCTGCGCAGCGCCGACAGTTCCAGCGTCAGCGTCGGCGTGGTGACGTCGTCCGGCGTGGACCAGTAGCTGTCCGGCTGGCGGTCGAGCACGCGCGCCGGCTCGAAGCCGGGACCGCGCGACGCGCTGGCGCTGGCCTTGGCGCCCTTGGCCAGATCGATGGCGAAGCTGGCGCGGATCGCGTCGCCGAAGCTCTGCAGCACCGCGACGTCGTGGTCGGCGATGCGGCCGCGCCGGTCCGGCGGAAGATTGAGGTTCATGTTGGTGCCGCGCGCGACCGAGGTGTCGAAATAGCGCACCAGGTTCTCCGGGCTGCGCACCTTGCCGTCCTCGTCGGCATGGTAGAACCAGCCCGGGCGGATCGAGGTGTTGGTTTCGGCCGGCCACCACAGCGCCGCCCCGCGCACGCCGGCATTGCCGTTTTCCTGGGTGTAAGGCGCATTGGGCATGGTCGGCCAGCACGGATCGCCGGCGACGCCGTCTTCATTGCCGACCCAACGGATGTCGGCGCCGAGCGGGTCGAAGGTGCAGGCCATCGGCTGGTGCTGGTGGACCAGCTCGATCATCCGCGGCCAGTTGTAGTAAGCGGGCGCATCGATCTTGCGCGTTTCGCGCGCTCCACCGTAGTAGCCGTCGCCGCCATTGGCGCCGTCGAACCAGAACTCGAACAAGTCGCCGTAGCCCGTGCACAGTTCGACGATCTGCTTGCGGAAATAGTCGAGATAGCCGGGGCGGCCATACTCGGCGTGGTTGCGGTCCCAGGGCGACAGATAGATGCCGAAGGCCAGGCCGGCGCGCCGACACGCCGCGGCCATTTCGCCGACGATGTCGCCCTTGCCGTTCTTGTAGGGCGAATTGCGAATGCAATGCTCGGTCAGGCGTGTCGGCCAGAGGCAGAACCCGTCGTGGTGCTTGGCGGTAAAGATGATCCCTTTCAGATTGCCGGCCTTGGCCGCGGCGACGATTTGATCGGCGGAGAAATCGCTGGGATCGAATTTGCGCGGATCTTCGTCGCCGTAGCCCCATTCCTTGTCGGTAAAGGTGTTCATCGCAAAATGCACGAAGGCGTATTGCTCCCACCGATGCCACCGCAGCTGCCGCGCGCTGGGTACGGCGCCCCACGGCGCCGGCCCCTTCGGGCGCGGCGCAGCCGCGAGCTGCGCGGCGGATGCGCTGAAACCTGCGGCGACGGCCACAACACCCGTGGCAAGAAAGGTACGACGATCGATCATTAAGCGCCTCCGGCTCTGCACAAGTTTCGATCTTAGCTTTTCCAATAGCGAAAGAGTCCGCCCCACGAAGCTGCGGAAGGGCGTGCAATGAGGAAAAGGTCAATCCGTGTGGCGATCCTTTGCCGCATGATTGGAGATTGACTGCGCGCTGTCGCCGATCCCCGTTTCCACGGACACTTGCAGCTGACGCCCAGACGACTCGACCGCACTTGGCATGGACTCGGCATTGCACGTACTGCACACCGACCGGACATTCCTTGCCTCCCGATTGGCCTTCCTGCAAGTTTCCATGGAAACGAAGCGGCACCCGGAGCTCCACAGTGGATCGGCAGGTGGCGCGTGGGGCCATGGAGCCAGGCTGAAGCCGCGCCGCCCTGTCCTTTGCTGGTTGCACACGTCCATACTTGCCCACAGCCCGCCGACCTGAAATTCCTTAAACCATTGAATCAGATGCAAAATCGAGAAAAACCCCAAGCTCCCGGAAGCGCAGCGGAGCACACCCCGCTGATGAAGCAGAAAGGGTGCAGCGGGATCATATGCACTGGAAGCCTTGTGCAGCAACGATAAAGAATGACGCCTCATCTTGGGAGCTTCACGTCGCAACATTGTCGCAACACGCCGTCAAGGTTTCTGAGGCATCTGATGGTCGCCAACGGTAACAAGCGACCCATCGCTCCCTTCAGGACATAGAGCGCAATTGTGAACATCCATTGAATGGAATATTGGTCGACCTCATGTGCTTGGTGATCCAGTCCGGATCCAAGGAGTTCCCAGCCATGCCTGCACTCAAGCGTTCCGATCTGCGTTACGAATACAGCTGGAAAGTTTCTGAAGGTGACAACCCAAAGCTCATAGAAAAAGACGCTCATCATCTCAGCCGCAATGAGGGATACGAGATGCTGCTTTATCTCAATAAGCTCACAGGAGAGAAGGGAGCCGACTTGCCTGTGAAAACGCGTCTGATCGTGGAGTGGATGCTTAAAGAGCACTTCAAGTCCACAGCCCCGGGGCGCGCCACAGTGACAGAATGGGTTGTCGACAACTGGCAGAAGCTGTCGCCCCTATATCCGGGGTAGAAAGACTTTGGCGGAGGATCTCGATCCTCCGCCATTTTGCAAAGCGAAGCCAGCGGACCACAAAGTCGGCAGCCGTCTCGCTAGAGCAAGCTTTGCGTTTGGTAATCGAATAGCCTGAAAACTTTGTGTAACAAGTCAACGAGAGCCACTCAAATTGGAGCGTCGACTGGACGCATCTCTGAGATTGCCGATCCTTGACCGTCGTCTGACCCCTTCTAGGCATCCATGGACATGGGAAAGCCAACTTTGCGGCGCCTATTAATATTTGTGAAATAGCGCAGGAATTTGCGCTTGCGGTATGGCGGCTTGGTGCTTGGATGAGGGCTCCCCCACAGGCTCCAAGGAGCATCCATGCAGTCCGAACTCACGCTTCATATCGCCAGTCGTCTCATCACCGGGCTCCTTTGCCAGGAGCGGCATTGCCGCCTGTCCGACCGCATCGACGACATCCGACATGCGCTGGACGTGGCCGCCGAAATGCTGCGCCAGCACGGCGGAGGCAACGCCGCGCCTTCCGCCCACGACTATGCCCCGCCCAAACCCGCGCCGACGCCGCCACCATCATCGCCACCGCAAGCACCGCGCCTGCAAGAGATTCGAACCCGGGAGGCGATCGTGGTGCGCGACATGCCGTCCGTCGAAGAGTGGCGCAAGAACCGCCGCCACAAGGCAGCCCCGGATCCGGTGGCGAACAAGAAGAAGCCGACGCTTCACTGATACGCACAGCCAACCCAACAACAAAGTGCCCCGCAAGCGGGGCACCGTTGTTTCAGTGGAGGCGTGGGCGCGGTGGACGGGGGCCGCTCGGCGCAAGGTCCGGGGCCGACGGGTCGTAGAGCGCATCGGGTTGAGCGTCCTGGGCGCCGAAGACCAGCGGTTGGTCGAGCTCAAGGGGATAGCGCTCGAGCATTTCTTGGCTCCAGGCCTCCAGATGGCGACCACTCTCTTCGGCCTCCTGATCGCAGAAGGCTTTTTGCTGCGGGGTGACCCGATCCCGCGCGGCGGCCAGCTCGGCCGTCCGCTTCTCCAAGGTGCTCAATCGCCATGCCCGCCGTTGCTTCCAGGCCTGCTCCGACCACGACGTGCCGGGCTGAGGATGGTTGACGGTGAACTCCTCCCAGGACCGCTCCGCCAGATGGCGGAGCTTGGACGCGCGTTGCTCGGCCTGCAGGCGCCGTCCGAACCTCGTCAGGCTGGCTTTGAAGCGACGCAACCGCCGGGCCAGTTCCAATACGTCCGTGCGGAACCGCGTGTGCTCAGCGAACGCCGCAGCGCGCTCGGCCGCCCAGGCCAAGAGCTGGCGGGTGGCATGGAGCGCCCGTGCAACGCCCTCGTAGCGCAGCGCTCCCCATTCCTGGGCAAGCTCGGCAACGAGCGCCGGGATGGAAAGCGGCTCTGGGCGTGGCGCCCCAGGAGCGCTCTCCTCCACCAGCCCCAGCCTTTGGGCGATGACCTCCATGTTGCGGGACATCTCTATCTGCCCTGCCCCGCGGCCCAGCGGCAGGGACAGCACGGCGGGAGGACGGCGGATCTCCCGTTGGGCCTGTTCGTGGCTGTGGCCGTCGGGCACCTCTGCAGCGCGTCTCTCGTTTTCGAACACGGCGATGAGTTTTTGGAAGGTCTCTTCGTTGGCCTCTTCGACCTGGCGGTTTGACTCCACGCGCTCAGAGGCCTGGCCCCGGCGAGCGATGGCCGTCGCGTTCTTGCCCACATGCTTTGTCGGCTCGCGCGCGAGCACGGCAGCAGCGACCAAGTCGCCGCGCGCCAGGGCCTCGCCGGCCTGAGCATCAAGACTGCGGTGGTCCACTTGGATTCCTAGGCCAGCCGCCTCGAGGTAGGCGTTGATGGTCGTGGCGATCAACTCGCGCACCCACTGCACCTCGGTCCTGCCCGAAGGCCCACCGTCGAGCTCACGCGTTTTGTCTACAAAACCGTCCGGCCCGATGCGCCGCGTCGTGGTCAGAACGTGGACGTGCCAGTTCAGCCCGTCCTTGGAGCCCGGGCTGTGGATGCTGGCCTGGGCAGCAAAGCCATAGCGCCCGACCAAGGCACGGGTGACCTCCATGGCCAGCGCCGATCGCTGCGCCTCATTGAGCTCGTGGGGCAACGCGAATTCGAACTCCCTGGCGACGGTCGCATCTTTGCGACGCTCAGCAGCCTCCACCGCCGGCCAGAGCTGGGCGGGGACAAAAGCCCAGTCGGGCGCGTCCTCGGGGGCGATGCAGCGCGTTTCGACGACGCCGTCTCGGCGGCGGTAGTCGTGGCGCTGCCCGGTCTTCTCGTCCTCGAGAAGCAGGCCAGCGCGATAGGCAGCTGCAGCAATGGACGAATGTCCTTTGGCGCGGCTGAAGGTTTTTACGTTGGCGTGGTAGATGGCCATGAGGCGGCGGCTCCGAAGCAGTGGGGTTGCTTGGTTTATGCCTCGGCTTTGGATTTTCGCAAGCGCCGCCGGCGCTTGGGGTTCAAGGGGCAAAGCCCTTTGCGCACGCGTTCCGCAGGAACGCCTAGGTGCGCTCTTGCTTCTTTCTTTTAAGCCTTGTTTTTCAGATCTTTTCGATTTCGAGGGGGCCAAAATTTTCAATCCGGCACGAACTTGACGAGAGCCATTTCTCTGGTTGACTCGTAAGCAAGCAGAGGAGAAATCAGATGAGCGCGACAAATCACTACCACGACCGAATCCATCGAGCTACCGAACGACTGGCGCAGCTTCAAGCACGCGAGCTTTTAGCGAGCCAGCGCCAAGCGGTAAAGGCGAAGGAAACGCAACGCCGCGAAGAGGCCAAGCGACGCACGCGGGTCGCAGAGCTTGTGTTCTTGGCCGGTGCCGAAACGCTGGAGGATGCTGAGTTGGTCGGCACGCTGTTGAGCTATGTAGAAAGCCGCAATGACCATGATGTCCGCAACCAAGCACGTTCGCGCGGGACCTTGCGGCTGACAATGGCAGACGCAGAAGACAGCCAAATCAGGCACTGACCTGGCTCTTCAGCGCTCGCACTTGCTGGCGGTCTCCGAGTTGCAATCGTCTGAAAGTTGAGCTAAAACATGTTTGCCGATCGCTAAGCGTCGGTGTTGTGCCCGCATGCCAAACGGCTCCGGGTGCCCGAGGTCCACCCAATGGGGGCACGGGAATCGCCTTTTGATTCCATGCTGGGACCTCTGTTGTGAAACTCCTTAAAACCTTACGCACACAAGCTTTCCAAGCCCAGAACGGCCGCTGTTATTACTGCGGTGCGCCAATGTGGCTTTCTTCCCCCGACGAGCTGGATTTGCGCCCACGTTCGGCGCGACCTTACCAATGCACTGCCGAGCACCTATTGGCTCGCCGAGATGGGGGAAAGGACACCGCCGGCAATGTCGTGGCCGCCTGCTACTTGTGCAACCTGCGGCGGCACAAGCGTCCTGCGCCAGCCCCCTCGGCCCAGGCCTATAGAGCGCTGGTGCTTAGGCGCGTCGCAATGGGAAGATGGTGGCCTACGTCACTCATCCGACTGAAAGGAGACATAGGATGTTGAAGGAGCGTATTGCCACGCTTGTCACCCTAATGATTTTGGCTGCCTGCTCAAAGGGCCCTGCCACCACATCGCCCTCTTCTGTCCCGACCGAGATTCCACCGTCGACAGCCACGCCTGTCGGCCCTACCCCATTTGAGCAAGAAGTCGAACGGGTCAAGGGCGTGCTGTCTTGCCGCAGCTCTAAGATCACCCCGGCAAGCGATGGCTGGGGCGCACTCTACGGCTGCATTGGTGGTCAAGCTGAGACGGTGAAGTTCTTCATCAATGAAGAGCAAGGCACCGGTAAAGTAAAGAGCATGAAGTTCCTATGGAACGACTGGTTCAAAGACCGCGGATATGGCATTCATGCTGATGCTAAAGACGCTGACAAGATGGTTCATGACCTGGTGCAGCTCTACCCGAGCCAGAATGACAAAGTCATGTTACTTGCATTCAAGGGCAAGAAAAACGTTACTCAGGAGGGGAGTGGCTACCGCTTTGAATACACTTACGACCGAGGACCAGCGATTGATGAGCGGATGATCGTGGTGACTCCGCTACCTTCAAATCAGTAGCTGGCCATGCCAATCATCGCTGACCTTCGTGCCGATTTTTTGAACCGCATAGGCACGACTTGGCATAAAGCTCCTGCAGAGCTGCGCACAGAGCTAATTTTCGCACTAGGTAACCTTTACGACCGTTTCCATCAGGAAGGCTTAGCCGACCGCCACTTTGACCAAGCTTTGACCTCTGGAAGCCCGACCCAGCACGCGCAACGTTTAGCTGAGCTCCTAATGGCCGAGCACCTCTGGACGCACGGTTTTGACCTAGACAGTGCGAACGAAGGTCCGGATTTCCGTGCGACCAAAGACGGCCATTCAGTATGGGTGGAACTGGTCACTCCTGAGCCCAACGGTATTGACCCGGTATGGTTAACAGGCAACAAGCAAGGGGTATGGAAGTATCCACACCCTGAGATTGCCTTGCGTTACACCTCGGCGCTGAAGGAAAAGCACCAAAAGCTAGTAGGAAATGGACGTGGCAAAGTTGGCTATTTGTCTAATGGGATAGTAGCACCACGAGATATCTACGTTATTGCCATAAACCAGCACCTACTCCAGAGATCCTTTCGAACCCTCAGCGGCATCAGTCAAATTCCTGTCGCATGTGAGGTGGCTTTTGCTGTCGGCCCGCAGCAACTTCACATTGACCGAAATACCCGCCGAATCGTTCACAGCGACCACGCACACCGACCTGAGATTCCCAAGCAAGTTGCTGGAAAGCCGGCGACTACAGTCCCTGCCGACAGCTTCCTCAATCCCTCTTACGATCACGTGTCCGCGATATATGCGGTAGACCTGATGGAGGAAGTTCTGGTTAAAGAGCTACCAGGAAAACCCTTAGCCAGGGAACACCTGTCAGCGATGGCCTATAACCCTAACGCTGCAAACCTCCTGCCTCTGCATCTAATTCCAGCCCAGTCTCACTGGACTGCCACACCAACTAACGAATTAATTGAAATCCACCGCAAATAAAGCAGGCGCTTCATCTTTCCGGACGGCTGTTGCCTCTACAGGTCTACGCTCACATCATAGCCCAGTGCACGCAGACCTTTGCTGGTGCGGCGATTTCTAGGAGGAAAAGCGTCAGGATTTACCCAGCCGATGAGTTCACCCAGGATGCTGGTCTTCATATGGCCTAGTCGCCACTTGGACGAGTTGCAAGCGTCCCAAAGCCTTTCCACCGTCTCTCCTACTGGGCCACCCCAAACAACGTGGTGGACAACCTCAAGGGGTGTTTTTCCTTCCGCTGTTCGCTGGCACCACATCCATCTCGCCAGCGCCTCAATCTTGGCATCAAGGGTTTGCTCAGGAGGTAAACCGATCATCGCATTGGACACGTGGAGCGCGTGCTGGCCAAAAGCGTGAACGCCAACAATGGTGCGCACCCATTCTTCCTCATTCAGCGTCAGGATTCGATTTTTGGAGAAGCCCTCGCGAATGGCTGGCGCGGCAACTTTGATGTTCTGCTGCTCTTGGCTAAAGTCAAAGTCGCTCTCTTTCCACCACCTTATCGCGTCAGCCAAGATCATCTCTTGGTTGTTCCGATGCCGTTCGTAGAAGGTTAGGTATGCGTCCTTTTCGCCGCTGCCACGCACTTGTCGGTAGTAGTAAGCATGGAGAAACTGATCGGCTTGAACCCCCGACGGCACGTCGCTCCCAATCCACGCCGGCCGGTTCTCGGGCAAAGATACAATACCGGCGATCTTGCGCATGATCTGGAGCGTGCTGTTCCATTCTTCGAAAAATCGCAGATAAGCGCGGTTAGCTGGCCGTTTGGCTTTGAACGCCAGGGGATTTTGGGCATGCTTCACTGTGGGGTCGCTCCCGTCGAAATCCTGCTCCAGCTTCCGCAGTTGGGTCATGAGCGCGTTCCTGCGCTTTTCTAGGGCTTTCTGCGCATCCAAGTGTTCCTGGCGAAGTGGCTCTGAGTGCTGGCGAAGGCCCTGGAAAAAGCTCAACAGTTGTGGAACTAGGCCAAAAGTCTCCAAAGCTTCGTCGGGCAGGAAAACGCCGGCCTCGAAGTTCTTGTTCCAGGCTCGGTCCGTCAGGTTGGCTGATCCAATGTAGGCGCCCTGCCCCTCCCACCAGATGATTTTTGCATGCAGATGCGTGGGCACCACCCGCCAAGAAAGGTTTGCCGACCGCCGGGGCTCCAACGCCCACTCCAGCAAGCGCGGGTCGATAGGGACCGTGCCGTCGTATCGACCAAAGAACTCCACTAGTTTGCCCTTGACCAAGCAATCCTCGAACCACCATTTCTGATCGAAGCTGCCATAGGCCACTGCGGCCATGACACGGCTGCAGTGCTCGATGCTTCCAGTGTGTGCATTGCGCAGCAGCGTGCCTGCCAACGGCTGTCCTACAAGTTGCATGTTCCCCCCTCTGATAAGCGATTCAATCCAGACCATATACCAAGTGCGACATCGTCATCCGGGGTCCTGCTCTTGCTGCGGTGCTTGCTGCTGGCCTCATCTCCACCTGCTGCTGACGCACCTGCTCCACCCTGAGGTGCTCGGCCTGCACCAAGTTTTGTTCCGCCGGCTACTGGGCCGCCCCCCGTCCATCCACCTTGGAATCGAACATCGGCAGCTTGTCGCCAAACGGCGCGTAGACCGCAAGCAAGTTCTCGGCCCCGTCCTTGCCCAGCGCACCGGTCACCCGATCTACCCACTTCACCAACGGATCCTTGGCTTGCTCTGTCACGGCGAGAACGGTCAGTGCTTTGCCGGCTGCCACCCTGCCCGCATGGCTTCCTCGGAGCTACAGAACATGCGCTCGCCGTGGCTCAGGTCGATGCTGGTCCGCTCGTAGTCCCGCTGCCCAGGAACGTGGTAGATCTTCTTGCCTTGGCGAGAGATGTTGCCCTTGATGCGGCATCCGCCGGACACCGGTGGCGCGGCCACCGGCGTTTGGCTTGCCGTCTGATCGCGCTTGCTGCGGCGGTAGTCCGCAGGCATCTGGAAAGGCCCTTGCCAGAGGTTGCGCCGCTGCTGGCGCGCGTCGGCTTCGTCTGCAATGAACGCCGTTGCGTATTGGCGATACGCGACCGCCCAACCGGAGTTGACCATCCAACGGTTGACCGACTGCCCTTGAACGAAGCACTCCGCGACCACCCGGCCGTAACGGTCCGTGTCCTTGGGCTGGCAACGAACGGTCTTGTCCAGCACATAGCCGTCCAGCGCGGCGGCGGACCGTCGGCCACAGGGCCAGGCACGCCCATCTTTGGTGGTGCATTGTTGGGCGCTTTCCGGGGCGTCGATGCCCCACAGGCGGATGCGCTGTTTTGCGACCGTAATGGTGTCGCCGTCCGTGACCGTCGCGCGGCCGACCAGTTCTGCTGCCACCCCAGGAACCGAAGCAAAAACCAAAAGCAGAACCACCAGATCTTTCAACACCATCAACAACGACTTCCTCTAAGCGCACGCTCGGGTCCCGAGCGCTAGTTCAAACAGGGCCCGACACTTTAGCGGAAGCGGGAAAGGGGCGCTGACCAAGTCGAAATCCTTCAACCCCGATTCGCGTTCCTGGTGCGGTCGCCGTCGGTCTCTTCTACGACAACGAAGTCGCTCACCAGCCAGCCGTATGCATCGCTGAGCGCATCGGCGATGCCCTCTTCGCTCTCGCATTCGACCGTAGCTTCCACTGGCAACGCAGGACGCTTGCCATCGGTTTCCCAGACAATCCCTCGCACGTGAAACGCCTTCATTCCTGCTCCATGGATGTGGATGTGCATCTGCCTTGGCAGTCTAGCGTCGGCACACTGCATAGGTGAAGGGGCGGGCTATGCCCACCCCCTGCTGGCCAGGCTGGTGTGCTGCTGGCCGCCGATGAATAGGTGGTCCAGCACCCGGATGTCGAAGAGGCGCAGAGCTTGCTTCAGGCGCTTCGACCTGGCGGTTGGCGTCGCTGGGCTCAGGATCCCCGTTGGGGTGGTTGTGGAAGAGGATGACGGCGGCGACGTTAAGGTCCAGGGCTTGCTTAGCGACGATGCGGCTGTGGACTTCGCAGCCGTCGATGGTGCCATTGAGGACATGCTCGGCGGCCAGGATGTGGTGCTTGGTGTCGAGGAAGATGCATCCGAAGACCTCATACGGCAGGTGGGCGCAGCGGGCGACCAGATAGCTGCCGGCTTGGTAGGGGGCCCAGCCACTAGGAGTTAAGCTTCCCTCTAAGTTTTGGAGGCCCACCGCCGAGGAGACCCGAACACCTGAAGCTGCGCCATAGAACCATCCTATGTTTTAGGCAGACGAAGAAGCCCACTTGGCTTCTTCAAACGCTCAATCAGCGCCTCCGCTTCAGCCCAAGTGTCGCCAGCACTTGCAATCACCTCAATCGGAATTACCTTCGTCACTGGATCTGCCAAGTTGGCGGCGTGAATTTCTATGTGGAGAGCACCCTTTCGCGGCTCTACGTTGCCCAACCAAACGACCTCAAACTCAAATGATTTCGGAGCGGAGCGATGCCTCCACTGTTGACAGGTCAGTTCAGTATGGGGCCTTGGGTATTCTGGACGCGTGCCTTGCTTCCAGTAAAAAGCATCTGATTCCCGCTGCAGCGGGAGTATAGGTCGCCGAAGCTCCATGACCTGAGAGCTAATCGCTGCAAAGCTACGACCACCTGCTGAAAACGACGAAATGTTCTCTATTGCGTCGAAATGCTTCACCTTCTTCCAATAGCCCTTTGGCGGGCTCGGCGGCCTTGGGAGCTCAACCCTCAAATTATGCAAAACAACCTCAAGCTGCGCACCATTCTCAAGCTCAACTGAGCTAGGCTCATCGTTCTCAACGGGCAGCTTAATCAATAACCCCCCACCCCGAACAGAAAAAGAAACCCTTACGTCTTCGGCCGGCCGGGCACCTTCGTTGACTAAGCTGATCTGAATACGCGGCACAGGTTTAGATTTCTCAAGCTCACCATGAAGCTTACGAAGAAATTCGTCACAGGCAGAGATCCATTGAGGGTAGTGCTCTTGTTGATATTTTTGAATCTCGCTATCGGTGGCCGGGATGAACTCCTCCTGCCCAAAGTGCGCATAAAGGCCGCGCAGACCAGGCGCCGAGCTACGAGTTGATCTTTCGCGCGAACCAAAATTGGATTCCTCAGGAAATTCTCGCTGAAGCATCCCGAGCAGCTCTATTATCTGTGACTCACTCAGAGGTTCAAAACTATCCACATTGAATTGCCGGGGCAACTCTTCCGCCTCAATCATACAGGCGGGTCCACTCTTCCTTAGGCGTGTGAGCTCGCCTTCAAGAGCTTTGATCTTCTTCTGATCCTCATCGCTTTCAGCAGACAAAAGCCAATCTTGTGGCACACGATGTGATAGCACATTAACACGCCGCGCACTTAGCAGAACTCCATTGTCGTTGGACAAAAGCTTCACTGGCTCACCAGCGCATTCCTTTGCGAGAGCAGAAACGGTCCCGACGATGGCGTCATCCGCGTGCGCATAATCCAGAAGCGCTTGGATTTCAAAATCGGGGCGAAGGTCATCTCTGGAGATCAGCTTAACAATAGGCAGACTGCCATCCCTGGAGATATCGACCGATAGCGACTCCAGAAGTTCTCCGATCAGGCTATTGATAGCTCGCGCACGTTTCGCCAATCGCCCCTGACCTCCCTTTTGCCTATCAACTTCTCGCACCACAGGAGCGATCAGAACCAACGTGATTGATTCAAAACCGGGGAACTCCTTCTTCCAGGGAAGTTCGACGAGTTGCCGACATTGCATCAGCACATTTGTATCGGGGACAAGATAGATATGCTTGGACACTTTGCTGTCAATGTCGAGGCGGTTACAAGAAGTGTAGCGCGAAGACTCCTAACGTGGCCTCTCCATCCTGCAGTCCTCGCCTGGGATCAAGACAACTATTACAGGCACAACATCGCGAGCGCCTTCAGCTGCATCAACGCTCGATGGCTTCAGCAGTGGCCTAGGCGGCAGGGGGCTATGCCCACCCCCTACTGGCCAGGCTGACGCTCTTCTGGCCGCCAATGACCAGGTGGTCGAGGACCCGGATGTCGAGAAGCGCCAGCGCCTGCTTCAGGCGCTCGGTGACTTGGCGGTCGGCTTGGCTGGGCTCCGGGTTCCCGCTCGGATGATTGTGGAAGAGGATGACGGCGACGGCGTTGAGGTCCAGGGCGCGCTTGGCAACCACCCGGTTGTGGACTTCGCAAGCGTCGGTGGTGCCGGTGAAGAGGTGCTCGGTGGCCAGGATGTGGTGCTTGGTGTCGAGGAAGACGACACCGAAGACTTCGTGCGGCAGGTGGGCGCAGCGGGCGACCAGGTAACTGCCTGCCTGCTCGGGGCTGTGGATGTGGCCCAGCCGTTGGAGGCGTTGCTCCAGGATGGTGGCGGCGGCGAGCAAGATGCCCTCCTCGTCCATCTGGAGTTGGTATTGGGCCTTCCGGTCTTGGGTGCGCTTCATCTGTTCTTCTCCACCAGCGCGTTGTGCGCCTCGTGGGAACCGGCAGGCGGAGCGTCAGGCTTGACCGCACCCGGCAGTGAGCACCGCTTGCGGCGCGCAGCGGAGGGCCGGAACAACGTGGAGGAGGCCTGCCCTTGCGGTCGGGACAGCGAAGCTAAGATTCCCTTCAAGAGGCCCAGCGCTGGTGGAGAGCAATGATGTGCGACTCCCCTGCCGGCGATCGAAGAGCCTAGAGGACTGAATCCTGCGTGGGTGCAACTTTGCCCACGGTCCTGGCGCACTTTGCCGGCTGCTGGCTTGCTGCTGCCGTGAGCGGTCGCTCATTGAGAGTGCTCATGCCCACAGCATTCAAGTTCGATAGTCTCTGGCGCGCGTCTCAGCCGTGAATCGCAGAGCTATGGGACACTCGGGCCATCTTCCGACACGCCCCCGCCCATGCGAATCAAACAACGAAAAGCTGCCCTGGCCTTTTGGATGAGAGTAGAGGCACTTGCAGCGCTGATGGCCATAGCACTTGCAGGGTGCGCGGCAGGTGGTCCGGTCGCGAGCCGTCCCATTGAAGGCCCTGTGCGTCTGGGAGAGATTGCGGCGGTTGATGGCCCCAGGGTGCGTCCAAATCGCGTCATAGAAGACAGCCGTTGCCCAGCCGACGTTCAATGCATTCAGGCCGGACGCCTAATCGTCAGAGCGACAGTGCTCGGTGGTGGCTGGTCAAAGGAGATTGACCTCACGCTGGGCGTCCCGGTCCCTGTCGCTGATGGCATGTTGACGCTGGTGGACGCCACACCCGTGCCAGTTGCCAGCGAGACCGCCGCATCCGCCGCTCGCTTCAGCTTCAAGTTTCAGGGCGGCCGCTAGGCCTCCTGTGGGATGCACAAAAATCTCAAGCCCAGAGCTACTGATTGAGAATATACGATTGATAGCGCAGAAATATATTTTGATCTATATTTCGAGGCACTGGAACACCGTTAAAAAAAACCCATATATTCCGCCCAACCAAGGGGCCTTCATCGACCTCTTCCCAGGACATATCCCGATCTGAGAGAAGCTGCGTCAATTTCGCAAACGTATCACGCACCCTAATTTCCTGATCTTCAGTCAAAACGACCGCATCATTCGAGCAAATCATTTGAACAGCATGAAGGAAAGAGTAAAAGAGGGTTGCCGCCTCGTGGATTTTTTGGATTATTTCTTTTTTATCTGACATAAATGACCTCAACTAAGAGCCTGCAGCGCAAAGGTATCACGCCAAACTCTCGGCGACATAGATTCGCTAAACTTGGCAAGCAGCGCAGCGACACAGGATCGCTCTTCATCCGCTCCGCATGCGCTTCCTGCACGAAAGGCCACGGACTGATGGGGGCACACCACTATCCCGAGCCAGGGCAGCCCTAACTCCAGGCCAATGCTCGTTCCACGACTTCAACCGAGCCAAGAGCGAGGCACCCTAGCTGCGTAGGTAATCTCGCAAAGGTAGCCGACGCGCTCCTTGAAGCTCACGGCCACCGCATCGCAATACCAATGCGGGCCGCTGGTGTCCGGATTGGCTCCCTCGTTGAGCTGGATGCAGCACTGGCTGTTGACGAACAACGCACGGTCCGCTCGGAGGTAGTCGAGCACCACGCCTTCGAAGTGATCCACTGTGGCAACTCCCTTCCCTGTTATTGGATGACGAATAGCGTCATCGCAAGCCCAATAAAACTAACTAAAAGTAGCATCTCAGCGCAACTAGTTAGTTTAAAAAAACAAATCAAGCTAACCAATATTGGCTAACATTTATGTTGCGTTCATTTTTAAATTTGCTATTTTTAGTTTTTAGCTAACCAATTTATTTTTAAACACTACAGTAAAGTCTCAACGAAGAGCCACCCTCGCCTGTCTGAAACCCTTGCCGCATATACGAGCAAGAGTAATTTGTGAGGTTAAGTTGGGCCATCAGCCATGGCTTAATTTGACCCCGATCCGGCAATGCCTGAGGTGTTGATTGGAGGCGCAGAAAAACTCCGATTTTGGATTGACGAATTTTGAGGCCGACGTATCAAGCTTCCATCTACCGATGGAAGCACAGCAATGGCAAACGACCTCACCAATGAGCTACAGAAATACAAGGACCACCCCTTCGGCGAATTGACGTTTGGCAGCGTCCGAGTCGGCCGCGTCACGTTCAACAACGTGCGCCTTCGAGGACGCGAGGCCCTCATCGGGCTGGAAGAGCTTCTCCAAGCCGCCTGTGAGAAAACGCAGCGTATCCGAGTCCGGAAGGACGGCACCCGGTATCCAGAACCTCTGCCCATAGCCACGCCCGGCCGGCAGCTGTCGGAAGAGATCGCCGACTACCTGCGCGACATGACCCGCCGCAACCTGCGGCCGCGCACCATCGAGGCCACCGCCCGCACGCTGGGCCTTCTGCAACGCGTCTGCGGCGACATTCGGGTCTCTCGCATCGACCACCAGCACATCTACCGCCTGTGGGATCTCATCCGCTGGGCTCCCCCAGGCGCGGCTTCGGATGCAGAGCTCAAGTCCTTGTCCGCCGAAGACCTGATCGTGCGCGGCCAAGCCATCAAGGTCGAGCCGCCGGCGCCCGCGACGCTGGAACTGCACCGCCGCTTCCTCGCCACGTTCTTCAGCACGCTGGTCAAAGCCAAGGCCATTCCCGTCTCACCGATGGAGCCCTTCCGCGAAATAAAGAAGGACTTGCTCCAGGACACCAGCAAGCCCGACCGCCTCTTCAGCGACGAAGAACTTCAGCGCATCTTCGACCCAAGCAACTTCATCCCGTGGGCCAAGAAATGGCCGCACCGGTGGTGGGGGCCAATCATCGGGCTCTATACCGGTGCCCGAGTTGGCGAGGTGGCCCAACTCAAAGTGGTGGACATCATCCAGGAGCGAGAAATGTGGTGCATTTCCATCCGCAAGACGATCGACGAGGACTTGGCCGGCAAGGTTGGCACGCGGAGCCGCCAGAGCCTCAAGGGGGACTCCGCGGTGCGGGTGATTCCCCTTGCCCAACCCATCCTCGATGCGGGCTTCCTCGACTTCCTGGAAGACATGAAGGCGTGCGGCCATCCCCGGCTGTTCCCCCACCTGTCCGCCGGCGTGAACAAGAAGACCGGGGAGACGAACTCGCGCTACAGCCAGGGGCTACTCAACCAGTTCAGCAGCTACCTGAAGGATCTTGGATTCCCGAAAGGAGTCGGCTTCCATGCGTTCCGCCACACGATCGCCACCGAGCTCTACCACCGCGACGTGCCCCAAGAAGAGGTCGCCCTCATCACCGGGCATTCGCTGAGCAAGAAGGTGCCGGTCCTGCAGGACTACTACCTCCACAAGCGCCCCGACCGAATCCGCGTGAAACAGGCACGGGCCTTGGAGTTGTATCGGCCGTCGGTCGAGCTGCCGAAGTATCAGGCGGGACAGTTCAAGGAACGGTTGCGGGACAAGCAAAAGTTCTATCCATGACTTTGCCTAGACCCAACGACCAACACAGCCGACTCAAGCGTCAGCGCCCCATGTCCCTCTCCAATTCCCACTACCATTTCCGGAGTTCCACTATGAGCATCACCAGCACTCCTAGCGCCGACCTGTCACCTAGCCCCAGCCAACGCCCACCTGGCAAAGCGGTAACCCGCTCGCCGAGCGATTTGGCTGCCTTATACTTTCGCCCGAAGACCCCTCATCCCCGCGGCCGCACGTTTACCGACCGCGAGATTGCAGCGATCTTTGCCTCTCCAAGCTACGAGCGCTGGGCAACCGATCCGCTGCTTTTCTGGGCCCCCTTCCTCGGACTCTACATGGGACTTCGAGCGTCGGAGGTGCTGCGCCTTTCGATCGAGGACTTCGTGGAGCAACACGGAGTGACTTGCATCGTGGGTTGGGGGCGCGCCGCCAAGCGCACACAAGACCTCAATGCCTACAGGCATCAGAGTCGACGGATCAGTTGCACCTGGTCGATCCCCGTGCCACAAGTCTTGCTAGACGCTGGCTTTCTGGACTACGTTGCATCCATCCGTGAAAAGCAAGAACAGCAGCTGTTTCCTGCTATCCAGCAAGAACCAGTACGTGACACCGCGGCGTCGCTCATAAGCAAGTTCATGCGATACGTGCGCTCACGCGGGATTAAAGAGGGCGCGTTTCCAGCCCTGCGCCAAACGTTTGAGCAACGCATCAAGAAAGCTGAGATCTGCTGGACTCATCGCAAGGTGCTCACCCGAGAGTCAAACCACTGTTCCCCAATGGTGAAGCATTACTATCACCCACTCTATCGGATGGACCACTTTAAAAAATCTCTGGATAAAAGCTATCCAGGTGCGCTGGTCTTGCTACGCGTTGTTGGTAGGTAGAAGCTCCGGTGCGGCAGATCGCCTTGGCCACAGGTCACGGCACTGATCCCAGAGAAAACGTTTTATCCATCAAGTATCACCGATCATTGGGCTCGACGACTTTTAGCACCTTCTCCCACGCCGGTGTGCGGCCCCCCTCGTAAACCGATATCGTGATTTTTCCCGGCCGCCACGGTTTGAAAGCCAACTCAGCATCGCCGCCCTTGGCAGTAAATATTTGCGTGTGGTCCTTTTCATCGTAACGGCTTCCTTGCCAGTTGCGGGTTGAGACACTGTAGCCCCAAGCTGCTGCCATCTGTTCAAGGTAAGGAGGAGGTGTCCCCGTGAGCTGTATTTTCAAGGCGCTGTTTTCTGGAATCTTGGCAGCCATCGAGTAGCTCTGGCCCACAATAAGATCCGTGAGTGTTTGGCCCAGAATGTTCATTCCGTTGTCTCCGGCATCAGGGTAATCATATTTTCCAGGCGCACTAGGGACAGGCGTTGCGAGAAATGGTGTAATTTCCTCGCGGCCTCGCCCCTCTTTCAACTCCGATATCTTGTCTCGAAGCCGCTTGATCTCGGCCGCATCCTCTTCACCTCGGTGTTTATAGAGGTCCAAGCGGTGTTTGTAGAGGAAATGAATGATTGTCCAAGTCAAACTTCCGATGATCAACGACCAAGAAGCAAAAAGCCACGAGTTTGCCGAAATCATCTCCCAATTTTGTTGCAAGAAATTCATATCCTGTCCTTCCGTGAATTAGTCCACTGAGCGATCGTCTTTGTCTCTTCCGGGAACGATCGTTGCCAAACCTGGTTCCACATCAAGGCCGTAGGTTGCCGCCAAGATGGCGATGTAGACGCCAAACACCCCCCTCATTTCGCCCATGGCTTGGTTGAACTCCCACGAGGCATAGTGGCCCCGCTCGAAAGCATTTCGAACAACCGGGCCATCCTCAGGGCCAACAGCATCCAAGAACTTCCGACACGCCGCACGCATGGCCCTGAGGCTTCGCGCCAGCTGCCCATCGCTGCTCAGGCTCCCTAGCTCAGTAGTGAGGAATTCCCGGATCCGCAAAACCGATCGGACCCCATGTTCGGGCACTTCCATTTCTGAGGGCACGTAGAGCACCCGGCGGTCATCCAAAAAGCTGAGTATTCGCTTAGCCACTGCACGCTCGGCCTCGGGCGGGTTCCACTGGATTCCAAACACTGGAACGCTGATGCCAGTGATACGAGACAGAGCCTCTCGAAACTTCATATCTTCTCCTTGATTGATGTCACGAGGGCCAATGGCGGACACCAGTTGCGCTTCGAGGCTCGGTATCGGCCCCGCCCGACGGACATATTCATTGTGCCCGGAAGTCCTGGTCTCCGTGAGTGGACCGCCTCAGCTGGGAGGCCGCCCAGGCTGCCCGACAAGTGCTCCTTTTGGGTTTGTTCTCCGGAGACTTCCCGATCAGCGCGCTGGCTGGTCTTAGCTCCGTCGCAGCCGTTATTCCAACTCGGCTACGAACGCGAACTGAAGGCTCGTTAGCGCCCTTGGCCTTTAGCAAGATCCTTGAGCCGCTCCAAGGCCTCTTTCTGCTTGGTAGCAGGCAATCGCGACACAAGCAGGATGACCTCCGCAAGCAGGTCTGAGGTGGCATGGAAGTAGGCAACAGGCAAATTTAACGCCTTTGCCAGGGCTTCAGCTGTTGCGGGATCGGGATCGTGCTGCCCCGTCTCATAGCGGCTCACCCGCGTAGCCCCTGAGACGTTGTCCACCATCCCAATGCGCTCGGCCAGCTCTGCCTGCGTCCAGCCCATGGCCATCCGCGCACTGCGCAGGCGCATGCCATAGACCGTGGCCGGTGTCTTGGGTTTGGGCATCGAGAAGATTGCACGAAAGCTGAATTCCCTCAGTGTGCCGCTTGGATGCGGGCTTCTCATCTGCGATTATCGTAAATGCCGCCAGGCCGGCGGTCTACAGGGGCTTTTCCTATGAAGCACGCAGGACAAGGAGCGTTCGTTGCGCTCCTGGCATTGACGCTGGTCGCTCCCACCTCCGCCCAGGCCCAGGACGGCTCCGACCCCAAGCCCGGCTTCTTCCGCCAGCTCGGCGGGAGCTTCAAGGACGCCGGCAAGCAGATGGTGGGCATCAAGCCGAACGCAGGGGGCAAGTCCACCGCCCAGGTCGGCAGTAGCGGCAGTGGTCCCACCTACACGCCTCTCAGCGGCGCCGGGAAGCTGCCGGGGCTGTTCAAGGGCGACAACCACCAGGCAGCCCAGGCAGGCCGCTTGGACTGGCCTCGGGTCGCACTGACGTTCACCGAGTGGGGGACCTCCCTTCCCTGTTGGACTGTCGAAGCAAAGATCTGGACCAGCTCTACCGCGTCGAGCGTCGAGACCTTCCGGGCCTGCGCCGATGCCCCGCTGGCTGAGACCGACGACTTGGGAGAGACGGCCGAGCTCAACACGTCGGCTCTCTGGAAAGGAAGGGACACCCTCAACGGCATTCGAGTGCCGTCCAGCAAGCCGAACACCGGCAGCCAGCGCTCCACGGGCCCCAACCCGCCGGCCCAGCCCTTCGTGGTCAACGTGAGCCGGCCCGGCGTCGCCGATCGCGCTGTCGACGTCGCCCTGCGCGCGGCGTGGGCCTCTGGCTTCCTCCAGACCGCCGATCTGCATCCGGGCCCCTCGGGAATGCTGACGCCCTTCAAGGACGCCCGGCTCTGGATCGCAGGCTTCAAGCCGGACGGCAACCGCGACAAGTAAGGCCCTCCGCTTCTCCAACCCTACCCATCCCTCAGCAAAGGACACACATGAAAAACGCATGGATTGGCCTGGTCGCCTTGACCACGGCCCTGGGCCTCACCGCCTGCAGCGGCAAGCCGTCGACCGACGACGCCAAGGACGCGTTTGTCAGGCTGCTTCAACAGAGTGGCGCTGGCCAGGTCACCGAGATCCGAAACTTCGAACTCACCGGCTGCATTGAAGCCGAGGGCGCAGACGGCTACCGCTGCGATATCCGCGGCCAGGCCGTGCTCAACATTGAGGGCCGGGAGGTGCCTGTCCCGCTGAGCAAGAACTTGCGCTACGTGCGGAAATCCGGAACCTGGAGGGCCTACGCAAAATGACGACCAACCCTGACCCGATGGCCGGCACCCCGGTGGGTGCTGCGGCCGGGCTCCGCGGGGACGGCGCACCACGCGCCGTCCCCAGGAAAGTCATGACGCCCCACAACCGGTTCTTCTGGTGGTTCTCGTGGACCCTGCTCTTGCTCGGGCCGCTGGGCTTCATCGTTGGGCCTCTCATGGCCCGGCGGGGCCTTCGAAAAGCGGAGCGGCTCTATCCCCAGGAGGCCTACGCGGCTCGGCAGCGCGACCAGGGGTTCACCGCTGGGCAGTGGTGGGTCATGACGCCGCTGGCTCTGATGGGGTCCTTCTGGATCTTTTCTCTCTTGAGCGGGCTGCCGATGGTGTTGCTGGTGCTGTGGGTGCAGCTGACCAGTTGATTCCGATAGAGCATCCGCATCAAAAAAGCCCGGCCATCCGGGCTTTCTTTTTGCTCCCTACCCTACCCTTGTTGCATCGCTGTGGATGCCGGTTTACAGCGATGACCTCTTGGGACCAGGTCACACCTTGGCCAATCCGCGGTTGACCCCGGCGGCGCTCTGTTAGATACCTGTGATCACCGCGTGCCACTCCGTGGCAAAGGGGCGCGGTGGCTGTATCCCCCACCACACTGGCCAACCGAGCCAGCTCTCGCTTCCTGCTTCACCTCCGTCAATTCGCACGTCCTTCAAGAGGCAACGGCATCGCCCGTGCCTGCAGGGTTCGTGCGTCCCCAAAAAACACATGGAGATGTGCCGCTATGCGATTCCGGATCTTCCTCGCCGTATTCCTGCTCACCACGTTCAGCGCTGCCGCCCAGGCCCAGGTCGTCACCCTCAACAAGGGGGGCTACACCCTGACCTACGATTGCACAGCCCACACGGCTACGCGCTACGAATACTCGCTCAACGCGGACACTGGCTCGGCGGCTCGTCCGTCCGACTTCAACCTCGACACCACACTGCCGAGCGGCTGCGGCGGCCAGACCTCGACCAAGTCCTACGCCAGCGTGCGCTCGGGCTACGACCGCGGCCACCTGGTTACGTCCAACCACATGGATTACAACGCGACCTACATCGTTCGCGCCAACCTGATGTCCAACATCGTGCCGCAGGTATCGGGCTTCAATCAGGGGATCTGGGTGCAGGCTGAGAACGTGGCCGAGTGCTACCGGGACATCAAGCCGGTAAAGGTCTACGGCGGCGTGGTCTTCGGCGACACGTCCAACGACTACTTCCTCTCCAGCCACGGCATCCGCACGCCGGAATACTTCTGGAAAACGATCATCACGACCGACCCGAGCACGGGCGCCGAGAAGGCCATCAGTTGGATCATTCCCAACCAGACCGGCCTGGGCAGCCTCGATGACTACATCGTGTCGATCGCCGACCTGGAAGAGCTCATCGGCGCCAGCAATGTAGGCATCACGGCGTCGTCTGCGGTGAAGAACATGATGCCAAGCTCGACGTGGGCGCTGCCGAGCAACTGCGACCTGAGCTGATCACGCGCCGGCGCAACACACCCCCCTCCGAAGTCCCAGGTCACCTGGGGCTTTCTTTTGGCAGGCTTGCCGCGGCCAGGCTGCAACCTAGAGGCAAGCCTGGGCCTCTAGGTAGGCGGCCCCACTGGATAGCGCCCTCAGGAAGCCAACTCAGCTGGCGGCGTCATCCTTGAGCACGAGCAGCGGCTGGGCCGCAGCCGAGCCAATTGGCAGGCGGGATTCGGCGCCCGGGGTCACGACGATGACCGTGATGACGTCGTCCTGCAGCGAGTTGATTTGAACGAACTTGAGGCCGGCCTTCTCGAAGGTGTAAGCCTTGAAGAGTGGCGACAGGCTGACGTTTTTCTTGCCAGGCGGCACGCGCTCCCCCATGCCCTCGATAACGTCGGCTGGGTTCATCACCTGGTCTGCTGCCTTGGCGACCGGAGAGAGGCCAGCTGCCAGCCCGGCCAATCCAAGCAATGCGCCGGAGAGGGTTTTCATCGTTCATTCCTTGACGAGAAAGCGTCGCCAAAACGCTACTGCTGGCCAGATGGGTGCGCAAGCGCAAGCCCCATGGCCGCTCAAAACGTCTACGAAGATAGACAAATGTGTGCCGGACGGCGGCCCTTGCTACGGCATTTCCAGCTTCCCCTAGACGCAAAAAGCAAAAGGCCTCGCATTCAAGGCCCCTGGTTGTCGACGTCTGAGTAAAGGATTCCTGCCCCTTCCTGTAGTGCTTTCACGCGAGGGACGCGATGGCGTTTTCAGAAAGGCTGGCCCACGTCAGGACTGATGCCGCTCCAATCGCTTCGGGAGCTGGCTTTAAACAAACAACAACTTCGAGGAATGCAGTGATGTGGAACTACGACGACAACGAAGGCTTGTGGACCGACCAGAACTCGGGCTACTCCTACAATCCGATCGATGACAACTTCATGGAGGGCGAGGACATCATCGCATTGGATGATGTGCCATTGGCAGTTAGACAGGCCCTGGAAACCACCGCGGACAACGCCATCAAGCAAATCATCAGCGGCGCCAATCCAATCCTTCAACGCGGTGAGGTGGCGTTCACTGCCGAGTTCGAGCAAGACCAAGAGGTGGTAGGCATTGAGCTGGAGGCGGCGACGGTGTTCGGGAGCGTTGGCGCCGGGCCGTGCCTTATCGTATTCGCCACGGGCCCGAACGGCGATGGGAATGGCGTCTACGCGAATGGAGCACATCGCGACAATGCCTTCCTGCTGGGCGAGGAATTCTTGGACGAAATGAGCGCTGACATTTCGGGTGCACCAACCTTCTACGTGATAGGCGGGGAAGTCGGCAGCCACACTGGCGTCGACGGTGCCACCATGGACTATTCTCGTTACTACCCCTTCTTCCTCGCCTGCGAGCAATCCAACGTCGTGTTTGGCGGCGTGACGTTTCCCTCCAACCCCACCGCCGATGATGCTACTTCCGCAGCGCTCACCCTAGTGAACGGCGCCCCGCAGGTCGGCTATTGGCTTTGACACCGTTCCCTGCCTCCAAGGAGCCCATAGGCACAAAAAGCAAAGGCCTCGCATGCGAGGCCTTTGGTCGTCGGCGCTTAGGTGGAGGTTCTGGCCCCCGTCCCCCAGCCATGGTGGGTGAAGTGGCCTGACGACGGGAAGAGTTTGGCTCTGGCAGGCACTGAAGGGCAATCAGACACTACCCCGCCGCGATGTCAGAAAAACCCGCATCGCGCCAAACACCTCATGGATTTAAGAAAGTCCGACCGCTTTATTTTTTAGGGACAAATGTCATCTTAAGGCCCTCGTAGGTTTCCCTGTCTTGGCTGTTGCCCTTCTCAGCAGCCAGCTTTCCCCAGTGCAGGGCCTCCGGACCGTTGTTGTGCAAGACGCAATCAAAATAATAGTCTCGCATCCCTCTGATTGCCGAAAGCTCTCCACTCTCGGCCTTTACCCTACTGGAGGCGACATCAAAGGTTCGACAACTTTCTTCTCCTGACACAGGGACTGCATCCGCCTTCTGATCTTCCTTGCCACAGGAAGCCAAGAACACTAAGCATACAAAAACTTCAAGCTTGCGTATCATGGCCTAACACTCCTTTAATCGCTCGGATCGCTTAAATCCATGCAGTGCCAGAAAAACCCAGCACGCCAGCACCACGTCCACCAGTGAATTCGCGAACTGCTCAGCCCTCGAAATATGGCTCACCAGATGGCCAGAAAAATTGATATCCATTTTTTCTTGAAACACCTTCTAACACCACATCCACATCTGCCGCCTGCTTCAGCGCATGAACCCCATCTACGCCGTGAATCTCTATATCCGGCTCAGCGAGCCCCAAAAGCTCGATGACGCAGATGGCACCCTCGTCAACTCGAAATTTCGTATTTTCCGGACTAATGAGCACTGGAGCAAAAATCCTGACTTTAAACTCTCTCAAAGCCGCACCATCGGTGCCAGAAAAAAGAAGGGCTCTTTCTGCTGCCAATTCACCACGATTATTTGCCATCACTTTTACCACTACCCTCACAGTAGATAGCTATCCAGGCGGAACTTGCAAACGCATCAACATGCTGTCGCGCAGCTCCATACTGGCTTTTGCGTATATTATAAATAACTGCTACGTTATGCACATTCCGCTTCCATCACACAAATTCTAGCCATGAAGTCTTTAGAAGCCAATCACTATTTGCTAGGAATCGAGCTAAAACGCTCCCAAGTCAAGAGCTTCGATGAATACCCTTTTTCGCTACCATTCCTTAAGGATTTAAAAAAACTTGAACTCCATCCGAAAGTTACTTTCCTTGTTGGTGAAAATGGAAGTGGGAAGTCAACGATTTTGGAAGCAATAGCCGTTGCTTGGGGATTTAACCCAGAGGGCGGGACAAAGAACTTTAAGTTTCAAACCAAAGAGTCCCATTCATCGCTACACGAATATCTACGCCTTCATAGGGGCATCCGAAAAGCCAAAGATGGTTATTTTTTTCGTGCAGAAAGCTTTTTTAACGTAGCCACCGAGATAGAACGATTAGACGATGGCCCAGGCGGCCCGCCCATTATCAGCTCCTATGGTGGAATGTCTCTCCATGGCCAGTCCCATGGAGAATCATTTCTTGCATTGCTTATGAATCGCTTCAACGGCAATGGCCTGTATTTACTGGATGAGCCAGAAGCAGCCCTGTCCCCGCAGAGACAGCTGGCTGCAATCAGCCGCTTACATCAACTCTTAAAAATCAAATCGCAATTCATTATTGCAACACACTCACCCATCTTACTGGCATATCCTGATTCATGGATCTATCAAATAGATGCCAGCGGCATTAAATTGACTGAATATAAAGATACCGAACATTACTTGACTACAAAAAAATTCATAACCAACCCAGAAAATTATTTAAATCAACTCCTTGAATAGTCTTCTGGCAGGAAAAACCCGTCGGGCTTAATCGAAGGATGCTCCCTGTAAAGGGGGTTCAACAAATTTAATAGTAGCTCTCCAGAAATTCGCCCTATAACCTGACGAATTCTTTTTGCCTCTTCCTCGGAAGCAGCATCCATTGCCAAAGCAATTGCCTCATCCAAAGAAGCATTTGCGTTCAAAATTTTATTGCAAATCTTCTCTGCGGTATCTTGATCAGAAATCATCACCACCCCTCGCAGCCGTGGTCAGCCATACATTTATTTACACATCTAAAAAACTTAAAACCATCATCTCGCGATGGCAAAGCCGTATCAGAGCAAGTATCCAAACATTGCTCTTTAACAGCCCTACAATAATCCTCTCCTTTATCGCACTCTCCGTTTAGTCTTTTGCTAACCGCCCCCTCCACCTGACTAACCATGCCAAGTGGCGACATATTATACAGAGCTGAAAGCAGTCTTTCATCAAATGGTATCTCTACACCAGAAGGCTTGTTCTCAGTAATATTTCCAAACATACGCTCAAGAGGAATGTCCCCATCTATCCGAGCAGATGAATTCGGATTATAGGCACCCCTGACAGCATTAGCTGCTCCAGAATTAACAACGACAGAAGACTGTAAGCCGAGTGGGTCAATCAACATCACTGCTTGGCTATTTGCATAGGCGTATGTATTGATCCCTCCCGTCAATCCGTTCGGATCACTCTGCCCATACCGACCGCTGCTCGTGTCGTAGTCCCGGAAATAGTTCTGGTTGAGCCCTGTCGCGCTGTCGTAGCGCTGACCCGGGAAGCGCATCCCGAACACGAACGCCGTGCCATCGCGATCCGCATCTTGGTCCGGCGGCGTGTTGCCGAAGGACTCACCCTTGAGGTCCCACTTCCAGATCGCCACGTCGCGCACCGGGTCAATCACCGTGCGCGGCGTGCCGAGGTGGTCCGGCTGCACGTAGTTCAAGGCGGTGCCGGCCAACACGCCCACCGGCAGGTCGTCCAGCCAGATCGCCTGCTGTAGCGACTTGCCGTTGCCGTCGTAGTCGCCGAGCCAGTGACCGGCTTCGTCGTAGACCGTGTAAGTGTTGGTCGTGCCGAGGAAGCGGCGCACCTGCTCACCGCGGTCGTTGTAGCGATACTCCATCGCCAGCGTGCCGCTGCGCGTGGCCTGGCTCAGGCGCCCGGTCGCGTCGTAGGCGAACGTGCGTGTCGTGCCGTCTATGGCGGTCGTGTTGCCCGCCGCGTCGTAGCTGCGCGCGGCGCCGGCCACGCTCGCCAGGCGGTGGCTGTCGGTCGGATAGCTGTAGTTCTGGATGCTGCCGTTGACCTGGGCGCTGAGCCGATTGCCGGTGGCATCGTAGCTGTAGCCGTCGATCACCGTGCCGGTCGGGCCATCCTTGAAGGCAGTCAGCCGGTCAAGGTTGTCGTAGCCGAGGCTGACCACGGGTGCGGTATTGCCAGGCGCGGTCAGCGCGGTGAGGTTGCCGACCGGGTCAAAGCCGAAGCCGACGTTGAGGCCGTCGCTGCGGCTGTCCTGGATCGCCAGCGGGCGGTAGTCCTGGTCCAGCACGCGCTGCAGCGGCCGGCCGTTGCCGTAGGACCAGCCGGCGCTGGGGCCGAACGGGTAATAGGTGGCGCCGCCGAGTAGCTTCTGCCGGGTGCCGCCGGCTGCGGTGACGCCAACTTCCGTCGCCTGGCCCAGCGCATTGCGCACATAGTCCACCACCGCGCCATCCGGATAGGTCACCCGGCTCAGGCGGCCACCCTTGGTGTAGGCGTAGCGCACGGTGAGCTCCTTGCCGTTGGTGGTCTGCACCTTGCGCACCACGCGTCCGAAGCGGTCGTAGCAATACTGGGTCAACCCGCTGCCGTCCTGCAGCTTGCTCAAGCGCCCCAGCGCAAATGTTTCCCCGGCCGCGCACACGTTCTGGCTGGCATCGTAGGTGTAGGTCGCGATCAGCGCCTTGTCGGCGTAGGTCGCCTTGGCCAGGCGGCCGAGCACGTCGAAGACGTAGTTGGTCTTGGTGCCGCGCGCGTCGGTCTGGGTCGCGAGGTTACCGGCGCTGTTGTAGGTGTAGCTGGTCACGCCGGTGTCGGGGCTGGTCAGTTTCAGCACGTCGCCAAACCCGTTGTATTGGTAGCTCGTTGCCAGGCCCTTGGGATCCGTAACCTTGGTGGTGCGGTCCAGCGCGTCGTAGTCGAACTGGGTCTTCGCAGCGATGCCGCCGACATCCTGCTGGGTCTGCTTGACCCGGTCCAGCGGGTCGTAGTCGGTCTGCGTCTTCCGCTTGAGTGCGTCGGTGACCAACTGCACGTTGCCGTTGAGGTCGTAGCTGAAGTCGGTGGGATCGGCCTCGGCGGTGGCCTGGGTGGCCAGCTGGCCGAGCTTGTTGTAGATCCGCGACAGCGTGTGCTTGAGCGTGCCGGACGCGTCCTTGGTGTCTTCCTTGAACCGGTTGCCGGACGGGTCCAGCGAGTAGTGGATCGTGTTGCCGGCACCATCGGTCACGTCGGTCAGGCGATGCGCGGCGTCGTAGCCGTAGACGACGAACGTGCCGTCCGGATCGGTGACCTTGCTGACGTTGCCAACCTCATCGTAGGCGACGAGCGTGGTCTGGTCCTGGTCCGACGACGTGCCGTCGGCATTCGCGCGCAACGTGCTCGATGCCGCCCAACCGCGCGGGGTGTAGGTGAGGTCGCGGATCAGACCATTGGCGTCCTGGGTACGCGACGGACGGCCGTTGCGATCGTAGGCCACATAGGTGGTGGCTCGGCCCAGCGCATCGACCACCTGATACAGGTCCCCTGCACGATGGCAGGCGCCGCCAACGCTGGCGCAGCCGGATTCGTCGGCGGTCAGGTAGTAACGGTAGGTGGTGGTGTCAGCCACGTCGGTGCGCGGGCCGTCCTGGCTCAGCACCAATCCGATCTGCGGGCACTGCGTGCCATCGACGGTATCGCAGTAGCTCGTCCGCCACTGGCGCACGCCGGACGGCGCGTTGGCGGCGCTGCCGCAGGTGTAGCTCATGGCGGCGGACACGGACGGATCGACTTCGCAGCGTGCGGTTTGCTGGCCTCGTGCGTTATAGGTCCATGCGCTCTTGGCCGCCGTGG